>NZ_BAFV01000018.1 GCF_000308515.1 Nocardia carnea NBRC 14403 | reverse complement strand
GGAGTCCGAGGTCAGCAGTTCGTCGCCGAGCGTGAGAACATCACCGTCCCAGCCGAACTCGACCTTGGTATCGGCAATGATCACGCCCCGTTCGGCGGCATGCGCCGCGCCCCGGGCGTACAGGTCGAGGGTGCGGTCGCGCAGCTGCTCGGCGATCTCGCGGCCCTCCTGGGCGACCACCTGGTCGAAAGTCATCGGTTCGTCGTGACCGGTATCGGAGACCTTCGTGGTCGGCGTGAAGATCGGCTCGGGCAGCCGGTCACCTTCGCGCAGCCCGGCCGGTAGCGCCACCCCGCACACCGAACCGCTGCGCTGGTACTCCTTCCACCCCGACCCCACCAGGTATCCGCGCGCCACGCATTCCACCAGCACCATCTTCAACGGCTTCACCCGCACCGCCCGGCCGGCGAATTCCGCGGGCACATCGGTGGTGGACAGCACATGGTTGGGGATATCGGCGAAGAATTCGAACCACCAGTTCGACAGTTGCGTCAGCAGCGCGCCCTTGTCCGGGATCGGTGTGGGCAGTGAAACGTCGTAGACCGAGACCCGGTCCGAGGCAACCAGCAGCAGCGTGTCACCGTCGGTGTACAGGTCGCGCACCTTTCCGGCGTGCACATGCTTCACGTTGCGGCTCCGATCCTCTGATCCTCGACTGGAGCGAAGTCAACTGACTTCACTGCAAGCAAACCTTACCGACGTGGCATTGTGGACAGCGCTCGTGCCCGCACCTCTGTGTAATCGAAGGAGCCCGATGTCCGCACCGAACCTCACCCGCGAACAGGCGATCGAACGCGCCGGCGTCGTCTCGGTCGAGAACTACCGCATCGACCTCGACCTCAGTGACAGCGCGGGGAAACCGGGCGAACAGACGTTCTTCTCGCGCAGTACGGTCACCTTCACCGCGAAGCCCGGCTCGCAGACCTTCATCGATATCGTCGCCCGCGGCATCCGCTCGGCGGTACTGAACGGCAAACCCCTCGATATCGCCGACTACGACGAGTCGACCGGTATCACCCTGCCCGATCTGGCCGAACGCAACGAACTCGTGGTGGAGGCCGACTGCGAGTACTCGCACACCGGCGAGGGCCTGCACCGGTTCGTCGACCCCGCCGACGAGGCGGTCTACCTGTACTCCCAGTTCGAAACCGCCGACGCCAAACGGATGTTCGCCTGCTTCGACCAGCCCGATCTCAAGGCCACCTTCGATATCGAGGTCACCGCGCCCGCCGACTGGAAGGTCATCTCCAACGGCGCCGGCAGCGTCGAGGGCGGCCGGCACCGGTTCGCGACGACACCGCTCATGAGCACCTATCTGGTCGCGCTGATCGCCGGACCGTACGCGGAATGGACCGATACCTACACCGACGACCACGGCAGTATCCCGCTCGGTATCTACTGCCGCGCCTCGCTCGCCGAGTTCATGGACGCCGACCGGCTGTTCACCGAGACCAAACAGGGTTTCGGCTTCTACCACAAGAACTTCGGCCTCCCCTACGCGTTCGGCAAATACGACCAGCTGTTCGTGCCGGAGTTCAATGCCGGGGCGATGGAGAACGCCGGGGCGGTGACCTTCCTCGAGGATTACGTCTTCCGGTCCAAGGTCACCCGGGCCTCCTATGAACGCCGCGCCGAAACCGTGCTGCACGAGATGGCGCATATGTGGTTCGGCGATCTGGTCACCATGAAGTGGTGGGACGACCTGTGGTTGAACGAATCCTTCGCGACCTTCGCGTCCGTGCTGTGCCAGGCCGAGGCCACCGAGTACACGAGCGCCTGGACCACCTTCGCGAATGTCGAGAAGTCGTGGGCCTACCGGCAGGATCAGCTGCCCTCGACCCACCCGATCGCCGCCGATATCCCCGATCTGGCCGCTGTCGAAGTCAATTTCGACGGCATCACCTACGCCAAGGGCGCCAGTGTGCTGAAACAGCTGGTGGCCTACGTCGGGCTGGAGCCGTTCCTGGCCGGGCTGCGCGCCTATTTCGCCGACCACGCCTACGGCAACGCCACCTTCGACGATCTGCTGGCGGCCCTGGAGAAATCCTCCGGACGCGATCTGTCCGACTGGGGCGCCCAGTGGCTCAAGACCACCGGCCTCAATATTCTGCGGCCCGATTTCGAGGTCGGCGCCGACGGCAAGTTCACCTCGTTCACCGTGATCCAGGAGGGCGCTGCCCCCGGTGCCGGTGAGCAGCGCGTCCACCGGCTGGCCATCGGCGTCTACGACGATCAAGAGGGCAAACTGGTCCGCACGAAACGGGTCGAACTCGATCTCGCCGCCGCCGAACGCACCGAGGTCGGAGAACTCGTCGGCGTTCCTCGCGGCAAGTTCGTGCTGATCAACGACGACGACCTCACCTACTGCTCGGTCCGCCTGGACCCCGATTCACTCGATGTCCTGGTCAACCACATCGCCGATATCGCCGAACCGCTGCCCCGCACCCTGGCCTGGTCGGCGGCCTGGGAGATGACCCGGCAGGCCGAGTTCCGGGCCCGTGATTTCGTGGCGCTGGTGCAGCGGGGTATCGGCGCGGAATCCGAGATCGGAGTGGTGCAGCGGCTGCTCATGCAGGCCAATACCGCCCTGCGCAGCTACGCCGGCCCGGAATGGGCCGACACCACCGGCTGGCAGGATTATGCGAATCGCCTGCTGGAACTGGCCCGGGAGGCCGAGGGCGGTTCCGACCACCAGCTGGCGTTCGTCAACGCCCTCACCGGCGCGAAACTGGCAGCCTGGCATACCGAGGTGCTGCGCGAACTGCTCGACGGCGACCCGGCCGGGGTGGGTCTACCCGGACTCACCGTCGATACCGACCTGCGCTGGCGGCTGCTCACCGCGCTTGCCGCGGCCGGAGAAATCGACACCGAGAGCGCGGACACGACCCCAGCCATCGACGCCGAGCTGCGCAACGACGAAACCGCTGCCGGCCGCCGGCAGGCCGCCACCGCGGCCACGGCCCGTCCGATCGCCGAGGTGAAGGCATCGGCCTGGTCCACGGTGATGGAGGACGATTCGGTGCCCAATATCACCGCGCGCTCCATCGTCAACGGTTTCGCCCCCGCGGGGCAGGGCTCCCTGCTGCAGCCCTTCGTGGAGCGGTATTTCGCGGAGATTCCCGCGGTGTGGGAGCGCCGGTCCAGTGAGGTCGCGCAGACCGTGGTGATCGGGCTGTACCCGGCCTGGGCGATCAGCGACGAAGCGGTGGCCCGCGCCGACGAGTTCCTGTCCGCCGATCATCCGCCCGCCCTGCGACGGCTGGTAATCGAAGGTAAGGCCGGAATCGAACGCTCGCTGCGCGCCCGCGCCTTCGATATTTCCTGACCGGAAACGGCAAACGGCGCGTCCACCTACTGGTGGACGCGCCGTCGTCGTCGGTAGCGAGCGCTCCCGGAAGGTCAGCGACCGATGGCAGCCGCCATCACGCGGACTGCAGAAACGAGACCGTCGATCAGTTCACCCTGGCGAAGCGAACTCAGGGCAGCGGTGACGCCGAGCTGGCACACCCGGTCATTGGCGCGCTCGGCCACATCCCGGCCGGAGCGAACCTCCACGGCATGATCGTTCGGGGAGACAGCGATGAGCACCGACCGCGCCGCCTCCGGAGTCGTGGGGAACAGTGCGTCCACCGTGGCACCGGCATCGGGCCCGAGGTCGCCGATATAGACGTTGAACCGGACCTTGGTGGCGCGGGTCGCCTCGGTGAGCACATTGTCCATGGCCAGCCGCTCGTCGTTGTCGAACGGCGCCTCCATGAACACGTCACCGGCCTCGTGTACGCCGGAGACCCGCCCGCTGCTGGTGATCACGTACCCGCGCGGCAGTTCGGACTCGACCACCGCAGGCCACTTAGTACTTGCCACTTGCCCGGCCTCCGATCAGCGCTTCCTGGGGGGATTCGAGGGCGTCGAACGCCACATGCGAACCATGCGACGATTCACCGGCATCATAGGAATGACCGTGCCCGGTGACCTCATCGGTAGCACTCCACAGCACCGGCGCGGAGGTCCACTTCTTGCTCATATCGAAGTGGACCGGCTTCTCACCGGGCAGCGGCTTACCGAGATACGACAAACCAGCGATTATGAGGTAGATCCCCAGTGGGATACCGGCGAAAATCGCCACTGTCTCGAGAATGCTCACACAATAAAGGTAGACGATCCAGCTGTGTATATTTGCGCCGCCTCCGGCGGCGCGGGGTTTTGGCCCCCCTTGGTCCCTGCGTTCAGCCCGCGATACTCGCGCCTGCGGCGCATTGTCTCGCGGGCTGAACGCAGGGACGGGCCAAAACCTTCGAGGGCCTCGCTGGACTCGGCGCCGCAGTGTGGGGCGTACAGCGGAAACGGCTGCCTGATCACCCTGCCGGGGGGCGACCCGGTTACCAGGCGGCGTTCATCAGGGAGTTCGCGGCCATTTCCAGGTAGTCGAGCAGCTGGCGACGGTGGGCGTCGTCGAGGATCTCCGGCTCGATCTCGGCGACCGCGATACGCATACAGCGCAACCAGGCATCGCGCTGGACCGGCCCGATCTCGAACGGCATATGCCGCATACGCAGCCGCGGGTGGCCGCGTTCGTCGGAGTAGGTGCGGGGGCCGCCCCAGTACTGTTCGAGGAACATCCGCAGCCTGCGCTCCGCCGGGCCGAGGTCCTGTTCGGGATACATCGGCCGCAGGATCTCGTCGGCGGCGACCTCACGGTAGAACGTTGCCACCAACCGGTGGAAGGTCTCCTCCCCGCCGACGGCGTCGTAGAAGGAGATGGTGGCCTGTTCGCCGGCCGGATCGCCGGCAGCCGGAATACCCGAAGTCATGAACCCTCTCGTTTCGCTGGATGCGCCGTCCATTGTGCCCGCGTCACCTCGGGTTCGCAGATTCGGCGATATGTCCGTACCGTCGAAGGAGTGTCCGGCCACCCGATACGGCCGGTCTGCGTCGGCGTCGTCGACTCGGTTGACCTCGGACGTCGCTTCAGCGACAGTTAACCGGCCATTGTGCAAAATAACCGTGCACTCCGGGGCTTTCCATGGTCAACTGAATCTTGTCTCCCGGCGAGATACCACATGATCTTGAAACGCAGAATTTGGGGTCGACATGAAGCAACGGACCGGCGCCCGATCACCGGAGGCGATACGCCACCGACAACTGAAGCCCGCCGACGTCCACGCTCGTGGGTCGGGGGCTCCTCCGCTGCAACTGCTGTCCGATCACGCGGTCAACCGGCACACTTCCGAGACCGCAGCCGATACCGATTCCGCTCGTTCCCGCGGCGAATCCGCCGCTGTACTCCACCCCACTCAGCACATCAGCTGGCTCAAACGCCGCGTCCTGCTGCTCAATGCCACCTACGAACCGCTGACCGCGCTACCCGCTCGCCGAGCCATCGTGCTGCTGGTCTGCGATAAGGCCGACGCGGTCCATCACGACCCCACCGGCCCGGTCCTGCACTCCGCCGGGGCCACCGTCACCATCCCCTCGGTCATCCGCCTGCGCACCTATGTGCGGGTCCCCTACCGCGCGCGGGTCCCCATGACCCGCGCCGCCCTCATGCAGCGCGACCGCTACCGCTGCGGCTACTGCGGCGGTAAGGCCGAAACGATCGACCACGTCATCCCCCGCAGCCGCGGCGGCGAACACAGCTGGGAGAACTGCGTTGCGAGCTGCGCCCCGTGTAACCACCGCAAGGCCGACAAACTGCTCAGCGAACTGGGTTGGACCCTGCGGTCACCGCTGATCTCCCCGAAAGGCCCGCACTGGCGTCTGTTGTCCACGGTCAACGAACTCGATCCGAGCTGGTTGCAGTACCTCGGCGAGGGCGCCGCATAGTTCCGGCGCACCGCCGCGCAGGTCGGCCGCCCCGCACTCGAACTCTCCGGCTCATCCGCGTGATCGGCTCGCGGCCGAGCAAGTCGGCTCGGTTCGCGTCGGCCAGATCGCGCCGCACGGAAGTCGGCACCGAGGAGAGCTCGCGGGCGCGGAGAGGGAACCTGGGCGCAGTCTTCTCGGCTACTGCACGTCGTCGATCGGATGCAAGGACGACGGCGACCGGCAGGTATGCCGCGCCGGATGGAGTGCGGCCTTATCGGGGCGTCAGCGAAATACTTCCGGTCCTGCGCCGGGCGATGGAACCGTAGCGGGCATCCAGGCGGAGCCACGTTCTGGTCGCACGGACGCGGACCGACTCCCCGGGCGGGATCCGGTTCGCCTCCGCGCGGTCTCCGGAGTGCGGGATGAAATCCATGGAGGTGAGCGCGAACACCACCCGCATCGGTATCTGTACCTCGTCCTCGTCGGCCGAGACGGTGATCACCGTCTGGTCGAGCAGTGAGGCCGGCGGGCCGTGGTTCGATCCGTGTTCCTTCGCCAGCTCGACCCCGCGTTCGGCCAGCTCCACCAGGGTCCGGGCGGGCAGGTCGTCGATATGGCCGAACCCACTGGTGGGCGGCAGGGCGCCACGCCAGGCCGAATCCAGGGAGTAACCGAGATCGATCGGGCCGGGCGCGTCCAAGGCGACCAGTACCGTTTCGGCGCCGACCGTCGCATCGTCGACCATGAGCTCGGCGCCGACCGTACGGGTGGCCAGCGCTTCGAAGCCGGTGGCGACCCACGCGGTCACCAGACCTTCTCCACGCCGGCGCAATCGCACCACCGCCGCCGGGTCCAACCGCTGGGCCCGGGTGAGGAACGTGGCCAGATTCTCGCGTTCTGCCGGGTCCGGTACAGAAAGGACTCGCTGGTCGGATGTCACGAGCGGATCGGCATCGTGGGAGTGGCAGTGCTCATGCTTCCATCCATTGCGCCAGGTAAATCCGTTCGGCTTCGGTGAGCCGGCGCAGCCGCTGGGTTTCGATATCGAACGCCGCCAGCTGGGTGGTGGCGGTGACGGCGGCCGGGGAGCCAGGGGTGGCACCCGCGGGCCGTACCTCGTAGGCGACGGTGAAATCGACGGCGCGCAACTCCTCGATCCACATGGCGATATCGAGCGGGGTGTCCTCATGCCGCAACTGACCGCGGTACTTGACGTGCAGATCCGCCAGGACACAGCCGTTACGCAGTGCCACAGTGGGGCGATCGGCCTCGAACAGCCAGGGGATCCGCGCTTCCTCGAGCAGCGTCACCATCCGGGCGTGGTTGACGTGCTGGAACACATCCATATCCGACCAGCGCACATGGACGGCCGTGTGGAAGCGCGGCGCCGGGGCGGCCGTGGCCACCTCGGCACCTGCACCGTTGCCAGAAGCATTCGTCACCGTGGTACCTCCGATTGGGCACCCACCCCACTCACCATGCTGCGCACCTGCCGCGCCGCAACCGACAGCGTGGCGAGATCGTGGGTTCCGGACTCGAACAGTTCCGCCAACGCCGCGCGGGCGCGACCGAGCCGGGACTGATTCTTGGACTCCCAGTATGCAATCTTCTCGTCCGCGCTCTCCTCCGGGTCGCCGCCGGAGAGCACATCGAGGGTGAGCGAGCGCAACGAACTGTACATATCGTCGCGCAGGCTGAGCCGGGCCAGCGCATGCCAGCGATCGCCGCGTTCCAGATGGCTCACGGCCTCGAGCAGCCAATCGATCTTCAGATGCTCGTTCAGCGCGTAGTACAGCGAGCCCACCTCGTCACCGGAACGGTCGGTGATATCGGCGATATCGACGATATCGAGCAGCGGGAACAGGTGCAGTAGCCCGAAGACCTCGGTGGCCAGATCCAGCGGCGCCCCGTGCGCGACCAGGTCGGCGGCGTGATCGGTCAGTGTCGTGACATGGTGCCCGCGCAACCAGCTGGGCACCTTGGGCGCCAGTTCGCGGATACCCACGCGGTACCGGTTGATCTCCGCACCCACGGCGATCGGCTGGGGGCGGTTGGTGAGCAGCCACCGCGAGGCGCGGTCCAGGGTTCGTTTGGTTTCCAATTCGAGCTGGTCGCGTACCCCCACCGAGGTGTCGGCGCCGCGGATCCGCTCCCAGATCTCGTGCAGCCCGAAGATTTCGGTGACGGCCGCGAAGGCGCGCACCGTATCGGTGGCGGTGGCACCGATCTCCTCGCCGAGCCGGAAGGTGTAGGTGAGCCCACCGTGGTCCACCACCTCGTTGGCGATCATCGTGGTGACGATTTCCCGCCGCAGACGATGCTTCTTGATCGCCGCCCCGAACCGCTCGCGCAGCGGGGTCGGGAAATAGTCGGGGAGCCGGGCGCCGAAGAACGCACTGTCGGGCAGGTCCCCGGCCAGCAGGTCGGCTTTCAACGCCAGTTTCACATGGGCCAGCAGGTTGGCGAGTTCGGGCGAGGTGAGGCCGGCCCCTTCCTCGAGCCGGCGCTTCAGCACGGTATCGGCAGGCAACGCCTCGAGCTGCCGGTCCAGCCCCCGGCTGTTCTCCAATTCCTCGATCAACCGCCGATGCACATTCAACATCCGAACCGCTTCGGCGCGCGAAATCCCCATCAGATAGTTCTGGGAGACGTTGTCCTGCAACACCATCTGCGCGACTTCGTCGGTCATCTCCGCCAGCAGCGGATTGCGGTCGGCGAGATCCAGCTCCCCCGCCGAGACCACACCGTCGAGCAGGACCTTGATATTCACCTCGTGATCGGAGCAATCGACTCCGGCGGAATTGTCCAGCGCATCGGTGTTCATCTTCCCGCCGTTGCGGCAGAATTCGATCCGCCCCAGCGCCGTGACACCGAGGTTGCCGCCCTCGCCGACGACCTTCACCCGCAACTGGTTCCCGTCGACCCGCACCGCATCGTTGGATTTATCGCCCGCATCGGCATTGGTTTCGGTGCTCGCCTTGATATAGGTGCCGATACCGCCGTTCCACAGCAGATCCACCGGCGCCTGCAGAATCGCCCGGATCAGTTCCGGCGGCGCGAGCGAAACGGTGTTCTCCGGCAGTCCGAGTGCCGTACGGGCCTGGGGAGATATCGGAACCGATTTCACCGTGCGGTCGTAGATTCCGCCGCCCGCGCTGATCAACGACCGATCGTAATCAGCCCAACTCGACCGCGCCAACCCGAACAACCGCCGCCGCTCGGCAAACGACGACCCCGCATCCGGATCCGGATCCAAGAAAATATGGCGATGGTCGAACGCCGCGACCAGCCGAATATGTTCCGACAACAACATCCCGTTACCGAACACATCCCCACTCATATCCCCCACACCCACCACGGTGAAGTCCTGGGACTGCGTATCCACTCCCAGCTCCGCGAAATGCCGCTTCACGCTCTCCCACGCACCCCGCGCGGTGATCCCCATCGCCTTGTGGTCGTAGCCGGCCGAACCACCCGACGCGAACGCATCCCCCAACCAGAACCCGTAGCGCCCCGCCACATCATTCGCGATATCGGAGAACGCCGCCGTACCCTTATCCGCCGCAACCACCAGATACGTATCGTCACCGTCGCGGCGCACCACCCGATCCGGCGGCAGCACCTGCCCCCCGGCCAGATCGACGTTATCGGTGATATCCAGCAGACCGGAGATGAAGGTCCGATAGCATTCGACACCTTCCGCCATCCGGGCCTGCCGGTCGGCGGCGGCGTCCCCGGTAACGGCCGGCGGCCGTTTCACCACGAAACCACCCTTCGCACCCACCGGCACGATCACCGCATTCTTCACCGCCTGCGCCTTCACCAAACCCAAAATCTCGGTCCGGAAATCCTCCAGCCGATCCGACCAGCGCAAACCACCCCGCGCCACCGCACCGAACCGCAGATGCACACCCTCCACCCGCGGCGAATACACGAAGATTTCGTACTTCGGCCGCGGCTGCGGGAGTTCGGCGATCTCCTGAGGCTCGACCTTCACCGAGATGAATTCCCGGGCCGCGTCGTCGGTGTCGGTGACGTAGTAGTTGGTGCGCAGGGTCGCCCGGATCAGCCCCAGCATGGCCCGCAGGATTCGGTCCGCGTCCAGGCTGACGACCTGGTCGATCCGCTCACGCACCTGCTGTTCGAGCCGATCGGCCTCCTCGCCCGAATACCCGTCCGGGTCGAATCGGGCAGCGAACAATCGCGCGAACAATCGTGCGGTGTCCGGATAGGTGTGCAGCACGCGGGCGATATTGACCTGGCTGTAGGGGAATCCGGCCTGCTGCAGGTATTTCGCGTAGGTCCGCAGAACGGCGACCTCACGCCAGGTCAGTCCGGCGCGCAGAACGAGTTCGTTGAGGCCGTCGGCCTCGGCCCGGCCGTACCAGATGGCGTCGAATGCTTCGGTGAACCGGTCGCGGACTCCGGCCGCACGCGCCCGCGTCCCCGGTGCGACCTCGAGCAGTTCGGCGTCGAGGTCCTGATCGAGTGCGGCGCGCAACAGCTCAGCGCTCGCCAGCAAGCCGAAATCGTAGATCCACCGTTCGCCGACCGTACCGATACCGTCGGCTTCCCGCCGGATCCGGTACGGCCGTTCGTCGAGCACTTCCACCCCGAGGCTCTGAAGCACCGGCAGCACCTGGCTCAGCGAGATACCGGCACCGCCGATATAGAGCGTGAACCGCCAGGAGCCGGCGGGTGCCTCTGCGACGCGGTACAGGTGCTGGTCGATATTGCCCGTTCGCAAACGCTCCAGACGGTCGATATCGGCCAGGGCCCGCCGCGCGCTGAAATCCTGTTTATACGCGTCCGGGAACGCTTCGCAGTAGCGACGCACGATCTGTGGGTCCAGCACCGTCGAGGCACTCACCTCGTCGTTGAGATGATCGTCCCAGGTGCGGCTCGCCTCACCGAGCAGGTTCTGGATGCGCAGCCGCTCGGGCTCGGAGATCTCCTCCGCCGAGGACACCCGCACCGGCTCGGTGGTATCGGCACCGGGCAACCGGATGGTGAAATACACACTCGCGAGCTCGCTTTCGCTCACCCGGGCCGAGTAGTCGATGGAGGCACCGCCGAGTTCGCGAACCAGAATGTCCTGCATCTCCAGCCGGACCGCGGTGGTGTAGCGGTCCCGTGGCAGGTACACCATCGCCGCGACGAAGCGGCCGTACGGATCGACCCGCAGGAACAATCGAACCTGCCGGCGCAGCCCCACATTCAGTACCGCGGCCGCGATGCGGCGCAGCGTGGCCGCATCGCAGGCGAACAGTTCGGTACGCGGGAAGCCCTGCATGACCTCGAGCATCGCCTGACCGGAGAACGAATCGAGATCGAAACCACTACCGGAGATGGCCGAGCGCACCCGGGTGCCCACCACGGGGATATCGAGGACGTTCTCGTGCAGCGCCGTCACGGTGAAGACACCGATGAACAGATGCTCGCCGTGGATCTCGCCCGCGTCGTTCACATCGGCCACACCGATGAAGAACGGATAGACCGCCCGCTGCATGGTGACCGGGACGAGGCCCTGGGTCATCCGCAGCAGACGCGGCGCACCGGTGACGACCGGTACCTGGAAACCTATCCCGGTACCCGGATGCAGCACCCCGAGTGCGGAATCCGGAATCGGCACCGGCACCGGCTCGCCGGCTTCGGTGCGGTACCGCGCATAGCCGAGCACGGTGAAATTTCCGGCGGCCATCCAGCGCAGCAACCCGGCACAGTCCGAGGCGGCGATATCGGTATCTGCCGTGACGACGGCATCACCGACCCGGTCGAGTCCGGCCGCGAGATCGTGGAGCACGGCGTGGATCGCGTCGGTATCGTTGCTCACCTGCCGGACATCGCCGATCACCCCGGGTACGGCGGCGGCGATCTCGTCGAGTAGCTCGGCACTGGTCGCGGGATGTAATTGCAGATGAATCCAGCTTTCGCGGCCGGTCGGTGAACCGGTGTGCTCGGCATCGGCATCGTGCGGCCAGGCCGCCCGGAGCCGGCCGTCGGCATCCCGCTCCGCCGTGACGATGGGATGGATGACCTCGCGTACCGTACCGCCCAGCCGGGCCAGCAGGGCCGTGACCGAATCCACGAGCATCGGCATATCGTCGGTGACGATCTGCACCGCGGCGCCCAGCCCGGACCCGTCGTCGGGGTGGTGGACCCGCACCGAGCCCTGACCCGGCTGCCGGGTCAGGGCCAGTGCGAGATGCGCCCGGAAGGTGAGCTCGGCACTGGAGATCTCACAGTCCGCCTCGTCGGTGCCCACATGCCGGAAATATCCCTCCTCCAGAGCGTGGAGGCCGGCACGGAGGTTGTCCGGCAGTTCGGCAACCCAAGCCTCGCTGGACAATTCGGACGAGACCGTCATTTCCCACTCCCTTGGATGCGGATTTTTCGGAAGATATACCGACGCCGCCCCGAGGGTAGTCCCGCAACCGGGTCGCGGGAAAAGATCTACGGCGTTACCCGCGGGTCAGTTTGCGATGCGTCACCCGATGCGGCCGTGCGGCTTCCGAGCCGAGGCGTTCGATCTTGTTGGCCTCATAGGCTTCGAAGTTGCCTTCGAACCAGAACCATTTGGCCTCGTTGTCGGCGTCACCTTCCCAGGCGAGGATATGCGTGCAGGTACGGTCCAGGAACCACCGGTCGTGGGAGATGACCACGGCGCAGCCGGGGAACTGTTCCAGCGCGTTCTCCAGCGATCCGAGGGTTTCCACGTCCAGGTCGTTGGTGGGCTCGTCGAGCAGGATCAGGTTGCCGCCCTGTTTCAGGGTGAGTGCCAGGTTCAGGCGGTTGCGTTCACCACCGGAGAGCACGCCGGCCGGCTTCTGCTGATCCGGGCCCTTGAACCCGAAGGCACTGACATAGGCACGCGACGGCATCTCCTGCTGGCCGACCTCGATATAGTCGAGCCCTTCCGAAACCACTTGCCAAACCGTCTTCTTCGGATCGATTCCGGCCCGGGTCTGGTCGACATAGCTCAGCTGGACGGTCTCGCCGACCTTCACGGTGCCGCTATCCGGTTCCTCGAGACCGACGATGGTCTTGAACAGAGTGGTCTTACCCACGCCGTTAGGCCCGATCACACCGACGATGCCGTTGCGCGGCAGCGTGAACGAGAGATCCTTGATCAGCTGGCGATCGCCGAAGCCCTTGTCCAGATGTTCGACCTCGACCACGACGCTGCCCAGTCGCGGGCCGGCCGGAATCTGGATCTCCTCGAAATCCAGCTTCTTCATCTTCTCGGCCTCGGCGGCCATCTCCTCGTAGCGCCCCAGCCGCGCCTTGTTCTTGGCCTGGCGGGCCTTGGCGCCGGAGCGTACCCATGCGAGTTCGTCCTTCAGCCGCTTCTGCAGCTTCTGGTCCTTCTTACCCTGCACGGCGAGGCGTTCGGCCTTCTTCTCCAGGTACGTGGAGTAGTTGCCCTCGTACCCGATGGCCCGGCCCCGGTCGAGCTCGAGGATCCAGCCGGCAACATTGTCCAAGAAGTACCGGTCGTGGGTGACGGCCAGCACGGCACCCGGGTACTGCGCCAGGAACTGCTCCAGCCACAGCACACTCTCCGCGTCGAGATGGTTGGTCGGCTCGTCCAGCAACAGCAGATCGGGTTTGCTCAGCAGCAGTTTGCACAGCGCCACGCGGCGGCGCTCGCCGCCGGAGAGGTTGGTGACCGGCTCTTCCGGCGGCGGGCAGCGCAGGGCATCCATCGCCTGTTCGAGCTGGGAATCCAGATCCCAGGCGTCGGCGTGGTCGAGATCCTCCTGGAGTTTGCCCATCTCGTCCATGAGCTCGTCGGAGTAATCGGTGGCCATGAGTTCGGCGATCTCGTTGAACCGGTCGAGTTTGACCTTGATCTCCCCGAGGCCCTCCTCGACATTGCCGCGGACCGTCTTTTCCTCGTTCAGCGGCGGCTCCTGCTGCAGGATCCCCACACTTGCACCCGGCGCGAGAAAGGCTTCGCCGTTGTTCGGCTGATCCAATCCGGCCATGATCTTCAGCACGCTGGATTTACCGGCGCCGTTGGGGCCGACGACGCCGATCTTGGCGCCGGGAAGGAAGTTCAAGGTGACATCGTCGAGCACGACCTTATCGCCGTGCGCCTTACGAACCTTCTTCATTTGGTAGATGAACTCAGCCATGGCGATCACCCTATCCGTCAAACATCGATGCGGTTTCACACGTCGGCGTTCACCGGCCGGTCGCCGGATGCCGACTTTCCCCCAGTGGATGGTCCTGCTCCCCCGCCACCCCGTCTCCGGCCGTCCCAGCGTCCGGATCGGCCGGATTATTCCCGGTCACCATCGCATACCCGGTGCGCCGGCGCACCACCTGGGCGGTGCAGCGAGTGAGGTCGGGCCCTACGGTATGGGCCCGCATCTCCAGATCCCGGCGCTCGGCGCCGTCGCGAGTGCGGTATTCGTTCGAGCGCAATTGTCCCTGCACGATCACCGGATCGCCGCGCTGGATGGAGGCATCGACGCCTGCCACCAGGCGCCGCCAGCAGCTCACCGTCAGGAACAGCATCCCGTTGTCGACCCATTCACCCGATTCCCGGTCGAGCCGGCGCGCGGTACTGGCCAATCGGAAGCTCAGCATCTGCTCGCCGCCGGCGAGATCGCGCTTGATCGGCTCGGTCACCACCGTACCCACCACTGTTGCCAGAGTTTCGTACACGAGTCCCCCCTTCGTCGAGCCCGGCACCCCGGGCAACCCCCGCCCCGCGATTCCGGGGACCATTTCATCGTGCCCGCGTCCGGGGCACCGCGGCGGACGGAATGCAGATCTGTGGACAACTCACCGGTATCGGCGCACTTGTGGAATTCAAGCCTTTCACCCCCCGACGGCACCACGGCGTTCGGCCGGGCGTCGGCCTCGATCATCGGCCGGCGAGGACCTCGGCGTCCACAGCACGGAGAAGGACGGTGCAGCCGTTACCCATCCAGGCAGCTCAGAGCACCGGAAGTTCGGTATTCGCCCCGCACAGCACGATCACCGGGCGCTGACCTTCCGGCGGAACGTAGGCACCGCTGAGAATTGCCGCCAACGCCACCGCACCGGACAGCTCCACCACGATCCGGAATTCTCGCCACAGGTAGTCGCGAGCCTCGGTGATCGCGTCGTCGGTGACCAATACCGAGCGGACTCCGTAACGACGGGCAATATCGAACGAGATCTCCCCGAGCCGCGTCGCCCCCAGGGCGTCGGCAGTGACGCTGGAGATCTCGACATCGACCGGTTTGCCCGCAGCGAGGGCCGAATGCATCGTCGGGATTCCTTCGGGTTCCACCCCGACGATCTCCCGGCGCCGACCGGCCGCCGCAGCGACCCCGCCCACCAGGCCACCGCCGCCGACGGCGACCAGCACCGGCGGCCGGCCGCGTACCTGTTCCTCGATTTCCAGCCCGATCACCCCGGCGCCGGCCACCACCGCAGGCAGGTCGTAGGCGTGCAACTGCAGCGCACCGCGTTCCGCGGTGAGCTCGCGCGCGTGCTCGTAGGCCTCGGCATAGGTGGTTCCGTGCCAGCGCACCTCCGCACCGTGCGACCACATCGCCGCGACCTTGGTATGTGGTGCCGATTCGGGCACCACCACCGTGCAGGATTTACCCATACCGGCCGCGGCCAGGGCCGCCGCGATCCCCGCGTTTCCCCCGGAGGCGATCACGACATCTTCCGGGCATACCCGCTCCGACAGCAGCGCGTTGTAGCTACCGCGCACTTTGAACGTGCCGCCGTGCTGCAGATACTCCAGTTTCAAGGTCACCGGAACGGGCCCGCCCGGCCCCGGAACGACGGTGTGGAACACCGGAGTCTTGCGGATATGCCTGCCCAGCCGCCGCCGGGCCGCACGGACATCGGACCGGTAGATGCGGCGAAACGGTTGTAAGGGTGTCAGCGGGGTTTTCTGCTCGGTCATCTACTTCATTGCCCGATCTCGCTTGGCCAATTCGGCGAACATGGCGTTGTGCGCGGCCAGTTCGGCGTCGTCGTCGCGTTCCGCGGCACGGTCGGTGCGCCGCGCCAGCCGGGCGTCACTGCGCGACCACTGGATCAGCAGTGCCAGCATCACCACCACCAACGGTACTTCGCCGCTGGCCCAGGCCAGACTGCCGCCGGTGCGCTGATCACCCAGCAGGTCGGAATGCCAGTCCAGACCGAGGCTGCGGTAGAACCAGCCACCCAGCACGGTGCTCATACCCATCAGCAACACGCCGAAGAACGCGTGGAAAGGCAGCGATCCGAACACCATGGCGAGTTTGGTGAGGGGTTCCACTCGGCGCGGTTTCGGGTCGATACCGATCACCACCCAGTAGAAGAGGTAGCCGCTGACCAGGAAATGCAGATTCATCAACAGGTGGGCGGCATGCGAATCGACGAAGGTGTCGAATATCCCGCCCAGGTACAGGGCGTAGAAACCGGCCACGAACACCACGGAGGCCACGATGGGATGGGTGAGCAATCGCGAGACCGGGTTGTGCACGGCCGCCAGAATCCACTCCCGCGGCCCCGGCGCTCCGTCCCGCCCGGCCGGCGGCAGCGCGCGCAACGCGAGGGTCACCGCTCCGCCGAGTGCGAGCAGGATGGGAACCAGCATGGACAGCGCCATATGCGCGCCCATGTGCACGCTGAACATTGCGGGCGCATAGCGGCCGACCCCGGACGAGGTCGTGAACAGCAGCACGGCACACCCCAGCATCCAGGCCAGGGTCCGGCCCACCGGCCAACTGTCGCCGCGCGCCCGCAACCGCCGGACACCCAGCAGGTACAGCACCGCCAAGACGATGGCGACCGTGCCGAAGATCAGGTCGAACCGCCAGTCGAACAGCAACCGGGAAACGGTCGGCGGGCCCGCCAGCTCATACCCGAGTTCCACTTCGATCGGGGTCGGCACGCTGGTCGGCGGCGGTGGCGGCGTCCGTCCCAAGCCGGCCGCCAGGCCCATGGTCGCCGCGAAGATCAGCGTTTCGACCCCCGCGAACCGGACCAGCGCGAGCCGGCTGCCCGGTTCGGCGGCCAGCGCCGGCAGCGCCGAGCGCCGCTGGAAGTACCCGATCACACCGAGCACGATGAGGGCGGCGGTCTTGGCGAGGACCAGGCGCCCATAGGTGCTGGTGAACAGTTCGTCCACCGGGACGCGGACCCAGGAGTTCACGACCCCGCTCACCGCGAGCACCACAAAGGAAACCGCCGCCAGCGGCGAGAACCGGCGGGCAGCGAGGCCGGTGTGGGTACCGTCGCGCAGGGCGTGCACGAGCAGCGCGACCAGGCCGCCCACCCAGACCGCCGCGGCGATCAAATGCAGGATCAGGCTGTTGGTGGCCACATCGTGCGCCCCGCCCGAAGAGGAATGGCCGGTGAGCGCCAGCGGCATCATCACCGCGACCGATCCGGCGAACAGAACCGGTGTCCACCCCCAGCGCAACGCCAGCCGGCACGCAATGGCCAGCAACAGCGCGCCGACGGCGGTGACCCGCCATGTGCCGGCCAGTTCGATCTGGTCGATCACGCCCCACAGTTCCTGCGGCGCCAGGACCTCGGTTACCGGCCGGCCGGTGCTGTCGGAGACCGTCAGCGGTACCAGCAGCGCCGCGCAGACCGCCCAGGCGAATGCCAGGCCGGAGGCTCGTCGTACCGCGCGGTAGCCGCCGGTATCGAGTAACCCACTGCGCTGCGGCGGAACGAGGAAAGCGGCGAAGAGCAGGGCGCCGACGGTGAGCGCCGCGAACAGATCGGCGAGGGCCCGTACCGCGGGCAGGCCATAGGTGGTGAGCGGGCCGGGATCGGGGATTCCCAGCAGACTGAGCGCCTGGGCCGCCGAGGCGCTCGCCACCAGGATCGCGACCAATGCCGCCAGTGTCCCGGCGACCACCGTCAGCGCGCCCGTCACAGCCGCCGACCCGCCCGGCCGACCGGCCTCGGCGACGGGTTCGACGGCGGGGGCCTGGACTGACGACATAGCTTCGAGAGTAGTTCGGCGGGCCCCGACGGACCCGGCGGGGCCTTTTTTCGGGCACGCCAAAACAAACGATCGGATCGATCGCTACACTTTTCGGCTGGACAGCGCGGCCGTTGTCCGCCATGGTGGAAACACTGCCTCCGTAGCTCAGTTGGATAGAGCAAGGGCCTTCTAATCCCTAGGTCGCAGGTTCGATTCCTGCCGGGGGCGCTCCACCCACCCGACTGAGCTGTTCGGGCCAGTCGGAGTGGGTGTACCCATCTGGGCGCCGCACAAACACGTCAGATCGACCGTAGCGTCAGGCTTTCCGGAGCTACTCGCCACGCACCGGCCCCGGCCGAGAAGCAAGGCGGAGCCCGAACAGCAGGTCGGTATTGCGCACATACTCCGGCTGCTCCTGTCCACGGAGCAGTCCTGTCTGGCGAATCCAGCTCCGGTGCCAGTGGTGTGATTCCGGCAGGGCGATCCCACATCGCGCGGCGGTGTCGCGGAGTCGACCGCCTGCCGCGCCGACGGCACCGGCGAACAATTTCGGCCCACTGTCCGGGTGGGCTTCCCGGTAGGCGCATACCTCTTGCAACAGGGCGCGAGCCGCGGGCGGAATCACCCATACATACACATCGGCGGCCCGGGAGTAACCGATCGGTCCGGTGAAGACGAGCGCGTCGCCCGTCGACGCCACACGCGGTACACAACCCAGCTCCACCGTGGTGGCGCCGGTGAAGAGCATCGTCGCAAGGGCCGCGGCATCGACCGGATCGGCGGTCCGCTCCCGGATCC
This sequence comes from Nocardia carnea NBRC 14403, assembly GCF_000308515.1. Taxonomy (GTDB): domain Bacteria; phylum Actinomycetota; class Actinomycetes; order Mycobacteriales; family Mycobacteriaceae; genus Nocardia; species Nocardia carnea. The sequence goes on along the minus strand of NZ_BAFV01000018.1, from coordinate 225,304 downwards.
GTTCGACGGTCGTGGTGTCGAGTCGCCCGGTGGTCAGCCCGGTACCGACCGAGTAGCTGAGGTCGGGTGGCAACTCCAGGCGCATACCGTGCAGCAGGAAGGCTGCCTGGGCGCCGCGCAACCGGACCACAGTGTGCCCCCGCCCGGGACTGCCTGCGACGAAACCGCCGAGATATCGATAGAGCCCGAGAATGTCCAGCCATTCGTCGGTCCGCCCCACCCCGCGGGCGGGCGGAAACCGTCGCGCCGTGGGGCGCGGCCGCAGCACGGTCCGCATCCGTTCGGCCCAGACCACCTCGTTGTGGCCGAACCAGATCGGGTCGGCCCGGCGGTCCAGATCGTGGCGGCAGGGTCGACCGCTGCGCGCGGTGAACCAGCGGCAGGTGGCTTCGAGCCCTTGGGTGTATACGGCATCGACCCGTGCGAATTCCGCCGGTGTCAGGCGCCGGTGGGCGTCGGCACGGAAGGTCGCGACATCGCTGTCGGGTATCCGCGCGAGTAGATCGTCGCCGGTGGTCAAAGACACCCGGAGCCGCGGGCTGTGGCCCGCATCGCGGTATCCCATCTGCCGGGTGCCTGGCTCCGGTGCCCGATACAGCGGAGACCGGCGCACGGTAGGACCGGTGGTCACGGCACCGGCCTTCCGGATGGCCGGTGCGTCCTGGTGCACGTCATCTTTGCCATGCAGAACATTCGATCACCTACGCCGAGCATGAGCCAGCCGATCGACCAGAACTCAACAGCACTTGACAGTTCAGCCGATGAATTTCCGGTTACGCCATACCGGCGGTCCGGGAACGAAAAGCCCGAGAATGCGGATTCACGCCACCGTCCACTCCTCGACGCGGTTGGGACAACCCGCAAAAGTCCATCCCACACATTCTGACCTAGGGTGTGCCAATGGGTTTGCCTTCGCCTACCGCCGACAGCCGCGCCGTCGTGACCGGAGCCTCCTCCGGGATCGGGACGGCACTGGCGACCGAACTCGCCGGACGCGGCTACTCGCTCATCCTGGTGGCACGCCGAGGCGAACTGCTCGACGAACTCGCCGATCGGCTCACCCGCACACACGGCATCACCGCGGAGGTCCGCGCCGTCGATCTGGCCGACCGGGCGCAGCGCGCGCCGCTGAGTGAGGAACTGTCCGGGCGCGATATCTCGATTCTGTGCAACAACGCCGGTATCGCGACCTTCGGTCCGATCACCGGCCTGGATCCGGAGTACGAGCGCGCCCAGCTCGAACTCAACGCGGTCGCGGTACAGGACCTGACCCTGGCGGTGCTGCCGAACATGCTGGCCCGCCGCGCCGGCGGCATCCTGGTCAGCGGTTCGGCTGCCGGAAATATGCCCATCCCGAACAACGCCACGTACGCGGCGAGCAAGGCCTTCGCCAACACTTTCACCGAATCCCTGCGCGGCGAACTGAAAGGTACCGGGGTGCACGTCACACTTTTGGCTCCCGGCCCCGTACGTACCGAAACACCCGACCCCGCCGACGCATCACTCGTCGACCGCATGGTCCCGGATTTCCTCTGGGTTTCTTCCGAGTACACCGCACGGATTTCGATCGATGGCCTGGCCCGCAACAAAACCAGGGTGGTTCCGGGGCTGATCGGTAAAGGAATGAGCACCGCCGGCAACTACGGTCCGCGGGCGCTCACCGCTCCCGTCGCGGGCGCCTTCTACAAGAAGCTCGGCGGGTGACGACCCACCCGCCGGAAGTCGTTCACAGATCGTGACCACCGCGATTGCACCGCATGGACAGCCGGGCTGATTAGGGTGGGACGAGTGTCCGACAAATTAGTGGTGTGGATGGATTGTGAGATGACCGGTCTCGATCTGGTCAACGACAAGCTCATCGAGGTAGCCGCCCTCGTAACCGACAGCGAACTGAACGTCCTCGGTGACGGTGTGGATATCGTGATCCACGCCGACGATGCGGCGCTGGCCGCCATGCCGCAGGTGGTTGCCGATATGCACGCCCGCTCCGGTCTCACCGAGGAGGTCCGCAAATCCGGCGTGACCCTCGCCGAGGCCGAACAGCAGGTACTCGACTACATCAAGCAGTACGCGCCCACCGCGGGCGTGGTCCCGCTCGCCGGTAATTCCATCGCCACCGACCGCGGCTTCCTGGCCCGGGATATGCCGCTGCTCGACCAGCACCTGCATTATCGGATGATCGATGTGAGCTCCATCAAGGAACTGTGCCGGCGCTGGTATCCGCGGATCTACTTCGGCCAGCCGGAGAAGGGCCTGACCCATCGCGCACTGGCCGATATCCGGGAATCGCTCCGGGAGCTCGAGTACTACCGGCGCACGGTATTCGTCCCCGCTCCTGGACCGTCGACGGCGGAGATCACCGCCGTTGCCGCCGAGGTCAGCGCCCGGTCGGCGGAGGAGATCGCGGCCGCAGCCGAAGAGTCGATATAGGCCCAGGTCAACGCCACACCGGAAACCGATTGGCTAACAGCGGGGTGAACGCGCTAGTATCTAGGCCGCCGGTGCAAACCGGCAATGGTGAGTGTAGTTCAGTTGGTAGAGCACCAGGTTGTGATCCTGGCTGTCGCGGGTTCGAGTCCCGTCACTCACCCTGAAAGCCCGAGGGCCCATGGCCCTCGGGCTTTTTCTTTTACGGTGAGTTCCGGTCAGACCTCGGGTTTGGTCGTATCGACTGCCGGCGGCGTCTGCTCACGAGCACCCTGATCCAACCGGAACGGCGGATACTCGTCACGCAGGAGTGACGTGTAGATCTGCACCCGCAACATCCACCGATTGACACCCATCACGAAGTCGAACAGCCCCTGGGAGTATCGGGCGACGAAGAGCAGACCGACGAGTGCCACCAAGGTCAGCACACCGATCAGCGGAAGACCGGCCGCACTGGCCATCTCGTCCGGGTCGTCGGTCACCATCCAGGCCGCTCCGGTCATCGCGCCGATGATCAGGTAGTGCGGGATGGCCAGCAGCCACCACTTCACCAGCACCAGACCGCGATGCAGGGTCGGCGGATAGTCGACGTCCAGATCCGCGGGATAATTGTCGTCGGCCGACAGCGCGAACGGCGGGTACTTGTCCGTTCCGGCCGGAGTCCAGGCGTAGAAGCTCACTCGCCAAGACCACCGGATCACACCGACGCTGTAATCGAACAGCGCCCGCGGATACCGGCCGGTGATCAGGATCGCGAAGAACGCGATGATCGTGACCACGGCATATCCGATATGCAAGAAGAACAGAACTATGTAGTGCGGTATGGCGAGGATCCATTTGACGATCCACATCCAGCGCGACAGCGCGGGATCCAGGTCGCCGCGGATACGGACCGGATAACCGGCGGGAGCAGTCATAGCGATCGGGCTCCTTCGAGAGTGCTGGCCCCGGCCGGCCGAATTTCAGCGCGGCCGTACCTCAATTGTGAGGTACAACACATCGTTTCGCGATGAACACGAAACAAAGACACGCCATCGAGATCAACTCGTGAAGGAGTCGGCGATATGCCCGCCGGAATCGCCGCTACCGGGCAGGCGCGTCGAGCCCGTCCAGTGCCGCCAGGCGGGGCAGTGCACCGGGGTAGTTCTCGTTGAGCCAGCCGATCAATTCCTCGCGCACCGCGCAGCGCAGCGACCATACGGCGTCGGGATCGCGGGCCGTCATGGACGCACGGACTTCGATTCCGGTCGGGGTGCTGTCGGTGACCAGCAGATTCCAGCTGCGCCCGTCCCAATCCGGGTGATCGCTCAGATATTCGTAGAGACGCGCGCGCAGTTCGGCCACCGGCGTGCTGTGGTCCAGATGCAGGAAAACCGTACCGGTCATCTCGTTACCGCCCTTCGACCAGTTCTCGTACGGTTTGCTGTTGAAATACGAGACCGGCATCGTAAGCCGGCGGTCGTCCCAGATCCGCACGGTCAGGAAGGACAACGTGATCTCCTCGACGGTGCCCATCTCACCCTCGACCACGACCGTATCGCCGATCTTGACCGAATCCCCGAAGGCGATCTGCAGCCCCGCCATCAGGTTGCTCAGCGTGGACTGGGCCGCCACACCGGCGATGATGCCGATGATGCCGGCCGAGGCCAGCAACGAGGTGCCCAGGACGCGCAGCCCGGGGAACAACACCAGCATGGCAATCGCGGCGGTCGCGATAGCGAGCACCGTGCTGGAAATCCGCCGGATCAGGGTGAACTGGGTGTTCAGCTGGCGCACCCGGCGCGGATCGCGGGCGCGGCGCGAATAGGTGTTGAGCAGACCGTCGGCGACGGCGTCGGCGATACGCACCACCAGCCATACCGCCGACATGGTGACCATCGTGGCGAGGACACTGAGGATCACGGTGTCCTGCCGCAGGTTCAGGTCGGCCAAGGGGTAGGTCATCCGCAGCGCGGCGAATCCGAGGAACAGTTGCAGCGGCAGTTGCACCCGGCGCAGCAGGCCGGGAATAGGGGTCTTCGGATGGCGGGCCGACCAGTACCGCAGCCCGCGGTCGATGGCCCAGCCGATTGCGATCGTCACGGCCAGCGTGCCCCCTAGCACGATCAACAGCCGTAATACGTTCTCCACAGCGTCCAACTCCTTGCCCATCGCCTACGTTCGAACCCCGGGACAAGGCTACAGTTCGGTAACGGCGATGCACCAAACAGTCACGGGAGGACCACCGGGTTCCGCGCCCGTGTTACTCCGGGGTTCGTCCTTCGGCCGAGTACAGCCGGACCTCGCCGCCCTCCCCCAGGAACGCGTTGACCAGCATCACCCGCTCGGCGCGCAGAACATCGGCATCAGGCGCGTCGGTGGTGATGGATATCTGCGGGATAGCGGCCCAGTTCACCACGTAGCGTTCCGGCGGCCCGGCGTCGTCGGACAACCGCGCGAGCCGGAAGACCGATACCGTCTTCCGTTCCATGAGGCCCCGCACCACCTCGGCGATCCGCTCGGGATCCTCCAGCGCGAAGAGGAATCCGAAGGTCAGCTCCGGGGAGGAAACATAGGCGGGCACGAGACCAGAGGTTAGCCCATAGGTAGCCGCCCGGTGTGAACTATCCCACCGGGCGGCTACCGGGCCTGTTCAGAAACGTTTACCGGGACGGTCGGGGTCCGCGATCTCGGCGTCCACCACGTCGGCATCCACCACATCGGCAGCCGGGGGTGTCACCGTCGGTTTCGTCTCGGAGGTAGCCGGATCACCGGATTCCTCCACTCGCTCGGTGAAATCGCGGCCGGACTCGGCAGCCGAATCGCGGCGGGCCGCGGCGGCGGCCTCGTTCATCTCGATCGCATCGGTGACCCACTCACCGACCTCCCGGGTCACCTCGGCGACGGTGCCGGTGATGATCCCCGCGATATTGCCGATCCGGCGCGCGCCCGAGGAGGTGAGTTCCTGGATCAGATCCTTGTTGGCCTCGAATTTGCCGATCATCACACGCCCGCTCCGGTTGGACTCTGCTGACGCATCACGATAACACCGGGCTCTTCGCGTTTCCGCAGTACAGCGGGCAGGAAGCGGGCGAACCGGGACTGCTGGATCTGCGGCGGCAGGGCCAGCTGGAAGATCTTGGCCCAGACCGAACCGATCTGCTTCCCGAGCGGCCCGGTGTTGTAGGGCAGGCCGAACTTCTCGCACAGGGCACGCACTTCCGGCGCGATCTCCGGATACCGGTTGGCCGGCAGATCCGGGAACAGGTGGTGCTCGATCTGGTGCGACAGGTTCCCGGACAGGATGTGGAACAGCGGGCTACCACTGATATTGGCCGAGCCGAGCATCTGCCGGACATACCATTCGCCGCGGGTCTCGTCAGCGGTCTCCTCTTCGGTGAAGCTCTGCACACCGGACGGGAAATGCCCGCAGAAGATGATCGAGTACGCCCACAGGTTGCGCACCAGATTGGCGGTCACATTACCGGCCAGGGTGGACAAGAACAGCGGCCCGGACAGCAGCGGAAACGCCACATAGTCCTTGAGCACCTGCCGCCCCGACTTACGCAACTGCCCCTCGAGCAGCGGTTTGAGGTCCGCCCAGCTGCGCTTGCCCTTGACGATGTTGTCGGCCTCGAGGTCGTGCAGCATCACGCCCCATTCGAAGAACACCATCAGCAGGAACGCGTACAGCGGATTGCCCAGGTAGTACGGGTGCCAATCCTGATCCTCGTCGATACGCAGCACGCCGTAGCCGATATCCCGGTCGCGCCCATGGATATTGGTGTAGGTGTGATGCATGTAGTTGTGCGAATGCTTCCACTGGTCGGCCGGGCAGACCGTATCCCACTCGAACACCCGCGAATTCAGGTTCGGCTCACGCATCCAGTCGAACTGGCCGTGCATCACGTTGTGGCCGATCTCCATATTGTCCAGGATCTTCGATACGCTCAGCGCGGCGACGCCCGCCAGCCAGAACGGCGGCAGGAAACCCAGATACATCAGCCCGCGCCCGGCGATCTCGAAACCGCGCTGCGCCTTGATGACGTTGTAGATGTATTCGCGGTCGCGCTCGCCCAGATCGCTGACGAGACGGTCGCGCAGTTCGTCGAGCGTCCGGCCGATCTCCTCGACCTGATCGGGCGAGAGGACCAGCGGTCCGTCCTTGGTCTCGGTGAGGATGGTCATCTGTGTTCTCCCCTTCGGTTCGGATATCGGATTCCGGTGTGCGCGGGACGCACCGCGGAATCAGATTTCGATGTCCACGTCGCCGACGGCGGCCTGGACGCAGAGTTGGATCGGCTGGTCGGGGTCGGTTTCCAGGTCACCGGTGCGCAGATTGCGGGTGCAGCCGCTGCGCCGCACCGAGGTGCAGGAGAAGCAGATCCCCATCCGGCAGCCGTATTCCGGGCTGAGCCCGGCCGCTTCGGCCTGCTCGAGCAGCGACGCCCCCGCGTTCTCGGCGGTGACCCCGCTGGCGGAGAAGGTGGTGGCCCCGTGCACTTCGGCGGTGTCCACGGGGATCGCCGTCGCGACGAACTCCTCGGTGTGCAGGCGTTCACTGAGCCCTTCGGCGGTGAAAACATCGCGCACCGATTCCATCAGCGGCGGCGGGCCGCACAGGAATGCCTGCGCCTCGGCGAACCACGGTGCCACCCGGACGAGTTCTTCGTGATCGAACCCGCGACCGTCTCGCTCCGGGTACCGCAGTTCCACGGAGATGTTCGGATGGCCGGCAGCGATGGCGGCGAGTTCGTCCCGATGCGGCACCAGCTCCGGCGACCGCGCGTAATGCAGGAACATCACCTCGCCCGAGTAGTCCTCGTCGGCGAGCGTACGCAGCATCGACAGCACGGGAGTGATCCCGCTGCCGCCGCTGATCAACAGCACCCGGCCCGGCCGCTGCGGCGGTAGATGGAACACCCCGGACGCCGGTTCGAGGTCCAGGACCATTCCCGGCTCGGCATGTTCGTGCAGGTGGCGCGATACGAGGCCGTGCGGGTGCACCCGCATGGTGAGATCGAGCCGGCGGCGCCGGTCGTGCTGGGAGTTCACCGGCGAATAGCAGCGGGTGTGCCGCACACCGTCGATTACGACTCCCAGCTGCACGAACTGGCCGGACAGCAGGCCGTCCCACTGCCGGGTCGGGCGCAGGCTCAGCGACAGCGTGCCCGGCACCGACCGGTCCACGCCGACGATCCGGGCCCGCATATCGCGGACGGTGAGCATCGGGCGCACCAGTTCCAGGTACCGGTCCACCGGGTGCGGGGTGGTCAGGGTCTGTACCAGGTCGAGGAGGGCCATCGGAGTTCTCCGTCCCTGTCTGTCGGTCGCGTCACGAAACTTCGATCAGTTTCGGTGCACGAATGTACACTCAACTAGTGAGCCGGATACCCCGACGGAACTGTCAACCAGGAATCGGTGTGACGCGGACGACAAGATGGAGAAGATCGAATGGTGAACGGCTGTATGCTCACTGAAATGACCGATCAGGGAGCGAGCCGTGTCGAGCGCAAGGAGCGCACCCGGCAGGCCCTGCTCGACGGCACCCTCGCGCTCGCCGCCGAGCGCGGTTTCGGCGCGTTGAGCCTGCGCGAGATCGCCCGCTCCGCCGGTATCGTGCCGACCGCCTTCTACCGGCATTTCGCCTCACTCGAAGACCTCGGCGCCACTCTCGTCGACGAAGGTGTGCAGGCCTTGCGACTGGCCCTGCGGCAGTTGCGCCGGACCCCGGATGCGCGGCTGTCGGAAACCGTGCGCTTCGTCTTCGGCGAGGTCGCCGCCAAACGGGAGCTGTTCGGTTTCCTGATCCGGGAGCAGCGCGGCGGTAGCGCGGCCCTGCGCACGGCGATCGCACTCGAACTGCAACTGATCGTGCGAGAACTCGTGGCCGATCTCTCTCGGGTGCCGGCGCTGGACTCCTGGTCTCCGGACCATCTGGAGGTGGCGGCCGACCTACTGGTCGCGACCGTGACCGACGGTATCGCCGACTACGTCTCCGCCCCACCGCGCGAACAGCAGCCGATCATCGAGCGCACGATCGCGCAGGTCCGGCTCATCGCCCTCGGTATGGGCGTCTGGAAACCCTGACCGCGAGAGTCCTACCCGGTCACTGCGGGCGCAGTTTTCTGCTCACGCTCGGGCGCGGCAACCAGCAGCACCGCGATCAGCCCGGCACCGAGCACCACCAGCAACCCGGCGATACCCGCCCGATCCGCGTCGAAAGCCCAGACGAACAGACCGAACAGGGTCGGCGACAGGAACGAGGCAGCCCGGCCCGTGGTGGTGTAGAGCCCGAACAGCTGACCTTCCCGCCCCGGCGGCGTCAACCGGGTCAGGAAAGAACGCGCGGAGGCCTGCGCGGGACCGACGAACAGCGTCAGGGCCAAGCCGAAGATCCAGAACATCGCGGGCCCGGATACGAGCAGTAGCGCGGTACCGCACACCACCGTGCCGGCCAGCGAGACCACAATCACCCGTTTCGGTCCCACCGAGTCGTCGAACCGGCCGGCCACGATCGCGCCCAGGGCAGCGACGACGTTGGCACCGATACCGAACAGCAGGACATCGGAATCGCTGATCCCGTACACCTGCACAGCCAGGACCGCCCCGAAGGCGAAAACGCCGGCGAGCCCGTCCCGGAAGACCGCGCTGGCGAGCAGGAACCAGATCACCCGGCGGTCCAGCGCCCAGAGTTCGCGCAGATCGCGCCACAGCACCCGGTACGAGCCGAAGAATCCCGCCGTGGCGGCACCCGGGTCGGCGCCGGTGCGGGGCACCTCCGGGACGGCGAAGAACACCGGCAGCGCGAATACCGCGAACCAGACCGCTGCCAAGACCACCACCAGCCGGATGTTCAGCCCGTCCTCGGTGCCGACACCCAGCAGGCCACGTTCGTCGCCGTCGCCGGAGATGAAACCGACGTAGCAGATCAGCAGCAGGACGATGCCACCGAAGTACCCCATTGCCCAGCCGAAACCGGAAACCCGGCCGACGGTGGCCGGTGTGGACACCTGGCGCAGCATGGCGTTGTAGGGCACGGTCGAAAGCTCGAAGAAAACATGGCCGAGTGCCAGCAGCACCAGCCCCAGCCACAGGTAGTGATATTCGTCACGAACGAAGAACATGGCGGCCATCAGGCCGACCACGACCGCGGTCATGATCGCCAGTGAACGTTTGCGATTCGCGGTCGCGTCGAAACGCTGCCCGATGACCGGCGCGGTCAGGGCGACCAGCAAACCGGCGATCCCCAGCGCCCAGCCAAGCCATGCGCTGGCGGAGATATCGCCGGGCAGATCATCGCCCACGCTATCGGTGAGGTAGACGGCGAAAACGAACGTGGCGATCACGGCGTTGAAGGCGGCCGATCCCCAGTCCCAGAGGCCCCAGGCTGCCACCCGCGCCCGCCCGGCCGTGGCCGCCACGGTGCTCATACTGCTCCCGCCGGGCATACGAGCCGGGAACCGGCGTGGTCACGCTCCGCTACCGTCACCGGGCCGGGCTCACTCATGGTGAGCACAGTAATGGATCCCGGCGAACCCGACCCGGGCTCCGAGTAGCGAGCGTCCGGCCACCTTCCGGGATCGAAGGTGATGCAAATCAGTTACGCCCGGCGCGGTGTCCTTGTGGCGGAATCCACATCCGCGTTGTATCGGTAGGCACGTTTGTCGACGGCGAACAGCGGTGAGGCGGTGGTGGTTTTGGCTGATCGCGGAAAGTACGTCCGGAACACCGGTGAGCGGACGCAGGGCCGCGCGCAAGGAAGATCAACGGAATTCGGCAGGCAGTCGGCGCATACAGCGGGAGCTGGGACTTTGCCCGAAAATTGGCGAGTGTCGAACTCGAGGTTCGGAAATTGTGGTGGTGGTGCGCCATCAGGGACTCGAACCCCGAACCCGCTGATTAAGAGTCAGCTGCTCTGCCAATTGAGCTAATGGCGCATGCCCCGTCGTGCGGTGCGGGACAGACATTAACAGGCCCGGGCCGCAGAAGTGAAATCGATACCGAGTCGGCCGGGTGTGAGCCGGACGACGCCGTAACAAACGGCAGGCCGAACCCTATGTGTAGGTGGGCCACCGGAGCCGGAAGCGATGCTCGACGGTTGGGATCACTTCGGCACGGCTGGCAGAATGTTGGACGTGGTCTCGACCGATCCCGCCGCTGCGGTGGGTCGAGGTGAGCAGTAATCGGTCGGATCCGAAGCCATCGGCGCGTAGCGGGTGTGCCGGGACTTGAAACGGGGTTGATATGCGTATAGGTGGTCGGCGCAGGCCGATCGGTTGGGTTTTCGGACCGATGGTCCTGGTCGCCTTACTGGCGATGGTGTTGACCGGATGTTCTTCGTCGGAGGCAGCGGAGGGCACCGTAGCCATCGACCGCAACCCCATCACCGAACTCATCAAGCCCAAACTGGTCGCTCCCGTCAAGGACGGCGATATCGGCGTTTCTCCGGCGACTCCGATGAAGTTCGAGATCAGCGACGGTTTGTTCACCGATGTGACTCTGCTGAATCCGGAGAACCAGCCGGTGGCCGGGAAGCTTTCGGAAGACGGCCGCAGCTGGGCGACCACCGAAGCCCTCGGCTACAGCAAGACCTACCGTCTGCAGGCCAGGTCCATCGGCCTCGGTGGCGCAGCCACCGCCGGTATGAGCTTCACCACCACGGCGCCCGGCAATGTCACCAAGCCGTACCTCACCCCCGGTGAGGGCGAAGTCGTCGGGGTCGGCCAGCCCGTGGCGATCCAGTTCGACGAGAACATCCCCGACCGCAAGGCCGCGCAGGACGCCATCACCATCAGGACCGAACCGCCGGTGGAGGGCGCCTTCTACTGGGTGAACAGCCGCGAGGTCCGGTGGCGGCCCGAACATTTCTGGGCGCCCGGCACCCGGGTGAACATCGATGTGAACGTCTACGGCAAGGATCTCGGCAACGGCCTGTACGGCCAGAACGATATCCACTCGCATTTCGTGGTGGGTGACGCGGTGATCTTCACCGCCGACGACAACACCAAGATGGTGACGGTGGAGCGCAACGGCCAGGTCATCCGCACGATGCCGACATCCATGGGCAAGGCCGACACTCCCACCGACAACGGCATCTACATCATCGCCGACAAGCACGCGGAGATGGTGATGGATTCCTCCACGTACGGGGTCGCGGTGAACTCGGCCGACGGCTATCGCACCGATGTGGAGTGGGCCACCCGGATGTCCTACAGCGGGATCTTTTTCCATTCGGCGCCGTGGTCGCTGGGCGCCCAGGGCAATACGAACACCAGTCACGGTTGTCTGAATCTGAGCCCGGCCGATGCCCAATGGGTGTTCAACAACGCCAAACGCGGCGATCTCGCGATCGTGAAGAACACGGTGGGCGGCACCCTGTCCGGGGTCGACGGTCTGGGTGACTGGAACATCCCGTGGCCGGAATGGAAGGCCGGCAACGCGGAGATGTGAGAACTCGGGCGGAGTGGGTAGCGAAGTGTGACCCGCAGAGCCGTCCCCCATCCATGTACCGCAGCGTCGAGGCGCCGGTCCCCCGGGACCGGCGCCTCGACTGTTTCAGCGAGCGGTTTCGTACAGCCGCCGCACGATGTCCTCGATATCGGGTTCTTCGATGGACAGATCACGAACCTCGGCGCGAGCCGAGACCTCGGCCAGTAGCTGCGCGGCGGTGGTGGTATCGGCGTCGAAGGCGAGCCGCTGCCGCATTCCGTCTGCTTCGCAGCCGAGTAACTGCACCTCGGGTAGATCGCGCAGTGGCGGCGCCGGCATCGTGAGATCGACGATCAGAACCCGCTGTGCACCCACCATCGCGCCCAGGCCGGGCAGCGACCCGTCGTAGGCGAGCCGCCCGTGGTCCACCACCAGTACGCGATCGCAGAGCCGCTCGATATCCCCCATATCGTGTGTGGTGAGCAATAGTGTGGTGCCCCGTTCGAGCCGTTCGGCCCGCAGGAATTCGCGCAGCCGCTGTTTGGACAGGACATCCAGGCCGATGGTCGGCTCGTCGAGCACGATCAGTTCCGGGGAATGCAGCAGCGCCGCCGCGATCTCGGCGCGCATCCGCTGCCCCAGCGACAACTGCCGGACGGGTGTATCGAGGGTGTCCCCCATTTCCAGTTGGTCGACCAGTTCCGCGGTACGAGCCCGGCCGGCCACGGGATCCAAGCGGTGGATGGCGGCCAGGATCGTGAACGATTCGCGCAGCGGCAGGTCCCACCACAGCTGAGAGCGCTGCCCGAACACCACACCGATCCGGCCGGCCAGTTCCCGGCGCCGCCGGATCGGTTCCAGCCCGCAGGTGCGCACCGTGCCGGAAGTGGGCACGAGGATGCCGGCGAGCATCTTGATGGTGGTCGATTTCCCGGCCCCGTTGGCACCGATATAGCCGACCGCCGCGCCCCGTTCGACCCGGAAGCTCATCGCGTCCACCGCCGTGACGACCTCACGCCTGGGCCGCCGCCAGGTGCCGTCGCGCCGGTACCTGACGAACTCTCGCGTCAGTTCCTCGACTTCGATGATCGAATCCGCCCCGGCCATCACCGATCTCCCATCTCATCCACCGCCGCTCTGATAGTGCCGGGTGCCCAGTCGCCACATCACCGCCGCCAGCAGCCACGCCCAGCCCGCCGCCAGCGGTACGCACCAGGCGAGCCAGGACGGTAGCCCGTCCGGACCCGGTAGCCCCAGGACGGCCAGCGTCGGAAAGTAGGCAGTGAAGGCGACCGGTATCGCGACGCAGAACAGGATCCGCAGTGGAGTGGGGAACACCGAGGCGGGCTGGGTTGCCGCGAAGGATCCGCCGTAGGTGAAGCTGTTGGTCAGCTCCGCGCCGTCGATCAGGAAGAACTGGCAGCCCGCGGCCACCACGAACAGGCCCGCGAACAGGACTGCGCCGCTGACGACGGTCAGCGCAAGCAGCACCACCGTGCCCACGGACCATTCGATATCGTTGCGCACCAACCCGGCTGCCAGCACGATCAGGGCGACACCGCCCCGTGCCAGCCGGCGCAGCGAGAAATCGCTGGTGATCAGCTGTAACAGCACCGGCTGCGGGCGCAGATGATAGATATCGAACATCCCGAGCCGGATCAGGGTGGGCAGCTTGTCCAGATGACCGCAGACGAGCTGGGCCGAGGCGAACGCGAGATTGCTGAGCCCGAACAGCAGGAGCGCGGCATCCATATCCAGGCCGCCCAGCACTTTTGCCTGCCGGAAGATCAGCCATACCTCGGCGAATTCCACGAGACCCAGCAGCGTCGCCGCCAGGATTTCGCCGGCGAAGGACAGCCGGTACGAACGCTGCGCCCGGATGCGCGAATTCAGCACCGCGGCGTACGGCGCCCAGCGGGATCCGGCGGGGCCGGGCCGCCGCGGTATGGCGGACAGTGCGGTCTCAACCACCCTGGACCTCCATCTTCTGCCTGCCCGCCGCCAGCAGTACACGCCCCAGCGCGCCCACGGCCAGCAGCCAGAAGATCTGCGTTCCGACCACCTGCACCGCGGCCCAGCCGACGACCCGTCCGGACAGCACATCCACCGGCACCTGCAGCATCGACGGGAAGGGCGTCGCGTTGGCGAATGTCTTCAACCAATCCGGGAAGACGTGCACCGGAACGAAGAGGCCCGCGAGAAAGGGCCCGCAGGTCTGGTAGAGGGTTCGGATACCGCGGGTTTCCACCACCCAGAAACCCACCGTGGTCAACGCGAACAGAGCCAGGCAGGAAATCGCGATCCCCAGCAGGAGGCTCAGGGCACCGAGTAGATAGGACGCCGGCGTACCGGGCAGCATCAGGCCGAAGGTGAGCGAACCGATGAGCAGGCTCGGCACCAGGCGCGGGATCAAGGCGCAGAGGCCTCGTCCGAGATCGGTGGCGAGATTGCTCAGCTGGACATCGACGGGCCGCAGGAAATCGACGACGATATCCCCGGAGCGGATCCGTTCGCCGAGTTCGTGTTCCGCGGACAAGAACTGCAGGCTACCGAGGAGACCCTGCGAGATCCAGACATAGGCGCCGATGCTACCGGCGTCATATCCGGCGAACCCGCCGGTGGCGCCGACGGCCGCGACCATCACCGAGGCGCGAACGAATCCGAATACGGAGTTGGTGAACAGTCCGGCGAACATCGCCAGTTTGTAGTGCCACTGCCGCCGGAACCCGGCCACGAGCAGACGCCAGTAGACGGGCACAGATCCCGTGAGATCGGCCACGGCAGCGAGCACTCTCACCCCACCTCGTCCGGACACAAGGACGAGACCTTACCGCGCAACCCCTTTCGGAAAAAGGGAATTTCGCGATCCGGTTCGAGGCGACCTGCGGTATACGCCTAGAGCACGGCGGCCAATCTCGTGCCCTGGTCGATGGCGCGTTTGGCATCCAGTTCGGCGGCCAGCTGCGCCCCGCCGATCACATGTACGGTCATCGCGGCGGCGGCAAGGTCGGATTCGAGGTCACGGACCGATTCCTGGCCTGCGCAGACGATCACGTTGTCGACCCGGACCACCCGGGGCCGCGCTCGCTGCGGACCGAAGCTGATATGCAACCCGTCGTCGTCGATCCGCTCGTAGTTGACGCCGCCGATCTGCTGCACCCCTTTGGCTTTCAGCGCGGCCCGGTGTACCCAGCCCGTCGTCTTACCCAGCCCTTTGCCGAATGGTGTGTCCTTGCGCTGCAGCAGAACGACCTCACGTGCCGCCGGCCCCGGCCGGGCGGCACGTAATTGACCGCGCAGCTGCTCGTCGTCGGTGTCCACCCCCCATTCCTGTTTCCATTCGTCCGGTTTCAGCGTGGGATGACCTTCCACGGTGAGGTATTCGCTCACATCGAATCCGATTCCGCCCGCCCCGATCACGGCGACCCGCGCCCCGACCGGTTTCTGCTCACGAACCAGTTCCGCGTAGGACAGGACCATCGGATGGTCGATTCCCGGGATATCGGGAAGCCGCGGCCGGACCCCTGTGGCCAGCACCACCTCGTCGTACCCGCCGGTGCGCAATGCGGCGGCGGTGACCTTCGTGTTCAGGTGCACCCGCACCCCGGTCACCTCCAGCCGGCGGGTGAAATAGCGAATGGATTCGTCGAATTCCTCTTTGCCGGGGATACGCCGGGCGATATCGAACTGTCCCCCGATCCGGTCCAGCGCTTCGAACAACTCGACCCGGTGCCCGCGCTCGGCCAGGTTCACCGCGGCCGACAGGCCCGCCGGCCCGGCACCCACCACCGCGATATGTTTCGCGCGCCGGGTGGGCGCCAGCACGAGTTCGGTTTCGTGGCCGGCCCGCGGGTTGAGCAGACAGGACACCGTCTTGCGCTGGAAAGCGTGATCGAGGCAGGCCTGGTTGCAGGCGATACAGGTATTGATCTCGTCGCCCCGGCCCGCTGCCGCCTTGTTCGCCCATTCCGGATCGGCCAGCAGCGGCCGGGCCATGGAGATCAGCTGGGCATCGCCGCGGGTCAGGATCTCCTCGGCGATTTCGGGCATATTGATCCGGTTCGACGCGCACACCGGGATATCCACCGCCGCGGTGATCTTGGCGGTGAATTCGACGAAGGCCGCCCGCGGCACCGAGGTGACGATGGTCGGCACCCGTGCCTCGTGCCAGCCGATATCGGTGTTGAGGACACTGACCCCCGCCGCCTCGAGTTCCTGTGCCAGCTCGACGATTTCGGTGAAATTCTGGCCGTTCTCGACGAGTTCGGCCATCGACAACCGGAAGATGATCAGGAAATCCGGGCCGACGGCGGCACGGGTCCGGCGCACGATCTCCACGGCCAGCCGGCGCCGGTTCACCGCAGACCCACCCCAGCGATCGGTGCGGTGGTTGGTCCGCGGCGCAAGGAACTGGTTGATGAAATAGCCTTCGCCGCCCATGATTTCGACCCCGTCGTAACCGGCGAATCGAGCCAGTTCGGCGCAGCGCACATAATCGTCGATGGTGCGCCGGACCCCGCGGTCCGAGAGCGCGCGCGGCCGGAACGGGTTGATCGGCGCCTTGATCGAGGAGGCGGAAACGCTGCCCGGCACATAGGCGTAGCGCCCCGCGTGCAGGATCTGCAGTGCGATCTTCGCGCCGGCGTCGTGCACGGCGCGGGTGACGGCGCGGTGCCGATAGGCCTCGGTGCGGCTGGTCAGCTTCGCGCCGAACGGCAGCAGCCATCCGGTGCGATTGGGAGCGTAGCCGCCGGTGATGATCAGCCCGACCCCGCCGCGTGCCCGTTCGGCGAAGTAGGCGGCCAGGCGGTTCACATCCCAGGCCCGGTCCTCCAGGCCGGTATGCATCGATCCCATGACCACCCTGTTCCGCAGTGTGGTGCCGCCCAGTTGGAGCGGGCTGAACAACTGCGGGTAACTCGTCGTCGAGTCCATCGCGGGCTCTCTTTCCGATATCCATCCGGACCCCGGCGCGGCGCGGGGCCTGCCGGACCTCATCACACCATTGCGTACGCGGCGATGACCACCCCCCGGCCCCCGCCCGGGCGAGAAACGGCCGTACACCTGCCGAGATGCACGGTTCGGCGCCGGCGGATCCGCCGGTTTTCCCATTACGGAACCGTCACGAGAACCTGAATCCAGGGTGTACCGGCAAAAGTTTTGTGTCGTGCACCACATGACGTTTAAAGACATTCCCCCAGGTCGAGGCGATACCGGAACACGTTCATTTCACCGTTCAAGATCGGCCTCGTTTTTTTCTCAGGTTCCGTTCACCTGCTGTTCACCTGCCGTGACCATTCTGAGATCCGGTCGGAAACGACCTGAGGTTCGACTGCTCCGCGAGATTGTGAACGCCGGGTTGGAAACAACCGGCCGGACCAGCCCGGCACAGCGCCGTAGATGAATACCGACACGGTATGGCGACGGCCGAACCCGAACCACTCTACTCCACCGGGAGGTGGAGATCCGCCGGCGCGGCGGCCCGGGAAACCACCCGGCACCGCGGATGCGCCTTCCGGACCCGAACCGGCCTGCGTTCGGTGTCACACAACAAAACCCGACAACAGCACAGTCATGTTTTCAGGTCGCGACCCACCGGTCGCCACCGAAGATCCGTGCTGCCCGAACCGGGCCGGATCCCGAGACCGATCAAGGACCGAATCCGCTCATGTACAACCACCGTTTCTCCAGCCTGCGCCGTCGCACCAAACGCGAAGCGATGGGCTTTGTGCTCGCCACTGCCGGTGTCGTCGCCGTCACCGCGTCCTCCGCGGTCTCCATGGCCGACAACAGCGCGCCCACCAAGGTCGCGATGGTCGCCGAGCAGAAGCCTGCCGTGGCCGAGGTCGCAGCAGCAGCCCCCGCACCGAAGGTGGAGCCTGCCGCCGCCGCACCGGCCCCGGCTCCCGCACCCGCCCCGGCTCCCGCGCCGGCCCCGGCGCCCGCCCCCGCACCGGCACCGGCTCCCGCCCCGGTCTACCCCAACAACCTCGACGGCTGGATCCGCCAGGCCCTCGACGTCATGCACGCGAACGGCATCCCGGGCAGCTACGAAGGCATCCAGCGCAACATCCTGCGCGAATCCTCGGGTAACCCCGGCGCCATCAACCTCTGGGACTCGAACGCCATCGCGGGCATCCCCTCCAAGGGCCTGCTCCAGGTGATCGACCCCACCTTCGCCGCGTACCACGTAGCCGGCACCCCGTTCGACGTCTGGAACCCGGTCTCGAACATCGTGGCGGCCTGCAACTACGCCGCCCACAAGTACGGCTCGATGGACAACGTCAACAGCGCGTACTGAGTTATTGGCGCCGACTCCGTCGGCGCGGGGTTTTGGCCCCCCTTGGTCCCTGCTGTCAGCACTCGATGCTCGCGGCTGCGCCGCATCGCATCGAGCACTGACAGCAGGGACGGGCCAAAACCTCTCAGGGCCTCGCTGAACTCGGCAGCACCGTTGGTTGCGTCGGGGTTTCGGGGAAGGGCCTTGCTGGACTCGGCACCACCGCGGTTGCGTCGGGGTTCGGGGAGGGGCCTTGTTGAACTAGGTGCCGCCGTTGGTTGCGTTGGGGTTCGGCGAGAGCCTGTTGAACGCGGGACCACCGTTGGTTACGACGGGCGGTCGCGGGGGGCACAACTACAGCTTGGTCATCGGTGTGGGCACATCGTGGACGCAACGGCGCGTACCACTGTCCGCGAGCGTGGCCAGGGGGAACCCCACAATGGCGTGGGTGCGCGGTGTCGTGTGAAAACGCGGCACCGCGCAGTGCTGTCCAGGCACCGCGCAGCGCTGTCCAACGCGGCACTGCGCAGTGCTCTCCGAAGCCCACTTACACTTGTGTATGGCCGATTACGCGCATTCTCCGGCCGCGGAGGCCGGCCGGGCCGCCAAATCGCGGCAGCTGGCCGGATATCTGTGGGACCGGGCGATCACCGGTTCCGAACTACTCGAACTGCCCGACCCGGTGCGGCGCAAGCTGGCGCGCGCGGCGGGGGTCAACCCGCCCAGCACCGCGGAGACCTGGCGGTCGGTGGCCGGGCTCCTGGACGAGAAGGCGGCCTGGGCCGAACGTAACCCCGACCACCCGGCCGCGCGACGACCCCACCGTGAGGAGAAGCTCCTGTGGGTGAAGCCGCCGATAACCCCGTGGTGAGGGGCTTATCGGGGGCTTGTCTGTTGCTCACCACCGGTTCGTGGATGTCCCGCACACCAGCCGGCCGGCGCACCTCACGCCCAGCCGGTGGATGTATCTACCCCAGCCGGTGAGCGCACCTCACCACCAGCCGGTGGCGATACCTATCTGCCGTTCCAGTTCCGGGGCGAGGGTGCGTGCATAGCTGGCGCTGAGATGGTGTTCGTCGTGGTACACCAGCACGTTGCCTTCGACCACCCGGCAGATCTCCGGTCCGCATACCGAATCGGTGAGATCCAGCAGGCGCATATTCGGGAACGCCGCCGCATGGATCAGGGCGGGATTCACCGGTGCCAGCGCCGCCGTACGCGACATACCGCAGGTCGCGCTGTCCCCACCGGCGGCCAGGCAGTCCACGGCGCTGTAGCGCACTCCGGTCGGGCTGCGCAGCCAGGGCGTGTCACGGATGGCGAGCACGTTCAGGTTGCGTTCGGCCAGCGCCGCCCACACATCGAGGTATTCGGCAGGTACCGCGTCGCCTCCGCTGGGCCAGATCGGGGCCGTGGCAGTGGTGAAGACCCAGTCCGGCGGATCGGCGGCCAGGATGTCGACCACCGCGCGGGACCAATCACGGCAATCGGAGATATCCAGACCTCGGTATTGGGCGTCGTCGCGGATATTGAGCGAACAGCCCATCTTCAGGTACACGACCACTTTGATGTCGTGGACTTTCGCCAGTGCGTCCATGGCGGGCATCCAATGCTCGGCATGGGAATTTCCGACCATGGCGATGGTGCGTGAACCGTTGGGATCCCCGTAGGTGCAGGTCGTCACTTCTTTGTTGAACCAGTCGGAGATACAGCCGTCGCGGGTGGGTGCCGGGAGGTCGTTGGAGGCCTCCAGGATCGAGGGCCGCAGCTTCGCCACCGGCACCTCGGCACCGGCGAACAATGCCTCGGCACCCGGATATTCGTTCACCGGTAGCGCCTCGACCGGCTGGGAAGGAGTCCGGGCGACCACTACCTGCCAGGAAACGCAAGCGCCCAGGACCAACACCCCGACCAGGCTCACTGCGACACCGGGGACACGGCGCCGCCAGACCGGGGTCGTCACAGTTGCGCCCGAACGCACTCGTAGTGGTTCCTCGATGAACTTGTTGGTGATCACGGCGAGAATCAGCGAGGCCCCGATGACCAGCAGCCCGCCGTCTAGTCCCGCATGCGGTTTCCCGGCCTGCACCAGGTAGTAGATGAGCAGTGGCCAGTGCCACAGATACAGGGAATACGCGATGGCGCCGAGTTCGACCATCGGCCGGGTCGCGAGCAGCCGGTTGACGATCGGCTGCTGCCCGCTCTCCGTGCGGATCCCGGCGATGATCAACGCGACCGCGGCGCCGACCGGGAACAATGCGGCCGGCCCCGGGAACTGGCGGGCGCCGTCGAACAGCAGACCGCAAACCAGCACGGCGACGAGGCCACCGACCGCGAGCAAGGCCGCCAGGGACCGCCCGATCCGGCCGGCCCCGAGCCGCAGCCACGGTAGCGCCGCGGCCAGCAGGGCGCCGGTCAGCAACTCCCAGGCGCGGGCGGCGCTGTCGTAATAGGTCCACTCCTGCGACACCGTCATCCAGACGGTGGCGTAGACGAACGAGGCGGCACCCAGCAGCACAGACAGCGCCACGATCGCGGGCCGCACCGCACCCGGCGAGCCGAAGCGCCGGCACACCCACGCGACCAGTCCCAGCAGCACAACAATGGCCACATAGAACTGTCCCTGGACCGCCATCGACCACAGATGCTGCAGCGGACTCACCGAGGGATCGGCGGCCAGATAACTCTCCGCAGCCTGCGCGAGGTACCAATTCTGGTAGTAGAGGGCCGAGGCCATCGTCTGCCCCGACATATCGCCCCAGGTCGAGTACGGCTTGGTCGCAATGGTGGCGACGCCCACCGCGGCGAGCACGACCATGAGGGCGGGCAGCAGCCGCCGTGCCGTACGCGTGGCGACCTGCCGCGCGTCGACCACGCCGGTGCGTTCCACCCGCCGCAGCAACATTCCGGTGAAGAAGAACCCGGACAGGACCAGGAAGATATCGACGCCGCCGGAAACCTTGCCGTACCAGACGTGGAAGGCGACTACCAGGGCGATCGCGATACCGCGGAGACCATCGAGGTCGAGCCGGTAATCG
Source organism: Nocardia carnea NBRC 14403 (assembly GCF_000308515.1). Taxonomy (GTDB): domain Bacteria; phylum Actinomycetota; class Actinomycetes; order Mycobacteriales; family Mycobacteriaceae; genus Nocardia; species Nocardia carnea. Next base: position 204,148 of record NZ_BAFV01000018.1, on the reverse strand, counting down.
GCCGAACGGGCGGGGGTACCGGGCTGCGCTGCCGGAGATGGCTCGGCTGCGTCACGGTCTTTGATTCGCAACAACTGCTCTCTCCGACCTATCGACTTATCCGCCGGGCCCTGTGGGGATCGATTGACAGCAGCGAAGAGCGAGCCTCGGACATAGCATGCATCCCTATCACAATGTGTGGTCTCCAGCGAATTCCGCCGCTGTTCGGGCGGGCTTCGCGACCGCGGCGCACCTCGTCGCGGCAACCGGGGAGTACCCAGCCCCGGCCGCGATTTCTCCATGTCTTATCCAGGCCATACGAGTTGACAATCGAGGCGGGCCTCACAACAGTGGTAGCCGCGCGTTCTCCGTTCGGACGCATGATCCACCCCCCCCAGCAGACATAGAGGAATTCATGAACGTACGCCAGCTCTATGTCAGCGCCGCCGCCGCGGGGCTGACTCTCCTGGCCGCTCCCGTTGTGGGCGCCGGTTCCGCACAGGCCCTCCCTCCGTTGGCGGGCACCGGCTCCTCTACGGTGGACGCCCTGCTCGGTGCCACCGGTTCGGCGCAGCTGGCGCAGACCGGTTCCGCCGGTGGCGCCTTCAAGAACTGTGACGAAGCGCGCGCCGCGGGTCGGGCGCCGATCTTCCGCGGTGAGCCCGGGTTCGCCCCGCACCTGGATCCGGACGGCGACGGGTTCGCTTGCCCCACCGTCTGATTCGATCCCACTGCGCACAAACGCCCGGTGACGGAGTTTTCCGTCACCGGGCGTTGTCGTCTGCGGTGTTCAGCGCAGGATCTTGAACAGCACCGCACCCGCGAGCAGCACGCCCGCACCGATCAGGCTGTACTTCACCTTGGGCTCGCTCATCTTGGCCAGCGCCAGCTGTTTGGTGCCCTCGGCGATCCGCTGCGGATCGGCCCGCACCGCGATCTCGTCCAGGGTGCCGGCCAACCGCTCCCGCGCGGCCTCGATCTCCTGTTCGATCCGCTCGGTTTCCTTTGCCACCTTCACGCCTCCTGTACCTGGTCTGCCGCGTCCACCGGCGGCCGATGATCACCCCTGGGTCGCGGTTTGTCACCGCGGCGCGCCAGGGTTCGCGCACGAGTGTATCCGGGGTCACCGCGACCGCTGTCCGCTCGACGCCCACCGAGTCCGGGTCCGCGAGTCACAGGGTTCGGTTACGGTGCGAGTGTGACCGAAAACCATCGACTCTCCCCGGGCGATCCGGCACCCGATTTCACTCTTCTCGACGCGGACGGCAACGAGGTATCGCTGGCCGATTACCGCGGCCGCAAAGTCGTGGTGTATTTCTACCCCGCTGCGAGCACGCCCGGCTGCACCAAGCAGGCGTGCGATTTCCGGGACAATCTCGGTGAATTGAACGAAGCAGGCCTGGCGGTGATCGGGATCTCCCCCGACAAACCGGCCAAACTCGCCAAATTCCGGGATGCCGAACGGCTCAACTTTCCGCTGCTGTCCGATCCCGAACGCAAGGTCCTCACCGAATGGGGCGCGTTCGGCGAGAAGACCATGTACGGCAAGAAGGTGACCGGCGTCATCCGGTCGACCTTCCTCGTCGACGCCGAAGGCAGAATCGAAGTCGCCCAGTACAACGTGCGTGCCACGGGCCACGTCGCCAAACTACGCCGCGACCTTTCGGTGTAGCCGCGGACACGGCGCAGCATCCGCCGGCGCCCATCCGGCGCCGGCAGTGAGCGCCCGCCGCCGACCCGTCACGGCCGGGTCCGCATCGGGCAGCACCGACCTTGCGACGACCGTGCGTTCGATCGAACCCGCCGGAGGCTGCCGCATCCAGGACGCCGCGAAACCGGTGCCCAGCCCGGACCGGATCGCGCTTGCTTTCGGTTCATCGATGAGGGCGATCCGGCGGGGACGTGTTCCCGGGCGATCAGTCGTAGGACTCGACCAGGCGCTCGTAGCCGTCGAGCAGCAGCTCCAGACTGCGTTCGAAGAACAGATCCTCCCAGTTTTCTCCGTCCTGTTCGAATGCCTGAGCTCGCACGACGGCCGTGACGGCGGGGAAACGTTCGGGGTCGATCACGCGTTCGAGAATGTCCCAATCACCCTCGGATTCCGGGTTACCCGGGTCGATTTCGGCGACCAAACGGGCCCGGCCGATCACAAACAGCGTCAGGTTCACCACCAGCTGCAATTTGATCGGTTCCGGCACCCGCGTCTGCCCGAGCGCCGACAGGCCCGCCTCCAGCCATGCCATGTTGTTCGGTCCCAGCGGCGGTGCCGTCATCCGCACACTGAGCCAGCCCGCATGCTTGGCGATCAGCCGGTACTCCGCCCACGCCCATTCGTGTAGCACCGCCCGCCACGGGGTGCCGGGCGCAGTCTCCGGAGGTGTCCCCAGCACCCGGTCCAGTGCAATCTCCACCAGGGTGGCTTTGCTGTCGACATAGCGGTACAGCGACATCGCGGTGAACCCGAGGCGCTCGGCGACCTTGTTCATCGACAGTGCGGCGAACCCCTCCTCGTCGGCGAGTTCGATCGCGGCGTCCACGATCTGCTCCAGGCTCAGCCCGCGACGGGGCCCCCGAGTTCCGGCCGGCGCCAGGCCCCACATGAGCTCGATCGATTTCGGGAGCGGCCGTTCGGTATCCGCCGCGGCCGCTGTCCCTTCGGGGACGGCCGTGGCCGGTCCATTGTCCGCTGCGCTCGGCATCGATCTGGATTCCTTCCGTCGGTTTCCGCGACCGGGTTCGCGGTGGTCGGCAGGCCGGCCGGACAGCGGCCGGCCCTCTGGCGCCCTCCCCTTCCTACCACCGCGTTCCCCGCCGTCCTTGCGCCCCGCTTCAAACTGTGTACTCTCTAATCAGAATATATGCCATATACAGTTTATCCGGCATACAGTTCTACGAACGGAGCCCACTATGACCGCCCCACCTGCCATTTCCCTCGCCGGCCTCGGCAAATCCTTCGGCGACCACCGGGTCCTCGCCGGTATCGACCTCGATATCGCGCCCGGAACGGTGTTCTCCCTCCTCGGCCCCAACGGCGCCGGGAAAACCACGATGGTGCGCATCCTGGCGACCCTGACCGGTCCGGACGACGGAACCGCCCGGGTCGCCGGATACGACGTAGCGCACGAACCGGACCGAGTCCGAGCCGCCATCGGCGTCACCGGCCAGTACGCCGCACTGGACAAAGTGCTCACCGGCACCGAGAACCTGCACATGGTCGGCCGGCTACTGCATCTGAGCCGGTCGGAAGTCCGCCGGCGCACCACCGAGCTCGTGGAACGCTTCGATCTCGTGGCAGCCGCCGGACGGCCCGCGAGCACCTACTCCGGCGGTATGCGCCGCCGCCTCGACCTCGCCATGAGCCTGATGGGGCGCCCGGAGGTGGTCTTCCTCGACGAACCCACCACGGGGCTGGACCCGCGTAGCCGCCGCGAACTCTGGCAGGTCATCCGGGAACTGGTCGACGACGGCGTGACGGTTTTCCTCACCACCCAGTACCTGGAGGAAGCCGATCAACTGGCCGACCGGATCGCGGTCCTGTACGACGGCCGCATCGTCGCGGACGGAACCCCGGCCGAACTCAAACAACTCACCCCCGGCGGCCATATCGTCTTCCGCTTCGCCGACCGCGCGAACCTGGCCGCCGCGGCGCGCGTGACCGGTTTCCCGGAAACCGATCCGGACGAACTCACCCTGCAGGTCCCGTCCGACGGGCAGGTCACCCATCTCAAACATCTGCTGGACGAGTTCGCCGCACTCGATATCACCGTCGAACGGCTCAGCGTGCACACCCCGGATCTCGACGATGTCTTCTTCGCACTGACCAGCCGTCCCGCCGAAGCCGTACCGGCCGCATAGCGACCCGCGCGCTTTCCCACTCACAGAAAGCCACTGACGTGACCACCCTCACCCACGCCGCACAGGATGCGGCAACAATGACGGCCCGCAATCTCCGTCATACGATGCGCAGTCCCGACGCGCTGATCAGCACCCTCGCGCTGCCGATCATGATCCTGCTCATGTTCGTCTACGTCTTCGGCGGGGCGATGGATGTCGGCGGCGCCTTCGTCGATTACGTGGTGCCCGGGATCGTGCTGATGTGCGCCTGTTTCGGCGCCTCGACCACGGCGATCAGTGTTTCGGTCGATATCGCCGAAGGTATCGTCGACCGCTTCCGCACCATGGCGATCAGCCGCTCGTCGTTCCTCACCGGACACATCACCGAAAGTCTGCTGCGCAATATCCTGGCCACCGCGGTGGTGGTGATCGTCGCCCTGGCCATCGGTTTCCGGCCGACCGCCGATCCGCTGCGCTGGCTCGCCGCCGCGGCACTCCTGGCACTGGTGGTGGTGGCGCTCTCCTGGATGTCGGCGTGCTTCGGGTTGCTCGCCAGTAGTCCGGAGGCCGCCAACGGATTCACCATCTTCGCGATGTTCATTCCCTACGTCAGCAGCGCCTTCGTTCCGCCGGAGACCATGCCGGACTGGCTGCGCGGTTTCGCCGAACACCAGCCGGTGACACCGGTCATCGAAACCCTGCGCGGCCTGCTCGTCGGGACCCCGATCGGCAACAGCGCGGTACTCGCGGTCGTCTGGTGGGGCTCCATCGCCGTGGTGTGCTACGGCATCGCCCTGGTTCTCTTCCACCGCAAGACCCGCAACTGAGCCGGACTCCCGGCCGATCCGGCGCCCGCGAGGCGTGTTGCGGGCCCCGGATCGGTGGTGTGCCGGTGGTGAGACATGACAGACTCGCCGTCACATTCCGTACTCTCCCACCACCACCTTCGACCTACCGCTAGCCTGGGACATGTGAACGTACGTACGGAGGCCACAGTGAAACGGCGTCCGGACCCTGCGCTGGAATTGGAACTGCAGGACGATCCGCAGGAACTCATGCCGCGGCGGCGTCCGACCCAGGAGCGCAGTAAGCGGAAGTTCGACGCGCTGCTGCAGTCATCCCGGGAACTTCTGGTCGAGGTGGGTTTCGAATCGTTCACCTGTGAAGAGGTCGCCGCCCGGGCCGAAGTGCCGATCGGAACGCTGTACCAGTTCTTCGCCAACAAGTACGTCATCGTCTGCGAACTGAACCGGCAGGACCTGGTCGCGGTATCGCAGGAACTGGCCGATTTCCACGGCGAGATCCCGTCGCTGGACTGGTTGCGGCATATGAACCAGTTCGTCGATCATCTGGCGAGCCTGTGGATGACCGACCCGTCCCGCCGCGAGGTGTGGCTGGCCATGCAGTCCACCCCGTCCACCCGGGCCACCGGCGCCATCCACGAAAAGGAATTCGCCGAGGTCGTCTCGCAGATGCTGCGGCCGCTCACCCCGCGCACTCCCCGCGCCCGGCGCACCATGATGGCCGAGGTGCTGGTGCACGTGGTGTATTCGATGATGAATTTCTCGGTACAGGACGAACAGAGCCATGCCGACGCGGTCGCCGAACTCAAACGGCTGATGGTCGCCTATCTTTTGGTCGCGGAGAAAGAATCCCGCACCGCCAGTCAGGGCTGAATCACCCGCACTCGACGTATTCGGCCCGCCCGCGGACCGGCGCTCTCCAGCGGTCGACCGCCGACACGAAAGGCCCGGAGTGACGGACACTCCGGGCCTTTCGTTGTTCCGGTGACGGCGCTCAGTTCTCCGGCGAGCGGCCTTCGATCAGGTCGGCCAGCTCACCCGGGTCCTCCAGCACCACCATGGCGGCCGCCGTGTCCCCGTCGTGGGTGAGCGATAGGTGTACCCGCACCCGTGGCAGGAATTCCGCGGCCAGGCCGTGCAGTTTGATGCTCGGCCTGCCCCAGGCGTCGTTCACCACTTCGATCAGCGGGTACGGGTTGTCGCCGATCTGCGGGCGGCGGGCGAAGCGGGAGGAGGCCCAGGCTTTGAGCACGGCCTCCTTCGCCGCCCACCGCGCCGCGTAACTGCGGGCCGGGTCGGTGGCCTTGCTCTGGCAGTAACGCCGCTCACCGGCGGTGAAACTTTCCCGGAGCATGGTGGTTCCGGCCCGTTCCAGTTGTTCGGTGAACTCGGAGATGGTTACCAAGTCCAAGCCGATTCCGAGGATCGTCACAGTGGCGCAGCCTACGGGGTACCGGCCGCGGCGGCATCGGTATCGCCGCCGACGAACCGGCCGGTCTCGCAACCGGCGCCGTCGACCTGGTAGATCCCGTCCCCGAGTCGAGCGGTCTCGGACAGCAGCATCTCGGCTTCCAGGCCGCGAACCTGTGCGGCCGGGGTGCCGTCGCCACCGAACCGCCGGTCGGCCGGCCGCTCGTAGAGCGCGGCCCCGCCGCACATCGCCTCGACGATGCGCTGGCGGCCGGCCAGCTGCCGTTCCTGCGCCCGGCGCTGGTACTCGTCGCGCCGGGCCGGTTCGATCGCCTGCACGAACGCCTGCGGATGCACCACCGCGAGCAGGCCGGAGACATGCCCGAAGCCGAGCGAGGTCACCAGGCCGGCCTTGAGCGGGAACCGGTCGCCGAACCGCAGCGCCTCGCGCAACCACACCAGATGCGAGTATTCGCGCATCTTGTCGTCCACACAGTCGAGGCTGCGGTTGGGCGGCAGCACACCGTTTTCCAGCACCTGGCACAGGCCGATGAGCTGGAAGGCGGCCGCACCGCCCTTGGCGTGCCCGGTGAGGCTCTTCTGCGAGACCACGAACAGCGGGGCGCCGTCGGAGCGGCCGATCGCCGCGGCCAGCCGCTCGTGCAGTTCGGATTCGTTGGGATCGTTGGCCGCTGTGGAGGTGTCGTGCTTGGAGATCACCGCGATATCGTCCGGGCCGACACCGAGTTTGCGCAGTTCGGCGGCGAAACGGGATTCCCGCCCGCCCCGGCCCGCACCGAGCGCGCCGAGTCCGGGCGCCGGAATGGAGGTGTGCACGCCGTCGGCGAAGGACTGCGCGTAGGCCACCACACCGAGCACCGGCAGACCCATTTCGAGTGCGACATCACCGCGGGCCAGCAGTACCGTGCCACCGCCCTGCGATTCCACGAACCCGCCGCGGCGGCGGTCGTTGGCGCGGGAGAAGTAGCGGTCGCTGATGCCCTTGGCGCTCATGGCCGCCGAATCCGCAGTCGCGGACATATCACCGAACCCGACGATGCCCTCGATACCGAGATCGTCGAAACCACCGGCCACGACCACCTCGGCCTTACCGAGCTTGATCTTGTCGACGCCCTCTTCGACCGATACCGCGGCCGTGGCGCACGCCGCCACCGGATGCACCATGGCGCCGTAACTGCCCACATAGGACTGCACCACGTGCGCCAGCGCCACATTCGGCAGCGCTTCCTGCAGGATATCGTTCGGCCGCGGTTCGCCGAGCAGATTGTCGATGTAGAGCGAGCGCATCGAGGACATCCCGCCCATACCGGTGCCCTGGGTGTTGGCCACCAGGCTGGGATGCACCCAGCTCATCAGTTCGGACGGATCGAAGCCGGACCCGACGAACGCGTCGACGGTGCAGGCGATATTCCACAGGGCGACCCGGTCGATCGAGGACGCCATATCGGCGGAGATACCCCACACCGTGGGATCCCAGCCGGTCGGGATCTGGCCACCGACGGTGCGCGAGAGTTTCGCGCGCCGCGGCACCCGGATCTCGGTGCCTGCCTTACGGGTCACCGTCCAGTCACCGGAGCCGGCGATCGGGGTGATCACCGTATGCTCCGGCGCGGCCTCATGGAATGCCCGCGCCTCGGCTTCGCTGCCGACGGTGAACGACAGATCCTGGTCGAGGAACACCGAGGTCATCAGCGGGCTGCTGTTGTCGACCATGGCGGCGTCGTCGGCGTACCGCCGGATTCCACAGCGTTCGACGACGGCATCGTGATACCGCTCGGCCAGTTCGGCCTCCGGTACGTAGTCACCGGATTCGGTGTCGTACCAGCCCGGTTTCGGCTCGTTCTCCCAGACCACCATGCCGGTCGTCCAGGCCAGCTCCAGGACGCCGGCCGCCGACAGTTCGTCGGAGACCTCCATCTCGAAGCGGGTGCGCGCGGAACCGTAGGGTCCGAGTTCGCCGGCGCCGACGATCACGACCATATCGGTGAGATCGGTGGTCACCGTGCCCCATTCGGGAACCGGCAGCGCGGAGGTCAGGGTCGGCGGTGCGGGCAGCGCGGATATCCGCAAGGCGTCCGATTCCTCGGTCACCTCACCCGCCTCGGCATCCGCGGCCTCCTGCGCCTGCCGTGCCAGTTCGGGCAGATCGAGCTTCGCCTCGGCCAGCCCACCGGTGAGGTCGATCTGCTGCGGACCCGATTCGGTCACCGAACGCGCCTCGCCGGTGGCCCATTTCAGCAGTTCGTCGGCAATCTCGCCCGTCGACCAGGTCCGCACACCGGCCTTTTCCACGGCCTCGACCATGGGGTCGTTATGGCCCATCAGCCCGGTACCGCGGACCCAGCCGATCAGCGCATGCACCAGGGTGACCCGGGCCGCCCAGGTCTTCTCCGCCCGCCATTTCGCGACCACGGCATCGAGTGCGGCCTTGGCCTCACCATAGGCACCGTCGCCACCGAACAGGCCACGGTTGGGCGAACCGGGCAGCACCACATGCAGTTTCGCGTCGACATCGTGATCGGCGCCCAGCTTGGACAGCCCACCGATCAGCCGCTCGACCGACCACAGCAGGACCCGCATCTCCATTTCGGCGCGCGCGCCGGCATCGGAGAGGTCACCGGCCACCCGCGGCGCCGCGAACGGCAGCAGCAGAGTCGGGGTGAACGCGTCCTTGGTTTTGACCTTCGCGCCACCGGCATTGTCGACCTGTTCGGTGCCGACCCAGTCGATCAGTGCGTCGATATCGGTGTAGGAGGCCATATTCGCCGGGACCACCCACAGAGCCGCGCCCTGGCGGGCGTTCGCGCGGTAGAGGTCGCGGTAGAAACCGAGCCGGTGGTCGTCGAGGCGGGAGGTCGTGACGATCACGGTCGCGCCGCCGCCGAGCAGGCGACCGGCCGCCGCGGCGGCGATGGAACCCTTGCTGGCGCCGGTGACCACGGCGATCTCGCCGGTCCATTCGCCCGCGCCGGCCTCGTCCCGGGCCGCGGTGGCGATCCGCTCGTAGTGGCCGGCCAGTACCGAACGGGCCTCGTGCACGGCCCGCTGCCGCCACCAGTCGGCTTGCGCGGCAACGGCTTCACCGGCACCGCGGAATCCGTCCACCGGCTGCTGCGCGGTTTCCGCGTCGTCCCCCGGCCACAACCGGGCCAGGTCTTCGCGGGCAGTGGCCCACCGGTCGTCGATGAGCACCGCCTTGCGGGCGTCGAAGGCCGGGGCGACCAGTCGCGGCCAGTCCGACCCCAGTTCCGCCGAAACCAGATCGACCAGGCCGTCTTCGGTGGTTTCCACCGCGGAGACCTGCTCGTCCAGGCCGAGCTGCTCCAGCACCAGGCGGGCGGCCGAGGCCAGCACACCGTCCTTACCGGTGATCTGTTCGGTGAATTCGCCGAGCGCGGCGGCGTCCACGGTGCCGCCGGCGGATCCACCGGCCGCGGGCAGCGCGACAGAGACCCCGCGGCGTGCCGCCACGGCCTGGACGGCCGCGTCGACGGCGGCGTCCACGGACGCACCGTCGCTGAGCGTCCCGGAAACGAGACCGCCCAGGTCACCGCCGCGCACACTGGCGCCTTCGCGGGTCCCCAGCGAAACCTCGGCGGTGATATGGCTGGCCCAGCCGTCACCGAGTTCCCAGACCTTCTTCACGCGTTCGGCGATCGCGGCCGGACGTTTACCGGACGGCCCGAACACCTTGCGGAGGTGATCGCCGATGGCATCGCTGAGCACCGAGCCGAACGGCTTGTAGGTGCGGGCCAGCCGTTCGACGGTCGCGGAGAGCGCACCCATATCGGCGTCGGCGGCGCCGTCGATCGCACCGAGCGACAGCTCGGAGCCCAGGTCGACCAGCAGCTGGTTACGACGTGAGGACACACCGTCGCACAGACCCTCGATGGTGTCGACGGGGCCGATCTGGTCGAGGCGGAGTTTGGTCCACAGCGCGATCAGCACCCTGGTCGCATCCGCCGCGGTGAAGGCGATATCGTCCGGCCGCGGTCCACCGGTGGCCGCCGGCGCGGGGGCGGCAGGTGCGGCAGCCGGGGCAGCAGCCGCGGCGGGCGCCTCGGCGACCTCCTCGACCGGCTCGTCCACGGGCGCCGGATCGGTATCGGTCGAGTACACGACCGCCGCCTCACGCTCGATATTGAGGACTTCCACGGTGGCGGTGGTGAAATCGGGCAGTTTCAGCGTCTGGCTCGCCAGGTTGGCCACGGTCGGAGTGGCACCCAGGCCGACCTCCACGAACCGCTCCACACCGAGCTCGCCGAACAGCAGATCCTGGGTTTCGATCCACCGGACCGGGCTGGCGAACTGCCAGGCCAGCAGTTCGATCAGCACCACGCGGCACAGTTCGCTGGGCCGCTGCGACCAGGAGTCGAAGTCCGCGAGCACAGCTGCCAGCGGCTCCGACGGCACCAGATCGGCGATCTCGGCGACGAACTCGCGTTCCAGCGAGAACGGCCGCGGTACCAGGTTCGGGATATACCGCCCGACCAGGACCTCCGGATGCAGTTCCGCCGGCAGCAGCTGTTCGAGCTTGCCACGGAATTCCGGCACACCCTTGCGCAGCACGGTCGAATGGAACGGCACATCGATACCGGGAACGAGGATGAACGCGCGTTTACCGCCGAATTCCTCACGACGCCGCTCGATCTCGGCTTCCAGCGCATCCAGACCGGCCACGGTGCCCGCGATGGCGTACTGCGAACCGCGCAGGTTCAGGTTCACCACCTCGAGGAATTCCCCGGCCGCCGCGCCGACACCGGCGACGAAATCGATCACCTCGTCGTCGGGAAGCCCGATCTGCGAGGGCCGGATGGCCGCCATCCGATAGTCACTGCGCCCCTGCGCATCCCGCGGCACCAGCTCGTGCATGGCCGACCCGCGCTGGAACACGACCTCGAGCACGGCCTCCAGCGGCAGCACTCCCGCGACCGCGGCGAGCGCGTTGTATTCACCGACCGAATGCCCGGCCAGCAGCGAACCCTCCACGAAGGCACCGGCTTCCCGCAGCTCCGCGACCTGCGCGACACCGAGGGTGGCCATCGCGACCTGTGTGAACTGGGTCAGGTGCAGCACGCCGTCCGGGTGCCGGTGCTCGACGCCGCGGGCCTTCAGATAGGTCGGGTTGTCACGCACCACCGCCAGGATGGAGAAGCCGAGCGCTTCCCGGGTGTGCTTGTCCGCGCGATCCCAGATCGCCTTGGCGGCCTTGGACCGGGTTCGGGCATCGAGGCCCATCCCCTTGCTCTGGATGCCCTGCCCGGGGAACGCGTACACGGTGTTCGGCGCGGCGGTGCGTCCGGTCGCGGTCATCACCAGATCCCCGCTGGCCCGGCAGGAAACCTCGATGATCTCGGCGCCGGCGTCGACGGCGACCCGCTCGACCCGCACGTCGATCTCCGCGCCCGGCCGCACCATCCCGAGGAACCGGGTGGTCCACGCGGTGAGCGTGCGCGCCGGGACCGAGGCCTGCGGATCCACCGCGGACACCGCGTGCTGGGCGGCGGCCGACAGCCACATACCGTGCACGATCGGACTGCCCAGACCGGCCAGTTTCGCGGCCGCGTCGCTGGTGTGGATCGGGTTGTGATCGCCGGAGACCGCGGCGAAGGCGGCCATACTGCGCGGCGCGACCATGGTCACGTCCCGGCGGCGGCGCCGCGGGGTTTCGCCGGCCTCGGCGCTCACGGTGCCCGCGGCCCGCGGCGGATCGGTCAGCTCACCGGCGCCGCTGCGGCCGCGGATGGCGAACCGTTCGGCGAGCCGGGCCAGCGGCACCACATCCAGGCCCTGGTCCCGCATCTCGCCGACGGTGACGTTCACCTCGACCACGCGGCCGAGGTCGGTGTCGACAACGGTCCCGGATTCGGCGCGCACCACGAGAATGCTGGTGACGTCGGGGAGTTCGCGCAGCAGTTCGACCTGATGGTCCAGATGCACCAGGTCCAGCATGCCCTCGATCACGCTGGCACCGGATTCGGTACGGGACGCGCCCAGTACCGCGAACACCGCCGGCCAGCATGCGCCGACCAGAACGTCGGGCACGGTGCGGCCGAGGGTGCTCAGGTTCGCCGGCAGTCCGGCCCCGGTGACCCCGGCGTGGTCGGCGATCAGGTCCGGCGTCCACGCCAGATTGATATGCGCGATATTGCCCTTCACTTCGGGCAGCGTCTGCCCGGCAGCGACGGCCAGCAGGGCCGACATGGCGGCGTCGGCATCGGTTTCGGACACCACCGGCGCCCCGCCGTTGTACACCGATACCGGCACGGTGATCCGGATTCGGACACTGTGCCCGGCGGCGAGCGGAACGGACAGCTCCACATACGAATGTTCGGCCTCGGGCCCCTCGGTTTCCACGAGCGTGGCACCGGTCGGCGGATGCACCGCACCCTTCTCGTCCACGGTCCACTCGTGCAGATCGCCCAGCCGGTGCACCGGGTTCATCGTCGCCCGGCCCGACCAGTGCATATCGGGTGCCGCGAGCACCACATCGATCGGCCCGCCGGTCACCGCGGCGACCCGGCGCGCGTCGACGGCCGCGGGGACGACCCCGTCCCGGACCAGTGAGTAGGCGGCGTCCTGCTCGAACCGGTCCAGCAGTTCACCGACCGGCTCGTCGACCCGGGTGATCCCGGCTACCGCGACGGTGCCCGGGATAACGCACACCTGATCGGCCGAATACCGCGGATCATGGGCCTGCCACAGCGAATCCGAACGCCACCAGCGCCGCACATCCTGGTCCACCACGGGGACGAAGTTCACCGGCTTACCGGGCGTCTTGCACAGCGCGATGAAGAACGGCACATCGGCCGGATGCAGCAGGGTCTGCCCGGACGCCGGATACTGCTCCGCCAGCCGCGCGAGCGCGGCGGCCGGGTTCTCCAGATCCTCGTCACGGAACAGGGAGTCGATCTCACCGCGATCGGCCGGCGCCAGCCGCGCCTCGGCCCGCCGCAGCATCTCCGCGAACCGGTCGCGCCAGCTGATATCCAGCCACACCGAGCGGGTGGAGGCGGTGATCGCGTCACCGAGATCGCTTCCGCAGTCGAAATCCGCGCGGCATTCCTGCCCTACCGCCAGCTCCACATACCGCTCGAGCCAGGCGAGGTAGGTCATGGCCGCGACATCACCGAAGTACGGTTTCGCGGTCGCGTCCAGGGCGGCGACGATCTCCGCGCGCCGCTGCGCCACCGCGTCCGCGTCACCGGCGACCTCGTCGAGCAACCGACCGGTCCGCGAGGCGGCATTGTCGATCTCGTGGATATCGGCGCCGAGCTGGCTGCGGCCCGAAGCCATCCCGCCACTGGCGGTTCCGGCGCCGACCCAATCCGGGGTGCCGGGGGTGTCCACCAGCAGCTGCTTCACCTCGGGCGCGGTGGTCGCCTCGAGGGTCGCCATGGCCGCGGTGCCCACCAGCACACCGTCCAGCGGCATCGCCGGATAGCCGTGTGCCGCCGACCAGGCGCCGGTCAGGTACTCGGTGGCCCGCTCCGGGGTTCCGATACCGCCGCCGACGCACACCACGACATTCTCGTGTGTCCGCAGTTCGGCATAGGTTCCGAGCAGGAGATCGTCGAGATCCTCCCAGGAGTGGTGCCCACCGGCCTTACCACCCTCGATATGCATGATCACCGGGTAGCCGGGCACCTCGCCGGCGATCCGCAGCACCGAGCGGATCTGCGCGACAGTGCCAGGTTTGAACGCGACGTGGCTGATCCCCACCTCGGTCAGTTCTTCGATCAGCGCGACGGCTTCCTCGAGCTCCGGGATACCGGCGGTGACGATCACACCGTCGAACGGAGCGCCCGCCGCGCGTGCCTTCTGAACCAGGCGCTTACCGCCCAGCTGCAGTTTCCACAGGTAGGGGTCCAGGAACAGCGAATTGAACTGCACCTGCCGGCCCGGGTGCAGCAGTTCCTTCAGTTCTTCGACACGGTCGGCGAAGATCTGCTCGGTCACCTGACCGCCACCGGCCAGTTCGGCCCAGTGCCCGGCATTGGCGGCCGCCGCAACGATCTTCGCGTCCACCGTGGTCGGCGTCATACCGGCCAGCAGGATCGGCGAACGTCCGGTGAGCCGAGTGAACGCGGTCTCCACCACGATCCGCCCGTTCGGCAGCCGAACCGGCTTCGGCGCGAAAGCCGTCCAGGGCTGCGCCACCTCCGGCGTCGCGCCCGGGGTGAGCAGATTGCGCTGCCCGGCGCGGGTCGCCACCGCGACCATGCCGACACCGCTGCCCTTGAGCGCACTACCGCTGACCCGCGACAGCAGATCTCCCGGGCCGAGGTCCAGGATCCACTCCGCGCCCGCGTTCACCATCTCGTCGACCGTCTCGACCCAGTCGACCGGTTCCACCAAGATATCGCGCGCCATCTGCCCGGCCAGCTCGGTATCGAGCCCGCACTGCGCGGCCCAGCCGGAGACCAGATCGACGGTGTCGCCCAGCGCCGGATGGTGGAAAGCCACATCCACCTCCAGGTCCTCGAACACCGGCGCGAACACCGCGCCACCGCGCTGTTTCGCGGCCCGCTCGCGGTCCTGTTCGGCGTTCAGCTGCTCGCACCGCTGCCGCACCCGCTGCAGCGCTTCCGGGGTACCCGAGAGCACCACCCGGCGACGCCCGTTACGGATCGACAGCACCGCCGCGGACTGCGGATCGGCGCCCTCGAACACCTCGTCGAGAACGGCCCGCAGCTCATCGGGGTCGATATTGGATACCGCGACCATCGAGGAGCGCTCTCCCACCGGCATCAGCCCGCGCCGGCGCGCGACCAGCCCCGCCGCCGCGCCGACGAGCTGGCCGATGGCCAGCATTTCCGCGTCGCGGCGGCCACAGGTTTTGACCGCGGTCGCAGCCAACAGGCCTTGGGAATGGCCCACGATCGAGACCGGCGCGAACTCCGCCGGGTCCAGCCCTTGTAAGCGGAGGGCGCGCAGCGCGGCGAGCTGGGTCAGCAGCACGCCCGGCATGGAGACCGCCGCCGAACGCAGCACCCGCTCCGACGGTGCGTCCGAGGTCTCGGTCTCGTCGTCGGCGAGGTCGTCCTCGAGCATCCAGGCCACCGGGTCGAAACCGACGGGGCGCACCGTGAGCAGCTGATCGGCCACCGGCTCGAGCAGCGCGGCGGCCTCGTTGACCAGCGCGGTCAGGTCGGGCTCCAGGGCCGCGTCGCGGGCGATTTCGGACAGTTCCCCCAGCCAGCTGGCCCCTTGCCCGCCGAAGGCCAGGGCGTAGGGGGTGCCTGCGCGCAGCTGGTCCAGCAGCGGCGTGCGATTCGTCTCGGAGACAGTCCGGCCCGCGGTCGCGTTCACCCGATATCCGGAACCGGACGCGGTGCTCTCGTTAATCGTCAAGACGCTTCGACTTTCTCTCGTGGCGACAGGTCTGCGGAGACTTCCCCGGCTCCCCGGCCGCGCGCGGGAATCCCACGCTCGACGGCCTGATATCAGCGAGGATTCCACAAAATCATGAGGGAACCCTCACGTTTGCCGCCCTGCGCGTCACTTACCCATCGGTATTCATGCACAGACGTACCAGAATGCTGCGAAACATGATCCTCCCTCATGTTTGAACCCGCAGGTGAGGGTGCGTCCTTATCGCACCGAAACATGAGCACCCCTCATATTGGCGGTTATCCAATCGTTATAATCCCAGGTGGGGTTACCGGTCAGTACGAAACCCCGGCCCGCGTCTTCGCGATCACGCTCCGGCCCGGTAGAGTTTGGACGGTCGTACCATCACGCGCGAGTGGCGGAATTGGCAGACGCGCCAGATTTAGGTTCTGGTGTCCACGGACGTGGGGGTTCAAGTCCCCCCTCGCGCACCACTCCGGCACGAATTTCCGTCATTTATGACAGAAATTCGTGCTCGGGCCCCCTCGAACACACCGTTTCCGCCCGCTTTCCTGTCATAAATGACGGTTGAGGTGTTGGAGACACCTCTCTTCCACTCCGTGCCGCGTGCGCGAGTGCCCATCCCACGTGCACCGCGCCTCAGGAGCGCGCGACCAGCAACTTCCACGGTGCTCCCGTTGCCGGCCCGACTGTGTAGACACCGCACCCAGACCTTGGCACCGCCGGCTCACGAGGAGCGCTTCTCCGGTGTTGGCTCCTGATCAGCGATCACGCCCGGACCGACCCTGCCGGGCAGCAACTCATGACACACGGCCACCGACGTGCACGCATTACCGGTGGCACACCAGCCGAAATTCAGGTTTCCTGGTAACAGGGAAATCCATGGAGGTTGTGACTGGCGAGCTCGGTCTGGGTGGGTGTATGTGGCATTCGTGGTCGATGCCTACGCTCGCCAGATCATCGGATGGTGCACGTCGACATCGATGATCACGGCCTCGAGTCTCCGGACTCGCCAGAGCGATTGGGAGGGGGGAGCTTCACCGGGACCGTCGGTCACACGAATGCGGCCACAGCGATACCCGCTTTCCAGGGCACGGGCCAGATGCGCGATGGATCAGTCGGGAGCCACCGGTTCCGGAGGTCAGGCCCCCTTGCCGTAGCGCACCCGCAGCACGAAACCATAGATCAAGGTACCGCCGCCGGCGACGGCAAGCGGTGCAGCCCAGTACATCTTGCTCTGGTCGCTTTCCTGTTCCGCTTTGACGTCGTCGTAGGAAAGTTCGGTCCTCGACTCGCCCTTGATCTCTACGCAGGTGTCGCCGCGCTCCATTTTGGTGCTGTTGCAGGTGGGCCCTGCCTCGGGGTCGGCCGTGTAACCGATCATGAAAAGGATTCCGCCGAAGAGGAGTGCAATGCCGCCCAGCGGGCGAAGCCACGAACCGCGAGATGCCAGCTTTCTTGCCTTCTCGGCCTGATCCGGCCCTGTATTGCCCTGGTTCGGCCCTGCCGCATTACCCGGGTCCGGGCGCTGCCACGCGGCATCGTTGGGTGGCTGAATGTAGTTCACGGTGTCCCCCACTTCCCCTGCTGATATATCGCCTGCTCGATATCGAGGGTCAGCTTATGAAACCCAAAGGGGTCCGGCAAATTCGAAGTTCTTCAGAGGCGGGTTCTCGACCCTGCGACCCACGCTACTTCCACCGTGCACCACCGCAAACCAGCGCTTGATCCTCTCGATCAACATCACCTACCGTTCGATGTGATCGAACACACCGAATCGGTAAATCTGCCGCGCTGAGGGGTACAAGCCCCCCTCGCGCACAGATTCACGTCAGATGTGGCGCATGTGCGTGCCGTGTGCCTGGCGGCCACGGCGGGCCCGGAACTGTCGGGCAGTGGCCAGTAGTGGTCGTCCCGATTCGATGGCACTTCCTCAGCCTGCTGCGCGGGCGAGCCGTTCTTACTCGGCTGGTACCGCAGAGTTTCCGGTCGTGTGGCCTAGGTCCAGCCATTCCCCGACGGACAGCACGTGCGCGCGGCGTCCGGCGTGCGTGCGGAACTCGTTCTCCGGGTCGGAGACCTCGACGTACCCTGCGATCTTGTCCGGCTGTTCCGCCTCGTAGTGCATCGGCACTGCGTACCGGGCGTCGAAGATCTCCGCGGCCGCAGCGGCCTGCCTCGGGTCCATCGCGGCGGGCAGCGGGCTCGGCGGCTGCAGGTGCGGCGCGTCGACCACCGCGCCGTTGGCGGGCAGGAATGCCACGTCGAATGGGCTGAACCGGCGCGCTATGAGCCACCAGTAGCCGTGGAACATCGTGTCGCCGCCGTGGAAGACCCGCTGCCCGTCGGCTTGCACCACCCAGTTCAGCTGCGGATCGCCGAGCCCGTCGACGGCGGGGACCGCGGTGACACGGAACGGCCCGACTTCGCGGGTGGACCAGGCATCCACCACCTCGGCTGCCAGCCGGTGCAGGGCCAGTTCACGCTCGGCCGACAGTGTCGTCACGTTGTCCACGTCGTCGCCGTGACCGGGTGCAGGCCGCAGCACCGGCGCCCCGGGCGCCAGCACATCGGCGAGCGCCGCCGCGTCGGTGTGATCCCGGTGCAGGTGGGTGACCAGCGCGGCGGTGACCGCCCCGCTCGGCATCGCCAGCCTCTCGCCGGACTTCCATTCTGTGAACAGCGGGGAGAGGTCTCGCACGTAGTCGATCACCAGCCGCTCGCCGCCCGCCTCGATTTCCAGTCCGGCCCAGCCCAGTCGTCGCATCCGCATCTCGTACTCCTTCGTCCCGGTTGGTCATCACGAAGTTTAGAGTACGTTCGTTCCCTAAATCAATAGAGAACGCCCGTACGCTATCCTTGTCGCATGTCACCGCGACGCTCAGCGGCCGAAGCGCAGGCCACCAGGGGCAGGATCCTCGGCCGTGCCGCCGAGATCGCCTCCGAGGAAGGGCTGGACGGCATTACCATCGGCCGGCTCGCCGAGGACCTGGAGATGAGCAAGACCGGGGTGCACAAGCACTTCGGCACCAAGGAAACGCTGCAGATTTCCACGCTGGACAAGGCGTTCGTGGATTTTTGGCACCGGGTGGTCGACCCCGCACTGGCCGAGCCGCCGGGTCTGCGGCGGCTGCGCGCGGTGTGCGCCAACTCCGTGGGCTATCTGGAAGCGCCGCTACTGCCCGGTGGCTGCCTGATGACCGCGGCACTCACCGAGTACGACAGCCGCCCCGGCCGGGTCCGCGACGCGGTGGCCGAGGTGTGGTCGCGCTGGCGGGGTCAGCTGCGGGCGGACCTGACCACGGCGGTGGAGAACGGCGAGCTACCCGCCGGGTTCGACATCGACCAGGCGCTGTTCGAGATCATCGCCGCCGGGCTGGCGCTGAACGCGGCGATGCAGCTCGAGCACGAACGGGCGGCTGTGGGCCGGGCCCGCCGCGCGATAGAGCGGGCCTTGGCCCAATCCTGACTTCCTCCGGCCGAGCACGCCGACCTGAATGCCCCGGCAGTGGAGATTATCGGCTCGCTCGGCGAGGTTGCCGGCCGGATCGCGGCGGTACTCGGAGTCTCCGGATGTGCACGCGGTCTGCGTCGAATTTCACTTCGACGCAGGCTGGGCCGTCGTTGGACGTCGTCGATGATCCCGTGGATTGCGCCTGATGCGTGCCAGGCCACGGTGGGCCCCTACCCGCCGGGCGGCAATACACGGCCCAGCCGAGGCCGGAGTTCCCCTCCGGATCCGGCCCCACCGCTCGGCGGCGATACGAGTCGAAGCACAGTAGTTCGCGAACCGGTGGGCGGCCGTCGGACGAGGCCGGGATTCGTCGACGGGTGCTCGCGTGCGCCGGGCGGCAACGCCCAGCAGTACCGGCGCTCAGCTCAGCTGAACTCGGACCGGAACCGATTCCCGGGATCGCAAGGGGTCTGGAGGTAGCGCCCGGGCGTGGTACCGACGGTCCGGCGGAAGGCTGCGAGAAACGCGCTGGCACTCGTGTATCCCACGGCATGCGCGGCCTGGGACACCGTGCGGCCTTCGGCGAGGAGCGGCAGGGCGGCGCGCAGCCGCATATGGGTGCGCCAACGGTCGAAACTCATACCTGTGTCCCGAACGAAGAGCCTGGTCAGAGTCCGTCGGCTCACTCCGATGGAATGCGCGTGTGCTTCGAGACTCCGGGCGTCCGCTGGGTCGGCGAGCAGGGTGTCGGCCACGGCGCGTACCCGTTCGTCCACGGGCTCCGGCACGTCGATCGGCAGAGCCGGTACGGGGTGCAGTAGGTCCAGCACGACCGCCTCGGCGCGCAGTCGCGCATCCGCGGCGAGATCCCGGCGAGTCAGATGGGTGATCAGGTGGGCAAGAAGTGTGTCGATGCCGACCGCGGTGGGCTCGGCCCAGTCCAGCGCGCATCGCGCCGGGTCGAGATAGAGGCTGCACAACACCGCGTCACGGGTGGCGCCGGTCCGGTGCACTACTCCTGCCGGCAACCACAACGCCCGGGTCGGCGGCAGCACCCAATACGCGTCGCCGACGGCAACACCGAGTACCCCGCGACGCGTCCACGCCAATTGATGGTGGGTGTGACTGTGGGCGGCGATCCACTCGCCGGATGTCAGCTGGAATTGCCCGACCATGATCACTCCCCCGCCGGGCGGGTCGAAGGCTTGGACGGGGTCGAGCATGACGACAGCCTATGTCCTCAACGCGATACTATCCGGCCTCGCCACGTATTGTGGCCATCCTCTGCCGGCGCATAGCGTCGATGAGTGCTGAAAAACCTTTCATATCACCGTATTCGGTGCGTACCTGCAAAGGCTGGGCATCGGCTATGTCGTCGGTGATCGCTTCCGCCGGCGCCGGGCGACGCCGCGCGGCGCTGGTAGTGCTGTGTTTCGTCCAGTTCATGCTGGTCCTGGACGACACCGTGGTCAGTGTTGCCCTCCCCAGCATCCGCGACGAGCTGGGCTTCAGCGGCCCGGGGCTGGTCTGGGTGGTCAACGCCTACTTCCTCGCCTTCGGTGGATTGCTGTTACCGGCCGGGCGCGCGGCCGACCTGCTGGGCCGCCGCCGCATCTTCCTTCTAGGAGTGGCGCTGTTCGGTGCAGCCAGTCTGGCGTGTGGGCTCGCCCAGCAGCCATGGCAACTGGTGCTCGGACGGTTCGTTCAGGGGGCGGGCGCGGCCATGGCAAGTCCCGCCGCGCTGTCGTTGATCACCCTGTTGTTCCCGGGCGCCGCGGAACGTACGCGGGCACTGGGTATCTGGGGCGGGATCGCCGCCCTGGGTGGCACAGCGGGCTTGGTGATCTCCGGCCTGCTGACCGACCTTGCTTCTTGGCGTCTGATCTTCCTCATCAACTTGCCGGTCGCGGCGGCGGCCCTCGTGCTGCTGCCGCGCCTGACCCCGGAAAGCCGCGCACGCCATCGGACAGGTCTGGACATACCCGGGGCCGTTCTGGGCACCGGCGCCGTACTGTCCCTGGTCTTCGGTCTGCTGCATGCCGGTGAAACGAACTGGACAGACCCCACCGTCATTGCTGCCCTGCTGACAGCTGCAGTGTTGACCGCCACATTCCTGACGGTGGAATCGAAAGTGGCCCAGCCATTGGTACCGAAGGCGTTCCTCGCCGACCGGACGCGTTCGGTCGCCAACGCAGCAACTCTGCTGTTCTCGGTGGCCTTCTTCTCTATGGCCTTCCTGCTGATGATCCACTTGCAGACCGTCCTCGGATACAGCCCGTTGCAGGCCGGTCTTGCCTATCTGCCCTACGGCGCCGGAATCCTCGCGGGAATGCAGCTGTGCCCGCACCTGAGCACGCGGCTCGGGATGCGGTGGGCGCTGCCCCTGTCCTTCCTGATCAGTTCGGCCGGGCTGCTGATGCTGTCCGGTGTGGCGGCGGGCGATCCGTACACCACGGGCGTGCTGCCGGGCATGCTCGTCACCAGTCTGGGATGCGGGCTGACCTTGCCACTCCTGGCGGCTGCCGCGGTCACCGGCACCACGCCGGAGAACGCCGGACTGGGCTCTGCGTTGTTCAGCTCCGTGCAACAGATCGGTGGCGCCATCGGGGTGGCGGTACTGGTCACTGTGGCCGAACGGCACAGTGGCACCGCAGCCGGACCTCCTCGAGCTCAGGGCTTTTCCTTCGCGCTGATGATCGCCGCCGCCATCCTCTTCCTCGGAGCGGTCCTCCTCGCCGCCCTGTTCCGAACTCACCGCTCGACCGAACCATCCGCCGCCACCCCTACCGACCGGATATCGACAGGAGGCCAGAACCGACCGTCGGCCCAGCACCCACCGGCGATCGGCACATAGACCGGGCGGCGCGGGGATCGGACTGCTGCAGATTCAGAGCGAAGGCATCCGGTCCGCCGCGCTAGCCCGAGGGGGAATCCCACTGGGCAAGGGCTGTACGCAGGGTCGCGACGAGCGGAAGTGGCTGGTCCATCATCGGGTGGTGCCCGGCTTCGGCCAAGTCGACAACTGTCGCGGAAGGTTCGAACAATCCCGCTATCTCCCGTGCCCGCTTACGGTCCACCAACCCGAGCTCGCAGCGAATGTAGAGCACAGGGACCTCCGCAGCCCGCAGTGAACCGAGGGGCGGGATCCGCCCTTGTTCGAGACGCTTACGCAGCATCTCGGGATCGAACTTCCAGACCCAACCCTCGGGGGTGTTCCGCACCGATTCCTCGGCCACATGCCGCGCCACATACGGGAGCAGGACGGCCTGTTCGGGCATCGTACGGAATCGGTCGCAGATCGCGTCCTCGGTCGGGTAGACCTTCTGATTCCGGCGGAGCTGCCCGGCGACGGCTTCCGCGGACGGCTCACGAAACGGCGAATCGATGATGATCAGACCCGCGACCGACTCCGGATGCCGCGCCCCCACCACAGCGGAGACCCTTCCGCCCATACTGTGCCCGACGATATACGGCCGCCCGGCGATCCCCCCGGCCTCCGCCGCGGCCATCACCTCGTCGGCCCAACCGTCGACCGGGTAACGCGATCGCACACCGCTGTCACCGTGGCCGGACAGATCCGGAGCCACCACACGATAGGTCGTCGCCAGCAGTGGAGCGATATGGTCCCACCAGCCCGAATGCGCCGACCCGCCGTGCACCAGGACCACACCGGGGGTTCCGGCGCGGCCCCAGCAACGCAGATGAATCGCTGTCCCGTCGACCTCGACCTCACGATGTTCGGGCAACTCCGCGATGGCCTCGGCAAACCATCCCGGAGCCGCAACAACCTGCTCCGTCGTCACAGCCATCGCCATCTCCTTCACCGCAGCCAACCCCCACGGACCATATCGCCACAGGCTGCGCCCGATCACCGGCGCCGGTGCAGGGAGCCGGCGTCTGCAGCGGCGGGACGTCGACAGCCTGCAGCCGAGGGAGTCACCGGGCTTCGCGATCACGGCGACCTCCGGGTACCGAACCGTACTTCCGTGAAGTACGGTTCAGCATTCTGTCGGCGTCCCCGGTTCGATCCCGCGGCCGGCAGCGTCGGTAGTATCGGAGCTACGGCCGATACCGGCCGCCCACCCATCAGGCGAGCGCAGCCACGGGAGTGTGGGAGATGAGCGCACACGAGGGTTCGACCCTGCCGCGGTTGCCCCGCGGTGCGCGACGGCTGCTGATCGTCTCTGCCGGGCTCCTCCTGTTCCTTATCGTCATCGCGCGACTGGTCGGTGTCTATACCAGCTGGTTGTGGTTCGGTGAGGTCGGTTTCCGCGAAGTCTGGCGCACCGTGCTGTTCACCCGCCTGTCGCTGTTCGTCGTGATCACGGTGCTTGTGGGGGGCGTCCTGTTCACGGCGATATGGCTCGCGTTCCGTTATCGTCCGCTGGTCGCCCTCCCGCGGGCCGAGGATTACCTGCTGCCCTATCGCACCATGGTGCTGCGGCGGCCCTTGTGGTTCGCTCTGGGTATCGCCGGTGGAATCGGGGTGATCTGCGGGCTCATCGGACAGTCGCGGTGGATGACCGTACAACTGTTCCTGCACGGCGGATCGTTCGGTCTGCGCGATCCCGAGTTCGGGCACGATATCGGTTTCTACGTCTTCGACCTGCCGTTCTACCGGCTCGTGGTGACCTGGCTGCTCGTGGTGATCTTCCTCGGTTTCCTCGCCGGTCTGGCAACGCACTATCTGTTCGGTGGCCTGCGGCTCTCCGGTGGGCGCCCGGGACTGAGCCACCCCGCCCGCGTCCAGCTGGTGGTGTTCGCCGGGCTCTTCGTCCTGGTGAAGGCCATCGCCTACTGGCTCGACCGGTACACGCTGCTCGCCGGCGACAGCCAGGAACCCACGTTCACCGGCGCCGGATACACCGATATCAACGCGGTGCTACCCGCCAAGCTCATCCTGTTCGCGATCGCCTTGATCTGCGCCGCGGCCTTCTTCTCCGCTGTGGTGGTCCGGGATCTGCGAATTCCCGCGTTGGCCGCCGCGATGCTGTTGTTGTCGTCGATCCTGGTGGGCGGGGTCTGGCCGCTGGCCGTGGAACAACTCTCGGTCCGCCCGAACGCCGCCGATAAGCAACGTGTCTACATCGAGCGGAATATCGCGGCGACCCGGCAGGCGTACGGGATCGGCGGCGACCGCGTCGAGTACCAGCCTTACCCGGGTATCGGCACCCGGCCGCCGCCGGAGGTTCCTGCGGACGCGACGACCCTCGCGAATGTCCGCCTGCTGGACCCGAATGTACTTTCGCGAACCTTTACGCAGCAGCAGCAACTGAAAAATTTCTACAGTTTCCCGGAGAACCTGGATCTGGACCGCTACCGCATCGACGGCCAACAGCGTGACTATGTGGTTGCGGCGCGGGAACTGACCCCGGAGGCGCTGAGCGGTAACCAGCGGCATTGGGTCAACCGGCACACCGTCTACACCCATGGCAACGGCTTCGTCGCCGCCCCGGCCAACCGCGTGAACGCCGCGGTCCGCGATGCGGCCGGCGATACCGAGAGCAGCAACAGCGGCTACCCGATCTACACGGTCAGTGATATCGCCACGGGCGCGACCGGTGACCAGCTGATTCCCGTCGACCAGCCGCGGATCTATTTCGGCGAGGTGATCGCCGCGGCCGACCCTGATTACGCCATCGTCGGCGGCGGTACCGATCCGCGCGAATACGACACCGACAGCACGAAATACACCTACACCGGCGCCGGTGGTGTCCCGATCGGGAACTGGTTCAACCGCCTGGCCTTCGCCACCGCCTACGCCGAACGCAACATCATCTTCTCCGGTGCGATCGGCCCCGATTCGAAGATCATCTTCAATCGGGACCCGCGGCACCGCGTGGAGCTGGTCGCCCCCTGGCTGACCACCGACAACAACCCGTACCCGGCGGTGGTGGACGGCCGGATCGTCTGGATCGTCGACGCGTACACCACGATCGACGGCTACCCCTACGCCAAAACCAGTTCGCTGGAAGCCCTCGCCCACGCCGGCGTCCCCGCCGCCGGTCCGTCCGAGGAGATCTCCTACGCACGCAACTCGATCAAAGCCACCGTCGACGCCTATGACGGCACGGTGAACCTCTATCAGGTCGATCACGACGATCCCGTGCTCGAGGCGTGGATGAGTGTTTTCCCCGGAACCGTCGAACCCGAGGAATCGATCAGCGAGGAGCTGCGGGCACATTTCCGCTATCCGGAGGATCTGTTCAGTATCCAGCGCGAGTTGCTCGCCAAGTATCATGTGAACGAGCCGCGAGAGTTCTTCACCACCAACGCTTTCTGGTCGGTGCCCAGTGATCCGACCGTCGACGCCAACCCACATCAGCCCCCGTTCTATGTCCTGATGGGTGATCCGCAGACCGCGCAGCCGTCGTTCCGGCTGACCAGCGCGATGGTCGGTTTCAACCGGGAGTTCCTGTCCGCCTATATATCGGTCGGTTCCGACCCCGGCGACTACGGCCGTTTCACCATCCTGCAACTCCCCACCGACACCCTCACCCAGGGCCCGCAGCAGATCCAGAACTCGATGATCTCCGATACCCGGGTAGCGTCCGAACGCACACTGCTGGAACGTTCGAACCGTATCCAGTACGGCAATCTGCTCACCCTGCCGATCGCCGAGGGCGGCATCCTCTACGTCGAGCCGCTGTTCACCGAACGGATCTCGACCACGCCGAACGGGTCGACCTTCCCGCAGCTCGCCCGGGTCCTCGTCAGCTACCGCGATCCCGCAACAGCCGGCGTCCGCGTCGGCTACGCCCCCACTCTCGCCGAGGCACTGGACCAGGTATTCGGCGCCGAAACCGGAAATCTCGCCACCGCCCCCGGTGGCAGCGCGGCCGAACCCCCGCCTCCCGGCCGGCCACCACCGGGGCCGCCGCCGGCGATCACCCCACCCGAGCAGGCGCCACCCCCGCTGGACGAGGCGTCGATCGCCGAACTCAATGCCCAGATCGAGGCCATCCGCGACGCTCTCGACCGGATCCAGCAGCAGCTGAACGGCCCGGGTGGATGAGGGCCCGGCCCGGTTCCGGGGCTCGACGGTTGCACTGACAGCCGTCTATCCGGCATCTTGGTGGGAGGAGAGCCGGGAAGCCTGGTCGGCGCACCCGGCCCGGACGTGGGCCGGGATCGCAGCCGACGAAAGACGATCTTCGCTGATGAACGCTCCCGGATCCCGCCCCTCCCTGTTCGCGCGCAGTTCCCGCCCCCCGATGGTTTCTGCATATGTCAACGCACCCAGCGGTGACGTGATCCGTTTGTGGTGCACGGATCGACTGGACGACTGGTCCACGCCCCACCGGCAGTCGACGGTTGCGACCTCGGCCGGGCCCACGCGCGTCACAGCTCTCGGACATGCACCCGGGCCGGTGGTAGTAGTGGTCCCGGGAACGAATATGAACACCGCGGCCTCGCTACCTTTTCTGGCTCAGCTGGCGACACGGCACCGGGTGATCGTTGTGGACGTACCGGGCCAGCCCGGGCTCAGCGCGGCACAGCGGCCGCGCAGAGACCGAATGGCCTGGTACGGGCAATGGCTCGACGAGGTGCTGGAGCAGACCATCCCCGATACGGCCGTGCTGCTCGGGCATTCGCTGGGCGGCGCGATCGCCCTGGCCTGCGCCTCACCGCGCGTCGCCGGCCGGGTACTGATAGCACCGGCGGGTCTCGTTCGCCTGTCGGTGCGGCCGCGCCTGCTCGTGGCGACCCTGGCCTGGCTCGCCACTCCGTCACGTAATCGCACAGCCCGTCTCCTGCAACTGATGTCGGGCCCGGGGCGAACTGTCGCACCACATCTGGTGGAGTGGATGACCCTGGTCGCCCGCTACTGCCGATCCACGCTGGCGCCGGCGCCACTGGCTCCCGAATTGCTCGGGCGCTGCCGGTCGGCGCCCTGTGTGGTGGCCACCGGCTCCCACGACATCTTCCTGCCACCCGGCCGTCTGGAATCCACCGTTCGTGACCGGCTCGGAACCGAACTGCGCATACTTCCGGAGTGCGGGCATCTGGCCCTCGACGACGACCCGGCCGGCGTGGTGGGTCTGGTCGACGACCTCACCGGACGCCTCTGATGCCTACTGCGTCGGTGCGCAGAGGTCGAGACCGCCCGGGGTTTGCGGATCAGTCGGGAAACATCTCGCGGCGGTGCTTCTGCCAGCGGCCCATCATCTCGGGAAGTTCGGCACGCATGAAGCGGTAGTACTCCAGCGTCTCGCGGACCCGGCGGCCGCCGGGACGTGCGGCGTCGAGCAGTTCGACACCGTCGCTGAGGAACCGCAGGGCCCGGTCGAGCGATTCCTGACGCCGGCTGGTGATCGCGTACCAGACATCCTCGTCGTAGACCCGATAGGTGTCGGCGCGCTCCCCGGGCTCGCGTTCCCGGCCGAGCAACCCGGCTTGGACGAGGTAGCGGACAGCGCCCGAGATCGCGGCGGGGCTGACCTGGAGCCCGGTCGAGAGTTCTTGGGCGGTGTAGCGGTCGGCATCGTCTGCGAGGACGTAGGCGAAGACCCGGGCCGCCATCCGCGGTGTGCCCGTGTCCGCGAGCAACAACGCGAATTGCTCGACGAACCGCAGGACCGCCTGTTCCTGCTGGTCCTGCTCGTCCACACAGACCTCCTCTACCCCTATCGACACATGCAGTTACATCATAGCCTTCAAACTATTCACACATTTGTGAAAGAAATGTACGCTGAAAGGTATGAATACCGCCGTCGCAATCTCCGGGTTGCGCAAGACTTTTGGCCGCACCACCGCGCTCGACGGCCTGGACCTCGACGTTCGGCGAGGTGAGGTCCACGGCTTCCTCGGCCCGAACGGCGCCGGGAAGACCACGACCATCCGGGTCCTACTCGGACTCCTACGCCCCGACGGCGGCTCGGTCGAACTACTCGGCGGGAATCCCTGGCGGGACGCGGTCGCGTTGCACCGCCGCCTGGCCTACGTCCCCGGCGATGTGGAACTGTGGCCGAATCTCACCGGCGGAGAGGCGATCGACGTATTCGCCCGGCTGCGCGGCGCGGTGAACACGACCCGTCGCGAAGAGCTGATCGAACGGTTCGACCTGGACCCGACGAAGAAGGCCCGCACCTACTCCAAGGGCAACCGGCAGAAGGTCGCCCTGATCGCGGCACTGGCCTCGGACGCGGATCTGTTCCTGCTCGACGAACCCACCGCCGGACTCGACCCCCTGATGGAGGTCGTGTTCCAGGAGGTGGTCGCCGACGTGAAGACCCGGGGCGGCACGGTCCTGCTCTCCAGCCATATCCTGGCGCAGGTCGAGAAACTCGCCGACCGGGTGAGCATCATCCGCAGCGGCCGGGTCGTGCAGACCGGCACCCTCACCGAGCTCCGGCATCTGACCCGCACCACGGTCGAAGCGGTGACCGAACGCCCCATCGAGGACCTGAGTGCACTGGCCGGCGTCCACAATGTGATCACCGAGGACAGCCGGATCCGTTTCGATGTCGACGCCGACGCACTCGACCCCGCGATCGCCGCGATCAGCCGCGCCGGTATCCGCGCGCTCACCAGCCACCCGCCCACACTCGAAGAGCTCATGCTGCGTCATTACGGCGACGAACTCGCCGCCGCGGGCAACGGAGCAGACGAATGACCACCACGGCACTACATTCCGGCACACCTGCCGCAGCGCCGATCGATCCGCAGCAGACCACGTGGCGCGCCGCCCTGGCCGGTATCGGCACGCTGATACGGCTCGATCTGCGCCGGGACCGGATCAAACTCCCGGCGTGGGTTCTGGGTATCGCGCTGATGAGCGTCTACTACGCCTCGGCCCTGCAACAGGTGTACACAACCCCCGAAGACCTGCGGGCGGTCAGTCAGTTCAGTGAGGGAGTCGTCGGCGCGCTGATCTCGGGTCCCGGATACGGCCTGACCGACCCCACCATCGAATCGGTGATCGTCGCCGTCTACGGCCTGTACTACCTGCTGCTCGCCGCTCTGATGAATATCCTGCTCATCTCCCGGCACACCCGCGTCGAAGAACAGACCGGACGTGCCGAACTCGTCCGCGCCAATGCCGTCGGACGCCACGCCCAGCTCACCGCCGCACTCGTCATCGCGGTTATCGCGAACCTCGCGGTGACACTGCTGATCGCCGGTTCGTTCGCCGCGGCCGGACTCGGCACCTCCGACGCCTTGCTGTTCGGTGCCAGTGTCGGTGCGGCGGGTCTGGTCTTCGCCGCAATCACCGCGGTCACGGTGCAGATCACCGAATACTCCCGCGCCGCATCCGGACTCGCGGGTCTGGCACTGGGCATCGCCTATGTCATCCGCGCCGCCGGCGATGCCGTCCGCGAAGGCGGCAGCGCCCTGTCGTGGCTGTCCCCGCTGGCCTGGTCGCAGCAGACCCGCGCCTACGCCGACGGCCGCTGGTGGCCGCTGCTGCTTTCGGTCGCGCTGGTTCTGGTGGTCACCGCGGCGGCCTACTTCCTCTCCTCGCGCCGCGATCTCGGTGCCGGGCTGGTACCGCCACGTCCCGGCCACCGGGAGGCCCCGGGCTGGCTGGCCACACCGGTGGCGCTGGCGGCCCGACTACAGCGGGCCGGGCTCATCGGCTGGGCCTGCGCTCTGGTTGCCAGTGGAGCGCTCTACGGCGGAATCGGCAACACCATCGTCGATTCTTTCGATGACCTTCCCGACCAGGTCATCGACGTCATGGGCGGCGACGCGAGCCGTATGCTCGACGGTTATCTCGGCACCATGGCCTTCTTCGACGCACTGCTGGTCACGGTTTTCGCAATCCTCGCCGTGCAATCCCTGCGCACGGAGGAAACTGCCGGCCGCACCGAACCGGTGCTCGCCACCGCGACCGGCCGGGTCGCCTGGTTCGCCGGATACATCGGTGTCGCGGCGCTCGGCGTGCTTGCCCTACTCGCCACGACAGGCCTCGCCCTCGGAACTGCGCTGGCGCTGTCGGTCGGCGACGCCGGCTACGTCGTCGACGGTCTCCTATCCCACCTCGTATTCGCGCCCGCGGTGTTGCTGGTCCTGGCGATCGCCGCCCTGCTCTACGGCGTCTTCCCGCAGGCGATCGGCGCCACCTGGGCACTGTTCGGGTTCGCCCTGATTCTCGGCTTCTTCGGCCCGATCATGAATCTGCCGCAGTGGGTCCACGACCTGTCCCCGTTCCAGCACATCGCCCGCATCCCGATGGAAGAGCTCCGCTGGCCGGCGTTGATCGTGCTGACCGTTCTGGCGGCCGTATCCGCCGCCGTCGGCGCCTATCGTTTCCGGGAGCGCGACCTGGACACCCCCTGACCATCGGCGGCCGCCGGGGCTACGAGCGCGTTTCGCTGCCCCGGCCCGGAAACAGTCCGTCCCGGCGCGTGTTCCGCGCCGGGACAGGTCAGGCCACCTTTGTCAGGGTGCGACTGTGACCGGTTCCTCGGCAGCAGCGCCGGTTGGGCGTTTGCCGAAGTACAACAGCCCGGCGGCGAGCGCGCCGACGAACAGCGCAAGCATGCCTGCGAACAGCCAGCCGACGCCGAAGTTGGCGATGATGGGAATCGCCCCGGCAGTGACGAGACCGCCTCCGAAGAACGGTTCCATGATCAGCTGTTTGTACCCGAACGCCTGATACGCCGGGGTCTTCAGGTCCGGGTCGACCACCCGCAGCAGGATCAGTCCGGTGGAGGTCACCCCCATGGCCTGCCCGACATCGGCGATCCCGCGTTCGAACCAGAAATCCGGCAGCATCCGGCGCGCCAGGAAAATGAACGCACCGCCCGTCCAGACCAGTCCGGTGACAGCCAGCAGGATGAACGGTCCCATATTCGCCGCGATCGCCGTCAGCGACAAGGTGCCCAGGGCGGCGATGACCAGTACATCGAGGCTGAAGCCCTGCAGTCGCTCGATCATCTGCACATCCACGATCTCCTCGCGGTCGAACGCCTGAATCAAGCCCTGCACGATGATCCCGCCGATCATGGCGATCGGGAACAACGGCACGTGGGCGAACAATTCGAAGCTGTCGGCCCACAGCTTGGACTCCACCCACTGCACCCCGGTCAGCATCAGCCAACCGATGAGCACCGCCACCGCGAGCAACCCGAAATGCAGTGTCAACGGCTCGATAGAGGAGGGATTCACCGTCAGCGTGCCCGCGGAACGACGCCGCTCCTTCTCCACCAGACCCGCACGCTCGGCAACCGAAGGTTCCGCGTCCACGCGCAATTCGGTGGTCTTACCGGTGCGGACACCCCAGTTGATCAACGCGATCCCGCAGATGATGCCGGACAGAACGCCCACCGTTGCCAGGCCCAGCGCCAGATCCTGCCCCTCGGGGAAACCGAATTCCTCGAACGTGCCTGCCATACCCGCGGCGGTGCCGTGTCCACCCTCGAAACCGATTTCGATCAGGGTTCCCGCCATCGCAGGCAGCCCGAACACCGGACCGAGCACCAGAATCGCCAGCAGCAGACCGAACACGTACTGACCGCTGGCCACTGTCATACCGAAAGCGATCTGCGGCCCGGCCACCCGAAACGCCTTTCGCGGCGACGGCAGCTTATGTCCCATCAACAGGCCGGCGAACACCAGCGAGATCAGCAGCCCCGGCAGGGTTTTCCACACCTCGATGATCTCCGGGGTCAGCAACCCCGATTCGGCGAACCGGTCGGTGCCGAACAGCCCGGCGATCCGGCCGAAGACATCCGGCCCGATCATCAGGGCCAGCGCCCCGCCGATGATCGAACTGGGAATGAACAACTTCTGCGCCAATCGCCATTTGACTCTGATGATCTTGGCGATCAGCATCAGCACACCCAGCAACAACAGTGCGAAACCAATTGCATTCGGAGACATATCCACCTGCTTCCGTCATAGCGACACCGAACACATCCCGCAGCGCGTGCCTATGGGTGTGATGATGAGCGAAGCGTGCCGTTGTTTGACGGTACAATAGAGATTGGTCCGGCGATTTGTAAACCCTTCCTGCTGACGGAGGTACCGACCCCGCGAACGAGGCCCACCCACCACTCGACCTGCCCGCTTCCGGCCCGACTCCACCAAAGCGACTTCAACCCAAACGCATACACGGAAAACCCGCGGCCGACAGGCGGCCGCGGGGATCCGGAAACGCAGGTCAGGACCGCAGGTCACGCCGGTTGAACCGGAGGAACCCCAGGCATACCAGGGCGGCACTCACCGCCAACAGGATGGCCGCATCGGCCCACTGCATCCCGTTGCGCAGCGGCTCGCCACCGATGTAGTAGTGGAACGGCGAGAAATATTTCAGCCAGTCCGCACCGATCACCCCGGCGAGGTTGCCCGCGATGTAGGTGAGCACCCCGATGCCCACCGAGATACCCAGTACCGGACCGCGTTTGCCGAGCGCGGCCCCCAATCCGACACCCAGCGCGCCGAAGGCGATCCCGAGCAGCGCCAACTGCACGCACTGGGCGGCGAGTTCGGCGATCCCGATCGATTCCAGCTCGGCACCGGACCGGATCGCCAGCATGCCGGCGAACACGAGGGCCGCGATGGCGACGGCGCCGGTGACCAGCCCGGCGAACCGCTCCACGGCCAGCCTGGTCCGGCCGACCGGATGGGCCAGCAATAGGTCGAGATAGCCGGTTTCCTCGTCCCCGGCAACAGCACGGGCACCGAAGGTGACCCCGAACGCCATCACGAGCAACGGCAGCAGGAGACCGAAAACCGTCGATCCCAGATACCCTGCGGCCGAGCCGATATCCTCCATCCGCAACGCTTCACGCATCGCTTCGGGGTAGTTCTGGACGGTTTCGGCCAACCCGCTGCTACCACCGACCTGCGGATAGAACGCGGCGTACATCAGGCCGACTACCGCGGTGCCGATCGACCACGCCGCCAGGGCGCGGCGGTTGTCAGCAAGGGTCCGGGTGTAGATATCAGGCAGCATCGGCTTCTCCGGTGTAGTAGCTGTGGAACAGATCCTCGAGGGCGGGTTCGGTGACCAACAGGCCCGCGACATGGTGACCGGCCAGGGCGCGAAGTAGCGCGTCCGGGCTGCCGGTGACCTGACAGCGCAGGGTCGAACCCACGATCCGTACATCGGCGACCCCGGACAGACCGGTGAATGCGGCCGTGTCGACGGGCCCGGTGAAGGTGACTTCGACATCACGGACGGCGTCGGCGCGCAAACCGGCGACAGTGTCGAGAGCGACCAGGCGGCCCTCACGGATGATGGCCACGCGATCGGCGACCGCTTCGACCTCGCTCATGATGTGACTGGACATGAACACCGTCTGCCCGCCCGCGGCGGCCTCGACGACCATATCGAGGAAGATCTGCTGCGCCAAGGGATCCAAGCCAGAGGTGGGTTCGTCGAGGATGAGCAGTTCGGGCTCGTGCATGAATGCCTGCACCAGCCCGACCTTCTGCCGGTTACCCTTCGACAGCGCCGAGATCTGCTTGCTCTGATCCAGCTCCAGCCGCTCACACAGGGCGTCGATCCGTTCGGCGCCCGCTCCCCCACGCAAGGCGGCGAGGAAGCGCAGTGTCGCCCCGACCTTCTGCCGTCCGGGTGCGACGAAATCCCCGGCGAGATAGCCGATCCGCTCGTGTAATGCCACCGCGTCGGCGCGGGGATCCAGGCCGAGTACACGGGCGCTGCCGCCGGTCGGGCGAATGAGGTCCAGCAGCAGGCGGATGGTCGTGGATTTTCCGGCGCCGTTGGGGCCCAGATAGCCGAACACCTCGCCTTGTTCGACCGACAGTGACAGTTCGACCAGACCTCGGGACGAGCCGTAGGTCTTCGTGAGCCCGTTCAGCTCGATTGCTTTCACCATGAGGCAGAAATTATCGAACTTTCAGAGATTTGTAAACACTCAGAGTATTCGAAGCTCTGATACCTTCGGGGGTATGGGAACGAACGAGCGATTGCGGGAAGCCGCGGAGAAGCTGGCACTGACACTCTCGG
Organism: Nocardia carnea NBRC 14403; assembly: GCF_000308515.1. Taxonomy (GTDB): domain Bacteria; phylum Actinomycetota; class Actinomycetes; order Mycobacteriales; family Mycobacteriaceae; genus Nocardia; species Nocardia carnea. Next base: position 170,370 of record NZ_BAFV01000018.1, on the reverse strand, counting down.
CCGGCGGCGGGATGCAGCGATCGACCGCACGCGTACTGACAGCGCTGCTCTACACCGAACAGGACACGATGACCGCCGCCGACCTGTGCGCGGAACTGTCGATCAGCTCCGGCGCGGTATCGACCGCCATCAAACATCTGATGCCGGTCGGCCTGATCGAACGGGTCCCCGCGCCGGGCAGCCGCCGCGACCACTACCGTTTCCGCGCCGGCGCCTGGGCTGCACTGATGTCACAGCAGAACACGATGCTGGCCACCATGCGCGATTCGGCGCAGGAAGGCATCGACGCCACCGGCCCGGACACCGTCACCGCGCGGCGTCTGCACGAAATGCAGGACTTCTACACCTTCATGCTCAACGAACTCGTCCCCCTGATCGAGCGATGGCGCGAGCAATACGCTGCCGACCACCCCCCGAGTTGACCCCCGGGCGATCCCGGAAACGCAGCGAACGATGCCCTGGTCAGGACGGCCCGGCCGCGTTCCCGATGCACTCCCCTGCCGGTGTGTTGCCGAACACTTCCAGTGAGCGAGAACAAGCAGTCCGGCGCTGCCGGGCGACCATACGCTGACAGCGTGGAAGGCATTCAGGAAAGCTCCGGGACCCCGACGACCGATCACCATGCCGCACTCTTCCGGCCGCTGACCGTCCGTTCACTCGACCTGGCGAACCGTATCGTCATGTCGCCGATGACTCGATCGGCTTCTCCGGGCGGAATCCCGGGCGCCGATGTCGCCCACTACTACCGGCGCCGCGCGGCCGGCGGGACGGGACTGATCATCACCGAGGGGGTCGCCATCGACCATCCGGCCGCCGTCGACAATCGGCGCGTACCCCGCATGTACGGCGAGGACGCGCTGGCCGGATGGCGGACCGTGGTCGAGGAGGTGCACGCGGCGGGGGGCCGGATCATTCCGCAGCTGTGGCATGTGGGTCCGCTGTGGGGCGCGATGAGCCGGACCGTCGACCCGGCCATCACGCCGATGCGGCCGTCCGGGCGGTGGGGTACCGCCGGGACCACGTCCTATTCCGACGAGTACGTCGCACGCGCCGCGCACCCCACCAGGCCGATGACCGACAGCGATCTCGCCGAGATCATCTCCGCCTATGTACGCGCGGCGGTCACCGCCACCGAACTCGGTTTCGACGGTATCGCCCTGCACGGCGGCCACGGCTACCTGCTGGATTCGTTTCTCTGGCACGACACCAATACGCGCGACGACCAGTGGGGTGGCGACCTCGCGGCGCGCAGCCGGTTCCCCGCCGCGGTGGTCGCGGCCATCCGCGAAGCCGTGGGCGCCGATATGCCCATATTCTTCCGTTTCTCCCAGCACAAACAGCAGGACTACACCGCCCGGATCGCCGAGACTCCCGACGAGTTGCAAGTGGTACTCGGCGCACTCGCCGATGCCGGTGTGGACGTTTTCGACGCCAGTATCCGGCGCTTCGACGTCCCGGCGTTCGAGGGCAGCGAGCTGTCGCTGGCCGGCTGGGCCAAGAAGCTCACCGGCGCGCATGCCATGGCCGTCGGCAGCGTCGGGCTCGGGAAACCGTTGCGCGACAGCCGCGCCGCGGGCGCTGCGGCGGTCGTCGACAATATCGCGGAGGTCGACCGCCGGATCGAGTCCGGCGAGTTCGACCTGATCGCCGCCGGACGCCTGCACCTGGCCGATCCCGCACTGGCGACAACCGTGCGTACCGGGGCACCACTGACACCGTTCGATCGCGCTGTCCACGAGGGCAGCCTGCACTGACCTGCGCCTCGCTTCGGCGAATCGACGCAATAACTGGAAGGCATCACCATGGGCCACGTACTGGACAAGATCATGCAGCACGCGGACGATATCCGCGCAGCAGCCGCCGAGGGCGAATCGCTGATGCGGCTTTCCGATACCACCGCGCAGCATCTGCGCGATTCTGGTGTCATCCGCATGCTCCAGCCGAAGGAGTACGGCGGGCTGGAGGCCCATCCCCGGGAGGCCGCCGAAACCACCATGGCCATCGCCGCGCTCGACGGCGCGGCGGGATGGGTCGCCGGGATCGTGGGCGTCCACCCGTGGGAACTCGCCTTCTTCGACACCAAGGCGCAGGAGGAGATCTGGGGCGCGGACAACGATATGTGGATGGCGTCGCCGTACGCACCGATGGGTATCGCGGTGCCGGTCGAGGGCGGCTACATTCTCAACGGGCGCTGGTCGTTCTCATCCGGCACCGATCACTGCGGCTGGATCATGATCGGTGCCGCGGTCGGCGACAAGGACGGTAAACGCACCGGCAAGGTGCTGCATGTGCTGCTGCCGCGGTCGGACTACGACATCGACCAGGACAGCTGGAACGTCATCGGCCTGCGCGGCACCGGATCGAAGGATCTGATCGTCAAGGATGCGTTCCTCCCCGAATACCGGACCCTCGACGCCGAGATCGTGATGAGCGGTAACGGCTGGCGCCATGCCGGACGCGACGAAACCCTGTACAAGTTCCCGTTCTCGTGCATCTTCCCGCTGGGTATCACCTCGGCGCTGATCGGCATGACCGAAGGCGCACTGGCCTGCTATATCGCGGCACAGAAGCAACGGGTCCAGGTCACCGGCGTCCCCATCAAAGAAGACCCCTACGTCCTGTACGCCATCAGCGAGGCGGCCGCGGAGATTTCCGCTGCCCGGGTATCGCTGCTGGAAACGGTGGACCGCTTCTGGGACAAAACCGAGCGCGGCGAGGAGGTCGGTTTCGAAGAACGCGCGATCGGCCGGCGCACCCAGATCGCGGCGGCATGGCGCGCGGTGCGCGCGATGGACGAGGTGTTCGCCCGGGCCGGCGGGGGGGCCGTGCACTTGAAGACCCCGATGCAGCGGTTCTGGCGCGACGCCCATGTCGGCCTCACCCACGCCATCCATGTGCCCGGCACGATCTACCATTCGGCAGCCCTGACCCAGCTCGGTGGTGACCCGCAGGGCCCGTTCCGCGCGATGATCTGACATCCCTCGGGTTTTCGCGTACCGGCCGCCGAGCTCTGGCGGCCGGCCGCGGTCACGTCGGGGGCTTGGACAGTTCGGCGCCGACGCCGTCTGTGCTGCGTCGGCCGACATGGGATTCGGTGCGCAGGCGTTCGGCCATATGGGGGTAGTGCAGTTCGAATGCGGGCCGTTCGGACCGGATGGGCGGCAGTTCGTAGAAGTTGTGCCGCGGCGGTGGACAGGTCGTCGCCCATTCCAGGGAGTTGCCGGCACCCCAGGGGTCGTCGACGGTGACCACCTCGCCGTAGCGGTAGCTCTTGAACGTGTTCCACACGAAGACGATCATGGACGCGCCCAGCACGAACGAACCGATGGTCGAGACGGTGTGCAGCGCGGTGAAACCGTCGTCGGGCTGATAGTCGGCGTAGCGGCGAGGCATCCCCTCGTCGCCCAGCCAGTGCTGGACGAGGAACGTGAGGTGGAACCCGATGAACGTGGTCCAGAAATGCACCCGGCCCAGGCGTTCGTCCATCAACCGGCCGGTGAGTTTCGGGAACCAGAAGTAGATACCGGCGAAGGTCGCGAACACGATGGTGCCGAACAGGACGTAGTGGAAATGCGCGACCACGAAATAGCTGTCGTGCACATGCCAGTTCAGCGGCGGACTGGCCAGGATCACTCCGGACAGGCCGCCGAACAGGAAGGTGACGAGGAAGCCGAGGGAGAACAGCATCGGTGTCTCGAAGGTCAGCTGGCCCTTCCACATCGTCCCGATCCAGTTGAAGAACTTCACCCCGGTCGGGACCGCGATCAAGAAGGTCATCAGCGAGAAGAACGGCAGCAGCACCGCACCGGTGGCGTACATATGGTGCGCCCACACCGCCATCGACAGCCCGGCGATCGATATCGTCGCGAACACCAGCGCGGTGTAGCCGAAGATCGGTTTACGGCTGAACACCGGGAAGATCTCGGAAACGATACCGAAGAACGGCAGCGCGACGATATACACCTCGGGATGCCCGAAGAACCAGAACAGATGCTGCCACAGCAGCACCCCGCCGACACCCGGATCGTAGATGTGCCCGCCGAGATGCCGATCATAGGCAAGCGCCATCAGCGCCGCGGTGAGGATCGGGAACGCCAGCAACACCAGGATGCTGGTGATGAAGACGTTCCAGGTGAAGATCGGCATCCGGAACATGGTCATTCCGGGGGCCCGCATACAGATCACCGTGGTCATCATGTTCACCGCACCGAGGATGGTGCCCAGACCCGATAACGCCAGCCCCATGATCCACAGATCCCCGCCGACACCCGGCGAGTACTGCATCGTGCTCAGTGGCGTGTACCCGGTCCACCCGAAGTCCGCGGCGCCGCCGGGAGTGATGAAACCGGCGGTCGCCATGGTCGCACCGAACAGGTAGAGCCAGTAACTCAAGGCATTGAGCCGTGGAAATGCCACATCCGGTGCGCCGATCTGCAACGGCAGGACGGCATTGGCGAAACCGAACACCACCGGCGTGGCATAGAACAGCAGCATGATCGTGCCGTGCATGGTGAACAGCTGGTTGTACTGCTCCGGTGAGAGGAACTGCAGTCCGGGACGCGCCAGCTCCCCGCGAATCAACAACGCCAGCAGACCACCGATCAGGAAGAACCCCGTCGCCGTCACCAGATACAGCACCCCGAGCACTTTCGGGTCGGTGGTGGTGACCATCTTCCACAAGTACGAACCCTTGGGCCCGACCCGAGCAGGAAAAGGCCGGACGGCAGTGAGCTCGGCCGGTGGAGATGGTGGAACTGCCATCGCACGCTCCTCTGTTCGGTCCACGCGGGGCCTCAGGGCCCGTTGCTCGCGGGCCTACCCCGGTCGTATCGCGCCAAACCCTGCCCGCTGCGCGGGGTGTACCGGGTGAGCGACACCCCTGGTCACCCAGTTTCTGCCGAAATCGCCCGCTACGGATACCTGCGGGCCGGCAGGTTTCGCCATACCGCTGACGATGCTGCTGGGCGCCACCGGGCTCGCGCTGCCGAACTCCGTCGCCTCGGTGTTGTCCCGGCACGGTTCAGCGGGGCAATCGCGATCGTCATGACCGGCACCGCAGCCCCTCGCCCTCGTCGGCTTCCTCGCCGCGCGCGGCGGCAGATCCGGCGGCCGAACGATCGGCGAACGTCCGGCGACCGGTAACGATCCCTGGGAGTGAACAAGGCGCCGCGAGGCCTGCCCGGGCGTGCTGCGCGTTCTACCATCGGCGGCGAACCGATTCGATCGCTGCGGCTCGGGCCGAGCGTGAGGGGAGCATGGTGTCCGAGATCTCCGCTGCCGGTGGACCGGGAGAACTGCGGCGCAGCCTGGGGGTGACCGATGCCGTGCTGATCGGGCTCGGTGCGATGCTCGGGGCCGGGATCTTCGCGGCCCTGGCGCCGGCGGCGCGGGCTGCGGGTTCGGGATTGCTGCTCGGGCTGGCCCTGGCGGCGGTGGTGGCCTACTGCAATGCCACATCCTCTGCCCGGCTGGCCGCGCGGTATCCGGCATCCGGCGGCACCTACGTGTACGGGCGGGAACGGCTCGGGGAGTTCTGGGGGTACCTCGCGGGCTGGTGTTTCGTCGTCGGCAAAACCGCTTCGTGCGCGGCAATGGCGCTGACCGTCGGTGCCTACGCCTGGCCCGAAAACGCGCACGCTGTTGCCACCGGTGCGGTGGTCGCGCTGACCGCGGTGAACTATCGCGGGGTCCAGAAGTCCGCGCTGCTGACGCGGGTGATCGTGGCGATCGTGCTGGCCGTGCTCGCCGCGGTGGTCGTCGCGGCGGCCCTCGGTGGCGGGGCGGGGCCGGAGCCGGGTTCCCGGACAGGATTCTCCGCCGGCGGCGTACTTCAAGCGGCTGGGTTGCTGTTCTTCGCGTTCGCCGGGTACGCGCGGATCGCCACGCTCGGTGAGGAAGTACGCGACCCCGCCCGCACCATCCCCCGCGCGATACCGCTCGCATTGGCGATCACTGTGGTCGTGTACACGCTCGTCGCCGTCGCGGCGCTGCGGACGCTGGGCGCGGACGGGCTCGCGGCGGCGACGGCTCCATTATCGGATGTGGCGGATGCGGCGGGCGCCAGTTGGCTCGCGCCGGTGGTGCGTGCGGGCGCGGTCGCCGCCGCGATGGGGTCACTGCTGGCATTGATCCTCGGGGTTTCCCGCACCACACTGGCCATGGCCCGGGACCGGCATCTCCCCCACGTCCTCGCGGCGGTGCATCCGCGTTTCGCGGTGCCGCATCGCGCCGAACTCGCAGTAGGGGCGGTGGTCGCGGTCGCCGCCGCGACCGTCGACATCACCGCGGCGATCGGTTTCTCCTCATTCGGAGTGCTGGTGTACTACGCGATCGCCAACGCTTCGGCATGGACGCTGCGGCCGTCCGAAGGGCGACCGCGACGGCTGATTCCGGTGATCGGCGTGACGGGATGTCTGGTGCTGGCCTTCAGCCTGCCCGCGCAAGCGGTTGTGACGGGCGCGCTCGTCGTCGCACTCGGAGCCCTGGTGTATGTAGTCCGCGGGCGTCCGGGTTCCCCCGCCGGTCCGGCGTCGAATACCGGACGTTAGAAGATCCGGCCAAGGGATTCATCGGCCGCAGGTCCGGTCCGTCCGGGAGGCGCCGCGATTCCAGCCCGAACCAAGCCCTCGTGACCCCGCTGCCGGAGGCGGACACCAACGCACCGGAGCCGGCTTCTCGCGGTGCGGATTACGTGACCGTGCCGAGACCTCGCACAGAGCGTGGAGCGACCCCACCGTGACTGCGGGCGCGAAAATTGATAGTTCCTTGTCTGGTATCGGGGCCCACAGCGGCGAACACTGGGTCCGTGCGCGAATGACGTCACTGTTCAGCCGATCAGAGGAAACGTTATGACAGCCAGAATCACCAAGATCTTCGCCGCGAGCACCATAGCCCTGGCTTTGGGCGTAATCGCAGCCCCCGCCGCATCTGCCCAGGTTCCCGTGATCCCGGGGTTGGGATCGGTCGAAATCTGCGTACCGGTGGGCAGCGCCGAAGTCTGTATCTGACTTCCCGGTACCCAGAACCTCCCACCGCCCGACGCACGCACGTGGTGCGAAATGAGCAGGCCGAGAATGCGCGGCCTGCTCATTCGCGTTTCGGTCCCGGGCACACAGGCATTGCCACCGCACCACAGTCATAGCTAATATCAATCGGTCCGACCGGTCGGGATCTGCCAACTCGACAGAACGGAACTCCTATGAGGCCAACAGCGCTTCTTCAGCGTGTCGGCCCCCGACTTCTCGGCGCGACCGTCGGGGCCGCCGCCCTTTTCTTCGCCGCCGCTCCCGCGGCCGCTCTCCCCGCAACCCTCGATCGGGTCCAGGCCGATAACGGCCCGAACCCGCTGGTCGAACTGCACAGCTACTGTTCTGCACCGGGACAGGTCGGGCATCTGGCCGACGGCACCACCGTCTACTGTTCACCGGTCTCGGGCAGCGACACCTTCGCATGGTCGTACTACACCGAACCGCTGCCGATGGATCCGAACGCCATCGACTACAACTGCGACAGCGCGAGTTGCACCTACCCCGACGGCTCCCAGGTCCCGGTCGAGCAGCGCTGCGGTATGCAGTGCGGTGAGCCGCCCACACCGGGTGACGTGCAGGACCACCTGAACAACTCCCGTCGCTGACGGTCCGGTTACCGACCGTCACACGTCGATCGAATGGGCCCGGCCGTGGACGATGATCCACGGCCGGGTCCCGACCCGGCGTGCGGGACTGTGCCGACGCCGTACGGATCACCCGTGCCCGTTGCGGCTGCTATCGTCGTGGAGTCATCGAGATACAGGAGACCGACCGTGGTTGGTGAACTCGACATCTCCGGAGCCACCCGGCTCTGACGGCCACCAGTTGGGCGCATACGGGCGCCGCTGTCGTGGCCATGTCGTCGTTCATTGATCACTTTCCCGGCGCAATCGCACGCCGGACGACATACGAGGTCTCCTCCCATGGCTGATGCCTTCATCGTCTGTTCGAATCTGTCGTTCTCCTGGCCGGACGACACCCCCGTGTTCACCGATCTGTCCTTCACCGTGCCCGGCGGGCGTACCGGGCTCGTGGCCCCGAACGGTGCCGGTAAGAGCACACTGCTTCGCCTGATCGCGGGCGATCTGCGCCCTGTCGCCGGAAGCGTCACCGTCGATGGAGTACTCGGGTACCTCCCGCAGACTCTGCCGCTGACCGGCAATATGACCGTCGCCGAACTCCTGGGCGTCGCCCCGGTCCTGGCGGCGCTGGAAGCGATCGAGTTGGGTGATACCGCCGAAGAACACTTCGCCACCATCGGTTCGGAGTGGGATATCGAGGAACGCACCCGCGCCCAGCTGGAGCGGCTGGGTATCGGCGAACTCGAGCTCACCCGCCGGCTGGACACTCTCAGTGGCGGTCAGGTCGTTTCGCTGGGACTGGCGGCACAACTGCTCCGGCGGCCCGACGTCCTGCTGCTCGACGAACCCACCAACAACCTCGATCGGGATGCGCGACACCGGCTCTACGATCTGCTCGGCGAATGGAACGGCTGCCTGCTGCTGGTGAGCCACGACCGGGCGCTACTGGACCGGATGGACCGCATCGCCGAACTCCATGCCGGCGAAATCGGCTATCACGGCGGTAATTTCACCGAATACGAGCAGGCGGTGCGGGCCGCGCGGGAGGTCGCGGAAAAGAACATCCGCAATGCGGAGCAGGAGGTAAAACGCGAGAAGCGGGAGTTGCAGCAGGCCCGGGAACGCGCCGCCCGCCGCGCGAGCACCGCGGCCCGCAATCTCGGCAATGCCGGTCTGCCGAAGATCTTCGCGGGCACCATGAAACGTAACGCGCAGGAATCGGCGGGACGCGCCGCCGGTACGCACAACGCCCGGGTCGATGCCGCCCGAGCCCGGCTCGACCAGGCTGAACGGACGTTGCGCGCCGACCATAAGGTCGCATTGCAACTTCCCGGTACGAATGTCCCGGCCGGGCGCACCGTGTTCCTCGGTGAAAGTATCCGCTACAGCATCGGCAACCGGCAGATATTCGCCGAACCGGGTGTCGACCTGGCGATCCGCGGCCCCGAACGGATCGCGCTGACCGGCCCGAACGGCGCCGGGAAATCCACCCTGCTGCGCCTGCTCCACGGTGATCTGTCCGCCGAGTCCGGCGAGATCACCCGCGCAGACGGCCGGGTGGCATACCTGTCGCAGCGGCTGGATCTCCTCGACCCCGACCGCACCGTGGCCCAGAACCTGGCCGCATCCGCCCCCGAACTTCCGGCAGCCCAGCGGATGAACCTGCTGGCACGCTTCCTGTTCCGGGGTTCCCGGGTGCAGCTGCGGGTAGGTGACCTCTCCGGCGGTGAACGGTTGCGGGCCACTTTGGCCTGCATTCTGTTCGCCGAACCCGCACCACAGCTCCTATTGCTCGACGAGCCGACCAACAACCTCGACCTGACAAGCGTCGGGCAACTGGAGAACGCGCTCGACGCCTACGAGGGAGCGTTCGTGGTGGTCAGCCATGACGAACGGTTCCTCGCCGAAATAGGCGTGCAGCGCTGGTTGCGGCTATCCGAAGGAACGCTGTCGGAAATTGCGGCCCCGGTGATCGAGGGCTGAATACCGAGGTCCACGCCATTCGCAGGTCGTCGTCCGGGCCGGCCACCTGGTACGCGCACGCGGCTGGGACGCGGTCCGGAATAGCCACACAGGGGCAATACCGAACGCTCACAGTGGAATACGTTCGAGGCTGCCGGATTCCATGGCAACCCACAGCGCACCGTCCGGCCCGACCGCCAACCCATGTGGTTCCGCGCCGGCCAGCTCCGTCTCGGTGATCTCGCCTGCCAGGGTGATGCGGCCGAGCCGCGAGGTCGCCCATTCGGTGAACCACAGGGCGCCGTCGGGTCCCGCGATGATGGCGTGGGGTTTGGCGGCACGTTCGGGTAGCGGGAATTCCGTGATCTCGCCGTCGATACCGATTCGGCCGATCTGGCCGGCGCCGATCTCCACGAACCACAGCGCACCGTCCGGCCCCCGGGTTATGCCGACCGGCATGGCCTGTTCGGTGGGCAACGGGTAAATGGTCGTGGTGCCCTCGAGATCGGTGCGGCCGATCGCGTTGCCATGATTGAGCGTGTACCACAGCGCATCGTCGGGTCCGGTAACAATCATCGAGGGCATCCCGGCGGCCGGGTAGCGGGTGATGGATCCGTCGCCGGCCAACCGGCCGATGCGGTCGGCCTGGAGCTCGGTGAACCACAGGGCACCATCCGGTCCGGTGGTCAGACCATACGGGGATTCGGCCGGAACCCAGGCGAGATCACCGGCCGCGGTGATCCGGCCGATACGGTTCCCGCGGAATTCACTGAACCACATGGACTCGCCGGGACCGGGCACGATCACCGTCGGCTGCCCGCCGGGTGGATCCAGCGGATAGGTCTGCACCTCACCATCGCGATATCGGCCGACCGCACCCACCTCGACCGTGGTGAACCACAGCGCATCGTCCGGACCGAGACTCACCCCGTACGGCGACCCGGAAATTCGGACCACAGACCCTCCTGCTCGTCGTGCCGGCGGACGACATGTCCGCGGCAGTCACCGAATCCACGGCGGCAGCCGCGGATCGATGACAGAGGTTCCGAGCCTGCCATATCCGAGTGGACGGCCGCGACATTGCGCGGCTGTCACCCGGATCTGCTCGCCCCTCGGGCGCCACACACAATTCCGGACGGCGCGAACGGACGGCGCGTGCGCGGGTTCCCGGACTGCTGCCGAGTACCGAGTTGGGATCGGTCAGCGCGCCGGTATTCGCTGTACCGGCGCCGGGATTCCCCGCAAGCGATCCTGCCGGCCACCGATCGCCGGGCCTGATCGGGCATAACGCCGACCGGCGGGCGGCCGGGTGCCGGCCGTCCGCCATCGCACCGCTACGGGATCAGGCGGTGGAGAGCTGCGCCTGCCACATCCAGTGCAACTGCTCGAGCCGAGCCGCGATCTCGATGAAGAGATCCTGCGTCACCGGGTCGGCCTTCTCGGTGACGTCGATACGCTCGCGGAACCGGCGGATCACGGTGGTGAGGTTGTCGACTATCGCGTTGATGACCGCGGTGTCCTGCTGCCAGCCGTCGGGGAATTCCAGCCCGGCCGCTTCCTTGGCCACGGTGGCCGCGCGTCCGTCGGGGCTGACGCCGATGGCGGTGGCCCGTTCGGCAGCGGAATCGGTGAACTCGCGGGCCGCGCTCACCAGTTCGTCGAGGGCCAGGTGCACGGAGCGGAAGTGGGTGCCGAGCACATTCCAGTGGGCCTGTTTGGCGATCAGAGACAGATCGATCAGGTCGACGACGCTGGCGCGCAGCGCGTCGCCGGTGATGCGCTGCTGTTCCGGGTCGAGTGTGCTCTTGATCGGGACGTTCATCCTCGGATGCCCTTTCTCTCGTTGCGCTCGATGCGCCGGACAGGGAGCGACTACCCGGCCGCTCAGCGCTCAATCACCGATATCGGTGTAATCGCGACCACGATCCCGTCCCTCCGTGAAACCCCGCGAGACGGGCCGGGCAACCCACGTTTCGCCGGTGCCGGCCCGGGTAGGACGCGGGCGGATCGCAACCAGGCACTCGGAAAGGAGCAGGTATGGGCCAGCAGCACAATCTGACCGGTCAACGGGTCGCGGTGCTCGCGGCGGACGGAGTGGAACAGGTCGAACTCGTCCAGCCGCGGTCGGCGGTGGAGGATGCCGGGGCAAGTACTGCCCTGCTGTCGCTGAAACCGGGCGAGATCCAGGCTATGAACCACGACGTGGAGAAGGGTGACACCTTCCGGGTGGACCGGGTGGTCGGCGAATGCAGCCCGGATGAATTCGATGCCCTGCTCCTCCCCGGCGGCACCACCAACCCCGACAAACTCCGCCAGGACCCGGACGCCGTCCGCTTCGTGCGTGATTTCTTCGCCACCGGTAAACCGGTCGGGGTGATCTGTCACGGACCGTGGACCATGGTGGAGGCAGACGTGGTGCGCGGCCGCACACTCACCTCGTACCCCAGCGTGCGGACCGATATCCGCAACGCGGGCGGGAATGTGGTGGACGACCAGGTGGTCACCGACCATGGCCTGGTGTCCAGCCGCAACCCGGACGATCTGCCCGCCTTCTGCGCGAAGATCGTCGAGGAATTCGCCGAAGGCGAACATCGCGTACATCCGGAAGGCGCGACCGCGAACCGCTGACCGGCGCCGATCTGGTGCGGCAGGGAACGACCGGCTGCCGCGGGCCGACGGGCGCCGCCCTCATGAGGCCGTGCCCAGTAAGGGCGACCGCGCCACACCGCGGCGGGCCGCGTCGAGCCGGCGATGCCGAGTAGGTCCGGCCTGGTCAGAGACGTGTAGACGCACCGAGCAGAAACCGCGCGGAGGTATGCGGGTGCCGCGCGGGTCGAAGCTGCGCGGCCCGAGTCAGAACGGCCGGAGTCAGAAGGGATAGCGCGCGATATCGGATTGCATTGTGACCCACTGTGTTTCGGTGAAGGTGTCCAGGTTCGCGGTCGGCCCGCCGAAACGCCCACCGACACCGGAGGCTTTGACCCCACCGAACGGGATCGGAGCCTCGTCGTCCACGGTCTGATCGTTGATATGGACGGCGCCGGACTCGATCCGGTCGGCGAGTTCGTAGGCCCGGTACGCGTCTGCGGTGAGGATGCCGACCGAGAGCCCGTATTCGGAGGCGTTGATGATCTCGATGGCCTCCTCGATGGTGTCGTAGGTCAGGACCGGGGCGACCGGCCCGAAGATCTCTTCGGTCCATGCCGGGTTGTCGGCGGTGAGGCCGGTGAGCACGGTCGGCCGGTAGTACAGGTCGGTGTATTCGCCGCCCGCCGCGATGGTCGCGCCCGCCTCGGCGGCGGCGGTGACCAGGGCGTGGACGCGGTCGCGCTGGCCGGCGTCGATGATCGGACCCAGCGCGTTGCCCGAATCGGCCGGGTCGCCGACCGGGATGCGGTTCGCCGTGGCGACCAGCGCCGCGGTGTATTCCTCCGCGATCGAGGTGTGCACCAGATGCCGGCCGGTGGTCATGCAGATCTGGCCCTGATGCAGGAACGAACCCCACGCACCCGCTGAGGCGGCCGCCTCGATATCGGCGTCCGGCAGTACCAGCAGGGCATTGTTGCCGCCCAGTTCCAGGTGCAGTTTCTTCAGCAGCGGCCCCGCCGAGGCGGCGATCCGGCGGCCCGCCGCGGTCGAACCGGTGAACGACAGGCACGGCACCTGCGGATGTTCCACCAGCGCCGCCCCGAGTTCACCGCCGCCCGGCAGCACGTGCAGGACTCCGGCAGGCAGGCCGGCTTCGCGGAAGAGTTCGGCCAGGGCCAGGCCACCCGCGATCGAGGTGCGGGGGTCGGGTTTGAGGATCACCGCATTGCCCAGGGCGAGCGCCGGCGCCACCGACCGCATCGACAGGATGGCCGGGAAGTTGAACGGTGAGATCACACCCACGACACCCACCGGCACCCGCCGGGCCACCGATAACCGGGGCTTTCCGGATCGCAGCATCTCCCCGTACGGGTGCGATGCGAGGGCTGCCGACTCTTGCAGTTCACTGGTCACCAGCCCGACCTCGAACGCGGCCTTGCCCTGTCCGGACCCGGCCTCGGCAACAAGCCAGGAAGCCAGCCGGTCCGGATTGTCGGCCAGCAGCTGCGCTGCGCGCAGCAGTACGGCCACGCGTTTGTCGTAGGTCAGCGCGGCCCATTCCCGTTGCGCGGCCACTGCCGAACGTACGGCGCGCTCGAGATCGTCGGTCCCGGCTTCGCCGACCGTATCGATGGCCGCTCCCGTGGCAGGCGAGATCACCGGCAGCGTCCGGGTGGCGGGGCGGAAGGCGCCGTCGAACAGCGCACCGTGCCAGGCGGTGGTGGCGGGGTCGGCGGTGGTCGTCATGGGGACTCCTGTGGTGGGGTGCGTGGGTCCGCGTGATCAGTATCGCCGCGACGCCACCGCGGGCGGCCGGGACGTACCGAATGCGCTCTCGGGCAATACTTTTGATTTATCGGGCAGGCTGCCACCCGGTGTAGGCCTCGGCCAGGTAGGCCGCGCCGTGCCGGGATCCGGTGACCAGCCCCAGCTCCCCGCGCTGCCGCTCGATATCGAAATCGGAGGCGCCGTCGACGGAGTGCAGCATAGTGGTCATCCAGTACGAGAAATGCTGGGCCTTCCAGACCCGGTCCAGCGCCCGCTCGGTGTAGTTGTCCAGTGCACGGTCCCCGGCGCCGGCAAGGAAATCGGTGATCGATTCGTGCAGGACTTTCACGTCCGCGAGAGCGAGGTTCAACCCTTTCGCGCCGGTCGGCGGGACGGTGTGCGCGGCATCGCCGGCCAGCAGCAGCCGGCCGTGCCGCATCGGGGCGGTGACGAAGGACCGGAACGGTAACACCATCTTGGCGCTGATCGGGCCCTCCCGGATTTCGAACCCGTTCCCGTTCACTCGCCGGCGCATCTCGGCCCAGACCCGGTCGTCGTCCCATTCGTCGGGGCGTTCGCCGGGTGAGCACTGGAAGTACATCCGCTGCACGGTGGGTGTGCGCTGGCTGACCAGCGCGAATCCGTGGTCGGAGTGCGCGTAGATCAGTTCCGGATGTGAGGGCGGCGCCTCGGCGAGGAAACCGAACCAGGCGAAGGGGTATTCGCGGAACCATTCGCGGCGGGTGCCTTCCGGGAAGGTTTTCCGGCAGACCGAACGCGACCCGTCGGCACCGACCACCAGCTCCGCCTCGAGGCGACAGGGCTGCCCGTCCGCGTCGGTGAAGGAGACGGTGGGCCGCTCCCCCGAGATATCCACCGCGGTATCGGCCACGCCGTAGCGCACATCACCCTGGTCGGCTTCCCGCCGGGCGGCCAGATCGACGAACACATCGTTCTGCGGATACAGCCAGACCGATTCGCCGACCAGTTCCTGGAAGTCGATGCGGTGGTTGTCGCCGCCGAACCGGAACACCACACCGTCGTGCCGGTCGCCCTCGGTGATCACGCGACCGGAGACACCGGTGTCCACCAGCGTGCGCACCGAACCCGCCTCGAGAATGCCGGCGCGGATCGTGGTGGCGATCTCTTCGCGGCCGCGGATATCGACGACCACCGAGTCGATTCCGGAGCGGTGCAGCAGATGTGACAGCAGCAGACCGGCCGGACCCGCGCCGACTATGGCTACCTGGGTGCGGGTGGATTTCATACGGCGTACTCCTTCGACTGCTCGGGTCCGGACGGTGTGGCGGGTGGGTTCGCATGCCGGGCGGCCAGTCCGGGCACTGTGGCCAGCGCGAGCAGCCCGAGCCCGGCGACCAGAGCGAAGAAGTAGAAACCCCACGGATGCGCGGAACCGGAGACGATGAGCGCTCCGGTGATACTCGGGCCGAAGATGGCGCCGAGCCGGCCGACAGCGGCCGCGAGTCCGAGCGCGGTAGCCCGCACTTCGGCCGGGTAGGCCTGGGTGACGTAGGCGTAGACGAGTACCTGGGCCGAGAACACGAAGATTCCGGTGACCAGAACCAGCGCATTGAGCAGCAGGGTGCTGGACACCTTGATGCTGAGCAGCGCGAGCAGTACGGCGGCGGCTCCGAACCAGACCAGGATCGTCGGTTTGGTCCCGCGGCGGTCGGCGAGCACGCCCGCGACGACGAGCCCGATGATCGCACCGATATTGAGCACCAGCAGCAGGGTCAGCGAGGTGGACATGTTGTATCCGGCGTCGCGCATCAGTTTCGGCAGCCAGGTGTTCAGGCCGTAGACCAGCAGCAGGCCCATGAACGAGCCGACCCATACACCGAGCGTGGTGCGCAGGTATTTCGGCTGCAGCACCACGGTGGGCTTCACGCGTTCGGCCTTGCCCTGCGCCGCGAGATAGGCATCGGATTCGGGCAGCTTGAACCACATCAGCGGCAACAGCACCAGGCCGGCAACGCCGCCGGCATAGAACAGAATCTCCCAGCTGGGGATGAGCCAGAGCGCGGCCACCGACGCCAGTACCGCGCCGAAGTGGTAGCCGGTCATGGTGAAGGTACTGGCGAACGCGCGGCGCGAGGCCGGCATATGTTCGGCCATGAAGGTGAGCGCGGTGGGCATACACGCGCCGAGCCCGAGCCCGGCCAGCAGCCGGAAAGCCCCGAAGACCTCGACCGAACCGGCCCACGGTACGGCGAACGTGAACACCGAGAACAGCAGGATCGAACCCAGTAGCACGCTGCGGCGGCCGTAGCGGTCGGCCAGCGGTCCGACCCCGGCGGCACCGATCGCCACGCCGACCAGGGAGATGGTCGCGGCGAAGGTGGCGCTAGCGGCGGTGAAACCGATGTGGTTCTCGTCGATGAGGGTCGGGATGACCGCGCCGAGCACGACCAGGTCGTACCCGTCGAGCAGCACGGTGAGCCAGCAAAGCGCAGCCGGCCACGACAGTAATTTGTTCATGATTGGGGATTCATTTCTGATCTTCGGGTCAGCGTCGACCCGGGCTGTGATGGCACTCACGCTAGGCTGGCGTCTTTCAGAAATCCAATAGATGTTTTTCTGTTCTCGGATAGAGGAGATCTATGCCCGACTTCGACCTCAACCTCGTGCGCACCTTCGTCCTGCTGTACGAGACCCGTAGCGTGACCGCCGCCGCCGATCTGCTCGGCGTCACCCAGCCGACGGTCAGCTACGGTCTCGGCAAACTGCGCCGCCGCCTCGACGACGAACTCTTCGTTCGCGGGCCGGGTGGCCTGGTCCCCACCTCGGAAGCCGAGCGCCTGTACCCGCCGCTGCGTCGCGCACTCGCCGATGTCACCGAAACCCTCGGCACCACCGCGGAGTTCGATCCCGGCCGGCCGACACAATTCACCCTGGGACTCTCCGACCTGGGCGAAGTGACCGTCCTGCCGCTCGTCCTGGCCGAACTCGCGGCGCAGGCCCCGCAGGCCCGGTTACGGGTGGCGGCATTCGACGTGGAAACGGCAACCGACCGGCTGACCCGCGGTGAGATGGACGCGATCGTTGCCAGCCCGGTCCTGGATTCGCCGCGGCTGCGCCGGACCGTGCTGTTCACCGAGGGCTACGCCGGAATGGTCGCCGCCGACCACCCGCGGCTGAGGTCGGCAAACCCGGCCCAGGCCGAACTCGAACGGGAACGCCATGTCGTGGTCGACGGCGCGACCGGGCATACCGGCCCGCGAAAGGCATTGGTCGAACACCGGCTGGAGAACCGGATCGCGGTGCGGGTGACCCGATTCGCCACCCTCCCCTACGTGGTGCAGGACAGCGAACTCGTCGCGATCGTCCCGGAGCGGGTCGCCCGGGCATTGGCGCGGACGCATGCGGTTCGTATCTTCGCCCTGCCGTGGCCGATCGAACCGGTCGAGGTGGCCGCCTATACGCGCCATGCGCCGGAACGCGGAGGACCGCAACAGTGGTTTCTGGAGGTCATCCGGACGGCGATGACGCGTATGCCGGCGTTGTGAGCCGCGCCGTCAGCCCACCCGCGCCGACAGTTCCGCGGCGATTTCGATCTCCGCACCGGTGGCCGCGCGCACCTCGGCGACGGTGACGCCCGGCGCGGTTTCCACCAGTACCAGCCCGTTCTCGGTGACGTCGAGGACCGCGATATCGGTGATGATCCGATCCACGCAGCCGAGTCCGGTGAGGGGCAGGGTGCACTCGTCGACGATCTTCGGTTCCCCCGAACGCGAGACGTGTTCCATCATCACGATCACCCGGCGCGCACCGTGCACCAGATCCATCGCCCCGCCCATCCCCTTGACCATCTTGCCCGGAATCATCCAGTTGGCGAGGTCACCACGGGCGCTGACCTGCATCGCGCCGAGAACGGCCACATCGACCTGCCCGCCGCGGATCATGCCGAACGATGCCGCCGAATCGAAGAACGAGGCGCCGGGCAGCACGGTGATGGTTTCCTTGCCCGCGTTGATCAGTTCGGGATCGAGTTCTTCTTCGGTCGGGTACGGCCCGACACCGAGGACACCGTTCTCCGAATGCAGCACGACGGTGATGTCGTCGGGCAGATAGTTGGGCACCAGGGTCGGCATGCCGATACCGAGGTTGACGTACTGTCCGTCGGCGAGTTCGGCGGCGACTCGGGCCGCCATCTGTTCGCGGGTCAGTTTCATGCGCGCACCGTCCTGTTCTCGATTCCTACGTCGACCTTGCCGACCGGTACGACCCGCTGGACCTGGATACCGGGCGTGTGCACCTGGTCGGGGTCGAGTTCGCCGGGTTCCACCAGATGTTCGACCTGGGCGATGGTGATCCGGCCCGCTGCGGCCGCGGGCGGGTTGAAGTTGCGGGCGCTGGCGCGGTACACGAGGTTGCCGTGCCGGTCGCCTTTCCAGGCGTGAACGAGGGCGTAATCGGTGACGATTCCGCGTTCCATGACATAGGTGACCCCGTCGAATTCGCGGGTTTCCTTCGGCGGACCGGCCACCGCGACCCCGCCCGCACCGTCGTAGCGCAAGGGCAGACCACCGTCGGCGACCTGGGTGCCCACACCCGCAGGGGTGAAGAATGCCGGTATCCCCGCACCACCGGCGCGCATCCGCTCGGCGAGAGTGCCCTGCGGCGTCAGCTCCACCTCGAGCTCACCGGACAGGTACTGGCGGGCGAACTCCTCGTTGGCGCCGACATAGGAGCTGATCGTGCGGCGGATCCGGTGGGCCGCCAGCAGGACGCCGAGGCCGAACCCGTTGGTGCCGCAGTTGTTGCTGACGACCTCCAGGTCCGTGGCGCCCTGGTCGAGCAGGGCGTTGATCAGCGCTTCGGGGATGCCGACCAGCCCGAATCCGCCGACGGCCAGTGATGAACCGTCGGGGATATCGGCGACCGCTTCGGCGGCTGAGGCAAAGACTTTGTCCATCACGCGCTCCACACTAACCGCATTTGTACGTATTGTGAACTCATGTGCGTATAGTGAACGCACCGGACAGTGATTGCCCCGGCCGCCGCCGAGTCCTATGCTGTTCGCATCCCGTAGCAGTGTCCACATCCCGAACGCGAGGTCGCGCGCATGCTCCAACTGCCACCGCGGTACCGCGGTATCGACAAGAACGAGGAAGCTCCGCTCGACTTCGCCGAATACCGCTCCACCACCCTCCGCCACCCCAAACAACCGCTGATCCTGCTCCCGCAGCGGCTGGGTGAACTCACCGGCCCGGTACTCGGCGAAGGCCGCGCCACCGAGGCCGACGCCGATCTGACCCTGGCCCGCGGCGGCGAAGCACAGGGCCAGCGCATCATCGTCCACGGCCGCGTCCTCGACAGCGACCACAAACCGGTACCCCACACCCTCGTCGAAATCTGGCAGGCCAACGCCGGCGGCCGCTACCGCCACCAGGGCGACCAGTGGCCCGCACCGCTGGACCCGCATTTCGACGGCGTCGGCCGCGTCCTCACCGACAGCGACGGCCACTACTCGTTCACCACGATCAAGCCGGGCGCCTACCCCTGGGGCAACCACCACAACGCCTGGCGGCCCGCCCATATCCATTTCTCCCTGTTCGGGCGCGCCTTCACCCAGCGCCTGGTCACCCAGATGTACTTTCCGGACGACCCGATGTTCTTCCAGGACCCGATCTACAACTCGGTTCCCGACGGCGCCCGCCAGCGCATGGTCAGTGTGTTCGACTACAGCGCCACCAAAGACAACTGGGCCCTGGGTTTCCGGTTCGACATCGTGTTGCGCGGTCGCGACGCGACCCCCTTCGAAGAGGAGGACGATCACGATGAGTGATACCGAATTCGCGCCCCGCTATCCCGTGACCCCCGGGGATTTCACCACGGTCGAATTCGGGCCGACCCCGTCGCAGACCGTGGGCCCCTACCTCCATATCGGACTTCCGTGGCCCGATGGACCCGATGTGGTCGCACCGGGAACCGACGGATCGACAACCGTCACAGTGACAGTGGTCGATGGGGGACGCAATCCCGTTCCCGACGGCCTCGTCGAAATCTGGCAGGCCAACCGCGACGGCGTTTTCGAGCATCCGGACGATCCGCGCCCGCAAACCGATCCGGCATTCCGCGGTTTCGGGCGATGCCCCGTCGATACCAACGGCACCGCCCGGTTCACCACCGTCAAACCCGGTGCGGTCGCGGTCGGCGACGGATCCGATCAGGCACCACATCTGAACGTCTCGGTTTTCGCCCGGGGCATGCTCGACCGGTCGATCACCCGCCTCTACTTCCCCGACGAGCAGGCCGCCAACGCTACCGACCCGGTACTAACCGCACTCCCGGAAAATCAGCGGCACAAGCTGATCGCCGCCGCCACCCCCGAGGGCTACCACCTCGATATCGTGCTGCAGGACGCCGACCCGGACGGTGCCGAGACGCCGTTCTTCTACCTGTAGGAGTACGTGTGCCGCGTGGAGAGCTGTTCGACCCGCTGTTCGGAGCCGCCGAACTCGGTGCTGTCCTGTCCGACCGCGCCTGGATCGCCGCCCTGATCGAAGTGGAATGCGCACTCGCCCGCGCCCAGGCGGTGGCCGGCGTACTCGATGAGGGGTACGCCGAAGCCATCGCCGTCACCGGTCCGGAGCTGACCGCCACACTCGATCCGGCGGAACTCGGCGCGGCTGCGGTGGCCGGCGGCAACCCGGTGATCCCGCTGGTACGCAGGCTGCGCGAGGCCTGCGCACCGGCCGGGGTCCCCGGGTCCGCCGTCCACAAGGGCGCGACAAGTCAGGACATTCTCGACAACGCTCTGCTACTGCTCGCACAACGCGCCGGGGCGATGATCGTCGACGAACTCCGCACCGCCGCCGACGCCGCGGCGGGCCTGGCCCGCACCCACCGCGACACCCCCATGGCCGCCCGGACCCTCGGCCAGCAGGCCCTGCCCACCACCTTCGGTGTGCTCGCCGCCGGCTGGTGCAAATCCCTGGACCGGGCCGCCGGGTCGGTTACCGCCGCACTGGCCGATCTGCCGGTCCAATTCGGCGGTGCCGCAGGCACACTCGCGGCGCTGTACCCACACGGCCCGGCCGTGGCCGACGCGCTGGCCGCGGAACTCGGGCTGGCGCCCCAGGGCATCCCGTGGCATACCGATCGCACGCCGATCGCCGAACTCACCACCGCACTGGGCGTGGCCGCGGGCGCGGTCGCCAAAATCGCCACGGATATCGTGGCGCTCGCCGCCACCGAAATCGGTGAGGTCAGTGAGGACTCCCCCGGCGGCTCCTCCGCGATGCCGCACAAACGCAACCCGGTCGCCGCCATCACCGCCCGCGCGGCCGCCCGCCGGGTCCCCGGCCTGGTCGCCGGCTCCCTCGGGTCGATGGACCACGAGTTCCAGCGTGCCGCCGGCGCCTGGCATGCCGAATGGGAGACCGTCACCGACCTGCTGCGGCTCAGCGGCGGCGCCGCGCACCGGCTGGCGCAGAGCCTGACAGGCCTGCACGTCCACCCGGAGGCGATGGCCCGCAATCTCGCGGTTACCGGCGGACTGCTGCTCGCCGAGCGGGTCACCGCGGCGCTGTCCGAACACACCGATCGCGCCCGCGATATCGTCACCGCCGCCGCGACCTCCGAGCCGCCCACCCTGGACACCGACCCCACCATCGTCGAATACCTTGGGGCGCACAGGGTTCGTGAACTCCTGGATCCGGCCGGATACCTGGGCCATGCGGCCGATCTGGTGACGCGGGTACTCACCGAACGCGACGGCACGCGCCCGGAACCCCGGTGACAGCAGTGCTCTCCGAACACGAGACTCCCCGGCGAAACCCGCGCCGACCTGGACCTGCCGCACAAGAGGAGCGGCTTCGCATGTTCGCGGCGGTCCGTGCACAGAACCCGACGAGTTATCCGGAACCGTTCGCACCTGCGGCGTCGAGCACCTGCACCGCACCGGACAGGGTCCGAGCCGAGCTGCGCCCCGCAGGGCGGCCCACCCCACACGGTCCGATCAGACGAACCAGGTACAGCACGCCCGTTGAGCCCGCTCCACACTCGGGAAACCGCGCCGCCCACCGGTGCCGAGGACATCTCACGACTACGACTACATACCCGGGTGCTCGCCGACGCGGTCGCCGCGACCCGCCGCACGGCCGGACATATTCCAACCGGCTGCTACACCGGCTCCACGTCCTCGGCAATCCCCGGCTACCACCGGCGTATCAGCAATGCGGCCGGGACAAGGCCGGTTGCACACTCGCGGAGACCGGTCCCCGACCTAACACTGGGGCCCGGATCGGGCCCGGTAGCCGGAAACTCGCGCCGCGTCCGAGAACTCGTGCCGCGGCACAATCGTCGCAACCCGAACGGAGCAAGTGAAATGGGCACAATGGCAGCGGATTCGGTGGCCATCGAGCTCTCCTACCGAGCAGCCGGACCCGAGTCCGCGGCCTCCACCGTCGTACTTCTCGGCTCGCTCGGCTCGAATCGCTCGATGTGGGACCCGCAGGTCGCGGGACTGTCGGCCGATCACGAAGTGCTCGCCGTCGACCTGCGCGGTCACGGCGAATCCCCCACCGGCACCGGCGACTACACCGTCGCGGGACTGGCCGCCGATGTCCTGGCGTTGCTGGACCGCCTCGGCCGCGACCGAGTCCATCTGGTCGGGCTCTCCTTGGGCGGTGCAGTCGCCCAGTGGATCGCGGCGTATCGCCCAGCCCGGGTCGAGACTTTGACGCTGATGTGCACCGCCGCGAAGTTCGGCACCCCACAGAGCTGGCTCGACCGAGCCGCCGCGGTCCGCGCCGACGGTACGGCGTCCATCGCCGAAGCCGTGGTGGGCCGGTGGTTCACCGCCGGGCTCGCCGACCGCGACCCCGATCTGATCGCCCGCAGCCGCACCATGGTCGAAACGACTACCGACGCGGGCTACGCCGCCTGCTGTATCGCGCTCGCGCAGTTCGACGGCCGGGCCGACCTCGCCCGGATCACCGCCCCCACCCTGGTGATCGCGGGCGCCCAGGACCCGGCCACCACACCCGGCGATATGCGCGCACTCGCCGACGGGATCGCGAATTCGACCCTGCACGTGCTGGATCCGGCCGCGCATCTGGCCAGTGTCGAACAGGCCGGACCGGTGACCTCGCTCATCACCGCCCATATCGGTGGCCTCCGCGAACGCAACCACAACTTCGATCAGGGTACGCGGGTGCGCCGGGCGATACTGGGCGACGCCCACGTGGACCGGGCCGTCGCCGGCACCACCGAATTCACCGCGCCGTTCCAGGATTTCATCACCCGCACCGCCTGGGGTGATATCTGGAGCAGGCCCGGCCTCGATCACCACACGCGGCGTCTACTCACCCTCGCGATCCTGACCGCTGTCGGGAACTCCCACGAACTGGATATGCATATCCGCGCCGCGCTGCGGGCCGGGATCGACCCGGACGAACTCGCCGAGGTCTTCCTGCACACCGCGGTCTATGCCGGGGTGCCGAACAGTAACCTCGCCTTCGGACTCGGTAAGGCGGCGCTCGCCGAGGGCATCGGGCCCGATCCGATCGAGTCCTCCAGCGCAGAGGAAGCAGATCGACCATGACCGAACCCTCCCCGGATTACGTGCAATCGCTGGGCCGCGGCCTGGCCGTGATCCGTTCCTTCGACGCCGGCCACCCCCGGCGCACCCTGAGCGAGGTCGCCAAGGCCACCGATCTGACCCGCGCGACGGCCCGCCGGTTCCTGCTGACCCTGGTGGAACTCGGCTATGTGCGCACCGACGGCTCCCAGTTCTGGCTCACCCCGCGCGTGCTCGAACTCGGCTACAGCTATCTGTCCAGCCTGAGCCTGCCCGAGGTCGCGGGCCCGCATCTGGAATCGCTGGCAAATCAGGTGCACGAATCGACCTCGGTATCCATCCTCGACGGCGAGGACATCGTCTATGTCGCCCGCGTACCGGTGAGCCGGATCATGACCGTATCGATCACCATCGGCACCCGCTTCCCCGCCTTCAGCACCTCCATGGGCCGGGTTCTGCTGGCCGGGCTGCCGGAGCAGGCGTTCGAGGAATACCTGGCGAAGGTCACCTTCACCCCGCTCACCGACCGCACCGTCCTCAGCGCCGACCAGCTCCGCGAGCAAGTACGCAATACCCGGGAGGCCGGTTACTGCCTGGTCGACCAGGAGCTCGAGCAGGGGTTGCGTTCGATGGCCGCCCCGATCCGCGACCACACCGGTACGGTCTGCGCCGCCGTGAACATCTCGACCCACGCCGCCCGCTACACCGCCGACAGCGTGCGCACCGACCTGCTGCCACCGCTGCTGGCCACGGCCTCGGCCATCAGCGCCGACCTGGCCCGCGTCCAGAGCCACGCCTGACATCACGAAGGAATCCCATGATCGACGCTGTCATCTGCGAACCGCTGCGCACCCCGGTCGGCCGGTTCGGCGGAGTGTTCAAAGACCTCGCGCCGGAAACCCTGGCCGCGACCCTGATCACGGAATTGGTCGCCCGCACCGGTCTGCCCGCCGACCAGATCGACGACGTCATCCTGGGCCAGGCCTCCCCCAACGGTGAGGCTCCGGCGATCGGCCGGGTCGCCGCCCTCGATGCCGGTCTCGGCGTCGACGTCCCCGGATTGCAGGTGGACCGCCGCTGCGGTTCCGGACTACAGGCCGTTCTCCAAGCGTGCATGCAGGTATCCACCGGCGGCAGCGATCTGATCCTGGCCGGCGGCACCGAATCCATGAGTCAGGCCGAGTTCTACGCCACCGGTATGCGCTGGGGCGTGAAAGGCGAGGGCATCTCCCTCGACGATCGACTGGCCCGTGCCCGCGTCACCGCCGGTGGCAAGAATTTCCCGGTCCCCGGCGGCATGATCGAAACCGCCGAGAACCTGCGCGCCGAATTCTCGATCAGCCGCGCCGACCAGGACGCCCTTGCGGTGCAGTCGCATCAGCGCGCGGTCGCCGCCCAGCAGTCCGGCCGCTTCGCCGAGGAAATCGTCGGAGTTTCGGTGCCGCAACGTAAATCGGATCCTCTGCTCGTCGACACCGACGAACATCCCCGCGCCGACAGCACCGTCGAAACCCTCGCGAAACTGCGCCCGATCCGCGGCAAAGTCGATCCGGACGCCACGGTCACCGCCGGTAACGCCAGCGGCCAGAACGACGGCGCCGCCCTCTGCATCGTCACCACCCCCGAAAAGGCCCGTGCCCTCGGCCTGCACCCCCTGGCCCGCCTCGCCTCCTGGGCAGTAGCCGGGGTCCCGCCCCGCACCATGGGCATCGGCCCGGTCCCTGCCACCGAAAAAGCCCTCGGCCGTCTGGGTTCGACACTCGATGATATGTCCGTCATCGAACTCAACGAAGCCTTCGCCGCCCAGACCCTGGCCGTCCTGCGCACCTGGAAACTCGACCCCGGCGACGACCGCCTCAACCCCAACGGTTCCGGTATCTCCCTCGGCCACCCCGTCGGCGCCACCGGCGCCCGCATCCTCGCCACCCTCCTCCGCGAACTCGACCGCCGTGAGGGCCGCTACGCCCTGGAAACCATGTGCATCGGCGGCGGCCAAGGCCTGGCAGCCGTCTTCGAACGCGTGACCTGAACCGCACGCCCAATCCCGCGTCAGGTGGGCGCCCAGTGCCCGCAACCGATCCGCTACGGCGCGGCGGGTCTCGGGCATCACCACCGAATCCGACTGGCGCTGAGAGCCCGTACCGTGTTGAGTCGCGGGCTTTTCCGGTTAACCTGCACAAGTGAGGGACCCCGCCGACCGCCCATTACTGTTTCTCGACGTCGACGGGCCACTGATCCCGTTCGGCGCGCCGGCCGGGTATCCGGAACAACTGACTTCCGGGTCGGAAGGAACGAACCCACTGCTGGCCCGGCTCGACCCCGCACTGGGCCCGCTACTCTCGCTCCTTCCCTGCGAGCTGATCTGGGCAACGACCTGGATGCAGGAGGCCAACCGAACGATCGGCCCGGCCCTCGGTCTGCCTCCGTTGGTAGTACTGGATCGACCGGATCCGGCCGTCGATCCCATCGACACTTGGTTCGGCCTGCACTGGAAGACCCGCGCTCTGGTGGATCGTGCTGCGGGCAAGCCGTTCATCTGGGTCGATGACGAGATCGGCGCCGGCGACCGGGAATGGGTGGGGGCGAACCACACCGGCCGCGCACTCCTCCACCGGGTGGACGCACGAACCGGGTTGAACCCGAACGATTTCGCCGTATTCGCCGACTGGTTGGAAACCCTGTCGGCGGACAATTCCGGGAAACAGTGATCGAGGGCGACACCGGGTCCCGACACCCACTCCGGCATCCACCAAACCGGAGGTCGAGCTGCACAGGCAGCATGCGGTTCAACGGCATGTCCGGTCAGATCGTCCATACGAGCAGTACCCCTGCGACCGCGAGAATCGGTAGCCCGCGGATCAATTGGCGGATCAGGTCGACTGGTAGCGGTCCGGTAGTTGTGATCAGCAGCAGGCCCTCGTAGGAGAGTGCCGAACGGGTTCGGATGCGGTATGCCGCCAGGGCCGCCGCGGCCGTGCTTATAGCCGCCGCGACCGGGCCGGTGGCCAGGACGGTCAGAGCAGCGGTGAGACCGAGCGCGGCGGCGGGGACGATGAGCATCGGCCGGCGGAGCACGCGGTCACCGGCACCGAGAAGCACGCGCAGCGCCGGGTCGCCGCAGATATCGCGCAGGCCCGCGCTGAACAGCATTGCTATCCAGAACGAGCCGCCGAGTGCGGTCAACGCGACGAGCAGTGGGGTGCCGACGGCGGTCGCGAACCATACGGCCGCCACCACTGCCACGGTGACCGGGTAGGCCGAGGGCCGGCGACGGTGTCGCAGCAGATCGGCCCGCAGCAGCGCGGCGGTACGCCCGGCCGGCAGCCGCCGGGAGACCGACCGGCCGACCCGCCGCCACGCCCGTTCCTCCAGAATCCCGGCGAGCACCGACGGGTCCAAGCTGGTCAGCGAGGCCTGCGCCCCGGAGGTGAGATCGCTTCCGGACGCGAGATCCGCGCGGCTGAGATACCGGCAACTCGCCGCCGCCCATACCGCGAGAGCCGCCACCGGTGCCGCCGCGGCGAACACCACCGGCCAGGTGGTGAGCACCGGAACCGCCCACTGAACCATCGCCGCCGCGGTCAACCCGAGGCCGGCCAGGGCGAAGCTCCATCGAAGCAGCGGAAGTACCGGCCCGGGAAGCCTGCGTGACTGGACGAGTACCGCGACCGCGACGACAACCACCCCGGTCAGCGATCCCAGTACCGTCAGTGGCCCCCACAGGTTCGCCCCTGCGATATAGGCGGTGAGTCGGCCGGCGGCAGTCCCGGCAGCCGCGCCGACGGCGAGGGCCGCACCGACCCGGGCGCGTAGCAGTGCACGGCGATCCACCGGCGTGGACAGCAGCCAGAGCGCATCCGCGGCGTTCGCGCCGACCGGCCCGAACGCCCGCGCGAGCAACAGTCCACCGGTGACGGCCAGCGCGAACAGCGCCCACGCGGCAGTGGCGGCCCACCCCGGTCCCACGGCGAACAAGGCCGAACCCACGGCGGCGGGCCGGGTCGCCGCCCACCAGATGACGCCGGCGATGACATAGCCGCCCAGGATCAGCTGCACCACGGTCCCCGTCCGGTTCTCCCGCACGGTGTGAGTCCGCGCGAATCCGCGCCGCACCGACAGTATTTCGCGGGCGCCCGGAACGACCGGCGCGGTTTCTGTCAGCGCCACAGGTCACCGTCCACGACATCGTCGGCGACCGCGGCCACCAGGTCCGGGTCGTGCGAGACCAGCAGGATCGCCGTATCCGCTTGCTTCTCCGCGTCGAGGGCGCGGGCCAGCCAGGCGCGACCGTCCCGGTCCAGATGCTGCTCGGGTTCGTCGAGTACCAGCAACCGTCGTGGCCGCACGAACGCCGAGGCAAGCGCCAGCCTGCGGCGCTGACCGCTGGACAGGGTGACGGGCAATTGGTCGGCCGCGTCGGTCAATCCCACATCTACCAGCGCCCGGCTCGCCACCTGTTGGGGCTCGGCGGTGCCGTGCGCGATCGCGACGAGTTGCAGATGTTCGTGCACCGTGAGGTGGGCGAAGGCGGCATCCTCTCCGCTCACTGCGGCCACGGTGCTCCGGAAATGCGGATGCGCTTCGTCGACATCGCGGCCGTCGACGGTGATCCGTCCGGCATCGAGCCGGTCCCGGCCGAGGATGCAGCGCAAAAGAGTCGATTTGCCGGCACCGTTGGCGCCGACGATCGCGCAGCAGCGGCCGGCGGCGACGGCGAAGCCGACATCGCGGAAGACGGTCAGGTCACCGAAGCGGCGTTCGGCCGCCCGGACTTGCAGAATGGGTTCGGACACAGGGGTACTCCCGTTTTTCCTCGTGAGAAATGATCAGGCGAGGAAGCGGGGACCGCTCAGAGAATGGCAGCCGGCACGGTCCCCGCAGGGGAACCGGGAGCTCTGGGCCGCGGCCGGCCGGCCGCATCGGGATGGCTGTGCCGGCGGAACGCGCCACGCAGCCGCTGTTCTTCGACGGTCGGCCCGCGCACGGTCCGGCACTGGCCGAACAGCAGATCCTCCGCCCGGCACACCACGAGGTAGGCCGCGGCGATGGTGACGACAACGACCAAACCGGCCAGCAACAGGCTGCGGGTATCGGGCGCAGTGAGCACCGATCCGAACGCGGCGCCCCAGACCAGCAGAAACGCCACCACCGAATTGACGAGGTAGCGGCTGCTGAACATACCGCCAGACTAATCGATCCGATCCGAAGTTCGCGCCGCACGGGCCCGAATACCACGCTGACCAGCCTTTTTCTGCTAGCTTTGGGCGCACCTGACCGAAGAGGAGAGATCCATGGTGCGGTCCAGCTTCTTCCGTATCGGCATCGGCGCCGCCGTCGCCGCCTTCGTGCTGGCTGTTCTCGCCGCGATCTTCCCGGCCGCGGCCGCCGCCCAGGACGCCCACCCGGCGGTCACCCTCTCCGCGACGGTCTCGGGCACCACCATCGATTACACCGTCGCCGGCGTCCCGAACCGGCGCGACACCTTCCCCGTCATCCCCGGAGAATGCACGACCGTCCTGGTGAACACCGCCGTTGCCGCGCCCATCCTCGCCCCCGCCGCCGTCGATACCCTCAGCGGCCGCGAACCCGACGCCTTCGCCCTGTTGCAGCGCCTGATCGCCGAGGGCGCCGTCACTGCCGGACCGCGTGTCCAGTTCGCCGCCGCGGGACAGGTCACCGGATCGTTCACCGATATCCCGCGCGGGGTCTACCTGGTGGCCACGGTCTGCAATCTGAGCCCGATCAGCGGCGAGTTCCGGCCGGAACTGCTCGATATCGCGCCCGTGGTCGTCACCGATCTGCGCGCCGGCTCCGCGGCACCGGCGCAGTAACCCGGGTTCGGAGCGCGAAACACATTCGCACCACGGCTCTTTTCCCGAATGGTCTGCGGAAATTCGGCTGACCCGGCTGCCGCACCGACGCTCAGGCCACGAGGCTGCCGACGGCACCGCGAG
This sequence comes from Nocardia carnea NBRC 14403, assembly GCF_000308515.1. GTDB lineage: Bacteria > Actinomycetota > Actinomycetes > Mycobacteriales > Mycobacteriaceae > Nocardia > Nocardia carnea. The sequence continues at coordinate 140,942 of NZ_BAFV01000018.1, read as the reverse complement.
CGCAGCCGGTACCCGGGATCAATCACCGATCGCGAGGCCCGAGCGGGTCGGTGCAGGTTCGATCCGACCGTGGTGATTCATATATCGATCTCGGGGCCTTCTAGTGCGAAAGATCGATATATCGATCATCTCGGCTTTAATTCTGCCGCCCGGCGCCGAACAAGTGTCGAACAAGCTCGAAACCCTCTGGCTGCGGCGCCAGTGGACTGTGTCATAACGCAGAGACTCTTCGAGATCCGACGAGGCCGCCCGTAGGCGCGGACCACATCCGTCGTCGGCGAACGGCTCAGAGCACGCCGTGCAAGGGTGGCGGTGTTCCATGGAGCAGGGTGCGGCCGATGTGCTGGTATTTCCAGCGCACCGGGTCGTGCAGAGTATGGGTGCGGGCGTTGCGCCAGAAATGGCTCAGGTTGAGTTCTGCTGCTGCACTGCGTGTTCCGCTCACCTCGAACAGGGCGGCGGACACCTCGTTGGCGGCGCGGTCGGCGAGGATCTTCGCGGTGGCGACGGCGATCGAGGCGGCCGCGACCCGGTCCGGCGCGTCGATCGCCGCGTCCACCGCGAGACCGGCGGTGCGCAGTACGGATTCGGCGGCGACGACGGTGACGGCGAGTTCCCCGAACCGCTGGATCAGCAGCGGGTCGTCGACTGCCCGTTCCACCTGTGCTTCGAACCAGGGGCGGCTCTTGTCCCGGACGAATTCGGTGGCGGCAGTGAGCGCACCCCGGGCGATGCCGGTGTCGATGGCGGCGTGCAGGAGTTGTGCGGAGGCGCCGTAGGCGGTGGGGGCGTCTACGGCCGCGCTGCGGGGCACGAGTTGGTCGCGTTCCACCGCGACACCTTCGAAAAGCACTGTCCCGCTGCCGGTTGTCCGCTGCCCCAACCCGTTCCAGTCGTCGACTATTCGCACGCCCGGTGAATCGGCCGGCAGGAAGGCCACGTACTGGCCGGGCGGTAGACCGGTCCGGCCGTCGGGGTCGTCGAGCCTGGTGAGCACGGCCAGGATATCCGCGAACAGCGATCCGGTGCAGTAGTACTTGGTGCCGTCGATCCGGAACCGCTGCCCGGCCTCGATCGGCGTCACCGTGGTCGCGATCTCCGCCACCGTGGCCCCGCCGCGTTCGGATTGCGCGTTCGCGATACGGGCCCCGTTCAGGACTGCCGTCAGATACCGGCGCTGCTGCTCTCCGGTCCCGGCCAGTTTCAGCAGATTCACGTAGACGAAATGGCTGTGCGGGATCTGCGCGATATTCGGGTCGGCGGTCGCGAGCAATCGCATGTGTTCGGCGACCTCGCTCGGCGGCAGGTCCGCACCACCGAGCGCGGCCGGGACCGTCACCGCCGGCAGTCCGCTCGCGGCCAGCTTGTCCACCTCGGCGAAGGGCAGCTCACGGGTTGCGTCACGCTGCGCCGCACCGGCCGCGAATTCGGCGGCCAACTGCCTGGCGACCGCACGGCCCTGTTCCGCGGTGGCTATCCGCGCGGCCCCGACGGTGGTCATCGGCTCACCGCGGCAGCGGGGCGCCGCGCGGCCTCCAGTTCCCGCACCAGCGGCAGAACCTTCGCCCCGAAGTATTCGATTTCCTCCTGGAAGTGCAGGAACCCGCCGAGAATGAGGTCGACGCCCAGGTCGCGGTAGGCGACGATTCGTTCGGCGATCTGTTCCGGGGTGCCGATCAGCCGGGTGCGGAACCCGTCGTTGTATTGGACCAGATCCTCGAATGTCGAATCGGCCCACATCCCCTTCTTGTCCCGTGTCGACGCGCCCGCCTGCTGGACGGCGTCGCGGAAACCTTCGACGGCGGGTTTGTTCGCCTTCGCGATGATCTCGCGCAAGGTATCTTTCGCCTCTTTCTCGGTATCGCGGGCGATGATGAAACCGTTCAGCCCGAACTTCACTTCCCGATCGTGGTCGCGGGCAACGGCGCGCAGATCGTCGAGCTGTTCGGTGACCCCGTCGAAATCCTTGCCGTTGGAGAAATACCAGTCGGCGAAGCGACCACCGTTGCGACGGGCCGCGGCGGAGTTACCACCTTGGAACAGTTCCGGATTCGGCCGTTCGGGGGTGTTCAATGGTTTCGGTTTCAGGGTGAAATCGCGAATGCGGTAGAAATCGCCGCCGTAGTTCACATCGTCCTCGGTCCAGATCTTGCGGATCACTTCGAGGAATTCCGCACTGCGCCGGTACCGCTCGTCGTGTTCGAGCCACGGCTCGCCCAGGGCGGTGAACTCCCCCGCGAACCAGCCCGACACCACATTGATCGCGAACCGGCCGCCGGACAGGTGGTCGGCGGTGGCACCGAATTTGGCGAGTACCGCCGGATGCCACAACCCGGGGTGCACGGCCGCGATCACCTTCAGCCGTTCGGTGGCACCCAGCAGCGCCAGACTGAACGACGTGGATTCGTGCTGGTACTCGGCACCGTAAGAAGCGGTGTAGCGAACCTGGGACAGCGCGTATTCGAACCCGTTGCGTTCGGCGGTCTGCGCGAGTTTCTTGTTGTATTCGAAATCCCAGCCGGTGCGCTGTTCGATATCACTGGTCACCAGTCCGCCACTGACATTGGGCACCCAGTAGGCGAACCGGATCTGATCGGTGGTCTTCTCGGTGGACATCGCTGCTCCCGCTGGTGGGCTGGTCTGGACGCCGGGGTGTAGTGCCCCGGCGCGTCCCCAGTTCACCAGCGCGGTGCGGGGGTTACGAGGGTTTGAATCTGCCGGATCACATCCCGCGCAGACCCGCGTTGCGCCTCGGTCGCTTCCCGATCCAGTACGGCCCGCGTGACACCACAACTCTTTGCTACCCGCGACCCCTTGCACCCCTCCTGACAGGCGGCTGCAGTCCCCCGGCCTACCGCGGCCTCGGAGCCGCCTCAGCCACTCCGCGTCGCCCCGCACCTGTCCCATTCACGCGACCTCGGGGAGCTCATCCTGTCCCACAGTCGTGCCCGGCGCGGCCCACACGCGGCACGGCCGGTCGCACCCAGCTCCCGTCCGGCTGGATCCCTCATTTGCGACCGGCCGCGACCGCGCGCCACACCAGGGCTCCGAGCGGCCCCGGTGCCTCCGGGCAGCGGCGGCGAACGGCTGCCCGGAGGACGGTCCGTCACCCACCGGCGGACATCCACACCGGTGCCTCCGAACAGTGGTCCACGCGGCGATCCGCGGTCAGGCGGTAGTCGCGGCCGTGCTGTACTGCGATCGGCTGAACCGTCCCGCGGGCCGGAACCGGCCCAGCACGGTCGCCGCATCCTCGCCGGTAACCGCGGCGATGAGTTCGTGGGCGTCCGCCACCGAGTTCACCGAGTGCGCCGCTTGTGGACGGTGCAGTGTGCTCACAAGCGCGGAGGCGAAGCGCGGATCGGCGGCGGCCGCAGCGAAGAACTGGTTGCCGATTTCGGCGAACTCCGGGTCGCTGAGGAACAGCCGGGTCACTTTCGCGGCGTCCTCGGCGCGGAACTCCAGGAATGCCTCGTACTGCGCGGTGATCCACGCGGTATCGAACGGCCCCTCATGCGCTGCGGCCGCGGTGACCAGGCGTTGTGCCTGGATGAGGCCGCTCTGCGCGCCCTGGCCGGCGATCGGGTCGTAGGCGACGGCAGTATCTCCGAGCGCGGCGACCGGATGCCCGCCCGCGGTATGGCCGGCACCGCGCCGGAACACCGGCCGGACAGCGCCTTTCAGCCAGGAGTGCGGGTCCTCGGCGATCACCTCGGTGGCGAGTACCTCGGGCAGGTCCCAGTCGAGGTAGTCGCGGTAGAGGTCGGTGACGATGCGGTGCGCCGATTCCGCCGAGTCGGCGGCGGCGAACCGCTTCTCCCAGTCGCTACCCGGCCGCGCCCAGCCGAGGAACGCCCAGCTCGGCCCGGCGTCCTTGTGCAGGTATGGCCCCCACCAGCCTTCGCCCTGTTCGGCCACGATGGAGAAACCGCTGCGGCCGCCGCCCGCCGGGCTGCGGTGCGCGAACACCGATTCGTCGTACCCGAGCCCGGTGACGGTGACCGTCAGCAGGCTGCGCTGCGGGGCGTCGTAGACGGTGCGGGTTTCGTCGATCTCGAACAGGCCGGAAAGTCCACCGCGACCGGTCGCGACGAGGGTGAGGTCGTTATCGGCCGCGATGGGGTCGAGGCGCTCCGGTGTGACCGTGTCGACGACGAAGCGGCCACCTCGTTCGAGAAACGTGGTGAGTCGCTCATCGGCCTTCAACCGGGTGTCGACGGCGAGCCCGTGGAATCCGTCGAAGGCACCGTCGAAATCGATGAGTTCTTCGCCGCCGCCGGCGACCCGGACGGTCAGGCCGCTGTGCAACGGTGCGCGATCGAGGTAGGTGGGTAGTCCGAGCGCTTCCTCGGCGGCCTGGGCCTCACCGAAGATCAATGCGGTTCCGGTGGCGGGTACGGAGTCGCGGAGTGCGCGCTGATCGCGCTCGCTGTAGACGGTGACGACGAAACCGGCGTCGAGCAGGCCCAGCGCTGCGGTGATACCGGCCTGACCGGCACCGATCACGGCGGCTTTGCGGGTGGACGTATTCGAGGTAGTCATGGGCGCAATGGTCGCGAGCCGGGCGCCGCGGAGGCAGGGTTACGCTCAGCGCGAGTGAATGACAGAAACCGTTGATATGCAGACGTTTACGCGACACACGTACGCGCCGGGCACGGCAGTTCGGCGTCTGGGGCCGTCTATCATCGCCGACCATGACCTTCGACCTCGCCCCGCTGACAGGCGACCGCACGGAACGCTACCGGCAGCTCTCCGCGCAGGCCGCCGCACTGGTCGCCGGTGAATCCGACCGTATCGCCAACGCCGCCAATCTCAGCGCCCTGCTCTACCACTCGCTACCGGAGGTGAACTGGGCCGGTTTCTACTTCTACGACGGTCGCGAACTGGTGGTCGGGCCGTTCCAGGGCAAACCGGCATGCGTCCGAATCGCCCTGGGCAAGGGTGTCTGCGGCACCGCCGCGCAGACCCGCAGCACCCAACTGGTTCCCGATGTGCACGCATTCCCCGGCCATATCGCCTGCGACGGCGACACCCGCTCGGAGATCGTGATCCCCCTGGTGCACGCCGGAGAGCTGATCGGCGTCCTCGATCTGGACAGCCCGCAACCCGCACGCTTCGACGAAACCGACCGCCAGGGCCTGGAAGCTGTCGCCGAAATCTTCGTGCACTCGCTCACGGCCCGATGACCGGTGCCGAGCCTGCAGAGCCTCCGCCGGGTCGTTGCGAAGTGCGAATAGCGCGCAGTTGCCCTGGCGGCGAACTGGACCGTGACCGCCGGGCTCGGAGCCGATATCCGAGACCGCGTGGGTGAGCCCTGCCTGCCGGAGCGACCGTGATCGCCTGCCCGGTCAGGAGCCCAACTCCTCGTTCACCCGTCGCGAGACCACGTCGGGCAGCACCGTGGAGCCGGGCCCGCCGAGCCGGTACCGGGCGCCACGGTGCTCATCGGGTAACCGGTCGCCGCGACCGAACAACGCGTTGCGAAGGGTCCCCGGACCATATTCGCCCGGATATGCGCCGCGCTCGGTGAGCACCGGAATTACATGCTGTACAACATCTTCGAATGTTCCGGGGGTGATCGCGTAGGCGAGGTTGAAGCCGTCCACATCGGTTTCCGCCGCCCATTCCTGCAGCCGGTCGGCCACCGTCTCACCGGAGCCGACGAATACCGGGCCGATCCCGCCGATACCCGCCCAGCGGCCGATATCGCGGACCGTCCACTCGCGGCCGTCGTCATCGAATTCCTGGAACGCCGACACCGCCGAACGGATGGCGTTGCTCTGCACCTCGCCGATCGGATCGTCGAGGTCGTAGCGGGACAGGTCGATTCCCATCCAGCCCGACATGAACACCAGCCCGCCCTCCACGCTGGCGTAGGCCAGGTACTCCTCGTGTTTGGCACGGGCCTCGGCATCGGTGGCATCGGTGACGATGGTGGCGAGCGCGTAGACCCGGGCAGCGTCGCGGGCACGGCCGGCCGCCTCGAGTGCGTCACGGATACTCGCCACCGTCTGCGCCAGCACCCGTTTCGACGGTGCGGCGACGAAGATCGCCTCCGCGTTCTCGGCCGCGAAACGCACCCCGCGCGGCGAAGCACCTGCCTGGTAGATCACCGGTGTCCGCTGCGGCGAGGGCTCCGACAGGTGCACGCCGGGCACGGTGAAGTGTGTGCCCGTATGCCCGATGTGGTGCACCTTCGCCGGGTCCACATAGATATTGCGCACCGGGTCACGGACCACCGCGTCCTCTTCCCAGGACCCTTCCCACAGCTTGTAGAGGACCTCCAGGTACTCGTCGGCGTAGTCGTAGCGGGCGTCGTGGTCGAGCTGGTCGTCGGCGCCGAAATTACGTGCGGCGGAAGGCAGATATCCGGTGACGACGTTCCAGCCGACCCGCCCGCCGGTCAGGTGATCGAGTGTGGACAGCCGCCGCGCGAACGGATACGGGTGCTCGAACCCGGTCCCGGTGGTGACGCCGAATCCGAGATGACGGGTTACCGCTGCCATGGCCGATACCAGCAGCAGCGGGTCCGCCACCGGTATCTGCGCACCCTGCCGCAGTGCCGCCCGATCGTCACCGCCGTACACGTCGTAGGTGCCGAGTACATCGGCGATGAACAGGCCGTCGAACCGCCCACGCTCCAGCAAGGCCGCCAACTCGGTCCAGTAACCCAGCTCCTTGTATCGGTGCGATCGATCGTCGGGATGCCGCCACAGTCCGGGCGACTGATGCGCGACGCAGTTCATATCGAAGGCGTTGAACCGGATACGGCGGGTCATCGGGCCGTTCCTTCCGTGCGCTCGCCCGCGCTCCACGCGAAGGGGAGCCGGGTCCCGTTGAGCAGGTGGTCGCCGATGGCGCGGGCTTTCTGGATGGCCGGGTTGTGCACCGAAACGGTGCGGGCGTTGCGCCAGTGCCGGTCCAGGCGCAGCCCCTCCGAGACGATGGACGCGCCGCCCACTTCGAACAGCTGGGTGGTGGCGGCCAGCACGGTGTCTATCACGCCGAGCTGCGCGTGGGCCGCGGCCAGTTCGACCTCGATCAGCTCACTTTCCTCCCGCGCCCCGGCGGCGAGTACCGCGTCGAGGACATCGGCGACCGCCAGCACACTGGCACGGGCGCTGAACGCGGCGGCCGACAGCCGGCCGATCACCTGCTGCACCAGCGGATCGTGGCGGGGCAGATCCGCAGCGGAATGGGTGTAGCCGCGGCGGCGTCCGGCGACCCATTCGCGAGTGTCCTGTTCGGCGCGCTGCGCGATCCCGGCCAGCACCGCGAGCTGCACCAGCTGCAGGTAGGCGGTCGAATAGGTGGGTCCCGCGACGCCGTAGCCCGGACCCAGCACCCGATCGGCCGGGACCGCGACATCGGTGAACTCGGTGGTACCGCTGGCCGTGAGCCGCTGCCCGAATCCGTCCCAGTCGTCGTGCTGTCGCACGCCCTCGGCGTCGGCGTCGACGAGCACTCCCACCCGCTCCCCGGCTCTGTCGGCGGCCACCAGGATATGGTCGGCATACAGCGAACCGGTGCTATAGTACTTGGTGCCGTTGAGTAGCCAGCCCTTGCCCGCCGGCGTCAGCCGAGTGCGGTAGCGGTCCACCGCGCCGGTGCCGGGTTCGGTGATCGCATTCCCCACCAGCGCCCCCTGTGCCGCCGCCCGCAGCCAATGCTCGCGCCCGGCACCGGGCTCGGCCAGCAGCTGGTCCTCGACGAACGCGAAATGCACCCGCAATGCCTGCGGGAGGTTGGAATCGGCGGCCGCGAGTTCGATCAGCTGCCGGAACAATTGCCGGACACTCGCGCCGAACCCGCCGTATTCGACCGGTACCCGCAGGGCACCGAACCGCGCGGCGCGTAACCGGCGTACTTCGTCGTGGGCGAGCCTGCGGTCGGTCTCGCGCGCGACCGCGCCCGCCGCGATCTCGGCGTGAACCGGCGCGAACACGGCGTCCAGATCGGCATCGGAAGCGGCTTTCGCCGCGGTGGAGGTCATGGGCTCACGATCACCCGGCAGCAAGGTGAACTCACCGGTTTCGCGCACCGGGATCGAAACACCTCCGGCTAAAAATCCGGTCGATCCGAACCGGTGACAGCCCGCTACCGACCGGCCAGGATCGACGATCGGCCCGATCCTCGCCCTGGCGCCCGGCACCCGCCCATGGGGCAAGGGGATCGGCCGTGTACCCGACCGCCCGCGCCTACCGAGGATTTCCCCATGAGCTTGTCGTTCCACTGGTTCCTGCCCACCTACGGGGATTCGCGCGGGTTGGTCGCCGGGGGGCATGGCACAGCCATGTCCGGTGACCGGCCCGCTTCACTGCGCTACCTGAACCAGGTCGCGGGCGCGGCCGAGGAGAACGGGTTCGAGGCGGTGCTCACCCCCACCGGAGCCTGGTGCGAGGACGCCTGGCTCGCCACGGCCATGCTGGTGGAAACCACGGAAACTCTGAAATTCCTGGTCGCGTTCCGGCCCGGGCTGGTGAGCCCGACGCTCGCCGCCCAGATGGCCGGCACCTTCCAGCGGCATTCCCGCGGCCGGTTACTACTCAACGTGGTGACCGGCGGCGAACCACACGAACAGCGCGCCTTCGGCGATTTCCTCGACAAGGAGCAGCGTTACGAACGCACCGGGGAATTCCTGCACATCGTGCGCGAACTGTGGGAGTCGCGCGAACCGTTCAGCTTCGACGGTAAACATCTGCAGGTGCAGGACGCTCTGCTGAACAACCACCCCGATCCGGTGCCGCCGGTGTTCTTCGGCGGTTCCTCCGGCCCGGCGGGCCCGGTCGCCGCTCGCTACGCCGACACCTATCTGACCTGGGGTGAACCGCTCATCGCGGTCGGCCAGAAACTGGACTGGATCCGCGGCCTGGCCGCCGAGCGCGGCCGGGAACTCGATTACGGTATCCGCCTGCACGTGATCACCCGCGACACCTCCGAAGAGGCCTGGGCCGAAGCCGACCGCCTGCTGCAGGGCATCGACCCCGCCGATATCGAACGCGTGCAGAACAACCTGGCGCGCAGCGAATCCGAAGGCCAGCGCCGCATGCTCGACCTCCACGGCGGCAGCACCGACCGGCTGGAGATCGCCCCGAATCTGTGGGCGGGGGTCGGCCTGGTCCGTGGCGGCGCGGGCACCGCGCTCGTCGGCTCGCACGAGGAGGTGGCCGAACGGCTCATCGAATACTCCCGGCTCGGGATCACACAGTTCATCCTGTCCGGGTATCCGCACGTCGAAGAGGCGTACTGGTTCGGCGAAGGAGTGCTGCCGATCCTGGAGAAGCGCGGCCTGTGGCGCCGGTCGGCCGACCGCGCCACCGGCCCCGTCGGCACCCCGTTCGCGGCCGCCTCCACCAGCTGAAACGCCCTGCCGCCCCATCCGCTGGACGAGACTGGTTGCCGCGATCGACTACGACTTCGCAAAATTCCGCGGCCCGTCGCCGGCGGGGTCGGTCCTGCGCGCGTCGATCTTCGACGGATACGTCCGCAGTTACCTGGCCGAACACCCCGATGCCACCGTGGTAGACCTCGGCTGCGGCCTGTCCACCCGCTTCGACCGTCTCGACAACGGCCGCCTGCACTGGTTCGACCTCGACCTCCCCGACACCATGGCCCTGCGGCGCAGATTCTTCACCGACAGCGACCGGTACACGATGATCGAGGGCTCGATTCTCGACGACGGCTGGTTCGAGCAGGTCCGCGAACCCGGCGGACCGGTGTTCCTGCTGAGCGAAGCGGTGCTGCTGTACTTCCCGGCCGAAACCGTGCACACCACCCTGCGACAGATCGCCGAAGGTTTCCCGGGGAGCCGCTCGGTCCTGGACACCGGCGGCAAGGCGATGATGGGCACCCAGGATCGCAACCCGGTCTTCACGCAGGTATCCGCCCGCATGGAATGGATCTGCGACGATCCCGCCGCCCTCGAACCATCCGGCGTGCACCTGCTCGAATCCCGGACCTTCGCCTCTCCCCAACCGGCTGTCGCCCGCACCTGGCCCCTGCGCTACCGCTTGGGCATGAAAATGATGCGGGCGATCTTCCCGCCGCCGGTCACCACCTACAAACTGAATCTCTTCGAAACCACGCCACCCAGGTGAACCTTGCACACGGCGTGGTCGCCGTGACGGCTCAGTCCCGATAGATCGTGACGTAGGCGTTCGTCGCGGTCCCGACACTCATCGGTCCCAGGCACGAGGCCGTGCCGTGGCCGGACGGTCCGAAAGAACCACCCCAGGAACCCTGGTACGGGCCGATGGCCATGAGCGGAAAGGCGTTCGGCACGGGGTGCAAGCCGAAACATTCGACGATCAGCGTGTACTCCCGGCCGGCGGGGCCGTCGTCGTGGCATGTCGCCGACGCGCCGACCAGGTCCCGCGTGACAGTACAGTCCTGCGGTGCGGCCTGAGCCGCCCCGGCACCGAGCACGGTGGCAAATCCCGAAACCGCAACGGCGGTGACGAGAGTACGTGCGGCGACCATTGTCGTCCTCTTCATATGAAATCCCATCTCCCGCGCTGCTCAACTGTCGCTTGACCATCGACTTTCTACCGTGGGTCGTTACGAATAGGGGGCGACACGTCGCGCCGCCCATTCCCAGTTGTGGGCCCCGAGAAGCGCCGCTCACCTATCGGTGTTTCGCGCCGCTGCCGGAAATCACCGCCCTGGCCGGCCTTTGCGGGGAGGCCGACGTACCGGCGTCCGCTCGCGCGCTGTACCGGCGCCGCAACGAAGGTGCCGCCACGAAGACCAATAGGCTCGTCCTGTGACCGGATCGCAGGACAGCAACCAGGCCTCGCCGCGTGCGACAGTGGCGGACGCGCTGCGGGCGGATATCCTCGCCGGCCGGCTCGCTCCCGGCGACCGTCTGCGCGAGGTGGACCTCGCCGAACGTTTCGGGGTGTCCCGGATACCGGTGCGTGAGGCCCTGTCGCAGTTGCAGAGCGAAGGTTTCGTCACGCTCGTCCGCTATCGGGGGGCGACCGTATCCGCGCCGTCGGGTTCGGCGGCCCGGGAGCTGGTGCAGATCCGGCGGGGGCTGGAAGTGCTCGCCGCGCAACTGGCCGCGCGGAACCGGGGCGGCGCTGCGGCCGGTGAGCTGGCGCGGGCGGTGGAGCTCGGGCGGGCGGCGGATATTCAGCATGCCCACGACGAACTGCCGGCGTTGACCCTGCGTTTCCACAGACTGGTGGCCGAGGCGTCGGGTAATCAGCAGTTGCAGGTCATGTTGGAGCAGATACTCGAGCGGGTCTCATGGATCTTCGGCCAGCGGCTGGACACCCGGACCCACACCTCGTGGAGTGATCACGCCGCGATCGCGCAAGCGATTCTCAACGGCTCTCCGGCGCAGGCGGGCTATCTGATGGACGAGCACATCGCCCGGGACGAAGACCTGCTCACGGATCTGGATACGGACAGCACCCCGAAATAACCCACGATCGGCAGCGCGGCCCACTCCCAGCGGATCGGACGCCGGTTCTTGTATACAAATTCTCAGCGCCCGGGAATGTCAACTGGAGTGTTCACCGCAATGGAACGCTGAGCAACATCAACGAAACGTTGTTTGTATACAAATTCGGGTGTTGCTTGTTTCTTCTGCCTGAGGCCAGGTCCTATGTCCACCGACGCCGCTCCGACCCACTCGCCGCCACTTCCCCCTGCTCCCCCGCTCCCCTTCTGGCGCACAGCGCTTTTCGGTGTCCAGCATGTGCTCGTCATGTACACCGGCTGCGTCGCGGTGCCGCTCGTATTCGGTGCCGCGCTGGGCCTGGACACCTCCACCATCGCGACCCTGGTGAATGCCGACCTGCTGGTCGCCGGTGTCATCACACTCGTACAGGCCCTCGGTATCGGGAAACTGTTGGGAGCGCGGATGCCGGTGGTGGCGGGGGCCTCGTTCACCGCGGTGACGCCGATGATCCTGATCGGTGAGGAGTACGGGCTGTCCGCCGTGTACGGCGCGATGATCGCGGCCGGGATCTTCGGGATGCTGGTCGCGGTGCCGTTCTCCAAACTGGTGCGGTTCTTCCCGCCGATGGTGCGCGGGGCCGCAGTCACGATGATCGGGCTGTCGCTGATCGGCAAGGCCGTATCCATGACCTTCGGCGACGAACCGGCGGGCGGGGCGCCGCTGGCGCTGGCGGCGGGCGTGGTGCTGACGATCATCGCCCTGATGAAATACGGTCGCGGGCTCATTGCGCAGTCGGCGGTACTCATCGCGCTGGTGCTGGGCACGCTCGCCGCCGCCGCGCTCTCACTCACCGATTTCAGTGCCGTGGGCAGTGCCGACTGGTTCGGCCTGCCGAACCCGTTCCTGTTCGGCACCCCGACCTTCCCCATCGCCGGAATCATCTCGATGTGCCTGGTGATGCTGGTGATCTTCACCGAATCCACCGCCTACCTGATGGCCACCGCCGATAACCTCGGGCGGCCGCTGGACCAGAAGCAACTGGCCCGCGGGTTGAGCGCCGACGGCGCCTCCGCGGTGCTGGCCGGGTTCCTGACCTCGTTCCCGGACACGATCTTCGCCCAGAACGTGAGTCTGGTGCGGATGACCGGGGTGGCGAGCCGGGGTGCGGTCGCCGTGGCCGGTGGTCTGCTGGTCGCGCTGGGTCTGGTGCCGAAGATGGGCGAGGTGGTGGCCAACCTGCCGGGTCCGGTGATCGGCTCGGTGAGCCTGGTCATGTTCGCCACGGTCGCGGGCGTCGGGATCGCCACGCTCGCACGGGTGGACTACTCCCGCAACGACAACCTGCTCGTGGTCTCGCTGGCGATGGGTGTCGGGATGATCCCGGTGGTCGCGCCGGAAGTGTACGACGGGCTGCCGTCGTCGGTGCGGATCATCGCCGGGGGCGCGATCACCAGCACGGTCATCGTGGCGTTCGTCCTGAATCTGCTGTTCAACCACCTACTCCGGACCTCCGAGGAGACCGCCGCATGACCGGTATCGCCCTGCTGACCGTGCCCACCGCCGATCCCGGCGACACCGAACCCTTTCGAGCGCTGGCCGAATCCGGCTACCGGACAACTGATCTCGTATCGGTGATCGGCAAGACGGAAGGCAACGGCTGCGTCAACGATTTCAGCCGCGGCCTCGCCGCCGCGGTCTGGGAGCCGCGGATCCCGGAGTCCGCCGTCACCGTGTTCTCCGGCGGAACCGAGGGCGTGCTGAGCCCGCATGTGAACCTGTTCGTCCGCGACGAGACGCACCATCCCGGTTTCGATCGCGGTCTGGTCGCGGCGGCCCGGCGCAGCCGCGCGCTCGAACCGGCAGAGATCGGACGCGCGGCGCAGGTGGATACCGTCGCCGATACGGTCGGGAAACTGCTGGCCGAACTCGGCGTCACACCCGCCGACGTCCACCTGGTGCTGGTGAAATGCCCGCTGCTGACCTCGGACACCATTGCCGCGCTGCACACCGCCGGGCAATCCCCGGTCGCGACCGACACCTACGCGTCGATGGGCTTCTCCCGGGCGGCGAGCGCGCTCGGAATCGCAGTGGCGCTGGGCGAATGCGATCGGGAAACCGCGCTCGGCGCGCTCGCCGGAGAGGCCGGCATATGGTCGGCCCGCGCCTCGGCCAGCGCGGGCGCCGAACTCGACGACTGCCATATCCTGGTCGTCGCCGAAAGTCCCACCGCGGCGAACCCGTTGCGCGCGGTACACGGTCATATGGCCGACGCCATCGACCTCGCCTCGGTGCAGCAACTACTGGACCGGGTCGCGGCCGCGGGGGGCACGGTGCGCCAGATCTTCGCCAAGGCCGAAGCCGACCCCACCGGTTCCGTGCGCGGGCTACGCCACACCATGCTCACCGATTCCGATATCAACGCCACCCGCCACGCCCGCGCCGCGGTCGGTGGCCTGCTGGCCGCCCTCAAAGGCGACGGCGCCGTGTACGTCTCCGGCGGCGCCGAACACCAAGGCCCGCCGGGCGGCGGCAGCATCACCGTGATCTACGAACTCCCCACTCCCGATCGGAACGACGCGTTATGAGCACCACAACTATCAGCGATACCGAGAATGCCTGGGAGATAGAGGAGTACGAAGATCGCCCGGTCCCCGCCGACCGCCGGCGCGGACTAGGCTCGGTATCCGCGGTCTGGTTCGGTTTCCCGATGGTGCTGACCTGCGCCATCTTCGGCGGACTGATCGTGTATTCGCTCGGCTTCTGGCTCGGCATGCTCGCCATCGCTGCCGGCAATATCTGCATGATGCTGTATGTCGGCGCGCTCAGCGTGATCGCCGGACGCAGCGGTAAGAACTTCGCACTCACCGCCGCGGAAAGCTTCGGTAAGGCCGGGGCTTTCCTGCCGTCGGCGTTCCTGGCGACCATCGTCATCGGCTGGTTCGCCTTCCAGACCGGGATGGCCGGGGCGATCCTGCACGACACCCTCGGCTGGCACGAACAGTTCACCGCGCTCGCCGCCGGTATCGCGTTCATCGGGGTAACGCTGCTGGGGATCCGGGCACTGTCGGCAATCGGCCTGGTCGCGGCGCCGGTCTACGTGATACTCGGGCTGGTCGCGATCGGGCTGGCCGTCGCCGACGGCGGCGGTTCGCCCACCTCCTATCAGGGCAGCGCGGGCGCAGCGGCCATGAGCTTCGGTGCCGCGGTAACGCTGGTGATCGCCTCGTTCATCGACTCCGGCACCATGACCGCCGATTTCACCCGCTGGTCCCGTAACGGCCGGGAGGCCTTCCTTGCCGCGGCGTCGGCGTTCCCGGTCGGTAATTCGATCGCACTGGTGATCGGCGGCCTGGTGGTCGCGCTCGGCGGTAGCGCCGATCCGGCGGCGGACGGCGGTAACTTCCTCGGCCTGCTGGTCGGCCACGGTGGCCTGCTGGTTCCGCTGGCGGTGGCGTTCGTGTTCATCAATCTGGGCTCGGTTTGCGCGCACTGCCTCTACAACGGCGCCGTGGGCTGGAGCCAGCTCTCCGGCGGCACGATGCGGCGGCTCACCCTGATCCTCGGCGCCGTCGGTGTGGTGCTCGCGGTGGCCGGGATCTGGTCGTATTTCGAGCAGTGGCTCAACCTGCTGGGAGTGATCGTGCCGCCGATCGGCGCGGTGGTCATCCTCGACCAGCTGATCCTGCCCCGCTTCGGCCTCGGTGCCGCGAACCGTGAAACCCGCTGGCACTGGCCGGCATTCACCGCGTGGGCCGGTGGGGCCGTCGCCGCCCTGATCACCCACGCGTTCGCGCCCTGGCTGTCCGATGCGGTTATCGGTTTCGTGGCCGCCGCCCTGATCCTCACCCTCTGCGCGACTCGCACCGCGCGAAGCAACAAGGAGATTCCCGCATGACCATCACCACCGTGGACGCTACCCCCTACACCTGGCCCTTCGACGGCCCGATCGAGCCGGCGCGCACCGCACTGCTGCTGATCGACTGGCAGACCGATTTCTGCGGCCCCGGCGGCTATGTCGACCAGATGGGGTACGACCTGGCGCTCACCCGAGCGGGTCTGGAACCCACCGCACGCGTTCTCGCGGCCGCCCGCGAACTAGGCCTCACCATCATCCACACCCGTGAAGGGCACCGGCCCGACCTGTCCGACCTGCCCGCGAACAAGCGCTGGCGATCCGCGCAGGTCGGCGCCGAAATCGGCAGCGCCGGCCCGTGCGGGCGCATCCTGGTTCGCGGCGAACCGGGCTGGGAGATCGTGCCCGAGGT
Organism: Nocardia carnea NBRC 14403; assembly: GCF_000308515.1. GTDB lineage: Bacteria > Actinomycetota > Actinomycetes > Mycobacteriales > Mycobacteriaceae > Nocardia > Nocardia carnea. The sequence goes on along the minus strand of NZ_BAFV01000018.1, from coordinate 125,270 downwards.
CGCCCCGATCCCCGGCGAACCGATCGTCGACAAACCGGGCAAGGGCGCCTTCTACGCCACCGACCTCGACCTGCTGCTGCGCGGTGCCGGTATCACCCACATCATCTTGACCGGCATCACCACCGATGTCTGCGTGCACACCACCATGCGCGAAGCCAACGACCGCGGTTACGAATGCCTGGTGCTCTCCGATTGCACCGGTGCTACCGAGAGAAAGCACCACGAGGCGGCGCTGAGCATGGTGACTATGCAGGGCGGGATCTTCGGAGCGGTCGCCACCTCCGACCAGTTGCTCACCGCGCTCGGTAAGCAGACCGTCACCGCATGAGGGTCGTGCTGATCCACGGGGTGGCCACGGACAGCCGGGTGTGGGCGGGGGCGGTCGCCGCGCTCGGTACGTCCGTGGAAGTCCACCGCCCCGACCGGCCGCAATCCGGGGATATGGACACCGAGATCGCCGCCCTCACACCGCTGTGCGAGGGGGCGTTCGTGATCGGAGTCAGCGGTGGGGCCACCCTGGGTTTGGAGTTGGCGGCGCGGGGTGTCGAGTTCACCGGTGCGCTGCTGCACGAACCGGCTGCCGGCTCACTGGCGCCCGGATTACTCGACGAGGTCGCGGCCGCGTTCCGGCGTGACGGTGTGCCCGGTTTCGGGCGTGCTCTCTACGGGTCGGCCTGGACACCGGACCTCACCACCGCATCACCGGAAATCGTCGCCGGCGAACTGGCGATGTTCCGCGCTTTCGAACCCAGACCGGTCGGCCCACTGGCGCATCGGATCACGTTGACCGTCGGCGAACGATCCTCCCCGGCACGCCACAGCTCCGTCCGCACCCTCGCCGCCACGCTCGGAACCGGATGGCGTGTGTTGCCGGGCGTGAGCCACGCGGTGCATCTGCAAGCCCCACACCAGCTGACCCGAGGACTCGAAATCCCGGTTCGCTGAACGGCGCCCGGACCCGACTTCGCCGGATCAGATGATCAGGTTCTCGTGATCCTTCCAGTACGACTCACGGAGGCGCCGCTTGTAGAGCTTGCCGCTCGGGTCGCGGGGCAGTTCGTCGGTGAAGTCGATCGAGCGGGGGCATTTGTAGGCCGCCAGTTCGGTACGGCAGAAAACCATGAGGTCGGCGGCCAGGGCATCGCTCGCGGTGGCCGGGTCGGCCGGTTGGATCACCGCCTTCACCGCCTCCCCCATCTCCTCGTCCGGCACACCGATCACCGCCACATCCGCGACCGCGGGATGGGCGGCGAGGAGGTTCTCGGCTTCCTGGGGATAGATGTTGACTCCCCCGGAGATGATCATGTGGGCTTGCCGGTCGGTGAGGTACAGGTAACCGTCGGCGTCCAGATAACCCATATCGCCGAGGGTGCGCCAGCCGTTCGGGTGCGCGGCCGCGGCGGTTTTCGCGGGATCGTGATGGTATTCGAACGGGCGGCCACCGGCGAAGTACACGACTCCGATTTCTCCCGGCGGGAGTTCCGCGCCGTCTTCGCCGACGATATGGCATTCCTGGGCCGGCCGGCCCACCGAACCCGGATGGTCCAGCCATTCCCGGGCAGTGATGTAGGTGTTGCCGACGTCCTCGGTGCCCGAGTAGTACTCGGAGATGATCGGACCCCACCAGTCCAGCATCTGCTGTTTGATCCCGACGGGACACGGTGCCGCGGAATGCACGACATCCACCAGGCTGGAGGCGTCGTAGCGGTCCCGTTCGGCGGGCGGCAGCCGTAGCATGCGCACGAACATCGTCGGCACCATCTGGGTGTGGGTGATGCGGTGGCGTTCGATCAGTTCCAGGCACTGCCGGGCATCGAAGCGTTCCATGACGACGACGGTGGCGCCGAGCCGGTGCCACGACATCGAGAACACCAGCGGAGCACCGTGATACAGCGGCGCGGGCGAGAGGTAGACCGCGTCCTGCGTCGCTCCGCTCACCAGCAGACCCCGGGCGATCTGCACCGGCGCGGCGGACGGATCGCCCAGCGGAGTGGCCGGTAGCGGTTTGCGGATTCCCTTCGGCCGCCCGGTCGTGCCCGAGGAGTAGAGCATTTCGCGGCCCTCGCACTCATCGGCACCGAGCGGGTCGGCGGATTCGGCTGCCAGTACTTCGTCGTATCGTTCGAAGCCGCGCAGCTCGCCCGTCCCCGCTATCCGCACCGGGATTCGCGACAGATCCAGGTCCGCGACCACATCCGCCATGGCCCCGCCGGCGATCAGCGCGGTGGCGCCGCAGTCGTCCAGGATGTACTGCACTTCGCCGGCGGTGAGGTGCCAGTTGACCGCCGTGTAGTAAAGCCCCGACCGCTGTGCTGCCCAGGCAGTTTCGAGGAACTGACGGTTGTTCTCCATCAGGATCGCGATATGGTCACCGGCAGTCAGGCCCCGGGCGCGCAGGGCCCGGGCGCCGCGGATCGACCGTTTCTCCAGTTCCCGGTAGGTGACGGTCTCCCCGCTCGATGCCATGATGATCGCCGGGCGATCCGGTGCACGCTCTGCATGCCACCCGGGAGTCATCTCCGCCGAACCCGCGGACTCGACCGAATGCTGTTCGTTCGTCATACGCCCGTCCTCACCCCGGCGATACCGCCTTATTCGGTTGTACTCCACTGGAGGGGTGCGGCGCGGTGATTCGGCTACGTTCCCAGCCGTCGGGTCTGCGCGGACTCCGGCGGACCGACCGGGGCAAGACTTCGGGACGTCCGCGAATCACGAGGGCCCGGCCGCGGGCGGCACGACCACACTGCCGCCACGTGCTCGCGCAGCACAATACGCAGGAGACGTCCCCGATAGCCGTGGTGCGAGTGGCCATCAGGGACGAGCTGCCGGTCGCGACAGCAACAGCAGTACGCGCCCGCGATATCAGGGCTTCGGGACCGCAGGCAGGGCGATCGACGGGTCGATGAACTCGTTGGTGACCAGGTCCGCTGCCTTCATTCCGTCGGCAATACTGTCGCCGCGGTTGCGCAGAATCGGGGTGAGGGCCTCGATCACCCGGTCCACTCGGGCGGTGTCGAAATTGCCGAGGGTGTTGTCGGGTCCGTTGCCGACGATCTGCTCCGCGACCTGAACCTTCACCGAATCCGTGTTACCGGCGGCGGTAATCGGCGGGCCGTCGGGGATGGTTTCGGCGATCCGGAGCAGGGCGGCGTTCACGGGTTCGGGATCGGCGATGTAATCGATCTGGGCTTGTTGCAGCATCGGGACCAGTTTCGTCAGGCAGGGTCGCAATGCGTCGAGTTCACCGGCGCGGACCGACCAGGCGTGCGGATAGATCTCGTAGCCGGATTCGTGGATCAGCAGGTGATCGGTGGGTTTACGCCAGCCCTCCACATCGTGTGCCCAGCGGTAGGGCTCGTTGGATACGTAGCCCTGCTGCATCACCCGGCCGCGTTCGGCGACGAAACGGCTCGGGGTGCCGTCGAACGAGGCGTCCGCCTGTTCTTTGCTCACGTGGCCGTTGGCGACGAGGTAGTCCATGAAGATCTTGCCCTCGCTGTACACCACGGGTGCGTTGGTTCCGGGTATGTCTTTCCAGGATTCGACCTGGTAGGTCGCCGGGTCCCACATGATGATCTGCGGATTCACGTCGAGCGAGGCGAAAACGCCGGTGACGGGGAATTCCTCCTGTGCACGGACGGCGTCGTCGGTGGGTACGAAACCGAGGGTGATCGAGGTGTCCTGGTACATCTGCGCGGGTACCGGCTGGCCGCCGAGGAAAGGACCGCCGAGCCGGACCTCCACATTGATACCGGTAGCGCCGAGCGGACCCACGTAGGAGCCCTTGTTCACATCGACGGTGCCGTCGGGACCGACGAGTTGGAACGCGGCGGCCCGTTCCGGTGTGGCGTACCAGTCGGTTTGGATGACCACGGTTCCCGGGCAGATCCCGGCCAGCGGTCCTTCGCCGGTGGGTTCCGGGACGGATGTGGCGCCGCCACATGCCACGAGCAGAGCGGTGCCGGCGAGGGCGGTCAGGACGGAGAGCGATCTCTTCATGGTGGTCTTCCTGGAGTGAGCAGCGAATGGGGCGAAACGTGCAGAGGCGGCGGCCGGGGGTCGCGCTGCGACGGTCAGCGGCGGCGGGCGCGTTCGACGCGACCGGCCAGGAAGTCGAAGACCCAGAACAGGATCAGTCCGGCCAGTGACGACAGCAGCAGGGCGGTGAGCAGTTCTTCGGTGGCCAGGCGCTGGCGGTAGACGTCGATCATCCGGCCGATACCGGGCTCGCCCTGCCGGAAGAAGAAGTCCGCCACGATGGAGCCGATGATGGCCATCCCGCCGGAAATCTTGAAGCCGGAGATCATAGCGGGAAGCGCCGTGGGCAGTTGGAGCTTCAGCAGGCGTTGCAGGCGGGTGGCACCGTGCAGGGTGAACAGGTCGTGTTCGGCGGGTGCCACGGATTTCAAGCCGAACAGGGTATTGGTGACCACCGGAAACAGCGACACCATGACACAGACGATCACCCGGCTGCCGAATTCGTAGCCGAACCAGAAGCCGAACAGCGGGACCACGGCGAGGATCGGGATGGTCTGCAGGATCACCGCGTACGGATACAGCGAGTACTCGGCCCAGCGCGCCTGGCTCATCACCACCGCGAAACCGACGCCCAGCACCATGGCGATGACGAGTCCGCTCAACGCGACCAGCACCGTGGAGCCCAGCGCGGACAAGATTTCGGCGCGGACCGCGGAATCCAGCAGGCCCTCGGTGATCACTTCGTCGGGTCCGGGCAGCAGGAACCGGGATTCCGCGGCGATCAGGTAGTGGCTCGCGAAGTACCACCCCGCCATGACGAGGACGAACACCACCACCGGGGCGATGATCCGCACCGGCGCGGGCCGGCGGCGATTCGCGGCTTTCCCGGATTTCGGTTCGGTGCGTGCGGTCACCGTGGCGGCGACGGTATCCGCCGCAACCGTGGTCATGCCGCGACCGCCTGCTCGGCGGTGTGCAGCGTGTCCGATACCGCACCGGCGATCTCGGCGAATTCTGCGGTGTAGCGCAGGCCGGGTTCGCGCGGGAAATCGAGCGGCACCGTGATATCGGCGGCGACACGTCCCGGCCGGCCGGTGAGTACTACGACCCGGGTGGACATGAACACCGCCTCGGGCACCGAATGGGTGACGAACACGCCGGCGAACGCATCGCGGCGGAACAGGCCGCCCACTTCCTCGTTGAGCCGCTGCCGGGTGATCTCGTCGAGAGCGCCGAAGGGTTCGTCGAACAGGAACACCTCCGGTCGCAGGGTGAGCGCGCGGGCGATGGAGGCACGCATCCGCATACCGCCGGACAGTTGCGCGGGTTTGTGTTTCTCGAAGCCGGCCAGCCCCACCCGCTCGATTGCGTCGAGGGCGGCTGCCCGGCGTTCGCCGCGGGGTATACCGGCCAGCTCCGCGGGTAGTTCCACATTGCTCAGTACCGAGCGCCACGGCAGCAGGGTGGCTTCCTGGAAGACGTAACCGAGATGCCCGGTACCGACGTCGACGCTGCCGGAACTGGCTTGTTCGAAGCCGGCCGCCAGGCGCAGCAGCGTGGATTTCCCGCAGCCCGACGGGCCGACCAACGATACGAATTCCCCTGCGCGCACGGTGATATCGATATCGCTCAGCGCGGCGGTCCCGTTCTCGAAGACCATCGACACATTCCGGAATTCGAGGGCCGGTTCGGGATCGGTCGTATACGTTGCCTCCCGCGGAGAGGCCGGCGCCGGGATTGCCTCTGTACTCATGGAACAGTTTTAGCGGGCGCTGATTGCCGATCGCGGTCCACCGGATTACGCCACTGTTTCGTATACGATCAATCGACGAGTTGGCCGTTACGGGCAACCACGCGACCGGCTTTCACCACCAGGCCGCGCACCGGAACACCGACCACGGCGGCTGCGGGTGCGGGCGCCTGCACGGTGAGCAGATCCGCGCGAGCACCGGGACGCAGGCCGTAATCGGGCAGACCCAATACTCGAGCACCACCGTAGGTTCCGGCGAGGAGCGCGAGTTCGATTTCCTCGTCGGCCAGTAGCCGGTCGCGGAAAGCGACGGTGCCGATCCGGCGCAGCATGTCACCGTCGCCGTACGGGGTCCACAGATCACGGATACCGTCGTTGCCCAGCGCGAGAGTCGCACCGGCCGCCTGCATGACCCGCAGCGGGACCACCGGTGCGTCGCCGACCGCGCAGGTCACCATGGCCACACCTGCCTCCGCCAGACTTTCGGCGATCCGCTGCTGCTCGGCGGGCGGCAGGGCACCCATGGCGTAGGCATGGCTGATGGTCACCCGGCCGGCCAGCCCCGTGGCCCGGGTGCGTTCGATGATCAGATCGAATTCCCAGGCACCGAGTACGCCCGGATCGTGAAGATGGATATCGATCTTCGTGCCGAAGCGTTCGGCCAACCCGAAGATCACATCGAGCTGACCGGTGGGGTCGCCGTCGAAACCGGCGGGGTCGATACCGCCCACCACCTCCACACCGTCGGCGAGCGCCGCGGCCAGCAGATCCGCCACGCCGGGGCGGCACATCAGACCTCCCTGCGGGAAGGCGACGAGTTCGACGTCGACGCGGTCGCGGTGACGGGCGGCGGCGGCCCGGACCGCTTCGACCCCGGCCAGGCCCACTTCGGGGTCGATATCGATATGGCTGCGGACATACGCGGTACCACCGGCGACCATGGTTGCGAGCAGATCCGCCGAGTAATCGGGATTGGGGATACCGAGTTCGCGACGCCGGCCTTCGCCGTTGCCGATTCGGCCTGCCAGTGAACGGCCGCCGGTATTGGGCACCCATGGACCGCCCCACAGGGTCTTGTCCAGGTGACAGTGGGCGTCGACGAAACCGGGCAGGATCAGCGCACCGTCCACGTCGACGGTTTCGACGCCGGGTGCGGACAGGCCTGCGGCGATACTTTCGATCCGGCCGCCGCGGATCAGGATATCGGCCGATTCGACCGGTTTGCCGGGTACCCACGGGCGGCCGTTGCGGAGCAGGAGGTCGTTGCCGGGCAGGAAATCGGTCACTGCGGTTCCTTCTTTCGACAGGTTCAGGTGAACAACATGGCGGTGCCGGCACCGGCACCGAAGACGATCACCACGGCGCGGAACACGCCGGGACGTAAGCGGTCGGCAATCTTCGCGCCGACGGTCCCGCCGGCCAGGCACGCGGGTGCCAGCACGGCCACCGACCACCATTCGACGGGCCCGAACAGCGCGACGGCCACGGTCGCGGTGGTCGAAACGGCCAGGGTGAGCGCACTCTTGAGTCCGTTGAGCAGGTTGATGGAGGCGTCGATGCCGAGCGCCAGGGCCGTCAGCAACACGATGCCCATACCGCCGTTGAAGTACGCACCGTAAACGCCGCCGAGAAAAACTCCGGCGAACAGGGTGAACCGGGAATCGCGACCCTTTGCGGTGAGCCGCCGCGAGATCATCGGCTGGGCCGCGAACAGGGCCGTGGCCGCCAGCACGAGATAGGGCACCAGCGCGGCGAATACCTCGGGTGGCGCGGCCAGCAGCGCGATCACACCACCGACAGCGCCGGCCGAGCCGGTGAGGACCAGCCGCGGAAGCAGGCTGCGATGTTCGGTGAGCCGAGAGCGCAGGGCGGCCGCGCCGCCCAGGTATCCGGGCCACACCGCGACGGCGTTGGTCACCGTCGCGGTGACGGGCGGCAGCCCGGTGGCCAGTAGCGCGGGAAACGAAAGCAGGCTGCCGCCGCCGGCGATGGCGTTGCAGATACCGGCGCCGAAACCGGCGACCAGTAGCAGAACCGCGTACGCGGGATCCATGGTGTCCCCTCCGATCCGAAGTGAGACTGGATCGTATACGAAAAACGGCCATCCTGGCCCTCCACCGGCATCCCGGGCACATACCTGGTATCCAGTTGGAAGAACCGGGCGGTGGATCGTATGCGACCACGCCCCCGACCGAAGCCGAGGACTATGTGACCGGCAGTAAGCCGCGAATGACCAAGCAGCAGGTGTGCCGCGCCATCCGCGAGGACATCGTCAATGGCGTCTTCACACCCGGTCAGCGGCTGACCGAGGACACCATCGCCGAGGGTTACGGGGTGTCCCGCGTACCCGTGCGGGAGGCGTTGCGCACCCTGGAAGCCGAGGGTTTCGCCTACTCGCGACCTTATGCCGGGACGTTCGTCGCCGAACTCACCGAGGACGAGGCGGCCGACCTGCTCGAGATCCGTGCGCTGCTGGAACCGTTGTGCGCCGGCCGGGCCGCGCTACGACGCACCCCGGAACAACTCGGCCGCCTCAAGGAGCTCACCACCCTCGGCCAAGACGCCGTGCGCACCGGCAGGCTCGACGACCTGACCAGGCTGAACAGCCGATTCCACGAGGTACTGGCCGAAGCGTCGGGCAGCACCCTGCTGGCCCAGCTCATCACCCAACTCGGCTGGAAGATCGCCTGGGTCTATGCGGTGGAACTACCGCGCCGGGCCGGCGATTCCTGGGCCGAGCACGAGCAGATCTGCGCCGCCCTGGAAGCGCAGGACGCGGAGCTCGCCCAGCGGCTGGTCACCGAACATATCTCCCATGCGACCACCGCCTACCGGCTCCGGGACCGCCGTTCCGCGGCGGCCGCACCGAGTTCGTAACGCCCGCGAAGCATTCCGCCGCATCGCCGGAAACAGAGGGGTCGTATACAAAACGGGACCATCTTTGCCGGCCTGGAGGTACCGATGCCGAATCCGCTGCCGCAGAACGACCCGGTGTTCACCACTGTGAGGAACCAGTTGCCGCGTACCCTGGGAGAAGCTGCGCACCGCAGCGCCGGAGATTCCGGCCCGAACAGCGCAGCGCGACCCCTGCCCAGCGGCCGGGCAGACCCGGTGGATAACACTCGGGCCGACCTACTGCTGCGCAACGCGCATATCGACGATGCGGCTCCGCTCGTGGATATCGCCGTCGCCGGCGGCGTGATCACCGCCATCGGCCCGGATCTTGCGTATACCGCCGATCAAGAGATCGACTGCGCGGCCCGCGTGGTGATACCCGGGCTGGTCGAGTCACATGTTCACCTCGACAAGGCGCTACTCGACCGCGAACGCAGCGGGGACGGGACTCTCGCCCAGGCGATCGCCATCACCGCGGAACTGAAGCGCGACTTCACCGCCACCTCGATCCGCGAGCGCGCCCGCCGGGTGCTCGAACAGGCAATTGCCCATGGCACCACAATGATTCGCGCGCACCCGGACGTCGACCCGATCGTCGGCCTACTGGGCGTCAACATCCTGCTCGAGCTGCGCGAGGAGTTCCGGGGCCGGATCGACCTGCAGATCGTCGCGTTCCCGCAGGAGGGGATCCTCCGTGCTCCCGGCACCCTCGGCCTGCTCCGGGAGGCGCTGAACGCAGGCGCCGATGTGGTCGGCGGCTGCACCTACAACGAGGACACCGTGGCGCAGTGCCGCCGGCATATCGATCTGGTCTTCGAGCTGGCCGCCGAGTTCGGTGCCCCGGTCGACCTGCACGCCGATTTCGCCGACGACATCACCGACCCCCGTTTCGCCCTCGCCGATTACATCGCCGATAGCACCGAACGCACCGGAATGGGCGGCCGGGTCACTATCGGGCACGCCACCTCCCTGGCCGCACGTCCACCCATGGACCGGCAGCGGGTGCTGCGCCGTCTCGCCGAATCAGGGGTGGCCGTGGTTCCGCTCCCGGCCACCGATATGTTCCTGGGCGGACGTAACGACACAGCGAACACCCGCCGCGGTATCGCGCCCGTCCGCGAACTATGGGCTGCAGGCGTACGAACCGCCTACTCGTCCAACAATATCCGCAACGCCTTCACCCCCTACGGCAATGCGGACCTGCTGGATATCGGCCTGTTCCTGGCTCAGACCTCGCATCTGGCAGGCCCCGAAGACCTCACCCGCGTGCTCGGCATGGCGACCTACGAAGCCGCCGCCGTTATCGGTATCGCCGACCACTACGGCCTGCACCCGGGCGCCGCCGCCGACCTGGTGGTGCTGTCCACATACCGGGTCGCCGACGCCCTGCTGGATCGTCCGGACCGCTGCCATGTGATCAAGGCGGGGCGGGTCGTCGCGCAAACCATCCGCACCCAACACCTGCTAGCGGCTGCGCACGTCTGAACAGCCCAGGTGACTTTCGGCCGGCCGGACCAGAAAACCGCGTCGGCTCCGGATACCGCAGCGCCCCGTCTGCAGTTTCAGGCGCCACCGCGGAAGCACTCGCCGTCGAGGTCCGCGCCTCGCCGAGGACAGTGCCAGTAACGTTGCCGTCGAGTTCGGCGGCTCGGACACCGTCGCCACCGACCACGGACCGATCGGTATCGGCACCGTCGTCGACTGCGCCGGAAGGATCGCCGGTCGAATCCTCGCCCCGTGCGGCGATCTCACTGTCGGTGATGGTGCCTACCCGGCTGCGGGACCACCGATTCTGATCGTGGGTGGTCCCGCACGCCGAAGTCCTCAGGCGGCCGAGCGGCTGCCCTGGTGGATGAGGGCGTCGATTCGGCGCTGGTAGTCGTTGAACTCCGGTGCCGTCACCTCTCGGTCGCGGGGCAGGTCGATCTCGATGATCTCGCGGATATGACCGGCCGTGCCGTGGGCGGTACCGCCGGCCATGACCACGACCCGATCCGACAGGTACACCGCTTCCTCGACACTGTGGGTGACGAAGACGACCGTGACTCCGGACTCCTGATGGATCCGGCCCAGTTCGGCCTGCATCTCGCTGCGGGTGAGCGCATCCAGCGCGCCGAACGGTTCGTCCATGAGCATGACAGCGGGCCGGTTGGCCAGGACGCGCGCGATGGCGACGCGCTGCTGCATACCGCCGGAGAGCTGGTGCGGGAAGGAATCACGTACGCGGGAGAGGCCGACGGTTTCGAGGCAGCGGGCGGTGGTTTCGCGAATATCGTCACGGGTCATCCGGGCCTGTTTCGGACCGTAGGCGACGTTCTCGGCAACGGTGAGCCACGGGAACAACCCGTAGTCCTGGAAGACTACGCTGCGGTCGGGGCCGGGGCCGGTCACCGGTTCACCACCGACGGTTACCGATCCCTGTGTGGTGGTTTCGAAACCGGCGAGAATCCGCAGCAGGGTCGATTTCCCGCAACCGCTGGCCCCGACAACGCAGACGAATTCACCGCCGGGGATATCGACCGTGATGCCCTCGACCGCGGGCCCGGCGGTACCGGGATACCTCTTGCCGAGCCCGTCGAGCACGATCCGGGCCGGCCGGTGCGGGCGGCGGCGGGTGGAATAGATCTTCATACGGTCACCTGTTCCGCGGGGAGGGTCATGGGAGCAGCGGGCGGCGGCCGACGAGCAGGCGTACGGCCAGCATCATGATCCGGTCGGCAAGGAATCCCGCCAGTCCGATCACGATCATCACGGCGACGATGAGATCGGTACGCGACTGTTCGCGGGCCTGGGTGATCAACGCACCCAATCCCACTCGGATCCCCACGGTTTCGCCGACCACCAGGATCACCCAGGACAGTCCGAGCGCGATCCGGAGCCCGGACACGATCGTGGGTATCGCGGCCGGCAGCACCACCTTGTACAGGGTTTGCGCGGGCGGGGTGCCGAGCATGGCGGCGGCCTCGAACAGCCGGTTCGGCACCGACCGCACCCCGGCGACGGTGTTGATGAGGATGGAGAACACGGCGGCCAGGAACACCAGGAAAATGGTGGCGCGGTCACCGAACCCGATGATGAGCAGCGACAGCGGTGCCCACGCGGTGACCGGGATCGGCCGCACCAGGCCGAGAGTCGGTTCGAGCATTCGGTGCACGGTCCGCGAACGGCCCATCAGGATGCCGAGCGGCACCGCGACGGCCGCCGCGATCGCGAAACCCTGCACCACCCGAAGGGTGCTGGCATACAGGTGCAACCAGAGGGTGCCGCTGTAGCTGTCCTCGACTATCCCGCCCACTGCGAGGTCGGCGAGACGGCGCGCTACGTCGTAGGGGGTCGGCAGGAATTGCATCTGGATACCGAACGGGAGAGTCCAGCCGCCGCCGACGCCGCGATCCCACAGCAGCAGTACCAGTAGCGGCACCGGAAGCGCCCAGAGCACCGCGGCGATGCGCGCACCGTAGCGGGTCCGCCATATCGGCCGGTCGGTGTGCTCGCCCGCCGCGGGTTCGGGCTCGCGCGGCCGGATCGCCGGCTCGGTCCGGGTGTCCACCGTGGCCATCACCGGCTCGCCGGGGTATCGAGGAATTCGGTCCGGAAGACCTTCGTCATATCGGGGGCGGTGGGCAGTTGGTCGAACTCCACCATCTGCCGTGCCAGTTCCGTGACCCGCTGCCGGAATTCGTCGTCGAGTTCCCAGCGCAGCATGACGTTCTGGATGGCGATATCGGTGACCGCGCGTTCCATACCGAAGGTTTCGACGAGGCCGGTCGCCCACGCGTCGTGATCGCCTTTCATGAACTCGATGGCACGGACGAAGCTCTGGACCGTCTCGCCCGCCCGATCGGGGTGTTCGTCGAGGAACCGGCCGTTACCGCCGAGGACGATATTGGTGGCGCCGATGGGCGTCTCGTACGGCGAGAGGATCTGGTGTGCACCGGCCTGCCGGGCGATGGATACTCCCATTTCGGCGCTGAGGAAGGCGTCGACGCGGTCCGCGGTGTAGGCGCCGGCCATATCCGAGTACGCCAGGTTCACCAGTTCTACGTCGGTTTCCGGATCGAGGCCGTGGGCGCGCAGGGTGAGTTTCAGGGCGATCTCCTGCGAAGATCCGGCCGGGAAGCCGATCCGTTTACCACGCAAGTCCTGCGGGGTGCGGATATCCGGCCGGCCGACGAACCCGGAACCGCCGTCGGCGGCCGAGGCGATGATCGCGACCTCCTGGTTCGCCGCGATACCGGCGAGCATCGCGGGCGCGCCCAGTACCCCGAGATCCACGGCACCGGAGGCCAGTGCGTTCTTGATATCGGGCGAATTCTCGAAAAGGACGATTTCGTAAGTGGTATCCGGGGGCGCGAACTGCTGCATGAAATACGGCGCGTACAGGTGGGGTTGGCCGCGCAGGGTCCCGATCCGGACGGCACCGGGTTCGCCGCCGACGCTGTCCGGTGTGGCGATACAGCCGGTCAGTCCCGTTACTGCCAGCAACAGGATGCCGATAATCGACAGGAGATGGCGGAGTGAACGTTTCATACTGGGTCCTCACTGTGCGGCAAACCCTCGGCCGGAACAGCGGCATTGCTGACTGCGAGGCGGATCAGGGAACGGTCGGTGCCCGGCGCACCCACCAGGCACACTCCGCTGGGGCCGCCCTCATCGCGCTCCAGCGGCAGGGTCACCGCGGGCAGGCCCGCGATCGACGCGAGACAGGTCAGGCGCACGGTGCGCGCACGAGTGGATTCGCGGATTCCGGGGCCGGCGGTACGAGGCGGCGGCGGGGTCGCGGCGGCCGGCACCACCAGGACACGGTCGCCCAGTACCGCCCGGATACGGACGGCAGCCGAAGCGAGTTCGGCGCGGGCGGCGGCGGCTTGTTCGGCGGTGACCGTGGCAGCGAAGGCGAAACGCTGCGCGATATCGGGTTCCAGCGCGCCGGGATGCCCCGTGATCCACTGCCCGTGATTCGCCCACGCCTCATATGCTTGGACCACCCGGAACGCGGCAATCCACTCGTCGCGGAGGCGCAGGTGGACCGGTTCGGCGCCGAACCTGCCGGCCATCGATCGGACCGCGGCCGCGATCCCGGGATCGGCGTAGCCGCACAGCTCATGGTCGACCACGAAACCTTTCGAGGTGGCGGTATCGGTGCCGAGCAGGCAATCCGCGACGGCGGCCAGCATCTCCCCGTCCGCCGTGACCCAGCCGACCGTGTCGAACGACTGCGCCAGCGGCAGCAATCCGGACGTACAAATCCGGCCGTGAGTGGTACGGATCCCCCACAACCCTTGATAAGCGGCAGGCACCCGAATGGACCCGGCGGTATCGGTGCCCAGCCCGATATCCACCTCGCCGCGAGCCACGGCAACGGCCGGTCCGCTGGTGGACCCACCCGGAACACTTTCGGGCGCAGCAGGATTGACAGGCATGCCGTAACGGCCATTGCTGCCGGTGAGGCTGTATGCGAACTCGTCGGTGTGCGCGATACCCGTGATCCGGGTTCCGGACGCCAGTAATCGCGCCACCGCGTGAGCATGCTTCGTCGCCGGCCGCTGATCCGCCGCATAGGCCGGGATTCCGGCGCCGACAGCGAACCCCGCGACCGCATACAGATCCTTGACCGCCACGGTCCGGCCGGTCAGCGGACCCGGCGCGGTCGCGTCGACCAGGGGTGACCCGCGAAGCCTCCACACGGCCGTATCGATGCCCTTCGAGTTGCCGTACCCCCGGCAGAGACCATCCGCGTCGGGGCGAGCACGGCCGGACGCGCCGAATCCCCTCCTGCCACCCGGAGGCACGTCCGCGCCGCCACCTGTTGCGAAACCGGTCCCGGGGGCCGGTATGGCGCGGTCTCTCGTCCCTGCCGAATAACCGGCGTCAGTACTCGCATCGACTCCCGAATCCGCACACGCAGTGATCGCCCCGGCGCGGAAGTCGCGGCCCGCGATCATCGGATCCGCTCCAGGATTCGCCGCGCGAACGCCGTGTCCGCGCCGGGGCCGAAATCGGATCGCCGGATCATTCCGTGCACCCCGCGTACCTGGTCGACGGCCTGCGAGATCGTGAAATCGGCGGCGGCGCTGAGGTACAGGTAGGCCTGACGGGGGTCGGCTTCGAAGAGTCCGGCCACCAGGTCGACGGCGTGGGCGACGCATAATTCCAGCGCGGTGTTCAGGTCCGGATGGATACCGGTGGGGATCAGCAACCCGTGCGCGGCGGCGAACGGGCCGATCCCCCCACCGAACCCGCCGGCGATATCCGCCGCGGGGATCAGGTCCACGGTCAGTGTGGCGCGCAGCGGCGCTTCCAGCGCGGTCAACGCTACTTCGCCGTCGCCTTGCGCGAAATGCGGGTCACCGATGTAGAGCAGTGCCTCGGGAACTTGGACGGGCAGGAAGAGGGTCGCGCCCGCGGTGAGGAGTTTGATGTCGATATTGCCGCCGTGCGGTCCGGGTGGGACCGAACCGACGCGGGTCCCGGTATCGGTGGCCACGCCCATGATCCCCAGGAACGGGGCCAGCGGGAATTCCGCGCTCCCGGCCCGTCCGGTGGAGTCGAGCGGCAGGGCGCCGAACCAGTGGCCGTCCCGATCGTGCACCCGGCAGAACTGCCCGTAGTCGCCGTCGAATCCCGGACGGCCGGCCAGCACGCCGCGACCGTGCCTGGTGGACACCACGCCGTAGGGCGCGCGCATGGTCAAGGCGTCGATGCGTACGGCCAGCAGATCACCCGGTCGCGCACCGGCGACGGCGATCGGTCCGGTGACGATATGTGGTCCGGCCCCGGGTTCGCGCGGGGTGTGTGCTGTCACCTCGACGGCATCGGCGAGCACATCGTCGCGGTGCACACCGTGACTCCCGAAGTATCGCACCGGGTCCGAGCCCTGGTCCTCGAGAATGCCCTCGTGGCTGACGGTGTCCACGACGACGGTAGCGCCCGGGGGCACGGTGGCGACCGGGGTATCCGTACGGCACGGAAGCCGGCCCCAGAGCACTTGTTGCGAATCCGCGGGAACGTACACCGTGCCGGGCGCGACCGCCGAATCCTGTTGCAGCACCGGGAATGCGGGCGCGAAATCCTGTCCGATCAGTGTCGTCACCGCGACCTCCTTATTGGTCGGACCACCTGATGCACCGACCATAGGAGCCCGGAACCCCCGCGGCGACCGGGACAACGGAACGTAACGACCGATTTACCGCCGGGCAATACGGGCTCGAAAAGCCCTGGATATCGGTAACTTTCCCGAATCAATCGGACATATCGCCGGTACACTCCGGTATTACCGGAGCTGATAGGTTGTATCCCTCCCGAAGCGATCGCTGAGCATTGGTCCGACCTCTTCTCCGGCATCGGCCGCTCCGATTCGCCGACGGTGAGCCGAACGAGGAGGGGACCGTTATGACATTCGCATCGATACCTCCGATGCGGCGTCCCGCGCGCAGCGTCGGCGCCGAGGTCGCCGCACATCTGGAACGCCTGATCATCGCTGGTGAACTACGCGCCGGTGACCGGCTCCCTTCGGAACGCGACCTCGCCGCGAACCTCAACGTTTCCCGCTCGTCGTTACGCGAGGCCATGTTCGAACTGGAGTCGAAGAAGCTCATCGAGCGCCGGCAGGGCCGCGGCAGCACGGTGGCCGAGATCCCGCGCACGGCCACGGAACTGCACGGCAACCTCGCCGGAATCGATATCGAACTCGGTTACGCGACCGAATTGCGCGATCTGGTCGAGCCGCGGATCGCGCAGCTGGCGGCGCAGCGGGCCCTCGAATCGAATCTGTTGTCCCTCGGCGAATTACTGGGTCGTTCTCACGACGCCCACTCGCCCGAGGAGTCGATACGCCTCGATATCGAGTTCCACACGATGCTGGCCCACGCCGCCCAGAACCCGCTGCTGGTCACGCTGTGCACCATGACCACGGAATGGACCCGGCACACCCGTGGCCTCTCCCACCGCACCGCGCTGGGTCGCCGGATCTCCGTCCAGGGGCACCAAACGATCTACCGAGCGGTGTCCGAGCACGACGGCCCCGCCGCCGCGGCCGCGATGGAACAGCATTTGCGCGAGGTCCGCGAGATCAGCGTCGCTCCCCCGGCCCGGTGACGGCACATCCGCCGAACAAAACAGTGTGGCGCGGGGTCGAGTTCACTGCGGCGGCGTCCGGCGCGGATCTGGCATAGACCGTGTTCACCGGTCCGGGCCCCACGACTTTCCGGACGTTCCGTAGCGTTCTCCGCAGATTCCGCCGAGAAGGAGGTCTGAGGTGACGGAGATCGAGGGCGGGCAAGCGGTGCGCGTCGGCGACCGGGATATCCATTACACCGAATCCGGTTCGGGACCTGCCGTGCTGATGTTGCACGGCGGCGGTCCCGGCGCCTCGGGGCAGGCTGCGTACGCACACAATGTGGACGCGCTGGCCCGCCGGTTCCGCGTGATCGTCCCGGATATGCCCGGGTACGGGCGGTCGAGCAAGTATCTGGATCGCTCCGACCCCTTCGGCGACCTGGCGGCGGCCATGACGGGGCTGCTGGATGCGCTGGGGGTGCGCAGCGCACATGTGGTCGGCAATTCCTACGGCGGGGCGGCGGCCTTGCGGATGGCCATGGACGCGCCGGATACGGTCGACCGGTTGGTTCTGCCGGCTCCCGGCGGGATCGGCACCACCCGGGCCCTGCCGACCGCGGGTTTGCGGGCGCTGCTCGCCTACTACGGCGGCGACGGCCCGAGCCGCGAGAAACTCGCTACGTTCATGCGCGGATACCTTGTGCACGACGCGCGCACCATCACCGACGAGATGATCGACAACCGCTATCGCGCGAGCCTGGATCCGGAGGTCGTCGCGAATCCGCCGCTGCGCCGGCCCTCGGGTCGGTCCGCCCCGCGCACGCTCGTGCGTATGGACCTCACCCGTGATCCCCGGCTGCGCCGGATCACGCAACCGACCTTGGTGATCTGGGGCGCGGAGGATCGGGTGAACCGTCCTTCCGGGGCACATATGCTCGCCCGCCGGATCCCGAACTGCGATGTGTACCTACCGGCCGCCACCGGCCATTGGGTCCAAGGGGAACGGCCCGAGTTCTTCAACAACTTGGTCACCGCCTTCCTCGCCGAGTGGCAGTAATCGACCTCGGCCGGCCGCCGGAAATCCAGGAAAGACCCGGCGTTGTCCTCGGCGGCCTCCCGCGCCGGTGCCGTATGAAAGCCGGACTGCACCGATAAGTTTCGGCGTACTGACCGAATCACGGTTCACTTTCCGCTAATGTCGCGCTGGCCGGGCGAATGCCCGGCGGGGCCTGTGCCGCGGCGCGGCGCCGGCCCCGATATCGGCTCGGCGGTCGGTCCACCGATCGCAACGTTTCCGCAGAGGAGCAGCATGTATCCCGGCGCGCATGTCGATCGTTTCCCTGATAAACCGGCCGTAATCCTCGCCGAGACCGGTGAGACGCTGACCTACCGGGAACTGGAGGACAACTCCGTCCGCCTCGCCCGGCACCTCCACGAGGCGGGTCTGCGCAAGGGCGACCATGTCGCGCTGCTGTCCGGGAACGACCCGACGGTGTACGAGGTGTACTGGGCGGCGCTGCGATCCGGGCTTTACATCACCGCGGTGAACCGGCATCTGTCGCCGAGCGAGATCAGCTATATCGTCGGCGACTGCGGGGCGCGGGCGCTCATCGCGTCGGCCGGTCTGCGCGAAGCCGCCGAGAAGATCATCGAGGAGACGCCCGGAGTGCAGATCCGGCTGGCCTTCGGTGGCACGGTCGAGGGGCACGGATCCTATGAGGAAGCGCTGGCCGCCGCTTCCCCGGAACCTTTGACCGAGCAGCCCCGCGGCGCCGATATGCTCTATTCCTCCGGGACCACCGGGCGGCCGAAGGGCATCAAACATCCGCTGCCGGACCGGCAGGTCGGCGATCCACCCGGCGATACCTATACCGCCGTTTTCGGCCCGCTCTACGGATTCGATACCGAGACGGTGTACCTGTCGCCCGCCCCGCTGTACCACGCGGCACCGCTGCGGTTCGGGGGCGTGGTGCATGCCCTCGGTGGGACGCTGGTGGTGCTGGAACGTTTCGACGCCGAGGAGGCCTTGGCGGCCATCGAGCGGTACCGCGTCACCCACAGTCAGTGGGTTCCGACCATGTTCGTCCGGATGCTGAAACTCGACGAGGCCGTCCGGGCCCGCTACGACGTCTCGAGCCTGCGGGTGGCGGTCCATGCTGCCGCGCCGTGCCCGGTCGAGGTCAAACAGAAGATGATCGACTGGTGGGGGCCGGTGCTGCACGAGTACTACGCGTCCACCGAGGGCAACGGCGCCACCTTCATCGACAGCGAACAGTGGTTGCGGAAGCCGGGGTCGGTGGGGCCCGCGGGGCTGGGTGCGGTGCGGGTCTGTGGCGACGACGGCGCGGAATTGCCGGCGGGCGAGATCGGCACGATCTATTTCGAACGCGAGGAAGTCCCGTTCACCTACCACAACGATGCGGCGAAAACCGAGCAGGCGATCCACCCGCAGCATCCGACCTGGACCACCACCGGGGATATCGGCTACATCGACGAGGACGGTTTCCTGTTCCTCACCGACCGTAAGGCGTTCATGATCATCTCCGGTGGGGTGAACATCTATCCGCAGGAGATCGAGGACGCCCTCGCCCTGCATCCGAAGGTTCTCGATGTCGCCGTGATCGGTGTCCCGGACGAAGAGATGGGCGAATCGGTGAAGGCCGTGGTCCAACCCGCTCCCGGCGCCGAACCGGGCCCCGGATTCGCCGCGGAACTCCGCGACTACCTGCGTGCCCGTATCGCGGGATACAAGGTCCCGCGCACGGTCGATTTCGCCGACGAACTCCCCCGCACCCCCACCGGCAAGCTGGTCAAAGGCAAACTCCGCGCCCAGTACCTGTGAGCCCCACCGGGTCGGTCTCCGGTACCCGGTGCTCGTAGGGAGCGGCGGGGCGTTTGCGCCGGCGGGTGCTCGCAACTCTGTACGGCGGGTCCCCGATGCCGGATAATCGGCGACGACCACAGTGCCCGATACCGGAGACCACAGATGCCCATGGCGGTCGGCCGACTCGCCCCCACCGCGTACGTGACTTCCGGGCGGTTTCGCCCATGAGCCACGGAGTACGGCGGTCGCCTCGGCAGGACCGATCGCGCTTCACCGTCGACATCCTCTTGGAAGCGGCAGCGCAGCTGTTCGGGCGTGACGGTCTGGCGACCACCACCAACCACATCGCCGAGCGGGCCGGTACCTCGATAGGCACGCTGTACCAGTACTTCCCGGACAAACAGGCGATCCTGCACGCGCTGGCCCGGCGGCACGTGGCCGAGGCAGCTACCCGTCTGGGTGCCGTACTGGACGAGGTGCGCGCCGCCGAGCCGCCGTTCGAGACGGCGCTGCGCACGGTGCTGGACGTCGTCGTCGATCTGCACCGCGACCGCCCCGGATTGCACGCACTGATGCACCGGATGGCGTTACGCGAAGTAGGTGAACTGGCGGTCATGCACGCCTTCGAGGACCATCTCGCGAACGAACTGGCATATCACCTCCACCGCTGCGGGCGCGTCGGCACAGACCCGGTGTCGACCGCACGCCTGCTGGTGCACACGATCGATGCGCAGGTGCACCGGGTGAATCCGCGGCATCCGATGACCACGGACGATCTGATGGCCGTGGTGGAGCGGTTGGCGCCGCCGGTATCAGCGCCCTGACCCACCGGCTTCGGCGAGGATCGCACGCATGGCCCCGGCCAGCTGCGCGATTCCCGGTTCTTCGACGGGAAAATGCCCGCAGTTGTCCAGCAACACGGTTTCACGCCGGCCGGGAATGCGTTCGAGGAAACGGATACTCAGCTCGGGCGGTGTCCACTGGTCCGCGGCGGGATGGACCAGCGTGACCGGAGCAGCAGTGAAATCCTCCGGCGGTGTGTGCCGGTAGTCCACGAAACTACGGAGAAATCCCAGCGGGATCCGGGCGCCGCCGCCCAGCGGATCGGTCGCGCACAGCCGCGACAGTTCGGGGTCGAGGCTCATCTTGTCCATATGGGTGATCCAGCGGATCGGCACGCGTAGGCGGCCGCCGACCGGGTCGATCCACCGCAGCAGGCGCGGGCCCGACCGGCCGGGCAGGTTCCATCGGGTCAGGGCGGCGGGCGCCGCCGGATCGGCGGGGTCCAGCAGGCAGGTCGCCACGACGTGCGCTACCGCGCCGGTGCGTGCGGCGACCTCGTAGGCCAGCATCCCGCCCATACTCGCGCCGAACAGCACCAGTGGCCGGTCGTCCGCCGCGGCCCGGGCGTGCACCAGCTCGCACAGCAGGTCGACCCACTGGCCATAGCGCACCCCGCCCGGATCGGGTTCGATCGTCCGCCCGTATAGCGGGAGGTCGACGGCCGTGGCATCGACGTTCTCCCGGAGACCCAGTGCCACCGCCGGCCAGAGCAGGCCCGAGTGGCCCCCTGCGCCGTGGATCGCCAAGATCCGCACCGGAGCCTCGGGCACTGCCGCGCGCAGCATATGGACGCGGCGACCCCGCCACTCCCACCATTCGGAGACCGGTTCAGCGACCGAATCGGACCGGTAGGGCTCGGGAAGAAACTCGGCGTACGCGCGGTGCGCTTGTGCGTTCATATCTCCAGCCTCAGGGAGCCGGGCATGCCCCACAACTCGCTTTCGGCAGCCGTCCTTATACGTCCTGAACTGCGCTGATGCAGCCGCATCGGAGAGCTGCTCAGCTCCCGGTCGGCGTCCGGCCGTGCCCGGCCGCGGCCCCGTGAGCCGGCGGGACACGTTTGCCGCGCTCGATCCGGGCAATACCGCGGGGCGATGGGACCGGTCCGGTGACGAGGCGGGCAGGAGAGCGGGACGATGGCCGATAACGCGGAAAAGCGGTCGAATATCAACGATGTGGAAAAGCGCTGGTCCGGCGACCGGGCAGGCTTCCGGCGGGCTGTGCGCTACACGCTGGCGGTGCTGGGGGCTGCCGCGCTGGTCTGCGCCGGTACCGCGATCTGGTCGGCCACGGCGCAGTGCCGGGACGCCGATTCGCTGCTGTGCGATACGCCGTCCCAGGTGGCGGTCCTGTTCGGTCCCGGTGTGCTGCTGTTCCTGGGTGGTATCGGGGCATTCGTGGAGACGATCCGGGTGTGGCGGCGCGGTGGTACCTGGCCGATCTGGCAGGGCGCGGGCTGGTTCCTGTTCATGATCATGCTGTTCTATCTCGGCGTCGGCGCCACCACGGTCCCCGCGACCTGACCGGGTGCACAGAAACGTCCGGTTCCGGTAAGGGTCCCGGTAGGCCTGCTGATCGAGCCGTACTTGTGGCAGACTTTCGAGGAATGCTCGGATGACGGCCACAACGACTCGATGGGGTCGGCGGGAGCCGTGCGCGGAAGGTGATGCGGGAATTGAGATCGCGATGGATTTGATCGCCATCGAGGGCCGGGTGGCCACCGACCGGATCGCGGCCCGGGACCGTACACCGGAAACCGAATTACAGCTGGCGACCAGCCTGTCCGAACTCGCCGCCGCGTACCTGGCCACCAAAACCGATGGTTCGGCACGGAACCGGGTGGCCGGAGCATTGGAACCCGCCCAGGAGGCGGTGATGATCCGGCTGCGCTGGTTCACCGCCGGGCAGGTCACCGCACAGTTCGCGAACAAGGTGCAGGACACATTGCGGCTGCTGGAGCAGGCGGCCCGGGAGATCGGGCACCGCGAACTGGCCACCGCGACCATCCGCGACGCATGCAACGCCTATACGCAGGTAGCGCACGATCATCCGAATGCGGCGGGCGCCTGCGCGGACAGCCTGTCGAAATGCGGTGTCTGGCTGTGCCGGCTGGACCCGGGCGCGGCCGTCATGGCAACCGACGAGGCCGTACGGATCCGCGCCGGTCTGTTCGCGGCCGATCCGGATCAGTCCCGGAAATACCTCGCCACCTTGAACACGCTGTTGCGCACCCTGATGGTGGGCCGGCAGCGGAAACAGGCGGTGGCCATGTACCGCGAACGTTATACCGCGCTCACCACCCCGGAGATGGCCGCGCAGCTGCGCGCGATGAAGATCGAAGAGATCGGTTTCACCGGCAAAACCCAGTCCGCACTGCGCAAACTCGAATGCCGCACGCTGGAGCGCGCCGGCTATCTGACCCAGCAGCAGATCCTTTATCAAAGCGCCGGCGATCTGGCGACCATCGAGGAGATCAACTGGAATCTGGCACTGGTCGGGCTCAAACCGCTGGTGGCAGGGGCGATGCCGGAACAGCCGGCCAAACCGGTGGAGATCGGTTCGTCGTTCGGTGCGCTCGGGGTGCTGTGTTCGGCGCCGGATGCAGTGCAGCAGGTGCGGGCGGCGATTATCGCGGCCTACAGCGAGGCGGGCGCGGAGCTGGTGGATATCAACACCGCGTACGGCGTGGACAAGGCGCATTGGGGCACCCGGGACCCGCAGATGAACGCGACCCCCGAACTCGGGGAGGATATCGTGCTGATCGAGCGGAGGTCGGGGAGCTGGGTCGCGGTGCAGAGCCTGAAATGGGAGCTCACACCGGTGGCGAAGAACCCGCTGGCCCGCCGTCTTTCACGGCAGTGGCCGGTGATGAGCGTGACCAGTACCGAGAGCCTGGCCTACGAGCTGTGCTGGTACGAACAGGGCGGGGCCACCCAGTACGCCGCGCTCGGGCGGCCCGCGGAGCCGGTGGCGCTCGATACCCCGCTGGCGCCGTTGGATTTCGGCAAGCTCGCCGATTACGGCGCCGATTACGCCTCGGAGACACAGATCCGTTCGGCCTTCGGTAATGCGACCATGTTCGCGAAGCTCACCGAGCTGCCCGCGAGCGGTATCCGCCAGGCCGCCGAGGCCCGGCCGCTGGCCGGCTACGGCGATCAGGTGCTGTGTTTCCGTGGCCCGGGAGCGAAACGGCTGGGCGGCGCCTGAACGGCCGACCGCATGTAGCCGGGGTCACCCCGATACCCTAGCGACCGCTTGGTGAGACTCGTCTCGGCCTCCGAACCATGCTTCGCTATGGTTTGGACCGAAGCTGATGCATTGCCGGATATCGGCAATGCCGGGAACATTAGGGTGATATGCGCCGATCACCATGGTGTCGTCTGCGCATGCCCTGGAACGGGTTGATCTATCGTGGCTGTTCGGCGGCATCTGTCCGACTCGTGGGATCGGGCACTCCGCTCCGGGAGAGATGTCACTCGCGGCCGGGTCGGTATCCGCACCCGGCTGCTTTCGATCCTGCTGATCACCAATATCACGCTGCTGATCATCGGTGTCGGCGCCGCCGGTTACCTGGTGAAAGACAGTCTGTCGGCCCGGGTCTGGGCCAATCTCATCAGCAGCACCACCACGCCGGTGATCTCCATGGTCGAAACGTTCGAGGAAGAGCGCAGGCTGTCGATGCTGTATCTGGAGGGCGATCCGGTCGCGGCCGGCGCCCTCGCGGATGCGCGAGCGCGTTCCGATACCGCGCTCGCCGCGACGATCGCCAAAGGAGAGGCGGCCCAGCGGCTCGACCCCGGCGGGTCGGCGGCCGAACTGGAGACCTTCCGCCCGCTCTACAACAGCGTTCCCGGCTTCCGCGCCACCATCGACGCCCGCGCGGTACCCAGTGCGGACGCTTTCGGATTCTTCAATACGGTGATCGACACGATTTTCCGGGCGTCGCTGATCGCCGCCCGGGTCGCGCCCGACGCCGGCCTGGGGATCGCGCTCGGCTACGGCGTCGAACCGCTGCGGGCCGCGGAAGCCCTCTCGCGCGCGGATACCCTCGGTATCGTGAGCCTTGCCCGCGGGGAAGCGACGCCGGAGCAATTCCTCGAATTCCACCGGTACGTCGGTGAGTTCCGTGCGCAGGCCGCCTATTCGGCGTCGGTGCTGCGGGGCCCGCGGCTGGACCAGCTGCACGCCCTCACCTCTTCACCGGACTGGCAGCAGGTGACCGCCATGCAGGACGCGATGGTGCTGCGCGGCCCCTTCCCGGCGCCGTCCGAAAGCGTCGACGACAGCGGGGAGTCCGTGCAATCCGGTTCGGCCACTCTGCCGATGACCGGACCGGCCTGGCAGGAAGCGTCCACCCGCCTCGGCTCGGCCCTGCTGAAATTGTGGGAGGACCAGAGCCGCGACGCGCATGCCATCGCTCGTGAGGAGGGCACCGATACGGCGAGCCTGTCGTTGATCGGCGGGATCGTGGTCCTGGTCGTCACGCTGGTGGCCTTCCTGGGCACCTTGTTCGTGGCCAACCGGTTCATCGCGCGTATGCGCCGCCTGCGCAGCGACACCCTCGAACTGGCCGACCACCGGCTGCCCGATCTCATGCGGCGTCTCGACAGTGGCACCGAGATCGATACCGCCGCCGAGGTGGCCCGCCTGGACTTCGGTACCGACGAACTCGGCGAGGTGGCCGACGCCTTCAACCGGGCGCAGATCGCCGCGGTGTCGGCCGCCGTGGCCGAATCACGGACCCGGGCCGGTTTCCGCACGGTCTTCCTCAATATCGCCCACCGCAACCAGGTCGCTGTGCACAAGCAGCTGGCCCTGCTCGATCGCGCGGAACGCCGCGAAGAGAACGCCGACCAGCTCGAGCTGCTGTTCGAGCTGGACCATCTGGCCACCCGCGCCCGGCGTCATGCCGAGAACCTCATCGTGCTGGGTGGTGAGAACCCGGGCCGGGTGTGGCGTAATGCGATTCCGCTGTGGGATCTGATCCGTGGGGCCGCGGCGGAAACCGTCGACTACACCCGGATCCACACCGGCGGCGCCCCCGATGTGCTGATCGCCGGCCAGGCCACCGCCGACCTGATCCACCTGCTGGCCGAACTGATGGACAATGCCACCGCGTTCTCCCCGCCGCAGTCCCGGGTCGAGGTCTCGGCGGCCGTCGTGGGCCGCGGGGTCGCGGTCGAGGTCGCCGACCAGGGGCTGGGTATGTCGGCCGATGAGATCGTCGCGAACAACCAGCTGCTGTCGCAGCCACCGGATTTCGGTGTCGCGGCGCTGTCCGGTGATACCCGGCTGGGGCTTTTCGTGGTGGCCACGCTGGCGGCCCGCCACGGCGCGTCGGTACGACTGTCGGATTCGATGTACGGCGGCGTCAAGGCCGTCGTACTGATTCCCACCGAACTGATCGAAGAACGGGACGTGCCCGGCGCCGGAAAACCCGCGGGCAACGCCACCCGTTCCGAGAAGGCCGGCCCCCAGGACTCCGCACCGAACGGCAGCCCCGCACCCGCCGGTGTCCCGGCCCCGGCGGGGTCCGACGGGTCTGCGCAACCGGCCACCGATACCGCGGCGCAGCAACCGGGTACGGGCACCCGCCCCCCGCTGCCCCGCCGGCGCCGGCAATCCGCCGAACCCGCCCCCTCTCCCGAATCCGCCGATTCCGGTGCCGGTACCGCCCCGGTCGCCGAAGCACCTCGTCCCCACAGCGCCGAGGAAGCACGCAATCTGATGGCCGCCATCGAGGGCGGCACCCGGTCGGGACGCAGTGCGCTGGCGCAGCCGGCCGAATCCGAGAGAACTCGACAGGAAGGCGACGATGACCACTCCCCCGCGCACTGACCCGAACCGGCCGTCGGCGAAACCGGTGAGCCGGCCGCCGGAGACCGAACCGAACGGCAAGCCGCAGCCATGAGCGGACCACACAACACCTCGGGGGACGAGGAGGACGCCGGCCCGGTCGTACGTCTCTATGCGCTGACCCGCGGCCGGGGTCGCAGCGAACGCGCGGAACTCACGCTGGATTCCATGGTGGTCGATGCCGGCTCCGGCCTGGCGCTGCGACGGCCGGAACCCGAATACGCCGAAATAGTCCGGTTGTGCCGGGCACCGCAGTCGGTGGCCGAGGTATCGGCTCAACTCGGCGTTCCGCTGGCACTGACCAAGGTTCTGATCGGGGATCTCGTCGACGACGGCCGGCTGACCGTGCGCGCACCGGTGGAGACTCCCGACAACGCCGCCGGACTCGATCTCCTGCGGACGATCGCGAACAGCTTGCGGGGCGGCTGATCCGAGCCGGGCCCGCCCAGCAACCTTCGAATACGCCGCCGCGCCACCCGCGCCACCGAACTTCAGGGTGAGCGCCTCATTTGCATGTCCACTTCCGGGACACCGCACGCATCCCGTTCGCTAGAGTCTGGGACAGATGAAGCGCATTGCGAGGAAAAATCTAGTAGAAATTATCGCAATGCCGGGATAGCTGGGATGGGCCGACCGGCGGCCGGGCGGCCCATCACCCTGAAATGAGTGGGTCTACGTTGGGATTTCGCCTACCTCTCGCCGGAACGATCCTGCGAAAAGCGCGTTCCGGAGCGAATCGCACGCGCGGGCGGGTCCGCATTCGCACCCGGTTGCTTGCGATCGTGCTGGTCACGAGTATCGCGTTGGTGACCATCGGGATCGGTGCAGCCGCCTATCTCGTGCGATCCGGCCGGGATGCGACGAACTGGGCCGAACTGGCCAGCAGCACCACCGGTCCGGCCATTCTCATGGTGCGGGCCTTCGCGGAAGAACGACGGCTTTCCTTGCTGCTCCTGGCGGGCGATACGACTGTGGCACCGGCGCTGGTGGCGGCGCGCGGTCAGTCCGATATCGCCCTGGGGGCGGTCATTGCCAAAGGCGACGCAGCCCAGCAGCTCAATCCCGACGGTTCCCAAGCCGAGCTCGAGGCTTATCAGCAGTTGTTCGGCCAGGTGCCCGCCACCCGGGCCGCTGTCGATACGGGCACGATCCCCCGGCCGGAGGCATTCGGTTTCTACAGCGCGGTGATCGATACGATCGTCGCGGCCTCCATGCTGGCCGCCCGGGTCGCCCCGGACGCCGGGGTGGCGATATCGCTCGGCTACGGCGCCGAACCCCTGCGCGCCGCCGAAGCACTGTCCAAGGCGGACACCCTGGGCGCAGCGGCGCTCACCCTGAACGAACTGACCGATGCCCAACTGGTCGAATTCAACCGTCACGCCGGTGAATTCCGCGGCGAAGTGGCGTATTCCGGCGCGGTACTCAAAGACGAACGGCTCGCGCAACTCCGGGCGATCACCGATTCCGCGAGCTATCGGCAGGTGATCGCCATGCAGGATGCGATCATGACCGGCGGCGCCCGGTCGGCCGACGAATCCGAGGACAGCTCCGGCAGCACCGATGACTCGGATTCCACCGGCGAAACGGCCGCGTTGCCGATGGATATCGCCGCCTGGCAGCAGGCATCGGGCCAGGTCATCGGGGATCTGTTGAAGCTCTGGGAGGACCAGAGCAACGACGCCCATGCCACCGCCCGCGCACAGGGCGACGATACGGCCACGAGATCGCTGCTGGGCGGTATCGCCGTCCTGCTGCTCACCGGGCTGACCTTCCTCGTGGCGCTGGTGATGGCCAACCGCTTCATCGGCCGGATGCGTCACCTGCGCAACGACACCCTGGACCTGGCCGACAACCGCCTGCCCGACCTCATGCGCCGCCTCGACGACGGCGCGGAGGTGGACACCACCGCCGAGGTCGCGCAGCTGGATTTCGGTACCGACGAACTCGGTGAGGTCGCCGACGCCTTCAACCGGGCCCAGTTGGCCGCCGTCTCGGCCGCGGTGGCCGAGGCCAAGACGCGGGCGGGTTTCAACGCGGTGTTCCTGAATATGGCGCATCGCAACCAGCTCGCGGTCCATCGTCAGCTGGCACTGCTGGATCAGGCCGAACGCCGCGAAGAAAACGCCGACCAGCTCGAACTGCTCTTCCAGCTGGACCATCTCGCCACTCGCGCCCGCCGCCACGCCGAGAACCTCATCGTGCTGGGTGGCGAACAGCCCGGCCGGCGCTGGCGCAAACCCGTCTCCCTGTGGGACATCATCCGGGCCGCGGCCGCGGAAAGCCTGGATTACACACGTATCCACACCGGGCGGGTACCGGAGATGCGCGTCGTCGGGAAAACCGCGGCCGACCTCATCCACCTGCTCGCCGAGCTGATGGACAATGCGACGGCGTTCTCCCCGCCCGATTCCCGGGTCGAGGTAGCGGCCACCCTGGTGGGGCGCGGTGTGGCGATCGAGGTGGCCGATCAGGGCCTCGGTATGGCGGAAGACGAGATCGCCGAACGGAACCGGGCGCTGGCCCAACCGCCGGACTTCGGTGTCACGGCGTTGACCGGCGATACCCGCCTCGGACTGTTCGTGGTCGCCACCCTGGCTGCCCGGCAGGGTATTTCGGTACGCCTGACCGAATCCGCGTACGGCGGAATCAAGGCGATCGTCCTCATTCCGACCACGCTCACCGAACCCGGCGGGCCCCCACCGCTGGAAGCCGCCCCGGTGATCGAACCCGCCATGGCCGGCACGGCACCCGCGGCACCGCTGCCCTTCCACACTTCGCCGTCGACCACCTTCGCCACCGCTCCGGTGTACGAGGCGCCCTACGATTCCCGCACACTGGGGTCGGACGTCTACCCCGCCATCACTTCCGAGGTCCCGTACCCGCACCCGGAGCCGGACCCGTACCGCGCGGGCGCCGGCCGGCCGCCGCTGCCGCGCCGCCACCGGAAGGCCACCGAGCCCACCGCCGGGGAGGAGAACCCCGATCCCGGTGTGGTCCGCCCCCGGACCCCGGAACAGGCCCGCAACCGGATGTCGGCGATTTCTCGCGGAAGCCGTCAGGGCCGCCGCGCACCGCACTCCGATACCGATGCTCCAGAACGCTCTAGACGAGAAGGCGACCGATGACCAACCCCAATCGCACCGATCTCAGCTGGCTACTCGAGGAATTGGTCCGCGGTCTACCGGACGCCGATTCCGCGGTACTGCTGTCCACCGACGGCCTGCTGATGGGGCATTCCTCCGGGCTGGACCGCGACGACGCCGAACGTTTCGCCGCGATGGCCTCCGCCTTCCACAGCCTGGCGCGTAGCGCCGGAAGTCATTTCAAGGCGGGTGGGGTATGCCAGACCGTGGTGGAGCTCGACCGGGCGGTCCTGTTCGTCACCGCGGCCGGTGGTAATGCCTGCCTCTCGCTGCTGGCCGCCGACTCCGCCGATCTGGGGATGGTGGCCTACGAAATGAACCGCACCGTACAGCAGGTCGGCGCTCATCTCGGGGTCGATTCCCGCACGTATCAGGGCGACCGCGGCCGGCCGGGCCCCCATGACCGGCCGATGCCTCAGGACCGGCCGCCGATGCACGCCCACGACCGGCCCGGCGCGAACGTGCGCGGCTATCCGAACGGCATACGCTAGCCGTGTACGGGCCCGAGGATCACTGGGACGAGGACGACGACGGTCCCATCGTGCGCCTCTTCGCGGTGACCCGCGGGCGGGGCGGCACGGGGCGCCGGGAGCTCACCCTGGACACCAGGGTGGTGGACCGCGGTGCCGGGCTGGCGCCGCAGCGCACCGAACCCGAGTACGTCGATATCATCCGGCTGTGCCGGACCGCGCAGTCGGTGGCGGAGATATCGGCGCAGTTGCAGCTTCCGCTGGCGATGGCGAAGGTGCTCGTCGCGGATCTGATCGACGACGGCCGGCTGGAGGTCCGGCCGCCGTTCGAAACCACGATAGATCCCGCCCGGGATATCGGTCTGCTGCACAGCATCGCGCGCAGCCTGCGGGAGGTCTGACCATCGGGCCGGACCTCCCGCGCCCGCGGTCAGCCCAGCCGGGCCGCGAGGCGTGTGGCGTTCATATGCGCGATGGCCTCGATCGTCACCATCGGGTTCACACCCGAAGAGGTCGGGAAGCAGGACGCGTCGGCGACGACGATATTCTTCACATCCCAGGTGGCACCGTCTGGGTCGGTTGCGGAGTTCTCCGCCGAGCCGCCCATCCGGGCCGACCCCATGATGTGCAGGGCGCCCATCGTGCAGCGTCCCGGACCGTATCCGGCGGCCTCGGCGGCGGCCGAGAACTCGGCGAGCGAACCACGAACGCCCGGTTCGTAGGAGACACCCGCTTGGTGTCCGGAGAAGATCCGGGTGGCGCCCGCGGCTTCGAGGATCCTGGCCGCGCCCTCGATACCGGTGTGCAGGTGAGCGGCATCGTAATCGGAGATCCGGTAGTCCACGGTGGGTTCACCGTCCCGATCCACCTTCACCGCACCGGAGTCGCGGTCGCGGGTGATGATGCCGACGGCGTTGGTGCGCGCGAAATCCTGCATGACGCGGCGATGATCCGCCGAACCCTGCCAGCTCATGAATCCGGTGGACGAGCCGGGTGCCAGCGGGCCGGTCTCGTAGATCACGCCGTAACCGTTTCCGTCGAGATCGGCGTGCTGCCGGCAGATCCGGGTCTGCAGACCGCCTTCCCAGGGCCGCACCTCTTCGTCGAACAGGCCGAAAACCGCCGCCGCCGGATGCAACCGCAGGTAACGGCCGATGTTCTTGTTACCCAGCCCCGACCGGCGCAGCAGTGCGGGCGTCTGGATCGCGCCCGCGGCCACCACCACCGCTCGCGCGCGGACTTCGAATTCCACGCCCGCCGAGGTACGCACGGTCACCGCTTCGGCTATATTGTCGCGCACCGAGATCCGGCGAACATTCGCGTCCACGATCAACCGGGCGCCGCGGGCCGCGGCATCGGCCAGCCAGGTCTTGGTCACCGACTGTTTGGCCCCCAACCGGCAGCCGCTACCGCACCGGCCGCATTCGATACCGGCATCGCAGGCATCGGTCACATTGCGCGGCAGGGGGTCGACGGGCCAGCCGAGCGCACGCGCGCCGCGCTCCAAAATGTTGTCCCGCGCAAGCGGGGTGGAGCGCCGCTCGTTCACCCCGAGCCGACGCAATACCGTCTCCAGCGATTCGGTGAACTCGGCGTCGGCGAACTGCTGGGCGCCGACCGCGGCCCATTCGTCGCGGACACTGTCGGGAGTGGGCAGCGAGGTACTCCAGTTCACCACCGTGCCGCCGCCGAGACAGGAGCCCGCGACCAGCGCGAGCTGGCCTTCGCTGGATGCCAGCGGCCCGGGCGAATACAGCAGCTGCTGCCCGGCGAGTTCACCACCGCCGAAATCCTTGTCGTCGTAGTACTCGCCGCGTTCGAGGACGATCACATCGAGACCCGCCTCGGCGAGCACGCCGGCAGCGGTCCCACCACCGGCACCGGAGCCGACGATCACGACATCACAGGTGAGGCTCGTCGGTTCGGTGATGCGCTGCGGTGCAAGCGCGGGCTGTGGCGCATTTGCCAAGGGGCCGGGAATCGCGTCGTAGCCCAGGTGTTTCCACAGAGGGTTGACTCCCGTCGGCCCCGGGGTGACGTTGTATGCCAGCAGCGACGCCTGCTTCAGAGCTTGGAATACCGCGCGCACGGCACCGAGCCGGGATGCGCCGAGCCGCAGCAGCGCCTTCTCCCGGTCCTGCTGCGACAGTTTCGAATACCGCCGCGGCCCCCATCCGGCGAGCAGTCCGGTGACCGGACCGTCCCACAGGTCCAGCAGCATCGCCAGCTGCTTGGTCTCGGCTTCCCGCGGGTTGCGCGCCAGCAGTGCCAGCACCGTGTCCACAACGCCCAATTCGGACGCCGAGGGCAGGGTCAGGCCGTCCCCGGGCAGGAACGTATCGCAGATCATCTCCAGCGCGGCGCGCTGTTTGTCGGTCGGTTGCATGGTTGTCCCTTCGCTACAGCCGATTTCTACCACGGTGTGCGAATATTCGCTCACTTATAAAGCAATACCCCGCTATATAACCGCTCTCTGGTCTAGAACAATTGTTCACTTCTCCGTGTGCGTCACCGCATGTTTCCGGAAGCGCCCACACCGCCGGTGCTCGATGATCGAGCGATGGAAGCAATCCAAGGAGGCGTAGTGCGAACAGTGGTTCTGACGGCGGCGGGGATTTTCTTCACGGGAATGGGTCTCTACGCCCTCGCCGCGCCCGCGCGGCTCGTGCGGCCCTTCGGTATCACCGCCGGCACCGCGCCGGGGCGCTCCGAAGTACGGGCGGTGTACGGCGGGTTCGGTCTGGCGGTTGCCGCCGTGCTGTTCTGGTCGGCGACGACGCCCGGCGAACTCGGGCGGGGCGTGGTAATCGCGGTCGCGGTGGCGCTGGCCGGGATGGCGGCGGGCCGGGTGGTTTCGCGGGTCCTGGACTCGCCGGCCGCGTTCTATCCGGTCTGGTTCTACTTCTGGGTCGAGACGCTCGCGGCCGCGGCACTGCTCACGGTGAACTGAAACGGGATGGCCGGCAGCGCCGTCAGAACAGGGTCATCGGTTCGGTTTCGGCGGGATCGGGCAGCGGTACGAGGTCCGGGACATGGACGCGGACGTCATCGTGGAAACGGCGCGCCAGATCCCGGGAGGACGCATTGTCCGGGGTATGCAGGAAGACCGTCGGTGAACGCCCCTCCCGCAACCATTCGACCGTCTGCTCCACCCAGGGCCGCCAGCCGGCCACCGTCGACTCGGGATCGTCGCGACCGTGATACCGCACGATCGGGGTCCGGGTGAGTGCCCGCATCCGCCGCGGCAATCGCGGCTTCTTCGACTGTGCCTCGTGTTCCGCCGAACTCGCCGGCCGCGCCGCGAACAGGACGGTGGTATCGAAGGGCACCCACTCCGCCCCCGCCCCGCCCAGTACTCGTTCGAGCTGGTTCGCCGCATCGTCGTCGGTGAAGAACGCCGGATGCCGCACCTCCACCGCCACCCGCAGCCCGGCCGGGACCTTCCGGACGAATCCGGCCAGCGACCCGAGCTCGCTCGGCCCGAATGTACCGGGCAGCTGGATCCACAGCGCGTGCATCCGGGTCCCGAGCGGCTCCATGGTGTGCAGGAAATCGTTCAACTCGGCGTCCACACCCGAGAGCCGGCGCTCGTGAGTGACGGTTTTGGGCAGTTTGATCACGAACCGGAAATCCGGGGCGGTCTGCTGTGCCCAGGTCTCCACGGTCCGACGAGCCGGTACCGCGTAGAAGGTGGTGTTGCCTTCCACCGCATCGCACCAGCTCGCGTAGCTGCGCAGTTTGTCACCCGTCGCCGGCCACGCGGTATGTGTCCACATGGCGCAGCCCACGGATAAACGCATATCCGCCCTCAGCGCTTCAATCCGTGCATCCGTGCGACGACCTTCTCGATCACCGCCGCCGGCACCAGCCGCCGCAGCAAGAACACGATCGGCGCCCGGCTGCCCTTGGCGTACAACGGTTTCGGTTGCGCCGCGGAAATCGCGCGCAGGATGGTGCGCGCCACTTCTTCCGGGCTCGTCCCGGCCCGCTCGTTACGGTCCAGATTGCTGATCATCGTCGCGAAATCCACCGCATATACCGAATCCGCGGCAATGTATTCGGTACGCCGCTCCCCGATTCCGGTCGCGATCGAACCGGGTTCGACGGTACTGATCCACACCCCGAACGGCGCCGTCTCCAACCGTGCCGCGTCCGCGAAACCCTTGATCGCCGCCTTCGTCGCCACATACGAGGACCGATAGGCCAGCGGGAAACTCGCCAGCATCGACCCGACCATGATGATCCGCCCGTACCCGCGCTCCCGCATTCCCGGCAGAA
The DNA here is from genome assembly GCF_000308515.1 of Nocardia carnea NBRC 14403. GTDB lineage: Bacteria > Actinomycetota > Actinomycetes > Mycobacteriales > Mycobacteriaceae > Nocardia > Nocardia carnea. Next base: position 91,175 of record NZ_BAFV01000018.1, on the reverse strand, counting down.
CCAGCTGCGTCAGCTGGACCGCCCCGAAAACGTTCAACTGGAATATCCGGGTGACGGCGTCGTGCGGCAGCTCCTCGATCGGACCCGACTGGCTCTCCCCCGCATTGTTCACCAGCACATCCACCGGTCCGAGCGCATGCCCGAACCGCTCGATACCGGCCGGATCGGTGAGGTCGAGCGCGCGATACTCCACCCCCGGAACCCGCGCCGACGCCGCGAGCGAATCCGGATTCCGGCTTGTCCCGATCACGCGATAGCCCTGGTCCACCAGCAGCGCGGCAGTCGCCCGCCCGATCCCCGACGACGCCCCCGTCACCAGCGCGGTCTTCGCCATACGACCCCTATCCTCGACAATCCGGGCGCCCGGCAAGGAGCCGGGCAGAACCGCCAATCTAACCGATCGGCGGTCCGCCCCACGGATCACCAGGTGGAATACCCGCCGAGCACGCCCAGCATGTTGAGAAAGATGATGTACTTCAGGAAGCCAGGCATATCGGTCTCTCTTCGATCGTCGAACTCGGTCGCCGGAGGGCGTCCATCTACCGATTACCCTCCGACCAGGCGTCACACTCCTAAAGATGTGCGCTGCTGAGCTTTTCGATCACCGATACGAATTCGTTACTCACGCACACAGATCAGCCGAAAACCAGCTGCGGGTGGGGCTGTACTTCCGGCGCAAGAACTGGCTCGAACAATCGACCGGGCCGCGGGGCTGTCCGACGGCAGGTCACCGGTGTTCCTGGCACGAAGCGGGGGCGGGTACGGCAGGATCGCGGTATGCAGAGTGAGATCTTCGCCAACGAGAACATGGCCCAGCCCGCGACCGCGCCCGGGTTGACCGCGCAGAGTGCGAAAGCATTGAAGTACGCCGTGAACGGCGAATGTCTCGCGCGGCAGGGTTCGATGGTTGCGTTCCGCGGGAGCCTGCAGTTCGAGAAGAAGGGGCAGGGGGTCGGGAAGTTTCTGCAGCGGGCGCTCACGGGCGAGGGGGTGCCGCTGATGGCGGTGCGGGGTCAAGGGGAGGCATGGTTCGCGCATTTCGACCGGAACTGTTTCCTGGTCGATCTGGTGCCCGGCGATGCGCTCACCATCAACGGCCGCAATATTCTGGTGTTCGATTCGAGCCTGCAGTACGACATCCGGATGGTGCAGGGCGTCGGGATGGCCGGTGGCGGACTGTTCAACTGTGTATTCACCGGGCAGGGGCGGCTCGGGCTGGTGTGCGCGGGGACGCCGATCATCATTCCGGTGCATCCGCAGGCGCCGGTTTTCGTGGACACCGATGCGGTGGTCGGGTGGAGCGCGCAGTTGCAGACCTCGTTGAACCGGTCGCAAACTTTCGGTTCGATGGTGCGTGGCGGCTCGGGCGAGGCGTTCCAGCTCCGTCTCGACGGTGAAGGGTTCGTGATCGTGCAGCCCAGCGAAGCCTGATCGCGCGCCCACACAGCCCTGCGGAAAAAAGTTCCGGAAATTTCCGGCGTGGATGTCGAGAACGTCGTAACGGCTCCGTCCCAGGTGTGATCGACCAACCAGGGTCGGACATCCGAAGGGAGAATCCCATGGCGAAGTACCTGCTCCTCAAGCATTACCGCGGCGCTCCGGCGGCGGTCAACGATGTGCCGATGGACCGGTGGACACCGGCCGAGATCGAGGCGCATATGCAGTACATGCAAGATTTCGCGGACCGTTTGGAGAGCACCGGCGAGTTCGTCGACGGTCAGGCTCTCGCACCAGAGGGCGCGTGGGTCCGCTACGACGGTGAGGGGAAACCGCCGGTGACCGACGGCCCGTTCGCAGAGACCAAGGATCTGATCGCGGGCTGGATGATCATCGACGTCGACTCCTACGACCGCGCCGTCGAACTGGCCGGCGAGTTGTCCGCGGCGCCCGGCGCGGGCGGGAAACCGATCCACGAATGGCTCGAGGTGCGCCCGTTCCTGACCGCACCGCCGACCGTCACCGAGTGATGACCGCCGACGCGCTGGACGCGGGCCGGCTGCGGGACCTGATCCCCGGTGTCCTGGCGGCCCTCGTCCATCGCGGGGCGGATTTCGCGACCGCCGAGGACGCCGTGCAGGAGGCGCTGCTGCGGGCCGTCGATACCTGGCCGCGGCAGCAGCCCGACGATCCCAAGGGCTGGCTGATCACCACGGCGTGGCGGTGTTTCGTGGATCTGGCCCGCTCCGAATCCGCACGCCGCAACCGTGAGCTGCGCGTTTCCGAGGAGCCGGCGGCGGGACCGGCCGCGCCGGAGGACGAAACGCTGCGGTTGTATTTCCTGTGCGCGCATCCGAGCCTCACACCCACCTCAGCGGTGGCGTTGACGCTGCGGGCCGTCGGCGGTCTCACCACCCGCCAGATCGCGCAGGCCTACCTCGTCCCCGAAGCCACCATGGCGCAGCGGATCAGCCGGGCCAAACGCACCGTGAGCAAGGCCCGGCTGGACACTCCCGGGGATCTGCGCACGGTGCTGCGGGTGCTCTACCTGGTGTTCAACGAGGGATACAGCGGCGATATCGACCTGGCCGCGGAGGCGATCCGGCTGGCCCGGCAGCTCACCGCGACCACCGGCGACCCGGAGGTCGCGGGCCTGCTCGCCCTGTTCCTGCTGCACCATGCCCGGCGCCCGGCCCGCACCCGCGCGGACGGCAGCCTGGTGCCACTGGCCGAACAGGATCGCGAGCTGTGGCGCCGCGACCTGATCGCCGAGGGCGTGACCATCCTGCAGGCGGCCCTGGCCCGCGACCGGCTCGGCGAGTACCAGGCGCAGGCGGCGATCGCGGCACTGCACGCCGATGCGCACACAGCGGAGGAGACCGATTGGGTGCAGATCGTCGAATGGTACGACGACCTGGTCGGGATCACCGGCAGCCCGATCGCCCGCCTCAACCGCGCGGTGGCCGTCGGCGAGGCCGACGGCCCGCAGGCGGGTCTCGCGGCGCTCGCCGAACTCCCCCGCTACACCGCATCCGCCGCCTACCTCCACGAACGGGCCGGCGATACCGCCACCGCGGCGCAACTCTATGTGCAGGCCGCCGACCGAGCGCAGAACCTCGCCGAACGCAACCACCTCACACTCCGCGCCGCCACCCTCCATCAGCGCCTTCGGCATGACGGGAGCTGAACACCTGTTCCCGTATCAGATTCTGCCGTGTTCGCGGAGCGTGCCGATATTGCCCAGGGTTACCACGCCGCGCCATTCCACGGTCTGGCCGGGCGTGAAGTGCAGGAAGTCGAAATCCCAGCCGCCGTCGTCCAATTGCTCGCGCTCGAGCCGGTCCAGATCCGCGGCGATCGTTGGTTCGTCGAACAACGCCCGGCTCGGTGTCGCCGGACGCGGGGACAGCGTGAGTGGGCCGATCTGCTCATTTTCGACACCGCCTTCGACCGGGACCGTACCGTCGTCGCGGATCGCGGACCGGAAGCGTTCGACGGCCGCGGCGGCGCGGACGGGGTCGGGTACGGCGTCGAGGAATTGCAGCGCGAATTTCACGGTGTAACCGGCGGGGGCTTCAGCGGCGTCGATCCGGTTCCAGCACCATGTTGTCGCCTTGTCGAGCCATGGATGTTGCACTCTGAGCCGCCACAGGCCGGCGGCGAGGGCGTAGGTGAGGAATCCGGCCTCCGGGTCCGGCGCCATCCACGGGGCGTGCGGGTGGCCGGTAGCCGACGGCAGGACGGTCGGCACACCGCCGTCCGGGTCGGCGATACCGGCGATCCAGTCGGCCAGCCCGGTGACCATCGGATCTGCGGCCGCATCCAGTTCGGCGAGTATTTCCAGCGCGGACAGTGCCGCCGACGGCTGGCTGCCGGGACAGCGCACATCGGGTTCCAGTGCGTGCCCGAATCCACCGTCGGAGTTGCGGTAGGCGGCGAGCGCGGTGCGGACGGGTTCGACGGGGCCGTCGTCGAGGAGTACGGCGAGCCGGTGCCGTTCCAGGACACGGGCGCTGGACTCGATGTACTGCCGGGCTGCTGCGAGGTCGATGCTCATGCACCCGGAGGTTAGGCAGCTGTGAGTGTGGCGTCTTCCAGAAATCGGACAGGGGTGAGGCCGGTGAGATGCCGTACTTCGTCGGTCATATGCGCCTGGCCGGCGTAGCCCGCCGCGTAGGCGCGTTCGGCCAGCGATTCCCCGTCTGCGGCGACCAGCCGGCGCAGCCGGGCGACACGGGCCAGGAACTTCGGCCCGTACCCGACGGCCGCCGTGACCCGCCGGTTCAGCTGACGCTCACTGACCCCCAGGTCGGCCGCCACGGCCGCGACCCGGGCGCGCGGAACCCCCAACCTGCGTACGGCCGCACCGACCAGCGGGTCCGGTTCGGCCTTGCGGTGCAGCACGGCCTCGGTCAGCAGCCGCAGCCGTGCTGCCGGGTCCGCGGTTTCGGGGCGGTCGGGCCACTCCGCCACTGCGGGCCAGATATCGGACAGCGGCAGCTGCCGATCCCGGACCTGGTCGGCGGGCACGCCGAGAACACGACCGGCTACTCCGGGCCGCAATCGGAGCCCCCCGGCGCGTTCGCCGACCGCCGCCCACGTCATCGGCCCGGTATCGGCGCCGACCACCAGCAGGCGTCGGCCGAGCCACACCAGATCGACGCATCCGTCCGGTATGACACGCTGCGTGCCGTCGAGGAGAGCGTCGCTTTCCCACACGCACACCACCGCCGGTTCCAACCCGGCCGGCGGCCGGTACTCGCGGTAAGCGCCCACGGCTCGACTCTAGCCGGGACCGGGGACACTCTCCGACTCGCGGGGACGACCGTCAGGACTGTGATCAGCGCTTTCGGCGCGTTTGCCGTTCGGTGTCGTAGGCGCTTCGCGCCCGCTCGACCTCGGCGAGGTTGCCCGACCAGTCGGCCAAGGCCGCGAACAGCGGCGCCAGACTGCTGCCCAGCTCGCTGATCTCGTAGACGACTCGGGGCGGAACCTCCGGATGGTAAGTGCGCGTGATCAACCCGTCGCGTTCGAGCTGCCGGAGCCGTTCGGTCAGCACTTTCGGGGTGATCGTGGTGATCGACCGCTGAAGTTCGACGAAGCGGTGCGGCCCGCGGTAGTGCAGCACCCACAGGATCGGCGTGGTCCAGCGGCTGAACACCACATCGACCACCGGCGCGATGGGACAGGCGTTCTCCGGAGCGACGTCCACGTCCGGATTCCAGGCTGTGGTTTCGGTCACAATAGCGCTCTACCTCCAATACTTTCCTCTAGGTACCTACTGTCTTTCGAATAGTAGCGTCGCGTCACCGAAGTCGAGAGGAAAAAGCATGATCGTGATAACGGGAGCGACGGGCAATGTCGGACGACCGCTGGTACAGGCGCTGGCCGCGGCAGGAGCGGAGGTCCGGGCGGTCTCACGTACAGCGGAGGCAGCGGATTTCCCCGCCGGTGTCGAGTATCGGCGGGCCGACCTTCTACGGACGGACGAACTGACTCCCGCCCTCACGGGCGCACATACCGTATTTCTGCTGGCTTCCGGCGATTTTCTCGGCGCGGGCGGTGATCTCGGCGAGGTCGTGGAGTCGGTCCGCAGTGCGGGCGGGCGCCGAGTGGTACTGCTGTCCTCGCAAGGGGTCGGCACCGGGAATCATCCCGCGGACGCGGAAGCGGCGGTGCGGGATTCCGGTCTCGACTGGACGATCTTGCGCCCCGGGAACTTCGCCTCGAATGCACTGCAATGGGCGGAATCGGTGCGCGGCGAGCGAACGGTCACGGCACCGTTCGCCGATATCGCACTGCCGGTGATCGATCCGGTCGATATCGCCGCGGTGGCCGCCGCGGCCCTGCTCGACGACAGCCACGACAGTTCGATCTACGAACTCACCGGCCCCGAGCCCGTTTCCCCCAGGCAGCAGGCCGCCGCCCTCGGCGCAGCGCTGGGCGAACCGGTGCGTTTCACCGAGCTGTCGCGCGCGCAGGCAAGGGAGCGGATGGTGCAGTTCATGCCCGGACCGGTGGTCGAATCGACACTGGATATGCTCGGCAGCCCGGCACCCGCGCTACAGCAGGTCAGCCCGGATGTCGAAAAGGTGCTGGGCCGGGCACCGCACACTTTCACGGAGTGGGCGGCACGCAACTCGGCGGCGTTCCGGTAGTCGGGCCGGGCGCCGCGATCAGCGGCAGCAGTTGGGATCCAGCACCACACACAGGGCGGCCAGCGCGTCGCGGTGGGCGCGATGGATGACGTTCATACCGTTGCGTTCCGAGGTGATCAGGCCGGCTTTGCGGAGCTGGGTCAGGTGATGACTGACGGTGGATTCGGACACGTCGACCGCGGCGGCGAGGTCGCCACCGTTGGCGCCGGCGTCCGGGTCGGCCAGCAGGAGCGACATGAGTTTGACGCGGACCGGATCGGCGAGCGCTTTCAGGCGGAGCGCGACGTGCAGGGCCGCCTCGTCGTCGATGGGACCGGCGGCCACGGGGGCGCAGCAGACGGGGGCGGTCGTATCGATGACGGGTAGCGCTTTCGGCATATTCCGATGCTACCTACAGTATTGACATATGTCGAAAAGGTGGCACACTCGACCACGCCCACCTTTTCGATATATGTAACACAACTGGAGGTTTGCGATGTCTCGTGTACAGCTCGCTCTGAATGTCGATGATCTGGAACAGGCGGTCGGGTTCTACTCGACCCTGTTCGGTGCCGAACCCGCGAAACGCAAACCCGGATATGCGAATTTCGCGATCGACGAGCCGCCGCTGAAACTGGTGCTGATCGAGAATCCTGGTCAGGGCGGCAGCGTGAACCATCTCGGGGTGGAGGTCGAGTCCTCGGACAAGGTCCACGCCGAGATAGCGCGCCTGACGGCGGCCGGCCTGTTCACCGAGGAACAGATCGCGACCACGTGTTGCTTCGCCACCCAGGACAAGGTGTGGGTGACCGGACCGAACGCCGAGCGCTGGGAGGTCTATACGGTCCTCGCCGATACAGAGCATTTCGGTACCGCGCCCGAGTTCGCCGAGACGGACGACCGCGCGGCGGTACAGGCATGCTGCGGCACCAGCGCCGACGCCGGCGACGCGGACGAGGTCGCCTGTTGCGCACCGGCCGCCGGACGGTGAACCCCGTTCCCCGATCCGGGCTCAGCAGTCCGCACCTGGCCTGAGCAGCTGTTTGCCGGAGGAGACGCGGGTACTCCGCTCCCGATATGCCGGTACGCCGGCGACCCGTACGACGGGAACGGAAACCATGAACGACTCCACCGGCAACAGCATGTTCGTCGACGAAGAAGTGCGGATACCCGTCGGCGATATCCATCTCGACGCCCGGATCCGGCTACCCGCGCCGAACTGCGGGATCGTCGTTTTCGCGCACGGCACCGGTAGCGGCCGGCACAGTCCGCGCAACCGGCATGTGGCCGCCGTGCTCGAGCGGGCCGGACTCGGCACCGTCCTGCTCGATCTGCTCACCGCCGAGGAAGAGCACCGCGACCTGAGTACCCGGGAGCTGCGATTCGACATACCGCTGCTGTCCGGACGGCTGGCGGCAACCGTGGACTGGCTGGCCGACCGGGCCACAACCGCCGAGAACCCGGTCGGCCTGTTCGGGGCCAGCACCGGCGCCGCGGCCGCCCTGCGCACTGCCGCCGAGCGTCCGGCCGCGGTGCACGCCGTCGTCTCCCGCGGTGGCCGCCCGGACATCGCGGGAGACGCCCTCACCCGCGTCCGGACCCCCACCCTGCTGATCGTCGGCGGCGCCGACGAAATAGTTCTCGATCTCAACCGCGAGGCCCAGCAGCGCATGACCGTGCACCCACGCCTCGAGATCGTGCCGGACGCCACGCATCTGTTCGAAGAACCCGGCGCACTCGACCGGGTCGCCGCGCTCGCGACGGACTGGTTCCTGGACAACCTCGGCACCACTCCGGCGACGGGGCCGGCGTCCTGAGCCGGGCGAGGTCAGGCCCCGAGGGAGCGGACCTCACTGTCGAGCAGTGCGGCCTGGGTGATCAGGTCGTTCTCCGCCGGACTGTCGCCCAGCTGAGCGATCAGGTCCGCCCGTGTCACGACGACCAGGCCGTCGCCGTCACGCGGGGACGCTTCGTGGATCTGCATTCGCCCCTCGGACAGTACGAGGCAACTGTCCGGCCCGGCCTCGAGCAGTCGATGGAGATCGGCCGCGTCGACCTGTGTCCGAACGCGGCGCTCGGCGCTGTTTGCGGATGATCTGTCGGTATTCATGCGCCCCGGATGCCCCGAGTGTCCGCGCGGAAACACGGCAGCATGCCCTGTTTGCCGGTGGCGCAGCCGGGTACTGCCGCGCCGCAAGCGACCGTAGGAGGTGGACACCCATGGCGGAATCAGTGGTGGACGACGAACTCTGGGACGATTTCCATCGGGTGGTCAATATGTCGTCGCGTGAGCTCGGCGATTGGTTGCGCACCGAGGCGGCGAGCGCGGTGGCCGAACGGGAACCGGATCGCTCCGGACCCGAGATCGGCCGGCAGGTCCTGGCGATTCTCGGCAAACGCCGGACCGATCTGACCGCCGACGATGTGACGGTCATGCGCCGTGTGGTGGCCACGATCACCGCGGAACGGCGCGACGATCTGGAACCGGTGGCCGGCGATGCGCAGTTCCGGCATCGGCTGATGTGCCTCGGGCACGACCCGCTGAAGGCGGCGTGACCGCTCTCCGGCCGGTTCAGGCGGGCAGCAGTTCGGCGATGAGCGCTTCGACCCGGGCGCGGATCTCGTCGCGGATCGGGCGCACGTCGTCGATACCTTTGCCCGCCGGGTCCGGCAGATCCCAATCCCGGTAGCTGATGCCGGGGAAGACCGGGCAGGTGTCGCCGCAGCCCATGGTGATCACCACGTCGGAGGATTGCACCGCGTCCGCGGTGAGAATCTTGGGCGACTGTGTGGCGATATCGATGCCGGCCTCGGCCATCACCGCAACCGCCGCGGGATTCAGGGCGGCGGCGGGCGCGCTGCCCGCGGAACGGACCTCGATCGCGTCCCCGGCGAGGTGGGTGAGGAATCCGGCGGCCATCTGGGAGCGGCCGGCATTGTGGACGCAGACGAACAACACGGTGGGCGGGGTCATGGAATCGTCTCTTTTCATGCGGGAGTGAGTCAGGGCCGGACTTCGACGTCGCGGTGGCCCGCCTCGGCCGGTGTGCCGGAATTCCGGAACTTGTTGCGTAGCGCCAGGGACACATAGACCAGCCCGACCAGCACCGGCACTTCGATCAGCGGGCCCACCACCCCGGCGAGCGCTTGACCGGAGGTAGCGCCGTAGGTGGCGATCGCGACCGCGATGGCGAGTTCGAAATTGTTGCCCGCCGCGGTGAACGCCAGCGTGGTGGTCCGCTCGTAGCCGAGGCCCATGAGCGCGCCGAGCAGGTAGCCGCCGCCCCACATGATCGCGAAATAGGCGAGCAGCGGTACCGCGATCCGCACGACATCGAGGGGCTGGGCGGTGATCCGCTCCCCCTGCAGGGCGAACAGCACCACGATCGTGAACAGCAACCCGTACAGGGCCCACGGCCCGATCCGCGGGATCAGCGTCGATTCGTACCAGTCGCGGCCTTTCGCACGTTCCCCGAACCGGCGGGTGAGGTATCCGGCCAGCAGCGGGACCCCGAGGAAGATCAGCACCGATTTCGCGATCTCCCAGGGCGAGGCCTCGATGGTGGTTTGTTCCAGACCCAGCCATCCGGGCAGCACCGAGAGGTAGAACCAGCCCAGAACCGCGAACATGAGCACCTGGAAGACCGAGTTCAGCGCCACCAGGACAGCGGCGGCTTCCCGGTCACCGCAGGCCAGATCGTTCCAGATGATCACCATGGCGATACACCGCGCCAGCCCGACGATGATCAGTCCCGTGCGGTATTCGGGCAGGTCCGGTAGCAGCAGCCAGGCCAGCGCGAACATCAGTGCGGGCCCGAGCAGCCAGTTCAGTACGAGCGACCCGGCCAGTAGTCTCCGGTCACCGGTGACGGTGTCGAGCCGGTCGTAGCGGACCTTGGCCAGCACCGGGTACATCATGATCAGCAGCCCGATCGCGATCGGCAGCGATATCCCGTCGATTTCCACCGCGGCCAGGCCGTCGCCGAGTCCGGGTATCAGCCGGCCCAGCAGCAGCCCGGCTACCATCGCCACCCCGATCCACACCGGCAGGAACCGGTCCAGGGTCGAAAGCTTCCCCACCACCCCCGGCGCGCTGCCGGTCGTCTCGGCGCTCACGCGTTCACCTCGGCGGCCGCACCGCTTTCCACCAGTAGAATCTCCGAGAGCCGCCGCAGCACCTCCGGGACCACCCGGTAGTACACCCAGGACGCGCGCCGCTCGCTGGTCAGCAATCCGGCGCCACGCAGCACCTTCAGGTGGTGCGAGATCGTCGGCTGGCTCAATTCGATGCCCTCGGACAGATCGCAGACGCAGGCTTCCTGCCCGGCCCGCGACGCGATCGAGCTGAGCAACCGTAAGCGCACGGGATCCGACAGCGCTTTGAACACCGCCGCCAACTCCACCGAGGCATCCACCGACAGAGGTTCCCGAATCCGGGCCGAGGGACTGCACCCCTCGACCGGAACCTGCGAATTAGACATACATCGATATTGACAACTATCAAACCCGTGAGTCAAACGAATGCCGGGTGAACTATCCCACGGCCGCCCTCGCCCGGCCGCCCGGTCCCGCCGGCACTTCCCCTCGATGCCGCCGGGCTGCCCTATCGGACGAGGGTCAATCGTGGGACCGGCGGCAGCGGCGCGGACTCCGGGCGGGCGCGGAATGCTTCGATCACGAAGGCGGCGAAGCGCCGCGAAGCCGCGGTGCGGGCAGCCTGCGAGCCGGGTTGGATACCTCGGTGCGCCATGAGCATCAGCATCAGGTCGTCCAGCACGAAATCGGGGCGCAGGTGCCCGGTTTCCTTCGCCCGGCGTGCCAGTTCGGTGATCGATGTCAGCGCGTACTCCCGGCTCGCGGCGAAATCCAGGGCATTCGGGAACGTCGACATGAAGGCTTCGGTGAACCCGCGGCTGTGCGCGTTCAGTTCGAACGTCCGCTCGATGACGCGGCAGAAGCCGCGCCACGGGTCCGGATCGGCCAGGCCCTCGTCGGCGATCGTGTGGCAGGTACGCATCTGGTCGGTGAATGCCTCGGTCGCCAGGGATTCCTTGGTCGGGAAATGGCGATAGAGGGTGGCGGGCCCCACCTCCGCGAGCCGCGCGATCTCCCGCATCGGCACGTTCAGCCCCTCGGTGGCGAACAGGGCACGCGCCGCATCGAGGATGCGTTCGCGGTTGTCCCGGGCATCGGAGCGCTGTGGGTGAGTCAAATGATCGGGCATCACTCTCACTTTAGCTAAACGGACGGGGGCGTCCGTTAGCGTCGGAAACGAGCGAGAAGAGCCATTCCTCGCCGACCGAACCCTGACCGAGGAGAGATAGTGAAAGCAGTGGTCATCCAGTCATTCGGCAGTCCCGACGGGCTGGCCGTCATCGAGACCCCAGCCCCCGCGCCCGGCCCGGGACAGGTGGTGATAGCCACCGAGGCGATCGGTGTCGGAGGTGTCGACGCGATGATCCGGCGCGGCACCGTCGCCGGTGTCGGCATCGAGGAAGGCCATGTTCCCGGCTCGGAGGTCGCCGGAATCGTCACCACAGTCGGCGCGGGTGTCGATGCGTCGTGGACCGGCAAACGCGTGTGGGCGTTCACCGGCCGCGGCGGCGGTTATGTGGAACAGGCCCTCGCCTCGGTGGAAGACGTCCTGCCGCTACCCGCAGACCTGTCCGCCGCCGACGCGGTCACCCTCGGAAGTTCCGGAATGGTGGCCCATTTCGCCCTGGCGCATGCCCATTTCGCGCCCGGGGAGACCGTGCTGGTGCGCGGCGCCGCCGGCAGTCTCGGAGTCATGGCGGTCCAGCTGGCGGCCCGCGGCGGCGCCCGCGCCGTGGCGGTCACGACCTCCTCGGCGAAGCGCGGCGCCCGGCTCCGCGCCCTCGGCGCGACACATGTGCTGAACCGCTCCGGCGAAGGCGCCGACGCCCCCATCGCCTACGACGTCATCCTCGATATCATCTCCGGACCGGATATGCCCGGGTTCTTCGACAAGCTCGCGCCGAAAGGCCGCATGGTCGCCGTCGGCGCCGTCGCGGGTTTTCCACCGGTGGATTTCGGCGCGACCATGCTGGCTTCGTTCGTGGAATCGCTGTCGTTCGCGACCTTCAGCGCGGACACCGTCACACCGGCCGACCGCCGCGCCGTACAACTCGACCAGTGGGCCGCAGCGAGTCGCGGCGACCTGCGGGCGGTCGTCCACGAATCGCTGCCCCTGGAGAAAGCCGCACTCGCACACCGGAAGATGGACGATGGCGAGGTGTTCGGCAGAATCGTCCTGACTCCGTAGCCACACCGGAACAATGAACTACTCCGTGACCGGCCGATTCGATATCGGACCCTTCAGTCGTCCGATTCCACCGTGTAGAGATGGAAACTGCCACGGAACCCCTTGAGTTCGGCTTCGCGTGCGGCGGTGACAGCGATACCCGGCCGATCGGCCACGGCGTCGCGCACCGATTCGCTGACGAGAACCTCCCCGCCGGACGCCTGGGCGGCGACCCGGGCGGCCAAGGCCACATTCCGGCCGAACAGGTCGTCGCCGCGGCGGACCGATCGCCCCATATGGATCCCGATGCGCACTCGAACACCGGCCACCGGTTTGCCGAGGGTGCCGATCGAGCCCTGCACGTCCAGACCGCAGCGCACGGCCTGCCCGGCGTCGCCGAACGCGATCATGAAACCGTCACCCTGGCTCTTCACGATGTGCCCGTTGTGCGCGGCGACGTATTTGCGGATCAGCCGGTCGTGCCGGCCGAGCAGCGCGACCCAGGCGCGGTCGCCCACTCGTTCGTTCAGCGCGGTGGACCCTTCGATATCGGAGAAGGCGATCACGATATTGCCGTCGGCGCTGAGTCGCGCCAGATCCGGTCGTTCCACTTGCGCCCAACCGGCCAGGTCTTCGATCGAGTTGAGTACCGCCGCACGGAACCCTTTGCGGCGCACGAGACTCGCTGTCTGCCATACGGTCTTGACTGCTTCCCGGCCACTGTCGACCAGCAGCTGCCGGGTATCGGGCCGGCGCCGCGTCTCGGCAAGTTCGTGCCGGGTGCGCACCAGCAACCGACACAGCACGATCAAGCCGGCGGCCTCGGCGACGACAACCGCCGCCAGGATGTATTCGACCATCGGGTTCCCTACCGCTGCGCGATGGTGTCGCCGGAAGGTTCCGGCTCGGTGTGAGCGGCCCGGCTCAACTGCTGCGACACCTCGGGCAGGTCGAGGTGGATGCGGCGGTCCATGGCTCGGGCGAGCAGTTCATCGGCGACTTGGCGGACCGCTGGGCGGAGCTGGGCGAGTGCCCCGGCGAGCTCGTTCAGCCGTTCGGGGGCAGGGTTCTCCGATACCGGGTTGACGAGGTTGACCCGGAATTCCCGGACGAAGGCGAACGCCATCCGGTCGAACGCCGCTTCCAGTTCCCAACTCAAGGCGAGGACCGAGCGCAGCGGGATACCGGCGGCCACGAAGGCCGTCGCGGCCTCGAGTAGCCGTCCACTGGAGTAGACGAAGCGGTCTTCCTCGATACGCAGGTAGCCCAGCGCGATTGCCTCGGTGATGGCCTCGGGAGTGGCTTGTTCGCCGAAGCGCGTCAGCATCTGATCGAAATCCAGGGTGACTTCCCCGTCTCCCCAGGTTTGTGATGCCGCTGTTTCGAATCCCAGCAGCTCCGACACTCCGCCGCCGTGCTCGGCGCTCGTCAGCAGGTCGGCGATACCGTCGAGGCTGTGGCCGCGGCCGAGCAGGTCGGCGATGAGTCGCAAACGTTCGAGGTGGGCCTGGTTGTACACGGCGTGGCGTCCCTGACGCCGTGGGGCGTCGAGCAGACCCCTGTCCTGGTAGTAGCGCACTGTCCGCACCGCGACCCCGGCAGCCTCGGCCAGCTCCGCGACCCGGTACTCGTGCGGACGTTGCGTCATCGTCATCCTCCCGCTCATCGCCTGCGAGCCATAGGTTCGGCAATCTTAGCCCTACTGTCTCAGTAGATGGTGGTTTCCACTGCGGGTTTACCTGGGTAAGCGTACGGAACCCCTAGCAGGTTGTGGCTCAGGTCACCGACAGTTACAGTTCCTACTGATACAGAAGGGCGCCGGCGGACCGAGCCGGCACAGGGGGACCCCTGCAGTTCGGCGGTAAGGAGGCCGAGGTCAGTGCTGACGAACACCCCTCGAACAAGCAGAGAACTCGAGATCGCCGGGGTACCGGCAATGGCACATCTGCCCCGGCCACGCCGACTATCTCAGCAGTTACTGGACCATCTCGCCGGTGAAGCCGGCGGTGCCGCGCCGGGGGCAGCACTGCCGTGTGGCGTGGCGCGGCGCGAAGCCGTCGAGGTAGTGGCCGGATGCCTGGAACTGGTGGCCGCGGTGCTGGAAGGCCGCACAGCCGGTCGGCTACCCGAGCCGGTGCAGGACAAGATCGCCGATTGGGCCGCCGACGGCGTGGCGCTGGAAGCCGTGCAACACGCCACCCATATCGGGTTCCGGTTCGTTCTGGATCTACTCGCCCGGCCCGCCGCCGGCCCCGACAGCCGAGCACTCGTTGTGGCAGGGCAACGGCTGGCCGAGGTTCTGGACGGTGTGATCACCACTTTCACCAGCGCCTACGTGCGCGAGCTGCGAGCCCACACTGCCATGCGCCAGGCCGGCGCGGAGGCCCTGGCAGCCGCCTTGATCGCCGGGACGAGTACCCCGGAAACGGCGCGCGAATGTGGATTCCGAAGCGCGGACGCATACGCGGTATTCGCGCTGACCCTCAGCCGTCCGGCGAGCGCGACCATCGAGGATGGGCACGATCCCGTGGGCGCGCTCCGCCGGCTGCGGCGACTGCGCGGCGAACTGACCATGGGCGATGGTGTGCCGCTGGCACGGCTCAGCGAGGAAGGCGGCACCGTGCTGGTTCCCGCGGATTCGTACGGCGGCACTTCGACCGCAAAGCTGTTCGAGCGTCTGCGGATCGCCGCGGGCGACCCGCTGCTGGCCACCGTGGTCCACGCTCGCCGCGACCAGATCCCCGAAGCGACCCGGCGCGCACACGAACTTCTCGACCTCGCCCAGCGCCTGGACCGCCCCGCCCGTCTGTACGGGATGGCCGACCTCGCCGTGGAATATCAGATCACCCGCCCCGGCCCCGCCCGGCGCCGCCTGGCGAAATCCCTGGACCCGCTACTCCTGCAGCCCGAGCTGCTGGACACCCTGACCATGCACCTGGCAAATGAACGCAACCGCCAGCGCACCGCCCGCGCGCTCTACGTCCACACCAACACCGTCGACTACCGATTGCGCCGCATTGCCCGCCTCACCGGCCTGGACCCCGCCGACGCCGAAGGCCTGTGGCAGCTACAGGCTGCACTCATCGCCAACGCCTACGAAACCGCCCACAGCGACCCCAGTTCGCCTGCACCGGCACATCTCGAATATTCCGAGTACCTCGTTGCCTCCGAAGCCACCGCCGTTCTTCCGGCGTCCGGACCCACCGGTGCCCCCGTGGGAGCCCTCGGTTAGCCGGCCGGTCGACGCCCCACCGCACGACCATCCCGAATTCAGGCGCCCGTGGGACACACAGCAGCGGCAACGTCGGCACAGTCCCCGAAAATGTAGCGGCGAACGCGCTGGAACCCGATGACGAACGCTCATCCGCTCGGATGGCATCCTCGACGTAACGAGGCAGCGCGCCCGCGTACCCGCTCGGCTTCAGGCCGCGGCGAGCGGGGCGCAGCATGCGCCCGCCGCTCCTGCCGTTGTTGTTTACGGCGGCGTTCGTCGTGGATGTGGATGCGCGACAGCGCCTCTGCAAGTAGTTCACCCGCGCGGTGGCGGTGGTTGATCCGCGGACGCTGCTCCGGATCGATATGCGGTGGTGCGATCCATGCAGTGCGACCGGGATAGGGCGACCTCGGACCTTCGGTGACCGTCCGCCAGCCGCCGGGGCCGTCGTGGATCAGGGCGTGGCAGGAGTCGCAGGCCAAGGTCAGGTTCGTGATATCCGTGGCGCCGTTCTTGCGATAATCCAGGACATGGTGCACGGCGCACAGACTCGCCGGAGCGTCGCAACCCGGCCGCGAACAGCCCTTCAGCGCGGCGATCAACGCAAGCCGTTGCGCGGGCGAGGCGAGTCGTTTTCGACGGCACAGGTGCAGGGTCATTCCCGCGTGATCGAACACTGCCAGCCACGGCAGCGACCGTTCCGCCAGGATCAGCGCGTCGCGCAGGGGTACGGTGCCGCCGGTCGCGGTGGTCGCGACCCCGGCTGCCTTCTCGATATCGTCGACGGCCACGGTCAGGATCGTGGCGACCGGCACTCCGCGGTGGGTGCCCAATCCTTCAGTGGCACTGCCGGACTCGAACAGCGCTTTGAGTGCGTCGTGGTTACGTTGCGCCGGGGTGCGGTGGTCGCGAGCGGCGGCCTCGGCGAGCACGGCAGCGTCGGTTCGACCGGGGTCTATCCGCGGGCTGCCGGGATCGTCAGGATTGCATACGCCGGGGCGAGCGTATTTCGCAAGCACCGGATCCAGCAGTGCACGCAGCACCGGGTCGATATCGCCGCGGATCGGGCTCATCCCGTCCGGGCGTTGCCGGCCGATCGTGATGCCGCGCATGCGGGCGCGGTCGGTGTCGGTGGTGAGCCGGCCGTCGGGATCGAGCTGGGCGAGGATTCGGTCGCCGACCATACCGAGATCATCGGGGGAGCCGGAGCGAGCGAACTCGGCGAGGATCTGCTCGGCTGCTTCGCGCTCTTCGGCGGAGGCGCCGTGCGGCACCCGATTCATCACCGCGGCGATACCGCGGGCGTGGTCGGCGGAAATTTCGCCCGATGCCAATGTTGCTGCGGTATGCGGCAATCGAGGGGTGATGGGTTCACCGGCCATATCGTGAAAGGTCGCGACCCAGGCCGCTTGATTGACCCGGGCACCGGCATCGGCGCCGGCCAACCGCAGGGTTTGCATCAGAAACTTCTTCAGCGATTTCACGCCGAACCGCGCGGGCAGCGATCGCTGCTGAGCTTCGACCAACAGGCGATGCTGCACGGCGGTCAGCATTCGGGTGCACCGTTCCACATTCTGCATCGCGGCGACGAGCTCGTCATCCGAGAGTGAGTTGAGTGGTAGCTCGTACAGATCGACCACCGCTGTACGTAACGTCTCGGTTGCCTGCCGCATGAATACCTCCCCCCGAAAGCATGTTCGAACTATAACGCAATCCGAGACCGAGCAACAGGGTTGACAGCTGGATGCTCAACTGCTTGAAATGCTCGAACGATGACCGACCATGACCCGACCGAACTGAATCTCGAAATCGCTCGCAAGGCCTACCCGGTCGGCCAGCACCTGACCGGCACGGTCGCGAGTATCCCGAAGCCCGGCGTCATAGGGTTATTTGTCGACTTGGGCACGGGCACGCCGCCGTGGGGATTCGTGGATGTACTCCATCTTCCGGACGCTCCGGAGCAATGGCCGGCCGTCGGCACGATCACCGAGTTCGAGGTCGTCCATCACACCCATGAAGGACACCGAGTCAGACTCCTTCCACTCGATCCCACCTACCGTGGAAGTCCTCGGCCGCCGATAAAAGGGCAGCGGCTACGCGCTGTGAAACGCTCTCTATCGGGTGACAATTAGCTTGATCAGCCAGCCGCGTCGCACCAATTGGGCGTCATCTGATCCGGTCCGACCGAGTGGTGCCCCGC
This sequence comes from Nocardia carnea NBRC 14403, assembly GCF_000308515.1. Taxonomy (GTDB): domain Bacteria; phylum Actinomycetota; class Actinomycetes; order Mycobacteriales; family Mycobacteriaceae; genus Nocardia; species Nocardia carnea. The sequence continues at coordinate 73,425 of NZ_BAFV01000018.1, read as the reverse complement.
GGTATGCGGTGGTCAGCGACAGCGACCGATTTTCGGCGGTCGGCTCGGGCCGCTGCGCGAACAGCGGCCCGAAGCCGAGCGCGAAGATCAGTCGAGTACGGCGTATGCCTCCACCTCGACCAGCACGTCGGGTTCGAAGAGATAGTCGACGCCGATCGCCGACAGCGGGGGTAGCGGCTGGGGTATCCCCAACTCGGCCACGACGCTGTCGATACCGGCGACGAAGTCCTCGTACTTGTCCGGGCTCCAGTTCGTGACGAAGAACCGCAGGCGTACGACATCGGCGAACGTTGCGCCCGCCCCCGCCAGACCGCGCGCCGTACTGCGCAGGGCGTGCGCGACCTGGCCGGCGAGGTCACCGGTCGCGACGGGGTTACCGTCGGCGTCGCGCGCGATCTGTCCGGCGACGTGCACCTGGCGGGTGCCGGTACCGATCGAGACGTGGTGATACGGAACGGGCGCGAACATACCTTCGGGGGTGAGCAGCTGCACTGTCATCGGGTGTCTCTTTCGCTGGTAGAATCAGGTATCCGATTTCTACCTGGTGCCCAAAGGTAACTTCAACGAGACTAGGTTTCATGACGGAAACCACCGCACCGGCCCCGCAGCTCACCCCACAGCACCGCGACCTGCTCGATCAGGTGCTCGACAAATGGTCGCTGCGGATCCTCGACGCCCTGTGCGAGTACGGACCGTTGCGCTTCAACGGCCTCCGCCGGGCCATACCGGTGGTGACGCAGAAATCGCTCACCACCGCGCTGCGCCGCCTCGAACGCAACGGGATGATCGAGCGGATCGTCACCAGCACCCGCCCCGTCGCGGTCGAATACCGCCTGACACCGCTCGGCAGATCGCTACAGGATCTCCTCGACGCACTCCTGAACTGGGCGACCGGCACATTGCCCGAGGTCGAACGCGCCCGCGAGGAATTCGACGACCGGCTGGACGCGGATCAACCGGCGCTGTAGCACCGCGTCGCAGACCGTCCCGTGTTCGACGCGCACCCCGGTCCTGACCCCGCGTTCACGCCATTTCCGGCACCCGCAGGTGCGCGAGCGGCAATTCGAACTCCCGCACGTCGAGTGCTTCGACCCCGGCCTGCCGGGCCGCATCTACCCGTAGCGACGCCGACTGCTCCCGGCTCGCCCGCATCGCCGCGGCATTCTCGTAGCTGGTGCACGAGACCGCGCGGCCCGTCCGGCGGTTGATCAGCAGACTCGCACTGCAGAACCCGTCGAGCTGCTCCATCGCGGGAAGGGTGGCGGACTTGTAAGTATGCACCGCCGAATCGAGGCGGCTCGGCTCGGTCTTCACCCAGGTCGCGCGCACGCACGCCCCCTCACCCACCCGGTGCGCCCGATGCAGTCCGGCGATCTCCCAGTCCTGGATCTGCGCACTGCCGCCGAATGTCGCAAGCCCCCGATCACGGATGGGAGCGATCCGATCCTTGCTCGCGTCCATCGATTCCTGCGATTCCCACGAACTGGTGGCAATGCAATGCCCGGTATCCCGGTCGACCAGCAGCGACAACCCCATACACCCGGGAATTTCCCGCAGCCCGGGCAGAACAACATCGCGCATATACGCGATCCCGGAATCGATAGCGGAGGGTGTCGCCTGAATTCTGGTAGATCGCGCGAACACGACCCACCCCCTCTCTACTCGGGGCGGCACCCCGGTGGCACCACCGGCCCTCTACACCCTGCTCTCCCACCATCGCGCAGACAAGGGGTATCCGATCGCCGTTTCACAACTCGCAGGTTTCACAGGGTGTCCGGTCCCCATATCGACGGTCGCCGTCGGAGTGACCGCGCAAGCACTGCCGGGACCGCCGTCGGGGCGCCACCCAAATCAATCCCGCCGCTGTCGCGGCGTCACCCAGCCGCTGGTCAACGCGACCAGCACGGTCAAATCCGCTCGCTGTCGCGCAGTTCTTGCAGCGCCGCGCTGACACTGCCCGCATCGTCGGCGCCTGCCTGTTCCAGCCTGCGCCGGAGGCCCGCAATCAGCTCCGCCCGCCCTTGCGAGGCCGAGCGCATCCGCCCTTCTGCAATCACCCGAACTCGGATATCACGCGATGGATCCACCGGCACGACCCTGCCGATCACCATGCCGCGCTCGGTTATCTCGACTGTTTCACCGGCCTTGACCAAGGCCAGCATCCGCGCGGTGTGATGGGACACCTCACGGATCGGGATAGCGGCCATGAGCCGAATGGTGTCACCAAAATGTGTCACCAGGGATGCATGACTCGAGCCCGGACCTACCGGACGATGATCTGCAGGCAACGCGGCAACCCTCGCGGCCGCGTGACCCCTCACCAGCACTGGAGCAGGTGCGGGTGGTTGGTTTCGTCGAGCGCGAGCGCGGCGGTCCACAGGGAGGCATCGAGCGTTGCGGGTATCCGCCAGTCGGCCGGTGCCGCGGCGGGCACGTGGATACGTACCGGGTCCAGCTCGATCAGGTAGCGGTCGGCGACGGCCCACCATTGCCGGCCGGTCGCGTCCATGACAACGGCGACGATCAGGTCACCGGCACCGGGGAGTTGCCGGGCCGCGACCCGGACCGGTTCGGGTATATGCCGGTTCTCCACCCGATCCTCGAGCTGATCGCCGCACACCACGAAGACGAGACCGAACCCGAACATGTCTGGTCCCAGCACCTTCCGCAGCTGCGCGGCCCGCACGTGGATCGGATTCGGTTCGTCGTCGCCTCGGTCGCCCGTGAGATCGACGGCAGCGCATTCGGCGTCGACAGTTTCGCCGTCGAAGCGGAATCCGTACAACATCGGCAGCAAAGTCGCGGGCATCGACAGCAGAAAGTGCGCGGTGATTTCGCCGATGGACTCGTCGTCGGGGTACCGGATCGCGCTCACCCGGCAGTCCCCTGCGCCCAGAACTGATGCCGGACCACATCCCACAGGGCGGAGAGTTCCGGAAACCGTTCCCGCACCTCGGCCAGATCCGGCGCGGCCCCCGGATCGCTCACCGCGAGCACGGTGCGATCGTCGGCGACGTTACGCACCCGAATGATCCGGATCAGCTGCCGATCCCGCTGCCACACCGCACGCCACTCCCCCAGTTCTGCGCTATGGGTTCTGCCACCGGAGTGCCGCAATTGCCCCGCCAGAGGGCTTCCGCATCGATCCACCATGCGGGCTATCGTCCGCTCCGAACGTCCTGCCGTAAGGCTCAGCGGGACAGCCCGATTCAATTGGACTGTCCGCCCAGCGACCGGAACGCCCGGTCCATCACGACGGTACGAATCGGACCGCGATCAGGTCCGTTCCGTATCGCCGCGGTCCGAAGTCCCGTGCACAGTCGTTCGGGGCGGAACGCGGCGAGCGAGTTCACTGCGACCGACGCCGAGGTGCTGCCGGCCGAACACTTGGCGCATTCCGGCCGAATTCCGCTGCTCAGAGGCCTTCCGTACCGTTCGTCCATCTGGTTGAGTTGCGGTGATTCGCCGGAATGAACAGTTCAGCGGGACAGTCCGATTCGTGTCGGTGGAATGCCTGGGTTACGGACCGTTTCGCTCCGAGGAAACGTCCGAATCGGACCGCGTCCTGGGCTTTCCGGCCGACAAGGGGAAGGGGAGTTATGGCACGAGACGAACAACCTGGTTCCACCCTGCCTCGACGGCAGTTGGGCCGGGCGCTACGCGAAGCGCGGCAGGGAGTGGGGTTCACCCTGGAACAGGCTGCGCAGGAAATGGAGATGAGCAAGACGTCGGTTATCCGGATTGAGAAGGGGCACAACGAGAAGGTTCGGTTGCGGGATGTGGAGGGGTTCGGACAGCTGTACGAACTCTCGGAGAAGCGGATAGACGAGCTGAAAGCGCTCGCGCAGCAGTCGGCGACCAAGTCATGGTGGCAGGCTTCACGGCACCTGATGCTGCCGGGGTACGGCACCTATCTCGGCCTCGAATCCGGCGCCACCCTATTGCATTCGTACCAACCTGTGATCATTCCAGGCCTGATGCAGACGGCTGATTACGCCAGAGGGATCGAACGTCCGACAATGCCGGGAAATACGGCAGAGGATCTCGAACTCCGTGCGGAGGTCCGACTGCGACGGACGGCCATTCTGACCAGACAGCGCAGGACGGTCACGGCAGAGTTCCTTCTCCATGAGAGCGTCTTGCATACGGTTGTCGGGACCCAGAGGATTATGGCCAAGCAGCTACGTCACATCGCCGATATGGGTACTCGCCCCAACGTCACCATACGAATACTGCCGTCGGCCGCTGGATTCCCAGGTGAAGTTGTGCCGGTCCTCCCATACATCATTCTCGACTTCCCGGCCGACAGCATGGAGCCCCCCGTGGTGTACTGCGAGAACCCGATCGGATCGATGTTTTTCGAGGACGACGCCGATGTGAAGCGTTACCGCGACATTCATCGCGATCTGAAATGCGCCACACTGGACGAGCAACGATCGAGAGACCTGCTGCGGCAGTTGGCAAGGAGATACGAACAGTGACTGTCACACTATCCGGCGCGCAATGGTTCAAGTCGTCCTACAGCGGCTCGGGCAACGAGTGCGTGGAGGTCGCCTGGCTGCAGGATGCGAACGTCGGTGTCCGGGACTCGAAGAACCCAGCCGGTCCGGCATTGACATTCAGCTTCGCCGACTGGGCCGCGTTCACGGCTTACCTCCGAAACCGCGGAGCCGCTCCCGCCTGACTCCGCCTGGATTGGTCAGGACCCGAAGTCCGCGTTCATATGGCGGTGCCCGGGTGGGCGCCGGGGTGCCGACTCATCGAGGATGCGCGGCAGTATCAGGCAGGAGGGCGAGCCTGTATCGTGAGGGCCGGTTTGTGTGGATCGTTCACACGCTGGGCAGGAGGGGTATGCGCACCGCGAGCAGGCAGTACATAAAGGCAGTGGGGAACGCGGTGGTCGCGATGGTGGCGGCCGGACTGGTCGCCGGTTGCACGGTCGGTGGGGAGTCGGCGTCGGCGGGACCGAGTACAACCACCGGGGAGCCGCGCGTCGAGTGGAATCCCTGTTCTGAACTCTCGACAGAGGCACTGGAGGCAACCGGAGCCAGTCCAGAGACGAAGTCGACGAGGTTCGATGCCCCCGGCGATCGAGCTGCGGTACGTATGTGCTCCTGGGAGCCCGCCGACGGTCGTCCGTACTACATCGGAATCGGGTCCTTTGTCTTCACGCTGGATGAGTTCCGCCAGAACGATCAGGTGACCGGCTTCACCGATGTACAGGTCAACGATCGGCCCGGGCTCACCTTCTACCCCACCGGCAACGAGAACCCCATCCGCCGCTGCTACGTCGGCTTGCCCATGGCGAGGGGTGGACTGATGATCTACGCGGATTGGCGCTACGGCAAACGGGATTCGCTGCCGGAATCACCGCCATGTGGGCTGGCCGTCCAACACGCGCAGACGCTGGAACCGTACTTGCCGGACTAGACAGTGCAGACGAAAACCTGTTCCGCCTACTGTCGCGGGATGCTGCTTCACAGGGGGAGGACATGACCGAGCAAGTCGCGATGCTGCAACAGTGGCAAAACCTGAAAACCCAGGCCGAAAGCGGCGAACTACGGATGGAATCCGATATCGCCGCCAAACTGGCAGCGCACTGCGACGCCTTCGCGACCCGTCTGGAAGACGCGCTCAGCCAGACCGATGACCTGAAGGTCGTCGAAGGCTTCGGCGGTGTACGGTCCGCCCAGTTTCTGCGAGACAAGTTCGCCAAGAAGGCGGTTGAGGATCCAGATTCGGCGGCAAACCGTTTGAAGACCGCGATCGACATCGTGAACTTGATGAAGCAGACCTTCGAGCTGTCCTGCAAGCAGATCGAAGAAACCGATCAGTCCACGTCCAGCGCTCTGGGTAATACGGGGGTCTGATCATGAGCTTTTTCGGCGGCGACGAAGCCGAGCAGAACCAGGAGAACGACAACCAGCTCATCGAGGACCAGGACAAACAATGGGGTGACAACCGGGTCGCCGTCAACGGGGAATGGCTCGGGTTGGTCACCGATTTCGGTGGACAGTACGCGCCGCCCGCAATCCTCGAGAAAGACGGTTTCGAGGCCATGACCCATCAGCAGATCTGGGATCTGCTCCAAGGTGTCAACGCGGGGCTGATCAACGATAAGGCGTTGGCGTGGCGAAGCCTCGCCGATCTCACCGAAACCGCCAACCAGGACTTCCTCAAAGCCGTCAACGAAGACCTGGACACCGGCTGGAACGGCCAGTCCGCCACCGCCGCCGTCAACGGGGTCCGGGCATTCAGCAACTCGCTCATACCGTTGGTCGCGAGTTTCCGGTTGGTCGCGCACAGCCTCGACCTGATAGAAACCTACCTCGGCCAGGCCAAAGCCTCGGTAGGCGAACCGGACAACGTGACCATACGTGACAATATCGTCAGTGTATTGCCCGACGACTTTTTCAAAACCCCACAACACCGTGCCGATGAGGCCCAGGATACTGCTCGGCGTGTAATGACCACTTACTACGAGCCGGGCGCGGAGGAAGTAGACCGCAAGACACCTGTGCTTCCGGAACCGGTGAAACCCGTGGACGACGGCAGTAAACCGCAGGGCACCGACTTCCCGCAGGGCAACAACACCACCAACGGGAACAACAACGGCACCGACACCGGTACGAACACCGAGGACCCCGGGCAGCAGCAGCCGACCGGTGAGGACCCGCAGTCCACCGAACCGCAGTCGACCGAACCGCAGAGCACCACACCGCAATCGACGACTCCTCAGTCGACAACCCCGACGACCCCGACAACTCCTTCTCTGACCACCGGATCACCCACGGCGCCCGGCAGTCCCGGATTTCCGGCAGGAACGCCGTCCGGAATGCCCTCGGGTGCCCCGCAAACCACCGCACCCCATATCCCCGGGCAGACAGTGCCCGGCGGCAACCCGAACAAACCGGCCGGGGCACCTGCCGCGACCGCGCCCGCCAACAGCAGCAACCGTGCCGGTCGCACCGGAATGCCCGGCATGATGTCGCCCGGCGCCGCGCGCGGTAACGGCCAGGACGACGACGAGCACGAAATCCCCGACTACCTGATCTACGACCGCGGTAGCGAACTGCTCGGCACCCAGCCGCCGGCATTGCCTCCGGGCGGGGTGATCGGCGGGTGAACGACCTACAGTGGCGCCTGGACGGGGAGATGTTCATCCAGGCGGTGCACCGGTTCGAGCGCGACCGGTTGCCTTACCCGATCCGAGTTCTGCCGCTGGGGCCCAGCGAAACACCGCCGACCGCCGAAGAGTATGAACGCGCCCGAGCGTCGGCGGCGCAGCGGCTGCAGACCTTGGCGGACGACAACATGCTCCGTGCTCTCCGCGTATTGCTCGAACCGCAGGTCCGGATCGAGGTGCATGGAGCGTACGACCGGGGTTTCGAACGAGTGGTGCGGATCCATGCCGGTATCACCGGGCAGTCCGCGACCCTCGCCGTCCAGGCACCCGGCTCGACGAAGGAGTACGGCGGCGATATCCACCTGCAATCCTGTGCGCCACACGAGTTGGCCGCGAGGGTCGTAGCGTGCCTACCGCGCTGCGCACCGGGCCGTTTCTCGACGACAGTCCGCGGCACCCGATCCGATATCGGACAGATCGAGTACTCACGGCACCCGAGCCGGATATCGCGAATCGAACAGATCAACCAGATCCTGCGCCGGCCACGATCGGGCGTGGGCGAAATCGGCATCTTCGCAGGCCCCGCCATCGATTCCCGCCCTACCGGAAACCCGCACGGTTTCCACTGGATGGACCTGCTCCCGCAGGACGGGCGCTACCTGCTGATCAAACACAGCAGCGAAGATTTCACCCTCGCCCCCGGGTCCCCGGATGAGATCACCCGGCGCATCCAGCACGCGATCGGCACAGTCCGCCGGACAGCACCGCAGCGGGCGTCGTCCCCGCAGCAGGTCATCCCTCACGAAACTCCCCACCCCCGCCGCGAGCTGCCTGCACAGGCATCCGCACGGCGCGTGCTCTCTCAGGAAGACATCGACGCCGACGACGCCTATTTCCAGGAACGCAACCAGCGCGGCTGGCTCGCCTGAACTTCAGAGTGCGCCGCCGGACCGATGCCCCCGCCTCATCGGCGATTTCGCCGTGCGGGCGATCGATCGGCGGCAGGACTGTCGCAGGCGGCGGATTCTCGACCACCACGGGCGTTCTAGGCTGGCGCGGTGCTGGGAAAAGATGCTCTGTCGGAAACCCACCGGGCCTTACTGGATAGCTGGTTCGCGAGCTGGAAGGTCGTCGCGGACCACTCGTGGCCGCTGCAGGATACGACGGTTCTGCGGATCCGTGCGGACGGCGGCGACTTCATCGTCAAGGCTTCCCGGACGAGTCACCACATCGATCGAGAGATCGCAGCGCATCGGTCGTTCCTGTCGTCGTCCACTGTCGCGGTACCGCGCCTCGTCCACGCCGACGTGGAGGAGAAGGTCCTCGTCGCGACCTATCTGCCGGGCGAGCTCGTCGAAGGTACTGCGGCGGAATGGACTCCGTCGACTTACCTCAAGGCCGGACAGGCACTCGATGCCCTGCTGGTCCCGGGGGACGTGTCCCCGGATTACGTCGACAGGCTGCGGGATCGGGGGCTTCGGTCGGTCGCGGACGCCGCCGGACTGGTCAGCGCCGGCCATCTCGACGAGCTCGGGAAACGACTGATGCGCACAGCTTCTCGGCCGGTCCGACTGTCGTTCACCCACGGTGACTACCACCCGCGTAACTGGCTACTCCACGACGGCGAGTTCGCAGTGATCGACTTCGGCCGCGCGGAGCAGCGGCATTGGACCAGCGACCTGGTGCGGTTACAGTCCCAGCAGTTCTCCGCAAGACCAGATCTGGCCGCGGCGTTCACCACCGGACTCGGACGCGATTTCGGCGAGGAAGATATCGAGGTTCTCGAACTCGAATGGATGTATCAGGCGATCACGACGGTGGTCTGGGCGCATGGGATAGGTGACAGCCCGTTCGAGGAGCACGGTCGTCGGATGATTGCCAGAATGATGAGCTAGTTGTTGCGGGCCAGCGCGTTGTTGACGGTCGCCAACGATTCGATGAGGGTTTCCCGTAACCGTGGGCGACGACTCCGGGTGCTCTTCTAGACGTTGGGCTTCGGCGGCCGCTGGCCGACGCCGGTCAGCAGTGTGTCCACTACGAGCGTTGCCAGTTCATCCACGTCTCGGGCGTCGGCGGGCTGGGTCTGTGCGGCTTCGTGGATCAGCGCGTAGTACGTGCGCCGAGCCCATGCCAGGTCGGTGTCGGGCCGTAGGGCACCTGTGTGCTGCAGCCGCCGGAAGAGGCGGTCGCACTGGTCAAGCACGTCCGCATGTACGCGTGCAGCCTCGGAATCCTCAGGCTTGATGGCGTTCATGGCGAAGCCCCAGCCGATCTTGACCCGGAGCACATTTGCGGTCACCTGATACAGCGCGACCATCGGCGGAGCGGTCTCGGGCCGGGCGCTGGTGACGGCGTCGTGGAACTGCTGAGTGGCCCAGGCTGTCATGGCATCGACGAGGGCCTCGCGGCCGGTGAACCGACGATGCACGGTGGTCCGGGCGACGCCCGCAGCCTCCGCGATCTGTTCCATGGTGGCTGCGGGATTGGCGCTCAGCACGCGTTCCGCGGCCTCGAGGATCGCCTTCGCTGTCCGCTCGGCGTCTGCGCGCATAGGCCGTACTCGCCTCTCCTGCTCCATGTGACCTCCTCCTCATGACCCCTCCAGGCTACGTTACAGTCGCCACTCACACTCAATTTGCAACAAACGTGTCGCAACTTTTAGGCTAGTCGCATCACTGATGACGTCAATTGAACTTGGAGGGCTCATGGATCTGCAGATGGACGGCAAGGTCGCTGTCGTGACCGGCGCAAGCCGAGGAATCGGATTGGCCACGGTTTCGGCCTTGATCGGCGAAGGAATGCGCGTGCTGGCGGCAGCACGGACGATCACACCCGAGCTGCAGGCCACGGGTGCGCTCAGTGTGTCCGTCGACCTGTCCACTCCCGACGGCCCTGCTCAGCTCATCGAACGGGCGGAGGCAGAGTATGGGCGGCTCGATGTGCTGGTCAACAACGTCGGGGGTGGTGACGGCGGTGGCCAGACCGGCGGGTTCCTCGCCTTCACCGATCAGCAGTGGAGCAGCGCGTTCGACTTGAACTTCCTGGCGGCAGTCCGCACCACGCGGGCCGCACTGCCGCATCTTCTGGAAGGCCGCGGCGCGATCGTCAATATCTCATCCAACGGTGCCCGAATCCCGCATGCCGGCCCGATCACCTACACCACCGCCAAGGCTGCGCTCACCGCCTTCGGGAAGGCAGTAGCGGAAGAGTTCGGCCCGCAAGGAGTGCGCATCAACACAGTCTCACCTGGCCCTGTCCGGACTCACATGTGGGAATCCTCGGATGGCTATGGAGCTGAGCTCGCCGAGTCCATGGGCCTGAGTCGGGAGCAATTGATGAACAACCTCCCCACAGCCATGGGGATGGTCACCGGCAGGCTCGTGAAGCCTGCGGAGGTCGCTGACCTTGTTGCGTACCTCGTTTCACCGCTCGCAGGCAGCACCACTGGGGCGGACCACATCATCGACGGGGGTGCGATCAAGTCTGTGTGACGCACCGACGTCCTTCATCTGGCCGTCCGCCCGATGCTGTGCGAGCCGGTAATGCGCAGGCATAACCAGGGCATACCTGCGAGACGGCCCCGGACAAGACCGTGTGTGCTTCCACCGGAAGATCACCTTCGACCGGGCGTGATCCCGTGCGATGCGACCACGTCGCCGGGCACGGTGGCGCGCCCGGCGACGGAATGCTCACCAAGTAACGAGTAGCTTCTCCGGGCCACGCACCAACAGCCCCGACTTCCACGGAACCTCGTCCACCGGCACCGCGAGACGCAACCCCGGGAGCCGTTCCAGCAACGCCTCCATCGCGACCTGGAGTTCGATCCGCGCCAGCTGTGCGCCGAGGCAGTGATGCGCCCCGTACCCGAACGCGATATGCGGGTTGCGCTGCCGGGTCAGATCGAGCGTTTCGGGATCGTCGAACACGGCTTCGTCCCGGTTGGCGGATTGGGTGTGCACGAACACCGCCTCCCCCGCCCGCACCGTGACCCCGCTGAGCACCACATCCTCGGTCGCCACCCGCGGCTGCCCGCCTCCGGCGCCGAGCTGGGTGTGCCGCAGCAGTTCCTCGACCGCGCCCGGGATCAGCTCGGGGTCGGCGCGCAGCTGGTCCCAGTATTCGCGCTGAGTGAGCAGGACGTAGGTGAAGTTGGCGATCTGATTGGCCGTGGTCTCGTGGCCCGCGATGAGGATCCCGACCCCCAGGTTGACCAGTTCCTTCTCGCTCAGCCGGTCCTCGTCGTCACGGGCCGCGACCAGGGCGCCGAGCAGATCGTCGGTGGGGTGTTCGCGGCGTTGGGCGACCTGTTCGGCGAGGTAGCCCTCGAGCGAGCCACGGGCGGCTTCGATCTGCTCGCGGGTGTAGGCGGTGGTGGACAGGATCGCGTCGGAGAAATCGCGGAAACGGTGCTGTTCCCGGGCCGGTACGCCGAGCATTTCGCAGATCACGGTGACCGGTAGCGGCAGGGCCAGCCCCTGTACCAGGTCGGCGGGGGAACCGGCGCGTTCCATATCGCCGAGTTTCTCGTCGACGATCTGCCGGGTGCGCGGGCGCAGTTCCGCTACCCGGCGGCCGGTGAATGCCTTGGCGACCAGTTTGCGCAGCCGACTGTGCTCGGGCGGGTCGAGACTCAGCAGTGAATCGGCCTGGGCGGGCGCGGGAGTGGCGCGCGGGACGTCTTCGCGACCAACCGTTGCCGCGCGGCTGAACCGCGGATCGCCGAGCACCGTGCGCACGTCGTCGTAGCGGGTGACCAGCCAGCCCTGGCCGCCGTAGGGCAGCTCGACCCGGCTGACCGGCTCTTCGCGGCGCAGTTTCGCGTAGAGCGGGTCCATATCGAGACGTTCCGGTGCACCGAAGGGGTAGTGGCGCACCTCGGTGTTCACGGTCATGCGATCTCCCTTCCGCGGCGCCCGGGGACCGGACACCCAGCGATGTAAGCGATTGCTTACTTAGCTAGGGTAAGGGTGTGGGGGATCACGCGTCAACGATGCGATCCCCTTACTCCGGAGGGAATCCCGGATCGTTGCGTTCCAGCAGCACACCCGCCGCACGCAGCACATATCCCGCAATCTCGGCCGGATCGGCACCGGCCAGCGGCTCCCGGCGCAGCACCGAACGCACCATCCCGATACCGAGCAACCAAGCCAACAGCAGATCGGCCCGCAACTCCGCGCCCTCCCCATCGGTCAGCGACGACAACGCCCGGATGTACTCCTCCCCCAACTCCCGGCGAATCACCGACGCACTCGCTTCGTGCCCGCTGGACCGCAGCGCCGCCTGCAACCAATTCCCATGCGCGGCCACAGCACTCGGCTCCAGCGACTTCTCCAGCAATCTGGACAACAATGTCTCCACAGACCCGGATTCGAGCAGCGACCGGCCCCGATCGGTCATGGTCGCCCGGAACAGTTCGTCCTTGTTCCCGAAATACCGGAACAGCAACGCCTGATTCACACCCGCCCGGGTCGCGATATCACGCACCGTCGTGCGCTCATACCCCCGGTCGGCGAACAATTCCTGCGCCGCCCCCAGAATCGCGGCCCGGGTAGCCGCGGAATCCCGCTTCCGGCCACCCGCCTCGTTTCCGCCGACCATCTGTCCTCCGATCCACCGATATCCGGACAAGCAGCGTAAACACATCCGCTATCAGGACAAAGCAGGCAGTCCGCACACTGGACTTCGCCACAATCCTCGAATTACGCTCAGCGCACCATGCCCGAACTTCTCGGAATAAACCATCTGACCTTGGCGACAACAGATCTCGACCGGCTCGCCGCGTTCTACACGGGCCTACTCGGCGCCCGGCTCGCCTTCGAACGTCCCGCCACAGCCGAGGCCCCTCGGGTCGCGATACTCGATGTCGGCGGCGCCGACCACCTCATGCTGGTGGAAACGAGCTGTCCAGCCCCTTCTCGACCGGACCCTCTCGGCCGCGCCGGCTGGGGTCTGCGCGTCTCGACCTATGAACAGCTGTGCACCGTACGCGAGGTACTGCTATCCGCCGGAGCACAGGTGGGCCCCATCGAAACCCTCCCCACCCAGTGGACCGTGACTGCGCACGACCCCGACGGCCGCCCCGTGGACCTCCGAGCCCACCGCCCGACCTCAGCGCGCGCCCACGACTGATGAGCACCCGGCCACGGGCCCGAAGCCGGCGGCCGTCAGCCCCGCAGCACCGCCCGGGTTTCCATCAGCGCGAACCCGAGAAGATTCAGCCCTTTCCACTCTGCGGGGTTCTCGACTCGGGGATCGCCCGCGGTCAACCCGACACCCCAGATCCGGTCCACCGGGCTGGCCTCCACCAGGACCCGATCCCCGGTATCCAGCAGGAACCGCTTCAACTCCGGGTGCTGACCGAACTTCGCCAGATTGCCGCTCACCACGATGCCGTACCGGTGTTCCACCCACGTATCCTCGGCGAACCCCCGGATACTGCGACCCAGATTCTTGGCCGCCCCCGGATGCGGTGCGGCCGATACCTTCTCCGCGATGTCGTTATCGTCGAAGAGCAAAGCCTTCCGCCACATCATGTAATGCTCGGCCGTCGCAAAATCCACCCCGTCGACAGTGAACCGCACCGGCCACCATTGGCTCAGGCAACTCGCGCCGGCCCTTCCGTCGGGACGCGGCTGGTGGCCCCAGAAAGGCAGGTACTTGACCCGCTCACGGTCGGAAGCAGCGATCAATTCGCCGACACTACGCGCCTGCATTCGTCCGAGTCTGCTCCGAACACTCCGGAAAAGCACGACGTTTTCCGGCCCCGGACCAGTCGCAGCCTCTGTCAGGCACTCACGGTTTGCGGGCCAGACCGGCCGAGATGAGCTGATCCCAGACGGTCAGTTCCCGGTCCGCCGTACCGATACTGCTCATCGGTGTATCGGATTCGTCCGCGGTATCCGGCCGCCACAGCACCGCGGGCACGATTCCCGGCGCCAGTATTTCAAGGTCACCGAACAGTTCCCGGATTTCGTCGTCGGTGCGCCAGCGGCCGCGCCCGAACGTCGACTGTAATTTCTGTTCCGCCGCCTCGGTCTCCGCATTACCGCCGGACCGGAAATGCGATATGAACACCTGACTTCCGGAAGGAATCTGATCGCACCAATAAGAAACGACACCGCGCGGGTCTTCGTCGTCGTTGAGGTGGTGCAGGATCGCGCTGAACACCATCGCCACCGGCTGGTCGAAATCGATGAGCCGGCGCACCTCGTCGCTGTTGCGAATCTGTTCCGGCTCACGCACATCTGCCTGGACCACGGTGGTGCTGTCATCGGTGGCCAGCAGCGATCGGCCGTGCGCCAGCACAATGGGATCGTTGTCGATGTAGACGACCTTCGCCCCGTCGATGTACCGAGCCGCGACCTGGTGCACGTTATCGGCCGTCGGCAGACCACTGCCCAGGTCGATGAACTGTTTCACCCCACTGCGGGCGATATCACGTACACCCCGCACCAGCGCCTGCCTGTTCCCGAAAGCGATAGCGACCGAGCCGGGCAGATCGACCTTGAAATGATCGCCGATCTTCTGGTCGACCGGATAGTTGTCCTTCCCCCCGAGTAGATAGTCGTACACCCGCGCGATGCTCGGTGTATTCGGATCCACCACGCCCGCATTGTCGTTCATCACGCTCTCCCGTCGACGGAGCCTCCCGTGTCCTCATGGTATGCAGCCGGGCGAACCTTTGTCCCACAACCAGTTCGCTCCGATCCCCACGGACGCAGCCTCCGGACCGCTCAGGTGGAATCACCTCGCAGCAGCTGGAAGGTCGATACCGGCTCACCGGTCCGCAAGCTTTCGGACAACGCCTGATGCCAATGGTTCTGTACCGCGCGTGCCAAGCCCGTACCGACTCCGACGGCGGCGGCAGTCTCGGCCACATGCCCGGCACCGGCCGTCATCATGCGCAGATGGCCGATATCCCGCCGGCCGCCGGAATCGGTGGCCGTGGCGGCAACCGCGGCGTACAGCGCCGTCATATCGCCCATCGATTGTTGTGCGAACGGCATGAACCGCGCGATCGGTTCACCCGAGCGATCGATCATGGCCAGCGCTTGTTCGAAGGCGAGTAGCCCGGACGAGAAAATTGCGAACACGGACTGGTAGTACAGCTGCGCGAGCCCGACATCCACGCCCAGATACTCGGGCCGGCCGAGCGGACGGACTACCTCGACGCACGCGTCGAAAGCCGCTCGCTCGCCGCTGTAGAAGATGAAGGAGTCCGGCCCGCCGAGGCCGTCTCCGTCGGCCATCACTCCACCCGCGAGGAAGCGACCGCCGCGCGCACGAACCCACGCCGCTGCCGCACGAGTCTCGTCCGGCGTATCCGACGAGAGATTGACGATCGTCTTGCCCGGCAGGTGGCCGGCGGCCGGACCGAGCACGTCGTACATGGCGGCGTAGTCGGTCAGGCTGAGCAGGATCACTTCGCCCGCGTCCAGCGCCTGCGCGACCGTATTCGCACGGGTGGCGCCGAATTCCTTCATAGCGTCTGCTTTTTCCGGGCTGCGGTTCCAGACAGTGACCGCCAGGCCGGAAGCCCGTAATGACTCGACCATCGCCTGTCCCATCGGTCCCAGCCCTATCACGGTCACCGGGCCGGCTGCTGCTTGCGTCATATCAGCGTTTCCTTACTCAGTGGTTGGACCGGCGAGAGGCCAGGAGCTCGATCAACGCGGTGATGCTCTGCTCGCCTCGACCTTCGGCAACCGCTCGATGCAACAGTTCGTGCATTGAGGCGTGCCAGGACATATCGACACCCGATGCTGCGCTGAGCTGCTCGTCGGAGGGGATCGCGTCGTGGGACAACGCGACCGATGAACCGAGCCGGGTGTAGTCCCGGTCGTCGATTTCCCCTGCCATGATCGGTAGTAGCGACTCGATCATCCGCAACCATTTGATGGAGTACGGCACCATCGTCTGCGCTTCGATACCACGCGTGGCCAGTAACGCTGCGCCTTCGAAGAATCCGAGCAACGCGGGAAGAAGGGTCGCGCCGACGGCCGACTCGTAGAGGGCGGCCAGATCCGGGTCGTCACCCAGATGCACGAGGTCGCCGCCCAGAGCCCGCAATGTTGCCCGGTGAGCGTCGAAAACCGCTCGTTCACCGCCGAAATACAACAATGTGTCCGGCTTTCCGACGGCCGAGGGCACATTCTTGATCGCCCCGCCGAGGAAGCGCGCCCCGCAGCTTTTCACCCATTCCGCGAATTCCCGAGCCTCGGCAGGGGTGCCGCTGTTGAGGGTGATCAAGGTCCGTCCGGCCAACCGGCGCTCGGCGCCCGCCAGACTTTCGCGTGCAGACCGGAAGCTGCTGGTGCAGCTGATGACGACCGGGCTTGCGGAGAGGGCATCCGCGACGGCGATCTGATGCTCGGCACCCGCGGCCACCAGCGGCGCCACTCGGTGCGGAGTGCGGTTCCAAACGGTGGTCGGATGCCCGGCCACGAGCAAGGCTCCGGCGAGCGCCCGCCCCATCGATCCCGTACCGAGCACAGTCACCGGGACCTGCCGAGCGGCCGATGCGGTTCCGGTACGCGCTGTTCGCGGGGATTCCGCAGTCTCGTTCACAGGGACCGAGTCTCAGCGCAGGCAGCAGCACCGGCAAGTACCCACCTTCCGGTGCGATACCCCACCTTCAGGTAAGCGAACTGCTCCCGAAGGACATCACGAGGCGATGAGTGTCCCACATCACAATGTGAGCCGCCCGAGCGGGCCTCCCCGGGTCGACTTCCTGGGCTAAGCGAAATTGTGCATCGGGAACAAAAGTGATTCTCGGAATGTGAAAAAAGCACCAACTTCTGAATATCCCCCGGGAACGAATAGGTTGAGGCGGATCCATTCAGTACTGTCGTCGGCAACGGGTACCACACCGGACGGGACCCGGCACCGGAAGCGCCCGGCCGGGACGGCCTGCAATTTCAGAATCGCGGACAATAATCCGTGACAGGGCAGCAGAAATCCGGGCACGCGGATCGACTGCGTCCGATATGCGCACCTATTCCGCTGATCGAGTGTTGCCGGCAAGTAATCGGAGGAATCAGCGATGGGTGCGGGAAAATCATGGGGGGAAGTGGCAGCGGAGCTGATCCAGAAATTGAAGCAGCTCGCACCGAATTACACCCGCGCTCACGAATTACCCACGCGCCGGGCCGCCGACACGGCGCGCGATGCAGGCAACGCCTTCGAGCGGAGCGACGCCGCTGCGGCCAGATCTCTGGCAGAAACCGGCCGAACCCCGAATCCCACCCCACCGGCGGGCAGCGATATCGGTAAGCCGACCAATGCGAGCGGCTCGAATCCGGAGCGGAGAGTGCGACTCGATCTCGCCACACCCGACTACACGGCCAAACTCGCGGAGGCTCCGATCTACCGGAAGAAAAGTTTGGTCCGCGCCCGTATCGCGGAGGAGGGTGAGCTCGTCGAAACCGTTCTGGCGGATGGCACCCGAGAAACCACCAATCGCACCCGAGCGGGCCAGGTCGTCATCACGAACCCGGGCGGCGAGGAATATATCTACAAGGCAGCCGAAACGGATATCGACGCCGCCCGAACCCATTTCCGGCAACGGCACGAGGAGACCGAGGAAGCCGGAGTGTATCGAGCGAAAGGAAAGATACGCGCAATCCCGAACGACACCGGTCACCCGATCGAGATCATGGCCCCGTGGGGCGAACCACAGTACGCCGACGTCGGCGGCAAGATCGGCACGCCCTTCGATCCGGAGAAACCGGATGAGATCAGCCTGGATCGTTACCTCATCGGCGGCCAGGAATTCATCGACACCTACGAACTGGATACCTGATACCGTCCCGGCCGGTAGCCACCCCGCGCGACCTACCAACCACCTCGGCCGGCGTGATTTCGCCACTGCTGTGCGCCGGGATCGAACATGCACTGATCGCCCGATTCGACAGGATCGCAGTTTCGCGGACATCGCCCTGGACGACATCCGAGTCTCCAGCAAAGGAAACGACCGGTAGGCGATCAGGTCAGGCGTAGGGCGGTGAGCTTCCAGCCGGTTGCCGTGTGATCGACGCGGCCGGCGAGGGCGAGCCGGCGGGGGCCGCGCTGGTACATGGCTATCAGTTCGAATGCGTGGTCGCCGGCCGGGAACAGGCGGAACTTGGTGAGTGCTGCGGTGCCCAGTGTCCGGCTGGGGGCGTGATCGCCCGCTACCAGGACACCGACCGTGTGTACCAGGGCGGGCGCACACAGGGTGTTCAGTTGCGCTACCGGGCGGCGGCGATCCAGGACCTCCAGCAGGATGCGTATAGCCCTGCCGGCGAATGCCCTTGCTTCGCTCGGCTCGGTGCGGGCGTCGGCGGTATGTCCGGCGCGGTGTGCGCGGCGGATCCCCGCCGGTGCGCTGCGGTTGGCGCGCAGGGATTTGCGGTCGATACGGGGACGGCAACCAGCGGGTGTTTCCGCGGGGGCGCAAGTAGATGCCGGTGCAGCAGAGACTGCACCGGGGGATTCGCTCGGCGCCGGTTTCGCCCCGCGGCCGCTGTTGCTCCTCCGTGTACCGGCCCGCACCGACGGCGTCCCCGGGGCCGGCGGCTGGGCTCCGGGCGAGAGCGTTCTCCCCGATGGAGCTTCGGCCGAGAGCGCCCCGGGCGGCTGCGCTCCGGGCGACAGCCTTCCAGCCGACGACGGTCCCGGAGAGAGCGCTCCAGCCGACGACCCTCCGGCCGATACCGCTCCAGCCGGCTGCACTTCGGGCGACAACGTTGCAGCCGACGACGGTCCCGGCGACTGCGCTCCAGCCGGCGGCACTCCGGGCGACGGTGTTCCCGACGGCGGCGGCACGGCAGGCGGCTCCATCCCACAGGGCCGCGCGGGCGGTAACTCCGCACACGGTTCCGTCGACGGTTCGAAATCGGGCACCCGATACAGAATCGGCCGGCCATCACGCATTCGACACCCCCTGGCGAGAACGGATCGCTCCACAGGCGCTCCGGTCGCGCCAGCATTGCATCGATGGATTCCGGGGTACAGGGGTAACCAGGAGCTTTTCACCGAAACCACCGTCGTCGCGGCGTGTCTCGTGCACGCCGGGTTCCGGCGCGTCGTGCGCCGGTCCGGGTTGTCGGCATCGATTGCTAACTTTGATCGCTACGTCCGATCGCACCTTGATACCGGGAGATGTTTTGCTCGGCCATTCCCATGCCACCAGCGGCGCATTGGCATTCGCCACCGCCGCTACCGTCGTACCCGTCCCGGTGATGGAATTCGTGCGCGGCCCTGTAGATGTCAGCGCACTCGAATTGATCCTGGGGGCCCTGATCACGGCCGGTGCGGCGCTGTTGCCCGATATCGATCATCCCGGCGGCACGATCGGGGATTCACTGGGCCCGTTGAGCAATGCCGTGGCGAAGGGGGTCGCGACCATCTCCGGAGGACATCGCAAGGGCACGCACGGATTGCTGTTCGTCCTGCTGGCGGGCTGGGCGACCTGGGCGGGTGTGAATTATCTGGGCAGATACTTCACGCTCGGCGTCATCTTCGTCATGCTCGCCTTCGGTATCCGGGCCCTGCATCTGACACCGCGGGGTGATTCCTTCCGCGCCTGGGGCCTGTGCGTACTGCTGGCGGGCGGCGGCACGGTTTTGATGGACCGCTGGCTCCCGGACTCCCCGTACTGGCTCCCGTTCGCCATCGGCCTCGGCGCCCTCATCCATATCGTCGGCGATTGCCTCACCGACCGCGGCTGCCCGCTGCTGTGGCCGCTGAAGCCCCGCCTGGCCGTCCCGATCATCTCCCGCACCGGGAACAAGGTGGAGACCTGGGTCCTCACCCCGGCGATGGGCCTGGTCACGATCGCTCTGTTCTACCTCTACGCAGTACCCCAATAGCCTGATACAGCAGTCCGGAGCGCTGCGCGCAGCGTCGCGTCATGGTCAGGATCACCGTCGCGCATGGACCCCACCTGGAACGCACGATTCGCCGCGCTCTACCGACCGGAGATCTCCGCCCTGCAATCCGCGCGGCGGTGCTGTGCTACGGCAAACGGGTAACCAACGTGCAGGCCACCGTGGACATCTGCACGGAACTGGTCGAGCGGCTGGCAAGCTCGCTGATCATGTGGGAACTCTGGGCGTGAATCTCGGCGTGGCGTCCGCGGCCCGATCCGTCTGCCGAACCTGGCACGTGAAGTACGGGCAAGCGCATCAACGCTTCCCGCCCTTGCTCCAGCGTCAGCCTCCACGGCAACTCCAACGCTGTCAGATCCACCGGCGCGGCCACGCCACGAGGATGCCATTCATCTTCCGAAGGAGTCGCGGGCCCTACATTGACAGTGCTGTTCATAAAATGAGGCATTTTTGAAAACAGGCGGGTTGATCATCGCTGTTCAACGATGATTCTGGGCTCCAGAATGCCCGTAAATCCCCCTTTGATGAACAGCTGCTGCTGCGACACTCCGGTGCAGGCGTAGCGCCGGTGGTTGCCGGACCGGAACTCGAGAGATAGTTCCGGCCCCCGATCCGATCGCCCTATGGCCGCGTGGCCGTCAACACCTCCAGGGTCACCGGTTCGACGAACCGTCCGCTCGGATCGAGCGTGAGCAGTTCCTCGCGGACGGCATGTTCGAACGCCGGCCGCTGTTCTCCCAATGCGCGACGAAGCGGTAGCGATGTCGAGTACAGGTAGCCGATGGCCTGTTCGACCGTCCATACACGCTCGAATTCGTAGGCCCGCCGATCGACCCTGCAGAACTGCGATCGCCCCAGGATCTCCTCGTGGGTCAGATGGTCGGAGTAGAACCGAATCGTTTTGACCGAAAGCCCCGTGCGTTCGGCCACGACCCCGATCGGGAACAGCATCTCGTCGCGCTTCACCAAACTCAGGAACCGTCCAACAATCGATGCATTATTGGACGGATTGGGTCGTCATCATCGCTGGTCAGCGATGGTGAGGACCGGAGTTCCGTTCGGAAATACCCTTTTCTGAACACCGATACCGGCCCCGGCGTCGGCCCGGGATTCCTCCAGTGGTCGAATCCGCGGCGCCCCTGGTCGAGGCGTGGAATATAGGTCGCCTTGGGTCGCGCGAGTGAGCAGAATGCGGCCATGCCAACGAACTCGGTGCTGACAAGAGCCCACGCTCTATGGGAAGGGCTGGCCGGGGCGCCGGTTTCATTCTCCTCGGCCGAGCCCGTGGATGTGGCGATCTCGCCGCGAGCAATGATCTGCCTGGAAGAAGTGCTGGGCCCGGCCACGCTGGCCTATGTCGCGCTCGCCTTGGGCTTTCGCGAACTCGGTGCCCAACTCAGCGCCAGACTGAGTTGATTGATTCGTCGAATCGGCGTTCTGGCACTCGGTGCAACCCCTCTGTGCCGTCCAAGAACTGATGCATTTTTGAACATCGGTGTCCGGATTGATCGCTGGTCAGCAATTTTCGAGCGGCTCTCCATGTCCAGTAACCGCCGATTTGTGAACGTTCGGCATCCGGCGTGTGGTTCAGGCGAGGGTGAAGAGTTGGTGGAGGTGGTAGCGCAGGAGCGCTGTCGCGGTGTCGGGGGTGTGTTGGCCGGCCAGGATGCTGGTGCCGATGCCGTTGGTCAGGGCGACCAGGCGCGCGGCTTCCTGGTTCGGATCGAGTCCGGGAGCGAGTTCGCCGTCGGCGGCGGCGTGGGTGAGGGCCTCGGTGAGTTGTTGTTGGAGACGGTTGATTCCGGCGGCGAAGGGGGAGGCGGCGAGGTCGGGGTCAGTGAGGGCGAGCATGGCGTAGGAGGTGCCGACGAGGTGGAAGATCCGGCTGGGTTCGTCGGTGGGTAGGGCTTCGGCGAGGAACGCTTCGACGAACGCGCGGGGTGGTGGCGGGTCGGGGAGGTCGGCGAGGCGGTGGTTCCAGCGTTGGTGGGATTGCTGTTCGAGGTGCTCCAGCGCGCCGAGCAGGAGTCCGGTTTTGGTGTGGAAGTAGTACTGCACCAGGCGCAGTGAGATGCCCGCTTCGGTGGCGACCGAGCGCATGGTGACCGCGTGCAGGCCGTCGCGGGCGGCGACGCGGACCAGGGCATCGGCGATCTGGGTACGTCGGGCGGTGTGGTCGGCAGTTCTGGGCACCGCGGTTCCTCCTGGCCTCAAAGTTTGATACAAGTGTATATGATACATGCGTATCACTTTGGAGGTGGGTATGCGGCTCGACCCGAGCCCGGAGGCCGGTGCTGGTTCTGTGGTGCGGCCGGTGGTGGTGTTGGTGGTGGTGTGCGGGGCTCAGTTCATGGTGGTGCTCGATATTTCGGTGGTGAATGTGGCGCTGCCGTCGATGCGTTCGGCGCTGGGGCTGAGTGAGGTCGCGTTGGGGTGGGTGGTCAATGCCTATGCGCTGGTGTTCGCGGGGTTGCTACTGCTGGGTGGGCGGCTGGCGGACCTGTTCGGGCGGCGGCGGTTGCTGATGGCGGGGTTGGTGGTGTTCACCGCGGCGAGCCTGGTCGGCGGTATGGCCGATTCAGGGGCGTGGCTGCTCGGCGCGCGGGCGGTGCAGGGCGTGGGGGCGGCGGCGTTGGCACCGGTGACATTGGCGATCGTGACCTCGACCTTTGCCGAGGGTCCGGCCCGTACGCGGGCGTTGGCGGTATGGGCCGCGCTCGGGATGGCCGGCGGCACCGCGGGAAACCTGTTGGGCGGCGTGCTGACCGAGTGGTGGTCGTGGCGGGCGACGCTGCTGATCAACGTCCCGATCGGGATCCTCGCGCTCGTGGTCGCGGTACGGGTGATCACCACCGACCGCCCGGCGGTCCGGCCGCAGCTGGATGTCGCGGGGGCCGTGCTGGTCACCGCAGGGCTTGCCGCACTGACATACGGAGTCGGACAGGCCGCGGTCCTTAGCTGGACCGCGATGTCCACGCTGGCCGGGATCGCCGCAGGCGTTGCCCTACTGGCGGGTTTCGTGGTGGTGGAGGCGCGGTGGGTACGTGCGCCGCTGATCCCGCTGCGCCTGTTTCGGATCCGGTCGGTGACCGCGGGGAATCTGATCCTGCTGTTGACCGGTGCCTGCCTGAATCCGATGTGGTTTTTTCTCACGCTGTCGATGCAGTCCGGCCTCGGCTACAGCCCGCTGCAGACCGGGCTGGCGTTCCTGCCCCACACCTTGATCGCCATCATGATCGGCGTGTGGATCACCCCATGGCTGATGCGGTCGATCGATACCCGGCTGCTGATCGGAGTGGGGGCTCTGGTGGCGGCGGCCGGCTTCGTATGGCAGGCCCAGCTGCACCCCGGCAGCAGTTATGTGGCCGGGATCCTCTGCCCGGCGGTGGTGTTCAGCATCGGGGCGGGCCTGTTGAACACCCCAGTCACCACCGCGGTCACCGCCGGGGTGGCCGGTGAGGATGCGGGCGCGGCGGCGGGATTGATGAACACCACCAAGCAGATCGGCGCGGCGCTGGGACTGGCGGTGCTGATCACGGTCGCCGCGCCGGGCAACACTTTGGACGGCTACAACCGGGCATTCACCGCGATCGCGGTGGCGATGGTGGCAGCCGCGGCCGCCACCGTGCTGCTGCCCGCCCACCGCAATATCGCGCAACCCTGTCCATAAATCGATGCATTCTCGGACAAGACTGGCCATAATAATCGCTGGTCATCGATGTTTACGGCCGGGGAGCTGCCCGGAAATGACCCTATTGTAAACACGCGGCGGGGCGCGGATCGATCATGCGGGCATGCGGTACTGGCTGGGCCAAATGCCGAGCCTGCTCAACTCGTTGTTGCCGGTGTCGGTGATGGCGAGCGCCCTGTCTCGTGAGGTCGTTGGCGTAGCCAGTTGTGTTGCAGCATTGAGGCCATCACGGCCGACCCAAGCCTGCCGGCGAGGTGGGGGGATCGCTCGGTCCAGTCGAGGCAGGCACGCGCGGCCGGCGCGTACCCTGCTGGGAGGCGAGTGATTTCGAGTGCGTGTAGCAGGGGATGGTCCAGCGAGCGGATCTCGGTGGGTTCCCGGGTGGCCAGCGTGTTGACCACACCGTCGGTGACCAGGATGTCGGCGATAGCGACGGCGAGGCTGCCGCCGAGATGGCTGTAGCAGGCACGGGCGATCTGTAGTCGACTACCGCGGCGGGCTTGGCGCAGGCTTTCGACCGGCAGCAGGGGCGAGACCGTGGCCAGTGCTTCGATGGCGTCTGCGACTTCGGGGTGCTACGCGGCCCTCGCCTGGTTGTGCCAGTGAACTCTGACGTCGTTTATCGGTGAATTCCGGCGTCGGAGTGAGCCGGAAGGGGCGCAGTAGGACGGTGAATTTTGACGTCACTGTGGAGCGTCGGACGGAGGCTCCGGCGGGTTTGAAGTGTTCGGCGGTCGGTGGTGTCGGAGTTTATTCGTGTGGGGGTTCGCCGGTGATGACGTGGTCGGCGTGGTTGAGGCCTTCTCGGACGAGGCGGGCGAGGTGGCCGCCGTGGAGGCGGTAGATGACGCGGCGGCCTTCTTTTCGGGTGTCGACCAGGCCGGTGAAGCGGAGTTTGGCCAGGTGCTGACTGACAGCGGTGCGGGAGGTTCCGCAGGCTTCGACAAGGGCAGTGACGTCGGCTTCGCCGTGGGTGAGTAGCCAGAGGATATGCAGGCGGGTGGGGTCGGACAGCATCGCGAAGACGCCGGTGGCCGCTTCCAGGTGGGCAGGGTCGGGGGAAACGGGGTGGGTGAGGCTGGCCTCGGTGGCCGTGGGTTCGTCCGCGTGTTCGGCCATCCTCGTCACCACTTTCATCCGACCGCCGCCGGGGTGGGTGTGACCGGCTGGTGGGCGGGCCACAGCCGGGCGGCGGTGATGGCTGCGAGTGTAGCGACAGTGGTCAGGGTGGCTGCGGCGATCGCGTGGCCGGCGTGGACGCCGACCCATCCGGCCAGCGGGTAGGTGAGCAGGAAACAGGCGTGGGACAGGGAGAACTGCGCGGTGAACACCGCAGTCCGCTCGTGGTCGCGGGATTGGTAACGCAGCAGCCGGGCGGTGGGGGTGTTGATCAGTGAGGTCGCGGCGCCGAGGACGGTCCATGCCAGGGCGAGGACGATCCAGCTGAGCACCGGGCCGGGGGTGCTGGCCAGCAGCACGGTGGCGGCCGCGAGGGCAGCGGGAACGATTCCGGCGCCGGTGAGCATGATCGTGCGGTCGCGTCGGCTGGTGAGCAGGCGTGGTAAGGCCAGGGCGACCAGCATGGATCCGGCGCCGAAGCAGCCCAGCGCGATCGCGACGCCGGTATCGGGGCCGCCCAGCAGCTCGCGGACGTAGACGACGGTGTTGACCAGCACCAGCCCGGTCCCGGCCGCGACCACGAGGTTCAGCGCCAGCAGTCCGCGCAGCACCGGCCGTGAGCCCATGACGCGGACTCCGGCGAGGATACGGATGGTCAGCGGCGCAGCGCCCTGTGGTGCCGGCAGCGCCGGCAGCGTGGTGGTGACGACCAGCAGTGCGGAGGCGAGGAACCCGGCGACCGTGCCGAGGAACAACCAGTGGTAGCTCATCACGGCCAGTGCGGCGGCGGCCAGCAGCGGCGACAGCACCGCTTCCAGGTCGTAGGCCAGACGGGACAGCGACAGCGCGCGGGTGTAGTCGCGTTCAGCGGGCAGCACCGAGGGAATGATCGACTGGAACGCCGGGGTGAAGGTCGCCGAGGCGGCCTGCAACACGAAGATCAGCACATAGATCTGCCAGACCTGGTCCACCAGCGGCAGTCCCAGCGCGATCGCGGCGCGGACGAGATCGGCGGTGACCAGCACCGCGCGGCGCGGCAGGCGCTCGGTCACCGCGGCGATCACCGGCGCCACCGCGACGTAGGCGAGCATCTTGATCGCCAATGCCGTGCCCAGCACCGCCCCGGCGTCCGGTCCGGCCAGGTCGTAGGCCAGCAATCCCAGCGCGACGGTCAGCAGCCCGGTGCCCGCCAACGCCACCACCTGGGCAGTGAACAACCGCCGGAACACTCGATGACCCAGCACATCCAGCACAACCACACGACCTTCATCTCGAAACTTCCGAACATCCCGAGATTACCCTATATGTGCGCAATCAAGCACATATAGTTGGAAGGTCGGCACCCGCCCGATGATCTGCCGGTGGCGCGCGAAAATTTGCCAGTATGGCGGTGCTGAACTGGGTTCTATCAACGAATTCTGACGTCACCTTGCGGCTGAGGCGACGGCTTGGGCCGTGCGGGCGAGACGGTAGGAGTCGGTGCCGGTTTCGATAATGTGACCACCGAAGGTGAGGCGGTCCACGATCGCGGCGCAAAGCCTCGGGTCGGTGAAGGTTTTCGTCCAGCCGGAGAACGACTCGTTGGACGCGATCGCGACCGAGTTCTTCTCCTCTCGCTCGGTCAGGACCTGGAACAGTAGCTCCGCGCCGCGGCGATCGAGTTCCATGTAGCCGAGTTCGTCGATGCAGAGCAGGTCGACGCGGCCGTAGCGGGCGATCGTCTTGGTCAACTGTTTCTCGTCGGCGGCCTCGACGAGCTCGTTGACCAACTTGGTGGCCAGGGTGTATTCGACCCGATGCCTCTGCATCGCAGCTTCGGTGCCCAACGCGATGAGCAGGTGGGATTTGCCGGTCCCGGAGTCACCGATCAGGCAGAGCGGCACGCCTTTCTTGATCCAGTCGCCCCGGGCGAGGGTGTTGATGGTGGCTTCCTCGATGTTCGGGTTCGCGTCGAAGTCGAACGCCCGCAACGACTTGTCGCGAGGAAATCCTGCGGCGCGGATGCGGCGTTCGGAGCGGCGGCGGGCACGGTCGTCGCATTCGGCCAGCAACAACTCGGCCAGGAAGGCCCGGTAGGTCATCTGCTCGCGGGACACGCCGTCAGCGATTTCGTTGAATTGAGCCCGAACGGTCGGCAACCGCAGGAGCCGGCATGCCTGATCGACCGCGGCATCGGCTGCCTGTTCGGTCATGGCTGCACCCCGGAATCCACCGTGACCCGGATCGAATGGCGATATCTCGAACCCGCCGCAGAGCAGTACGCGCTGCTGCAGCGCACCCGTAGAACCCCTCACCGCTCGACCTGGCGGTGAGAACCGAAGGAAGGGAAGACCAGTGATGAACTGGGAGACACACCTGCGCACCGCCGACCCGGAGGTGCTGGAGATCGCGCAGGCAGACTGGGACGAATGCCGGTCATTTTCACCCGCGAGACGGTGATGTGGGCCGATCCCCTGCGGGTCGCCGCGTTCGGTGGCGCCGAAGGCGGTTCGCCGTGCGGACACGGCGCGAAATTCCTGCTGCCGGTGCAACTGCTGCTGGAGATGCCGGGCCCGATGGCACTGGCGTTGGCCGGCGTACCGCTGAAACCGCCGGAAGGACCGTGGCCGGACTGGGCACGCACCGATCACCCGACCGACTGGCCCGCGCTGATCGACGCAGACCCCGACCACCTCATGTGGGACCAGGGAATACTGGAGGCGAATGGGTGCCAGCAGTGACGGTGTCGCGGCCGCGTACCGACTCCTGGATGCTCACGGCCTCGACCCGTATATGGATGTGTGCCTGTGGATCCAGCCCGACGGCCGCTTCTCCGTCGAGCACACCGCCATGTGGTCAGAACCCGGCGACCTCGCAGTGAGCCACCAGGTCGACGACATCCTGGTCGACAGCGGGCGCCCACGGGAGCGGCTGTGCCAGCCCAGGAACGTAATCCCACGTCAACGAGCAATCGGAGCTCGAGGGCGGTCCGCCCGCTGGGAAGTGTGTCCTCAGCTGACCCTTTTGTCATAGCCTTCGGATATGACCGAAGCGGAGGAGGACCGGTATCTCCCGCAGACAGGTTTCGCGGCCAAGCTCAACTGGCTGCGGGCCGGGGTGCTGGGCGCCAACGATGGGATCGTTTCCACCGCGGGTTTGGTGGTGGGTGTCGCGGCGGCCGCGTCCAGTACCAGCACGATTCTGACAGCCGGTATCGCGGGGATCAGCGCGGGCGCTATTTCCATGGCTGTCGGCGAGTACGTATCGGTGAGCACCCAGCGTGACGCGGAGGCGGCGCTGCTCGCCCAGGAGCGCCGGGAACTGAAGGAGGATCCCGCGGACGAACTGGCCGAACTCACCGCGATCTATCACTCGAAAGGCCTGTCCGCCGAGACCGCCCGGCAGGTGGCCGAGGAACTGACCGCCTACGACGCGTTCGCCGCCCACGCCGAGGCCGAGCTCGGTTTGAATCCCGACGAGCTGACCAATCCGTGGCATGCGGCGTTCTCGTCGGCGGTGGCCTTCACCGTGGGTGCGCTGCTGCCGCTGCTGGCGATCCTGCTGCCGCCGACCGCGGCGCGAATCCCGGTCACCATGGTCGCGGTGCTGCTCGCGCTGGCGTTGACGGGTTCGGTCAGCGCCTGGCTGGGCGGCAGCAACCGGGTGCGGGCGGTGGCCCGCGTGGTACTCGGCGGGGCGCTGGCCATGGCGGTCACCTACGGTATCGGACAACTGGCCGATGTGGCCGGTATCTGATGCGATTGCGAGATCCGTTGCCCCGGTGTGGGTTTTATTTGAAGTGAACCAGCGACAATTCGCATATTTTGATGTACTTGGCGGGTGAGTTCTCTATTCGCCGTACTGCCGGCGGCCGCGCTCGATTCGGCCGAGCAGGCATACGAGCGGTATCTGTCCCTGGTAGAAGCACCCGAGCCCAGTCCACCGGAGCGGGCGGTGGGTGTGGTGTGCACCCTGATCCACCGCTCCGGCACCGGTTTGCGGGTCCACCGCCGCCCCGACGCCCGCGGTGCTCTACTGGAAGCCACCGTCCGCGACCGGTTCGACTGCCTGCGCGCCCTGCTGGCACTCACCGCCGATCGTGACCTGGCCGTCCTGGATGTCGCGACGCGGCGCCTCTACAACCCGCGCGGCGCCACCCGGATCCAGGTCACCACGGGCAATATCACCCTCCCTTATCTCACCGAGAGCATTCTCGACGAGATCCTGGAAACACCTCCGGACCCGCGCGACCCCACCCTGCAGGTGACCCGCGCCCCGATGTGCCATATCCGGGCCCGCCGCCTGCCCGATGAGATCTTCGAACTCGAACACCGCGATCTCGATGCGTTCTTCCAGCTCTTCACCGATAACGCGCCGCTGGTCCGCAAGACGATCTGGGCGTGGGCCATCCGCGATCCGTGGTGGCAGCAGGCCATTGCCTGGCAACCTGTCGATACTCCGGTCGCGCCGCGTAGGCGGCCGGTGCCGGAGGACGATATCGACACGGTATTGGCCGAGTTACGCCGGATGGCCGACGAACCACCCCCGGAACTCGGTGCGCTGGAACTGCTCTCCACGTTCGGAGATCTGGACAGCCGGACACAGGCCATCCTCGATCGGCCGGAACCGGATGCCCCGGAGCGGGGGTGATTCGCCGCGAAGCCACCGTGCGAGCGGGTCGCACGGCTCGGAAACGAACCTGCCGTTACGGGACACGGCGCCGAGACCGGGCGCTGTAGTCACTACGCATCGGGTGATGCCGGCGCGTCGAGCCGGCGAAAACTACTTCAGCCCGACCCGGACCTGCACGGAGTCCTCGTCGGTACTCGCCAGCGCCTGCTCGATCAAGCTGCTGATGTTCACCTGCGGCGCAGTGTTGCCCAGGCTCTCCGTGAGCGGAGCCAAACCGGGTTGCAGGGCAGCGAGTTCGGGGCCGATTTCGTCGAGGACGGTGCGCAGGCGCTCCAGTAACGGGACGATCCCGCCGTCCGCCAGGTACTTCTCCGGCGACCCCTCGGCTCCGGTGACCCGGCCGACCGATTCCACGAAATCGTCGAGGACTTCGGCGAACCTGGTGAATTCGGTGGCGGCCGCAGAGGTGGCGGGTCCCGCCCATTCGGCGTCGGCGGCGGCGGTTTCGAAGTTGTCGAGCAGTTCGGCGATCTGCGGTTCGCGGGACATGATGGCCGCGGCGAGCAGGTCGGCGGCGCGGGTGAGTTCCGGGAGTACCGCGTCGGTGCCGTGCAGGGCCTCGCTCATGGTGCGGACCAGCGAATCCATAGTGGTGGGGTCGAGCTGGTTCATGGTCCGGGTCACCATGCGGGCGGCCTCGGGGATGGACAGCGGGCTGTGGATATCTTCCGATTCCAGCCGCTGCCCGTCGGATATATAAGGCCCGGCCCCGGTTTTCGGCGCGAACTGCACATAGGGTTCGCCGAGCGCGGACAGATGTTCGATGGTGACGACACTGTCGGCGGGTAGCCGGTGCGAATCCTGCACCCGGAACCCGACTTCCACGCCGTCGGCGATACGGTCGACCGAGGTCACGCGGCCGACTTCGATACCGGTGAGCAGGACCGGTGAGCCCACACCGAGACCGCCGGAATCCTCGAGCACCAGGGAGGCGTTCAGGTATTCGCGGAACGGATCGGCGCGCACCACCCCGAAGGTCAGATAGCCGGCGCCGAGCACCGTGATGGCCGCGATACCGCCCAGCGACGCCAGTGGACCCAGTTTCATCGCACGGCTCCGATCATGCGCAGTGTTTCGATGATCCGGTTCACCTGGTCGTCGGTGGACAGTCCCGGTGTGTGGACGGCACTGATATCCACCTTCGGGCCGTTCTCCACGAACGGGATGATCTTGTCCCGCAGGAGCGCGACCAGCAGGTTCAGGTTCGAGGGTTGCCGCAGGTCCAGCGGACCCCCGGTGGCCAGCGGGACGAACGCCGCCGCGGCCGCTCCCCCGGACTGTGCCAGCGGCGCGAGCCAGCTCAACGACTGTCCCACCGGTCCCAGGCCGCCGAAGATCTCGGTCACCTCGGCGATGGACGCCGTGGCGTCGTTCATCTGCTGCACCGATTCGGGACGCAGAATATTGTCCAGCTCGTCCTGGATCCCGTGCATGACCTCAGCGTTCTCGGCCACACCGTGCAGCAGCAGGTCCACCTGATCCAGATGTGCGGCCAGGTCCACCGCGTCCGTGGCCAGCACCTGCGCGATCTGCTGGGTTTTCGCCGGGTCCTGTGGCAGTACCGAATTGAGCCGGTTGACGATGTCCTGCAGATCCCCGACCGCTCCGCTGTTGACGAACAAGGCGATCGCCGCCATCGTGTCCTCGAGCTGGACAGGTGGTTTCGTGCGGTCGCGGGGGATGGTGTCGCCGGGGTGCAGCAGGGTGTCGTAGCCGTCGGGCGGGGTGGTCAGCGCGACGTGGATATCGCCGAGCACCGTGTTCTGCCGCAGCTCCGCGATGGTGGTGGCCGGTAGCTCGACCTCGTCGTCGACCTCGATATCCACCACGACGTAGCCGGTGGTGTTCGCGTCGCCGGGGACGACGTCGACATTTTCCACATTGCCGATCTCCGCACCGTTGGCGATGACCTTCGCGCGCGCGGGCAGGTTCAATACATTGGCGAATTCGATCCGCAGCGGATAACTCCCCCCGGTGACAGTGGCACCGGGGACAGGGATATCGGAGGGGTCGAATGCGCATCCGGAAACGGCCAGGGCCGCGGCGAGTCCGCAGGCCGCCACCCCGCGCCGCAGCCGGGTGCGGTCGAAGGCGATCCGCCTCGTGGTATCGAAGGAAATTCGCCGTGTCATCGCGCACCCGCCGATCCCAGTACCAGCCGCACCAGATCCAGATCCACCATGCCGTTCGCGGCACCGGCGCAGCGCCCCGGAGCGAGCGCGTTCACCGCGGCGCAGACCTGCTCCGCGTGCTCCTGCGGTATCGCAACCCGCGGCGGTGCGTAGGTGAGACCGGGTGCACCGGTCGCCGGATCGGTGACGGTGCGTAACGCCGAGGTCAGCACCGGTGTGGTGGCGACGATTTCGCTCAGCGACCCCACGTTGGCGCGCAGCAGTTTCACCAGCGGCACCAGATTGTCCAGGGTGGACATCAGCGGGTCCGCCAGGATCACCGACAGATCGTTGAGCATCGGCAGGATTTCGCCCAGCCCGTCGAACAGCTCGATCCCCGGTGTGAGCAGCTCGGCATGCGACATCTCCAGCGTCGGCCCCAACCGGGTGAGCATCAGTTTCAGATCACCCCAGTGTTCGGCGACCTTGTTCGACACCGAGGCGTAGGCGTCGAAAATACCGGCCAGATGGGCGATATCGGCGTCCGGAGATTCCATCACCCGGCCCAGCTGGTTGATGAGGTCGTTGATCTGCGGGCCGGTACCGGCCGAGGCCGAATCCAGTGCGTCCAGGCCACCCGCCAGCGCATTCGGCCGGTTCTCGGTACCGCCGATCTGCTCGGACAGCTCGGCCAGCGCGGTCACGGTCTGGGTGAGACTCTTCGGCGTCAAGGTATTGGTGAGGCACTGCCCCGGATCGTGTTCGTCGGCGGTGTTCACACCCGGCAGCACCGCCAGTTCCCGGTCGGCGACCACGGTGTCGGACACGGTGGTGGCACCGGCACCGGCGTACACGGGATGGTCGGCGTCGACCTCGAAATCGACGCGTACCTTCGCGCCCGCCGGGGCGATCCGGGTCACCGACCCGACCGTGATACCCCGCATCGACACCTGATTGCCCTGGTAGAGGCCGATACTGTCGGGCATGATCGCGCAGTAGGCGCGGGTCTGTTTGAACGGTTCGAACGCGACCACATACCCGGCGGACACCAGCACTACCAGTACCACCGCTCCCGCGATCGACATCAGGGCCGGCGAGGCGAGCGCCCGTTTCAGCATCAGCACACCTTCCCGGGAAGCGGGACGCAGACCACGGCGCCGGGATCCAGGCCGGGCGCGGTGACCGTGGTCCCCGACTGATCGACCTGCACTCCGCCCCCGGGACCGACCAGTTCGCGCAGTTTCGCGCTCAGGCTCTGCGCCGAGGCGATCATCGGTTCCAGCTGGTCGCCGTACTCCTGCAACCGCGGCAGGGCATCGGCGAGCTGCTGCACCTTCGGCTTCAGTGTCTGATCCCAGCTCGGGGCCAGCGCCGTGACCCGCTGCACCACCGAGCTGAGCAGGCCCAGCGCCTGGCGCAGTTCGGCGCGTTTATCCAGCAGCACCGTCTCCATCAGATTGACGTTGTCCATCAACCGGCCCAGATCGGTTTTCGCGCCGTCGTACATGGTCACGTATTCGTCGGCGGTCGCGATGGCGTTCGACACCTGGGTGCGCTGGCGTTCGATGGCGTCGAGATAGCTGCCGACGGTGTCCAGCACGCTGCGCAATGTTTCCGGCGCTCCCTCGATGGAGGTGTCGAGGGCGGCGAGGTTGTTGCGCAGGGTGTCACCGTCGGTTTCCCGCAGCGGCGCCGTGGCGTCCTGGAAGGTTTCCATCAGGCTGTAGGGCAGGCGGACACGGTCCGCGGGAATCGGGTTGTCACCCAATGGTTTGTCCCCCGCCGGGAAGAGCGCGACATAGTGGCCGCCGACCAGCGTGAGCATGCGGATATCGAGCGAACTCCGGTCACCGACGAAAACATCGCGGTCCACGGTGAACCGCATCAGCACCCGATCCGGTTCCAGTTCGAGGGATTCCACCTCCCCCACCGGGACCCCGGCCAGCCGGATATCGTCACCGGCCTTCACCGACTGCGCCTCGCTGAGTTCGGCGGTGTAGGTCTTCTTACCCAGGGGGATCACATAGAGCGCGCCGACCGCCACTCCCAGCACTGCCACCGCGCAGAGTCCGGCGATACCCAACCGCAGTTGTCTACGCAGGTTCGTCGGCTCGTCGGTGATCGGCCGGTCCCGATCGAACCAGCGGCCGAGTACCGGCTTCAGCCGGGAGAGGTTCATCCGTTGCATATCGCCACCTGCTGCCCGCCGATCAGGACTCGCACCGGGGCCGGCACCTCGGCTTCGCCTTTACTGCAGTCCGGCCGGAAACCGGACGGGGTCCGCGGGAACGCGGTATCCACCGCGGCCAGCAAACCGGGCATCCGGCCGAACGTGTCGAGAGCCTGCTGCGGGTCCGGGAACAGGTTGCGGACCATCGCATCGATATCGGGGCCCATCTCCGGGCTCAGTCCCACCGCGGCCAGCAGGCGATCCACCGGTTCCAGGACCGACGGGGCACTCATCGCGAAATCCGCGAGTCCACCGACGTTGCGCTGTAACGCCTCGAAGATATCGGTGAGCCGGGCCAGCAGCGGCACCAGGTGGTACAGCCGGCCGCCCACCCGTTCGGCGAGGTCGGACATATTGCGCACCAGGGTCCCGATGAGGTGCTGGCGGTCTTCGACGTATTCGCTGAGCGTGCCGATGGCGTCGAGCGCCGGGCCGATTCCGGCGCCGTCGCCCTCGATCACCGCGAGCATGCTCTCGGTGAACTGGTTGATCGCCTCGGGCGACAGGGTCGCCAGGACCGGTTGCAGACCGTTGAACAGGCTGGTCACATCGAACGACGGAATGGTCTGCTGCGGTCCGATATCCGTACCGTCGGCGAGCCGGACCCCCGGGTTCGGCTGCTGCTGCAGATCGATATAGCGCTGGCCGGTGAGATTCTGGTAGCGGATGGCCAGGATGCTGTTGTCGTAGACGGGGGTGTCGGTGGTGACGGTGAGCCGGACCTTCGCCCGGTCGCCGTCCAGGGTGACGGCCTCGACCTTGCCGACCTGCACACCGAACATCCGCACATCGTCACCGGTTTTCAACCCGTTGGCATCGGTGAACAGTGCCTGATGGGTACCGGTTTCGCCGTCCACCGGCCGTTTGATGGCCCCGATCACCAGGGCCAGCACCAGCGCCATCACACCGGCGAACAGGGCCAGCCGCCAGGCGGCACGCCGCGCGGTCATCGTTGCCCTCCCCCGGCTCCGTTCACTTCGACCTCGAGGTCGAGCACCGGCCCATCGGGTCCCTCCTCGAACGCGACCCCCAGCCGGGTGAGCAGGGTGCGCAGATCGGCGGCCGACTGCTGCGGGTCGGGCACGGCCAGGGCCAGCAGGTTCAGGGTGGGCGCGAGCATATCGGTGTATCCGGACAGCTGGCTCGCGCTGTTCATCGTGCCGGTCAGGGCGGGCAGAATATCGCCGGTCAGCGCCTTCACGCCGGCGTCGAAATCGGGCCGGTTCGTGCGCAGTACATCGATATCCACGATCTGGTCCAGTACCTCGATGGTGGCGCCGGCGAACTGCCCGCCACCTTGGAATGCCGGACCCAGCTGCCCCACCAGCTCGTTCGCCGGCATCGACTGATGTTCGGCGATCACCCGCCCGGCCGTGATCAGTGCCTCGGCCAGCGGGGTGAATGCCTTGACATCCGCGGCGGCCTGGGAGATCACCCGTGCCATATCGGCGGTGAACACGGTGCCGCTGGTCTGCGACATACTGCGCAGCAGCGCGCCCATGGTGGCGTCGTATACATCGGCGGCACGGCGGCCGGTCAGGTCCACCACCGCACCGGACTGCAGCGGCGTGCCACCGGCGCCGGGCCGCAGTTCGATCTCGCTGATACCGAAGAGGTTGGCCGGTGCGTAATCCACCGTCATGCTGTCGTCGATCCCGTGCAACCGGTTCTCGTCGAGGGACAGGCTGATCTGCTGGGTGCCGCGACCCCCCGGCACGATCTCGGTGACCTCCCCGACCTGCACGCCGTCCACCCGCACCAGCGTTCCGGCGACCACACCGTCACCGATCTGCTCGGTGCGCAACGCGACCCGCAGCCCGTCGTCCGAGGTGAGCGACCGGTAGCCGTAACCCGCGAGGGTGACCACCGTGAGCACCGCGACGACCAGTACGCCGACCCGCCGCGCACTACGCGGACCGGCGGCGACCCCGGGCATTCCGTACTTCGGCATCTGTCCCTATCCCGTGAAGCTGATCGCCGAGTTGAATCCCCACAGCACGATCGTCAGGACCATGTCGAGGGCGATGATGGCGACGAAACTGGCACGTACCGCCCGGCCCGAGGCGATACCGACACCTTCGGGTCCGCCGGTGGCGAAGAATCCGTAATAGCTGTGCACGCAGATCACCACGATGCCGAATACCGCGACCTTGACGGTGGCCGCGATGATGTCGAATCCCGCGATGAACTGGAAGAAGTAGTGGTCGTAGACGCCGGCGGACTGGCCGTGCACCAGGGTGATCAAGCCGCGGCAGGCGAAATAGGAGCCGATCAGCGCGATCAGGAAGGTCGGCACGATGGCGATGGCGCCGGCGATCACCCGGGTGGTCACCACGAACGGCACCGACCGCAGGCCAAGCGCCTCGATGGCGTCGATCTCCTCGGAGATCCGCATCGACCCGATCTCCGCGGTGATCCGGCAGCCGGCCTGCGCGGCGAAACCCACCGCGGCCGCGATCGGCGCCAGTTCGCGGGTGGTCGCGAAGGCGGACACGATCCCGGTGACCGGTCCCATCCCGAGCATGTCCAGCGTGGCGAACGATTCGACTCCGATGGACGCGCCGATCACCAGTCCCAGCACGATCATCATAGGTACGGTTCCGCCGCCGACGATGACCGAACCGCGCCCCCACGTCATATTCGTGATGATCCGCAAGGTTTCCCCGCGGTAGCGGCGCAGTGCCAGCGGAATCGACGACAGCACCTGCCAGCAGAACACGACGGCGAATCCCAGCGAATCCACCGCGCCCAGGATCCGGCTGCCGCGGCGGAAGTAGCGCGCGAGGAATCCGAGCCCCTTCGGGGCGTACGAGGTCGCCGCCATCACGCCAGCCTGGTGGGCAGGAACATGGTGGTCACCTGAGTCATGACCAGGTTGACGATCACGATCGCGACGATCGAGAGCACCACCGCGGCATTCACGGCATCGGCGACCCCGCGCGGCCCGCCTTTGGCCTCCAGTCCGCGCTGGCAGGCGATGATCACCACGATGAAGCCGAAGATCACCGCTTTGAGCAGTGAAACCCATACATCGGCGGCGGTGGTGAACGATCCGAACGCGGCCCAGTACGAGCCGGGCGTCACTCCCTGCCCGCCGATCGCCACCAGATAGCCGGCGACGATACCGACGAAGATCACCAGAATGTTGAGCAGCGGCGCGACCAGCAGCATCGCGACCATACGCGGGATCACCAGCCGGTGCACGGGGTTGATCCCCATGGTGTTCAGGGCGTCGATCTCCTCGCGGATCGTGCGGGCACCGAGGTCGGCCGCGATCGCCGCGGCCCCCGCACCGCCGAGCAGGAAGCCGGTGGCCAAGGGCGCGCCCTGTTTGATCACCCCGAGGCCGCCGGTGGCACCGATCAGCGAATCGGCACCGAGATTGTGGATCAGGTTGCCGACCTGGACCGAAACGATCACGCCGAACGGCACCGCCATCAGGATGGCCGGGAATGCGGTGACCGTGACCAACCGCCACGCCTGCACCAGCATTTCCTGCCATTGGAAGCGGCCGCGGGCCAGATCCGAGACCGCGCCGCCGACCGATTCCCGGGCCATTCCGACGCCCCGGCCGAAGGTCCGTACCGAGGACACGATGGTGCCCGAGAAGTTCTGGCCGACGATTTCCCGCGCGGTTTCGGCGCGGCGGGCGGGTTGCGGCTCGGTGGAGCCGGAGGGCCGGTCCGTATCGATCGCCGCGGTATGGCTCTCGGGAGTCATCGCCGAGATCCGTATACCGCCACGGGGGCACGCAATGTTGCGAAGTTCATGCGTTCAATCTCTCCGGTCCGGCATCGATGCCAATGGAGAGCAAGCTAATCGTTACTAGAGGTGACAAACAAATTTGCGGCAGTGTGACAGTGGCCACGGAAAATTACCGCCAGACATCGCCGGTAATCGATTGTGTGTCGCGCCACTCATGGCCACGAGGTGAATGAGAACAGGTTCTACCAAAATTTACACCCTGCAAACTCGGGCGATCACCCACACGGGCAGCTCGCCGCGCACACCGCGCCCGGATGGGCCGGGGCACCGATTGGGCGGAACATTCGACCGATACGCACACAATGGGCGACAATTCCCCCGTGCGAACTCAGTTCACCAACGAGCTCGTCGCGTTGACCGCGGATCTGACACAGATGTGCCGCATCACCCACGAGGCGGCCGAACGTATGATCGACGCGCTCGTCGGGGCCGATCTCACCGCGACCTACGAGGTCTTCGCCCTCGACGAACGACTACAGGCCATGTACAGCGCCTGCGAAGCCCGCACCGTCGTCCTACTGGCACTCCAGGCACCGGTGGCGCGCGATCTACGCCATGTCGTCACCGCCATCCAAATCGCCGGTGAACTCTCGCGAATCGGCCAACTGTTCAGCGGAGTCGCCGATCAGGTGTATCGGAGCCATCCCGAACCGGTCGCCGCCACACCGGTTCTCGACCCACTCGGAGCCATGGCGGAACTCGCCGCCGCGGCCACCGAACGGGCCGAACGCGCGGTGACCACCGGGCGGTACAGCGTCGCCGACGAGAACGCCCCGGCGACCATGCGGGCCCTGACCCAGAAACTGCACACCGCGCTCTCGGATACCGGCGATACGACCGATACCGCCATTGCGCTCGCCCTGGTCGGACATCGGCTCGCGGGCAGCCTCGAGCACACCGACCGGATCGCGCGATTGATCCATTTCCTCGATACCGGTATCCCGCCGACCGCCCAGATCGTCGCCGACGAAGACGAGGAAGCGAGCTGAACCGAGCGGTAACCCACCCCCGGTTCGCTCCCAAACTTGGGAATTCCCTATGCTTTTGACGAACCCTCAGCCGGCGGCCACCAGCCTTCGGTGAATTGTTCACCACACCACCGAACAGCCGGAAACATTCCGGCCCACAGACGTCACGACGAGCACATCCGGTGCGCCGGTGACCACGGGGCTCCCCCTCATCAAGCCCCGCGGCGTCGGCGCGGTACCCGGTCCGGACAATCGGGCCGCGAACGCACCGGAACGCAAGCCCTCGTTCGTGGCAGGTCCCACCCCCGAGTCGGCGCCGGCACGGCGACTCGGGGGTGGTGCCGTGGGCACACTATGCCGAATCTCACACCGGAGAGTAGCTTCGGGTTAGCTGGGCGACGCGGTAGCTTGACGCTCGGCACATCCCGGCACCTCGGCAAGGAATTTCGTTGAAGCCCACAACTTATGAGCAATCGGGCGTTTCGCCCATCGGCGCCCGATTCGCGGAGGTGGCGCGGTGAACTCGCTGCTGTCCGCACTACCCGCCCCGGTGCGTAAATTCGCGGCCGTCGCGGTACCGATCCTGATCGTGATCGTCCTGGCCGGCGGCTACTTCCTCGAAGGCCGCAGCAGCACAACCGATCCGGCCGCCGACGCGGCGGATGCCCCGAGCGCCGCGGCCGCCGACGTACAGTCCGCACTGGACCGCCTCCCGGTCGAGACCGAGATCGCCATGACCGGCTACAGCCGGGAGAAATTCCGGCACTGGGACGATAACGACGCCGAACACGGTTTCGGCCCCGAATTCGCCCAGTACAGCAAATGCACCACCCGCGAGGTGATGATGCTGCGCGACGCCACCGGCGAGGTGACGCTGGACCCCAAGACCTGCGATCTGAAAGTCGGCAAAGGCGGTGGCTGGCAGGACACCTACGGCGTCATGGACCCCGAAACCGGGAAACTGAAGCCCTACAAGTTCATCACCGAATCGTCCGGTGTCGACGCCGAACATATCGTCCCGCTCGCCGAAGCCTGGCGCTCCGGCGCCAAGAGCCTGGACGCCGATACCCGGCGCCGCATCGCCAACGACGCACAGAATCTCATCGCCTCCGACCCTTCCGCGAACCGGTCCAAAGGCGATCAGGATCCGGCCGACTATCTGCCGCCGGGAAGTTTCCGGTGCGGATATATCTCCCAGTACGTGCAGGTAAAGCTAAAGTACGAACTGAGCGTCGACAAGGACGAGCAGACCGCATTGCGCACCGCCGTGGACGACTGCATAAAACGAGGTGAGTTCAAATAGCCGAAGTCATCGAGTTGCCGAGTAAGACATCGGTCATGACCCGGGAAGCCGGGACGATATCCGGTGCCCTGGATATCACCCTCGATCCCGACGGTTACGGTCTTGTCCGCTACCGGGAAACCGAGCAGTGGTACACGATCGGCAATCTCGATGACACCACGCCGCGCACCTGGAAGTCCTGCACCGAATTGGCGGACGCGATCGCGCAGGTGGCCGGAACCCGCGACGCCGCGGGCAACACCGTTCCCTTCGAGTCCTGAGATCGCGGCGGCGGAGGTCATTCGCCTCCGCCGCCGCCACCTCCTCCCCCACCTCCTCCCCCACCACCTCCGCCACCACAGCCGCTACCGCCCCCGCCGCAGCCGCTACCGCCACCACAGCTGCTGCCGCCCCCGTCTGCGCCGGAGCCGTCGCCGGCACCGAAATCGCCGAGGAACCAGGCACCCGTGCCGGCGCCACCCGCTGCTGCCGACCGCTTCCCGGCACGCCGAGACGCACGACCGCGTGGTAACCAGCGTGCAATCGTCATCACCACCAGCATCGCGGAGACCCAGAAAAGCGGCAGGCTCCAGGTCAGCCCGAAGTTGTCCAGGACAACGCATCCCAGCCAGGCAGCGCCGCCGGCGATCATCAGCAACAGCACGCTATCTCCCGAATCCGCAGCGTATTGCGGACGATATTACGTGCCGCTGCGATCTGCCCGGCCCGGACAATTTCCTGCGGTGTACGTGATCACAACACCTTTTCTGCCCAATCGATGCGGTAACGCTGCTCGGTGCCGGCCAGTTTCTCCGGGTTCATCGTCCGGGCCATGATCGGCATCATCAGCTGCATCACCTTGCGCGCCAAAGGCCCTGGGGTCTTGCTGTGGTTGATTTTGGCGGCGCGCGCCGCCACGCCTTCGACCCGGGAGCGGCGTAACCGCTCATAGGTGGCGAAAGCGGTTCCGAGATCGGGTAGGTCGCGCAGGCAGCGGGCCAGCTGGATCGCGCTCTCGATCGCCAGCGAAGCCCCCTGTCCGGAACTGTTGGACGGAGCGTGCACGGCGTCGCCGATCAGCACCATGCGGTCCCGGTACCAGCGCGGCACGGGCGGCATGATGTGCAGTGCGCCGGTGACCTCCAATTGTTCCGGAGTGGTCGCCCGGGCGAGCGGGCCGCCCGGATGGTCCTCGCCGTAGGTGTCACGCAGGATCTCCAGCCAGCGCTCCGGTGCGGTATCGCGGGCTTCGGTCAACGAAAGATATTCCGCGCTCGGCAGATTCGCACCCCAGCCGATACGGCCGTCGCCGAGGGGCCAGTACAGGTAGTAGGCACGTTTCCCGTAGGCGAAGACGATCGTTTCGTCCGGGGTCGCGATATCGCATTCGACCGTGGCACCGAAGCCGAGCATCCCGGTGAACTCCGGGCCCGGAGCAGCAGGGTCGATCAGGCGGCGCACGGTGGACCGGATTCCGTCGGCACCGACGAGTACATCGGCGGTGGCGGAACTGCCGTCGGCGAAGTGTGCGGTGACACCGGCAGCGGTGTGGTCGGCAGCTATCAGGCGTTTACCGTATTCGACCGGAACGCCGGCGGTCACTGCCCGTTCGTGCAGAACCCGATGCAGTTCCCCACGATCCACCAACTGCAGTGGCGGCTGGTCCGGGAGGCTGGGGGCAGGCAGCAGTTTGCCGCCGACCGACAGGCACATACGGGGTACCGGGACGGCGATATCGCGGACCGCGTCGCCCGCGTCGATCACATCCAGCGCGGCCACACCGTTGGGTGCGAGGGCCAGCCCGCTGCCGATTGTGAAGGCCGGCCCGGGGTAGGCCTCGTAGACACGGGCGTCGATATCCGCTTTGCGCAGTGCGGTGGCCGCCACCGGCCCCGCGATTCCACCGCCGATCACCAGCGCGGTTTCTGTTCTGGACACAGGAGTACTCCTCGAGAGTTGCAGGGTGGGCGACGCCGCGGCAGCACCGCCTTACGGGCGATCGGTCCGCACCGCTGTGCGACCGGCCGCGCGCCCGGACTGGTACGTCGCCGAACCGCCCTGCGCTTCGCCTCCCGGTTATCCTGTGTTCTGCCAAACTCGCGGCCGGGTGTGCGCCTGCGCGGGCACGGTCCGAGACGGTGATCCGGTCTCGATGGTGGTGTTGGCGCACCACCATCGAGACCGGTGTGTGAATCAGTGGCCGGTATCAGCTCCTTCTACGTATTCGCGTACACGTGCGGCGTCCACACCGGACCCGCCGCGATGCCATGCCTGCCATTCCGCCTGGCCGGCGAAGGTGCCGTCGACGAGTTCGGCACGCAGGGACCGGGTCCATTCGGCTTCCGCCTCCAGCACCGCCAGCCCGTACTCGGATTCGATGAGGAACAGGCGCGGCAGTGATGTGGAGAGGTCGGCGAGATCTTTCTTCACCTTGGCGATCTGCTCTTCGAGCACCGTGAGCCGGCGGCCCAGTAGTTCCGCCACCTCATCCGGCGGCAGCACGGCAAGGATCGACAGGCCGGCGATATAGCGGCCGCGTTCGGGCTCCGGTTCGGCGATGAGCTCCCGGGTCCAGTCCACGAGTTCGGCGCGTCCGGCTCCGGTGATCCGATAGATCACCCGTTCGGGCCGCGCACCGTCGCGTTCGCTGCCCACCACCTCGAGGAATCCGGCTTTGGCCAGGTTCTGCACGACCGTGTACAGCGACCCCCATTTGATGTCCATGTCCTGGTCTTTGCCGTACTCACGCAACCGTGCGGCGATCTGATACCGGTGCATGGATTCGTCCTGCATCACCGCGAGCACGGCCAGCGCCAGCAGATTGCCCACCTTGCGCTTCTTCGCCACATCGCCTCCTTACTCGTCTACGAATATACGTGTACGAGTATGTGGGGACAAGGCATCGATACCCACCCGACCGAGGCTGGCACTCGGCACGCCGGGATCCCGAGGCCGGCCTGATCCGAACCGAGCACGGCCGGCGACGGTGCCGCGCTCAGCGGAGCACCTGAGCGAGGCGGCCCTATCGAGCGTCGTCGATCAGTTCGGCCGGGGCAGCCAGACGCCAGGAATCGAGAATGATGGCGCGCATTTCCTCGTGATCATCGAGCGCGGCGAGCCGGACCCGCACCCACGGATTACCGGCCTCGTGACCGGCGATCCAGAACTTGGCCGGCTCGGCGACCACCAATTCGTCGCGGTCGACAATCGGGCAACGCACGGCCATCGAGGTCTCGTCTTCGGGAAGAGTCAGGAACAACCGGCGCTCGACCCGGAAGATCGGCATATTCCAGGCGAACTGCTCAGTGGTTCCCGGCAGCGAAAGAGCATAGGCGCGTACATCATCCCCGGTCGCGGTCATAGAAGAATTGTGCCCCGGCGCACCGACAGACCGGGCCGCGCAGCCCGCGGAGTCAGCCGCCGACCACCGTGCCGGAGAGCTCGACTCCGGCGCCGTCGAGTTGCTCCAGCGCCGATTCGACCGTGACCGGCGCGACCCCTGCGGTCAAACCGAGCAGGACACGGGTGCCGAAACCGGCCGCGGCCGCGTCCAGGGCAGTGGCCCGGACACAGTGGTCGGTCGCGATCCCGACGATATCCACCGATGTGATTCCCCGGGTGCGCAACCAGACTGCGAGGGGCGTGCCGTCGGACGCGGCGCCTTCGAAACCCGAGTAGGCGGCCGAGTACTCCCCCTTCGAGAAGATCTCCTGCACCGCGGCGGTATCGAATTCCGGATGGAACTCCGCGCCGGGAGTTCCGACCCGGCAATGCGGCGGCCAGCTGTCGACATAGTCCGGGGTCTCGGAGAAGTGGGCACCCGGATCGATATGGAAATCCCGGGTCGCCACCACCGCGTCGTATTCGGTATCGCGCAGATATTCGCTGATCAGCCCGGCCACCCGGGCGCCACCGGTGACGGCAAGCGAACCGCCCTCACAGAAATCGTTCTGGACATCCACCACGATCAGCGCGCGTTCCATACCCTCATTTTCCCCCGCAGCGGCCGGTCAGGCCACAAATGTGGTGGGCACCGCCGGATCACCGCCGGACAGTTTGATGCCCTCCCAGGGCAGACTCACCAGGCCGCGCGCCACGAGCTCGCGAGATTCGGTGAGCGGCGGACGGTCGAGCGGTTCGCCACCGCGGACCAGCGGTACCGGCAGCTCGCGTACCGCGAGCTCACCCGGGTCCGGGTATCGGCCGGCCGCCGGGTACACGATCTCCTCGACAATCGTCCCGGTGGACCGGGCCAGGCGCGCCGCCCGTTTCGCCCCGCCCCGCGACTCCTTGTGGCTGGAACGCTTGGC
Source organism: Nocardia carnea NBRC 14403 (assembly GCF_000308515.1). Lineage (GTDB taxonomy): Bacteria > Actinomycetota > Actinomycetes > Mycobacteriales > Mycobacteriaceae > Nocardia > Nocardia carnea. Next base: position 29,283 of record NZ_BAFV01000018.1, on the reverse strand, counting down.
TACCGGTAACCCCTCGACCTCGACCAGCTTGTACACCATGCCCGCGGTCGGGGCCCCTGAACCGGTGACCAGCTGCGTACCCACCCCATAGGCGTCGACGGGTTCCGCGCGCAGGGCCGCGATCGCGTATTCGTCCAGATCGCCGGAGACCACGATGCGGGTGTTCACCGCGCCCAGTTCGTCCAGCTGCCCGCGGACCTGCCGGGCCAGCACGCCGAGATCACCGGAATCGATACGTACTGCCCCGAGCTCCGGACCGGCCACCTGCACCGCGAGGTCGACGCCGCGGGTGATGTCGAAGGTGTCGACCAGCAGTGTCGTGCCCGGCCCGAACGCCGCCACCTGACTGCGGAACGCCTCCACCTCGTGTTCCCCGTCCGGCCCGCTGTGCACGAGAGTGAACGCATGCGCGCTGGTCCCGGCGCCGGGCACGCCGTAGTGGCGTACCGCCTCCAGATTCGAGGTCGCGTGGAAACCGGCCAGATAGGCCGCCCGCGCACTGGCCGGTGCGGCCAGTTCGTGCGTGCGGCGCGACCCCATCTCGATCATGCGTCGGCCGGCCGCGGCGCTCACCATCCGGGCGGCCGCGGACGCGATCGCGCTGTCGTGGTTGAGGACCGACAACACCAGAGTCTCCAGTACCACGCATTCGGCGAAGGTCCCGGTCACCGACAGGATCGGCGATCCCGGAAAATACAGTTCACCCTCGGGGTAGCCGTCGATATCGCCGGTGAAGCGGTAGTCCCGTAACCAGTCGACGGTCGCGGTGTCCAGGAATCCGGCGGCGACTTCCAGCTCCGCTTCGCCGAACCGGAACCGGGCCAGGGCGTCGAGGAGACGGCCGGTCCCGGCCACCACGCCGTACCGGCGACCGTGCGGCAAACGCCGGGCGAACACCTCGAAGGTGCAGCGCCGCGCCGCGGAACCATCGGCCAGCGCGGCCGCCAGCATCGTGAGCTCGTATTGGTCGGTCAGCAGGGCGGTGCTGGCGGCGGTATCGCGCGGGTCCACGGTTGTCACTGTAAACAGGCCGGGCCACCGGTCGGTTAGAGCACCCGCCACGCCCGGGACGACGGGCAATCCGGCATACGCTCTCCCGGCCGTACCGCCCGGCCTGTGTGCGGCCCCTCGCCGAGCCGGAGGCAGCCGTATTGTTCCTGCTCCGGGTGTTGTGAATTACACCGCGAGTCGTACCCTTGGATTTATGGCCTTGTGCAACACAGCACCCCGCACCCGGACGATCGAGGTCCGAGTAGGCGCCGCCGGCGCCACGTTGTCGGCGGCACAGGCGACCCCCGAAGCCGTAGAAGCCACCGAGATCCTGGAGGCCGAGGACCGCCCCTGGGTCACCGTGGTGTGGGACGATCCGGTCAACCTGATGCACTACGTCGCCTACATCTTCCAGAAGCTGTTCGGCTACAGCAAAGCCAAGGCGACCGAGCTGATGCTCAAGGTGCACAACGAGGGCAAAGCCGTCGTATCGTCCGGTTCGCGGGACAAAATGGAACAGGATGTCCGCCGGCTGCACGCGGCGGGCCTGTGGGCGACCATGCAACGAGACGACTGATCGGACGGTTACCGTAGCGACGTGCGTAAATGGAGCCGGAAGAACTCATTGAGCGGTCTCAAGCTGCGGTCCGAGCTGGACGCGCGCGAGGCGAGCGTGCTGCGTTCGCTGGTCGGCGCGGTCTCCGGTCTGCTGGGTGAGCGCGCATCGTCCGCCCCCGAAGACGAGCTCGCCGCACTCACCGGTCTGCGCAGCGGCAACACCCTCCCCCCGGACGATCCCCGGCTGGCCCGGTTGCTCCCCGATTTCCATCGCGCCGAACCCGGCTCCCCCGACGCCGATCGCGCCGATCTCAACAGCGCGCTACGCGGATTGCACGAACCGGAGATCATCGACGAGAAACTGGCCGCCGCCGGGGTCGTCCTGCGCACCGTGCCGGAGGACGGCGGCAAGATCGCACTGACCCCGGAAGAAGCGGACGCCTGGCTCGCCGCCCTCACCGATATCCGGCTGGCCCTGGGCGTCGTCCTGGAAATCGACGCCGACACCCCCGAACAGTTCCCGCCCGACGACCCCCGCGCCCCGCATCTGGACGTCTACCACTGGCTCACCTGGATGCAGGACTCCCTACTGCAGGCGATGGCACCGTGACCGGCGCACCCGGACCGCGGAACGCGCTCACCGATATCGCCGGCCTGCTGGTCGGCCACCACCACGTCCTCGACCCCGACGCCACCCACGGTTCCGGCGCCGCCACCGGCAGCACGGTGGTCCGCGCGCCGGGCGGCGCGGTCGCCGCTGTGGATGTGCGCGGCGGCGGCCCCGGCACTCGGGAGACCGATCTGCTCGACCCCGCCAATACGGTGCGGCAGGCGCACGCGATCCTGCTCACCGGCGGCAGCGCCTACGGCCTCGCGGCCGCGGACGGCGTGATGAGCTGGCTGGAGGAACACGGCGAGGGCATCCCGATGGACCCGGCCGACCCCACCCGCGTGGTGCCGATCGTGCCCGGCGCGGTGATCTTCGATCTGCCGGTCGGCGATTGGTCCACCCGCCCCACCGCCGAGTTCGGTTACCACGCCGCCGACGCGGCCGGACCCGATTTCCTGCGCGGTTGTGTCGGTGCGGGAGTGGGCGCACAGGCGGGTGCGCTCAAGGGCGGTATCGGCAGCGCGAGTATCCGGTTCAGCGACGGTATCGCCGCCGGCGTCACCGTCGGCGCGCTGGTGGTCGCGAACCCGGTCGGATCGGTTTTCGATCCGCGCACCGGGCTGCCGTGGGGTGTCGGCACCGACGGTCCCGAGTTCGCCGGGTTACGACCGGCCACACCGGAACAACTGGCCGCGGCCAATGCGCTCCCCGTCAAGAGCACTGTCCTGAACACCACGATCGGCGTGGTCGCCACCGACGCGCCCCTCGACACTCTGGGCTGCCGCCGCCTCGCCACCACCGCGCACGACGGTTTGGCGCGGGCCGTACGACCGGCGCATTCCCCCCTCGACGGCGATACGTTCTTCGCCCTGGCCACCGGCACGGCAACACCGCCGGACCTGCCCGCACTCCCGGCCACCTTCCCCGGCGACCTCCCGCTGCTCGACGAGCTGTGCACCGCCGCCGCGGTCTGCGTGGAGCGGGCAGTGGTCGACGCGATCCGGTCGGCGGTATCGGTCGCGGGTATCCCGTCCTACAGCGAACTGTTCGGCAGCTGACCCCGCGCCGCCGGAGGCGGCGCCGCAGACCCGGGAATACCCGAATATCCTCGACGGTTGTCGGCTGTGATGGGTCGGCGAGAGCCGAGACGATGTGTGGAGAGGTTCGATTGTGCTCGTGATCAGGGCCGACCTGGTGGATTCGATGGTTGCGCACGCCCGCGCCGACCATCCCGACGAGGCCTGCGGGATCATCGCGGGGCCCGAGGGGTCCGACCGTCCCGAGCGGTTCGTCGCGATGATCAACGCCGAGCGCTCCCCGACGTTCTACCGGTTCGATTCCGGTGAGCAGCTGAAGGTGTGGCGGGCGATGGACGACGCCGACGAGGAGCCGGTGGTGATCTACCACTCCCACACCGCCACCGAGGCCTACCCGAGCCGCACCGATATCTCCTACGCCTCCGAGCCCGGCGCGCACTACGTCCTGGTCTCGACCCGCGACCCGGAGCAGCACGAACTGCGCAGCTACCGGATCCTCGACGGCGAGGTCACCGAGGAACCGGTGCGGATCGTCGCCGCCTACGAGACCGCCTGACCCCCACAACTTCCGACCGATTTCCGAGAAGACAACAAGCGAGGAGTACCCATGCCGGTCACCGTGTCCATCCCGACGATCATGCGCACCCACACCGGCGGTGAAAAGCGCGTCGAGGCCAAGGGGTCCACGCTCGCCGCGGTGATCGAGGATCTGGAGGCCAACCATCCGGGCCTGGCCGAGCGCCTGCTCAACGAGGGCAAGCTGAACCGCTACGTCAATATCTATGTCGACGACGAGGATGTCCGGTTCACCGGCGGCCTCGACACCGCCGTGGGTGAAGGGACAACGGTCACGATCCTGCCGGCCGTCGCGGGCGGGGCCTGACGGTCCGGTGGCACGCTACGAATCCCTGATCGCGACCCTCGGCAATACGCCGCTGGTCGGTCTGCGCAATCTCTCCCCGCAGTGGGAGGGCGAGTTGCCGGTACGGCTGTGGGCCAAACTCGAGGACCGCAACCCCACCGGGTCCATCAAGGACCGCCCGGCCCTGCGCATGATCGAACAGGCCGAAGCCGACGGCCGGCTCTCCCCCGGCTGCACCATCCTCGAACCCACCAGCGGCAACACCGGGATCTCGCTGGCCATGGCGGCGAAACTCAAGGGCTACCGCCTGGTGTGCGTGATGCCGGAGAACACCTCGGTGGAACGGCGCCAGCTGCTCACCATGTTCGGCGCGGAAATCATCGATTCGCCCGCCGCCGGCGGTTCGAACCAGGCCGTGGCCAAGGCCAAGGAGATCGCCGCGGCGAACCCCGACTGGGTGATGCTCTACCAGTACGGCAACCCCGCGAACGCGCTCGCCCATTACGAGACCACGGGCCCGGAGATCCTCGCCGATCTGCCGGAGATCACCCATTTCGTGGCCGGCCTGGGCACCACCGGCACGCTGATGGGCACCGGGCGGTTCCTGCGGGAGAAGGTCCCCGGTATCGAAATCGTCGCCGCCGAGCCCCGGTACGGGGAACTCGTCTACGGACTGCGCAACATCGACGAGGGTTTCATCCCGGAGCTGTACGACGAATCGGTTCTCACCAGCCGGTTCTCCGTCGGTCCGTACGATGCGGTCCGCCGGACCCGGGAGCTGGTGCTGGAAGAGGGTATTTTCGCCGGGATCTCCACCGGTGCGATCCTGCACGCGGCGCTGGGCGTGGCCCGCAAGGTCGCCGCGGCCGGTAAACGAGCAGATATCGCCTTCGTCGTCGCCGACGGCGGCTGGAAATACCTGTCCACCGGCGCCTACGACGGCACTCTCGAAGAAGCCGAGGAACGTCTGGAAGGACAACTCTGGGCTTGAGTTGCCCGCGGCGGCGGCCAGTACCCGAACTTGCAAGCCGCCGCCACCCGGCGACAGCCTCGGTAGACTCGGTAACGCTCCGGCTCGCGTCGCCGGAGGCGGCGCCGAATTACAGGAGGATCGTCATGACCGGTGGCGCACCCCTGGGCGCTTCGTTCGACCCCGATCGTATTTCTGCGCTCCGGCCGACCTCCGGCGGCGGATCGGCCGCCCCCACCGGGCGGCCGCGTTTCACCGCCGGACGGGACTGGGGGCGGGCCGCGGTGCTGATGGCCGCGTTCGTCGTCCTGTTGTATCTGATCGAATCGGTGGATTCGATCATCGACTACTGCATCGACTGCACCGCGGGGATCGAACCGCGCGTCGTCGACGGCCTCGACGGCATCCTGTTCGCTCCGCTGCTGCACGGCAGCTGGGACCATCTGATCGGCAACACGCTGCCGGTGCTGATCCTCGGCTTCCTGACGCTGGCCACCGGTATCGGCCGCGGGCTCGCCGCCACCGGGATCGTCTGGCTCGTCGCAGGCGTGGGCACCTGGCTCACCGGCGGGACGAACTCCGTACATATCGGCGCATCGTCGCTGGTCTTCGGCTGGCTCACCTACCTCATCTGCCGCGGCTGGTTCGCCCGCCGGATCGGCCAGATCGTTCTCGGCGTCGTGGTACTCGTCTTCTACGGCTCCCTACTATGGGGTGTTCTCCCAGGTCAAGATGGAATCTCCTGGCAGGGACACCTTTTCGGCGCAATGGGTGGACTGATCGCCGGCTGGGTACTCTCCAGTGATGAACGTCGACACCGCCGGCAACTGCGCACCGGGGCAGCCGTCCCACCCCGGTGACCGTGGATGCGGCCAGTATTTTCGGGGGATGCGGTCTTGAATCGGGAAACATCGTGGCAGCATGGGAGCATGCGCCTCACGGTCCTCGGGTGCTCGGGCAGCGTGTCCGGCCCGGATTCCCCAGCGTCGGGTTATCTGCTCACCGGCCCGGATATGTCGCCGGTGATCATCGATTTCGGTCCCGGGATCCTCGGCGCGCTGCAGCGATACGCCGATCCGGGCGAGGTCGACATCTTCCTCACCCACCTGCACGCCGACCACTGCCTGGATCTGCCGGGCCTGCTGGTCTGGCGGCGCTACCACCCGACGCCGCCCACCGGGCAGGCCATCGTGCGTGGTCCGTCGGATGCGCCGGTGCGGATCGGTAACGCTTCCGCCGAGATCGGTGGCGAATGCGACGACTGGTCCGATGTGATCGATTTCCGCGCATGGGCCGAGGGGGAAACGGTCGAGTTCGGTCCCGGTCACACCATCACCGCGCGCCGTATGTTCCATCCGCCGGAGTCCTACGGACTGCGTATCGTCACCGCCGCCGGGCGCACCTTCGTCTACACCGGTGATACCGCCGTCTGCTCGGCGGTTCAGGAACTGGCCCAGGGCGCGGACGTTCTCATGGCCGAGGCCTCCTGGACCCACGATCCGGCGAACCGCCCCGAAGGCATCCATCTTTCGGGCACCGAAGCCGGCCGGATCGCGGCCGCGGCGGGAGTCGGGGAACTACTTCTCACCCATATCCCGCCGTGGACTTCCCGCGAAGACGTCATCGCCGAAGCGAAGGCGGAATTCACCGGCCCCGTACACGCCGTGACACCGGGCGAGTCCTTCGAGCTGTAATTTCGGCGCCGGCTCCGTCGGCGCGGGGTCACCGGGTCCGGCGCGGCGGTCGAACGCTGCGACCCCGGCGGATGCCGGCACGGGGACCCCACTACGCTGAGCGCGTGTCGAGACGAGCCGATGGCAGGGCGGACGACGAGCTCCGCGAGGTACGGATAACCCGAGGTTTCACCACGCATCCGGCCGGTTCGGTGCTGGTCGAGTTCGGGCAGACGCGGGTGATGTGCACGGCCAGCGTCACCGAGGGCGTACCGCCGTGGCGGCGTGATTCCGGTCTGGGCTGGCTCACCGCCGAGTACGCGATGCTGCCGGCCGCGACCCACACCCGCAGCAGCCGGGAATCGGTCAAGGGAAAGGTCGGCGGACGTACCCAGGAGATCAGCCGGTTGGTCGGCCGCTCCCTGCGCGCCTGTATCGACCTGGCCGCCATCGGTGAGAACACCATCGCCGTCGACTGCGATGTCCTGCAGGCCGACGGAGGTACCCGCACCGCCGCCATCACCGGCGCCTACGTCGCGCTCGCCGATGCCGTCACCTACCTCGGTGCCGCGGGCGGACTGGCCGATCCGCAGCCGATCTCTTGCTCGATCGCCGCGGTCAGCGTCGGGGTCGTGGACGGCCGGGTCCGGCTGGACCTGCCCTACGAGGAGGATTCGCGCGCCGAGGTCGATATGAACGTTGTCGCCACCGATACCGGCACCCTGGTGGAAATCCAGGGCACCGGCGAAGGCGCGACCTTCCCGCGTTCCACCCTCGACAAGCTCCTGGATTCCGCGCTCGCGGGCTGCGAGCAACTGTTCGCGGTGCAGAAGGAAGCGCTGGCGCTGCCCTATCCGGGTGTGCTGCCCGAAGCTCCGGAACCGGCGAAGAAGAAGTAATGACCCGCCGCGTTCTGCTGGCCAGCCGCAACGCCAAGAAACTGAACGAGCTGCGCCGGATCCTGGACGAGGCCGGCGTCGCCGGGCTCGAGATCGTCGGGCTCGACGATGTCCCGGAATACCCGGAGGCACCGGAAACCGGGGCGACCTTCGAGGAGAACGCGCTGGCCAAGGCGCGCGACGGTGCCGTGGCGACCGGGTTGCCGTGTATCGCCGACGATTCCGGGCTCGCGGTGGACGCGTTGAACGGGATGCCGGGTGTCCTGTCGGCCCGCTGGGCCGGGCGGCACGGCGACGATGCCGCGAACAACGCCTTGCTGCTGGCCCAGCTCACCGATGTCCCCGACGATCGCCGTGGCGCGTACTTCGTCTCGGCCTGCGCGTTGGTGCTACCGGACGGCGCGGAGACCGTAGTGCGCGGCGAATGGCCCGGAACCATCGCGCGCGCACCGCAGGGCGACGGCGGCTTCGGCTACGACCCGCTGTTCCAGCCCGAGGGCGGCGAGCTCAGCGCAGCTCAGCTCACCCCGGCGCAGAAGGATGCGGCCTCCCACCGCGGCCGCGCGCTGGCCGAACTGCTGCCGGCACTCACTCGGCTGGCCGACTGAGCAGAACGAGCCCGACCGGAGGCCACATTTCGTCCGGTCTGCGAGAGGGGCCGATCAGACGCCGAAGTCGCGTTTGACCTGCTGAGTATTGCGGTGCTCGACGAAGAACGACAGCAGCGGGATCGTGCCCGCCAGCAGGGTGCCGATAGTGCGTTTGATCGGCCAGCGCACCTTGACTGCTAGGTCGGCGGTGAGGATCAGGTAGATGAAGTACGCCCAGCCGTGTACCAGCGCGATCCACGACGGGGTATCCACGCCGAACCCGTACTGCGCGATCATCTCGGCGGTGAGCAGCAGCAGCCACAGACCGGTGACCCAGGCGAGCACGCGGTAGCGCAGCAGCGCACCCGCGATCTTGCGGTCGCCGGCGGGCCGCGCGGGCTCGGCGGCGACGGTGGTTTTCTCGCTGGCGGTCAACCGGCGCTCCTCTCGGGATCGCGGGCTTCGCTGCCCGCTTGGTCGCCGGCGTTCAACCGGGCGAGGTAGCTGTTGTATTCGGCGAGCACCGGATCGGCGTCGCGGGCGGCTCGCGGCCGTTCCGGCAGGAAACCGGCAGGAATCTCGCGCGGTTCCCGGACAGCGGTGCTGCGCCGGCGGCCGGACGGTGCCGATTCGTCGTCGGCGGCCGGTTCGGCACCGGTCGCTGTCGTCGATCCCGCTTCGCCGCCTGTGCCCGCCGAGTTCGTGGCCGGGTTCGTGGATTCGGCATCCTCCACCCCGGCTTCCTGTTCCAACCGCACGAAGCGGAAGTAGGCAAAGAGCGCGAAAGCGCCGAACAGTGGCCACTGCATCGCATAGCCGAGGTTCTGCGCTGTCCCGCTGGCCGAGGAGAACCGCTCCATCTGCCACCAGCCCAATGCCAGCGCTGCTACCGCGAGCACAACCGCCAGGACGATCAGAGCCGGGCGGTGCACGGTACGGCGGGAGGTTTCGGGCACGCCTACCACGGTACCCGTCTACTACACCGGCCGTAGTGTGAGGTGTGCGTCGCGCGGGCGGCTGTCGGCGCCGGTCAGAGGTCGTAGACGACTCCGGTCATCCGCTCCGACTCTTCCCACAACCGCCGCCACAGGCCCGTGTTCTTCGACAACCGGGTCGACGGGGAGGCCGCCACGGGGCCCTGGGACTGGAACAGCCGGGTCGGACCCCAGTAGGTCTGCGGATCGGCATCCGGCATCGTCGCCGCGAACAAGGTGGAATGCGCCGCCTTGGCCGGGGCGTGCCCGACCAGCCGGATCACCGGTTTGCTGACCAGATCGAGTGGGGTCTCGGTGCGGGTGAACAGTTCAGTGGCCGATACCCCGGGATGCACCCCGTAGGACCGTTTCGGTGAGCCGGCCGCCGCCAGGCGGCGCTGTAGTTCGCGGGCGAACATCAGGTTGGACAGTTTGGCCTGCGCGTAGGCGAGGTTGCGCTGGTAGCGCCGGTTCTCGTAGTTCAGGTCGTCGATCCACAGTTTCGGTGTCTGTTTGTGGGCGATACTGGCGAGGGTCACCACCCGGTCGCGCATCCGGTCCAGCAACAGCCCGGTGAGAGCGAAATGCCCGAGGTGGTTCACTCCGAACTGGGTTTCGAAACCGTCCACGGTCCGCGAGAACGGCACATTCATCAGGCCCGCGTTGTTGACCAGTACATCGAATTCACCGGTGGCCTCGGCGAATTCGCGGATCGAGGACATATCGGCCAGGTCGAGCCGGCGAACCTGGAGATCTCCACCGATACTGTCGGCGACCTCGCGGGCCTTCTCGGTGTTGCGGCAGGCCATCACCACGGTGGCCCCTTTACCGGCCAGGACCTTGGTGGTCTCGGCGCCGAGGCCACCGTTGGCTCCGGTGACGACATAAGTGCGCCCGCGCTGGTCGGGCATCTGATCGGGTTTCCACGCCATGATCCGACCTTACTGCCGAGTAAGATCACTGTGAAGGGCGACACCCACCACTCGACACCGCGGGGTTCGCGACTGCGCGCACGGGTGTCGGTGGGGCGCAGTAGGCTGCCCGAGTGCCCGAACTCCCGCCCGTATCGACCCTGCTGGCGACCGCCGTAACCGCACTCGGCGGTAAGGAACGCCCTGGTCAGATGACCATGGTGGCCGCGGTGGACGATGCCATCGAGACCAAACGCCATCTCGCGGTCCAGGCCGGTACGGGCACCGGCAAATCCCTGGCCTATCTGGTGCCCAGCCTGCGGCACGCGGTCCGCACCGGGCGCACAGTAGTGGTCTCCACCGCCACCATCGCCCTGCAACGGCAGCTGGTGGACCGGGATCTGCCCCGGCTGGCGCAGGCCCTGGCGAAACCGCTCGGGCGGGCTCCGGAATTCGCGATCCTCAAGGGCCGCAACAACTATCTCTGCCTGAACAAAATCAACAGCGCCATCCCGGAGGAACCGGCCGAAGCCGAATTGTTCGACGCTTTCGCGGTCTCGCGGCTCGGCCGCGAGGTCAAACGGCTCAACGAATGGGCCTCCGATACCGAAACCGGCGACCGCGACGAACTCGCCCCCGGCGTCAGCGACCGCGCCTGGCGGCAGGTCAGCGTCTCGTCACGGGAATGCCTGGGTAAATCCCGCTGCCCGTTCGGTCAGGATTGTTTCGCCGAACGCGCCCGCGCCGAATCCGCGCAGGCCGATGTGGTCGTCACCAACCACGCACTGCTGGCCATCGACGCCATCAGCGGTATCCAGGTGCTACCGGAACACGATGTGGTGGTCGTGGACGAGGCGCACGAACTGGTCGACCGGGTCACCGGTGTCGCGACCGCCGAACTGTCGGCAACAGCCATCAGCGCCGCCGCCCGGCGCTGCGCCAAACTCATCGACGAGCAGGAGGTCGATCGGCTCGAGGCGGCCGCCGAAGCGTGGCACGGCGCCCTCGAGGATCTCGGCCCGAACCGCTGGGAGGCACTGCCCGGCGGGATCGGCCAGGTACTCGCCCTCATCCGGGATGCCGCCTGGAACGCGCGCACCGCGCTCAACCCGCAGGGTTCCGCCGCACCGGGGTCCGATCCCGAGGCCGCCGCCGGCCGGAATATGGCCGTGGCCGCGGTCGAGGAGATCCACGACAGCGCGGTCCGCGCTCTCACCGCTTTCGACGAACCCGATCCGGCGGCGCGCCGCGATGTGGTGTGGCTGTCGGCCGACGAGATCCGCGGCGTCACCCGCCGCTCACTGCATATGGCACCGCTGGCCGTCGGCGGGTTGCTGCGCAGCCAGTTGTTCGGAACGGCCACGGTCATCCTGACCTCGGCTACCCTGCAGATCGGCGGAACGTTCGACGGTCTGGCCCGCACCTGGGGCCTACCGCCCGAATCCGGCGGCAAGGTCGATCCCGCGCTGGCCAACGGCGCGGAGGCCCCCGCGGATACCGCTACCGTCCGCTGGTCCTCGCTGGATGTGGGTTCGCCGTTCGACCACGCGAAATCCGGGATCCTCTATGTCGCTAAACATCTGCCCGCCCCGGGGCGGGATGGACTGCCCCCGGCCTATCTCGACGAGATCGAACGGCTGGTCTCGGCCGCGGGCGGACGCACGCTGGGGCTCTTCTCGTCCATGCGCGCCGCGAAATCGGCCACCGAAGCACTGCGTTCCCGGCTGAAGACTCCGATCCTGTGCCAGGGTGAGGATTCCACCGGCGCCTTGGTGCGCAAATTCGCCGACGACCCGGAAACCTCCCTGTTCGGCACCCTTTCGCTGTGGCAGGGAGTCGATGTCCCCGGCCCGTCGCTGAGCCTGGTGATCCTGGACCGCATCCCTTTCCCTCGCCCCGACGATCCGCTGCTGGCGGCCCGTCAGCGCGCGGTCGAATCCCGTGGCGGCAACGGCTTTCTCACCATCGCCGCCAGTCACGCCGCCCTCCTGCTGGCCCAGGGCACCGGGCGCCTGCTGCGCAGCGTCGACGATCGCGGCGTCGTGGCGATCCTCGATCCGCGCCTCGCCACCGCACGCTACGGCGGTTACCTACGCGCCTCACTGCCCCCGTACTGGGAAACCGCCGACCCGGAAGTCGTGCTGAAGGCCCTGCACCGCCTGGACTCAGCCGCAACGGTCTGATGCCTGCTGCACCGATAACCGCGCTATAGGACCGCTTTGCCGATCAACGTGACGGCGGCCGCCACCACCGCGGTGACCACCGAGATCACACCCCACGTCAAGCCGGTGCGCGCCCACGGGCGACCGTAGTCCACCGCAAACCGCCCAGGTCCGGTGAAGGCGACCGCCAAGGCGACCACCGCGAACAGCAAACCCATCTCGTAGCCGCCGAGCAATCCCTTGCCGAAACCCGTGTTGACGATGACGATTCCGGTGCCCAGCACGATTGCCGCCGCCAGCGGGGTGAAGGCCCCCAGCGCGAGCAGCAGGCCACCCACGAATTCGCTCAGCCCGGCCACCGTGCCGAACACAGTGCCCGGCTCGAATCCCATCTTCTCGAATCCCGCGTTGTTCGCCGCCAGCCCCTCACCGCCGAACCAGCCGAACAGTTTCTGTGCGCCGTGGGCGGCGAACAACAGGCCGAAGACCAGCCGCAGGATCAGCAGGCCGGTATCAGCGGATATCGACTCACCCTGGGTCGTGGCGGCGCGTTCGAGCGTCGTATCGGCAGTCATGGGAACCCCTCGTTGTCGCAGTTTCCCGGCCGGGAGACGGACGAACGAACTCCGGTCAACGCGGCCAGGTTAGCCTAACCTTGCCACGTTTCGGGCTATTCCGCGAGCAGGAAGAAGTACGCGAGGAAGATCACCGTCAGCACCCACATCACCGGATGCACTTCCCGGAACCGGCCGCGCGCCACCATCACTACGGGATAGAAGATCATCCCCATGGCCAGACCGTTGGCGATCGAATACGTCAGCGGCATCATGATGATCGTGATGAACGCCGGGACCGCGAACTCCAAACGGCTCCAGTCGATATCACCGAGTGAACGCGCCATGAGCACCCCGACCACGATCAGCGCCGCCGCGGTCACCGCACCCGAACCCGCCACCACCGCGAATATCGGGAAGAAGAACATGGCCACCGCGAACCAGGCGGCAGTCACCACCGCGGTGAGCCCGGTCCGGCCGCCGGCCGAGACACCGGCCGTCGATTCCACATAGGCCGTGGTGGTGGACGTTCCGATCACCGCACCTGCCACCGTGCCCACCGCATCGGCCGACAGCGCACTCGACGCCCGCGGCAGCTCCCCCTTCGCGTTCAGCAGACCCGCCTGGTTCGCCACCCCGATCAGCGTGCCGGACGCATCGAAGAAATCCACGAACAACATTGTCAGCACCACCACCGCCATCTGGGCGGTGAACGCGTCGGGCAAATGGACCAGCGCCTGCCCGAAGGTCTCATCGAGACCCTGCGGCACAGAAACGACCCCGTCGGGGATATCCACCAGGCCGGTGATCATGCCGATCACCGCCGTCGCGACGATGCCGTACAGCACCGCGCCGTGCCAGCCCCGGACGAGGAAGACGACGGTGAGCACGAGCCCGAACAACGCCAGTACCGTGGTGCCCTGGGTGAAATCACCGAGCCCGACCAGGGTCGACGAATTGTCCACCACGATGCCCGCGTTTTTCAGCCCCAGGAACGCGACGAAGGTCCCCACCCCGGCCGCCACGGCCAGTTTCAACTGCAACGGGATCGCGTTCAGGATCTTCTCGCGAATCTTGGTGACCGCGAGCACGAAGAAGATCACACCGGACAGCAGCGTCCCCGATAACGCGACCTGCCACGGGATCCCCATCCCGAGCACCACCGAATAGGCGAAGAACGCGTTCAAACCCATCCCGGGTGCGAGCGCGACCGGATACCGCGCCCACAGTCCCATCACGAGCGTCCCGACCACCGCTGCCACCGCGGTCGCGGTGAACACCGCCTGCGTGGGGATGCCCTGCGCGCCGAGGTCGCCCTGGTCGCCGAGGATGGAAGGGTTGACCGCGAGGACGTAACACATCGCCAGGAACGTCACGGTCCCCGCCATCAACTCACGTCGCATGGTCGAGCCGTGGATTCCGATTCCGAAGAACGAATCCACCCGTCCGCGAGTCCGGGTCAGAAGACCTGTGGCCATGGCATCTCCAGTCGGCTAGCGAAACTCCGTCCCGGCGGTTGCCGCCCACCCCGGTGCGGTTAGACGCAGGTCAGCGCCAGTGGAACGGTATCGGAAACTTGTTACGAACCGAAGTCGCACCGCGCGCCCGCGCCCGCCGGACCGGCCGCTCGGTAGCGCGTTGGCGACGGCCGCAATCACAGACTGCAAACCCCGAATCCTGTAACGCCCGGCCGCACTCGGTTCCGGAGGCATACATGAAAGTTCGTGCGTGCCCGAATCCGACCACGACGACGGGTCTGAATCCGGTGCGCGCTACGACGAGCCCGCCCTACTCGCCCAGCGAGGCACTACCCGGGCTCACCCCGCGCCGAGCCATATGACGCAACTCATGCGTTCGCGACCAAACCCAGCTCCTCGTGCGAGGACAACAGTTCATGGGCGGGTAGCACGCGGACCGTATAGCCGATCGACCCCGGCAGCGGTATCGGGGTGTCGACCGTGAACACCTCCACGGTGGATTCGGGAGTCTCCCGACCGGTCGAAGACATCGTGGCGAGGGTGGTGTCGTACAGCTCGCCATCGGGCGAGACCCGGCCCAGCACCACCTGCACCACCACATCCTGTGGCGCGAGCCCACCCAGGTCCACGCGCGCGGTCAGCGACAGGGGCGCACCGGGCACGGGGGTGTCGGGCAGGCCGGTGGCGTCGGCACGGAGCACTCGTACCCGCGGCCAGGCGTGCGTCACCCGGTTCCGGTACTCCGCGAGCTCCCGCGCACCGCGCAGCTCCGATTCGGTGACCCGCCGGTACGCTGCCGCGGCCGGGACGTAGTACTGCTGCGCGTAGTCGCGCACCATCCGGTCGGCCTGCACCTTCGGACCGAGGGTGCGCAGGGTGTGGCGCACCATTTCGAGCCAGCGCACCGGCAGACCGTGCGTATCGCGTTCGTAGAACCGGGGAGCGACGGTACGTTCCATCAGGTCGTAGAGCGCGGTCGCCTCCAGATCATCGCGCCGTTCTTCGCCGACACCGTCGGCGGACGGGATCGCCCAGCCGTTCTCGCCGTCGAACATCTCGTCCCACCAGCCGTCCCGGATGGACAGGTTCAGGCCGCCGTTCAGCGCCGATTTCATACCCGAGGTTCCGCAGGCCTCGAGCGGTCGCAGGGGATTGTTCAGCCACACATCACAGCCCCAGTACAGGTAGCGGGCCATGGACATGTCGTAATCGGGCAGGAAAACGATCCGGTGCCGGACGGCCGGGTCGTCGGCGAAACGCACCACCTGCTGAATGAGCGCCTTCCCCCCTTCGTCGGCGGGGTGGCTCTTACCCGCCACCACCAACTGCACCGGACGGTCGGGATCCAGGAGCAGGGCGCGCAGCCGCTGCGGGTCGCGCAGCATGAGCGTCAGCCGCTTATAGGTGGGTACCCGCCGCGCGAAACCGACGGTGAGTACCTGCGGGTCGAAAACACTGTCCACCCATGACAACTCGGCGTCCGCGGAACCACGCTGCAACCACGATTCACGCAGCCGCCGTCGCACCTCCGCGACCAGGGTCGCGCGCAGAGCGTTCCGGACCCCCCACAGCCGCTCCGGCGCCAGTTCACCGAGCTCGGCCCACCCACCGGCACCGTCGGGCAGCTCACCCCATTCCCGCGCCGCCCAGGTGGGAGCGTGCACACCGTTGGTCACCGAACCGATCGGCACCTCGGCGGTATCGAAACCGGGCCACAGCGGGTTGAACATCTCCCGGCTCACCTCCCCGTGCAGCCGCGATACACCGTTGGCGCGCTGCGCGAGACGCAACCCCATATGCGCCATATTGAACACCGACGGATCGGCTTCCCGGCCCAGCCCGATGATGCGGTCCACACCGATACCGGGCAGCAGCGGCGAATCCGCCTCGCCCGCCGATCCCCCGAAATACCGGTGCACCAGCGATACCGGGAACCTGTCGATACCGGCGGGGACCGGGGTGTGGGTGGTGAACACGGTCCCGGCCCGCACCGCGGCCAGCGCGGTATCGAAATCGTGCCCGGCAGCGAGATATTCGCGAATCCGTTCGAGCCCGAGAAACCCCGCGTGCCCCTCGTTCATATGGAACACCTCCGGATCCGGGAGACCGGCCGCCGCGGTGTAGGCCCGCACCGCCCGCACACCCCCGATACCGGCCAGGATCTCCTGTTCGATCCGGTGGTCCTGGTCGCCGCTGTAGAGCCGGTCGGTCACAGCACGCAGATCCGGGTCGTTGGCGGCGATCTCGGAATCCAGCAGTAGCAGCGGGACCCGGCCCACCTGCGCGATCCACACCCGCGCCGCCAGCACCCGCCGATCCGGCATCGCCACATGCACCAGGACCGGCGACCCGTCGGCGGTCAACGGCCGCAGTGGCAACCCCTGCGGGTCGAGCGCCGGATACCGTTCGACCTGCCAACCGTCGGCGCTCAGCGATTGCCGGAAATACCCCGACCGGTAGAGCAGCCCGACCGCGATCAGCGGCAGACCCAGATCCGACGCCGCCTTCAGATGATCCCCGGCCAGGATCCCGAGACCACCGGAATAGTTCGGCAGCACCTCACTGACCCCGAACTCCATCGAGAAGTACGCGATCCCCCGCACCCCGAAATCCGCCCCGGGCCGATCCAGGTAGTCCCGCAGATCCGCAGCCGCCGCATCCAGCGACGCGCAGTACTCGGCATCGTCGGCGAGGTCGGCCAGCCGCCCGGCCGGCACTTCCTGCAGCATCCGTACCGGGTCGTGCCCGATCTGCGCCCACCGCACGGGGTCCAGTGCGGCGAATACATCCTGCGTCGGGCCATGCCAGGACCAGCGCAGATTGGTCGACAACTCGCCCAGCGCGGCCAAACGCTCCGGCAGTTGGGCGCGGACGGTGAACCGACGCAGTGCCTTCATGCTGTAATTCTGGCGCGCCTGCGGCGCGCGGGGTTTTGCACCCCCTCGGTCCCTGCGCGGAGGTCGCCGTGGCCGGGCGGCTGCATTCCGGCAAACGACCACGATTCATGATCACCACCGAACATGACCGCCCTCTCGGTGCACACAACATCGGCCCACCCCCATGGTTCGAGACCCAATAGGGCCCCGAACCTGCGGCGCCGGAGGCGGCGCAAATATTGTGGTGTGGATGACCGGCCGCATCGCCATCGATGACACCGCCCCGCATATCCCCGGAGGTTATCCGGCGAAGGCGGTGGTCGGGGAAGTGTTCCCGGTGCGGGCCGTCGTATGGCGCGACGGCCACGGATGCGTCGGCGCGAGCCTGGCGGTCCGCGCACCGGGGTCGACGCGCTCCCTGCGGGTGCCGATGACGCCCGACTACGACCCCGACGTGTTCAACGGCATCTTCACTCCCGATCGGCCCGGGTTATGGCATTACCGGATAGAGGGCTGGGCGGATTCGATCGCGACCTGGCGGTCGGCGGTCGAAGCGAAACTGGCGGTCGGCCAGAGCGCCCCCGATCTGGCCAACGATCTGGAGATCGGCGCGCGCCTGTTCGACCGGGCGGCGCAGGCGGTCGGTAAGAAGCAGTTCGAGCGGTTGCGGGCGGTGGCGGCGGCACTACGCGGGTCCGAACCGCTACCCGCCCGGGTCGCGCCGGCGTTCACCGATGAGGTGGCCGAGATCCTGCGCGCGAACCCGCTGCGGGATCTGGTGACGCGCGGCCCGCAGTTCTCGGTGCTGGTGGAACGGCCGCGCGCGCTCACCGGCGCCTGGTACGAATTCTTTCCCCGCTCGACCGGCGGCCGCGATTCCGACGGCAATGCTGTCCACGGCACGTTGGTCACCGCGGCGACCGAGCTGCCCCGTATCGCCGCGATGGGTTTCGATGTGGTCTACCTGCCGCCGATCCATCCGATCGGCCGAGTGAACCGCAAGGGCCGCAACAACGCCCTCACCGCCGGACCCGGCGATATCGGTTCGCCGTGGGCGATCGGCGCGGCCGAGGGCGGGCACGATGCCTTCCACCCGCAGCTCGGTACCGAAGCCGATTTCGCGGCGTTCGTCCGCGCCGCCGCAGGCCTGAAGCTCGAGGTGGCCCTGGATCTGGCGTTGCAGTGCGCACCCGATCACCCGTGGGTCACCGCACACCCCGAATGGTTCACGACCCTGCCGGACGGCACGATCGCCTACGCCGAGAACCCGCCGAAGAAATACCAGGACATCTATCCCCTCGATTTCGACAACGACCCCGACGGCCTGTACGCCGAGGTCCTGCGGGTAGTGCGGTATTGGATCGGGCTGGGAGTGAAGATCTTCCGGGTCGACAACCCGCACACCAAACCGGCGGATTTCTGGGAATGGCTGATCACCGCGGTCCGCCGTACCGACCCGGATGTGGTGCTGCTGTCGGAGGCATTCACCTATCCGGCCCGCCTGTACGGTTTGGCTCGGCGCGGTTTCAGCCAGTCCTACACCTATTTCACCTGGCGCACCCATAAACACGAACTGACCGAGTTCGGCCGCGAACTCGCCGCGAAAGCCGACGAGGCGCGCCCCAACCTGTTCGTCAACACCCCGGATATCCTGCACGAAAGTCTCCAGCACGGCGGTCCGGGCATGTTCGCGATCCGCGCCGTGCTCGCCGCCACCCTCGCCCCGAGCTGGGGTGTGTACTCCGGTTACGAGCTCTACGAACACCAACCTGTGCGCCCCGGCAGCGAGGAATACCTGGATTCGGAGAAGTACGAACTACGCCCCCGCCCGTTCGCCGACGCCCGGGCCCGCGGTGAATCCCTGGAGCCCTGGCTGACCAGGCTCAACGAGATCCGCCACCGCCACCCGGCGCTGCGGCAGCTGCGCTGCCTGCATTTCCACCACATCGACAACGACAATCTGCTGGCGTATTCGAAGGTCGACCCGGCGACCGGTGACGCCGTTCTGGTGGTGGTGAACCTGAACCCGTTCACCACCGAACAGGGCATGCTCTCCCTGGACCTGCCCGCCATCGGCCGCGAATGGCACGACCGTCCGGTGGTCCACGACGAGATCAGTGGCGAGGAGTACCACTGGGCGCAGACCAACTACATCCGGTTGGATCCGGCCCGCGCGGTCGCCCACGTCATCGCCCTGCCGCCGGTGCCGCATCATGCCCGCGCCGGCCTGGCCTACCGGCGGACGCTGCGGTGAACCGGCGCGATCTGCTGCTGCTGGCCGCGGGCAGCCATCCCGATCCGCATACCGTGCTGGGCGCCCACCCGGCCCCGGACGGCACGATCGTGCGGGTGCTGCGGCCGGAAGCGGAATCGGTATCGATCCGGGTCGGCGGCGCCGAGCATCGGCTGGCTGCGCTGGGCCACGGGGTTTTCGGCGGCACCCTCCCCTACCCGGAACTGCTGGACTACCGGGTCGTCACCGCCTACCCGCACCACCCGACCACGGTGCTCGCCGACGGCTACCGCCACCTACCGACCCTCGGCGACCTCGACCTGCATCTGATCGGCGAAGGCCGCCATCAGCGGTTGTGGGAGGTACTCGGTGCGCATCCCCGCCGTTATCCGGGCCTGGACGGCGAGGTCACCGGCGTGTCGTTCGCGGTGTGGGCCCCCAATGCCCGCGGCGTCACCGTTTTCGGCGATTTCGACCACTGGCAGGGCGGTACCTGGCCGATGCGCGCCCTCGGCAGTTCGGGTGTCTGGGAGGTTTTCGTCCCCGGCTCCGCACCCGGCGATCGCTACAAATACCGCGTGTACGGTGCCGACGGCCGCGCCGCCGACCATGCCGACCCCCTCGCGTTCGCCACCGAACTCCCCCCGGCCACCGCGTCCGTCGTCACGGCGACCCGGCACAGCTGGACCGATCAGCGCTGGCTCACCGACAGAGCGCACACCGATCCGGCGCGCGCACCACTGAGTGTGTTCGAACTACATCTCGCGTCGTGGCGGCCGGGTCTGGGCTACCGCGAACTCGCCGAACAGCTCAGCGAATATGTGCGCCGCCTCGGATTCACCCATGTGGAACTGCTGCCGATGGCCGAGCACCCTTTCGGCGGCTCGTGGGGTTATCAGATCACCTCCTACTACGCCCCCACCGCACGGTTCGGCAGCCCGGACGATTTCCGTGCCTTCGTCGACCGGATGCACGCCGACGGGATCGGCGTCATCCTCGACTGGGTGCCGGGGCATTTCCCTCGCGACGCCTGGGCATTGGCCCGATTCGACGGCACCCCGCTCTACGAACATCCCGACCCACGCCGCGGTGAACAACCCGCGTGGGGCACCTACGTTTTCGACTACGGCCGCCCCGAGGTCCGCAACTTCCTGGTCGCCAACGCCCGCTATTGGGTCGAGGAGTTCCATATCGACGGGCTGCGGGTCGACGCGGTCGCCGCCATGCTCTACCTGGACTACGGCCGCGCCGACGGCGGGTGGGAGCCGAATATCCACGGCGGCCGGGAGAATCTGGAGGCGGTCGATTTCCTCGCCGAACTGAACGAAAGCCTGCACGGCTCGTATCCGGGTGTGCTGACGATCGCCGAGGAATCCACCACCTGGCCCGGTGTCACCCGGGCGACCGAGGTCGGCGGCCTGGGGTTCACCATGAAATGGAATATGGGCTGGATGCACGACACCCTCGGCTATCTGAGCCGCGACCCCGTGCACCGCGCCTGGCACCACAACGAGATCACCTTCTCGCTGATGTACGCGTGGAGCGAAAACTACGTGCTGCCCATCAGTCACGACGAGGTCGTGCACGGCAAAGGCACCCTGTGGACCCGGATGCCAGGCGACGAGTTCGCCAAGGCCGGCGGCGTCCGCGCACTACTGGCCTACATGTGGGCCCATCCCGGTAAACAGCTGCTGTTCATGGGTCAGGAGTTCGGCCACTACCGCGAATGGTGGCACGATCACAGCCTCGACTGGCACGAACTGGACAACCCGCTGCACCGCGGTATCCAGCTTCTGGTCGCCGACCTCAACCGCGGCTACCGCGAACACCCGGCCCTGTGGAGTCAGGACACCACCCCCGGCGGCCATTCCTGGATCAACAGCGACGACCGCGACGCCAATGTCCTGGCCTTCCTACGGCACGCCGCCGACGGCAGCGTCGTCGCCTGCCTCTGCAACTTCTCCGGAAACACCTACACCGATTACCGGATCGGCCTGCCGGTCCCCGGCCCCTGGCTGGAAATCCTGAACACCGATGCCCTCGAGTACGGCGGAACCGGCGCCGGAAACCTCGGCGTCGTCCACGCCGAACCCATCCCCCTGCACGACCGGCCCGCATCCGCCGGACTCACCGTGGGCCCGCTCAGCGTCATCTGGCTCGTCCCCCAGCGCTGACCGGCCACATCCATAGCGCGGCCACCATCACCGACCGGACCGCGGTCGGCGATAGCCGGATCCAGTAGCCGGGAGACGTGCGGGTTCCGTACACTGCGGACTGCCCGCGCCGGATACCCGGAGCGCCCGAAACTCGGTCGGACCGGATCGCCGAACTCGGTCGCCGGGCGTGTGCGGGGCCATGGCCGAACTACTGCAGCAGCGCCGCCCGAGTCCGACTTCGTTACTGTCGGCGGCCGGGCCGTCGCCGACTTACCCGCGGCCTCGCGAGCGTCGATCCGTCACCGGTGCCGAATCCGTGGAAGAGCCGCAGCGGCCGGCCGATACCCGAGAGCAGCCGACGACGCTGGATTCCGCCCGCACCCGAACAGCAGGCTCGCGGATATGCAGCCGGACCACGACGGGCCCGCGCGATCCGCCACAAGGCTCACCTTGCGCGAACGGCAGGGCCGATGGCGATACCGCAGACGCCGCAGCCGGCTACTTCACACCGGTCGCGCGCCATCCCAGATTCGGCCCAGAGCGTACGAACTGTTCACGTTCGGCGCCATGGCGGTCCGGTGGCCGCATATGCCGACGGGCCGGGAACCGTTCGCCGCCGACCAAGCGCTCACACGATCCCGTCAGAACGAGGCACACCGAGCTGATGCCCGGTACGCACCGACGTCAGTAGAGGGCAGTCGCCAGCTTGCGACGGGCCGCGACCACGAAGGGCTCCGACTGGTCGAACAGTTCGAAAAGCTCCACCAACCGGGTACGCACGGTGGCCCGCTCATCACCCGACGTCCGTTTGATCAGGCCGATCAACCGGTCGAACGCCGCCTCGGGCTGCTGCTGGAACATCTCCACATCGGCGGCGTCCAGTGCGGCCGCCAGATTGCCCGGATCCGCGTCCGCGGTCGCGATCGCCGTTTCCGGCAGCTGCTGGGCCCGTCCGAGGAATTTCACCTGACGCAGCGCGGCCTTGGCCTCGGCATTAGCCGGTTCCTGGGAGAGGATCGATTCGTAGGCCGATTCCGCACCCGCGAAATCGCCCTGTTCCAGGAGCGCTTCGGCAGCGGCGAATCGGGGATCGGCGGGCGGTTCCGGCGCTTCGCCGTCCGGGTCGCCTTCGAGCTTGCCCTCCACCGCCTGGACGACGGCGGCGAGCCATTGCCGGACCTGATCCTCGGGCTGCCCGCCCTGGAAATCCGCGAGCGGCTGGCCACCCGCGACGGCGACCACCGTGGGAATGCCCTGGACGCCGAAGGCCTGCGCGATCCGCATATTGTTCTCGGCCTCGACGGCGGCCAGATCCCAGGTGCCGTTCGCCTCGCCCACGAGCCGCTCGAGCAGCTGCACCAATTCGATACTGCCGGGGCTGCGCTGCGAATACAGCGCCACCACGACCGGCACCTGCATGGAGCGGCGCAGAACCCTGGTCTCGAAATCCGCCTCGGTGACCGTATGGTCACCGGCCGCAGCCGCCGCACCCGCGGGCGGCTGTTTCAGGGCGGACAGATCCACCGCCCCGGACATGGCGGCGGCAGCGGCTGGTGAAGGACGGCGTGGTGCTGGTCGAGTCACAGGTTCCAGTCTGTCACGACGAGGCGGCGAGAGTCTTCGCGGACTCGGTGCCGGACGCAGCCTGCTGGTCGAACTTGCCCGTACGCACGGCCCACACCTCGAACAGCACGGTGAAGAACGGCGGAATGCTGGACAGCAGCGCCAGCACGGTGGTCTTCCAGTTCCATTCGAACTCGCGCGCGGTCACCAGGGCGATCAGCACGAACAGCACGAAAACGCCGCCGTGGACCGGGCCGAAGATCTTCACGCCGATCTCGTTGCCCTCTTCCGGAAGGTATTTGAACGCCATTCCGGTCAGCAGGCCCAGCCAGGACAGCGCCTCGAGCACGGCGAAGAAACGGAACCTGCCGGCAGTGGTGCGCAGACCAAGAAAGTTCATGCGCACCATTGTGCCCTAGCCACTACACCGCGTCGTAGTCGAACCGGTCACACCGGTCATACCGGACGCTCAGACCCGGACGATCAGCGCATCACCCTGGCCACCGCCACCGCACAGCGCCGCCGCGCCGACCCCGCCGCCGCGCCGCTTCAATTCCAGCGCCAGATGCAGCACGATCCGCGCGCCCGACATCCCGAGCGGATGCCCGATGGCGATGGCGCCGCCGTTCACATTGACCTTCGCCGGGTCGATCCCGAGCGCGCGGGTGGAGGCGATACCCACCGCCGCGAACGCTTCGTTGATCTCCACCAGATCCAGATCGGCCGGGGCGATCCCCTCTTTGGCACACGCCTTCGCGATCGCGTTGGCCGGCTGGTCCTGCAGCGTCGAATCCGGGCCGGCCACCATACCGGCGGCACCGATCTCGGCGATCCAGCTCAACCCGAGCTCCTGCGCCTTGGCCTTGCTCATCACCACGACCGCCGCCGCGCCGTCGGAGATCTGCGACGCCGAACCCGCGGTGATGGTGCCGTTCTTGCTGAACGAAGGCCGCAGCTTCGACAGCGACTCCGCGGTCGTATCGGCGCGGATACCTTCGTCCTGGCGGAACTGCACCGGATCGCCTTTACGCTGCGGCACCTCGACCGGTACCACCTCGTCGTCGAACACGCCGTTCTTCCACGCGGCGGCCGCCCGCTGATGCGAGGCCGCGGCGAAGGCATCCTGATCGGCACGGGTGACCGGATCGGTCTCGTTGCGCTGCTCGGTGAGCGCGCCCATCGCCTGATCGGTGAAGATATCGTGCAGGCCGTCGTAGGCCATATGGTCGCGCAGCGTCACATCGCCGTACTTGAACCCCTCGCGGCTCTTCTCGAGCATATGCGGAGCGCGGCTCATCGATTCCTGGCCACCGGCGACCACGATCTCGTGCTCCCCCGCCCGGATCAGCTGATCTGCCAGCGCGATGGCATTGATACCGGACAGGCACACCTTGTTCAGGGTGAGCGCCGGAACATCCATCGGAATACCGCCGGCGACCGCGGCCTGCCGCGCCGGAATCTGCCCCGCACCGGCGGTGAGCACCTGCCCCATGATCACGTAGTCGACCTGGTCGCCGCGGACACCGGCCTTCTCCAGGGCACCGGCGATCGCGACACCGCCGAGCGCGGAGCCGCTGAAATCCTTCAGGCCACCCAGCAGCCGGCCGACCGGGGTACGCGCACCGGCAACGATCACGGAGTTGGTCACGACAAGCCTCCTGTATCTATGGCGCCGCCTCCGGCGGCGCGGGTCGGGGCCCTATTGACCCCTGGAGACGTCCAAGCCGACCGGACGCGCTACCCGGGAGTAACGCATCGTGCGGACGACTCCACGGTAACCCGCCGACCCCGGCGTTCGGCCCACAGGGATGCGCAGATCACCTGCGAGGACATGAAGGCAGTCGCCATCACTTACCGGTTTCCGGGTGGGTACACACCGCCGGCGCACCGGAACGCGCTACGTTCGAAGAGTGAGCACCGCTACCCCGTCATCAGAGTTCATTCCCGCCGACTACGTCGTCGCAGTCGATCACGTCGGCATCGCCGTACCCGATCTGGACACAGCCGTGGTCTGGTACGCCGAGAACCTCGGCCTGGTCGAAACCCACCGTGAGGTCAACGACGAACAAGGTGTCCAGGAAGCGATGCTGTCCGCTCCCGCCGCCGAGGACGATTCGACTGCTCTACAGTTGCTGGCGCCGCTGGACGCGACCTCCACCATCGCGAAATTCATCGACCGCAGCGGACCGGGCCTGCAGCAGTTGGCTTTCCGGGTCACCGATATCGACGCCGTTTCCGCATATCTACGCGACCGCGGGGTGCGTTTGCTGTACGAGGCGCCCCGCCGCGGCACCGCCGATTCGCGCATCAATTTCGTCCATCCGAAGGATGCTGGCGGTGTGCTGGTCGAGTTGGTCGAGCCGGACCCGAATGTTACGCACTAGTATCGTAATCGGACCGTTAGGCGTACCTCCGATAACATTCCCGGTCGGCTCACCATGGGCCGGTCTCAGGCTGTAGTTTGTTGGCCATGTCGTCACCCGAGTCCGATCGCAATCGCTTCGTTGCGCTGCCCTTCACCGTCGTGCGCAAGGGTTATGCGCAAGACGAGGTACGTAACTATTTCGACCGTTTCGATGCCGAGTTGCGGGTCACCGCCACCGACCGCGATGCCGCTGCCGCCCAGGCCCGCAATCTCGCCAGTCAGCTGGAGGATGCCCGCGACGAAATCGACGAGCTCCGTAAGGAAGTCGACCGGCTGTCCGTCCCGCCGACCACTGCGGAAGGGATGAGCGATCGCATCTCCCGGATGCTGCGATTGGCTTCCGACGAGGCCTCCGAGGTCCGCGCGCTGGCGCAGGCCGAGGCCGCGGAGATGGTTTCCATCGCCGAGCAGCAGGCCACGGAGATGCGCGGCAAGTACGAATCGCTGCTCGCCGAAACCAAAGAGAAGCGCGAAGCCCTCGAAATCGAGTACGAGCAGACCCTCGCGAATGCGCGTACCGAATCCTCGAAGATCATCGAAGCCGCCCAGGCCGAGGCCGAGCGCCTCGCCAAGGAGTCCGAGGCCAAGCGTAAGGCCACGCAGCAGGACTTCGAGGTCACCATGGCCGAGCGTCGCACCAAGCTGACCCGCGCCATGGAGGAGCTGGAGGCCACCAGCCGCGCCGAGGCCGCCCAGCGGATCAAGGACGCCACCGACGAGGCCAACCGCCTCATCACCTCCGCCACCCAGACCTCCGAGCGCAAGATCGCGCACGCCAAGGAACTGGCCGAGGAGATGCGCGTCCTGCGTGGCCGCGTCCTGGCCCAGCTGCTCGGTATCCGCGGTCAGCTCGATTCGGTGCCCGCCATGCTGGCCGCCGTCAACCGGGAGAGCGAACTGCTCGACGGGGTGCCCGAACAGTCGCGTAAATCGATCGGCAGCGGGCAGAACAAGTCGGTATCCGGCCGTAACAACCAGAAGGCGATCCCCGAGGTGAACGCCGAAGACGAGTCGGAAGATATCGTCGACGAAGAACGCGAAAACGCCGACATCAGCAACTAGAGCTCCATCAGAGCTGCTGTCGGAACGTGTACGGCGACACGACAAATCACTCCGAAGGCCGCCCCCACGGGGGCGGCCTTCCTCATGTCGAGACACCGCACACCTTGCCTTGGCCAGATCGGGCTCACTCCGAAAAATCCGCCTGTCCGCAGCCTGGCGATGGCAGTCGCCCACCGTGTGGGTGTCGCGGGCAGGGCAGCCGCCCACGCAGCGTTATGGCCTACCGCCGGGCGTCCTTCTCGCCTGTTCCGGACCATGTCCGGTGCCAGAGCGCCCGGCACCGGGCAGTTTGCTGTGTCACCGCATCCCACCGGTTCATATCGGACCTCCGATCGGTACCCCGAGTCCGGCTGGGGCACCCGCCCTGGAGCTCCCGGCCACGCCGGTCTACTACCCCGTGTTCCGGCCTGTGCCCCAGACGCTCTCGACCGCTCAGCCCACTGGGGCCCCGGGCACGATCCATTCCATGGGCCGGCCGGTGAGATCGCCGATGAGGTCGAAGTCGTGGTCGTAGTGCAACGGATCGGCGGTCACCGGATGGCCGGAGGCCGTCCGCGAGGCATATCGCAGACGATTCCCTGTCGCCCCAGCCCGAGGGGTGTCCGATGCTGCGACAGCGGGCGGCACGTCGACCGGCTCAGGACCACCGTCGCGTGATTCCGCGGGTTCCCCGCCCACTCCAGCAGCCCCGATGCCAATGCCGGCGGTCGGTCTCCCCGCTACCGGCCGGCCAGGCCACCACATGCGGAACTCCGGGCATGATCTCGTGATCGCAGCCCGGGCAACGGTACCGTTTCACCGCTCGGGCGCCGGGTACCGTCCGCACCACGTACTCGTCGCCGTCGGGTCCCGCTTCGGTCCGGCGGTAGACATCGCCCAGCCCGGTGCCCAACCGTTGCGGCTGCGCTCCGTAACGCGCGCTGCGCGGTTTTCGTCGTGGCATGGCTTCCAGCTTAGAAGAGCCGGAATTCGTTGCTCTCGGTGCCGCGCAGAGCGTTGTAATCCAGGGTCAGGCAGCGGATCCCCCGATCCTCGGCAAGTGTCCGCGCCTGCGGTTTGATCTGCTGCGCCGCAAACACCCCCGCCACCGGCGACAACAGCGGGTCCCGGTTCAGCAACTCCAGGTAGCGCGTCAGCTGTTCCACCCCGTCGATCTCCCCCCGCCGTTTGATCTCCACCGCGACCGTCCGCCCGTCCGCGTCCCGGCACAGCAGGTCGACCGGCCCGATAGCGGTCATGTACTCGCGACGGATGAGACTGAACCCCGCACCGAGGGTTTGCACATGCTCGGCCAGCAACTCCTGCAGATGCGCCTCGACCCCATCCTTCACCAGCCCCGGATCCACCCCGAGCTCATGACTGGAATCGTGCTCGATCTCCTCGATCCCGATCCGCAACTCCTCCCCCGCCTTGTTGCTCACCACCCACAGTTCCTTGAACTGGCCCGCCGCCGCATCCGGTTCCCGCTCCTCCAGCCAGCACGGCGGACTCATCCAGTTCAACGGCTTATACGACCCCCCATCGGAATGCACCAGCACCGACCCATCCGCCTTCAACATCAACAGCCGGCGAGCCATCGGCAGATGAGCGGTCAACCGCCCCACATAGTCGACCTGGCAACGAGCAATCACGAGTCGCATCCGGCAGAGTCTAGGCCTTGGTCACGGCGTATCGAAGCAGTAGGTCTTCGCTTCGGTTTCATCGACGAAATTCGCCATGTACGCCGTCGTATCGTCCATTACATCCGTGCCGCACACATCGGTGGACAACACCTCCGGCAGCACCCGCACCAGCCGCGCAGAATCGCTTCCGCAGGCCGGCCGATACTCGGCTTTGTGTAGGAGCATGTGGTAGCAACGGCCGACCGACAGGTGTGGGGCACCACAGGCAGACAAGAAGACGTGGTCGCCGTAGTGATTGCCATGAAACTGGTAAAGGATCTGATCACCGGTGCAATTCACCTCGGTCCCGGGGTCGTCCGGGTCCTGGGACTTCACGATCTTTGCGGTGGCACGTGGGTGGGCACAGTCCAGCTGATTCACCGGATCGTTCATATGGTGCGTCACCGTATCGGTACAGGTGCCGGGCTTCGGATAGTCCAATGGCCCGGAAGCCGACTTGCGCTGCTCCACCCAGAAGTACACGCCGCCCGCCAGACCGAACGTGAGCCCGAGTACCACGACGACCGCGATCACCACTCTGGCGACGGAGGTGGGCCGTTGCGGCCGCGGGTTCATGGGCGGGCCGCCCGGATAGCCTCCGTACCCGGGTGGCCCCGGATATCCGCCCCCGGGCGCGGGCCCGCCGAATGCCGGTCCACCGTACGCACCGTTTCCCGGAGAACCATATAGATGAGCCACGGAGCCCCCCTTCTCTTGCACCGCCTCGAGGCCGGCGCCATTTCACGACCCCGCCGACGCCGACCGGCGGAGACTGTACCGAAAGAGAAGATACCGCAATCACATACACGCTCCGGCGCCTCCAGGAGCGTCGGCAACGATCACTACCAAGGTGAAGTACACGGCCGGACGGCGCTTCCGGCTGGTCGCCGGACGTTCACTTGTCCGGGCTGACAGTTACTCACCGATTCCAGCCAGGGGTTCGGGCACCGGCTTTCTGCGACCCGTGACCGAGGATCTTCTCGAAAACCCACCCAGAACGCACTCTAGGGGCCCACAAAAGTGGGCCCCTAGAGGGAAA
>NZ_BAFV01000019.1 GCF_000308515.1 Nocardia carnea NBRC 14403 | reverse complement strand
AAGTACCACGGCCCGGGATTCCCCGGCGGCGTCGCCCACGCCTACTGCGCCATGCAGCAGGCCGTCGCCGTGCTCGGCGAGGTCGAGCGCCGTGAGGTCACCGTCCGCACCGCTTTCCCCGGACCGGGCGGCCGGGACGCCATCGAGATGACGCTGCGGGCCGTCACAGGAGATCGTTTCACCGTCGACTCCGCACTCGCCGCGACCTCCCGCGGGACCACTCTCGCCCGGTATGTCTGGGAATTCGGCTACCGCGGCAGGACCGTGCGGGTGCAGCTGCGTGATGCGGGATTCGTCACCGACGAGTTCATCGCACTCGGCGCGAAAACCGGCCGGACATCCGAAGACGAGGCCCGGCTGACGGTGCTCAAGCAGGAAATGGCCGAACGGCTGCTTACCGCGGCCGTGGGTGAAGTCTACGAGGTGGTCGCGACGACTCCCTGACCGGCGACGACCTCGGCGAACCGGGGGAGCGGCGACGTTTTTCACCGCGCCCGCCCGGGTATGCCGTGATCGTTGTCCGGTTGTGGAAGGAGGGCCACCGATGGCCGCCGAAGGTGTCGAGGGTTTGCGCACAGTCGTGCTGGACTGCCCGGAACCGTGGAAACTTTCC
Organism: Nocardia carnea NBRC 14403; assembly: GCF_000308515.1. Lineage (GTDB taxonomy): Bacteria > Actinomycetota > Actinomycetes > Mycobacteriales > Mycobacteriaceae > Nocardia > Nocardia carnea. The sequence goes on along the minus strand of NZ_BAFV01000019.1, from coordinate 12,840 downwards.
GAGTTCTATCTCGGCCTGCTCGGCGGGGAGATCGTCCGGCCGGAAAGCGACGACACCTGGGTGGCGATGACCGACCCGCAGGGGCGCCGCCTGGCCTTCCAGCTCTCCCCGCAGTACCGGCCTCCGCAGTTCCCCGACCCGGCGGGATCCCAGCAGATCCACCTGGATATCCGGGTCAGCGATATGGAGGTCGCCGAATCCGCGGTGCTCGCCCTCGGCGCCACCCTCATCCAGACCACGGAGAACTTCCGGGTGTACACAGACCCGGTGGGACATACTTTCTGCTTGGTCCGGCCCGAGTAACCGCGTGTCCGCAGCGGTAGTGGCACGGACTGTGCCGTTGGAGCGGCTGCGCCCGATCCGGCCCCGATAAGCCGAATGCCCGGACATGGTGACCATGCCCGGGCATTCGTCCTATCGACTTCAGCGGTGTTTCGCCGCGTCCGCCCGGCCCTTCCGGTAGGCCTTCTCCAGCTGCGCCCGCTGCTTCTTCAACTGGGCGCGCTGCTCTTTTGCGGCTGCGCCCAGTTCACCGCCCCGGTTCTTCGAGTAGTCGGCAAGACCGGCCGCCCGCTTCTTGGCGGTCTCGGTCAACTCCGGGCCCTTGGCCTGGGCGGTGCCGGCGAGTTCGTTGCCGCGATGCTTCGCGGCCTCGGCGACTTCCTCGCCCCGGTGCTTGGCGGCATCGGCCAGCCTCGCCGCCCGCTGCTTCGCCGTCTCGGCCCATACCGGGCCCCGCGCCTGCGCTGTATCGGCCAATTCGCTGCTCCGGTGCTTCGCGATATCGCCGATCTCGGCGGCGCGGCTCTTGGCGGCCTCGGTCCACCCGGGTCCGCGGGTCTGCACGGTATCGGCCAGTTCACCGCCGCGATGTTTCGCGACCTCGGCCAGTTCACTGCCCCTGTGCTTGGCGATATCCGCCCACTCGGACCCGCGGTGCTTGGCCGCTTCGGCCCAATCCGGGCCGCGCTCGCGGGTCAGCTCGGCCAGCTCCGCCCCCTTGCCGGCGACGGTGCCCGCCACCTCCTGGCCGCGCTCCGCGGCCTGCTGCAACTGGTGGCGCACCGCCTCACCGGACCCGTTACGCCCGGACGCGCCGGCCGGCAGCGCCCCGCCGACCGTGGCCGCGGCCTTACGCGCGGCCCGCCGGCCACGCCAGCCCAGCGACGGTTTGCCCGCGGTATCCGCCGCGGCGATCATCAGCCCACCCAGCAGACCCATATCCTTCAGGAACGCGGTCCGCTTCGCGGCCTTGCGGGCCGGGTCGGTTTCGGCCCAGAAATTCTGTTCGGTGACCGTCGCCGGAACCACGGTCGCCGCCAGGGCCAGCGCCGCGGGCCGCGGTGCCTTCCCCAGCGCCAGCAGCGTGCCGCCCGCGATCTGGACGGCCGCGGTCACCTTGACCATCGTGTCCGGGTCGGAGGGAAGCGACGATGCGATATTCGACGGCAGTGATTCCTGCCCTTTCACCACCAGGTTCGACGCTTCCTTTACCCGTGATTGCGGATGCATCAGGGTTTCGACGCCGTTCGCGACGAACGTACTCGCCAGCAGCGGCCGGGCAAGCCGACGTATCAGCATGGTATGCATCCCTTTCCTCGGTGTATCGCATCTGTCACAGCCGGAAACCAGGGGAGGTTGCCCAGCGTACTGGCGATCTACCCGGCATTCGGTACGGGAAACAGCGGGGCCTCACGCGTGTCGCGGGCGCGGTACCCCGGCGATCCGTGCCCGCGGCTGCCATGGCCAACATCACATCCGTGACCCACTGCCGGGTGAGGTACGCGGACGAGACCGGAATCTCCTGGTGCGCTGTGGAATCCGGTCCTGTTGTATGCCCGGGCCGGCGCGAACCCCGGATACCCGGCCGATATCTCGATGCCGGCTTCGGCGCGAATGTCTACCCTCGGGACCAGCGCAATCGCTGTCGCGGCCGCGGTTCACCGGTCGGCGTGCCGCGGTGATCACGCCGTCGTCCGGGTGCCGGTTTCCCCGGCGCTGGGCACCGGCGACCACATCCGGAAACCAGCTCTGTGATCGGAAGGACACACCACACATGTTCGCCGCGATCCCGGATGGTGAGACCCTCGATATCGCCGTCCGAGCGCCGTCCGTCCACAACACCCAGCCGTGGCGGTGGCGGCCGACTCCCACCGGTATCCAGCTCTTCGCCGATCCCGACCGCCACCTCACCGCCACCGACCCCTATCAGCGGGCCCTGATCATCAGCTGTGGCGCGGCGCTACATCACCTGCGTATCGCGCTGGCCGCGATGAATTGGTCGACAAGGGTGGAATACTGCCCGGACCCCGCCGACCCCGGCCATCTGGCCACCGTGCGTACGGCTCGGCAGCGACCCACCGACGCCCAGATCGAGCAGGCCGCCGCCATCCTGCTGCGGCGCACCGACCGCCGCCGCTACCTGCCCCGCCCGATCCCCGCCGGGCATATCCGCGCACTCGCCGGCCAGGTCTCCGCCTACGGCGCCGCGGTCCGGCAGGTCCCGGACCCTCTCCTGCCGCGTCTGGCCGAACCCATGCGCCACGCCGCCGAAGTGCACAGTGCCGACCCGGTCTACCTGGCGGAGATCGCCCGCTGGAGCGGTCCCGGCCGCACCGCCGACGGTGTTCCTTCCCGGAACGCACCCGCACCCCCGGCACAGCGGCGAGGTCCCGGTACGCAGCTTCGCCGAACCCGCTCTCCTGGACCCCGCCGAGCAACCCGACGGCGCCCAATGGCTGGTCGTGGGCACACCCCGTGACGATCGCCGCGCTCAATTGCGCGCCGGCGAAGCGATCAGCGCCCTCCTGCTGACCGCGACCGGACTCGGCCTGGTGACGAGTCTGCAGACCGAACCGCTCGGCATGCTCGATTCCCGTCAGGAGATCCGCACCGGACTCCTGCACGACTGCGCCTACCCACAGGCGATGGTGCGCGTCGGCTGGGCGTCCGGTAGCTCGGCACCGCTCGCCGAAACCCCACGCCGCCCGGTGTCGGAGGTCATAGCCGCCTGACTCGTCGGCGCCGCGATAGGTTGGGCGACCGGTGTGTTTCGCTCTGTGCCTGCTGCGCCTGGTTCTGTGCCTGCTGCGCCTTCTGCCGGTCGATCGCGACCGGATCGTCGGCCGGGATCGAGGCGATATAGGTAGGCGAACGCTGCAGCATCGCGACGGCTGTTTCACCTGGCGGGCGAGGCGGATATGTTTCGATACTTGGATATGCGCATTCAACTATTAATGCGGTTCGCGGTGAACTGCCCCGAGGTTGTCGGACGCCGATGCCAGACTCGGGACGTGCGATGGGCGGTGGCGGAGTGGGGTGACGGTGGTGCGGTGCTGTGTCCGCTCGGTCCGGACGGGCGCCCCGCGGGAGCTGTGGTCCACGAGCCGTCGCTCGCCGAAGCGGTGCGGACGCGTCCCGAAGTCGAGAGGTGGGTGTGGCGTTCCACTGCCGGTATCTACCGATCGCTCCTGGCGGCGGATGTGCGGGTCGAGCGCTGTTACGACGTGGAAGCCGCGGAGGCCTTACTGATCGGCTACGAGGAAGGGCAGGCCGGCCAGGCCCGGTCCCTGGCGGCAGCCTGGGCTCGCCTGCACGGCCTGCCGGTGCCGCCGGACGCTCCGGCGCGAGCCGCCGAGCTCCAGCCGTCGCTGTTCGAGTCGGGCCCGGTGCCGTTGCCCGCCGGAACGGACGAATTCACCGCCCTGCTCGAGGTCTACGCGGGCCAGCTCGCCCGCACGGCGGCCACCGGCCATCCGGAGCGGATGCGGCTGTTGCTGGCCGCGGAATCGGCGGGCATGCTGGTCGCGACCGAGATGTCGCGGTCTGGTATCCCATGGCGAGCCGATCTCCACCGCGAGCTGCTGGACACGCTGCTGGGTGAACGCTATCCAGGTGGGGCGCAACCCCGTCGGATGGCGGAACTGGCCGACGAAGTATCGCGGGCGTTCGGGTCCAGGGTCCGGCCGGACCTGCCCAACGACATCATCAGAGCCTTCGCCCGCGCCGGAATCGAGTTGTCTTCCACCCGCAAATGGGAGCTGCAACGAGTGGAACATCCGGCGGTGGAGCCGCTGCTGGCCTACAAGACCCTGTACCGCCTCTACACCGCCCACGGCTGGTCCTGGCTGGAACAGTGGGTGCACGGCGGACGCTTCCGTCCCGAGTATCTCCCCGGCGGAACGGTGTCCGGTCGCTGGACCACCAACGGCGGTGGTGCCCTGCAGATCCCGAAAGTGATTCGCCGGGCCATCCGGGCGGACCCGGGCTGGAGCCTGGTGGTCGCCGACGCCGACCAGCTGGAGCCGCGGATACTCGCCGCCGTCTCACGCGATCCAGGACTCGTGCAGGCGGCCGGGCGAGTCGACGATCTGTATGCCGACCTGGCGGCCCGTGGCTTCGGTGGCGACCGTGCGCAGGCCAAACTCGCGCTCCTGGGCGCCGTCTACGGCCAGACCTCAGGTGATGCGCTGACCCATCTGGCCGGCCTGCGGCGCCGGTATCCGGCCGCCGTGGCCTATGTCGACGAAGCGGCGCGGGCCGGTGAAGAGGGCCGGCTGGTGCGGACCTGGCTGGGGCGGACGTGCCCGCCGGTATCGGTCGCCACCCCGGACCGGCAGGAGCCGCCGGTCGGCAGCGACTACGGCACCGGCGCGGCCGCGCGTGCCCGGGGCCGTTTCACCCGGAACTTCGTGGTGCAGGGCAGCGCTGCCGAGTGGGCCCTGCTGGTCCTGGCGGGTCTACGTCACGCGATAACCCGCGCCGGGCTCCGCGCCGAGCTGGTCTTCTTCCAGCACGACGAGGTGATCGTGCACTGTCCGCACGGGGAAGCGGCGCAGATCGCCGAAATGATCGCCAACGCAGCCGATACGGCGGGCCGGTTGGCTTTCGGGCCGATACCGGTGCGGTTTCCCTTCTCGACGGCCGTGGTGGAGTGCTACGGGGACGTCGGGCAGGGCTCGTCCGGCGCGCTGATCTCGTGAGCAGCAGGGTGCCCGATGGCCGGCAGGGTCGGCCGGCCCGGTGCAGGATCGCGAGAACATCGAATTCGCCGCGCCGAAATCCGAATTCGGTGAATACTCGTCCCTGTGCCGGACGCAGGAGCAGAGCGGCCCTGGCCGACCAATTCCCAGGAGTGCTCCATGAACGACGAAGTAACCCAGTACATCGACAGATTGCTGCCGTGGCAGATCGAGGTGTGCCGCCGGTTGCGTGCGATGGTCCACACGACGATCCCCGGTGCCGAAGAACAGATCCAGTACGGCAAACCGCATTTCCTGAAGAACGGGCACCATGCGGCACTGATCCATGCGGCCAAGAGCAAAGTGTCGTTCATGGTGTTCAACGCCTCGGAGATCGAGCCGGTCAAGGGAGTGCTCAGGTCGATGGGCAACGGTGAGCGCAAGACTGCTGATATCGCGGAGGGGCAGGATATCGACTACGACCTGCTCGCCGGGTTCTTGGCGAAGGCGAGCAGCAGCCTCTAGCACCCCCCGTCGCCACGTAACGCTCGGCCGAGACTCGACACCGCTGCGGTGGCGTGGTTTTCGGATCGGCGGCTCGCCCGGCGTTGCTCATGATGCCCGATATGGGTGACTGCTACTGTGCCGCGGGAAGTTTGGGTGATCCGTGCGGGTCGGTGAGTGGAGGTATGGAGCGTGGCGCGAAAAGTTGTTGTCACTGTGGTCGATGATATGGACGGCGAGTCCACGGCGGCGGAGACCCTGTCGTTCGGTATCGACGGGGTGCTGTACGAGATCGATTTGAGCGAGGCGAATGCCCGGGAGTTCCGTGCGAGCATGGCGAAGTGGGTGCCGTTCGCTCGGCGGATCGGCGGGCGTGGCCGGCTCAAGGGGCTCGTCGCCGGACGGTCGAAGGACGCGAAAACGGTGCGTGAGTGGGCGCGGAACAACGGTCACGATGTACCGGACCGTGGCCGTATCCCCGCCGCTGTGCAGGAGGCCTATCAGCGCGCCGCGAGTTGATCCCATCGATGCCGCGCGTTGCGTCGTCTCGACTCGGCCGCGGTCGCCACGGCGGAGTCGAGCACGGCCGCGGGCCTGTCGGTGACCATAGGTCCATCACCGCTGACATTTTCGGGTGACGTGTCCGGACGGAACGCGTCCAGGGCCGTCGATACGCATCGCAGTGGGCCGTGCCTTCGAGCGTTCGCGAACTATCGGCTGCCGTTGGCGCCGGTCGGCCGGCTCTGACGCGCGACCGGGGCTTGCGGCCGGTCTCGGTGAACGCGGAGATCGGGGTACTGAACATGGCGGTCAGCAGTCAGGGGGCCGGGTGATCATGGCGAGGTCGACAGCTTCGGCCATTGCGCGGTATCCCAGCGGATTGGGATGGAGGCGGTCGGGGCTGGAGTAGTCGGCCCGAAGGGTCGCGGGGTTGTGTGGGTCGCGCAGGGCCGCGTCGAAATCGACGATGCCGTCGGCGAGGTGCTGGGTGCGGATCCACGCGTTGATTTCCTGGCGATTTTTTTCGCTGCCGGGGGCGAGCAGTACACCGTCGATCAGTGCATCGGAGGCGGGCAGCAGGGTGCCCAGCCAAATCTTCTTCCCGGCGTGGTGTGCTGCGGTGATCAGTTGCTCGTAGCCGGCGATCACCTGGGCGGCACTGGCGGCTGGGGGCAGTCCGAGGTCGTTGATCCCCTCCTGTACCAGGACGCCGCTCACCCCCGCGTGGTCCAGGGCGTCGCGTTCGAATCGGGCGAGGGCGCTCGGGCCCAGCAGGAACGGTTCACCGCCGGTGACTACGCGGTTGCTTCCGATACCCGCGTTGACGACCGAGACAGGTATACCCGCGGCATCGAGTCTGCGCTGGAGGAAATCGGGGTATCGGCTGTCGGTGTCGGCCACGGCGCGGTCGGCCGGGATACCCAGCGGGGTCGTGCCGACGAACCCATCGGTGATGGAGTCGCCGAACGCCACCACGGCGTGCGTACCGGCGGGTGCGAGCACGTCCAGGGCGTGGACGTAGAACCACGACCCGGTCCGGGAGGTGAACCGGTCGGCTGCGGGCCGGCCGGTGAGGTTGCCGCTGCCTGGTGGTGAATAGTACGAGGTCGCGTTGGCGTTCCAGTGTTTGGTGGGTGGGCCGGCCCGGCCGGCGACGTGGATACCGACGACCAGGGGCCGCGCGGAAGTGGTCCGGAACGACAGCGGGTCGCTGACGATATCGCTGCCCGCGGCCACGGTGACGGATCGGTTGCCGTTGAAGGTGACCGGCCGGATCCGGGTCGCGGCTGCTCCTTCGGTTTGCTCTCCGACGGTGACCTCCGCGAAGGTGACCGGTCCCTGTCCGAAGCGGTTGGTGAGATGTAGTCGCAGGTGCTCGCCGCCGAGGTGCGGGGTGATGACCATCCGGAATGTCTGGTCATCGACGGCCAGGGGGACCGGCCCGCCGGACGCATCCAGCGGGGTCAGGGAATCGGTGGGACTGGCGGTCCACGCCGCGACGAATCGTTCCCGGTCGCAGTGCCGATCACCCGGCTGCGCGGTGGCGGGGCCGGCACCTGTCATCACCGATGCCGCAATGACCAGTGTGGTCATGGCTGCGACGACGGATGCCCTGGACCGGGCCGGGGGTGCGTGAAAACTGTGCATTTCGCCTACTCTTCGTCGAGTCGGTGGAGTCCGGGCCTTCGTTCCTGCCCGGTGTGGCCGTTCTCGCGGGCCGCGGTGGTGGAAACCGTTTCCCCACTCGAATTGCGCACGTGTTCCGGGGGCCGGGGGAGCGGCCCGCGGACCGTGCGGCGGTTGCCGGATCACGGCCGGCGTCGGAGACAGTGGGGTGGTACCGGCTCCGTCGGCCGTATCGATGGATGCTGCCGAGATTGCGGCGCCGCATCTGTGAAACCCGTGGCGGTTACTTCCTCGCCGGCAAAAGTAGGCGAGCCGAGGGTGCGGAAAGCACTGTCCGGGCACTGTTGTCGGTGAGTGTGACGGATTCTGCGGTGAGCGGTCGGATTCGACGGTCGAACGGCCGCCCGGTCGGGGGCGGATCAGTCCGGTGTTCGGTCCGCTGCCCGGAAAGGTGTTGCGAGGGAAGCGATCATCATCGAGTCGGGGCCGGATTGCCGGTGCTCTCCACCTGCTACGGCAGCAGCTGCGTCGGCGCGGTTGTCGTGGGTGAGGCGGTGGACCGCGCGGTCGAGGATGGGCAGGATCTCGGTGATTTCGAGGTTGTGGTCGGCGAAGCGTCCGATCAGTGCGTAGGTGAGGTTGTTCAGCACCAGCGAGATGTCTTCGACATAGGTGGGGTCCGCTCGCTCGAAGAGGGCGGTGAGGATCGGTTGCATTGCCTCGACGCCCTGGGCGTCGAGGCGGTGTCCGCAGGGCCCGGTGCGGGCGCGGTGGTAGGCCTCCAGCATTCGGGGATTGCGCTCCCACGGTTGGAAGACGTATCCGAGGACCCGCATCAGGCCGGCGTGCAGCGTTTCGCCCGGCTGCGGTCTCTGCATGGCGGTGAAGCTGTGAGTGGCCATCCAGTGCTCGACCGCGGCGACGATCAGTTCGTCGCGGTCGGCGAAATGCTTGTACACGGTGGCCAGTGATACGTGTGCGCGGCGGGCGACTTCGCGAAGTTGGACGGCTTCGTATCCTTCGGTTTCCAGCAGGTGGAGGACGACGCCGACGATCTGGTCGGCTGCCGTTGCTTTCGGTGCTGGACTCACAGGTCCACGGTAGCGATTTCGGGTTCCTCGGTGCGAGCCGGACCGCGTGCGGTGCCCGCACGACGGTATGGACAGTCCGAGTAACTATGTTACTGTCCGGTACGCCGCAGCTGTGACGTGCTTCATCGGGGCACGGCTGTGCGACCCGGGCCACTCTCCCAGGGGGTCCGGGGACTAGGTTATGGAGAGGTATCGATGGATCAGCATGGGCGGATTTCCCGGCGGAGAGTGCTGCCGCGGGGCGCTCGGACGGTTGCGGCCGTGATGGCCGTCGCCTGCGCCGTTGCGGTAGTAGCGATGACGACCCGGCAACCCGAGGCTGCGGCCGCGCCCGGCGAGTTCTACAGTCCGCCCGCGCAGATCCCGGCCGAGCCCGGCAGCGTGATCCGGACCCAGCCGATGTCGCTGCTGGCCACCCTGCCCTCCGAGCAGGGATGGCCGGGCAAGGCGGAACACATCATGTACACCACCCGGTTGCAGGACGGATCGCCGGTCGCGGTCACCGGGACCTATATCGATGCCGCGGGGCCGTGGCTCGGGGCCGGTCCACGGCCGACTGTCGTGATCGGGCCCGGCACATCGGGCCAGGGCGACCGGTGCGCCATGTCGAAGGCCTTCTCGACGGGGATCACGATCACCGCCGACCCCTCGCCGTCCTTGTCCGCGAATCAGGAACTGCCGTCGTCGGCGGTGTGGAGTCGCCTCGGCGCGCGCGTACTGGTGACCGACTACGTCGGGTTGGGAACCCCCGGTATCCACACCTACGCGAACCGGATCGAGGAAGCGCATGCCGTCCTCGACGGTGCACGCGCGGCCAACAATCTCGCCGGCACCGGTCCCGAGACCCCGCTGGTGTTCTGGGGCTACTCCCAGGGTGGCGGGGCCGTCGCGGCGGCGGCGGAGATGCAGCCCGAGTACGCGCCCGAGTTGAACCTGAAGGGCACCTGGGCGGGTGGTCCGGTGGCAGATCTGGCTGCGATCCTCGAGCGGATCGACGGGGCCCTCATCGGCGGGGCGATCGGCTTCGCCATCAACGGACTGCTGGCGCGCTATCCCGACCTGGAAAAAGCAGTCGACCGGGTGACCAGCCAGTACGGTCGCGACACCCTGGCAGCGCTGAGTGACGCCTGTATCGGCGACATCATCACCCGCTACCCGTTCCTGAAGACCAGTTCGCTCACCCACGACGGCCGGCCGCTCGGCGCCCACCTGCAGGCGATCCCGGAAGCTGCCCCGGCCCTGGCCGACCTCCGAGTGGGCACCCTGACGCCGGCCACACCGGTGCTGATCACCAGTGGACGCAACGACGACACCGTCCCCTACAACCAGGCCCGGCAGCTCGCCGACGACTGGTGCGCCAAGGGCGCCACGGTCGAATTCCGTACGAACGAGCTGCCACCGCTGCTGCCCGGAACCACCATCCCCAATCATTTCGGACCGGAGATGATCGACGGGTTCGGGCCCGACAATGCGATCACCTATCTCCTGGACCGCCTGGCCGGTAAACCCGTCCAGGGTTGCACTATCGACTGATTCCGGCCCACCGGAACATATTGCGCCCGCGCGGAAATGGCGTGCGGGCTCCCGCCCGCGCGGCGTAGGGCTCTGTCGTATCGCGCACCACCGTCCGGTGGTGTGCGGTACCGCCGTGCGCTGTGCGGACTGTTCGAGTCGTCTCCGACGACACGATGAAGACCGAAGGATCGAGTGATGAAGGCAATCTCGCGCCGTTCACTGCTGACCGGCGCCGCAGCCACGGGTGCCACGCTGCTGGGCGCCCATGCGGCCGGGACACGTGCCCCGGCCGTGGCCCAATCGAAGAATGTGGCGCTGACCCGAGAAGAGCATCGGGTGGTGGTGATCGGATCCGGCTTCGGGGGCGGTGTCAGTGCCCTGCGGCTGGCCCGGGCGGGAGTTCCGGTGACGGTGCTGGAACGGGGACTGCGCTGGCCCACCGGCCCGAACTCCGAGACGTTTCCCCGGGCCACCGCGCCGGACAAACGACTGCTTTGGTGCCGCTCCAGTCCGAACTTGTTCGGCCGGCCGCTGCTGTTCGAGCCCTACACCGGTCTGGTGGAAGCCATCCCGGGCGAGAATATGACCGCCTTGTGCGCGGCTGGTGTGGGTGGCGGATCGCTGGTCTATCAGGGGATGTCGCTGCAACCGTCGGAAGAAGTGTTCAACACCCATTTTCCGCAGGAACTGGACTGGCAGGCCATGAACCGGGTGCACTACCCGCGGGTGGCAAAGATGCTGCGGTTGGCCGAGGCGCCCGACGAACTGGTTGCTTCCGAGAACTATCGTGCAGCACGCGTTTTCGCCGATCGAGTGCGGCGGGCAGGGATGCCGCTGTCGAAGATTCCGATGCCGATCGACTGGGATTTCGCGCTGGCCGAGTTGCGCGGTGAGATGAAACCTTCGTATACCAACGGTGACGGTGCGATGGGTGTCAACAACGGCGGCAAGCATTCCGTCGATGTCACCTACCTCGCCGCAGCCGAAGCCACCGGCCTGGTGCGGGTGGAGACCTTGCACGAGGTGACCGATATCGAGCGGGCGCCCGACGGCCGTTGGGTTGTGCGGGTACAGCGTCTCGATACAACCGGTGCGGTGGTGGAGCGCAAGGTGCTCACCGCCGGTGCATTGATCCTGGCGGCGGGCAGCCTCAACACCACCCGGTTGCTCGTGCGTGCGGGTGCCAAGGGCTCGATCCCCGATCTCCCCGACGGTGTCGGCGCAGGCTGGGGGACCAACGCCGACCGCATCTACATGTGGTCCGATCCGTCGGCGGGATTCGGTGCGCCGCAGGGTGGCCCGGTGGTCTACGGCAGTCTGAACTGGTCCGACCCGCATACCGCCCACACCGTTATCCAAGCCTCCATACCGCCGCTCGCGCTGGATACGCGCAGCACGATGATGGTCGGCTACGGAGTCAGCGAAGGCCGCGGAGAGTTCCGCTACGACGCCGCTCGCGACGACGCCGTCCTGCACTGGCCGCGCGAGGGGGACAGCACCATCCAGAACGGGCATATCGGGCCGGCCGTCCACCGGATCGCCGGGCCGGGCAGCGCGCTGGTGGACACGAACGCATTGTTCCCCTCCACCTGGCATCCACTGGGCGGCGCGAGTATGGGTACGGTCTGCGACCTGGACGGCCGCGTGCACGGCCAGCGTGGCCTCTACGTTCTCGACGGGGCGCTGATGCCCGGCAATACCGCCGCCTGCAATCCGTCGATGACCATCGCCGCGGTCGCCGAACGAGCACTGGACAATCTCGTCGCCCGGGATGTCGGAACGCTCATCTGACCCATCAGGCCGTGCGGGCCCGAACGGGCCCGCCGGTATGGCCACCGTGCTGATCGTCGCGCCGGCGTGCAGGGAGCGGATGGTCAGCGGATCACCATGCCGCCGTCGACGGCGAGGATCTGTCCGGTGACGTAGCTGGTGTCGTCGGACAGCAGGACGGCGATGGTGGCGCCGACCTCGTCGGCCTGCCCGATCCGTCGCAGCGGCAGGTCCGCCGAGGCCTGGGCCGCGGTCTGTTCGTCGTCGAAGACCGAGCCGAGTCCCTCGCCGGCGGTGGCACCGGGGCAGACGCAGTTGACGCGAATACCTTTGGGGCCGTAGCGGAGGGCGGTGCGCCGAGTGAGTGCGACGACGCCGCCCTTGCTGGCGGTGTAGGCCATTCCGTAGCCGTGCCCGCGTAACCCTGCGGTCGAGGCGACGGTCACGATCGATCCGCCGGCATCGAGCAGTGGCAGTACCGCCCGTAACACCAGGACGGTGCCGCGTAGGTTGACCGCGAGTACACGGTCGAAAACCGCCATATCGAGGTCCTCGAGATCGTGCAGGTCGGGCGCTTCGAAAACGCCCGCACTGGTGCAGACACCGGCGACCGAAGGTAACCGCGCGGCCGATTCCGCCACGGCCGCGGTCACCGAATCCTCGTCAGCGACGTCACAGCCGATGGCAAAGGCTGTGCCCCGCGACGCGAGATCGGCGGCCTCGGCAGTCAGTTTCCCGATATCGCGGTCCAGCATGGCCACCGCCGCACCGGCCGAGACCAGCCGCCGGCATGCGCCCAGGCCGATACCGCTTGCTGCGCCGGTGACGATGTACCCCCGGCCTTCGAGATCGTGCATAGCGAAATTTCCCGT
>NZ_BAFV01000020.1 GCF_000308515.1 Nocardia carnea NBRC 14403 | reverse complement strand
GGTTGCAGGCTGAAGTCATGACTGAGGCCACCGAGGTATGGAACTCCGCCTACGACAACGACACCGCGCCGTGGATCATCGGCGAACCGCAACCCGCGATCCTCGCCCTGGAACGCGCCGGCCGGATCCGCGGCCGGATACTCGACCCGGGGACCGGCGCCGGCGAACACACCATCGCGCTGACCGCGGCGGGTTACGACATCCGCGGTGTCGACCTCTCCCCCAGCGCCGTCGCCTATGCGCGGCGCAATGCCGCCGCCAAAGGCGTACCCGGGGCCCGGTTCGAGGTGGCCGATATGGTCGCGCTCGGGGATTCGCCCGACAACCCGCTCGGCACCTTCGACACCATCGTCGACAGCGCCCTTTTCCACGTGTTCATGGACGAAGACGAGGCCCGCGCCGCCTACGTGCGCGCCCTGCACCGGCTGTGTGAGCCCGGCGGCTATGTGCACATCCTGGCGCTCTCCGATGCGGAGCCGGGTTTCGGCCCGCGTATCGGGGCGGACCTCATCCGCGATTCCTTCGCCGGACCGGGCTGGGAGCTCGAGGACCTCCGGCCCGACCACTATTACGGGCGGGCCACCGAATCCAATGCCGACCAGCTCGGTGACCTGACGGTCGACGCCGCGGGCAAGGTGAAAGTCGTGGCCTGGCTCGCCCAAATCCGGCGCACCGGGTAACCGATGGTGGCGACTCGGGCCTCGGCAACACATCATGGGTGGTATGCCGAGTCCCGAGCACGCAGCACCGGCGAGCGGACTGCCGGGCACCCACCCGGCGGCGCCGCGTCGCGAGGACAACTTCCCGGCCATCGACGATTACGCATTCCTGTCCGACTGCGAAACCACCTGCCTGATCGCCGGCAGCGGCGCGGTGGAGTGGATGTGCATACCCCGCCCCGATTCACCGAGCGTGTTCGGTGCCCTGCTGGATCGCAGCGCCGGCCATTTCCGGCTGGGGCCGCACGGGCATTCGGTTCCCGCGGCCCGCCGCTATCTACCGGGCGGCATGGTCCTGGAAACCACCTGGCAGACCGCGACCGGCTGGCTGATCGTGCGCGACGCACTGGTCCTGGGCCCGTGGCACAGCACCGAGCAGCGCAGCCGCACGCACCGGCGCACCCCGACCGACTGGGATGCCGGGCATATGCTGCTGCGCACGGTCAAATGCGTGAACGGCACCGTCGAGCTCGAACTGAGCTGCGAACCGTCCTTCGACTACCACCGGGAAACGGCCGCCTGGGAGTACACCGGCAAGGTGTACGAGGAAGCGACCGCGGTCTGTGCCGCCGATCCGACCGCCGGGCCGAGCCTGGTGCTCACCACGGATCTGCGCCTGGGCCTGCAGGGCCGGGAAGCCCGCGCCCGCACGCGGATGACCGAGGGCGACTCCGCCTATGTCGCGCTCACCTGGTCCGAACTGCCCGCCCCGCGCACGTTCGACGAGGCCGCCGAACACATGTGGACCACGATCGAATGCTGGCGGCAGTGGATCACCCTCGGTGATTTCCCCGACCACCCCTGGCGCCGCTATCTGCAGCGCAGCGCGCTCACCTTGAAGGGCCTCACCTACGCCCCGACCGGCGCGCTGATGGCGGCGGGCACCACCTCGCTACCGGAAACACCCGGCGGGGAACGTAACTGGGACTACCGCTACTCCTGGGTACGCGATTCCAGTTTCGCCCTCTGGGGTCTCTACACCCTCGGTTTGGACCGCGAAGCCGACGATTTCTTTGCCTTCCTGCACGACGCCACTACCGGACCCGACGGCGAACCGGTCCCGCTGCAGGTTCTCTACGGGATCGGCGGCGAACGCCACATCCCCGAATCGACCCTCGACCACCTCTCCGGCTACGGTCACGCCGCACCCGTGCGCATCGGCAACGGCGCATTCGACCAGGAACAACACGATATCTGGGGCACCATGCTGGACGCGGTGTACCTGCACGTGAAATCGCGCCAACATGTTCCGGAAACGCTGTGGCCCATGCTGAAACGCCAGGTCGATGCCGCCATCGCGAACTGGCGCGAACCCGACCGCGGCCTGTGGGAGGTACGCGGCGAACCACAGCATTTCACCTCCTCGAAGGTGATGTGCTGGGTCGCGCTGGATCGTGGCGCGCGGCTGGCCGAACTGCACGGCCAGGCGCGGATCGCCCGGAAATGGCATGGGATCGCGGCGGAGATCCGGGCCGATGTCCTGGCCAACGGGGTGGACGAGCGCGGCCGGTTCACCCAGGTCTACGGCGGTTCCACACTGGACGCCTCGCTACTGCTCGTGGTGCTGACCCGGTTCCTGCCCGCCGACGATCCGCGGGTCCGCGCCACCGTTCTCGGTATCGCCGACGAGCTCACCGAGAACGGGCTGGTCCTGCGCTACCGCACCGAATCCACCGACGACGGAATGTCGGGCGCCGAAGGCACCTTCACCATCTGTTCGTTCTGGCTGGTTTCGGCGCTGGTGGAAATCGGGGAGATCGACCGTGCCCGCGTCCTGTGCGAACGCCTGCTCACCCATGCCGGCCCGCTCAAGCTCTACGCCGAGGAGATCGACCCTTATACCGGCCGCCAGCTCGGTAATTTCCCGCAGGCATTCACCCATCTCGCCCTGATCAACGCCGTCACCCACCTGATCCGGGCCGAAGGCGCGGAACCGGCCGGTTCCTTCCGGCCGGCGCACGACAGGACCGGCGGCACCCCGTGGCGCAGCCGCCCCCGCGATATCGGCGGGATGCGCTGACGATCGCCGTCAGGCGGCGGCGATACTGTCGGCCTGCTGCCGCAGATCGCGCAACTTACCCATATCGGTATCGAGCCGGGCGAGCCGTTCCGCGCCCCGGTCGCCGTATTGCGCGCCGGCCTCCTCGGCCACCCGCAACGCCTCGTCCGCCGCACGCAACGCATCGGTGGCGATATCGGTGAAATGGTCCCGCAGCACGCGTTGCACCTCCCGCAGCCGGGTGCGCGACTCCTTACCGACCTGGAAGACCACATCGTCCATCAGCCGCGACAACGCCACCTTGGCCTCCGCTTGCCGCCGCATCCGGCGCGCCCGCCGGTCCTCCCACAGGGCATGCAGGCCGAGCAGAACACCCGCCGCAGCCGAATACCAGTTCACCAGTGACATCCCCAGCAGGCTGGTGGCGACACCGACCATGAGGATGCCGCCGTAGGAGCCCCGCAGCGCGGACAGGAACTGATCGAGGACACTCGATTTCGCGCTCTGCAACGATTCCAGCGGTGCGACGCTCTCCAGCAGATCGGACGCGTATTGCGGACGAATATCGGGTAGATCGGGCCGGCGATGATCGGCGGGGAAGCGGGCCGCCACTTGTTCTCCGAGCTCCTCGGCCCGGTCGTTGGCCGTTTCGAAATTCTCGGCGATGGCTCCGGCGATCCGGGACTCCAGGTCGGTACCGAACCGGTTCCAGTGCGGGGCCGGATCGGTTCCCGAGATCTCGGCCTCGGCGTCGCGTGCCAGCGCCCGCAGGCGGTGCCGCAGATCGTGCTCGATATCGGCCATCAGTTCGGTACTACCGTCGGCCAGCGTGACCTGCCAGGTCGCGGTGCGCTGTCGCAGCTGGTCGGCCTGATCCCGGGCGGTGGCCAGTTGCTGGGTCACATGGGCACGCCGCCGCGGATCGCGTAGCGCGTCGGCCTCGGTACGCAACACGACCCCGAGATGATCGCCCACGAGCTGGATATCGCGGACCGCGGATTTCACAGCCATGGCATCGGCATGGGCCACCACATAGTCGCGCAGATGCTCGACCAACTGCGGTACCCCGGATTCGATCGCCCGCTGCTGATTACCGGCCCGCTGCGCCTGATGGTGCAGTTGCGCCGAAACCGGCGCCACCGCAAAGCCGAGCCCGGCCTCGTCGAGCAGTTCCCGGTTGAGCTCCTGCACCTGCGCCCAGTGCGGATTGCGGTCGATCTTGTTGAGCACACAGATCACCGTGGGGCAGATCTGCCCGATCCGCCGCAGATGCGCGATCTGATCCCGGTTGTAGGCGGTATCGGCATCGCTCACATACAGCACCGCATCAGCAGCCGCGATCATCGACCAGGTGGTGCTGTCCTGCACCGCGGCACCCGGCGCGTCCATCAGCACGATGCCCTCGGCCAGCAGCGGGCTGGGGTGGGTGAAATCGGCGCGGATCACGCCCTTGGCCGCCAGCGCCGGGGCCGGATTCAGCGGATCCACGGGCTGGCGCCGGACCCGGCCGCCGCCCTCCCGCCGGACCAGGGTGGCCGTCGCTTCGGGGCCGTACTCCACGATCGACGGCACACTGATCGGGCTGTCGGTGGCGCTGACCGGCGCTCCGGCCAGTGCGTTCACCAGGGTGCTCATCCCGCTCTTCGGCGGACCGACCACCACCAGCCGCACCCGCGTATCGGCGACCCGGGCGCGGACCATTCCGAGCCGGCCCCGGAGATCGTTACGGCTGGCGGTGCGGGAAACATCCCGCAACTCGTCGATGATCTGGATGAGCGGGGCCATCACATCCGGATTCTTCACCGTGGCGGCCTGCGGTCCGGCTACGGCAGACAAGCCCTGCTCCTTCGCTCTCGGTCACAATACGTCTTGCGGCCACGATCGGCCGTTTCACCCCCGCCCACCCGACCGGATCGAATCCGGGATCGTGAACCGTCAGAAATATACCCAGAAGGCGGGGTCGGGAACCGGATCTTCGGCCACTGTCCCGGTATGCGGCACAAATCCCGCCGACAGATCACCGGTCAGCTCGCCACCGGCGAACCCCAGCACCGTGTGATCGGTGTAGGGGGTGGCAGTGGCGACCCCGTGCACATCGTACGGAACGACCACGGCGCCGTGCTCGGCGATCGGCTTGACCTGTGGCGCGGGCAACGGTGTCGGCATCGGCTGCGGCATCGTCGGCAGTTGCGCGTCCGGCATGCTCGGCTGCTGCACATCGGGCACAGTCGGCTGCTGGGCGGGCATGCTGACCGTGGGTACCTGCGGCTGCTCCATCGTCGGTACCTGCGGCGCGGACTGATCCGCGGTCGGGATCTGCTGAGTGGGCAGATCGACGGTGGACGGAGTGGTGCCCGAAGACTGGTCACCGGTGCTCGGCGTACCGGTGTCACCGCCGATGGGTGCGGTGGTGACACCGGTATCACCGGTGGAAGAGCCGGGCGCGGTGGTGGTCACACCGCCGGATTCGCCGGTGGTCGAAGATCCCTCGGTGGCGGTGCTCGACTCCCCGGCACTGCTCGTCGGTGCCGAGCCGCCGGTTTCGGTGGTCTCGGTGAGGTCCGTGGGCGTGGTCGAGCCGTCCGGCGATGTGGTGCTGTCCTGCGGGGAAGTCGTGCTGTCCTGCGGGGAGGTAGTAATGCCCGGCAACAAGGTCGTGCTGCCGCCGATCGACGTCGTACTGCCGTCGGTGGTGGTGGTGGTTCCGCCCGGGCCGGTGGTCGTCGAGCCGTCCGGGCCGGTGGTCGTGGTATCCGGTGTCGTCGTGACACCATCGGAGGTCGTCACGGGCGCCGTAGTGGTCGGCAGCACCGTGGTGGAATCACCCGGCAGCGTCGGCTCGGTGGGCAGCTCGGGTTCCACCGGCTGCGGCAGCCGGTGGAAGAGATCCGGCAGCTGGGCCGCCGGGGCGGTCAACGGGGAGGGCCCCGCCGGCGGCTGGAAAACGTGCGCGACCGGGCTGGTCGCCACATCGGGCTGCACCGTCGTCTGCAACGGGGTGGCCGCGACCGGCTGCACCGCGGGAGCCACGGCTACCGGCGCCACGGGCGGCGGAACCGGCGCCGCCACAACCGGAGCGGGTGCCACGGGCGCCATCGGAGCGACCGCAACCGGCGCCGGAGGTGCCACGGGGGCGACGGCCATCGGTGCGGGGGCACTGGGCAGCGGGGCCGGGGCAGCGGCCGGTGCCACCGACATCCCGGAGGTCGCCGGACCGGCGGTGCCCGCCGCGTTCTGCGTCGAGGCAGCGCCCGTTCCGGTGCCGGTGGTGCTGCCGCCCACCGCGATCAGGGCATCGTCGCGCTGCACCACCGCGTCCACATCCGCCGGACCGCCGGGTTCCGAAACACCCGGCTGCCCACCGGCGGACGCCGATTCCGCGGCACCGGCCTGCATCCAGCCGGTGTACTGATCGAGCTGATCGTCGAGGGAGAAGGCGTCATCGGCCGTGATCCCGAAATCCCAGTCGCTGTCGACCCGGACACCGCCGGGGCCCATCGAGATATCGATGTCCATATCCGATTCGACCCGCACCGACCCGCCGGCACCGCCGAGCGCCAGCCCGGCGAACCCGCTGCCACCGGCATCCAGGGAGAACTCGAACCAGGAATCGTCGGCGCCGGGGCCACCGTCCCCCGTGGTCGTCCGCGCGGCCAGCACATCGGAGACGCCGAAATCCCAATCGGAGGGCCCGGAATCGGAGGTCTGTGCCACCGACTTCGGCTGACCGGCCGGATTCAAGCCGAACCCGGGCAGGTCGAAGATATCGGTCTTGAAGGCATCACCCGGTGCCGGCAGCTCGAAACCGCCGGGCGCACCGGGACCTTCGTTGCCCGCACCGGGAAAATTCCCGCCCAGGCCGGGGATATCGCCACCCAGGCCGGGAATATCGTCCAGCCCCGGAATCCCGCCGGGGCCGGCCGGGGGGCCGAACTCCGGCAGACCCGGAACATTCGACTCCGGCACACCCGTTCCCGGGGCCCCGGGGACGAAATCGGATCCGGGAAAATCGCCGTCCGGACCACCGGGGATCAGCTCCAATCCCGGGACCTGATCCATGTACGGCGCGCTATAGGAGTCCAGATCCTCGAAGCCGAACTCCCCCGGACGACCGACCTGGATATCGAAGGTTCCGTGCGGCAGCGGCATCGTCACGCTCGCATCGCCCGGCGAGCCGAACGGCATATCTTGCGGCGCAACCGGTTCCGGGTCCGGAAAGGTGACCACCGGGCTGGGGACATCGGGATCCGGGTCGACATTGTGGGCCCAGCCGGCATTGCGGCTGTCCAGCTCTTCGGGCGACGCCGGGACCCCGCCACCGTTGGCAGCAACCAGCGCGCCACCGGTCACATAGGCGCCGCCGCGGGCAACTCGCGCGGTGGCGCTGGCAATACGATAGGCGGCGTCACCGCCCCGCTCGGCGACCTCTTCCTCGTCGTCGAACGGCAGATCACTCGCCATTGGCATAACTCCACTCTCGCGTGCACCGGCGACCGCGCCGCCGTCGTCCGGCGCGGATCCGCCACCAGCCTATTGTCGACATCTACTGCTGTCACATTTTCGTTATCAGCAGATATCCAGGCGGGGCGAGGGACAGCGGAAACCGGCAGCTACTTCTTGTCCTTCGGTTTATCGGACTGGGCGTCGGAGGACAGCGCGGCCACGAACGCTTCCTGCGGGACGTCCACCCGGCCGATGGTCTTCATCCGCTTCTTGCCTTCCTTCTGCTTCTCCAGCAGTTTGCGCTTACGGCTGATATCGCCGCCGTAGCATTTGGCCAGCACATCCTTGCGGATGGCGCGGATGTTCTCCCGGGCGATGATCTTCGAACCGATGGCCGCCTGGATCGGCACCTCGAACTGCTGGCGCGGGATCAGCTCACGCAGTTTGGTGGTCATCTTGTGGCCGTAGGCCTGCGCGGCGTCGCGGTGCACGATGGCGCTGAACGCGTCCACGGCCTCACCCTGCAGCAGGATATCGACCTTCACCAGCTGCGATTCCCGTTCGCCTGCCTCCTCGTAGTCCAGCGAGGCGTAGCCGCGGGTACGTGATTTCAGCGAATCGAAGAAATCGAAGATGATCTCGGCCAGCGGCAGGGTATAGCGAAGCTCCACCCGGGTCTCGGACAGATAGTCCATCCCGCCGAGGTCACCGCGGCGCGACTGGCACAGTTCCATGATCGCGCCGATGAACTCGCTCGGCGCGATGATCGTGACCTTCACCACCGGTTCGAAGACCTGGCGCACCTTGCCTTCCGGCCAGAACGAAGGGTTGGTGACGGTGTGCTCCGCATCGTCCTCCATCACCACCCGGTACACCACGTTCGGTGCGGTGGAGATCAGGTCGAGCCCGAATTCGCGCTGCAGCCGCTCCCGGGTGATCTCCATATGCAGCAGGCCCAGGAAGCCACAGCGGAAACCGAAGCCGAGCGCCACCGAGGTCTCCGGCTCGTAGGTGAGCGCGGCATCGTTGAGCTGGAGTTTGTCCAGCGCATCCCGGAGGACCGGATAGTCGGAGCCGTCCACCGGATACAGCCCGGAGTACACCATGGGCCGGGGTTCGCGATACCCGGTGAGCGGTTCGGTGGCACCGCCCCGTGCGGAGGTGACGGTATCGCCGACCTTCGACTGCCGCACATCCTTCACACCGGTGATCAGGTAGCCGACCTCGCCGACCCCCAGCCCCTGCGTGGGTTTGGGTTCCGGGGAGACGATCCCGATCTCCAGCAGTTCATGGGTGGCGCCGGTGGACATCATCTTGATCTTCTCGCGCGGGGTCAGCTTGCCGTCCACCACACGGACATAGGTGACCACACCGCGGTAGGTGTCGTAGACCGAGTCGAAGATCATCGCCCGGGCCGGTGCGTCGGCGTCGCCGACCGGTGCCGGCACCCGCTCGATCACCCGATCCAACAGTTCGGTCACACCCACCCCGGTCTTACCGGATACCCGCAGCACATCCTCGGGTTCGCAGCCGACGATATGAGCCAGCTCGGCCGCGTAACGCTCCGGATCGGCCGCCGGTAGGTCGATCTTGTTGAGGACCGGGATGATCTCCAGATCCTTGTCCAGCGCCAGATACAGGTTCGCCAGCGTCTGCGCCTCGATCCCCTGCGCGGCGTCCACCAGCAGGATCGCGCCTTCACAGGCCTCCAGCGCCCGCGAGACCTCATAGGTGAAGTCGACGTGGCCCGGGGTATCGATCAGATGCAGAACGAATTCCTCGCCCACGTGCTCGCCGGTTTCGGGCGTCCACGGCAGCCGGACGTTCTGAGCCTTGATGGTGATACCGCGTTCGCGTTCGATATCCATCCGGTCGAGGTACTGCGCGCGCATCTGCCGCTCCTCGACGACCCCGGTGAGCTGCAGCATCCGATCGGCCAGCGTCGACTTGCCGTGGTCGATATGCGCGATGATGCAGAAGTTCCGGATCCGCGACGGATCGGTGAACGTCGTATCGGCGAAGCTGGCGGGCACTCCACTCCTCATGGGTATCGGGCGTACTGGCGACCATCGTCCCATGGTGAACCGGACCACCGGCCCCCGGTCCCGCCCCGCGGCGATACTCCACCCGGCGGGTGTGCCGTTATTCTCCTGAGATGCCCCGCAGTTGGAACAGTCTCGGCAAACAGCTCACCGCGATCGCGATACAGCAGGGGCCGAAGCTCGTCCGGCGGCAGGCACCACGACTGGTGGAGGCGCTACTGGTCCGTGGCAGCTCCCGTGCCACCCGCCGGGCCCCGCGCGCGGTGACCGGCCCCAAAGGCATCCCGGTCCGCCCGGCAGCCTCCGCCCCGGTCCCGACCGGACAGCGCGCCCGCCAGGTGGTCTACGCGCCCCAGCTCGACGGCCGCGCCGATCCCGGCGAAATCGTCTGGACCTGGGTGCCCTTCGAGGAGGATCCGGACAACGGCAAGGACCGGCCCGTGCTGGTGGTCGGGCGCGACGGGCGCACTCTGCTCGGGCTGATGCTCAGCTCGAACCCGGACCGCGACCACGATCCCGAATGGGTCGGGATCGGCGCCGGCACCTGGGACCACCAGGGCCGCGACAGCTGGGTCCGGCTGGACCGGGTACTCGACGTCCCCGAGGACGGTATCCGCCGGGAGGGCGCCATCCTGCCGCGCACACTGTTCGACCGGGTGGCGCATCGCCTGGTCCGGGAATACCACTGGAGCTGAGCCGCGCCCCGGCACCGCCGGATCAGGCCTGCAGTTCCCGGGACCGCCCGAAAAGCATCCCGTACAGCAGTGCGCCGAGCACACCACCGATCAGCGGGAACACGATGAACGCCCACAACTGCCCCATCGCCCCGTCCTGGTAGGGCGCCACGGCCAGGCTGCGGGCCGGGTTCACCGAGGTGTTGTCGACCGGGATCGAGATCAGGTGGATGAGCGCAAGGGTGAAACCGATGGCCATCCCGGCCTGCGGAATCTCGGAAATCCGGTCGGTCGCGGCCAGCACCACGAAAACGAGCAGCGCGGTCAGCATCACCTCGACGATGATCATCGCGGCCATCCCGTACCCCTCCTGGATCACCACCTCACCGGCCGGACCGGTGACCGCCGACGGACTGTGCTCACCCCAGCCGTTGGCGCCCAGCCCCGCCGAAGCGCGGTCGTAGGAGGGCAGGTTCTTGGCAATCGCGAACAACACCAGGCCGGCGAGCAGACCGCCGATCACCTGGGAGACGATGTAGCCCACCGCGCTCATCGGCGAAAGCCTGCCCATCATGAGCTGCCCCACCGTCACCGCGGGGTTGACATGACAACCGGAGACGGGCCCGATCGCGTAGACCAAGACGAGCAGAGACAGGCCGAACGCCAGCGCGACCCCCAGCGGCCCCACCTTCTCACCGGCCAGAACAGCCGTCCCGACACCTCCCATCACCAGGACGAACGTGCCGAGGGCCTCGGCGATCCATTTCCTGGTATCGGAGATATCCGCGGGCTCGACACCTTCGAGTACAGCTTCTCGTTCCTGCGCAGTGGGAGACATGAACGCCGCCTTCCGAGAAGATCGCCGCCCCGCCGGATACCGGGGCGCGCACCGGGAAAACCTGAGTCCTGCTGCGAACCATATGGGCCGAACTTCCCGGCACCTTACGCCGCACGAACGCTCTTCACAACGACATACGGCCAGGTCACGGTGTTGCAACGCACCCGCGATTTCGCGGCCACGCCCGCTGCTGGTAACCTGGCGAATCGGCATTGCCGTACCCCGCGCCCGGAGTATTCCGAGCCGGCTGTAATCAGGATTGGTACGCGCATACAGACTTTTCCGACCGAACCAGACAGGAACCAGAGGATACCGGCGTGGCCAATATCAAATCCCAGATCAAGCGGATCCGCACCAACGAGGCGGCGCGCCAGCGCAATCAGTCGGTGAAATCCGAACTGCGCACCCATATCCGTGCCTTCCGCGCCGCCGCCGCGGCCGGCGACAAGGAAGCCGCCACCACGCGCCTGCAGTTCGTGAGCCGCAAGCTCGACAAGGCCGCCTCCAAGGGCGTCATCCACGCGAACCAGGCCGCCAACAAGAAGTCGGCGATGGCCCTCGCGCTGAACAAGCTCTGACAGCTCGAACTCTTTCGCACAAAGCCGCCGCGGCTTCGATGACCACGGCGGCTTTTGGTATGCCCGGGCTCGGTCAGGGCATGTTTTCCGAGGCAGTACCGGATGGCGGCCGCCCGGAGGCCGAGCGGCTGTCGTAGCATGCGGCCCATGGTTATGTTGTATGCGAACCAGTCGGTCGTCCAAGCCGAGGATCTGCCCGGCGTCATCCGCGCCGCCGAGGTACTCGGTATCGGCGTGAAAATCGAGAATGTGCAGGTATCCGCCGATGACGACGGCAGCCAGGTCGTCGTCTGGATGGTCACCAGGGAAGAGGAGACCCCCGTCTACGAGGAGTGGGACGGGCGTTTCGACGAGGTCGCCGAGGAAGCGCTGGAGCTCAGCGCGGTCGACTGACCGGTCCCGGCCGGGCCGGCAGACCACACGACATTCCCTCGACCACTTTCCCGCGGCTCCGGCACCGCGGCCACACACTCATACCCCGGCAACCTCCGGCACGGCGGCCTCAGTCACGTCCCTGTAGCGCCAGCAGCTTCAGCACGGCGTCCTCGAGGGCGAACCCGGAGTCCGCTGCCCCACCTTTCACATCAGCGTTCAGCGTCGCCACGACCTGCAGCGCGGAGCCGATCGCGGCCGGTGACCAGCCGCGTGCCTGCCCCTGCGCCTTCTTCACCTTCCACGGTGGCAGTCCCAGCGGTCCCGCCAATTTGAACGGGTCACCGCGCCCTGCCGACCCGACCTTCGCGATCGTATGCACGGAATCGGCGAGTGCGTCCGCGAGCACCACATGCGGAACCCCGCGGTCCTGCGCCCAGCGCAACGCCTCCACCGCACCGGCCCTGTTCCCGGCGACGGTCAGATCCGCGACCTCGAAACCCGATACTTCGGCCTTACCGGAGTAGTACCGGCGCACGGCCGCGAGATCGACTTTCCCGCCGGTATCGGCGACCAGCTGCGAACAGGCGGCCGCCAGCTCCCGCAGCTCCGACCCCACCGCATCCAGCACCTCCTGCACGACGTCACCGGAGACCCGCGCTCCCGCCGCCCGGAATTCGGCCCGCACGAATTCGGCACGTTCGGAGGCCTTGGTGAGTTTGGCGCATTCGTGGACCTCCGCCCCGGCCTTCCGCAGCGCCGGCACCAGTGCCTTGGCCCGGCCGCCACCGGAATGCACCACCATCAGCACCACCCCCTCGGGCGGGTCCGTAACGGCTTCGGTGATCACGGCCACGGCATCCTTACCGGCCTGATCCGCCGATTCGAGGATGATCACCCGATCCTCGGCGAACAGCGAGGGACTCAGCAACTCGGCCAGTTCCGCACTACTGGCATCACCCGCGCGCAGCCGGTCGACCGGGACGGATTCCGGATCGGGCGCGACCGCCCGCACCTGTGCCGTCACCCCCGCAATCGCCCGCTGGATCAGCAGTTCTTCTTCCCCCAGGACCAGATGCACCGCCGCCGCTCGCTCGCTCACGGCTCCGATCGTACGGCGAGACCCCGACCGTTCCCGGGATCGACCTCACCGGGCACTGCATCCGCGTGCAGGCGCACGGTACGAGCCTCGAGATCGCTGCTCACCAGTGCCACCACAGAAGGAACGGAAGATAGGCGGTAGCAACGCCGACTGCGGTGGCCACCAGGTATCGCCGTAGCCTCGCAACGCGCAACACCGCAATCCCGGCAGCCGCAGCGCAGGCGGCGAGCAGCCCGCCCGCTGACCCGCCGGGCACGGTGAGCAGCGCACCGGAGACCCCGGCTGCTTCGGTGGCCACGGTGAGCAGCCACCACAGCGGTGGGCCGGTGAGGTGCAGGATCAGCTCCGCGGGCGGGTACCAGAGGGTGGCTACCACTGCCGCTGCCGCCCCGAGAACGGTGATCGGTGCGATCACCGGTGCCACAAGGATATTCGCGATCACCGCCAGCATGCTGACCTTGCCGGACAGGGCGATGGTGATCGGTGTGGTGACGACGAAGGCAGCGGCGGCAACGGCGACCAGTTCGGCGGGCAACCGCCACCAGCCGTGGTCACGGAGATAGTCGGCCCAGCTCGGTGCCAGCAACAATAAGGCGCCGGTGGCCATGACCGAGAGCGCGAAACCGGCCTGCACTGCGAGAGATGGCCACAGGGCGAGCAGCCCGATCACCGCGGCGCACAGTGCGGGCAACGCCTGTTTCCGGCGACCGGTCAGCAGGGCGAGCAGCGTGACCGACCCCATGGCGGCGGCCCGCAGCACACTCGGATCGGGCCGGGCGATGATGACGAAGAAGACCAGCGCGGTCACCGTCGCGCAGAACGACAGCCGTGGACCGCAGGTCAGCACCCGGGCCAGTGCCAGCACCACGGTTAGGAGCACAGAAAAGTTCGCACCGCTGACAACAGTCAAATGCTGTAGTCCGGAGGCAACGAAATCCTCGTGGACTCGATCGGACAGGTTCGAGGTGTCGCCCACGACCAGCGCGGGAAGCAGCCCGGCCGCGTCGGGGGTGAGGGCAGACCGGGCGACGGCGGCCAGATCCGCGCGCACTCCCGCGGCCAGATCCTGCCACCGAGGCAACGGCCCGGCCGGGGCCGGCGGGCCGATCGGGCGAAGCGTCACGACCGTCAGATCGTGTTGTCGCGGGGGCACGGTGCGGGCCCGGAATTCGATCGGCTGCCCCGGCAGCAGTTCTCCCCAGTGCGGGCCGGCGGCCAGCACCACCACCGCCCCACCGGCCCGAACCACCTCGTCGCGGTAACGGAACTCATTCAGACCGCCTCGCACCACCCACAGCCGGCCCGCCCCGGACCCGCTGCTCCGCACGGGTTTCGGATCGTCGGACGGAGTGATCACCACGTGCACCGTCGCCTCGTCCGGTACCGCCCGGAGCGGGTGCACGGTCACCTGATGTTCGCGCCATGCACCCGCCAGGGCGAACCCCGCGCCGAGCACGGCGGCACCGACGATCGTCGTCGCGACCACGCGGTAGCGCTCACTACGGTGGGCTACCCCGGCCCACAACAGGGCCCACGAAACGAATGCCACCGAGATGAGACCGGCCGCCACCACGATCCCGGTGAGCCATCCGGCGGCGACCGCCGCGATCGTTGCCGCCCAGCAGGCCAGGGCTGCCGGGAGCAGCCGGGCGTCCAGTACCCGCGCAGCACCTTCGAAAGCGTCGCCCGGCCGGTCATCTCGATCCGCGTCCCCCTCACTTTCCGCGCCGGTCACCGGAGGAGCCGGGCAATTGTCCGCACGAGCCACCAGCTCCACGTCCCCGCCCTGACATCCCGTGCGCGAGCGCCGGTGAAATCGGCGGCGAGCGCGCTCCGGACGGTACGGATCCCACCGGCTTCCGGTGGGCCGCACAGTCGGCCCGCGCCTATCGCTCGACACTCGCTGAGCACGGCCCAGCCGATACCGGCGCAAGTGACGACGAACGAGGCGCGGAATCGTCGGCTATCCGGTTCGTCGGCCGACCCGACGGCGCCGCCTTTATTCGCGCGAACACACAGGCTCGCGTGTCTGCCGACTGTCGATCCACCCGCCCGCGCCGGGCTTCCGGCTCCCGACTCGGGATCGCGCGCCGCGGTCATACCGTCACCAGTTCCCGCAGTCGCGCGAGACGGGCCGGGCCGATTCCGTCGACCTCGGCCAGTTGTTCCACATCGGTGAACCGTCCGTTCGTCTCCCGCCAGGCGATGATCGCCTTCGCGGTGACCGGGCCGACACCGGGCAGCGCGTCGAGATCCGATTCGGTGGCGGTGTTCAGGTTCACCGGGGTGCCGGTGGTGGGGCCCGCGCCGTCGGCCTCCGGGGCCGCCGCCACGGACTTCCCCGCGCTCACCGTGGCGCTACCGGGCGGCGGGGTCGCGGTATCGGCGGGGCCGACCCGGACCTGGTCGCCGTCGGCCAGGCGCTGGGCGAGGTTGAGCCCGGTCAGATCGGCACCGGAGAGTGCTCCGCCGGCGGCGGCGAGGGCGTCGGCAACTCGGGCACCCGGTGGTAAGCGGACGAGACCGGACCGGTGCACCAGGCCCACCACGCTGACCACCAGCTCGGCCGGTGGTGGCGGGGCCGGTGCGGTTCCGGATGCGGCGGGTGCCGGGGCGGAGACCGGTACCGCGGCCGGTAGCGCGGCGGGATGGGCGGCCGGTAGCGGGGGGACGGGTTGCGCGACCGGACGCTCCCAGAACACCACCACCAGAGTGACCAGACAGGCGAGGAGCCCGACCCCCGCCATGGTCGCCACACCGCGGCGGCCCGGATCCAGTCGGGCCCCACGGAAACGGGGCGGTATCAAGCGTTCTCGCCAGGTGGGCGCTCCCGGCCCGGCGTCGAGCCAGCGCGGAGTCCGGACGCCGTCGTCATCGTCGGTGAGTGCGGTATTCGGGTGCGGCGCATCGATCCCGGCATCGTCGCGCCGGGCGCCGTGGTATCCGCCCAGCTGCCGGTGTACCCGTTCCCGCTCGTCTTGTCGTGCCATGCTCGCGACGCTAGGCCCGCAGCGGTGCCCGATCTCCGGGCCGACCAGGCACTTCGGCCAACCTGTGGACAACCCTGCCCTGTGGATAACCCCCGCTCTCCGACCGGCCGGGAGCAGGCCGGACCCGGACCGGCCCTCACCACGGCTCCAAGTACCGCGAGTTCGACCGGCCCCGGCAAAGACCGCCCCTTGCCGGCTACAGCACTCCCGCACACCTGCAGAAACTCACGGCCATCGGAGTGAGCACAGAAACCGCCACCGACACCGGGAGGTCATTGCCACGGCCGGGACGTGCTGACCCTTATGCGTCGGCCGCGCATGGGCGAGAGCCCTGCGTGGTCACGCTTCGCTACCGCCTCCGGGCCAGTGCTGCGGTCTCGGAGTGGGCCGGATGGTGCGCATCGCGGACCGGTCCCGGGCCGCCCGATTTCGGCATATTACGAACTCGGCTTCGGCGGAGGTCTGACAGGTGAGGAGGTTCTGTCTACGGTTGCCCCACTGAACGGTCGCCCGCGGCCGCCCGGCACAACGTGCTGTGAACTCAGCCCCAGCCGCCGGGTAGTACCAGTACGCCGACCGCTCCCACCCCGAGGTGCACCCCGAGCGCGGGCCCGAATTCCGCCGTCAGGATTTCCCGGACCTGTGGAAGGCGTTCACGCAGCTGAGCGATCACCGTTTCCGCCGCATCGGCCGCATCCAGATGCTGTACCCCCACAACGGCTTCCCCGGACCCGGCGGCCGCCGCGGCGGCCGCCACCAGCTTCCCGACCGCCTTCGACCGGGTGCGCACCTTCTCCCGCAACTCCAGCCTGCCCTGCACCAACTGCAGGATAGGTTTGCTCACCAGTTCACTGGCGAAGAATCCCGCCGCGGTACTGAGCCGTCCACCGCGGCGGAGCTGTTCGGTGCGGTTCACCAGGATGAAGGTGTGCGATTTCTCTGCCGACGTGGCAGCGGTCCGGTGCACCACGTCCAGCGGGGCGCCCGCGGCGGCCGAGCGGGCGGCGGCCAGTGCCGGTAACCCTGTCGCCAGGCCGGCGCCGAGCGAATCCACCAGTCGCACGGACTCTTCGGCACCCATATCCCGGACCGCCTGGCGCCCGGATTCCCAGGT
This sequence comes from Nocardia carnea NBRC 14403, assembly GCF_000308515.1. Lineage (GTDB taxonomy): Bacteria > Actinomycetota > Actinomycetes > Mycobacteriales > Mycobacteriaceae > Nocardia > Nocardia carnea. The sequence continues at coordinate 167,784 of NZ_BAFV01000020.1, read as the reverse complement.
GGCGGACAGCTGCCGGGACAGATGCACCGCGACCACGCCGTCGCCGCCGCTGCGCGCCAGTGCCGCGGTGTAGGCGTCGCGGAGCTCACCGGGAGATGGTGCGGAGGTGCTGACCGAATCCGCGGTGTAGTCGATATCGAGATCGTCGACACCTTCGCGGTGCGTTGTGTCCCCGACCAGGACATGCAGGGGCACGATCTCGATGCCCAGCTCGCCGATGAGGTCCGCGGGCAGGCCGGCGGACGAATCGGTGACGATCACGACCGCCACGGCTCACCCCACCTCGCGCAGAGTTTTCACCATCGATGTGGCGACCTCGGAATGCCCGTCCCAGCCCCAGTGGATACCGTCGGGGTTGGCGTCGCCGGAGAAGATGTTGTCGTGCACGGCGGCCTTCAGATCGACCAGCGGCACACCGGTACGTGCCGACCAGCTCTCGAGTGCCCGCACTGCCGGCTCCCGGCCACGGTGCACCCGCCCGTAGGCGTCGCAGTCGTGCACCGACGGCAGTACCGCCACCATCGGCAGCTCGGGCCGCAGCTGGGCCAGCGCCGTCCGGCACTGCTCCAGGTAGTCCACGCTGATCTCCGGCGGCAGGGCGACCCGGCTGCCCAGCTTCGAGGCCCTGGGCTGAACCCACTGGTAAACCGAACGCACAACCCGGCGGAGCCCGGCGGGCCGGACATAGCGGATCAGTTCGCGGAGCGCGGTGGGCAGCGGCGAGGGCAGCGAATCCATACCGCCCACCGCGAAAACCACCGCACCGGCATGCGGTACGGCCGCCCAGACCCGGGGGTCGCCGATCAACGCCCAATAAGCGTCGCGGCAGGTCCAGCCGATACGGGCGACCAGTTCGACATCCCAGTCGAGTTCGGACGCCACCAGATTCGGCCAGATCCGGGGATGGTCGGCGGGCAGACCACCTTTGGGCCCGAAATAGGACAGCGAATCGGCGATCACCAGCAGGACCGGCCGCCGGACCGCCGGATCCGCGGCCGCGGATTCTTCGAGCGGGAGAGCGGTGGCAGCGCCGTCGGTACGGTCCGTTCCCGGTGTGGGCTGCGGATCGGCCGAACCCTGTACCGGCCCGGCCGATTCCGGCCGGCTCGTATCCTCCGACCTCGCTGTCACTGCGCAACCCTCCTGATGATCAGACTGCCTTACGCATATCGTCGCCGTCGACACTCTCGGCGTTCTCGTCCTGTTGCGGCTCGGTCGCCGGACCGAACAGCGCATCGGGTAGCGCGCGTTCCGGTTTCGCGGAAACCCGCTGGAACAGTTCGTCCGGAATCTGCCGGTTCAGGTCTTCAGATGACATCGGGTGCTACTTTCGCCGCTGCGTTCCACACATCGAGACGCCAGCCGGGCTTCTCGATGCTCGGACCGTGGCTGCTGAGCTGCACCCAGCTGGCATTGGCGAGCCCACCGAGGGCCGGCCAGTTCTGAGGCGGCAGGTCGAGCAATGCGGCCGTGAGCGCGGCGATCAGCCCGCCGTGCGCCACGAGAATCATAGTGGCGCACGGCCAATCCCGCCGCTCGGTGAACAATTCCTGTACCACCGGTAGTGCCCGGGCGCCGACCTCGAGCTTCGATTCGCCGCCCGGCGGGGTGTAGGTGGCGTCCATCCGCCATTCCAGGCGCGCGCCCGGATAGAGCGAATCGACCTCCACATCGCCCATCCCCTGCCAGTCACCGAGATGGGTTTCGCGTAGCCGCGGCTCCCGGACCACTTCCAGGCCGGAGTGCTCCGACAGTGCCTGCGCGGTCTCGTAGGCCCGTTTCAGGTCGGACGAGACCAGGGCTATCGCCTTATGGGACACGAGTTCCCGTGCGGCCTCCTTGGCCTGCCGCCGGCCCAGATCGGTGAGATCGGTATCGATCTGACCCTGCATCCGGTCGTTGGCGTTCCATTCGGTTTGCCCGTGCCGCAACAGGATCAGGGTGCGCGCACCGGTTTTCTGTGTCACTCGGTCTCTCCAGCACTTTCCTCATCGGCGGCCTCGGGCACGCTGTGTTCACTCGGCACGACCGAGGACCCTGCGTGGTCCCGCTCCGCTACCGCCTCCGGGCCCGACTCGTTCGTGCCGATCCCCTCGACCGGAACGACGGGGCAGTCCTTCCACAGCCGTTCCAGCGCATAGAAATTACGTTCGTCGTTGTGCTGGATATGCACCACAACATCGATATAGTCCAGCAGCGCCCAGCGGCCCTCGCGGGTCCCCTCCCGGCGAACCGGTTTGTGCCCGGCCGCGCGCAGTTTCTCTTCGACATTATCGACGATGGCGTTCACCTGGCGCTCGTTCGGCGCCGAAGCGATCACGAAGCAGTCGGTGATCACCAACTGCTCGGAGACGTCGAGTACCACCACATCGGCGGCCAGTTTCTCGTCCGCGGCCAACGCGGCGACGGTCGCCATCTGCACTGCCTCGGCTGTCGCAGTCATGGTGTGGTTCCCCCTGGTCCTCGGTTCACGCTTCCATTACCTTCCGCTTGCGCCGGCACATAGAGGTGCCGTTTCGATATGTATTGGACGACCCCGTCCGGCACCAGGTACCACACGGGCCGGCCTTCGGCCGCGCGCCGGCGGCATTCACTCGACGAGATGGCCAGCGCGGGGACCTCGATCATCGTGACCGCGTCGTCGGGCATGCCGCGCAGATGGTCGGCCAGATGATCGATGTTCAGCTCGTACCCCGGCCGGCTGACGCCCACGAATTTCGCCAGCTCGAACAGTTCCGCCCAATCCTGCCAGGTGAGGATGCTGGCCAGCGCGTCCGCCCCGGTGATGAAGTAGAGCTCGGCGCCCGGATGCTGGGCGTGCAGGTCGCGCAGGGTGTCGACCGTATAGGTCATCTTGCTGCGATCGACATCGGCCCGGCTCACCGAGAACCGCGGGTTGGAGGCGGTGGCGATCACCGTCATCAGGTAGCGGTCCTCGGCCGGGCTGACCCGCCGACCCGATTTCTGCCACGGCTGGCCGGTCGGGACGAAGACGACCTCGTCGAGATCGAACCGGTGCGCGACCTCGCTGGCCGCGACCAGGTGCCCATGGTGGATGGGATCGAAGGTGCCACCCATCACCCCCAGCTTGGGTCCGCCCTGGCCTGTTCCGCGCATGAGTGTCGAGCTTAACGGGGGGTTCGCGGCGGGTTCCGGTCAGACCGGCAGCAGCCGCGAGACCACGGCCGTGAGCTGGGACGCAGACCGGCATTCGTGCATTTCGATCACCTGCTGGTAGCGGTCGGCGGCCGAATCACCCGACCCCCAGTTCTGGCGCGGTTCCGGGTTGAGCCAGTGGGCGTGCTTGGCGATATCGACCAGCTCGGACAGGGTGGACAGTTCCGGGTCGCGGTAGTTGGTGCGGGCGTCACCGAGGATCAGCAGCGAGCTACGGCTGGTGACCGCGTCGGCGAAGCCGTCGGCGAAGCTGGTCAGGGCGCTGCCGTAGTCGGAGTGGCCGTTGAAGCCGACGATATCGGCCTCGGCGAAGATCCGCTGCATGGCCTCGTCGAGCCGGATCTGGGGATCGAAGAACCGGGTCACCTCGTCGGTGTTGTCGACGAAAGCGAAGATACGCACCTTCGAGAACTGTTCACGCAGGGCACTCACCAGCAGCAACGTGAAATTGCTGAACCCGGCGACGGAACCGGACACATCGCACAGCAGCACCAGCTCCGGGCGGCCGGGCCGCGGTTTGCGGTTCACCAGGTCGATCGGGACCCCACCCGTCGACATGGATTTGCGCAGCGTTTTCCGCAGATCGATCTCGCCGCGCCGGGCATGCCGCCGGCGGGCCGCCAGCCGGGAGGCGAGGATCCGCGCGAGTCGCTGCGTACTACGTTTCAGCTCGGCCAGCTCGTTCTGCGAGGCACGCAGGAAATCCACGTCCTCGGCCTGCCGGGCGACCCCGTACGAAGCGACCCGCTCCCGGCCGATCCGTTCGGCCACCCGCCGCCGCGTCTCGGCCTCCACCGTCCGGCGGAAGTTGTCGATCCGGCCGCGCGCCGTCCGGCGGGCGATCTCGGTATCGAAATCGCTCATATCCGGTGTGGTCATCCCGGCCAGGATCTGCGCCAGCAAGGTCTGCGGCTGGATCTCCTTGAGCGCCTGATACGACGAGAACGACGCACCGCGCGCCGACTGGTACTGCCCGAGTTGCTCCACCAGCTGCGCGGCCATCAGCGCCTGCGCGCCGCCGGAGTTCTCGTCGGCGAGCATTTCGGCCAGCATCTGTCGCAGTGCCGGTACGTCGAGGCGGCCGTCGTCGCGGTACGGCAGTTCGATCTCCGCGGCCGCATCGCGCTCACCGATCGCGACGGGGAACCACAGGTCGAACAGGCCGTCGTAGGTGGCGCGGTGAGTGGTGCGCCGCAGCAGGGCACAGGCCAGGCCCTCTCGCACAGCTTCCCGGTCCATGAGATCGAGGACGGACAGCACACGGCCCGCGTCCACCGTTTCCGAGGGACCCACCGGGATCCCGCGCGCCCGCAGCGCCTCCACGAACCCCACCAGATGCCCCGGCAGGCCGTGCGGGGCAAGTGGCCGGTCCTCGGTGACCGCCATGATCAGACCGGTTTCAGCTCGGCCAGCGCGCGCTGGTGGTCGCTGCGGTGCTTCAGCACGACCCCGAGGGTTTCGCGCACCGTCGTATCGTCGAGGTCGGTATGCCCCAGCGCGAGCAGTGTGCGCGCCCAGTCGATCGTTTCGGCGACCGACGGCAGTTTCTTCAACTGCATCCCGCGCAGCACATGCACGATCCGCACCAGCTGCGCCGCCACGGCCTGCGGGAGTTCCGGCACCCGGCTGGCCAGGATGCGCCGTTCCAGGTCTTCGTCCGGGAAATCCAGGTGCAGGTACAGGCAGCGCCGTTTCAGCGCCTCGGACAGCTCGCGGGTGGCATTGGAAGTCAGCACCACGAACGGTTTGCGGTCGGCGGTGATGGTGCCCAGCTCCGGGACGGTGACCGCGAAATCGCTGAGCACCTCGAGCAGCAGCCCCTCGATCTCCACATCGGCTTTATCGGTTTCGTCGATGAGCAGCACCGTCGGGTCGGAACGCCGGATCGCGGTGAGCAGCGGCCGCGACAGCAGGAATTCCTCGGTGAACACATCCGCCTTCGTCTCGGCCCAATCGTTCTCGCCGGAGGCCTGGATACGCAGGATCTGCTTGGCGTGATTCCACTCGTAGAGCGCCCGCGCCTCGTCCACACCCTCGTAGCACTGCAACCGCACCAGTTCCGCGCCCGAAGTCTGCGCCACCGCCCGCGACAGCTCGGTTTTGCCGACACCCGCCGGCCCCTCGACGAGCAGCGGCTTACCGAGACGATCGGCCAGGAAAACCGAGGTCGCGGTCGCTTTATCGGCCAGATAACCGGTTTCGGCGAGGCGAACCTGCACATCGTCGACCGACGCGAAGATCGGCTCCTGAACCGGCGGGATGGGGGAACTCGCGGGCTCCATGGGGCGTCCTTCCGTCGAACTGTGCCCATCCCACGCTACCGGGCACGCGGCCGGCAGACCTCGTCCCCCGGAGCCAAGAGACCCAGCTCACCGCGCGGAGCCGGGTGACGGGGCACGGTTCTATACGGGACGGATCTGGCCGGATCCGCGCACAATCCACTTCGAGGACGTGAGTTCCGGCAATCCCATCGGCCCGCGGGCGTGCAGTTTCTGGGTGGAGATACCGATTTCGGCGCCGAAGCCGAACTGCTCACCGTCGGTGAAGGCGGTGGACGCATTGACCATGACCGCCGCCGCGTCCACCCGGCGGGTGAACTCGTCGGCCGCCGCGAGTTCGCCGGTGACGATGGCTTCGGTGTGGCCGGTGCCCCAGGTGTTGATGTGGTCGACAGCGGCGTCGAGATCGTCGACGACTTTCACCGCGATATCGAGGGTCAGGTATTCCTCGGCCCAATCCTTGTCCGTGGCCGGAGTCATACCGTCGAGATCGCCGTGCAAGGTGACGCCCTTGTCGGCCAGGGCCTTGCCCAGCCGCGGCAGGGCGGTTTCGGCGATGGCGGCGTCGATCAGCACGGTTTCGGCGGCATTGCATACGCTGGGCCGGCGAGTTTTGGCGTTGATCAGGATTTCCTCGGCCATATCGAGGTCGGCGCCGGAATGGACGTAGACGTGGCAGTTGCCGGTACCGGTTTCGATGGTCGGGACCTGGGCGTCACGCACGACGGCGTTGATGAGGCCGGCGCCGCCGCGCGGAATCACCACATCCACCAGGCCGCGGGCCTGGATCAGGTGGGTCACGCTGGAGCGGTCCTCGCTGGGCAGCAGCTGGACGGCGTCGGCCGGGAGGCCCGCCTCGGTGAGCGCGGACCGCAGCACCTCGACCAGCGCGGCGTTCGACCGAGCCGCCGACGACGACCCGCGCAGCAGCGCTGCGTTACCCGATTTCAACGCCAGCCCGAAGGCGTCCACGGTGACATTCGGCCGGGCCTCGTACACCATGCCGACCACCCCGAGCGGCACCCGGACCTGCCGGATCTCGAGCCCGTTGGGCAGCGTCGAACCACGTTCCACCACACCCACCGGATCCGGCAGGGCCGCCACCTGGCGCAGGCCGGCGGCGATCCCGTCGACCCGGTCCTTGGTGAGTCGCAGCCGGTCCAGCAGCGAATCCTCGGTCCCGGCCGCCTTGGCGGCCACCAGATCCTCGCCGTTGGCTTCCAGCACCGTATCCGCCGCGGCCAGCAGCGCATTCGCGGCGGCGTGCAGCGCTTCGTTCTTCCGGGCCGTGGTGAGCTGGGCGAGCACCCGGGACGCGACCCGGGCCCGGCGTGCAGCCCCGTGCACGGCCTCGCGCATATCGAACTCAGCGGTGGTCTCTGCCGTCATAGGTATATAGCCTACGCACCGGGAAAACCGGATTTCACCGGTGTTCACGCGTTACGTTCTCCCTGTGACCACGCCACTGATCGCCGTGCTCGGCAGTATCAACATGGACCTGGTGACCACTACCGCGGCCCGCCCCGCGCCCGGCGAGACGGTGCTCGGACGCGGTTTCACGATGGTGCCGGGCGGTAAAGGCGCCAACCAGGCGATCGCGGCGAGCCGGGCCGGTGGACAGACGATGTTTCTGGGCGCGATCGGCACCGATGTCTTCGCCCCGCGGCTGCGCGCCGTACTCACCGAATCCGGCGTGGACACCACCGGGCTGCGGGTGATCGACGGGCCGAGCGGTATCGCGACGATCGTGGTCGACGATTCCGGCGAGAACAGCATCATCGTGATCGGCGGCGCCAATACCGCGATGACGGGCTTGACCACCGCGGATCGCACGGCCATCGCCGCCGCCGACATCCTGGTCTGCCAGCTCGAGATACCGCTGGAAACCGTGACAGCGGCCGCGTGTCATGCGCGTGCACACGACACCACCGTGATCCTCAACCCGTCGCCGGTACAGCGTCTTTCCGATGACCTGTGGGAGCACGTGGACGTCGCCGTGGTGAACACGGGCGAGGCCGAGCACTTGGGCAGCCTGCTCGACCGGGTGCCGCATGTGGTGGTCACGCTCGGCGCGCACGGCGCCCGGCATCGCGGCCCCGACGGCGCGGAAACCACCGCCGCGGGACCTGCGGTCCAGGTCGTCGACACGACCGGCGCGGGTGACACGTTCACCGGCGCACTCGCGGTGCGCTGGGCGCAGGGCCCGGCCGCCGCATTGCGCTTCGCCTGCACCGCGGGGTCACTGGCCACCACCACACTCGGTGCGAGCGCGGCGATCCCGTGGCGCCCCGATATCGAGGCGATGCTCGACCGGTGAGATCCGGCCGTCCCGAGGATTCGATCCGAGCGGCGGGAGACGGTTCGCAATACTGAAACGGTGGAAACGTGGAACGAAACGGCGAGCTCGGCGGAGGCCCGCGGCGACTGGGATGTGGCGATTTCCGCAGTCAGCGCTTATGCCGAGTGCTACAGCCCCGACCACACCCGGCACAGCGCGCATCTGTGGCATATGGATCTGCTCGCTCGAGCCGGACGTCTGGACGAGCTGGCCACGTTGGGTGAAACCGACGTCCACGCTCGACGCCACCTCGACAGATTCCTGTTCGAGAACCACCGCGACGGCCACCTCCGGCAGCGGGCTCAGCAAGGCGACAAGACAGCCCTGTACTACCTTCTGCGGTTGTTGCGTCAGCGCGGGGAGCACACTGCCGCGCAACAAGTAGCGGCGGAGATCGACGGAGCCGACGAGTACGCAAGCCATCTTGCGAACAGGCCCCTGACCGATACGTGATCCTCTACCGGTATGCCCGTCGGCGCAGCCCGAAATTCGGATGCCCCGCTCCCGTCCTCGGCCTACCGTGAAATACGGAGGCGGACACCGGTCCGCCGAACGGAAGGATCGAAAAATGTTTCCCGTCGAGCTGTCCGGTACCCGGGCACGGACGTTGATGTGGGCCCACGAGAGCGAGATCGATGCGGCGGCGCTGCAACAGCTGCGCAATATCGCCCGGCTGGAATGGGTGCACGGGGTCCGCGTCATGCCGGATGTGCACCTCGGGAAGGGTGCCACGGTCGGTTCGGTGATCGCCATGCGCGACGCGGTCGCGCCGGCGGCGGTCGGGGTCGATATCGGCTGCGGGATGGAGAGTGTGCGCACCGATCTGACCGCGGCCGATCTGCCCGACGACCTGCGCGCGCTGCGCTCGGCGATCGAGGCGGCAGTACCGGTGGGCTTCAATGCCCACAAGAATCCCGTGCAGGTGAACAAGCTGGCACCCGGACCGTCCGGGGTCGCCACCTCGACCCTGCGTACCGGCTGGGACCGGTTCTGGTCGGCGTTCAACGATCTCGACGAGGCCGTAGCACCTCGGGAATCCAAGGCGCACAAGCAGTTGGGGTCGCTGGGCGGGGGCAACCATTTCATAGAGATCTGCCTCGATCAGGACGACCAGGTGTGGATCCTGCTGCACTCCGGCAGCCGCAATATCGGCAAGGAGATCGCCGAGCGGCATATGGCTGTGGCGCGCAAGCTGCCGCATAACCAGAACCTGGTCGACCGCGACCTGGCGGTGTTCCTTGCGAACACCTCCGAGATGGCGGCCTACCGGCACGATCTGACCTGGGCGCAGGAGTACGCGGCCCGCAACCGCGCGGTCATGCTGGCGCTGGTGTCCGAGGCGGTGCGCAAGCAGTTCCCCACCCGCGAGGTCCGGTTCGATACACCTATCTCGTGCCACCACAACTATGTGGCGGAGGAGAAGATCGACGGTGTCCCGATGCTCGTGACCCGCAAGGGCGCGGTCCGAGCGGGCGCAGGCGATATGGCCCTGATCCCTGGCTCGATGGGAACGCGTTCGTACGTGGTGCGCGGTAAGGGGAACCCGGATTCGTTCCAGTCCGCGTCGCACGGCGCAGGCCGGCGGATGAGCCGCAATGCCGCCAAGCGGCAGTTCAGCGTCGCGGATCTGGTTGCCCAGACCGAGGGCGTGGAGTCGCGTAAGGACGCAGGTGTCCTGGACGAGATCCCGGCCGCCTACAAGAACATCGACGACGTGATCGAGGCGCAGCACGATCTCGTCGATGTGGTGGCGACCCTGCGTCAGGTGCTCTGCGTGAAGGGCTGAGCATGCGGCGGACCGGACTCAGCGGTCCGCCGCGTTCCCGGTCGGTCGTGACGGTCGGCCGGGAACGCGGCGTAGCCCTACAGCGGTGCGCAGCCGGTTACTCCGCCTGCGGCGTATGGACCCGACTCGACACCCACGGGAGAGCCGTACGCAGCTGCCCTCGGAGCCGCCGCCGCGAGCGGTCGGAGCGAGCGGTCGGAGCGAGCGGTCGGAGCGAGCGGTCGGAGCGATAATTATCCTGCGAGTCTGCGGCGCAGCAGCACAGCGGTGAGTCCGGCACCGAAAAGCAGCGCTCCGATCAACAGCACGACCCCGCCCGACAACCAGCTGTGCAGCGCACGGTCGAGGTCGGTGGGCACACCGGGCACCGCTGAGATCAACCGATAGGTGTTCTCGGGTATCACGATCTGGACCACCCCGGGCAGGATTCCCCACACCAGCCCCGCGGCCATAGCCGCCACCGGCACGGCGACGGCGAGCGCCGCGACGGCCAGTAGCAGGACCGCGCCGAGCACGGACTGGACCGGGGCCAGCCAGCGATCGGTGACGTCCCACCATCGCCCGGTGAGGACGGCGCCGTTCGCCGCTGTACCGATCGCCACCGGCGTGAGTATCAGCGCGCCCAGAGTCGCTGCTACTGCACGCAGAGGTCTCGCCGGGAAGCGACCGTTCGCGTCCGCATCTCTCCGATCAGCACGGTCCCGCTCGACGAGTTCGGTCATCCAGCACTCCTCCGGGACGGTCGGCATTTGATCGCGGTGCCATTGTCGCTGCCGCGGACCTCGCTCCGACAACTCGGCACCCCGGCGGGGCCATCGCTCACCGCGCGGTAACGATCCGGCCACTCGGCGGCGGCGGAACCCCGGAACGCGCCCCTGTTGACTAGTTATCAGTCGATGCATACTCTTATTTATCATTCGATAACAACAACTATTCGGGTCCGCCCGAATCTCCTTTCCGAGGAATCCCCATGTTCGGCACACTCATGATGTTCGTCGTCCCCACCCTCGTTCTCCGCCTGCTCGGCCTGGCCGGCGTACGCCGATTCGCCACCTGGCGGGTCGCCGCCGCGCACAGCCTGGCTTTCCTGTTCACCATGACCGGGCTGGCGCATTTCGTGCCCGATTCGGTCACCGTCATGCCCAGCCACAGCGATCTCGTGGCGATGGTCCCCAGCGCCATACCGTTCCCGGAATTCGCCGTGTATGCGACGGGTGTCCTGGAGTTGGCCGGTGCCGTCGGCCTGCTGTTCGCCGGTACTCGCCGCTGGGCCGGGCTCGGACTCGCCTTCCTACTGGTCGCGATGGTCCCGGCGAATATCTACGCGGCAGTCGAGGACATCCCGCTCAACGGCGAACCGGCCACACCGCTGTGGTTCCGGATCCCCGAGCAGATCGTGTACTTCGCCGCCGCACTTTGGATTGCGCAGGCGCTGCCCGTGCTCCGGGACAGTCGCAGCCAACCCGAGCCGCCCACGGTCGCCGACCCGGGCACCACCACCCCTGCCGCGCCGCGAGGAGGCCACTGAACCGCCGGTGCGGTGCGGGAGAAGTCCTGCACCGCACCGAGGATCAGCCCTGCGGAGTCGGTACGAGAACCAATTCGGCGATATTGAGCCGCGCCGGAACCGAGGTCGCGAAGGCGATCGCCTCGGCGATATCCCCCGGCTCCAGAATCGTCATCGACGAGCGCCATTCGTCCAACTGCTCGCGCTGCGCCTCCCAGCTCATCCCGGCACCGAGTTCGGTACCCACGAAACCGGGCTCGACACTCTTCACCCGCACACCCCGTGGCCCGTACTCAGCCCGCATATTCCGGGTGAGATGCGCGACCGCGGCCTTGGTGGCGCAGTAGACGGCATATTCGGGAAAGATCGCATGCCCGCCGATCGACCCCACCAGCACCAGATCGGCCCGCCGGCCGTCGCCCGCCGCCGCGAGCAGATCGTCGATGAATACCCGCGCCGTGTACAGCAACCCGGTCACGTTGGTGCCGACCATCTGCTCCCACTCCCCGACTTCCGCGGATTCGAACGGCGCGCCGAGCATGACACCTGCGTTCGCCACCACCAGATCCACCGGCCCGAGCGCAGCCCGGATCGTGGCGGCCGCATCGCGCACCGAATCCCGGTCCGCCACATCGGCGACCACTGCCACGGCGGCACCGCCGATCTCGGCCGCCAGTTCCTCGATACGTTCCTTGCGCCGGCCCAGCAACGCGACCTCGGCCCCGTCTGCGGCCAACCGCCGCGCAGTGGCGGCGCCGATTCCACTGGATGCTCCCGTCACTACCGCGACCCGGCCGTTCAGATTCTCGTTGTTCGTCATGTGCACAACATTCGCCCCGCGTGCCGGCCGCTACCAGGTCGCGGATTTCCTGGTAGTCGCAGGGCCACCCGGCCCGGCCGCCCTGCGCATACCCTGAAAACATGAATTCGGACAACCGTTTGGGTGCGTTCCTGCGGGCCCGCCGCGAACTGGTCCGGCCGGAGGAATTCGGGCTGCCCGGCGGTGGCCGGCGCCGGGTCGCGGGGTTGCGGCGCGAAGAGCTCGCGATGCTCGCCGGCGTGAGCGCCGACTATTACGTGCGGCTCGAACAGGGTCGCGATAAACATCCGTCCGAGCAGGTCGTCACGGCACTGGCCCGGGTGTTCTCGCTGGACGACGAAGGAACCGCCCACCTGCGGGAACTGGCCCGGCCCACCGCGGCACGGCCGCGTACGCCACGGCGCCCGGAACGAGTGACTCCCGGCCTGCTGCGGTTGATGGACGCGTGGTCCCACACTCCAGCGGTGGTGTTGGGCCGGCACCTGGACGTTCTGGCCGCGAACTCGCTGGCGGCCGCGGTGAACGCCTGCTCGGTCCCGGGCGTCAACCAGGTACGGATGGTTTTCCTGGACCCCCGCGCCCGCGACGTGTTCCCGAACTGGACCCAGATCGCCGCGGATACGGTGGCGAGCCTGCGGGCGACCGCGGGCACCGACCTCGACGATCCCCGCCTCACCGAACTAGTCGGCGAACTCTCACTCAAAAGCGACGAGTTCCGCCGGTTGTGGGCACGCCATGAGGTCCGGGCGAAAACTTCCGGGGTCAAACAGTTCCACAACGAGATGGTCGGGGAGCTGACACTGGCCTACGAGAGTTTCGCGGTGAGCGGGGCGCCCGGGCAGTTGCTCATCGCCTATCACGCCGAACCCGGGTCACTCTCGGAACGTTCACTCGCCCTGCTCGGCAGCCTGATAACGAAGAACTCTTCCGACAGCCCCTCACATCGACTCGATAACCGGGCCGAAGGTGACCATTTTGTCACCGGCGCACGTCGTACTCGCGCAACTCGGGAAGCACACGAGACACCGTGGTGAAGTCGTTGTCGGTGTGCAGCACGGTCAAACCATGGTGGACCGCTGTGGCGCACACCACCAGGTCGACGACACCCGCCGACCGATGTTGCCCCTGCTGTGTCAGCTTGTACTGAGCGGCGTCCACCCACCGCCACACCCCCTTTGGCACCGCAGTCGGTACGCACAGCTCGTCCACAGCGTCGGTCAGCGCATCACGATGCGCCGGTCCCTTTGCCGAGAACAGGAATTCCGCACGAGTCGGTTCACAGATCCGGAACGCCCCCACACGTACTGGTTCCCGCCACTGCTCTGCTGTCCCCGTATTGCGGAAAAGGTGCCAAAGGGCACTGGTGTCGAGGAGATAGCCGATCACTCAGCAGACTCCGCCGCCCATGCCTGTTTGCGCGCACCTCGCATCGCCGCATGCGCTTCGGCGGCCCGATCGAAATCTCCCTGTTCGCCCATCGCAAGCAACGTGTCGAACGCTTCCAAGCGTTTCAGCTGCTTGACGTACTCGATCAGGGCTGCGTTGACGGTCTCCTTCTTCGTCGTAGTCCCCATCAGCCGCATGGCCTCCCTCAGGGCGTCATCGTCCAGATCTATCTGTGTAACGGTCAACGCAACCTCCAATGTTGGTGTTGTATGTCAAGCATACACATTCCATGTATGCCTGATTTTGTCTTCTGACGACGGCGTGCGCGCCGATCGGCAGGCGCTGGGATCCGGCGTATTGTTCGCACCATGGGTGGCAGTGCCGGGGCGGCAGTGGAGCTCGAAGTCGGAGATCGCACGGTACGGATCACCAACCCCGATCGGGTGTATTTCCCCGATAGCGGCATCACCAAGCTTGATCTGGTGCAGTACTACCTGAGCGTGGGCGACGGGATCGTCAACGCACTGCGCGACCGGCCGTGCATGCTGCACCGATTCCCGAAAGGCCTCGCGGGCGACAAGGTGCACCAGAAGCGGCTACCGGCCGGTGCGCCGGAGTGGGTGCCCACGGTGCGGGTGTTCTTCCCCCGCTACAACCGGCACGCCGACGAACTCTGTGTGCGGGAACTGGCCGATGTGGTGTGGGCGGTGCAGATGTCGACGGTGGAATTCCACCCTTGGAACTCCCGCCGGGCCGATACCGAATGCCCCGACGAATGGCGGATCGATCTGGATCCCATGCCGGATTGCCCCTGGTCGCGGGTGCAGCGGGTGGCCGGGGTGGTGCAGGAGGTGCTGGACGAGATCGGCGCGGTGGGCTGGCCGAAAACGTCCGGGGGCTCCGGTTTGCACGTGTATGTCCGGATCGCTCCCGAGCACGGGTTCCAGCAGGTGCGCCGGGCAGCGCTGGCCTTCGCGAAGGAGGTGGAGCGCCGCGCACCCGACGATGTGACCACCACTTGGTGGCGCCGCGACCGCGATCCCGAACTGCTGTTCATCGACTACAACCAGAACGCTCGCGACCACACCATCGCCGCCGCCTATTCGGTACGCGGCGTCCCGGCCGCCACCGTATCCACCCCGGTGACCTGGGACGAGATACCGGATATCGCGCCCCGCGATTTCACCGTCGCCACCGTCCCCGGCCGCTACCGCGAGCTGGGCGACCTGCACGCCGGGATCGACGACGCGGTCTTCGATCTCACCCAGCTGATCGACTGGGCCGACCGCGACGAGGTCGATCTCGACGAGGACCCCGCAGATTCCTGAGCGTCACCGACGTAGCCACAAGGGTGAGCTGATCCGCCTTGCATACCGATAGCGGCAGGGATGTGCCGAGCCAGAGGCCGCCGCGCTACCAACGCCGCTGCCTCGGTCCCAGCAGCGGCGAGTACCGCACCACGCCGCGGCGGCCGACGGCCCGAGGCGCGCGGGGAGACGAGCGTACCGGGTCCCCCGCGACTCCTGCGACGTGGCCGGCCCTCGGCGTACCTGTCAAGTAGGGGTGGCCAGAGCAAACGGCAGCACCGCGGGGACACCGGCGCGGCGCAGAGTCCAGGCGGCGACGGTGAAGGTCCAGCCGGAGTCGGTAAGTGTGTCGACCAGCAGGATCGGCCCTTCCGCGGTGGACAGGTCGGGAACTTCCCAGGAGTCGTACAGGGCGGCGACCCGATGCGCGGAGTTGACCGCTGATACCGGCGGGTGATCGGGACGCAGGTGCAGGGTTCCCAGATTGCGGAGGCGGCCGATTTCGGCGAGGCGTTCGGCCAGCGAAGTGGTCAGTACGGGGTGGTCCGGTGATTCCAGAGCGAGTACCGCGGTGGGCCGGACGGACCAATCCCATTCCCGCAGCACGGGAATACACGCCTGCACCACTTCGTCGGGAACCGGCCCGTCGGGTCCGTCGAGGACGGGACGTAACCGCCGACCCCAGCCCAGGGAGTTGAGACGGCCCAGGACCCGGCCGGTTTCCGCGCCTTCGGCAATCTTTCCGGACAGCGAGATACCGAGTTTGGCCATACCGGTGGGCCACTGTTTGCGCGGCGCGAGATCGAATCCGGGCCGGTCCAGCCGGGCCCGGGTCGCGGCGACCGCGTCGGTGTCGACGGTGGTGTCGTAGTGGTTTCCGGTGCAGTTGTCGCAGCGGCCGCAGCCGCCGGTACCGGGGGCGGCGCCGATGAGGGCCGGGTCGTCGAGCTGGCGGCGCAGGAATTCCATCCGGCAATCGGTGGTCTGCTGATAGTCGAGCATGGCCTGCTGTTCGGCGGTGCGGGCGGCGTCCAGGCGTTCGTAGCGGTCGGCGTCGTAGGTCCAGGGCTGCCCGGTCGCCAGCCAGCCGCCGCGGACCCGGCGTACCGCGCCGTCGACATCCAGCACCTTCAGCACCATGTCCAGGCGTGACCGGTTCAACTCGACCAGAGGTTCGAGGGCGGCCGTGGATTGCGCGCGTTCGTGGTCGAGCGCTTCGAGTACCGAACGGACCACATGTTCGCGCGGGAACGCGACCGAGGCGAAATAGCTCCAGATACGGGTGTCCTCGGGACCGGGCAGCAGCACCACCTCGGCCCGTTCGGTCGCACGACCCGCACGGCCGACCTGCTGGTAATACGAGATCGGCGACGAGGGCGCCCCCACATGGACCACGAAACCGAGATCGGGTTTGTCGAAACCCATACCCAGCGCGGAGGTCGCAATGAGGGCCTTGACCTCGTTGTCCAGCAGCGCGGTCTCGAGCGCTTCGCGTTCGGCCGGATCGGTCTGGCCCGTATAGGCGGCGACCCGGTGACCGTGGGAGTTCAGCACATCGGCCAGATCCTGCGCGCCGGCGACGGTGAGGGCGTAGATGATGCCGGAACCGGGCAGCTCGTCGAGGTGGCCGCTGAGCCAGGTGGTGCGTTCCACCGCGTCGTCGAACCGGACCACCGACAGATGCAGCGATTCGCGGTCCAGGCTGCCGCGCAGGACCAGGGTGTCGGTGCCGATCTGACCGGCGACATCGGTCACCACGCGATCGTTCGCGGTGGCGGTGGTGGCCAGTACCGGCACATCGGTGCCGAGATCGGCGATCAGGGTGCGGATACGCCGGTAATCGGGCCGGAAATCATGGCCCCAGTCGGAGACACAGTGCGCTTCGTCGATGACCACCAGCCCGGCGTCGGCGGCCAGCCGGGGCAGGACCTGATCGCGGAAATCGGGATTGTTGAGCCGTTCGGGGCTGACCAGCAGTACATCCACCGCCCCGGAGGCGACCTGCTGGTGGATCTCGTCCCATTCGGTGACATTTCCGGAGTTGATGGTGGCCGCCACCACCCCGGCGCGCCGGGCGGCCGCGACCTGGTTACGCATGAGCGCCAGCAGCGGCGATACGATCACCGTCGGCCCGCGCCCCTGCGCGCGCAGCAGCTTGGCGGCGATGAAGTACACCGCCGATTTACCCCAGCCGGTGCGCTGCACCACCAGGGCCCGGCGTTTGTCCACCACCAGCGCTTCGATCGCGACCCACTGGTCGTCGCGCAACCGCGCGGCCGGCCCTGCCAGCTCACGCAGCAGCGCCTCCGCATGCTGCCGTAGTTCACCGGCGACTTCGCCGGCCTCGCCCACTGTGCTGCCCGGTGCGGTCGTCATAGGCCCCATACTGCCCGAACCCACCGACAGCGCCCCGGGCCTGCCCCGTCCGCCCGGACCATACGCCCTGGTGACCCGCGGACGAGACTGCGAGCGGGAGCGAAAGGAAGCGATAAGCGACGCTACCGGCACCGTCGGCGGAACAGCACCGCCGACGCCGCGTATGCCGCAACCGTCAATCCGGTACACCACAGGACAGCGGTGCCCGCGGCGTGCTGGGGTGTACCGGTGAGCAGCCCGCGGATCGCGCCGAGTACCGGCGTCGCGGGCTGGTGGTCGGCGAAACCGCGCAGCCAGGACGGCATGGTTTCGGTGCGCACGAATGCGCTGCTGATGTAGGGGATGAACATGATGGCGTAGGTGAACCCGCCGGCGGCCTCGGGTACCCGGGCCAGCAACCCCAGCGCCACCGCGATCCAGGTGACCGCGAGCACGAACAGCCCGATGATTCCGAGTGCGGCCGGCCAGGCGCCCACCCCGGCCTGTGGCCGGAAGCCCAGTACCACCGCCACCCCGACGAGCACGCCGATGACCGCGAGATTGCGGACCACCCCCTCCAGCGCATGCCCGGTGAGCAATGCCTGCCGATGGATGGGCAGGGTACGGAACCGGTCCACCGCGCCGGTGCGGATATCGGTGGCGACTCCGGTCGCGGTGATGGATGCACCGAAACCGGTGCACAGCAGCATGATTCCGGGTACCACATAGTCGATATAGCGCATACCCACGTCGATGGCGCCGCCGAACACGTACACGAACAACAGCATCAGCAGGATCGGCAACAGCAGCGAGATCAGCAGCGTGTCCCGGCCGCGTACGGTGCGGCGCAGGGCACGCCGGAACATCACGGCGGAATCGGAAAGGGCTCCGTGCAGCGAGCGTGCGCCGCTTCTCACCCGGCGGCGGCCTCGACGATATCGGCGGTGCGGGTGGTTGCGTCCGAGCGTGACCGCAGCGATTCGGCCAGTAGCGCCGTCCGGCGGGCCATGGACGGGTCCAGCAGAGTGCGCACCGCGTCGGTGAGGCGTTCGGATCCGAGTTTCGCGAACGGCAGATGCGCACCGACGCCGAGGCGTTCCACCTGGCCGCCCCACATCGGCTGGTCGAAGGAGACCGAGCACACCAGGGTCGGCAGGCCGGCGCGCAAACTCTCGAAAGTCGTGCCGATGCCACCGTGGTGTACCGCCGCGGCGCACTGCGGGAAGACCAGATCGTGTGCGACCGGGCCGGCGACCCGGATCTGCGGGCCCGTTTCGGCGTTCGCGGTGTCGAGATCGCTCCAGCCTGCACTCACCAGGGCCCGGCGGCCGAGACGCCGGCTGGTCTCCTCGACCATGGCGAGTACCTGATGGGTGTCGCGGATGGGCATACTGCCGAATCCGTAGTAGACCGGCGGTTCCCCGTCGGCGATCCAGGCGAGCAGGTCGCGGTGATCGTCCGCGAGTTCTCCCAGGGCTTCCCGGGCTTGCCGGGGCAGGGCCAGGAAGCCGACGAGCGGGCGGCGGGTACCCCAGTCCTCGGTGAGGCCGGGGACGAGCGCGGGGTCGTAGATCTGCACCTCTGCGACGTTGCGGGCGGCCAGCATCGCCGCCGGGCTCTGGGTGGTCTTCGGTAATCCCAGATCGCGGCGCAACCGGTTGAGGTAGCGCATGAACACCACCCGCCGCAGGTTCTCCGCCACCGTCCAGGTGGTCCGGTTGAGCGCGGCCGGCGGCCGCCAGTGCGGCGGCAAGGCGCCGGGGAACGGGTAGGCGCCGGTTTTGCGGCCCGGGAATCCGTGCATCGTCACCATGGGCGTACCCGATGCCTCCGATACCGAGGCGACCCGGTCCTCGGTGAGCAGTGTCGAAACGATCACGTCCGCACCTGCGCACACCGCGACGACTTCGTTGTTCATCCGGTCTGCGTACTCGGCCATCTGGTTGCCGACCAGCTGCATCAGCCGGAAACTGCTACCCGCTGCCAGCGCTTTCTGCCCTTCCTCCGAGGAATACAGCTGCTGGACATCCGGCCCGCAGGTCTGCGCCGGGAGCCCGGTGGCGGCGGTGAAATCCACCAGATTCGGTGGCGCGCCGACGACCACATCGTGCCCGCGGGACCGCAATTCCAGGCCGAGCGCGATACCGGGCTGCACATCACCCCGGGTTCCGGTCAACGCAATTGCGACTTTCATCCGAACTCCCTAACTACCGTGGGGATATGCATATCGCGCTGTTCACCGATTTCCACCCCGGAACCGTCGGTGGTATCCAGACTTCGGTCGCCGCCCAGCGGCGGGGTTTGCAGCGCTGCGGGCACCGGGTGACCGTATTCACCGCTCCCGGTCCGGAATCTACCGAACCGGACGCCGGCCTGGTGGCTCTTTCGGGCGTGCCGGGGATATCGGTGAACGGTTATCCGATGGTGTTGCCGACGGCGGCGAACAACCGGTTGATCGATTCGGTGTTCACCGCCCGTGGCCCGATCGATCTGGTCCATACGCACACCACCTACGGCGTCTCGGTCGCCGGAGTGAAAGCCGCACGGCGGCACGGTGTTCCACTGGTACAGAGTTTGCACAGCCGCGACGACGCGTTCATCGAGCACACCTCCCCCGCGCCGTACGCGACGGCGCTGGCGCTGCGCGCACTGCACGGCAGGTTCATTCCGAACCAGGGTCGGATGCCACGTAATCCGGAATCCCGGGCCGCGCGGCATGCGTGGCACACCATGACCGGCCAGGCACGGGCGGCGGATGCGGTGATCGTCCCGTCGGCGCATTTCGCCCGGCGGCTGCGGTCACACGGGTACACCGGTCCACTGCATGTGGTGTCCAACGGCATCGACGACGACCTCCTCACGATCGCCGGGCCGACGGAGCAGGATTCCGGGGGACCCCTGCGCGTCCTCTGGTGCGCGCGGTTATCCGCCGAGAAGCGCCCGCTGCCGGCGATCGAGGCCGTACTCGCGGTTCCGGGCTGTCATCTGGATGTCTACGGCGACGGCGATCAGCTGGCCTCCGCCCGCGAACTGGTCGCGGCCCGGAACGCGACCGGCCGCGTGCGGTTCCACGGTGCGCGGCCGCATCCGGAATGCCTGCGCGCCATGCGTACCCATGATCTGCTGCTGTTTCCCTCGCTGGGGTTCGACACCCAGGGAATGGCCCTGCTCGAAGCCGTCGCGGTCGGGCTGCCGGTGATGTACTGCGACCCGGATCTGAGCGAATCCGTCCCGGCGGGCGGCGGCGTGTGCACCGCGGGCGCGGAGCCGGACGTACTCGCCGCGGCGCTACGAGACCTGGTGGACAACCCGGACCGGCTCCGGCAGATGCGGCAACAGCTTGCCGCCGGCGGTGTTTCGGCGCGTCAATCCGACCTCACCGCCCGGATAACCGAAATCTACGCCGACCTGATCGCCGGCAATCCCCGGCGCCGGATGCCGCGCTCCCTCGCCGAGATCCCGACGGCACCCGGCCGGTTGCCGCTGCTCGGCCACAGTGTGCGCGCCCTCGGCGACAGCCTGGGTTTCGTGCGGTCGCTGGCCGCATCGGGGCCGGTGGTCCGGATCTATCTCGGTCCGCGGCCCGCGTATGTCCTCACCACCCCCGAGCTGATCCGCCAGGTCGGTTTCGGTACCGCGGGGGAATTCCATCGCGACGATCTACGCGAGGCCGTGCACGAGGTGATCCGCGGCGCCTCCAATGTGCTCACCGGCGCCCCGCACGATCTGCGGCGCCGGATGATCGCGCCCGCGCTGCGCCGGCGGCGGCTGCACGACTACGCGACGGTGGCCACGGACCTGGCCACCGCCTGGGCGGAGGCGCTACCGGTGGGCCGCCCGGTGGATTTGATGGAGGAGGCGCACGGCCTGGTGCTGGGCACCCTCTCCGCCACCTTGTTCACCGCCGATTTCGGCGCGGCCGCCGAGCAGCAGGTGCGCGAGAACATTCCGTGGCTGCTGGGGCAGGTGGTCCAGCGGGCGGCCCTCCCACCGGCGGTCCGCCGGCTCCGTCCGGTGGCGAACCGTCGCTTCGCCACCAAGGCGGCCGCGCTGCGCGCCGAGATCGGTGCCGTGGTCGCGGCGTATCGGGCGGCCGACCACGATTTCCACGATGTCCTGTCCGCCCTGGTCCGCCACCGCGACCCGGAAACCGGTGCGATTCTGTCCGACGACGAGATCATCGACGAACTGATCCTCATGCTCGCTGCGGGCGTCGGCTCCACCGCGTCGATCCTGGCCTGGGTCTGGTACGAAATCCTGCGCGACCCGCAGATCACCGCCGCGGTCCACGCGGAGCTCGGCACGGTCGTCGACGCCGGCCCGCTCCGGCCCGGCCACCTCCACCAGCTGCCCTACCTCCGGCAGGTGATCCAGGAAACGCTCCGGTTCTGGGGCCCGTGGGTCAGTATCCAAAATGCTTCCGGTCCGGTCACTTTCGACGGCCTGACGCTGCCCGGGAATGCCACGGTGATCTACAGCCCCTACCTGGTCCACCACGATCCGCACTACTACCCCGACCCGGGCACCTTCGACCCCGATCGCTGGTCGCCGGCCCGCATGGAACAGGTGGACAAGAAAGCTGTTCTGCCGTTCGGCGTCGGCTCCCGGCACTGTCCGGGCAACAACTTCGCGGTTATGACCATCACCTCGGCCACGGCCGCCCTGTTCACGCACCGGGCGCCGGCCCTGCGTCCGGCCCGCCGGGTTCGCCCGTCCAGTGGCGATTTCGTCCCCGCGCCGTCCCGGCTACCGGTCATCCTGCGCCCGCGACACTGAGGTACGCGGGTGTTCTCGCAGGTGCCGGGTCAGGCGGGTACGGCCGATTGGGCGATGAGAACGCCGTAGAGGATCACAATGAAAAGGACCGCGGGCGTCACCGGGTATTCGGCGCTGCGGTGCCGGAGGAACCGCAGGGCGCCGTACACCGGCAGCAGCGCCGCGAGCACCGGCAGGTAGCCGAGCCCGAGCCGCCACCCGGTGTACTCCCACGGCCGGACCAGCGCGAGGTCCGCACCGATCGCGACGGCGACGAACAGCAGCGATGCGGCGCAGCTCATCCCCGGCCCCAGCGGATTCGAATAGTAGTGTTCGCCGGGCCGCTGCTCACGGGCGGTTTTGCGGGCGAACTCGAATTGCAGGAACGCACCGGCGAAGATCAGGGCGACCGGCGCCAGGGACCAGAACGTCGCGAGGCGGCCATCGCAGACGGTGCACGGTTCGTAGGATGCCCAGCCGCGGGGTGGTCCGGGCGTATCCAGCACCGAGACCAGAATATAAGCGGTGACCAGTAGTTGGACCGGATAGGTGACCAGCAGGTTGACCAGGATGCCGTCGCGGACCCGCGCCGACACCCGTTCCAGACCCCACAGAGCCAGCCCGTAGAGCAGGACCAGGCCGATGGCCAGCGCGGAGCGGACCGACAGCAGCAGGCTCGCGGCGAGCGAACCGGCCGCGAGCACCACCATGCCGAGACGCAGATCGGCCGCGGTCACCGCACCGGTCACCAGAGGCCGGTCGGGGTTGTGCACCCTGTCGTATTCGAGGTCCTTCTGTTCATCGACCATCCGCAGGTACAGCAGCACGGCCGCGACGACGACCACCCGGCACAGCGTCGCGGCACCGGGCCGCCATACTTCCCACGGCACCGTGAGCAGGGCGATGGTCGCTTCCAGCGCGAAAACCCACAGCACCCCGTAGAGCAGATAGTGCGGTTTGTACATGACCTTCGTGAAGTGGAGCAGACGCCGGACCGCACTTCCCGCCGGACGCGCGGTCATCCGAACCTGCCCGGTGACGCCCTCGAATCGGTTGTCATCCCGTCTCACTCGCATCCAGGAAGGTGAGCTCCAGTTCGGCGGTTGTCTTGTCGTCCTGCCGGATCGTGCAGGAGGCCTGCCAGGGCTGCGGCGCCGGCCCGGCAGGTTCGAGCCGGCATTCGGTGGCTACATCCAGTTCGGTGAAGCGATCGAACCGGCTCCGTATACCGATCAACTGCGGCTGTTCCGGCAGCCCGGGCTGTAAGAGCAGCGCGGTCTGCCGGGCGGCCTCCAGCAATACGCTGCCGGGGAGATGATCGAGCCGGTGGTCGAACAGGAACGGGTGCGCGGTGTCGACGGCCAGCGGCGCACCGGCGTCTCCTTCGGCCTGGCCCACCACCACATTGCGGGCGTCGCGCCGGCCCACCGCGGCCGGGGCGGCGGGCTTCGCGGAGACCGCCGGGCCGATATCGGCGCCCAGGCCCTGTTTCTCCCGGAATGCGGCGCGCAAGGCGGACCAGCGGTCCGGCGGGACCCAGGAGAACGATCCGTCCACGGTCGCCAAGGGCCGGCCGGCACAGGAGATCGCGAGGACCGTCTCGAGCCCGCATACCGCGGCATCGCGATCGTGCAGGTCCATCACCTCGACGTCGACAACCAGATCCGCGGGTTCGGCCCCGCACGCCCAGATCGGGCCGGGCACGCCGGTGCCGTTGAATGTCCGCACCACGAACATCGAATCCAGTGGCACCTCATAGAACTCGTGGGTGAGGGCGATGGCCGCCTGGCGCGCCGTCTCCATCACCGCCAGCAGATCGTGTCGCGCGGCGAGGACACCGGGGTGATCGCCGTAATAGGCATGCATCCGGGGCAGCTGCGCACCGGCGACGAAACGGCCGGGGCCGCGGGCGGCCAGCGAGGTGACGAACACTTCCGATACCGCCGCGCGGTGGGTCAGTTCGCGCCGGATCGGCTGCTGGTAGGAGACCTCTGCGCCGACGGCCGACAGCGCCCGGCCGGACTCGCTCATACGCGCTTCTTCCGCCAGTCCGCGGCGGTCACCGGCGGTAGTGTCTGTGGCCCGGCGCCGACCCGCATGGGCAGGACCTGCGAGCCGAGCACTACCGCCGACCACGGGTCGATATCCTGCCCGGCGCCGAGTGCCCGGGTGAGGACAGCGGCGCAGTCGGCGGTGGAATCGGCGTCGAAATCCGGTGGGAGCGGTGTGCCCGAACGGTCGATATCTCGCAGTACCCGTTCGACGGCGACACCCCGATCGAAGGATCGGCACGGTGTCCGTGCATACAGGGCGTCGGCGAGCTCGCGCGCGGTTTCGGCACGGTCGGCGCCGGTGTAGGCGCGGGTGATCACGTCCGCACGCTGATTCTCCGGGAAGTAGATCGCGAGTTCGCGCAGCACATCGGCGGGGTCGTCGGGGGTGTGCACCAGATTCAGTAGGAAGTTCTGTTGTCCGAGCAGGTGGCGCAGCTGCCCGGGTTTCCGCTTCCGCGGATCGGTGGGACCCTTGGCTTCGGTGAGCCGCACCGGCGCCGGGAGCTCACCGTGGGGTCCGGCAACAACGAGCAGCAGGCAATCCGATACCGCCGCCAGCAGATCGGCCAGGCGACGACGCTCCGGAGACGCGATGTTCCAGGCGTAGTACCACAGTGCGCGCACCAGATGCCGGTTCACCGGTACGGTTGCCACATCGACAACACGGTAGCCGTTCTCGGAGAGCCATTTCAGCGTCGATTCCACGGCCCGGGCGACGATGGCATCCGGTTTCAACAGCAGCAGCGAATGCCGGGCCGCGAACCCACGGGCGTCGATCCGCAACCGCGCGAACTGCTCCACGCTCTCCAGGACGTAGGTATCGGAGCGGTAGGCGGCCACCTTCTCCCACTGCGGCGTGAGCACGGTCAGCAGGCCGGTCAGAGCGTCGGGCTCGGCAGCCACGGGTGCGGGATGATCGATCATGGGCTCCACTCCGTCCCGATTCCGGTGAGTATGTCCTCAATGGTCGGCAGCGGGTCACCGAGATAGCCCGATTCCAGGCAGTGGTCCAGCAGCAGCCGGAGATACTCTTTCCCGGAGCCGGGCGGCGCCTGCCCGAGCAAGGCTTCGGCGTGTTCGGTGCCGAAGGTCTGCCGACGGGTGAAATAACTGGTGTAGAGCGAGCCGATGCGGCGATAGTATTCGCGTTCGATCGGGTCGAGATCCGATTCGGTGAAAGTGGTTTCGGGAACGAAGGTCGCCACCGCGAACGACGGATACTCGGCCAGGACATCGGATATCTCGCGCAACGACAACGTATCCCGGCCCACCGCGTGCAGTGTGCGCCCGGTTTCGAAGTCGAGGACCGCGGCCGCCACCACCGCGGCGACATGATCGACCGGTGCGAGGGTGACCGTGGCGTCGTAACGGCCGGGCAGCGACCGGAGTTTGCCTTCCACCATCAATTTCACGACGGTGTAGAGATTCTTGTACTCGCGGATCGCGCCGCTATCGCAAGCGCCGGTGACGATACCCGGGCGGACCACCGACCAGCGCAGTCCGGGGGCACCGCGCACTGCCTGCTCCGCGGCGTATTTACCGGCCTCGTAGCGGGTTCCGAAGCTCTGGCCGCAGTCGAGTTCGTCCTCCGCGATCTCCCCGCCACGCATCCCGCATACATAGGCGGTGCTGAGGTGGACGAGCGCCGCATCCCAGTCGAGCGCGAGGCCGATCGCGTTTTCCGTACCGCCGACGTTCAGTTCGGCGTATTCGGAATCGGCGGCATCGAAGGCGGTGGTCGCGGCACAGTGCACGATCGTCTCGACCCGCGCGCCGAGCTCCCGGCGCATACCGGCGCTCAACCCGAACCCGGGCAGCCGGACATCCCCGCTCCGGAACTCGGCCACCTCGATACGGTTTCCGTGGGCGCCGACGATATCGATTTCGGTATGCCGCAGCGCCACCACCTCGCGACCCGCAGCCGCCAAACGCGCCACCACCTCCGCGCCGACCAGCCCGCTCGCCCCGGTCACCAGCACGGCGCCCGCGGTCACCGGTCCGCTCCGTCCAGGCTCGTGCGGATCAGCGCCACGACCTGCCCCACCCGCAGCACGCCGGCCAGTTCTTCGGGCCGGTACGCGGGCAGATCGAAGGCGCGTTCCAAGACCACGGTCAGCTCCATGAGCCGCAGCGAATCGAACCCGAGGTCATCGACGAGCCGGTCCTGGTCGGCGCAGGCGGTATCCGGTTGCGGCGCCATCGCATCGATCACCCGGTACACCTGCCGGGCCACTGCGGTATCCCTCACTGCGGTTCACCTTCCCGGATATGGGGTTGCCGCCCGCCGGAGGTCAGCAGATCGCGGGCTTCGTCGAGCGGTAATTCGGCATCCAGATAGCCGGCCAGGCGCAACCAGTCGTACCCGATGGCCAGCGTGCGACGCCATTGGTCGCGGGAATCGAACGAGGCAGGAAATCCCTGCTCTCCCGCTACGGTGCGGACCAGTGCCACGAAATCCTCCAGGATCCGCAAGGCCGCGGTGGTGTCCCCACTCGGATCACCGAACCGCACCCGCCGGGCGGCGCCCAGCGCGGCGAGCAGATCGGCACGCCGGGCGGCCGAGGCAGGCAGGACCCGGGCCAGCGTCGGCAGTGGTGCTGTATCGGCGGGCAGTGGATGGACACCGAAAGCGCTGAGCAGCACGCGCACCGCCATGGCGAGCAGGCGATGCGCCGCGATTTCGGCGACCTCCCACTGCCCGTCCTTCACCGCGCCTGTGAGGTCCTCGCGGGCGTTCTCCAGCACGATATTCGACCACACCAGCCCCATCCCGCAGGCCACGAACCGCTGGGCGGGCAGCGCGGACAACGCCACCGGCCGACCGGGCTCGAGCGTGGCACCGTTCACCCCGAGCACCGGCAGTACCGGGGCGGGCGGCGGGGTGTAGGGCTGTACCGGCCGGCACATGGCGAGCGCCGCAGTGATCCGGCCCGCTCCCTGCCAGTCCAGCCCCACGAACCCGAGACGTACGAATTCCGCCAGGTACTCGCCACGGCCGGCCCCGCCGGCCGCAATCGCGGCCACCGGCCGCCGGAACACCACCGAACGCCAGACGCGGGCGGCGTCCGCACCGAGAACGAAGACCGAGCCGTCACCGCGCAGCACATGAACACGGTCACCGATCTGCCAGGTCGTGACACCCGGGATCCGGGCGAAAAGCACCCGGCCCGGGTCCGCGCTCACCCCGTCCACACCGAGCTCGGCGGCGAACTCGACCGAACGCTCCAGACCCGCCCGGATTTCCTCTGCGTGCGGACCACCCTCTCGTGTCTCGTCGCGGGACAGGGGCTCCGAATACTTCCGGGCGACCGCCGCGCCCACGGCACCCAGCCGGTTCAACTGTTCCGGCAGCCATTTCGTCTCCAGATACGTTTCCCCCTGCCGGGCCGCCCAGGCCTTGACGGCCTGCCGGAGCCCATCCGCGCCCCAGTCCGCGGCCTCCGCACCGGCTTCCAGTGCCGACCAGGCCACGGCATAACGCAGCGCCTCCCGCGCCCGAGCCGTCCACCACTCGGCGATCCGCTGCGCGAATTCGTCGTGGGTGAGCACGGAATACAACTCCGGCAAGTCCACAGCGCTCCCGGGACGGACGAGGGTCGCGCGCAGGAACCGCTGGCATCGGTTCAACACGTCCTCGTCCAGGACAGCCGGGTCTGCGCTGTCGGCGACCGTCGTCAGTTGCCGGCGCAGTTGTCCCGCCGACCTCGTACGGATCTCCACCCGCCGGCCCGCGACGAACAGCACCGTCGGCAATGTCGGCATCTCTTCCGATCCCGCGGCGACCACCAGGAAATCCACATCCGAACCCGCGTTCCCGAAACCCTCGGCCAGCGATCCTTCGAACAGCACCGCCGCCCCAGCAGGCACCGCAACGCGTTCCAAGGCCGCGTCCAGCAGCCGAATGACACGGTCGCCCGGCAGCGCGGAATCCGCCGGCAGCGCAGCGCCGGTCGGTGACCGCGAACTCACTGTGTCGATCGGCGGCACGGAATACCCGGTGGTTCCGGGTGTTTCGTGGACCATCGCGCCGTCGAGTGCCCCCTCCCGGAAACGCTCCCACATATGCCTGCGCCGTGGCTTACCGCTGGAGGTCCGCTGGATGATGCCGCGCGGCCCGGTCACGACGGTGACGGTATGGGCGGGCCCCAGTTGCCCCGCGATGATGCCGCGGGCTCGTTCGATCCACTCACCGGGCGCGGATTCGGCGAACAGCGCAATCCCGTGCCCGCCGGATTCGGGCAACGCCACAGCAGCCAGTTTGCCCTTGGTGAGCCCGGTCTCCTGGGCGACGCGCGACTCGATATCCTCCATGAACACCGGCCGCCCACGCACCTTCAGGCTCGAACCCATCCGCCCGAGTACGAAGACTTCGCCGTCCCGGAGAAACCCCGCGTCCCCGGTGTAGAGCACACCGTCCTGTATCCGGGTGGACGATTCGGGCCCCGCCGGCTCCGAGTAGCCGAGCGCGACCGAACCACCCGCGACGACCATCTCGCCGAGAGTCCCGTCGGGTAACAGGTTTCCGTCCGCGTCCACGACCCGCACCGTCGATTCGGGAGTGGAGAAGCCGAGCCCGTTCACCCACCCGGAACCGGTGACCGTATGCCCGTCGGCCAGTTCTTCGGCGGCCAGCACCGTGACCGGTTGCCCGAAGCGCAGCGCCGCGGTGTCCAGGCGCAGCGAGGTGATGGGACGGTCGCGGGCCGAGGAGCTCACCATGAGAGTCGCCTCCGCCAGCCCGTAGGCGAGAGTATAAGCACGCATCGAAAAGCCCTGCGGTGCCGTCAGTTCCGCAAACGACTGCAGATCCGCGACCTCGACCGGCTCCGAACCCACCGCCAGGGTGCGCCAGCCGGAGAGGTCCAGATCCGCGATCTCCGCGGCCCGCACCCGATGCGCCACATAGCCGAGCGCGAACGACGGCGAAGGACAGTGTTGCGCCCGGGTCATCGCCCGCAGCCAGCGCACCGGGTCGCGCACGAATTGGTCCGGGCGCATCAGATACAGGTCGCCCTGATTGGTGACGGTGGTGAGGAACGCGCCGACCAGCCCCATATCGTGGTAGAGCGGCAGCCACGACACCATCGCCTCCCCCGGCCGCCAGTCCACCAGCGCCGAGATCATCGCGATATTGTTCGCCAGATTGCGCCAGCTCACCCGGACCCCACGTGGTGTTCCGGTGGATCCGGAGGTGAACTGCAGCAGCGCGCATTCGTCGGGCTCGGCGAACCGGCGCTGCTGCGGGGCGGCGGGGAGCGTAACCGGGTCGACCACCACGGGTTCGTCGGTGCGCCCCGCGGCGGCATGCGCTCGCCGGGCCAGGTCCCGGAACTCGTTCGAGGTCAGCACCAGCAGCGGCGCGGCCTGCCGGATTATCGACCCGATATGCGCCACATACTCGTCGAAATCGCCGTACATCGGGGGTGCGACCGGCGTGAACACCCCACCGCAAGCCCACACCGCATAGAAGGCGGCGGCGCAGGGAAAGCCGGTGGGCATGATCACGCAGACCCCCGCACCGGCGCGCATACCGTGTTCGCGCATCAGCTCGGCCACCGCCCAGCTCAGCTCCGCCAGATCGGCGTAACTGCGGTAGTCCCAGCCGCTGCCTTCGTCGGCGAAGTACACGCCGGTATCCGCGGCGGGAACGGTGAGCCAATCCCGTACCGCCGCCACATATTCATCCGGTTCCATCGTCGTGACCTCCTCCGGACAGGACGGTCACCGTACCTGCCGCTCCGTCGACCCGGATCCGCATCCCGGTCCGCAACTTCCGGCCGGCGCCCGGTACCTGAACCACCGTGGGCACCCCGAGTTCGCGGGCCACGATCGCCACATGGGTGAGCGGGCTACCGCGTTCGATCACCAGCGCCGACGCCGACGGCAGCGCCGCCACCCAACCCGGATCGGTGCGATAGGCGACCAGGATCCCGCCCGCCACATCGCGCGGTTCGTCCACCAGCACCGCGATCCCCTCCACGACTCCGGCGGCCGAGGGCGTCCCGGCCAGCACATCACCGGGTACCGCGGCCGGGGTTTCCGCCAACGGTATCCACCCTTGCTCCGCCAGTTCGGCATCCGTGAGTTCGGGCCCTACCGTGGTGAAACGCGCGGGCGCCACCAGTTCGGCATCGACAGTGCGGGCAATCTTGCGGGCCGTGATCCGGTCGGCCAGATCCGGCATCGGGACCCGGTCGTAGCAGTTGTGCAGTTCCTCGACGGTCAGATAGAAGACATCGGGGAAATCGGCGATGACGCCGCGGGCCGCGAGATCGCGGCCCATCACCCGGATCATCCGTTTGACCATCCCGAACGCACGGGTCCGGCAGAACCGCAGCCGTTCCCGGTGCGCGGCACAGCGGGCGGTTTTGCTGCGTACCCGGTCGTAGAGCAGCCGGCGCAGACCGCCGAGGTGTTCGTCGAGATAAGCGTCGGGGTCGAGCGTGGGTTCGCCCGCCGGCTCCGGTGCGCCGATACGGCCCAGGGCCCCGCGCAACAGGACGAACAACCCCGCGGGATCCTCCCGCAGATCCGGTGCCTCCAATTTCAGTTCGTCCACACTGCGGTACCCATACCGGTCCAGGTAGTTGTCGATTTCGGCGAGGTAATCCCGGTAGCCGCCCGCCCGCAGCGCCGCGTATGTGTGCTCGGGCTCGGTCGTCGACAGCAGCGCGGTCAAACCGGGGTCGGCGTGGGCGCGGCGGGCGAGGTCGGTCATCGCGCGGGCCGGCTCCGCGGATTCGATATCGGCACCCGGGCCCACGAGCGCATACAGCAGCGATTTCGGCGCCTGCGGCAGGAACGCTTTGGTCAGCAGGAACATGGTGCCGGTGAGGGTCAGCAGAATCGCATCCAGCACCATCATCGGCCCCCACCGCAGCACGAGGTCGCGATCCACCCGCCGATAGGCGGCGTACGCGTGCTCGCCGTGGCGGTATTCCATGGCGTCGTAACGGTCGTACACCCGGTAGAACTCGGTGCAGAATTCGCGCATCATGGCATCGATACCGAAGATCCGGCGCACATAGATGGCGGTGGTCCGGGCGCGCGACCAGCCCCGTTGCACTCCGTTGCCGAAGTCGAAGGGACGCAAGGTTTTCGCGATTTCGTCCGGCAGGGGCTCCGCTACTCCGAGCGCCGCCTCCAGCACCTTGCGGTTCAGTGGATAGCCGGGCGCTATCCCCACCATCCGATACCAGTGCAGCAGGTTGTAGTACACCCGGCCGTGGAAGGTGCCCAGCAGGTACGGGGTCCACGAATCCAGCTGCCGTAGCTGGTTTTCCGGCACACCCAGCGATTGCGCGTAACCCCGGTATACCCGGCCGTAGATACCGGCGGCGACGGTGAAGGTCAGCGGTGAGGTCAGCCCTTGGAAACTTTCGATGATGTTCGAGTTGTCCCAGATTCGTACCGCACCGGGTGCCACCGGCTCGCCGGCACCACGGAGCACCGCCGCCCCGGCCGGACCGTTCTGTACGAGGTGCAGCCCCCGGTGCCCGCCACCGGTGTCCGGTCGATCGGGACTGTCCGGCAACGGATGCACGCCGGTGATGGGCCGGGCTTGCAGAAACCACAATCCGTCGCCGTCGACCGCCCATTCGAAGTCCTGAGGGCCACCCAGCGCATCGGCCAGCCCCCGACCGCGATCGGCGAGCAGGGCCGCCTCCTCGTCGCCGAGTACCGACGCGGTCCGCCGGGGCTCGGGCACATCCACCACCGCCAGTCCCCGGCCGCTCGCGGGCACATATTCGACATCCTTGTCGCCCACGGTCCGCTCGACGACAGCCCCCGACTCGTCCACCACCACCGTATCGGCGTCGACTGCTCCCGAAACCAGCCCGTCCCCCAGCCCGTAGACGGCACTGACCACCACCTCACCGACCGAACCGGACGCCGGATTACGGGTGAACAACACACCACTGGCATGCGCCGCGACGAACCGCTGCAGCAGAACCGCGATCTCGGTCACCGGCCGCCTGTTCCGCGCGAACGCGTACCGCACGACCCGGTCGGAGAAACCGGAGGCCCAGCAATCCCGAACCCGCTCGCACACTTCGTCCGAACCGATGTTCAGATACGAATCGAACAGTCCCGCAAAAGAGTCCGTAGCACCGTCCTCGCCCACCACGGACGACCGCACCGCGAGCGCTCCCCCGCCGAGGCGAGTATGCGCGGCCCGCACCACATCCCGGATCCCGGCCTCGTCGAATACGGCTCCGGCCGCCGCGATATCCGCCCGGATCCCGCCTGCCAGCTCCAGAGCCGTATCGAGATCATCGGCCCGGGCCAAACCGTCGATCCGACTAACCAGCCCCGCCGCAGCCGCGAACTCCGCGAACACATCCGTGCTCAGCACAAGCCACGCCGGAACCCGGGCCCCCGCCACGCCCAGCGCATACAGCCCCCGCGCCTTACCCCCACCCCAAGCGACGATATCCGCTTCGGCGTCGTCCACTCCGAGCACCCGCACGAACCGACCTCCAACCCCGTCTGCCGCGGCAGCACATTGTTGCCCGCTCCGCATGAGTAAACCCGAGGACCACTCTGTGTATCGCCCATTCGGGTGCAGCGTTAACCCACAAACCCGCGGTCCCGCCGAATGGGGCCCGGACCACGCGCGATACTGCCGATATGCCGCTGATCCGCACACCGGCGCGCCGCCCGGCGCAGTGCGCATCACCGCACCACCCCGGCAGACCACGGCCCCACCAGGTCACCGGTGTGCCGCCGCCTCCGCCCGGGCCGTGCGCGGAGTGCGGATGGTCGCCGCCCGGCCGGACCTATTAGGCTGTTGTAGCCCGCGCAGGTATCGGTGAGGATGTGATTCCGCGTGAGTTGGAGCCTGACCCCCGACGAATTCGCGCATATATGGCGCCAAGCCGACCTGGACCGGCTCCCCTACCCGTTGCGTGTCCTCGAATCGCCGCGCACCGAACGCGATGCCCAGGCGCTCTACGCCGAACTCGTCGAGCGCCTTCCCCCGGACCCCGACCGCGATACCTGCCTGCGTATCCTCGCCGAACCGCACACCCGCGTGATCGCCATCGGCGGCGCCGCCGAACCGGGCCGGGAACTGCGCGCATTGGGCTGTGTGGTCTTCGACCGCGCCGTCCTCGCGGTGCAGGAGCCGGGACGTACCGCGGAATTCGGCGGCACCATCCGGTTGTCCATCGGTCACAGCGCCAAACTCGGCGCCCGCCTGGCCGCACTGCTCCCGAAATCCCAGGCCGGACGCCATCCCGCACGCACCGCCTCCACCGCGGCGGTGCGTGACACCGAAACCGTTGTGCAGGAGGAACGCGCCGCCGCGCCGATCCGCAAACTGCTGCGCGCCCCGCACACCGCCCAGGGCCATATCCGGATCGAGGCGCACCTCGACCGGCCGAAACCACCGCCCGCGGTGCACTACACCTGGCTCGATCTGGAGAACGACGGCCGCTACCTACTCAAGGCCGACGACACCGTGCACATCGTGCCCGCCTCCACCGAACAACTCGCCATACATTTGCAGAAGCGGATCCCCGCTTGAACGCCGATCACTGCGACCCGCTGTCCGCGACCCGCCGTTGCGATTAGGCTGAGCGTGACCGACGGAGGGGTACGCCAGTCATGCAGATCGAAGACAGTCGAGCCGAGATCGTCCGGTTCCGCCAGGCAGCCCATGCGGGAACCGTCAAGTTCGATCCGGAGGCGGCGCGGCGCTGCGCCGATTTCTACG
The DNA here is from genome assembly GCF_000308515.1 of Nocardia carnea NBRC 14403. Taxonomy (GTDB): domain Bacteria; phylum Actinomycetota; class Actinomycetes; order Mycobacteriales; family Mycobacteriaceae; genus Nocardia; species Nocardia carnea. Next base: position 134,302 of record NZ_BAFV01000020.1, on the reverse strand, counting down.
ACCGGCAAGCCGACCAGCTGATCCAGCTGAGGCAAAACCTCACCGACGCCGCCGACCCCCACGGATTCGGCGGCCTGATCTCCGCCCGGCAACTCCAGGCCGGGTTCGGTCACAAAGCGCGCGATACCGCGGCCCTGCTCGACCACTACATCGAAGCCGCCTACCGAATGAAGGAAGCGTTCCTGCTCAGCGGTGGCCTGTACGAGGAAGCCGATGCCGCGAACGCCGCCGCCGTGCGCGCCGTCGAAGCGAGGATCCCCCGATGAGCGGAACCGACCCCGATTACATCAGCGCCATGGAGCATTTCGAAGCCATGCGCCACGAAGATATCTACCAGGCCACCCAGCAGATCGACGCCGGTGAGATCCTGCGCCTGTCAGGCACCTGGATGAATGCCGCCGCCACCCTGCAGAGCACCTTCCCCGTCACCCGTGCGAACGCGAACCTGGTCATGAACGAGGCGGAATGGGAGGGCGAGGCCGCCGACGCCGCGCTCGCCTGTACCCGCAGCTTCTCCGAATCCATCGAAGAACTCGCCGGGGTGGTCGGCCAGGTGGGTCTGCGCCTCGGCGCGGTGGCCGCGGCCGCGGAAGCCGTGAAGATCGCGGTGGTCCCGCCCGGCAATACCGGCCCGGTCGGCGCCCTGGCCCGCCTGCTGGAAGCAGCGAAGGTGATCGACGCGGACATGGTGCAGGAAGTCCTGCGCCAGGAAGCGATCCTCACCATGAACATGGTCTACAAACCCGCCTACACCACCGCCGGCAGCGGCGTCCCGGCCCTGCCCGAACCACCTCCGCTGCCCGGGGCCCTGCCCCCGCTGGCCCCGCCCATCGCCACCCCCCAGGTCGCCCCGCAACCGTCGTCCACCGGCACCGCACCGGACGCCGTGGACCCCGAACTGCCGAACCAACCGGGCACCATCCCCCCTCCTCAGCCCGCCGCACCGGTCCCCGCACCGGCCCCTGAGAGCGAGGCGCCGAGGCCACAACCCACACCGGAAATCCCGGAACCCACCGACGATCCGTCGCCCCAGTTCCCTGGCGCCCCCGAACCGCCGGAGCCCGCGCCGGCACCTCCCGCCCCGGCACAACCTCCTGCTGCCGAAGCCCCTCCGGAAGCGGACGAACCGGCCCCGGCCGCACCACCGCCGCCTCCCGCCCAGACCTCATCCGGCACCCCGCTCTCCGACCCCGACGGGCAGCCGGGCATCACCGGCCCCATCCCGGGTGGGCGCGCTCCGGATCAGCCCGGCGTCATACCGCCGCCGTAGCGCTCTACTTCGAGAAAGCGACGGACCGAAAGCGCGCGGATCGGGCGCTTATCTCAATTCACCCGATTCACATGCACCAGCTACACCCGCATGTGTAGCCCGCAGTGCTACACGGGGCTACACTGGTGCCCATGCGGACCATCACCCAACGCGAGTTCCGAAACAACTCGGCCCAGATCATGGACGCGGTGGCCGCCGGTGAAACCGTGCGGGTAACTCGTAATGGTGTCGAGGTCGCCGAGGTACGCCCTGTTCCAACCCGGCGCCGCCTCACCGCTGGAGAACTCATCCGGCGGCATCGGAATCTGCCCGCAATCGACTACGCCGAAATGCGACGCGAGGCAGATGAGTTCTTCGGAAACGAAGACCGCATCGGCGATGACGAAATCTGGGACCGTAACCGATGAGCAAGCGGTACGACGCCGGCGTACTGGACACCTGCACATACCTGGACCTGGGGCTGCTCGATGAGGAAGCATTACCGATCGAGCCGGCAATCACCGTAGTCACCCTCGCTGAACTACACCAGGGTGTCGCGATGGCACGCGATGCGGCGACACGCGCTATCCGGACGGAACATCTCGGAGCCGCGATCGTGAATTTCGATCCCCTACCGTTCGACGCCGCAGCCGTCGCCCGCTTCGGCTCACTGGTCGCGCTCACCATGGCCGCGAACCGAAACCCACGGCCGCGCAGGATGGATCTCCTCATAGCGGCAACCGCCTCCGCCCACAATCTCCCGCTGTACACCAGGAACGGCAGCGATTTCCGAGGACTGGAATCGATGGTCGACATCGTCGAAGTCTGATGCCGCGGATCGGGTGCGGAAGCACCCAGCAGGGTGGGACAGGAGTCGGCTCGACAGATGGGGGCACACACCGTCCACCGGCACCGGTTGGAACACAGCATTTTTCGTTCCATCGCCGGCAATCGCAACCTCGGCTTCCCTGCCGCAGCGATCCGGCAACTTCGGCGCAATACGCCTGGTACACAGGCGGGCGTCTACTCGAAATCTCAGCCGACGCCTGGAATGGCGGACCCGGTGGGGACCTGAGACCTCGGATAGGCGCCGCCGAATGTCCAGCCCATCGGCTGCCCACCACTACAGCCTGGGTTGACGTGCCGGGTGGTGTGCGGCTCGAAAACCTCCGACCAAGGATCGGTTCGGGTGGTGTATGGGGAGGCGGGCGGTACATTCGGGTCAGGTGACGGCAAAGGCGGAGCGAATACCGAACAGGTCACAAAGCCATGGATGACATATGCCTCGGCGTTGTCATTGGTACATCGTGCCCCGTCGCAGTGAACTCCCGGTGCGAGATCGAGTGCAGACGCTCCGGGAACGAACCCACTGAGCGCGGCGCAACTTGCTGCAGCGACAATTGCCACACGAAAGGCATTCCGAAACTGCATACTTCCCCCTCAGAACTTCGTCCGACGCCAACGGTAGCCGTTGTGCCCCTGCGGAACAAGGACGATTCATCCCGCGTTGGGATAGTCCTGCACCCAGTGGAATCCATCGCCGTTCAGCGGGAAGGAACCGGGGTCGACGACACTGAACTCGATTCGGGTCGAGCGGCCGTCGAGTTCACCTTCCAGGTGGAGATGGTCCGGGTCCGGGCGTACATAGGAGAATGTGGCCGGCGGCTTCTCTGTCCCCGGAGCGGTGACGATGGTGAGGGTCTGCGCGGCCGGGTCCACTTCCGCCGGAACACCCGTCAACCGCCCGTCCATACCCTGAACGGTCACCGCGCCCTCGACCTCGATCACGAGTCGCTGCCAGCGGGTCTCGTCGGTCAGCAGGGGCGGCACCGGTTCGCCGTCGACCCGGAACTCGGTCACCTCCCATAAACCGTAGAGCTCCGGTTTCGGCGCACCGCCGCCGTATTCCTGCCAGCCGCTCCAGTTCACCCACGATATTCCGGCGACCAGCCAGACCCCGAATACCGCCTGCGCCCAGGTCGCGTACCGGTTGGCGCGGGCGGTGGTGAACAGCGGCGGTTGGACCGCGGGCTCGGCGCGGCGGGCCAGTAGGAAGAAATCGGCGAACCGGCGGGCCTGCGGGGCGAGCAGGACCAAGGAGAAGACCAAGAGGTGGAAGGACAGGATTTTGACCGGTACGTCGAAGGTCATGTTCAGCACGAACACCTGCGCCATACTCACCACACTCAGCATCGCCCCCAGGGTGGCGGTGCGCGGCAGCAGCAGGAGCAGCCCGCCCGTGAGTTCGGCTACGCCGAGCAGGATTTCATACACCGGCGAACTGCCGACCTGCAACCACAGCACCGACATCGGTGTGAGCTCGCCGTACGGGAGGAGCAGAGTCGACAGCGAAGGCGGCGGCATCTGACTCGGTATCGCTTTGGCGATTCCGTAGAACAGCATCTGGCCGGCCAGGCAGAGCCGCAGGGCGGTCAGAAACCAGGCGGCGAGACGGGGATAGGCCGGGCGCCGGCGGTCCAGCACCGACCAGACAAGGGTCACCACGGCGGCGACCACCGCGATACAGACCAGCATCACCCAGATGGCGGCCTGGTCACCGCTGCCCGAGTTCTCCTGGAATACGGCTTCGGCCCCGAATACCGTACGCCCGACCCACTCCAATACCGGCGCGGCCTGCTGGAGCGGCCATATCGGCGCGGTATCCGGAAGCCATTCATCCAATACCGCGACGAGGGCGAAGATGATCTGTCCGATCATCACGCAGAACAGGACCGTGTAGATCACCCCGAAGCGGAACCCCACCCGCGCCGCCCACGGCCAGCGCACGGGCGCGGCCTTTCCCGGCACGGGCGGGGCCGGATCAGCACCGGGTTCTACGACCGCCGTATCGATGGCACTCACACCGCACCTCACTCTCCTGGCCGGTCTCCGGCCCACGCGATCCCCCACCGGCCGGGCATCACATCGAACCTAGGCCACCCCGGTGTCCTGACGCCTCCGTGACAACCCCCATCCGCGATCCTCCGCAAGCAGGATTTTCACCCTGGCCCGCCCCTCCGGTGCACCTATGGTGAGGATGTGGGAGCACAACCGGACCCGAATATCGAAGCCGCCCCGATAGCACGGGCCGTCACGGAAGTGCTCGGCGACGGCCTGGCCGGACTGTATCTCTACGGTTCGGCGGTGGCAGGCGGACTCCGTCACGACAGCGATATCGACCTTTTCGCCGTGGTCGAGAGTTCCCTCGGCGTTGACGTCCGGAAAGCACTGGTCGACACGCTGTTACGTCTTTCCGGTCGGTGGCCGCGGTCCGGTCCGGCTCGACCGGTCGAACTGACCGTGGTCGTCCGCGACGAGGTGAGGCCGTGGCATTTCCCGCCGCGCTCGGATTTCGTCTACGGCGAATGGCTGCGCGCAGAGATCGAGCGGGGACAACTGCCCACCCCCACCGAGGACCCGGACCTGACAATTCTCACCACCATGGTCCGTGATTCGTCGTCGACGCTGTTCGGTCCGCCCGCCGCGGACCTCTTGGATCCGGTCCCGGCGAACGACCTCGTCCGGGCCGTCGTCGCCGGCCTGCCCGAGTTGATCGCCGGTGTCCGGGGCGACGAACGCAATGTCGTGCTGACACTCGCCCGGATGTGGGTGACGGCCGAATCGGGCGTCGTGGTGTCCAAGGCAGATGCCGCCGAAGCGCTCGTATCCCGGCTGCCGGCCGAACACGCCGCGGTACTACGTCTCGCCCGGGCCGGCTACCTGGGCGAAGCCCCCGACGAGTGGACCCATCGAGGGGCGGAATTGGATGCGTTCGTCACCTACGCCGAAGGGCAGATCGTGTACGCGTGTGAGACATCCGGCTAGTTCGGGCTGCCATACCGCACCGTGGCCGATTGGGGGCCGGGCCCGTGCGCCGGTATCCCCGAAGCGGAACAGTGGCCACGGGGTGACGAATCGGTTCGCCCGGCGCATCGCCCGATTAGTCACAGACCCTCGACTACCAAGGGATCGGCCCGCCCGCACCCACGAAGGCCCCGTTGTGGCAAGGGTCGGCGGATTCCGCGGCGGAAAGGACGATCCGCGCGGCATCGTCCGGTGTGGTCGGCGCGTCCGCTGCCGCCGGGGCGAGTTCGGTGGCGACGAAACCCGGGCAGACCGCGGTCACTCGAACCGGGGTGTTCGCGAGTAGTTTCGCCAGTCCCACCGTGAGGCTGTTGAGGGCCGCTTTCGACGCCTGATACCCGGGGACCACCATCGAGTAGTAGGCCGACTCCGGGTTGCGCTGTTCGGACAGCGACCCCATCTCGGTGGAAACGTTCACGATATGCCCGGCCGGAGCCCGCCGGACCAGCGGCAGGAGGGCTTCGATCACGTTGGCGGGGCCGAAGGTGTTGGTCATCAAGGTTTCGGTGAAGGCGCCCGGGTGCGCGAAATTCACTGCCCCGGAAGCCGTTGCCTCGGGGAGGATCCCGGCATTGTTCACCAGCACGTCGATGTGGTCGTACCGCTCGCCGAGGGATTCGGCCAGGCAGCGGGCGCTGTCGACCGAGCACACGTCCAGCAGTTCACCTTCGGCGACGAGACCTTCGGCCCGCAGATCCCGCACCACGGCATCCACGGCTTCCGCGCGACGGCCCGTCACCACCACCCGGTAGCCCTTGCGGGCGAATGCGGTGGCGGTTGCCCGGCCGATTCCGCGCGTCGCACCGGTGACCACCACTATATTCTCTGCCATTTCGGTCCTTTCGCGTTTGCTGTTGCACTTTCGAGCAAACGCGATTCGCAACATGAACGCTGGCAGAAAATCGCCATCACGTTCGAGCGCCGATGTCTGGGCCGTGCAAGTAGTTGGCCCACAGCAGGGTTCGAGGTGACGGGCACCAGCCGGCACAGACCCCGGCGGCGAACTGCCGGAGGCTGGTCCGGTCCACTCCAGTCCGATACCCGGCCGACTGCGGCGAAGCGGATACCACAGGGCGAGCGCGATCAGTGGAATGACAAACAGGGAGTGACACCCGCCGAGCACCGGTGGTCAGTAGTGGTAGCGGGCCTGTGCGATCAGGATGCTGTCGCCGGAGACCGCATAGACCAGGCGGTGTTCGTCGTTGATTCGACGCGACCAGTACCCCGATTTATCCCCTTTCAGGGGTTCGGGCCTACCCAGCCCCGTGAACACGATGGTACCGAATTATGGTACGAGTTGGCGATCGCCCGAGGGCCGGGTTTACGCTTCGCCCTGGTCGTACGTCCAGTCGGGCGTCGGATAGCATGGTCGCGGCCGCATTGCGGCCCGCGGCGTAGTGAGGGAACCCGGTGGGAGTCCGGGACTGGCGCGCAACGGTGACACCGTGCAGGTGAAGTCCGATCGCTCACGCGTCGCACCGACGCCGGCCTCGCGCACAGGCCCAGACGCAAGGAGTCCAGTCCTGATGCGGTTGTTTCCGCTGATCATCACCACCGTAGTGGCCGCTGCCGCGCTCGCCGGCTGCTCGGCCACCGAAGCCGGAACCGCCTCCGATACCGCGACCGATACGGCGGGCTATCCGAGGAAGATCAGCAACTGCGGTGTCGAGGTCACGGTGGACGCTCCGCCGCAGCGTGCGGTCGCGCTGAATCAAGGGTCAGCGGAGATCATGCTCTCGCTCGGCCTGGCCGACCGGATGGTTGGGACCGCGACCTGGACCGATCCGGTGCGTGAGAATCTCGCCGACGCGAACGCGAAGGTCCCCCGGCTGGCCGAGAACGCCCCCTCGTTCGAGGTGGTTCTCGATACCGAACCCGATTTCGTCGCGGCCTCCTTCGGGGGCACTCTCGGCGCCGGCGGGGTGGCCGACCGAGACCAGTTCGCGCAGCTGGGCGTGCCGTCCTATCTGTCGCCGACCGACTGCGACGGGAAAACGGATGCCAGTGTCAATGCCGACGGCGCCCGCACCGAACCGCTGACCATGGATTCGGTGTACAGGGAGGTCCGCGACCTCGCAGCGATCTTCGATATCGAGGAACGCGGCGAGCAACTGGTCACCGAACTACGCGGCCGCCACGATGCCGCGGTCGGCCGGATCGCCGCCCAGGACGTATCGCTGGCGTACTGGTTCGCCGACACCTCCACGCCCTACATGGCGGGATGCTGCGGATCGTCCGGCATCATCACCGACGCGGTCGGCGCGAAGAACATTTTCGACGACACCACCAACGAGTGGCCGCAGGTCAGCTGGGAAACGGTCCTCGACCGCAACCCGACCGCCCTCGTCCTGGCCGATCTGAGCCGGCGCAGCCTGGCCGGCGACGCCCTCGACAGCAAGATCTCGTTCCTGGAATCGAACCCGGTCACCGTGCGACTGGATGCCGTCCGGAACAAGCGCTATATCGTCGTCAACGGTGCCGATCTGAATCCGTCGATCCGGACGGTCGACGGTATCGAGAAAGTCGCCGACGCCCTGGAGCGGTGGGGCTACGGTTCGTGAGTCCGCCGACAGCACAGGCCGCCCCGGTCACGCGCGCACCCGCGACGGCCGCGCTGGTGCTGCTCGGTCTGGCGGCGCTGGCCGTCTCGATGGCGTTCACGATCACCATCGGTCCCGCTGAGCTGTCCATCGGCGATGTCTACGCCGTACTGTTCGACAAGCTCGGTATCGGCGCCGCGGAGGTTTCGGCGATCCGCGAAGGCATCGTCTGGGAACTGCGGCTACCGCGGACACTGCTCGCCGCGATCTGCGGCGCCGGACTGGCCGTCTGCGGGGCGATCATGCAATCGCTGCTGCGCAACCCGCTCGCGGATCCGTTCGTCCTCGGTATCTCGTCCGGCGCGTCCACCGGTGCGGTGATCGTGGCGGTACTCGGGGTGGGCGGCGGCCTGGTATCACTGTCCACCGGCGCGCTGGTCGGCGCCTTGGTCTCGTTCGGCCTGGTGCTGCTGCTGGCGGCGGGGGCCGGTGGCGGCGCGGCCAAGGTGGTGCTGGCGGGGGTCGCGGGCACCCAGTTGTTCTCCGCGCTCACCTCGTTCATCGTGTTGTCCTCCGCCGATGCCGAACGCACCCGCGGCATCCTCTTCTGGCTGCTGGGTTCGCTGGCGGGCGCGAGCTGGACCGATGTCACGGTCACGGCACTGGTCTGCGCCGCCGGTTTCGTGCTGTGCTGGTGGCGGCATTCCGCACTGGACGCGTTCACCTTCGGGTCGTCGGCCGCGGCGACCCTGGGCATCGCGGTCGGGCGGACCCGGCTGCTGCTACTCGTCGTCACCGCCCTGATGACCGCGGTGCTGGTCAGTGCGGCCGGGGCGATCGGTTTCGTCGGCCTGGTCCTGCCGCATGCCGCCCGGTTCCTGGTGGGTCCCCGGCACAGCCGGCTGCTGCCGGTCTGTGCCGTTCTGGGCGCTGTTCTGCTGGTCTGGGTCGATGCACTGGCACGGACCGTTTTCGCCCCGCAGGAGGTACCGGTCGGAGTGGTCACCGCATTGATCGGGGTGCCCGCGTTCGCACTGTTGCTGTTCCGCACCCGGAGCACCGAATGACCCTGCCGCAACATCCCGGCCCGCCGGCGAACCGCAGGACGGAGGTGAACAGATGACACTGAGCGGCACACATCTGTCGTGGACCCGCGGCGGCAACCTGGTCGTCGACGATATCGATATCCGGCCGCGGCCCGGGCAGACGGTCGGATTGCTCGGGCCGAACGGGTCCGGTAAATCCTCGCTGCTGCGGTTGCTCGCGGGAGTCTCGCGACCCGATCGCGGCACCGTCACCCTCGACGGCACTCCCCTGCACCGCCTCGGGCGGCGCCCGCTGGCCCGCCGGGTCGCGATGGTCGGCCAGCATGCGCATACCGAGGTCGATATCACCGTGCGCGATGTCGTACGCCTGGGCCGGATCCCGCACCGTGACCTGTTCGGCACCGACTCCCGGGAGGACGAGTCGATCGACAAAGCGTTGCACGCCACCGGTCTCGCGGCACACGCACACCGCACCTGGCGCACCCTCTCCGGCGGCGAACGCCAGCGCACCCAGATCGCGCGCGCCCTGGCGCAGGAACCCAGCGAACTACTGCTCGACGAGCCCACCAACCATCTCGATATCGCCCACCAGCTCGAAATCCTGGATCTGATCACCGAACTGCCCATCACCACCGTGGTCGCCCTGCACGATCTGAACCTCGCGGCGATGTTCTGCGACTACGTACTGGTTCTGGACCGTGGCCGGATCGCTGCCCACGGACTGCCTGCCGAAACCCTGACCGAACGTCTGGTCCACGACGTCTACGGTGTTCGCGCCACCGTCACCGTAGACGACGGCGTTCCCGTCATCCGCTATCGCCGCCCGGCGGGCGTACCGCAAGCTGTCGACCGGTAAGCGCCCGCCTGATCCCACAGGCCGCGACAGTCGATGCCCACGCGCGAACTCAGCGAGGCGCGAGCCGCCGTACCGGCCGGTTGGCCGGGGAGAAGCCGCCCCCGCACAAGCGGTCGTCGCACCTTTACACCCGGTCGCTTCCGGCGAGCACACGCGGGTCCCCGTGATTCCCGCGGAAAATCTCTGGAGCGCAACGGGTCCGGTGTGTACAGTTCCGGACACGGCACACCGTGCGGGTGGGCCGGAGTGAATCGGTTTTCGGATCCACAGGTTGCGGGTTCGAATCCTGCCGCGGCCCTTACGGGCGCGTAGCTCAATGGACAGAGCAGTGGACTTTCCGGTTCCCACCACCACGCCCATCCGCCGGCGGTGCCGCGCAACGAGAACGGGCCGACGCCGGCCGGTTATCTGGTATATACGGGTTCGAATCCTGCATGCACCCGGGGAAACCCGGGTACATGAACTCCGGTCGGCACCCCATGCCCGTTCTCCGCGCGCACCGACACAGTGGGGAGCGGGCCGGCAGCCTGCCGGTTATCTTTCGGGTAGATCATCCCGGCGGACACCAGCACGCCCGTCTCCCCGCATGCCCGGATACCGGGCCGAGGGAAGGGGTAACGATGGACGCACTGGCACGGATCGATCTGCGCAGCACACCGCAGCGAGAACAGGCCGATACGCGGCAGATGCCGAACAACGCGGGCGGGTGGACCTTCGAAATCACCCCGCAGGTGCGGTTGCGCCGGTTCCTCACCCTCGGCACCGACGGTGGCACCTACTATGTCGGCACCCGGGAACTCACTCGCGAAAATGCTGCCGTGGTGGTGGAATTCGCGCAGGAGCGGACCGCGGAACTGGTTGCCGAGATCGTCGATGTCTCGGTGTCCGGCCGGGCACCACGGCAGAATCCCGCGTTGTTCGCGCTCGCCGCCGCGGCTTCGCTGGGCGATACCGAGGGCCGGCGCACCGCGCTGGACGCGCTACCGCTGGTGGCGCGCACCGGAACCCACCTGTTCCTGTTCGCGCGATATATCGAACAGTTCCGCGGCTGGGGTCGCGGCCTGCGGCGTGCCGTAGCGCACTGGTACACGAGCCGGCCGATCGACGAAATCGCCTATCAGGCCGTGAAGTACCGGCAGCGCGAAGGCTGGACCCACCGCGACCTGCTGCGCCTGTCACACCCGGAAACCACCGAGAACGAGCGTAAGCGCCTGTTCGACTGGATCTGCGGACGCGAACCCGCCCTGGACGGATTGCGGCTCGTGGAAGGGTTCCACCGCGCACAGACCGCCGAGGCCGCCGCGATTCCGGCGCTGGTACACGAGTACCGGCTGTCATGGGAGATGCTGCCCGATACCGCGCTCACCGAGCCTGCGGTATGGGAAGCGCTGCTGGACAGCGGTCTTCCGCAGACCGCGCTCATGCGGCAGCTGCCGCGACTGACCGGCCTCGGCCTGCTGGACCCGCTCGCCGCGCGCACCCGGGCGGTGGCCGCGCAACTGGCGGATCCGGAACGGTTGCGGCACGGCCGAGTGCACCCGGTGAACGTACTGGTCGCACTACGCACCTATGCCGCGGGCCGCGGCGTGCGTGGACGCAGCACCTGGTCACCGGCACAGCCGATCGTCGATGCCCTGGACGCGGCGTTCTACGCGGCGTTCCGGGCGGTGGAACCCACCGGGAAGCGGTATCTGCTCGCGCTCGACGTCTCGGGATCGATGATGGCTCCGATCGCGGGGCTGCCGCTGTCGGCACGCGAGGCCAGCGCGGCACTCGCGCTGGTGACGGCGGCGACCGAACCGCAGCACAGGATCGTCGGTTTCACCGCACTCGAGGGCAGTACGAATTACCGGGATGCCGCACTGCGGCAGGTGGATATCAGCCCGCGGCAGCGGCTCGACGATGCAATCCGCGCGGTATCGAACCTGCCGTTCGGCGGTACGGATTGCTCGCTGCCCATGCGCTACGCACTCGAAAGTGGTATCGACGTGGACGTATTCGTGGTCCTCACCGACAACGAGACGTGGGCCGGAAAAGAACACCCGCACCAGTCGCTTCGGCGCTACCGCGAACACATCAACCCGATGGCCAAGCTGGTGGTGCTGGGAATGACCGCGAGCAATTTCACCATCGCCGATCCGCGGGACGCCGGAATGCTCGATATCGCCGGTTTCGACGCCGCGGTGCCGACTTTACTGGCCGATTTCGCCCGCGAAGCTTGACCGATCCCGGCATCAGAGGTGCACGAGCCCGGCGTCAGGAGTGCAACAGCACCCGGCCGGCACAATCCCGGTCGATCAGGGGCCGTCCGGTCTTGCCCGGGTACTCCGAGCGGTCCGGCCGGGGTCCATCGACTTCCGGCCGGGCCGAGCATTGCCGGCCACAAGCGTCCGCGCCACCGTGCACGGCTGCGACGCCCATCTGCGCGGCCTCACCGCTCCTGATGCGGCGCCCCGGCCCGGCCGACCGGTGTACGCCGGAGACCCGACAACGTGCTCGGTGAGGGGCTACCGGTGGTCGGGCCTTGCCTGTTCGGGGCCCGCTTTCCGCCTGGCAGGCCGGGGCAACTGCGCCGGTTCGTCTCACCGGCGATGGCCGGCTGTCCCTACAACCCGGCGAAATCCGGATGACTCACCGGGGCGCTGAGCAGGCCCGCGCAGGCGTCGGTGAGGAAGTATCCGAGCGCTGTCCATTCGGCGGTTCGGGTGCCCTCGCTGATCCGGGTTTCGTATTCGGCGCAGATATCGATGATCATGCGGCCCACGATCCGCTCGCGACCGGTGCGCACCGTGGGCGGCACGGCCGACAGGTATTCGTGGATCTGCGCGATAACGCGGTCGGTCAGCTCGTCGGCACGGGCGGATTCGGTGAGCATGGCGGCGGTGGACGGTGTGATCGCCAACTGACGTTGCAGCCGCGCCCGCCAGGTCGGCGTAGGCAGAGATCCGATATGGCTGGTCACCGGCAGGATCAGGCATTGCAGATATTCCGTGAGACCGGGATCGGCCGGGAGCCGGGCGATCAGATCGGCGCGGATGCGGCGCACCGGTTCGCGGTAGCGGTCCACCAGTTCGCGCAGGAGTTCGTCGCGGCCCCCGAAGTGGTAGGTGACCGCCGAGTGGTTGGACTGGCCCGCGTGCTCGGCGATACGCCGGCTGGATACCGAGTCGATCCCGTGGGTCGCGAACAGTTCCTCGGCGGAGTCCAGGAGGGCCTGCCTGGCCAGATCACCGCGCCGTCCCACCGTTTGTCCTCGCCTTCTGTCGTGCCTGCGGGCAGGTTCTCATCCTGCCCCCATACCGCTGGTACGCGGTTGCGATCAGTCTCACAGCCCGCGGGTATCACCATTTTAAGTCAAGTGGCGTAAATTAGTTCCATACCGGGTGTGCGGCCCGAGGGATCGATGACGCTGCCCCGCCGCCGAGAACCCACCGGATCTTCTGCCGAACCCGCGGGTTCGCATCTGCCCACAGCAAGGAGTGCCGCGGTGACTGCCTCGCCGACCGAAACCGAAAGCCCGCCCACACAGGTGGAGCTCGACAAAGCCGACCAGGAAGAGCTGGCTCGCACGAAAAAGGAGAAGATCGGCCGCATCGTCGGCATGTTCGTCTTCCCGTTCCTGATGGTCGGCATGATGATCACCGGCTACCTCGCCGCCATGCACGCACCCGCGCCGAACAATATGCCGGTCGCGGTCGCCGGGCCGGGCGCGGCCGAATTCGCGACGGCATTGGAAGCCGATCAGGGCGCCGCCGTAGAGGTGCGGATCACCGGCAGCGATGCCGAAGCCCGCGAACTCGTGTTCGGCCGCGAGGTCACCGGCGCGGTCTCGCTACCGGCCGGCCCCGACGGCCCCGCCACGGTCTATACGGCCGGTGCCGCAGGCGCCTCCCAGTCGTCGAGCATCGGCCAGGTGCTGTCGGCCCAGGTGATCGCCGACGACCTCCAGCCGCGCACCGAAGATCTCGCACCGCTCCCGGCGCACGATACGGCCGGGCTGGCGGTCATGTTCATGACCACCGCGCTCATGCTCGCCGGATATATGCCACTGAGCCTGATGCTTTCCTCGGCGCCGGAACTGTTGCGGTTCCGGCGGTTCGTCCCGCTGCTCGCGGGCTGGTCGGCGCTCATGGCCGGGCTGGTGTGGACGGTCGCCGATCCGATCCTCGGCGCCGTCGAAGGCCATACCGCGGAAGTGCTGGGTATCAGCTGGCTGGCAGTGTTCGCGGTGGGTTCGGTGCAGTTGTTCCTGACCCGGATCCTCGGGCCGATGGCCGTGCTGGTGGGCATGTTGTTCCTGATGGTGCTCGGCGTCCCGGCCTCGAACCTCGGTATGTCGGTGTACACGCTGCCCTCGCTCTACCCGGTGCTGCACGGTTTCCTGCCCGCCCCGGCCACCGGTGAGGCGTTGCGTTCGATCCTGTTCTTCGGCGGCAACGGGCTGGCCGGTCATCTGGCGGTTCTCGCCGCCGGTGCGGGGATCGCACTACTGGCCACGCTGGGAATCGATGCGCTCGAACGGCGCCGTAATCCGAATGCCGCGCCGCCGGCGCGCACCGTCGAATCCCTGCTGCCCGGCCCACGCCCACGTACCCGTGTGCACTACGCCCTGCTGGCGTTCTTCCCGCTGGCCATGGTGGGCATGATGATGACGACCATGCTCGGCGCGATGTATCAACCGGCGCCCAAGGAGATGCCGGTGGCGGTCGTCGCGGCCACCCCGGAAATGACCGATCAGGTGGTGCAGGGTCTCGACCAGAACATGGCCGGCCTGTTCGATCTGCGTGGTTCCATCGATAGCGACGAGGCCCGCGAACTCGTTCGCGACCGCACGGTATCGGCCGCCTACATCCTGCCGTCGGCGCAGACCCCGCATGCCACACTGATCACCAACGAGGCCGCCGGGATGAGCCAGCAGCAGGTGGTGCAGACGGTATTCGGGCAGGTCGCCGCCGGTCAGCAGATGCCGATGGAAATCGAGAACATCACGGCACTGGCCGATACCGACAGTATGGGCACGGTGAGCATGTATCTGGCCATGGGCTGGATCATGGCCGGCTTCATGATCATCATCGTCGGCTCGACGGCGGCACCGATGGTGATGGGCCTGCGCACCCTGCTGCCGCTCCTGGCCGGTTGGTCCCTGGCGATGTCGGCGATCGTCTGGCTGATCGCCGGCCCGCTCGTCGGCGCCGTGCACGGGCATTTCCTGCCACTGCTAGGGGTGGGTGCGGTCGCGATATTCAGTACAGCCCTGTTCACCACGATCTTCGTGCGACTCCTCGGCATGCTGGCTGTACTCCCGGTGATCGCAGTACTGATGTTCCTCGGGGTGCCCGCATCCAACGGCGCCATGTCGATCTATATGGAACCGGAGATGTTCCGGGTCCTGCACGAAGTACTGCCGATGCCGGCGGCAGTGGAGTCGGTGCGCTCGATCCTGTACTTCGATGCGGATACGGTCGGCACCCATGTGGCGACATTCGCGGTATGGGGCGTGATTTCGCTGGTGGTCGTGATGCTGATCGACCGGTTGCGGCCTCGCCGCGCGGACGCGGCGTTGCCCGTGGGCACCGAAAACTGAATCGGTAGAACGCATCCGACACGTTCCGCTCGCGGCATCACCGATGCCGCGAGCGGAACGGCCGAGTGCGAAAACGGCCTCGATGGCGCACTGACGCCACCCGTGGCGCGCGAGCAGGAGTTGCCGGGCGATTGCCGATATCATCACAGGCACCCGAAGCAACCCTGGAGTACAGGTAGTACCGATGACATCCCAGCCGAGCACGCTGTCCGCCGAACCGCCTGAAGCCGAGGCGGGTCCGGGTGTGCAGGCCGCTCCGGCTCGGGTTCGGCCGAGCGGCTTCTTCCCGCCACCGCGCGAGCTGCGCGGCAACCTCAACGGCTGGACCTACCCGGCAGTGTTCCTGGTGGCGATTCTCGCCACCTTCCTCGCGGCCCAGGCGGCCCTCTCCGTCGACTCGGGTGAACCGCTGCTCACCGCGCTGCATATCGCGGCCGCCGTCTGGGTGGCCTCGTTCCTGCCGATGATCTCCGCGACGTCGCGGGGCCGGTCGCGAATCAGGGTCGACGGTGCCCGGTTCGCCAGCGATCGCGGCGCGCTGGTGGTGCGCCGCTCGCTCGGTTACGAGATCGCGCTGGTGCTCTGCTTCCTGAGCCCGGCGGCGCTCTGCGCGATCTACGGAATCGGAGTACTGACCGGCAACCTCACCCTGCGTTTGCCGATCCCCCCATGGCTCGCGATCACGGTCGCGGCCGTACTGCTCGGATACCTCGCGGTCTACGCGCGCCGCCCGGAGATCCGCCGCCTGGTACTCACCCCGATGCATATCGTGGTACCCACCAAAACCTCCATCGGGAACCGGGTGAGCTGGACCGCTGTGGAACGGGTCGCCGTGCAGTCGCGCAACAATTCCAAGGGCACCATCCGCATCGAATCCCCCGGTCGCCGGCCCGGTCGCACGAGCATCAAACGGATACACGCGGAAAAGCTCTCGATCGGGGCCGCGGGAACGTACTGGCTGATCCGCTACTACCACGAACATCCCGAGGCGCGTGCCGAACTATCGGACGACCGCGCCGTCGAGCGGTTACGTAACTACGGGGTCGTGGATCCTTTCTCCGGGTGAGCCGCGAAGCCCCCCTCGGATGTGCTGCCGGGCCGGATACGGCCACACAATCGGCAGTGCGCCGCACCTGCCGCCCGCGGGTGACCGTCCGCGAAGACATCCCTCCCGAGGCGCAGATCAGGCTCCGGGAATGGTTCGGGTGCGGCAGATGCACGAATGGGTGGTGTCCGAGGACGAGGCCGTCGCCATACAGCAGCGACTCCGGTCGCAGGTTGTGGTGGGCGACGACCACGGGCCGGTACGTCGGGTGGCCGGGCTGGATGTGGCCTACCGGGACCCGGATATCGCGGTGGGAGTCGTGACCGTGCTCGATGCCGAATCGCTGACGGTGCTCGACCAGGCCGTGGTCCGGGAACGGATCGACTTCCCCTATATATCCGGTCTTTTCGCATTCCGTGAAGTCCCCGCACTGACCCGGGCCCTGGAGAAGCTGACCGTCGAACCCGATGCGCTCGTCTGCGACGGCCACGGACTGGCCCATCCCCGCCGCTTCGGCCTGGCCGCGCACCTCGGTGTCCTCACCGGCCTGCCGAGTATCGGTGTCGCGAAGAACTCCTACGGCGAGGCCGGCACACCCGGACCCGATCGCGGCGACTGGAGCCCGATCATCGCCGACGGCGAAATCGTCGGCCGCGTCCTGCGCACGCAACGCGAGATCAAACCGGTCTACGTCTCGGTGGGCCACCGCTTCACCCTCGACTCGGCCTGCGACCTGGTGTTACGCCTGGCACCCCGCTACCGGCTACCGGAAACCACCCGCACCGCCGACCATCTGGGCCGCATTTCCTGAGCAGGAGCACCGAGCGGCTACATCGGCCGGGACCGTCAGACCTTCACGAGGTCGTCGGCGTGGATCACCGGGCGCTGCATACTGTCCGGCAGTTCCCGGGTGGACCGCCCCAGCATGGTGGAGAGTTCGGCCGCGTCGTATTCCACCACGCCCCGGGCCACGATCGCGCGGTCCGGGCCGACCAGATCCACCACATCGCCGCCGTGGAAACGCCCACGTACCCCGACGATCCCCGCCGCGAGCAGCGACCGCCGAGCCTGCGCCACCGCGGTGACGGCTCCGGCGTCGATGAGAATCGCACCGCGACTGTCGGCGGCATGCCGGACCCAGAACCTGCGGGCCGACAGACGCACCGGACGGGCCGCGAAAGCCGTACCGACGGTGCCCGTTCCGAGTGCACTCGACGCATCGGCCGCGGCCGCCAGCAGCACCGGCACACCCGCATCGGCGGCCAGCCGGGCGGCCGACAGTTTCGAGGCCATGCCACCGGTTCCGAGCACACCGCCGCTCCCGGCGATCACACCGTCGAGATCGGCACTGCTGCGCACCTCGGCGATGAAATTCGCGTCGCCCTTGCGCGGATCTCCGTCATAGAGGCCCGCCACATCGGAGAGCAGGAACAACGCGTCGGCGCCCACGAGGTGGGCGACCAGCGCGGCGAGGCGGTCGTTGTCGCCGAACCGGATCTCCTCCGTGGCGACCGTATCGTTCTCGTTCACCACCCCGACTGCCCCGAGCGACCGCAACCGGTCCAGGGTGCGCTGGGCATTGCGGTGGTGCTCGCGCCGGGCGAAATCGTCGGCGCTGAGCAGCACCTGGCCCACGGTGCGGTCGTACCGGGCGAACGAGGTCCCCCACGCATGCGCGAGCGCGAGCTGGCCGACACTGGCCGCGGCCTGTTTGGTCGCGAGATCGCGCGGCCGCCGGGTGAGCCCCAGCGGTGCCAGCCCGGCGCCGATTGCGCCCGACGACACCACCACCACATCGGAACCGGCCCGCATCCGCGCCTCGATGGCATCCGCGAGCCGATCCAGCCGATCGTTGTCCAAACCCCCGTGCAGGCTGGTGAGCGCGGACGAACCGATCTTCACCACGACCCGCCGTGCCCCGGCTATCGCCTGCCGGGCATCACTGAGCTCTAGCGGCAACTGGGTCACGGCCGTGCCCCTGCTCCGCGGTTCCCCAGGTTCACCTGCCTACTCCCTGTCTTCTTCGTCGACGAGTCCACGCCGCACCCGTGAGGCGTGCTTACGTTCGGCCGCACCGACCCGGTCGGTCTGTTCGAGCCGGACATCGGTGCCGCGGCCGGTAGGAACGATATCGGCGCCGGCGGCGATCTGCGGTTCCCAGTCGAAGGTCACCTCACCGATCGTCACGGGCGCACCCGGTTCGGCGCCGAGCCGCACCAGTTCGTCCTCCACACCGAGCCGGGCCAGCCGGTCGGCCAGGTAGCCGACGGCTTCGTCGTTGTCGAACTGGGTCTGGCGGACCCAGCGTTCGGGCCGGGTGCCACGGACCACGAAACCACCCGGTTCCTCCGAGTCGGGTATCACCGAGAAGCCCGAATCGTCCACCGCGATCGGGCGGATTACGGGCCGTTTCGGTTCGGCCTTGGGATGCGCTTCACGGTACTGCTGCACCATTTCGGCGAGGGCGAAGGTCAGCGGCCGCAAACCGGCGTGGCTGACCGCGGAGATCCGGTAAACCGGCCAGCCGCGCTCGCGCAACTCCGGCGTCACCAGATCGGCGAGGTCGTCGGCATCGGGCACATCGGCCTTGTTCAGGATCACCACGCGCGGCCGGTCGGCCAGGTCACCGAGGCTCGCGTCGCCGCGCAGCGCCGGTTTGTAGGCGGCGAGCTCGGCCTCGAGTGCATCGATATCGGAGATGGGGTCGCGGCCCGGTTCCAGGGTCGCCAGATCCACGACATGGGCGAGTACCGCGCAGCGTTCCAGGTGGCGCAGGAAGTCCAGGCCCAGCCCGCGCCCGTCACTCGCACCGGGGATCAACCCGGGAACGTCGGCGATGGTGAAAGTGGTGTCACCGGCGTTCACCACGCCCAGGTTCGGGACCAGCGTGGTGAACGGATAGTCGGCGATCTTCGGTTTCGCTGCCGAGAGCACCGAGACCAGCGACGACTTACCGGCCGACGGAAAACCGACCAGCCCCACATCGGCGACGGATTTGAGTTCCAGCACCACATCGCGGACCTCGCCCTCCTCACCGAGGAGGGCGAAACCGGGAGCCTTGCGCGCCCGCGACACCAATGCCGCGTTTCCCAGCCCGCCGCGACCGCCCTTCGCGATCACGAACCGGTTGCCGGCACCGACCAGATCCATCAGGACCTCACCGTCGGAATCCAGGACGACGGTCCCGTCCGGAACCTTCAGCAGCAGCTCGGAACCCTTCTTCCCGTCCCGGTTCCCACCCTCGCCGGGTTTACCGTTACCGGCCTTCGCATGCGGGTGGAAGTGGAAATCCAGCAGGGTGTGCACATTGGCGTCGACCTCGAGCACCACATCCCCGCCGTTACCGCCGTTACCGCCGTCGGGCCCGCCGAGCGGCTTGAACTTCTCCCGGTGCACCGACGCACAACCATGGCCGCCTTTACCGGCGCTGACATGAAGAACGACGCGGTCGATGAACTTGGCCATGGCCGGATCATCCTCCTCGGGAACTGGAAGGTCGGGAAGGCGCGGCGTCCGATAGCGGGACCGCGGGGGTTCTACGGCGAACCGTAGAAACGCGAAAAGCGGGTCGAGGGTGAATCACCCTGACCCGCTCGCTGTGGTGGAGTCGTCAGCCGGTCAGGCTTCGACCGGCTCCGGGACCACGATGTTGACGGTCTTGCGACCACGCTTGCTGCCGAACGTCACGGCACCGGCTTCCAGCGCGAACAGGGTGTCGTCCCCGCCGCGGCCGACGTTGACGCCGGGATGGAAGTGGGTGCCACGCTGCCGCACCAAGATCTCGCCGGCCTTGACGGTCTGCCCGCCGAAGCGCTTCACGCCGAGCCGCTTGGAATTGGAATCGCGGCCGTTCCGGGAGCTGGATGCACCCTTCTTATGTGCCATTGCTGATACTCCTTCAGCGCGGGACGAAAGCCCTGCGAGTGGTTACTTGATGCCGGTGACCTTCAGGACCGTCAGCGGCTGACGGTGACCCTGGCGCTTGTGGTAGCCGGTCTTGTTCTTGAACTTGTGGATGCGGATCTTCGGGCCCTTGGTCTGCTCGACCACCTCGGCCGACACCGAAACCTTCGCGAGCTTATCGGCTGCGGTGGTCAGTTCGGCGCCATCGACGAGGAGCACCGGCGACAGTGCCACGGAGGTGCCCGGTGCACCCTCGATCTTCTCGACCTTCACCAGGTCACCGACCGCGACCTTGTACTGCTTTCCGCCGGTCTTGACGATCGCGTACGTTGCCATCGGTCGGCTGCCCTTCTTCCTATAGTGCTCGGCACTCGTTCGCACGGTTGTCTCTCGGAGTGCACCGGGATCCACCGCACGACTGGTCTGGTAATCGTCGCCGCCTCGGTATCTGGTGGCTCTCGGTATCGGGAACCGGCCACGGAACAGCACATGCTGTCACCGGGCAGCGAGTGCCAAGGTTACCCGATGCCGGTTCCCGCGACCAAACCGGTCCCCTCGCGGCACCCGTTCGCCGGCCACTGCACCCGGTTCACGCACCGCGTACGAGACGTCCCGCGCACAGCGAAGTGCCCGATCCGAAAGCCGGACCGGGCACATTCACCTCGACTCAGTTGTCTTCGTCGACCGGTGGTCCCGCCGGGCGCCCGGCCGCGCGGCGCCGTGTCCGGCGGACCGGTATCTCGGCCGCCACGGGCTCGGCGGCGAGGTCGGCGGCCGGTGCTGCCGGCGGCTCCTCGGCGGGCAGCACGAAGACCGCGGCTGCGGCGTCTACTGCCGGTGCGGACGTGGACCTGGCGACGCGACGCCGCCGGGTCCGGGACTCGGCAGTACCGTCCTCGGCCGGTGCTGCGGCAACCGGAGGCTCTTCCGAGGTCTCCGCGGTGGCACCTGTCGGCGCCGGCGCAGTGGTGCCGTGTGCCGCGGCGGTGGTGCCGTTCGGCGCGGTAGCGGTTTCCGGGGCACCGTTCGAGACGGGCCCGGTCACCGGGGTGCCGGTCTCGTGTTCTGCGCCGGTGGACACAGCGGCAGAAGTGTCCGGCACGGTGGTGGCACCGGGAGAAACGCCCGGTGTGTCCGATTCGCTACCGGCTGCGACATCGGCGTCCGCGTCGGCAGTCGACGCGATGCGCTCCGAAGCCGCGGTCGCCGCGCTTGCGGCGGTCGTGTCCGGAGCCGTCACCGACGCTGCGGTATCGGCATCCGCTCCGCCGGCGTCCGCCATCGTTTCCGCGGCGACTCCAGCCGACTCCGCGGCAGTTCCGGCCGTGCCGGCAGCAGCTCCCGCAGTGTCGGCAGCAACTCCGGCCGTATCGACCGCGGCTTCGGCGGGACCCGCGGCATTGGCTTCGGAGACCCCGTGCGCTGCGCTGCCGTTCGACTCTGCCGCAGAACGCTCCCCGGAGGATGCGGCACCGGCGGAGCGCCGGACCCGGGTACGCCGCCGCCGCGGTTCCGCGGCGGCCCGGCCCGATTCGCCGCCGGCCTGGGCTGCTGTCTCCGTACCGGTCTCGTCCCCGGCCCGGTCAGCGGCCTCTCCGGTCGCGACCTGGTCCGCGGCTGTGGCCGCCTCGTCCGCCGAATCCTCCGATTGATGCGCGGCCATGGCCAGCGCCACCGGATGCGCCCGTTTGGCTGCCGCTTCCTCTTCCGAGATTTCGGGCACCGGCGCCGGCGCGGCCGCGGCAGGCGCGGCCTTGTCGCGGTTGCGACGCCGCCGCGAACCGGATTCGCGACCCCGGCCCGAGCTCTCGTCACCGCCGCCGGTTTCCACCGGGTAGCTGTGCACGAGGATGCCGCGCCCGTGGCAGTGCTCGCAGGTGGTGGAGAAGGCCTCCACCAGGCCCGTGCCGAGTTTCTTACGGGTCATCTGCACCAGGCCGAGCGAGGTGACCTCGGAGACCTGGTGGCGGGTGCGGTCGCGGCCCAGCGCCTCGGTGAGCCGGCGCAGCACCAGGTCGCGGTTGGATTCGAGGACCATATCGATGAAATCGACCACGATCATGCCGCCGATATCGCGCAACCGCATCTGCCGCACGATCTCCTCGGCGGCTTCGAGGTTGTTGCGGGTGACGGTTTCCTCGAGGTTGCCGCCGCCGGAGCCGGTGAACTTACCGGTGTTCACATCGACCACGGTCATGGCCTCGGTCCGGTCGATCACCAGGGTGCCGCCGGACGGCAGCCAGACCTTGCGGTCCAGTGCCTTGGCCAGCTGTTCGTCGATCCGGTGGGCCTCGAAAACATCGACTCCGTTGTTCTCGTGCCGGGAAACCCGCGTGAGCAGATCCGGGGCGACGGTGCCGATATATTTCTCGACCGTGTTCCAGGAGCGTTCGCCCTCGATCACCAGTTTCGAGAAATCCTCGTTGAACAGGTCGCGGACCACCTTCACCAGCAGGTCCGGCTCTTCGTAGAGAGTTTTCGGGGCGTTGGATTCGCCCTCGGCGGCCGCGGAGACCTTGCGCCAGGTGGCTTGCAATCGCTCCACATCGCGCGTCAGTTCCGCCTCGCTGACCCCTTCGGAGGCGGTGCGGATGATCACCCCGGCATCGGTGGGCACGATCTCGCGCAGGATCTCCTTGAGACGTTTGCGCTCGGTATCGGGCAGTTTGCGGCTGATCCCGGTGGAGGTACCGCCCGGCACATACACCAGGAAGCGACCGGCGAGGCTGATCTGGGTGGTCAGCCGGGCGCCCTTGTGCCCGACCGGATCCTTGCTGACCTGTACGAGGACCTGATCACCGGGTTTGAGCGCCTGCTCGATCTTGCGTTCCCGGCCGCCGAGCCCGGCGGCCTCCCAGTTCACTTCACCGGCGTAGAGCACGCCGTTGCGACCCCGGCCGATATCGACGAACGCGGCCTCCATACTCGGCAGCACGTTCTGCACCTTGCCCAGGTAGACATTGCCCACCATGGACGCCGATCCGGTGCTGGTGACGAAATGTTCGACCAGGATGTTGTCCTCGAGCACCGCGACCTGGGTCGCCGACGGATGGCCGGGGAACTCCTTCTCCCGGACCACCATCACCCGGTCGACCGATTCGCGCCGCGCCAGGAATTCCGATTCGGTGAGGATCGGCGGGCGGCGGCGGCCGGCCTCACGGCCGTCCCGCCGGCGCTGCCGTTTGGCCTCGAGCCGGGTGGAGCCGCTGATGCCCTGGACCTCGTCCACGGTGGCGCGGGCCCGGGTCTTGTTCCGCGGCTCGCGTTCGTGGACGACCGTATTGGGTGGATCGTCCTCGGCGGATTCGGTCGCCTCACCGGATTCCCCGGACACCTTCCGGCGGCGACGCCGCCGCCGGCGACGGCTCGAACCGCCCTCGGATTCCTCGCCGGTATCGCCGGCTTCCTGGTCGTCGGCCTCCTCTCCGGCGGCGGACCGCTCCTCGGTTTCGGCGGACGTTTCGGCCGAATCTGCGGATTCGCCCTCCTCGGCATCGCCGTCGCCGTCACCGTCGGACTGCTGTTCCCCGCGGCCCCGGCCGCGGCCTCGGCGGCCCCGGCGCCGGCGGCGCGGCTGATCGTCGGAATCGGCGCCCTGATCGGACTGGTCGTCCTCGGTTTCGGTATCCGAGTCGCTGTCCGCGGCCGGTTCCGGCTCGGTCTGCCGTTCTGTCTTCGGCTCGGCCTTCGACTCCGCTTGCCGCTCCGCCTGCTGCTCTGCTTGCTGTTCGGCCTTGCGGCGACGGCGCAGATCCTCGGCGGCGGCCGCATCCGGGGAGAGGAACAGCGGGGCCGCGACGACCGCGCTTTCGAAAACGACCGGTTCGGCGGCGGCGGGCTCCTCACGTACCGGGCTCGCGAACAGGTTCGCCGCGGCGGTGAACGCGGGCGGCGGTGCGGACGGGGAGAGCGGTGCACTCGTGGAGACCGTGGCGGAAACGGAGACCGCTGCGGACCCGGACGATTCTGCGGAACCCTCGGCGGCGGGAACGGACCCGGCAGCCTGTGTTCCGGTACCGGAATCGGTCGTGCTCTGTTCACCGGTGGCAGCGGATGTCACCGCGCCGGTATCGGTCGCGGGGTCAGGAGCAAGACCGGTACCGGCAGCCACCACATCGGGCGCGGCCGGCTCTTCCGGTTCCCATACCGCCGCACCCGCGGCCACGGTTTCCGTCTCGATGCCAGGAATTTGCCCGGTCCCGTCACCCGGCGCCGGGGCCTCATCGGCCCCGGTACCGCCGACAGTGGCAGGGTCGGCCTCGGCGGCACCGAGCGTCTCGTTCGCAGGCTCCGACTGCCCCGCCGCGCCGGTTTCCGGGACGGCAGCGGCCGGCTCGAACAGGCCCGGTTCGGCAGGGGTCAGATTGGGGGTGGTCAACGATTCGCGGACCGATTCCGCGACGGCCCGGTCCACGCTCGACTGCGGGCTGCGGACCTCGGTCCCCAGTTCGCTGAGCTTGGCCAGGATACGTTTGCTGGTCACGCCCAAGCGCTTGGCAAGGGCGTGCACTCGGATTCGCTCCGGCAAGTGATCGTCGTCCTGTGATGTTGTGTCCAGCGGCTCTTGATCGGCCACGAAGTCTCCTCGGGCCCCCGGGCGCGTTCCTCTACGAGTGACGCGGCCGTCGCGGGGACGCTTTCCGTCCGCCTCGCGCGGTTGGCGCAAGGTCAATGGTCTCGCCCCGCGTGCCCGGTTATCTCCACTATCGAACGTCGGTCGGGCTAACTGGCCACGCGGCGCCTGGCATCTGGCTGAACGCCGCGGTCCGAGCACTCGTCCAGCGCGCCGGGCAGACGCAGCCGAGATCTCCGGCTTCTACGTCCGCGGCAGCGATGGCGGCATCGTTCCGCAGTGTGTCATCCGGTCGCACCCTGTGTCAGGCGCAACCAAGTACCAGTATCCCACACCGTGCGCCAGGTGTTCGCCATGGCGCTGCGCGAGGCACTCGCACGGATCCGGAAAGCCCGTGACCGGGCAGTGTTCAGAGCGGGAATTCGGGGAACCAGAGGGCGATCTCGCGTTTGGCGGACTCGGGCGAGTCCGATCCGTGCACCAGGTTCGACTGGGTCTCGAGACCCAGATCACCGCGGATACTGCCGGGTGCGGCTTTCTCCACCGGATCGGTGCCGCCGGCCAGCTGCCGGAAGGCCGCGATCGCACGCGGACCCTCCAGAACGGCCGCAACCACCGGGCCCGAGGTGATGAATTGGATCAGCGAACCGAAGAACGGTTTATCGGCGTGCTCGGCGTAATGCTCACCGGCCAGTTCCTCGCTCACCTGCTTGAGCTCGAGGGCGGCGATCTTCAGGCCCTTGCGCTCGACCCGGTTCAGCACCTCGCCGACACAACCGCGCGCAACGCCGTCCGGTTTGATCAGAATCAATGTCTGCTCTGTCACGCGGCCAGCCTAATGGGCGTGGTCGAGCCGGTCTCAACCGCAGTCCGCACACGGCCCCTGCTGTGGCACCGGAGGGTCCGGGCTAGGAGCTTCCACCCATCCGCTGGCTGGGCAGCGTCCCCGCCTCCATCCGGCGTTTGACATCGGACCGCAGCACCAGGATGAACCCCCACACGACGAGGAAAACAATGCCGATGATCGCGATGGAGATATGGAAGATGCCGCCGATCAGCACCAGCGCCTGCAGGCCCAGGTTGAAC
Source organism: Nocardia carnea NBRC 14403 (assembly GCF_000308515.1). Taxonomy (GTDB): domain Bacteria; phylum Actinomycetota; class Actinomycetes; order Mycobacteriales; family Mycobacteriaceae; genus Nocardia; species Nocardia carnea. The sequence goes on along the minus strand of NZ_BAFV01000020.1, from coordinate 108,556 downwards.
GGTATAGCCCAGGACCGCCGCTGCAGCCCGGCCCCGGCAACCATGATCAGGGCGAGTGCCACCAGATAGGTCCCCGAGACCCAGGTGATCCCCCCGGCGATATCGGCGACCACCGGCAGGGCCAGCAGCACCGTGATCGCCTCGAGCACCAGCGCCCCCGCCATCACCCCGCGCAGCCCCTTCCAGGGATCCGGCGGGGCAGCAACCGGCTCGGACCCCTGCGATTCGCTCTCACTCATCATGCGTCCTTATCGTTGGCGCGGCGTCGAGGATGCTGATCGGCACCACCTCCGGCAGCGCGGCCTTCCCTCACGCCGGTTCCTTGCCGAACAGCGCGCGGGCCGCGCCGGCGGTGACGACCGAACCCGTGACCACTACGCCCGCGCCGGACACCATCTCCCCGCCCTCCCCGACTTCCTCGGCGAGGGCGACAGCGGTTTCCAGCGCATCGGGCAGGCTCTGCGCGGTGACCACCCGTTCGTCTCCGAAACGCTGCACCGCCAGATCGGCCAGCCGATCGACCGGCAGGGCGCGGGGCGACCCGTTGGTGGTAACGACTATCTCCTCGAAAACGGGTTCGAGCGCGGCGAGGATCCCGTCCGCGTCCTTATCACCCAGCACCGCCACGACCCCGACCAGTTTGCGGAAATCGAATTCCGCGGTGAGTGTGGCCGCCAGCGCGGCCGCACCGGCCGGGTTGTGCGCGGCGTCGATGAACAGGGTGGGTGCGTTACGCATCCGCTCCAGCCGGCCGGGGCTCGTGGCCGCGGCGAAGCCCGCCCGGATCGCCTCGATATCGAGCTGGCGCTGCGAACCCGCCCCGAAGAACGCCTCCACCGCGGCCAGCGCGAGGGCGGCGTTATGGGCTTGGTGTTCGCCGTGCAGCGGCAGGAAGATCTCGTCGTATACGCCGCCGAGACCCTGGAGTTCGAGTTGCTGACCGCCGATGGCGATCCGGCGGCTCAATACCTGGAATTCGGCGCCGGCCCGCGCGACCGCCGCGTCCACCTCGACGGCGCGGCGTAGCAGGACATCCATGGCTTCCGGATCCTGCTCGGCAATGATCGCGACATTGTCGACGGGTACCAGGGATTCGGGGGCGGGTTTGATGATCCCGGCCTTCTCCTTGGCAATGGCGGTCAGATCGGGACCCAGGTAGTCGGTGTGGTCGAGGCCGATGGGGGTGATCACCGAGACCTGGCCGGCAATCACATTGGTGGCGTCCCAGCTGCCGCCCATCCCGGTTTCCACCACGGCCACATCGACCGGTGCTTCGGCGAACGCCGCGTACGCCATGGCGGTGAGCACTTCGAATTTGCTCATCGGCGGGCCGCCCGCGGCGGCAGACTGGTCGTCGATCATCTCGATATAGGGCTGCAGCTCGCGATACAGCTCCACGTAGTGCGCCGGGGATATCGGCCGGTTGTCGATGCCGATCCGCTCGGTGGCCAGCTGCAGATGCGGACTGGTGAGCCGGCCGGTACGCCGGTGCAGTGCGGTGAGCAGCGAATCGATCATCCGGGTCACCGATGTCTTGCCGTTGGTGCCGGCGATATGGATCGACGGGTACCCACGCTGCGGTGATCCCAGCACATCCATCAGCGCCGAGATCCGGGTGAGCGACGGTTCGATCTCGGTTTCCGGCCAGCGCCGGTCGAGTTCGGCCTCGACCAGCGCCATCTCCGCGAGTTCTACCGGCGACGGTCCGGTACCGAGCTGGGCGCCGCCGTGCTGCGGCTCGGGTTCCGGGTTCGGTTCGTGGTCGTTCACTGGCCGCTCAGCTCGGACAGCCGGGCCCCGATACGGTCCACCTCGGCCGCGGCGATATCACGGCGCGACCGGATCTTGTCCACCACCTGCTCCGGCGCCTTGGCCAGGAAGGCGTCGTTGCCGAGTTTGGCCTCGGTGCCGGCGAGCTCCTTCTGCGCGGCGGCCAGGTCCTTCTCCAGCCGGCGCCGCTCGGCCACCAGGTCCACACTGCCGGAGGTGTCCACCTCGACGGTGACCGTGGTGGTACTCAGCCGCACCTCCACCGACGCCGTGGCGGCGAAATCCGCGCCCGGTTCGGTGAGCCGGCCCAGGTTCGCGACCTCGAGATGCAGGCGGTCCAGCCCGGCGGTGTCCAGACCCAGCACCCGCGCGGCGACCTTCTGCTTGTCGTTCAGCCCCTGATCGCTGCGGAACCGGCGGATCTCGGTGACCAGCCGCTGCAGATCGGCGATCCGCTGCGCGGACCCGGTATCGGCGGGGATGCCCGTCGGCCGCGGCCACTGCGCGATCACCACCGATTCGCCGCCGGTCAGCGCCTGCCACAGCGTTTCGGTGACGAACGGGATCACCGGGTGCAGCAGCCGCAGCACCGAATCCAGGACGGTGCCCAGCACCACGCGGGTGGATTCGGCGCGGGCCTCGCTCTCGGTGAACTGGACCTTGGACAGTTCCAGATACCAGTCGCAGAGTTCGTCCCAGGCGAAGTGGTAGAGCGCCTCGCAGGCCTTACCGAATTCGTAGGCGTCGAACGCGGTGTCGACCTCGACCAGCACCGCGTCGAACCGGTCGAGGATCCAGCGGTCGGCGTCGGTGAGCGTATCGCGGGCCGGAAGGTCGCCCGTGCGAGCGCCGTTCATCAACGCGAACTTGGTGGCGTTGAAGAGTTTGGTGACAAAACTGCGGGAGGCCAGCGCATGCGGTTCGCCGACCGACAGGTCGCCGCCCGGCTGGGCGCCGCGGGCCAGGGTGAACCGCAGGGCATCGGCACCGTAGTCGCGGATCCAGTCCAGCGGGTCGATACCGTTACCGCGCGATTTCGACATCTTCTTGCCGTACTGGTCGCGGATCAGGCCGTGCAGGAACACATCCTTGAACGGCACTTGATATTCCGGGCCCTTGCCGGCGGTGATCGCGGCATCGTCGGACACGAAGGTGCCGAACATCATCATCCGGGCCACCCAGAAGAACAGGATGTCGTAACCGGTGACGAGCACACTGGTCGGATAGAACTTCGCCAGTTCCGGGGTGGCGTCCGGCCAGCCCATGGTGGAGAAGGGCCACAGTCCGGAGGAGAACCAGGTGTCGAGGACATCGGGATCCTGCACCCAGCCGTCGGGGGCGTCTTCGTCGGGGCCGACACAGACGACCTCACCCTCGGGGCCGTACCAGATGGGGATTCGGTGCCCCCACCACAGCTGGCGGGAGATGCACCAATCGTGCATATCGTCGACCCAGTCGAACCAGCGCGGTTCCTGGCTCGCCGGGTGGATCACGGTATCCCCGTTGCGCACGGCGGCACCGGCGGCCTCGGCCAGCGCCTCGACCTTCACCCACCACTGCATCGACAGGCGCGGTTCGATCGGTTCGCCGCTGCGCTCGGAATGACCGACACTGTGCAGGTAGGGTCGCTTCTCGGCAACGACCCGGCCCTCGGAGGCCAGCCGTTCACGCACCTTCACCCGGGCCTCGAAACGGTCCATACCGTCGAATTCGGTGCCGGTATCGGCGATCCGGCCGCGTTCGTCCATGATCGTGGGCATGGGCAGGTTGTGCCGCAGGCCCATCTCGAAGTCGTTCGGGTCGTGCGCGGGGGTGATCTTCACCGCACCGGAACCGAACTCCGGATCGACATAGGAGTCGGCGACGATCGGGATCTGCCGTCCGGTGATGGGGTGTTCGAGTGTGGTGCCGATCAGGTCCTGGTACCGCGGATCGTCGGGGTGCACCGCGACCGCGGTATCACCGAGCATCGTCTCGACCCGGGTGGTGGCGACGATGACATGCGGTTCGGCATCGTCGAGCGACCCGTAGCGCAGCGACACCAGCTCCCCGGCCACCTCGTCGTATTTGACCTCGATATCGGAAATGGCGGTACGCAGTTCCGGCGACCAGTTCACCAGTCGTTCGGCCCGGTAGATCAGGCCGGCGTCGTAGAGCCGTTTGAAAATGGTCTGCACGGCCCGCGACAGGCCTTCATCCATGGTGAACCGGTCACGCGACCAGTCGACACCGTCGCCCAGGGCTCGCATCTGCCCCTGGATCGCGCCACCGGATTCACGCTTCCAATCCCAGACCTTCTGCACGAACAGGTCGCGCCCGAAATCCTCTTTGGTCTTACCGTCGGCCGCGAGCTGCTTCTCGACCACCGACTGGGTCGCGATACCGGCATGATCCATACCCGGCAACCACAGCACCTCGTACCCCTGCATCCGCTTCCGGCGGGCGAGGGTATCCATGAGGGTGTGGTCCAGGGCGTGGCCCATATGCAGGGTGCCGGTGACGTTCGGTGGCGGCAGCACGATCGAATATCCGGGCGCGGAACTCTGCGGGTCGGCGGTGAAGTAACCGGCGGCTACCCAGCGTTCGTACAGGTCGGCCTCCACCTCGCCGGGATTCCAGCTCTTGGGGAGGGCATCGGCACGATTACGCGTGTTGTCAGGGGCTGCGCTGGTCACGCGCCGATTCTAGTGTCATCGGCGGCGCCTCCGGCATCGCGGGGCTGCATCTATTGCGCCGCCTGCGGCGGCGCGGGTCGGGGCCCTATTAACCCCTGGTCTTCACTCCTCCGCTCCTCCGCTTCGCTCCCCCGCTCCGTCGCTCCAGACCAGGGGCGGGCCCCGACCATTGGATGCCGACGGAATCCGAGGAAGGCGGGAGCGGATGGTGCGACTCCGAGGGCCGAGACAGACCGAGGCGGAGCCTTCGGTGGATGAGGGACACCGAAGACTCCGCCTACATCGATCAGCCTACCGCCGTTCCACGGCGGCCCCGCGAATACACAACCAATTCTCAGCTTGAGCACCGGAATTCTCAGGTCGGTCACAAACCTGCGCTCACCGCCGGTTTCTCCCGGGCCCTGGTGCGGCGACCCGAGAATCGGCGCATCAGGGGGTCGTCGATCCAGTGATAGATGGCCGCCCCCGCCACCGTGGACACGACCAGACTCAGTGCGGCGAACCCCAGCCAGCCCAGCAGGCCGAACTGTTTTCCGCCGATGAGGAAGCGGGTGATCAACGCCATCACCGGGAACTGGATCAGATAGAAGGCGAAGGAGATATTGCCCAGCCAGACCATCCGCGGCGAGGCGCTGAACCCCCGGATCCCCGCCAGGTCACGAGCGGCCAGCGTGGCCACCAGGGCCGTCATCGGGGCGAGCAGCAGCGCCGACATCTTGTAGTTCGGCGGCACCACCCAGGTCGCCGCGTAGGCGATCAGCAGCGCGATCACCGGCCATGCGAGCCGGGTGTTGCGCCAGCGGCCCTCCAGCACCAGCCGTGCCGCGAGTACCCCGAGGAAGAACTCCGGCAGCCGCGAGAGCGGGAAGTTGTAGCTGAGCCAATAGGACAAGGCCACCGGGATATCCGACTGTTCGAACCAGATGGGCGCGGCATGGAGTTCGAAGTACGGCGAATCCTCACCCGGGATCAGCCGGGGCGCGAACGTATTCGCGATCCCCTTGGGGCCGGGCACCCACAGGTAGTACGCGGTATGCAGCAGCAGGATCGCCACCAGTGTCCCCGCCAGCGCCCACGGCACCCGATGACCCTTGATCCGGCGCACCAGCGGAAGGAAGAGCGGAAAGCTCAGGTAGAACAGGATCTCCGCGGCAAGTGACCAGGACGGCACATTGAGTCCGCCGACCGTCGTCCACTTCGGCACCCAGGTGTGGATAAGCGCGAGGTTCGGCGCCCAGACCACCGGTCGCGTCAACGGGACGCTCACCACCAGGATGAACGCAACGGCCGCGACCAGATGCGTCGGATAGATCTTCAGCACCCGGCGCCAATAGAACCGCGGCACCGAGCTCCCCGGCCGGAACGACCAGTAGATGATGAACCCGGACAGGACGAAGAAGAAGGTGACGCCCGCGGCGCCCAGCTGCATGGGCATGAGCTGATGGATCTGGCGGAACAGCTCCGACTTCTGAAACGGATACACCGGCAGGAACACCAGGGCGTGCAATACGAATACGGCGAACGCCGCCCACCAGCGTGCCCCCGTCAGCGACGGCAGCGACGGCCGGACCGCCGCCGTATCGAGGAACTCCGATCCGCTCTCGACGCGGGCCGGAACCGTCTTCACCGGTGGATCGCTTCGTACACTGCCGCTGCGGTCACCACATCACCGTGCGCCGAGGGATGGAACGGCATCCCGGCCACATCGGCCGCGGGATCGAAGAAACCGTTCAGCCACGGCTCGGCCGAGCAGAGCCCGTGGCCCGCCGTCACCGAGCGGATATCGACGAACTCGAGTTCCAGCAGCTCCGCGGCTTCCCGTTGCGCGTTGTCGAGGCGGTCCAGGTATTCGGTTACCGCCCGGCCTCGAGGCTGCACGACCTGCCCGGCGCCGAGTACGTTCACACACACATGCTCCTGCCCGGCAGGGAACAATTCCGGGTATCCGACCAGCATGATCCGGGCGTTCGGCGCGTAGTAGCGCATATAGGTGATCACCTCGCGGATACGCTTGGCGTAGAGTCGGCCGGTGACGTTCCGGTACTCGGTGAACCGTCCCTGTTCGGCCGCCTCCAGCCCACATCCGTCCACGAAATTGAACACGCAGGACTGCAACGAGGTGATCAACGATGCCGAATTGGTCTTGGACCAGACATCGTTCATTCCGGTCTGGATCGCGATGACCTCGGTCTCCGGCCCGAATGCCTGCTGCTTTGCCGCCTCGGCCACCTCGTGCACCAGCCACCAGCCCTCCCCCGACGAGATCGTGGAACCACTGCAGGAGGCATCCACGAACTCCGGCGTACCCGCGACCCCCATCCGCTCGCCCAGCCGGGTCGGCCACGATGTGGCCGCGTGCAGGCACTCCTTGGTGCCCGAGAACAGCTTCGGGTAGTTCGCGGTGAACGAATCACCGAGCACCACCAGGGATCTTCCCGCGGGGCGGTTGTTTTCGACCGGCGCCGCCGCGGCCGGTGCGTACAGGGTGGTCACGGTGAGAGCGGCCGCCACCACGGCGCCGGCCATTCCACCTCGCCACCGGAAAAATTTGCGCAACACGATTTATCCGTCGATCAGTAGCCGGCCTGCGGATCGAAATCGGGGAGCGTGAGTGTCGGCTCGGGTTCGGCGGGCTCGGGTTGAGCAGGTTCGGGTTGGACGGGCGCCTGCTGCTGCGCGGGAGGTTGCGGGGCCGGTTCCCCGGCCGGTGGTTCCGCGGCCGGCGGAGGTTCGACGGCAGCGGGAGCCGGTGGCGGGCTCTGCGGCGCCGGAGTGGTCGAGGCGACGCTCGCCGGCGCTTCCGTGCTGGTCACAGCGGTACTGGAGGTTGTCGGGTGGTCATCGTGCGATGCGGAGTCGTCGCCACACCCGCTTACGCCGAGAACCACCGCGGCGCATGCAAACACGGTCACCAGGCAACGTTTCATGAAGATTCCCAATCCTGCAGACATTTCGGCATCCACGACCCACCCGTTCCGGGTCGCGGAATTGTTCACCGGCGATATCGCCGGACCCGCCGGACTCGTTACCGTCCGGCACTCTGCGGGCGGCGCACCACGTACAGTTGCCGAATTCGTTCGCACTGGGGACCCTGGACCACGTGAACCCCCCGCTCGACTCGGTCCCGTTGTATCCCCCCGAATCCGTCTTCCCCGAATCGGATTCGTTCGTCGTGAGCCCGAGGGGAGTCGTGGACCTACGGGGCCGCCGTACCGGGGAGTTGCGGTATCCGCCCACGGCCACAGTGATTTTCGCGGGTATCCCGGGTGCGGGTAAGAGCACCGCGCTGCGCAAACTGTTCGGTTCCGAATCCGACGCCGAAACCGCGCCGGTGGGCCCCGGCGGTTCGCTGGTACTCGATTCGATCCAGGCCCGGAACTCGTGGCGGCACCGGCTGGCCTGGTTGCCCTACCCGCTGTGGCGCCCGGTGGTGCATCTGGTGCATTTCCGGCGGATCTGGATCGCTCTGCGCGACCATACGGGTCCGGTGGTGGTCCACGATTGCGGCACCGTCACCTTCACCCGGCATATGCTGACCCGCTGGGCCGCGCTACGCGGTCGCGAACTGCATATGGTGCTGCTGGATGTCCCCGCCGCGGTCGCCCGGGACGGGCAGTACGCCCGCGGGAGACGGGTGGGCCGGGCCTCTTTCAACTGGCATGTCCGGCGTTGGAGACGCCTGCTGGACCGGGTCGAGAGCGGGACGGGGCCGCGGCCGCAACCGGAGTCGGTGGTCATCCTGGACCGCTCCGGTATCGATCACCTGCACGAGATCAGGTTCGCCGCCTGACCCGGTAGCGAGCGGAGCGGATGTCGGCCCGCCCGCGCGGGGTGGCTCCGCCGCGTCTCCCCGGCCCGTACCGCCAGAGGTCAACACAACACCGTCAGCGCGCGCGGTGCGATCCGCAGCGTCACCGGGAGGCGCCCCGCGGGTTCGCCGTCGGCAGTGGCGGGGGCATCCGGTGCCGACAATCGCACCGATTCGACCCGATACTGGCGCACGGCAGGATGCTCGATCCGCTTACCCGCCGACAGGGCGGGCAGGATGCGCAGCATCTCCAGATGCGACACCTTGCCCACGACCGTCACATCGAGCAGCCCGTCATCGCAGACGGCATCGGGACAGATCCGCATCCCGCCGCCGTAGGTGGTGGTGTTACCCACCGCGACCAGCAGTGCCTCGGTCTCGATCACCGAATCCGAACGGTCCCCGCCCAGTTCGATGCGATACGGCACGCTGGTGCCGTGGGCGATCTCGGCGACCGCGGCGAACGTGTAGCGCAACCGCCCGCGCGGCCTACGCATCCGGTTGGCGCGCAGGGTGACCCGGGCATCGTAACCGGTGCAGGCCACCGTCGCGAACCACATCGGTTCGTGCCCGCTGGGTTCCAGCCGGCCCAGATCGATCGTGCGCACGCTCCCCCGGCGGACCAGGTCGGCGGCGGCGCGGGGATCGTCGCCGATTCCCAGTTCACGTGCGAGATCGTTCCCGGTGCCCGCCGGGAGCAGGGCGAGCGGGACCGCCGTATGTGCGAGCGGATCGAGAATTGTGGAGACCAGCCCGTCGCCACCGACGCAGACGACCGCATCGGGCGGTCCGGCAACCAGGACGGCCCGCAACTGTTCCCGCGTGGCGGCGGCAGAGGGGGCATGGATCTCGAGGATCTCGACCCCGTCGCGGGACAGCTGTTCCATGATCGTGCGTGCCGCGTCGCGGGCCCGGCCTTGACCCGCGGACGGGTTGGTCACCACGGCGACCGCCTGCACCTCGCGGAGATCGGCTCCGCGGCCGCCGGTCTCGGTCATGGCAGCAGTGTGCCAGGGTTGAGGATCCCGGCCGGGTCGATTTCGTGTTTCACCGCGCGCAGCACCCGCACCCCGAGCTCGCCGATCTCGTCCGGTAGCCAGCGGCGATGGTCGGCGCCGACGGCGTGATGGTGGGTGATGGTCGCGCCGGCGGCGGCGATGGCATCCCCGGCAGCCTGTTTCGCGGTCAGCCACTGCGTGATCGGATCATCGAGGAGTTTCGCCACAACGGTGAAGTACAGCGAGGCGCCGGTCGGGTAGGTATGCGAGATATGGCCCATGACCAGCGCGGGCGTGCCCTGGGCGGTCAGCGACTCGGTGAGCGCGGTGGTGACCTGCGTTTTCAGTTCGGCGAGGCGGTTCCACGTGGTAGCGGTTTCCAGGGTTTCGCACAGCACCCCGGCGTCGAGCAGGGCATCACGCAGATAGGGCGCCGCGAAACGGCCGTGCTCCCAGGCCCGGGCGGGATCGGGCCCCAGTTCGGTACCGCCGGCCGCGCGCAGCAGGTCGGCCGCCTCGGCGCTGCGTGCAGCGACATGGGCCGCGCTGCCCTCGAAGGTCGTCACCGCCAGGCATCCGGAAACCGGGGCGCCGCCGACATCCTTCGAGCGGGCCAGATTCAACCCGGTTTCCGCCTCGTCCGACAACCGCAGCACGGTGGGAGCCGCGCCGGCCTGCACGACCGCCCGCAACGCGGCGGCACCGGCGGCGAAATCCGGGAACGACCAGGCCATATGGTCGGTGGTCTCGGGGACCGGATGCACCCGCACAGTCACCTCGGTGATCACTCCGAGCGACCCCTCGGAACCGACGAACAGTTCACGCAGATCCGGTCCGGCCGCCGAGGCCGGCGCCCGGCCGAGTTCCACTGTCCCCGCGGGAGTGGCAACCCGCAGCCGCTGGACCATATCGTCGAAACGGCCGTATCCCGCGGAGGCCTGCCCCGACGAACGGGTCGCGGCGAAACCGCCGATACTGGCGAATTCGAAACTCTGCGGGAAATGCCCGAGCGAAAGCCCGTGCGCGGCGAGTAACTCTTCGGCGCGCGGCCCGGTGACCCCGGCGCCGAAGGTCGCGGTACCGGAGACCGGGTCGCAGTCCAGCAAGGCGTCGAGGCGGCGCAGGTCCAGGGCGATCACCGTCTCGAAACGGCCGCGTACCGGGTCCAGCCCGCCGACCACGCTGGTTCCGCCGCCGAACGGTACGACGGCGATGCCCTGTTCGGAGCAGTAGGCGAGCACATCGGCCACCTGCGCGTGATCGGCCGGGTAGACCACGGCGTCGGGGGCGTCCTGGGGACCGATGGCGCGCCGCCGCAGCAGGTCGAGAGTGCTTTTTCCGCCGGCATGCCGCAACCTGGCGATGTGTGCTGTGGATAGGTGCTGCTCCCCCACCACCCGCGCGAGTCCGGCACGCCGGTCCGCGGACAGGACCGGCGGCCGCAGCGGCACATCGCCCTCATCACGACGTATCGCCGGTTCCCCGGAGACGCCGAACACCTGGCCGAGCAGGCCGCGGATCTGCTCCGGCAGCGGTGTGTGCCCGGCGGGAACTCCCCAGGCGTCCCACACCATATCGGGTCGTGCGGTGGTCGCGGCCGGTTCTTCGGTGGTGTCGCCCTGCCCAGTGGTCATGCGTTACAGTTTGACATGTTCTGTCAAGCAGTAACGAAGTGAGATGAGGTCGCAGCCCGTGTCCGCTGGTGCAGTCCCCGAAGACGCCGGTTCCGTGGATCGGCTCATCCTGGATGCCGCACGTGACTGTGTCGCGGAATTCGGGGTCCGGCGAACCACACTCGCCGAAGTCGCCCGCCGCGCGCGGGTGAGCCGGCCCACGGTCTATCGGCGCTGGCCCGACAGCAGCGCACTCATCGGCGAACTGCTGGTGCGCGAACTCCGCGCGATCATCACCGCAGCCGCGCCCGAATCGGGCAACGCACGGAACCGCCTGGTCACCGGCATCATCGACGGCGCGGCGCACGTGCGGTCGAACCCCCTGTTCGGCAAGATCTTCCGCACCGATACCGACCTCATGCTCACCTATGTCTTCGGCCGCTTGGGCCGCAATCAACACGAACTGCTCGACCTGTTCGGCACCGGCATCCGCGCAGGTCAGACCGACGGATCGGTACGCCGCGGCGACCCGGCGCAGCTGGCCGCGATGGTCCTGCTGATCGCGCAGTCGGCGGTCCAATCGGCGGCCACGGTCGCCGAACTGCTCGACGGACCGGCAATGGATACCGAACTCCGGCACGCCCTCGACGCGTACCTCGCGCCCGAGGCCCCCTCGTCCAGGAAGGAGTAGCGCACGGCCCGCGGACCACCGCCCCGCCCCCAGCGGGCAGCCGTGCCACGAAAACCATGGTCAGCACCCCTTCCGACACCACCGGCGCCGCGCTCAACGCCCGCCGGCGCAGCCGCGAACTCACCGCCCTCGGCGACGCCCCCACCGTCGACCTACTGGTCGTCGGCGGCGGAGTAACAGGTGCCGGCGTAGCCCTCGACGCAGCCGCCCGCGGCCTGCGCACACTGCTGGTGGAGAAACACGATCTGGCACACGGCACCAGCCGCTGGAGTTCCAAACTGGTCCACGGGGGTCTGCGCTACCTCGCGAGCGGGCGGGTCGGGATCGCCTACGAGAGCGCCGTGGAACGCGGGATCCTGCTGCGCCGTAACGCCCCCCACCTGGTGCGTCCGCTCCCCCAACTGGTACCTCTGCTCCCCGATATCGGCCTGTCCTCCCGCGCACTGATCCGCACCGGTTTCCTGGCCGGCGATCTGTTGCGCACCGGCGCGCGCACTTCGGGTTCGCTGCTACCGCGCTCGCGCCGGGTAACCCGAGCCGAAGCACTGCGTCTCGCCCCTACCGTGCGCCGCGACGGACTACGCGGCGGACTGCAGGCCTGGGACGGGCAGCTGGTCGACGACGCCCGCCTGGTGGTCGCGCTGGCCCGGACCGCGGCCGCCCGCGGCGCGACCGTACTCACCCGCGTCGCGGCCGAAGCCGTCACCGGCGATGGTGCCACCCTCCACGACACCCGGACCGGGGAAACCCTCACCGTCCGCGCCCGGGCCGTGGTCAACGCCACCGGAGTCTGGGCCGACGAGGTCGATCCCAGTATCGAACTGCGACCCAGCCGGGGCACCCATCTGGTATTCGACGCCGCGGCCTTCGGCGGCCTCACCGCCGCGCTCACCATCCCGGTCCCCGGTTCCGTGGGCCGCTTCGTCTTCGCCCTGCCGGCACCGCACGGCCGGGTCTATCTCGGCCTCACCGACGAGGACGCACCCGGACCGGTCCCCGACGAACCCCGCCCGACCCCCGCCGAAATCGATTTCCTGCTCGACACCGTGAACACCGTGGTACGGATCCCGCTCACCCACAGCGATATCCGCGGCTCCTATGCCGGACTGCGCCCACTGCTACGCACCGGCGGCGACAGCACCGCCGATATCTCGCGCGAACACGCGGTCCTCACTTCCCCATCCGGCGTGATCACCGTGGTCGGCGGCAAACTCACCACCTACCGCAAAATGGCACAGGACGCCCTCGACACCGCGGTAGCGCACGCCCGCCTGAGCGCCGGACCGTGCCGGACAACCGATCTACCGCTGGCCGGGGCCGTCGCCGGTGCAGCCCGCGATCATCTGCTCGCGCCGCAACTGCTGATCGAACGCTACGGTGCCGAAGCACCCGCCGTAGCGACCCTGGCCGCGACCGACCCCGAACTCGCCACCCCCGTGGCGCCGGGAGCGGATGTGCTGGCGGCGGAATTCGCCTGGTCTCTCACCCAGGAAGGAGCCTTGGACGCCGGCGATCTCCTGGACCGCCGCACCCGGATCGGCCTGGTCGCGGACGACCGCGCCGCGGCCCGGGCCACCGCCGAGGCGATGGTCGCCGCCTATTCCGAGTAAGCCGCGGCGTACTGCCATTCCGGCACGGAAGCGGTCATACAGGCGCGCGGCCAGCGGTCCAGTCCGTGCGCGATCTCTTCGGCCCGCACCGCGCGCAGACCGGGCGTTTCTTCAGCGGCGTCCAGGTAACGGAAACCCAGCCGCGCGTAATAGGGCCCGTTCCAGGCGACCTCGGTGAACGTGGTCAACGTGATCGCCGGTAGCCCGCCCTCTGCTGCCCAGCGGACCGCCCGGTCGATGAGCCGCCGCCCGATCCGCTGCCCCCGGCATTCGGGCAGTACCGACACCTGGTCGATATGTGCGTTCCCATCGACAACACTCACGATCAGATACCCCACCGGGCCCTCTACGCTCACCCACATCCACGCCCGGCCGTCGAGCACGAACTCGCCGAGCACCTCCGCGGACAGCGGTTCGTCCCCCGCCACCGCATCCATCCCGATCGCGGCGAACAGCTCCCCCGCCCGCACCTCGATCTCCTGCAACCGAGGTATATCCGTAGCGGTCGCCTCGCGGATCATGAGCACTCCTGTTCGGTGACGACTGTGTCTATTTTGCGGCACCTTCGGCGCGGCCGCGGAGGCCGGGCACCGACATATCGGCCGGCCGACCCATTCTCCGGAACGAGCATCGGCCTCAGAGCCGAGTTCAGCGAGGCCCTCGAAGGGTTGAGGCCGCAGGCGCCGCAAGAAAACACGGCTCGCATCTATGCTGGTGCGGTGGTCTGAGGAAGGAGCCGGGAGTGCGTGTCGATACGTCCACCATCGGTATCGCACCGGGCGAGGGCCTGGTCGCGCGCTTCGGTGATGTCGTGATCTACCTGGTGGGCGCCAATGCGTCCACCGAGCGGATACTCGGCGCCGTCGAGGCAGTGGCGGATGTGGAGCATCCCGGTGCGGCGATCGCACAGCGGCTCGCGGCAGTGGTGTTCGGGACCGGTTCGGAACCGCCCCCGTTCGGTTTGGTCGCGCCCACCGCCGACGGCACCCTGGTGCTGCTGCGGGGCCCGGTATCGGCGTTGATCTCCGGTGCCGAAGGTTCCCGGCGGCTGGTCGGGGCGCGTGCTTTCACCTGGGTGGACGAAATCGTGCGTGATCCGGTCCGCACGCTGTCGGTGGGCCCGGGCGCGGACGCCCAGGTGACGCCGTATCCCAGGACCGATCTGCGCGCCGGGGTGGTGCCCGGCGGTGGTTTCGTGATCCACGCGGCGGTGCGCCGGAGCAAGAAACCGGGCCGGCCCGCCGCGGCGGTTGCGGCGAAACGGGGCGCCGGGGAGCCGCCTGCCACCGCACCGGCCGGTATGGTCGCCGCCGCCGATCCGGAACCGGCGGCCGATTCCGGGCCACCTACCGGCCTCGCGGCTGCCCGCCCGGCGGGGCCGCTCCCCGGCACCCGAGCCTGGTCCGCGGCACCGGCGCGCCCGGCGGCGGATCCCATCCGGCTCGGGAAGAACACGGCGAAACCGCACGCGCACGCCACCCACAACGGCGCGGACACCGCGGAGAAAAGTCCCGTCGTACTGGTCGCCGAGGACGGTACGAGTTACCCGCTGGACCGCGCGTACGTGATCGGCCGTGGGCCCTCGGTCGACGAATCGGTGCGCCGCAAAACCGCCGCCCCGCTGGTACTGCAGCGCGACCGCCATATCTCGCGCGTCCACGCCTACCTCTCGGTGGACGCCGGCAAGGTGTACCTGCGCGACGCCGGCACCGCGGCGGGCACCTTCGTCTCGACCCCCGACGAACCGCGCTGGACCCGTATCGGTCAATCCCCGACCGAACTACCGCCCGGCGGCCGGATCCGCATCAGCGAACAGGTGCTCACCTACCCGTCGGAATCCGGGCACGCCGGCTGAGCGGTGTGCCCGGGCCACGCGGCCGCGCCGCACAGCGCACAATGGCGGTATGCACCGCAACGGCCCGACCGAGGACATCGACGAATCCGCGCTCACCGTCACACCGCCGAAGGCGCAGGCAGCGGGCCTGCGGGCGGTCGGGGTCGCGCTGGGGCGGGCGGTCGCCGATATGGGTGTGGTCCGCACCGCGCGCACGCTGGCGCGGGTGAACCAGGTGAACGGGTTCGACTGTCCGGGGTGTGCCTGGCCGGAACCCAGCGGGTCCCGCCGTCCCGCCGAGTTCTGCGAGAACGGGGCGAAGGCAGTCGCCGAAGAGGCGACGCTGAACACCGTCGGCCCGGAGTTCTTCGCCGAATATTCGATCGCCGATCTCGCCGAGAAGTCCGGGTACTGGCTGGGCCGTCAGGGTCGGCTGACCCATCCCATGGTGCTGCGGCCGGGTGATACCCACTACAGCCCGATCGGGTGGGACGACGCCTACCGGTTGATCGCCGAGCAGTTGCGGGCACTGGATTCCCCGGATGAGGCCGTGTTCTACACCTCCGGCCGCACCGCGAACGAAACCGCGTTCCTCTACCAGCTGATGGTCCGCAGTTTCGGTACCAACAACCTGCCCGACTGCAGCAATATGTGCCACGAATCGTCGGGCACCGCACTCACCGGTTCCATCGGTATCGGCAAGGGTTCGGTGACGGTCGACGATTTCGCCGCCGCCGATCTCATCCTGATCGCGGGCCAGAACCCGGGCACCAACCATCCGCGTATGCTCAGCGCGCTCGCCGACGCGAAGAAATCCGGCGCCGAGATCGTCGCGATCAATCCGCTGCCCGAAACCGGACTGATCGGTTTCCGCGATCCGCAGACCGTTCGCGGGCTCACCACCGGCGTCGATATCGCCGACGATTTCCTGCAGATCCGCCTCGGCGGCGATATGGCCCTGTTCCAGGGACTGGCGAAACTGCTGTTCGAGGCCGAGGACCGGGCCCCGGGCACCGTCCTGGACCGCGCCTTCATCGAATCGCATACGGCCGGTTTCGCCGCCTATGAGCGCCATATCCGCGCCGTCGACCTGGATACGGTGTACGAGGCGAGCGGTCTCACACCCGATGAACTGGCCCGCACAGCCGACCGGCTGGCCCGCTCCCGCAACACCATCGTCTGCTGGGCGATGGGGCTCACCCAGCACAAGAACGCGGTCGCCACCATCGAGGAAGCCACCAATCTGCTGCTGGCGCGGGGAATGATCGGCAAACCGGGCGCGGGTGTCTGCCCGGTGCGCGGTCATTCCAATGTGCAGGGCGACCGCACCATGGGCATCTGGGAGAAGATGCCCGAACCGTTCCTCGCCGCCCTGGACAACGAGTTCGAGATCACCAGCCCGCGCACCCACGGCTACGACACCGTCGCCGCCATCCGCGCACTGCGCGACGGGCAGGCCCGCGTGTTCTTCGGGATGGGCGGTAATTTCGTCGCCGCCACCCCGGATACCACCGTCACCGAGGCCGCCCTGCGCAACTGCGCACTCACGGTGCAGGTATCGACCAAACTCAACCGCAGCCATATCGTCCACGGCGCCACCGCACTGATCCTGCCGACCCTGGGCCGCACCGATCTGGATATGCAGAACGGCCGGCGCCAGCAGGTATCGGTGGAGGATTCGATGTCGATGGTGCATCTGTCCACCGGCCGGCTCGATCCGGTGAGCGACGAACTGCGCAGCGAGGTCGCGATCGTCTGCGAACTCGCCCGGGAACTGCTGGGTCCCGGACATCCCGTGCCCTGGGAAGATTTCCGCGGCGACTACGACCGGATCCGCGACGCCATCGCCCATGTGGTGCCGGGCTGCGCCGATTACAACAGCCGGGTCCGGCAGCGCAACGGTTTCGTTCTCCCCCATCCGCCGCGCGATACCCGCGAATTCCGCACCACTACCGGGAAAGCCAATTTCGCGGTGAACGACCTGAGCTGGGTGCCGGTACCGCCCGGCCGGCTCGTCCTGCAGACGCTGCGCAGCCACGACCAGTACAACACCACGATCTACGGCCTCGACGACCGCTACCGCGGTGTCCACCACGGCCGCCGGGTGGTGCTGGTGAATGCCGGCGATATCGCCGAGATGGGTTTGCGCGACGGTGATCTCGTCGATCTGATCGCGGAGTGGACCGACGGTGTCGAACGCCGGGTGACGGGTTTCCGGGTGGTCGAGTACTCCACGCCCCGCGGGAACGCCGCCGCCTACTACCCCGAAACCAATCCCCTGGTCCCGCTCGACCATGTGGCGGAGCGGTCGAATACACCCGTATCGAAGGCGGTCGTCATCCGGCTCGAACCCCATATCCACCAGCGCAGCGCCGAATGAGCAGAGTTACCGCGCGACGCCGGATGCGACGGATCACCCCGGCCGGCGAGATCACCCGTCCCGATACCCTGGCCGTCGAAGAACCCCTGGAAATCCGGGTCCGCGGGGAGTCGCTCACCGTCACCATGCGCACCCCGGGCAACGATATCGACTTGGTGCACGGTTTCCTCTTCGCCGAATCGCTGATCACCGAGGCCGCCGATATCCGCACCGCCCGCTACTGCGCAGGCACGGACGACGAGGGCCGCAACACCTACAACGTTCTCGATATCGATCCGGCCGCTCCCATTGCCCTGCCGAACCGCCCGTTCCTGACCACCGGAGCCTGTGGTCTGTGCGGGAAAACCGCCCTCGACGAGATCCGGCAGCGCAGCCGCCACCCACTCTCCCCGCCGCAACCATTGATCGAGGCCGCGGTCCTCGCCCACCTGCCGCAGGCGCTGCGCCGTCGGCAGACGGTTTTCGACGCGACCGGTGGCCTGCACGCCGCGGGCCTGTTCACCACCGACGGTGACGCCGTGGCCGTGCGGGAGGATATCGGCCGGCACAACGCGGTCGACAAGGTCATCGGCTGGGCGCTGCGGGAGAACCGGATCCCGGCATCGGATCTCGTGCTGGTCGTGAGTGGTCGGGCTTCGTTCGAACTCGCACAGAAAGCCGTCCTTGCCGGTATCCCGATCCTCGCGGCGGTGTCGGCCCCGAGTTCGCTGGCCGTGGACCTCGCCGCCGAATCCGGGCTCACCCTGGCAGGTTTCGTCCGTGGCGGCACGATGAACATCTACACCGCAGCGGAACGGGTCTCGGGGTCGATCCCCGACGCCTGACGTGAGCGCCGCTTCGGCCCGCACTTGTGCGCGGCGGCGGGACGCACAGGTATGTCCGTGCGGTTCAGCGCGGTTCCCAATTCGGATATCGGGTGAGATCCAGGTCGTCCTTGGCGTCCACTGCGAACTTGTCCATGAGACGGAACCAGCGCGACCCGAGAAACCAATCGCGCAGCCGCAGGCCATATGCGGTTTTCGGTGCCAGGAACGGGCCGGGGCTGCTCCCCAGACCGACCTTTGCATACCTGCGCATGATCCGGTCGTATCGAGCGAAAGCCACCGTATGGTCGCCTTCTGCGGCGGCCAGTTCCCCCGCCAGCACATAGGCGCCCACCACTGCCAGACCGGTGCCGAACCCGGCGAGGGTGTTCCCGTAGGCGCTGTCTCCGACCAGAGCCACCCGTCCCGCCACATAACTCGGTATCCGGACCCGGGCCAGGGCGTCGAGATAGAAATCGCCGAGTTCGGGTAGTTCGGCGAGCATTTCGGGCACCTGCCACCCCATCCCGGTGAACTTCTCGGTCAGCACGCGACGTTTGTCGGCTTCGTCCGCGAAGTGAATCTCGGATGCCGCGAACAGATACATCTGCTGCGCCTTCGGGCCGCCTCCCACTGCAAGCCGGCCCGCGTCGTTGTGGGCATACGATTCGCGCCGGCGCGGCCCATCCGACTGGGCACGACGGGCTGATTCCCCGGCTATGGCGTAGTAGTAGCCGCGGTGCCGGACGAACTGCTCTTCCGGTCCGAAGGCCAGCCGACGCACCCGGGAGTGGATACCGTCCGCACCGAAGACCAGATCGAAGCGCCCGGCGGGACCGTTCTCGAACTCGACGTCGACACCGCCTGCGGTTTCGCGAAGTGCACTGATCGAATCGCCGAACCGGTAGGTGCAGTCCTGCGCACCGGCCTCGTACAGGATTCCGGCCAGGTCCCCACGCAGGATCTCGACGTCGCCGCCGGTGAAATCGCCGGATATCCGTGCTCGCTCGCGCCCGCGGGCATCGACCAGGACCATATCGGTGGCACCGGTACTTCGGCGGCATATCTCGTCGTATACGCCCATCCGCTCCAGCACCGTGCGGTGCACGACTCCTTTGAAGTCGACGGCCTGGCCGCCGGGTCGCAGTGCGGGGGCGCGCTCGACCACCGTGACGTCGAATCCGTAGCGAGCGAGCCAATAGGCGAGCGCGGGGCCGGCGATACTCGCGCCGGAGACGAGAACACTGCGGTTCTTCATGTTGAGCTCCATCCCACAATATGCGTCCACCGGATACTGTTTCCGGAAGACGCAGTGAAGCGTATGGTAGACACGATTGCACGTCAACCGATTTCGGAGAGGCACCCGATGGCGACCCCGACCGTCCTGGAAATGCTCTGGGGTACTGATCGACGGCCGACTCGGGGACCCAAACCCACCCTGACCCGCGCCGCGATCGTGTCCGCCGCGGTCGAGCTGGCCGATGCCGAAGGATTGGCCGCGGTATCCATGCAGAAGCTCGCCGACCGGCTCGGCTACACCAAAATGTCGCTGTACCGCCACGTGCCGGGCAAAGCCGAACTCACCGCACTGATGACAGAAGCGGCCCTGGCCGGCCTTCCGGAACTGGACACCTCCGGCACGCCGGCATGGCGGGCCGGGTTGCGTTCCTGGGCGCTGCTGAGTTTCGAACGGTACCGGCGGCATCCGTGGGTGATGGAACTACTGGCGGGCACCCGGCCGATGGGCCCCAACGAGCTCGGCTGGACCGAGTCCGCGCTCGAGGTGATGGCGGATATCGAGCTGACCGGTCCGGAGCTGCTGGATACGCTCGTCGTACTGAATGGGCACGTACGCAGCCTGGCGCAGCAATTGATGGGCCCCGCAACCGGCGAGAAGGAATTGACCACGACGATGTCCGCGGCGCTGGAATCGGCGGGTGATCGTTTCCCCCGGCTGATCGCTGCGATATCCGATCCCGCCGAAGCATCGGAGCCGGGCGACCGGCCGCACCGGCGCGATGCCGCCCTCGAATTCGGAATAGAACGCATTCTCGACGGCGTGGCAGCACTGCTGACACAGCGCGCCACCCGCTGAACTTTTCCGCGACACTCCCCCGTTGCACACGACGGCCTGTCACATTCCGGGCAGCCGGATCCCGCGGTCCGCTGCCACGCGGGACAATTTCTCTGCCTCGTCGATGGCGACGGCGACATACGTATGCCAGCCGTCATCGTCACGACGCAGCAGATATTCGTAATCGCTGTCGGCGAGCAGCGCCTCGTCGCTGTCGTAGAAATGCCAGCGCACCCGGACCCGCGCCAGCACGGCGGTCAGCTCCGCGAATTCCAGCAAGGTGTGGTCGACCCGGGAGAGGCCGAGCATCTGGTACATGGGATGCGCCTGCGCCAGGCCCCGCGCCATTTCTTCCCGGGAATGCAGCGATCCGACGAATTCATCACTGACAATGGTGCCCGGTGTCCCCCACAGTGCGGCCGTACGCTCGGCGTCGAAGGCGCTCAGCGTGGACTGATACTCGTCGAGGAACGATTCGATGTCATCACGTGTGGACATGTCAGCACCTGGCCCGCCGGGCCATGCCGGTCGTTTCACCAACGACGACCGGCTCGGCCGCGGCCGGAGTTCGGAGCGCCCACGGTCGGACGCTCCCCTCCTCAGTTGGCCAGCGCCTCCAGCAGCGCCGCCCGCTGGCGGGCACCCAGACCGCCGATCCGGCGATCCTCCGGGATTTCCGCCTGGTCCATCAGCTTGGCGGCCTTCACCGGCCCTACGCCCGGCAGCGCCTTGATCACAGCGACCACCTTGGTCTTCTTGACCAGTTCATCGCTATCGGCCTTGCGCAGCAGGTCGGCGACCGAAACTTTGCCGTCTTTCACCTGACCGATCAGTTCGGAGCGCGCCTTGCGCACCGCCGCCGCTTTGGCCAGAGCCTCCGTGCGTTGTTCCGCGGTCATCGTTGGCAGTGCCATATCTCCTCCGCTTTCACTCGTCGCTCGAACATCTGGTTGATCGGGGTCGATTCAACATCACAATACCGACACCGAACCGCCGACACACCGGCCAGACCAGCAGTCATAGCAATGATTTCTGAGTGAGTTCGCGCGATGGACCCGGAATTCCGCTTTCCACGCATCCCGAAACAGGCCGTCCGCAGGCTGGAACACGTAACATCCGCGGGCGCTGCAGCGAAGTTATGAGCAGACGCATCTCCTGCGCGGCGGCGTTTCAACGGCGAACCGAGGGATCAGCGAAGATACCCGCCCGCTGTGCAAGATATGCATTCTGATCAGGTATTTCTCATTACCATCCACATATCGGCCGACGGCGAGCACACTGCCTGTCGTACGGTTCCCGGTGCCCTATCGGCGCCCGGCTGCTACGCTCCCGAATCTAGAACACGTTCCAATTCGTAGGAGTGGTGATGGCACGGGAGATCCGCGACGTAGTCGAGCAGTACGTGAAACTGGTCGGCTCGGGACCGACCGAAGAAATCGTCGCGCTTTATGCACCGGACGCCGTCATCGAAGACCCCATCGGCACCGAGCCGAAGCAGGGCCACGACGCCATCCGGGAGTTCTACAACGTCATCACGAGCCTTGAACGGGAATCCTCACTCGCGCCGGAAACCGTGCGGATCGCCGGTAACCATGCCGCCTTCGTCTTCACACTGATCACCAAGTTCGACGGTCAGCGGATGACCCTGAGCCCGATCGATGTCATGGAATTCGACACCGAGGGCCGGATCACCCGGATGCGCGCGTACTGGAGCGCCGACGATATGGCCGTCGAACCGGAATGAGCCGCGATCCGGCGGCTCGACTGCGCTGAGCCGTCGTATCGCCGACCTCGGGGCTGCCCACGTCCGGCCCCGGCCCCCATCATGCGCGGGAACTCCTCGAGATTCCGCGCGCCGGGCCGGCACCGTGGGCACCCCGGGCGTCACGCCGCGGGGCCCTATCTCGTCCAGGTAGTAGAAGCATCCACCCGGACCGAGGAGACACCCGATGAGCACAACCCGTATCCCCGCGCTCGCCCCGAAGGACGCCGGGCTGCTGACCAAGGCCATGTACTGGTTCGCCCGGCGCAAGGTCGGCGAAGTACCGGAACCGTTCGCGGTCAGCGGCCACCACACCGGAATCCTGCTCGCCGGTGGAATACACGAACTCGTGGCGGAGCGGGCCTCCACCAAACTGCCCGCCAATATCCGCGAAATCGCCGTCTACCGGACGGCCTGGACCGTCGGCTGCTCCTGGTGTGTGGATTTCGGCACCATGCTGCAACGCCTGGACGGCCTGGATATCGACCGGCTCCAGCACATCGACGAATACGAGACCTCGCCGCATTACACCGATGACGAGCGGGCCGCCATCGCCTACGCCGATGCGATGACCGCGACCCCGATGACCGTCACCGACGAGCAGGTGGCCGACCTGGAACGCCGGTTCGGCACAGCGGGCGTGATCGAACTGACCTACCAGATCGGCCTGGAGAACTCCCGGGCGCGCAACAACCACGCACTCGGTATCACCTCGCAGGGATTCAGCACCGATTCGTGCCGGGTGCCCTGGGCCTGACCGCTCAGATCACCCAGCACGCATAACCGATATGGGCGCCGCGGCCGACGAACACCTGTACCGACGGGGCGGGGCCGCCACCCGGCTGGGCCGCCTGCAGGGTGTGATCGCCCTCGTAGGCGGGCACCCAGTTGATCAGCGCCAGCCCGCCGCCCGCGGGCGGCACCGTCGCGATCGGAATACCGTTGTCGTAGAACGTCACCGGGGTCACCGCCTCACTGAGCCGGGCCCGCAGCGTGTAGCTGCAACCGGTGCCGTAGTTCGTGCGGATCCCGACATTCAGATCCGGGGTCACGCTGACCTGGGTCACGGTGGCGGCGGCCGGCGTGGCACCCAGTACGGCTACGGCCAGTGCCGCCGCCAGCACACAGAAAACGGCGCCCGCCCGGCCGAACCGTGCGGGCGCCGGGATGTCATCACATCGCTCGCGCCGTAAAAAACCGGTAAGCAGCTGTGTCGCCATAACCGCTCCTACATCGCACGAATGTCGAGTGGTGACGACCATACAGCGGGTACGCCGCCGATAAGACCGGAACCGGCCTCGGAACGGTTGCGTTCGGGCGTCAGGCCGACTTGTCGCGGCGCTCCGGACGCTCGCGCTTGCGCGGAACGATCGTGGGCAGCACATTGTCGTTGACGGTATCCGCGTCCACGACAACCTTCGCCACATCGTCGCGGCTCGGGATATCGAACATCACCTGCTGCAGCACCTCTTCCATGATGGCGCGCAGACCGCGTGCCCCGGTGCCCCGCAGAATGGCCTGATCCGCCACGGCCTCGAGCGCGTCGCGGGTGAATTCGAGATCCACACCGTCCATCTCGAACAACCGGATGTACTGCTTCACCAGCGCGTTCTTCGGCTCGGACAGGATCTTGACCAGCGAATCCTTGTCCAGATTCGTCACCGACGCGACCACCGGCAACCGGCCGATGAATTCGGGGATAAGACCGAATTTGATCAGATCCTCCGGCATCACCTCGGAGAATTGATCGGTGGTATCGACTTCGGCCTTCGACCGCACCTCCGCACCGAAACCGATACCGCGATGGCCCGTGCGATCGGAGATGATCTTCTCCAGACCGGCGAACGCGCCCGCCACGATGAACAGCACATTGGTGGTGTCGATCTGGATGAATTCCTGATGCGGATGCTTACGGCCACCCTGCGGTGGCACGCTCGCCTGCGTACCCTCCAGAATCTTCAGCAGGGCCTGCTGCACACCCTCACCGGAAACATCCCGCGTGATCGACGGATTCTCGCTCTTACGCGCAATCTTGTCGACCTCGTCGATATAGATGATGCCCGTCTCCGCGCGTTTCACGTCGTAATCGGCGGCCTGAATGAGTTTGAGGAGAATATTCTCGACATCCTCACCGACATAACCGGCCTCGGTGAGCGCGGTGGCATCGGCGATCGCGAACGGCACATTCAGCATTTTCGCCAGCGTCTGCGCCAGATAGGTCTTACCGCAACCGGTAGGACCGAGCATCAGAATATTGGACTTCGCCAATTCCACGCTTTCCCCGCGCGCGTCGCGGCCCTTGTCCCCGGCCTGAATACGTTTGTAATGGTTGTACACCGCGACCGCGAGCGTCCGTTTGGCCGTGTCCTGGCCGATCACGTAGTTCTCCAGGAAATCCCGGATCTCCGCCGGTTTCGGCAGCTCGTCGAGCTTGACCTCGCTCGATTCGGCCAGCTCTTCCTCGATGATCTCGTTGCACAGATCGATGCACTCGTCGCAGATGTACACCCCTGGTCCCGCAATGAGCTTCTTGACCTGCTTCTGGCTCTTCCCGCAGAACGAGCATTTGAGCAGATCGCCGCCGTCGCCGATGCGCGCCATCGTGTGGGTCCCTACTTCCTTGTTCGCGTGCAACCATCCGTCCAGCTGTCAGCCGGCCGCGCCCGCAGTGGAGCGAAATCCGGCGCTGTCACCCGGATCGAGGGGCGGTGCTGTCAACCGGGAACAAAGGTCCCTGGGTTTGACCGTACCCGGTGTGTGCGATCGGGGTCGACAACTCGGGCAGGTTTCTCATCGCGGTTGTGCGGGGTTTCACGCGGATACGGCGTCGTCGCGCGGTTTCCACCGCGCGGGCCGCACGGGGCGTGTCGCACGTTCGCCGCCGCAGCGGCGCGGCCGGGTCCCGCGGCCCGGCCGGCCCGGCGTACCGCGGACAATCACGGTGCGCCGGACCCGGCCACGCTCACTTCTGAGCGCTCAGCTTCCGGTAGTCGAACACCGTATCGATGATCCCGTATTCCTTGGCCTCTTCGGCCGTCAGGATCTTGTCGCGATCGGTGTCCTTGCGGATGGTGTCCGCGTCCTTGCCGGTGTGGCGCGCCAGCGTGGTCTCCATCAGTCGGCGCATCCGCTCGATCTCGGCGGCCTGGATCTCCAGATCCGACACCTGCCCCTGGATACCGCCCTCGACCGACGGCTGGTGGATCAGCACCCGCGCGTTCGGCAGGCAGGCCCGCTTCCCGGGGGTACCCGCGGCCAGCAGCACCGCCGCCGCCGACGCCGCCTGCCCCAGGCAGACGGTCGCAACATCGGCGCGCACGTACTGCATGGTGTCGTAGATCGCCATCAACGAGGTGAACGAACCACCCGGGGAGTTGATGTACATGGTGATATCGCGATCGGGATCCAGCGATTCCAGCACCAGCAGCTGCGCCATGATGTCGTTCGCCGAGGCGTCGTCGACCTGCACGCCGAGGAAGATGATGCGCTCCTCGAACAGCTTGTTGTACGGGTTGGATTCCTTGACGCCGAAACTCGAATGCTCGATGAACGACGGCAGAATGTAGCGCGACTGCGGGCCCGCCGGGGCGAGGCCGCCCAGACCGGCGCGTGCAACGTTCGGATTGGCCATATTCGTCTCCAAGTCTATGAGTGAGCTGTCCGCTGAACACCGATCGCGGCCACCGCCGCGCAGCGGCCGGCGCGAACGACGTTCTAGTTGCCCGTGCCGCCCGCCTGGCGCGCACTGGTGATCACCTGGTCGATGAAGCCGTACTCCAGCGCCTGCTGGGGGGTGAACCAGCGGTCGCGGTCGGCATCGGCGTTGATCTGCTCGACCGGATTCCCGGTGTGCATCGCCTGCAACTCGTTCAGCTCACGCTTGGTGTAGGCGAACTGCTCGGCCATGATCGCGATATCCGCGGCCGAACCACCGATACCGGCCGACGGCTGATGCATCATGATCCGGGTGTGCGGCAGCGCGAAACGCTTACCCTTCGCGCCGGCGGTGAGCAGGAACTGCCCCATGGAGGCGGCCAGGCCCATCCCGTAGGTCGCGATATCGCATTCCGCGAACTGCATGGTGTCGTAGATGGCCATGCCGGCGTTCACCGAACCACCCGGCGAGTTGATGTAGAGCGAAATATCCCGGGCGGGGTCCTCCGCCGACAGCAGCAGGATCTGTGCACAGATCTTGTTCGCGATGTCGTCGTCGACCTGGGTGCCGAGGAAGATGATGCGCTCACGCAGCAGGCGCTCGTACACGGAATCGCTGAGATTGAGCCCAGCGGTCGGAGCTGTCATGACCTCGGCTTGGTTGATTGTCACGGATACCTGCCTTCTCTCGCCGGCTCGTTGCTGTCACAAACATTAACGAAACGGGGCGTGACCGAACTCCCGATCCCCACCCACTTCGCTCATAGCGCAATATCTTGCGGACGACGGAAGCCCTGGGTCTGCGGGCGGGGGCATACCGGGGACAGGGGAATGGTTCTGTGCTGTCTCTGGATTGCCGACACCGCCTCTGGTCCCAGGGCTTCCGATCCGTACTGCTGGTCGGTACTACTCCTTGTCCGCGGTCTCCACGGTCTCCGCGCCGGCTTCCTCGGCGGCCTCGTCGTCGGCGGGCTTCGGGCTGCCGAACATTTCCTCGGTATCGACGGTGTTGCCGTCCGAATCGGTGACGGTCACCTTGCCGACGACCTCCGCCAGCGCCTTGCCGCGGCGGACATCGGCGAAGACCGCGCCCAGCTGGCCGGCCTGCTGTACCTGCTGGATGAACTGCTCCGGCGCCATCCCGTAGCGCTGGGCCTGGAACAGGATGCGCTCGGTGAGCTCCTCCTGCCCGACCTGGGTGCCCTCGGCCTCGGCGACGGCATCCAGCAGCAGCTGGGTCTTCACCGACTTCTCGGCGGCTTCCTTGGTATCGGCGTCGAATTCCTCGCGGCTGGAGCCCTGGGCTTCCAGTGCCGCCGCGAACTTCTCCTCGTCGTGGTCGAAACCGTGCACCGCGTCGTGCTCGACGGCGTCGATCTCGGCCTTGACCACGGCCTCCGGCAGCGGCACCTCGACGGTGTCGAGCAGCTTCTCCAGGACCTGGTCGCGGATATCTCCGGCCTGCTGCACCTTCTTGTTCCGCTCGACGCGGGTGCGCAGATCGGCCTTCAGCTCGTCGATGGTGTCGAATTCGCTGGCCAGCTGGGCGAATTCGTCATCGGCCTCGGGCAGTTCGCGTTCCTTGACCGAACCGAGGGTCACGGTGATGGCGGCTTCCTTGCCCGCGTGGTCACCGGCGACCAGGGTGGAGGTGAACTCCTTGGACTCACCTTCCGACATACCGAGCAGGGTGTCGTCCAGACCCTCGATCAGCTGACCGGAACCGACCTCGTGCGACAGCCCGGTGGTCGCCGCCTCCGGGACCTCCTCGCCGTCCACGGTGGCCGACAGATCGATGGAGACGAAATCGCCGTCCTGTACCGCGCGTTCGACACCCACGAGGGTCCCGAACCGCTCGCGCAGCGACTGCAGCTGCTCGTCGATATCCTCATCGGTGATCTCGATGGCATCGACGGTGACGGCGATGCTGCTGTAATCCTCGGGCAGGGCGATCTCCGGACGGATATCGACCTCGGCGGTGAACGCCAGCTCCTCGCCGTCTTCGATCTTGGTGATCTCGATCTCGGGCTGCCCGATGACCTTCACCTCGGAGGTGGTCACGGCCTCGCTGTAGCGGCCGGGCAGCGCATCGTTGACGACCTGCTCCAGCACTGCACCGCGACCCAGGCGCGCCTCGAGCAGCTTGGCCGGTGCCTTGCCCGGACGGAAGCCGGGAATGCGCACCTGCTTGGCCAGGGCCTTGTAGGCGCGATCGAAGTCCGGCTTCAGCTCCTCGAAGGGCACCTCGACATTGATCCGGACCCGGGTCGGGCTCAGCTGCTCGACGGTGCTCTTCACGGACATGCTCCTTGTTCTCGTCGGTTCGTCTTGACCTCGGCCCGGCACGTGTTCCGTACCGGTACGCGGTGATGGCGCGCGGTCTGGCGACAGCACGCGGGTACGCGCCGCCGGCGTACCGTCCGGAACGGCGAGCACCTGCGGTTTCACGCGCCCGGGATACGCATCCCGACCAGGGTAGTTGACCGGGTCGGGCGGGCTGCACGCCGGGAGGCGGTTGGCGGCCTCCCGGCGGCGGGCGAGGTGGGTCACACGGCGCCCACCAGCACGGCTCAGTCCTGAGGTACCGCCACGGCATCGGTGACGAAGACCAGTGTCTCGTTCGGTGCGACCCCGTTGCCGCCGGCGCCGTAACCCAGATCCGGCGGGATGATCAGCAGCCGGCGGGCACCCTGCTGGACTCCCTCGAGGCCCTGTTCCCAGCCGGGGATGACCATGCCGGAGCCGAGGTCCAGCTCGAAGGGTTCACCGCGATCGAAGGAGGAATCCAGCTTCTGCTTATCCGACCAGGTGACCAGGGCGTAATTCATGGTCAGCTGATCGCCGGCGGCCGCACCGGGCCCCGTGCCGGGAACCAGATCCTTCACGACGAGCTGTTTCGGCGGATCGCAATCGTCCGGGATGGTGATCTCGGGTACCTCACCGAAACCACCGGTGACGCCGATATCGTCGGCCGTGCATTCGCGGCCCTTCGATGCGGTGGGCGCCCCTTGCGCGGCCGCGCTGCGCGGCGCGGACGCCGCGGTCGTGGAGGTCGCGGTGGTCTCGGAAGCGTCGTCCGAACCGCATCCGGTGAGCCCGAACGCGGCCGCCCCCACGGCGGCGACGGCGATGATCCTGCCGAATATCTGCATCCGCCGAGCTTATGGTGCGCCGTCGTACGGGTCGGAGCCCCCTCGGCCGAACCCCGCGCACCGGCGCCGAGAACATCGACGCCGAAGCGCTACGACGCCACGGCGGTATTTCGACGAGCACCCCGGTTACCGGCCCGCTTCGCGGGTATGCCGCGGGCGAAACGCAGAGAAATCAGCGCAGCGTGCACCCACACGCGAGAACCGGCCCGAGGGCGGCACACCTCCAGCTATCGTTGGGGCGTCCGTACCGGCGTGCGGAGTGCCCGGCGCGACCACGACCTCCAGGAGGTTCGGCGTATGACGCAGTTGGCAAGTGCAGGTGGGGATACCGCTGCCGACAATGTGGGCGGTGACGGGGGTGAATCGATCGCGCCCCGTCCTTATGTGCTGTCCGCGACGGCGCGGGGGCCGCTCGACGCCGACGAGCTGGAGACCCTGGACGCGTGGTGGCGGGCCGCCAACTATCTCTCGGTCGGGCAGATCTATCTGATGGCGAATCCGCTGGTGCGCGAACCGCTGGCACCCGAGCATGTCAAACCGCGGCTGCTCGGTCATTTCGGTACCGTTCCCGGCCTGAATCTGGTGTGGGTGCACGCGAACCGGGCGATTCTGGCGCGCAACCTGGACGCGGTGTTCGTGGCCGGGCCCGGGCACGGCGGGCCCGGCCCGAATGCGTGCGCGTGGCTGGAAGGAACCTATTCGGAGCTCTACAGCCATGTACCGCGCGATGCGGAAGGGATGCGGGCGTTGTTCGCGCAGTTCTCGTTTCCCGGCGGGGTGCCGAGCCATTGCGCGCCGGAGACACCCGGTTCGTTCCACGAGGGCGGGGAGCTGGGCTATTCGCTGCTGCACGCTTTCGGCGCCGCCCTGGACAACCCGCATCTGACGGTGTTCTGCGTGGTAGGTGACGGTGAGGCCGAAACCGGGCCGCTGGCGGGCAGCTGGCATGCGAACAAGTTCCTGAACCCGGCCCGGGACGGCGCGGTACTGCCGATTCTCGCGCTGAACGAATACAAGATCGCCAACCCGACCCTGCTGGCCCGGATCCCCGAGGACGAACTCTGTTCACTGCTGCGGGGCAACGGTTACGACCCCCTGATCGTCGCCGGCCGCGACCCCGCGCAGGTCCATCAGGATCTGGCCGCCGCCATGGACGCCTGCCTGGAACGGATCGCGCAGATCCAGCGCGCCGCCCGCGACGGAACCGATACCACCCGGCCGCACTGGCCGATGATCGTGCTGCGAACCCCCAAGGGCTGGACCGGGCCGCCGCAGGTCGACGGGGAACCGGTGGAGGGCACCTTCCGCGCGCATCAGGTGCCGTTACCCGCTGCCCGCCAGAACGCCGGGCACCGGGCGGTGCTCGAACAGTGGTTGCGGTCCTACCGGCCGGAGGAGCTGTTCGACGAGGCCGGCACCCCGGTCTCGGAATTGCGACGGCTGGTGCCGGTGGGGGCGAAACGGATGAGTGCGAGCCCCGTGGCCAACGGCGGCGAATTGGTCCGTGATCTGCGGCTACCCGACTGGCGCGAATACGCGGTGGATGTCTCCGAACCCGGACGTACCGACCATGAGGCGACCCGCGTGCTGGGCGGCTGGCTCCGCACCGTCACCGAACTCAACCCGGACAACTTCCTCACCTTCGCTCCCGACGAACTGGCCAGCAACCGGTTACAGGACATTCTCACGGTCACCGGCCGTAACTGGCAGGCCGAGATCGGCCCCGACGACGTGAAACTCGACCGCGCGGGCCGGGTCATCGAAGTGCTGTCGGAACATATGTGCCAGGGCCTGCTGGAGGGATATCTGCTGACCGGCCGGCACGGTGTCTTCACCTGCTACGAGGCCTTCGTCCATATCGTCGACGCGATGTTCAACCAGCACGCCAAATGGCTCGACGCCAGCGCCGAAGTACCGTGGCGGCGGCCGCTGGCGAGCCTGAACTATCTGCTGTCCTCGCATGTCTGGCGGCAGGACCACAACGGTTTCACTCATCAGGATCCCGGCTTCCTCGACGTGGTGCTGAACAAGAAACCCGAGATCGTGCGGGTGTATCTGCCGCCGGACGCCAATACGCTGCTCTCGGTGTACGACCACTGCCTGCGCTCGCGGCACTACGTGAACGTCGTGGTGGCAGGCAAACAGCCGCAGCCGGATTGGCTGTCGGCCACCGACGCCGCGCTGCACTGCGCCCGCGGTATCGGGATCTGGGAATGGGCCGGTAACCGCGACGAACCGGCCACCACCCCGGATGTGGTGCTTGCCTGCGCCGGCGATGTCCCCACCTTGGAAACCCTTGCCGCGGCCTCGATTCTGCGCGAAAAACTGCCTTGGCTACGAGTGCGGGTGGTGAACGTGGTCGATCTGATGCGCCTGCTGCCGACCGAGGAGCACCCGCACGGCCTACCCGACAGCGAATTCGACACCCTGTTCACCCGGGACTCCCCGGTGATCTTCGCCTTCCACGGTTACCCGTGGCTGATCCACCGGCTCACCTACCGCCGCACCAACCATTCCGGCCTGCACGTACGGGGTTACAAGGAAGAGGGCACCACCACCACACCGTTCGATATGGTCATGCTCAACGATCTCGACCGCTACCACCTGGTGATGGATGTGATCGACCGGGTACCGGCGCTACGGCAGCAGGCGGCGGGGTTGCGGCAGGACATGGTGGACGCCCGGCTGCGCGCCCGGACCTGGACCCGGCAACACGGCGAGGACATCCCCGAGGTAGCGAACTGGCGCTGGCCCGCGTGAACCGGCACCCGGCCCGGGGAGAACCGGCGCCGGCCCGACCGAAACCGCCTTGCCGCACCGGTGTGACTCGGCCACGATCACAGCATGCTGTTGACGATCACCTGCACACCGGTTGCGGGCAGTGCTACGCCCGCAACCGATCTCGGGTTCCTGCTGCACAAGAACCCGGACCGGGTGCAGGAATTCGGATTGTCCTACGGCACCGCGCATGTGCTCTACCCGCAGGCCACCGCCGACCGGTGCACCGCGGCACTGTTGCTGGAAGTAGACCCGGTACGCCTGGTCCGCGGCCGGTCCAAGGGACCGCAGGCGTTCGCTCTCGGCCAGTACGTGAACGACCGGCCCTACGCCGCGTCTTCGCTGCTGTCGGTGGCGATCGGCGCCGTATTCCGCAGCGCACTGCGCGGTGAGTGCGCACAGCGCCCGGAACTGGCCCGCACCCCCTTGCCGCTGCGGCTGGAACTCCCGGCACTGGGCTGCCGGGGCGGCCCCGAACTCGCCGAACGGATCTTCGCCCCGCTCGGCTGGTCGGTGGACGCCACACCCTTGCCGCTCGATCCGGCGTTCCCCGCGTGGGGTGATTCGGCGCATCTGCGTCTGGTACTGAGCGCAACGGTGCGACTGGCCGATGCACTCAACCACCTCTACGTCCTGCTGCCTGTCCTCGACGGGGCCAAGCACTACTGGCTCGACAACGACGAGGTGGACAAATTGCTCCGCGCCGGCGGGGGCTGGCTGGCCGCCCATCCGGAGCGCGGCTGGATCACCCGCCGCTACCTCGCCCGCCGCCAGTCGCTGGTCCGCACAGCCCTGGCCCGGCTGGCCGAACTGGACAACTCCGACCCCGCGGAACTCGGCGCGGTCGATGAAGCGATCCAGGCGGACCAGACCGCGGCCGAGCCGCACGGCACCTCGGCGCGCGTCCCCGGTTCGGTCGCGCCCGGCATCGCCGCGGATTCCTCCGCTCAGGACATGCGCGGCGTCCTCACGGCAGCGATCGACGCTGCGGGCCGTTCGCCCGGCATGGGCCTGACTTCGACCACAACACCGGGCGACTATGCGCCCGCGGGCACGACGGCAGGCTCCGACACGGGCCGCTCCGCGCACGAGGACCCGGTTTCGGCCACGGCCGCGCGGGCGAATGACGGCACCCCCACGGCGTCGCTGGCGGTGCAGCGGCGGGCGGCGGTGGTTGCCGCGCTGCGAGAGGCCGGGGCGGCCCGGATCCTCGACCTCGGTTGCGGTGAAGGCGCCTTGCTGCGGGATCTGCTCGGCGACAGTTCTTTCCGGGAGATCATGGGCGTGGATGTCTCCACCCGCGCACTGTCGATCGCGCGCCGCCGGTTGCGGCTCGATCGGCTGCCGGAGAGGGTCGCGCGCAGGCTGACCTTGCGGCAGGGATCGCTCACCTATACCGACAGCGCGCTGCGCGGGTTCGACGCGGCCGTGCTGATGGAGGTCATCGAACATATCGATCCGCCGCGGCTGCCCACGGTCGAGTACGTCGTATTCGGGGCCGCAGCGCCGCAGTCGGTGCTGGTGACCACGCCCAATGCCGAATACAACGTGCGGTACGACGGTCTGCCGGCGGGCGCGTTCCGCCACAGCGACCATCGTTTCGAATGGAACCGGGCAGAGTTCCGGTCCTGGGCGCAACGGATCGCCGGACACTACGGCTACGAGGTCCGGTTCGCACCGATCGGCTTCCCCGATCCCGAGGTCGGCCCGCCGACCCAGCTCGCGGTGTTCACCCGCGCCCACACCGCAACCGAAGGAGCCCCGCAGTGACCGATCTCGCCGTACCGGATCTGTGCCTGGTGGTGCTCATCGGTTGCACCGGGTCGGGGAAATCGACCTTCGCCCGCACACATTTTCCGCCGACGTCGGTGATCTCCTCGGATATCTGCCGCGGGCTGGTGAGCGACGACGAGAACGACCAGTCGGCGACACCGGAGGCGTTCGCGCTGCTGCACCATATCGTCGGGGTGCGGTTGCGACGCGGGCTGCGGACCGTGGTCGATGCCACCAATGTGCAGCCGGGCGCCCGCAAGGAGCTCGTCGCGCTCGCCCGGGACCACGATGTGCTGCCGGTGGCGATCGTGCTGGATGTACCGGATTCGGTATGCCTGGAACGGAACGCGCGGCGACCGGATCGCGCCGCGCTGGGTGCCCACGTCGTACACCGCCAGCAGCGGGAGCTGCGGCGCGGACTGCGCGGGCTGGAACGCGAGGGATTCCGGCGGGTACATACTCTGCGCGGCGCCGAGGAGATCACCGCGGTGCGGATCGTGGACGAACGCCTGTGGAACGACCGCCGCGACCTCACCGGACCGTTCGATGTGATCGGCGATATCCACGGCTGCCGGTCGGAGCTGGAAACCCTGCTCGCCACGCTCGGCTACCGGATCGATCGCGATACGGCGGGCCGGGCCGTGGGCGCCCGCCACCCCGCGGGCCGGACCGCGGTTTTCGTCGGCGATCTGGTCGATCGTGGTCCCGATACGCCGGGCGTGCTGCGATTGGTGATGGGAATGGCCGCCACCGGAGACGCACTGTGCGTCACCGGTAACCACGAGCACAAACTCGTCCGCGCCCTGTCCGGCCGGAAGGTGAAACCGACCCATGGGCTGGCCGAATCGCTGGCTCAGCTCGCGGAGACCGACGACGAATTCCGGGCGGCCGCACTCGATTTCTGCCGGGGCCTCATCAGCCACTATGTACTCGACGGCGGCCGGCTGGTCGTGGCCCACGCCGGGCTGAAGCAGGAGTATCACGGGCGGTCCTCCGGACGCGTCCGGTCTTTCGCCATGTACGGCGAGACCACCGGCGAAACCGACGAATTCGGCCTGCCGGTGCGCTACCCGTGGGCCGAGGAGTACCGCGGCCGGGCGACCGTCCTGTACGGCCACACACCGGTCGCCGACCTGCGCTGGGTGAACAACACGCTGTGCCTGGACACCGGCGTGGTCTTCGGTGGGCAGCTGTCGGCGCTGCGGTACCCGGAGCGGGAGACGGTCTCGGTACCGGCCGAGCAGATCTGGTACGAACCGGTGCGCCCGCTGGCGCCGGTAGGCGGTGGTCCGGCCACCGATGGCCCCACGCACCGCGATCCCGGCATCCTCGATCTCGACGATGTATTCGGCCGCCGCGTGGTCGAAACCCGCCACCACGGGCGGGTCGGGGTCCAGGAGGAGAACGCGAGCGCAGCACTCGAGGTGATGAGCCGGTTCGCCGTGGACCCGCGCTGGCTGGTCTATCTGCCGCCGACCATGGCTCCGTGCGCCACCTCCGAATTACCGGGCTACCTCGAGCATCCGGCCCAGGCGTTCGAGTACTTCCGCGGTGAGGGCGTGACGCGGGTGGTGTGCGAGGAGAAACATATGGGGTCGCGGGCGGTGGTGCTGCTGGCTCGTTCCGCGGAAGCGGCCGCCGAACGATTCGGCGTGGTGCAGGGCACCGGCATGATCTACACCCGCACGGGGCGGCCGTTCTTCGACGAGCCCGACCGGACCGAAGCCCTGCTGGCCCGCATCCGTACGGCGGCCGAAACCGCTGGACTGTTCGACGAGTTGCGCACCGGCTGGCTGCTGCTCGACACCGAGATCATGCCCTGGTCGGCGAAGGCACAACAGCTACTGCGCAATCAGTACGCGGCGGTCGGCGCCGCGGCGCGGGCCTCGGTCGAAACGGCCAGCGAGGTGCTGGCAGCGGTGGCCGCCCGGGGGCAGGATGTCGGCGAGCTGCAGGCCCGGATGAGCGGCCGGTCCGCCGATATCGATGCCTTCACCCGCGCCTACGGTCGCTACTGCTGGCCCGTCGACGGGCTCGCCGGGTTGCGAGTGGCGCCGTTCGGACTGCTCGCCGGTGAGGGTGCGAATTACGCCGTACGCGACCACCACTGGCAGCTGGACCTACTCGACCGGCTGGTCGCCGCCGACCCGGATCTGCTGACCACCACCAGGCGGGTGACCGTCGACCTCACCGACCCCGGCAGCGAGGCGGCCGCCACCGCGTGGTGGCTGTCGCTGACCGGCGACGGCGGTGAGGGCATGGTGGTGAAGCCGGTGGACGCCCTGGTGCACGCCGCGCCGAAGTCGCGCGGACCGGAGGCACACACAACGACGGGCGCGGCCGGCTCGGCCATTGTGGGGGCCACGATCGACGCGGGCCACACGAGCTCCGCGGGCAACGCGGGCGAGCTTCCGGCTCGCGACGGGCGAGCAGGCAGCGCCCGCGAGCAGCCGGGCGGCAGTGAACTTCTCGAGGAAGGTGTGGTTGTGACGGGAAACCGTGACAACCGGGTACCGGGAGGCCGGCTCGTCCAGCCGGGTGTCAAATGCCGCGGGCCGGAGTATCTCCGGATCATCTACGGCCCCGAGTATTTGCGCCCGGAGAACCTGCGTCGCCTGCGGTCCCGGGGGCTGGGCCGGAAACGGGCGCTGGCGCTGCGTGAGTATGCGTTGGGCCTGGAGGCGCTGGACCGTCTCGCCGCGGGGGATCCGCTGTGGCGGGTCCACGAGGCGGTGTTCGCGGTGTTGGCACTCGAATCCGAACCGGTCGATCCGCGACTCTAAGTGTTGCGGCCGCGGATGATGTCCGCCGCGGCCGCAGCCTCACTGTCCCCTGTTGCCTGGCACGCAGCGATATGGCGAGTTTCGGCACGTCTCACCCTTCCCATCCACGGGAAAGAAACGCGCATATATCCAAACACTCGTGTACCGTACCGTTAGACAGCGGCACATAGAACGACGGACCTACCAATGATGATTCGCCGTACAAGTTCTACACCGCCCAAAGGAACGGAAGACGACCATGATCATCGCTCGCACCCACAAACTGGTGAAGAAAATAGCCGCGGCAGCCGCCTTGACCGGAGCCCTCGTCCTGGCGCCCGCCGGCCTGACAGCACAGACAGCCCAAGCCGATGTCGGCCACAGCACCCGCGGTGATTCACACCCGGGTAACGGCACATACAACGACACCCATGCGGTTCCTGCCGACACCAGCAACCGCAGCGAGCCCGTGCACGCGATCCCGGCATACCGCAGCGAAACCTACGACGGCGACGGCGCCTTCCACGACATCTGCGCGTACAAGCCCTACTTCTACGCCTGCGGCTGATCCCGGGCGCGGCTGCCCTACCGTGATCCCGGTTACCGCCGGCCCCGGCGACCCGCGGCAGCCCGTTCGGTATCGACGGTAGGGGCCAGCTCATCCGGGACATGACCGGCGATTGCGCGGCGCGAGCCGATCAGCAGCTTCTGCCGGATACTCGCGACCTGCGCATCCACAGTGCGCACCGAGCTCCCCCGCCGCTCGGCGATCGCGCTGTTCGTCCAGCCCGCGGCGGCCAGCACCGCGACCGCACGTTCGGCCGGTGACAACACATCCCAGCGCTCGGCACCCGGCGCGGCGGATACTACGGCCGGGTCCGCGACGATCGGCCAGCTGCGCTGGAGATATTGCTGGACCATAGTGCTACCCGGCCGGTACTGCCGACCGCGCCGTTCGGCCGCCGCGACCTCCTCGTATCCGAGGATCGCCGTGGCAACCGCCGTCGCCCTGCGCACCCCCTGCGCCAACATCGGGACTCGTTCCACGTTGATACCCATCGACCGGTGGCAGGCGCGAAAAACCCCGGACAGCCAGGCCAGTTCGCCGGCGCGCGCATGTACGGCGACCGGTCCACCCACGGCTGCGGGATCGCCGGACAGCACGTGGGTGAGGACCACCATGCACACCGCGACCGACCACGAGGCCTTCCAGGTATCTCCGACAGCGAACCGCCCGGACACCGCCGCGTGGGCCGGCCGTAGCGCCGCCGCCGGCTCGGCCGACCGGGCCAGCGCCAGCGCGCGCGCCACCCGGGCCCAGTGCACCGAGAGCGCCGATTCCGCGGCCACCGAACGGTCGAGGTGCGCGCGGGTTTTCGCGTCGGCCTGCGCCGGCTCACCCAGCATTGCCGCGGCCAGAGCGGTGAACACCCCGGCGCGTTCGATTCCTATCCGATCCCCCTGCTCGGTGAACTTACGGCTCGCTCGGTCCAGCACCGTCACGGCGCGGGGATCCATGTGGAACAGCATGAGCTCCAGGCCGCGGATCCACTCCACCGATGGCGGCAACCCGATATCGGTTGCGGGATTCCGCCGCCACGAATCGTCATCGTCCTTCCCGGGCAGCCACCCGGCCACACAGTCGTTCAGCAACCGCCGTGCACGCGCGCTGTCGCCCTCCCACAGGCTGAACCAGCCCAGCAGAGCAGTGGCACGGATCCGGTGCGGGCTGTCGGTCCGGTCCCGCGTGACATCGAGCGCCGCGGCGGTCAGCCGGGACAGCGCACAACTACCGCCGTTCACGAACGGCACCCAGACCGATAACAGCACCGAGGCCGTCTCCAGTCCGATCAATGCCTCGCCGGGATCGGCCAGCCCGGTTTCGATTCCGATGAGAATATCGTCCCACGAGGTACGCGCCCAGGTCAGCCACGTTTCTTCCGCGGGCCCGTACCAATGCGAACGGGCCTCGGCCACCCGGTCCCGGTAGTAGCGCCGATGCCGGCCGGCCAGCCGGGCGGATTCGGCCGAGTCGCGCCGCAGCCGGTCACCGGCGAACAGTCGCACGCTTTCCACCAGGTACCAGCGCACACTGTTCTCGGTGCGGAAGGTGGAGACGAGCGAACGCTCGGCCAGCCGCTCCAGCAGTGGAGCCACCCGCTCGGGCGGTAACCGGTCGTCGGCACAGACCGCGGAGACCGCATCGGATTCGACACCGTTACGCTGCGGTTCCACGCCGTCGGTTTCGTATCCCGCCGCGAATACCGACATTCGGCACAGCAGGAGTTGCTCGTCGGCGCAGCACAGGTCGAACGACCAGGCGATCACGTCGAAGACACCGCGGTGGCGGCGCTCGCTTCCCGATCGGATGCTCTGCGACCAGCGCATCCGCTGATCGTCGGCGCCCCCGGTGAGTTCGGCCAGCACCATGGCAGGCGGCTGGTGCCGAAGTCGTGCCGCGGCCAGCCGGATGAGCAGCGGCGAATGTTCGACCCGGCGGCAGATACGGCGCACGATCGCCAGCTGGCCGGGGTCGTCGGCGACCGGCCGGCCGGTGAGTTCGGCACGCTGCCGGAACAATTCCAGGGACTGAGCCGGGGGCAGCGGGCCCACCGCGACGAGGTATTCGTCGGCCCAGCCGATGGGTTCACGGCTGGTGGCCAGGATCGTCAAGTCCGATGTCCCGGAGAGCAGGTCGATCACGACGCGGCCCACCGACGCCAGGACGTGTTCACAGTTGTCCAGGACCAGGATGGCGCCCTCGGACCCCGCCCCGGCGCGGCCGCCCACCCCGAGATCGAACGAGCACGGGTCGCTGATATCGGTGCGCACCACCGAGCGCAGCACGTTCTCGGCGGAATTACCGCAGTCGCGGTCCAGTTCGGCCAGCCGGGCCCAGTAGACCGGGCGGCCTGGATCGATCCGCCGCAGTGCCTCGGCAGCAAGCCGCGTCTTACCGATTCCGCCGGGGCCGACAAGCGTGATCAGCCGTGCGGCCGGCACCGCCAGTAGGTCGTGTAGGCGTGCGAGTTCCCGTTCCCGACCGAAGAACTCGGTCGCGGATGCGGCGGGTACCGCACCATCCGGGTAGATCACCACCATAGAGACGTAAATTAGTGCACGCGGAGGTCGGCTGTGTAGCGAACCCGTTCATTTACGGTTACCTGGGGTTGCGCACAGGCGTAACGCTCAGCACAGCATTCGTTCCGGATGCCGGTAGTGCATCTGCACTACCGCACTGTCGAAGGTCAGCACATTCACCAGGCACAGTCCGGTGGTATCGACCGGCGAGCGGAACAGCGGCACCCCGTCACCGAGCAACATCGGGTGGACGAACAGGCGATACTCGTCCACCAGATCGTGTTCGATGAACGTGGCGGCGGTTTCGGCACCGCCGAGCAGGGCAATGTTCTGTCCCGCGGCTTTCCGGCGCCGCACCTCCGCGACGAAGCCGGCACCGAGAACCTCGGTGTTCCAGGCCGGATCCCGAAGCGTCCGGCTGACCACGAGTTTGGGAACCGCCCGCCAGAACCGTGCGAACTCCACATAGAACGGCGAGACCGGGGTGAGGTCGGCGGTCGGCCAGAATGCCGACATGATGTCGTGGGTCTTGCGCCCGTACAGCAGGACGTCGGCCTGCCTGAGCTCACTCAGGTACTCGGTACAGAGTTCCTCGTCGACAACCGGCCAGTGGACCGTCTCGTCGGGCCCCTCGGCGAACCCGTCCAGAGATATCTGCATCCACAGCGTCACACTTCCCATGCCCATGCCTCATCTACCGCGTCGGTACCAGGCAGCAGATTGTGCCCGTACCGCGGGAACCGCGCATCGGTATCGGAGGAAAACATACTTAGGTATATGGCGGGGCAGCCGAAGGGCCACCACCGAATGTATCGTCATACAACGAAACATTGCGGGTCGCACGTTCCCAGCGTGGAGAAGACGAATGACGGGGCGCCGGTTCAGCTCTCGGTGGGCAGCTCGGACAACTCGCTGTCGCTTTCGATGTAGTGCGCGACGAACCGGTTGACCAGTTCCGCGGCCGCCCTCCCCGGTAGCGTCCGGGCCACTTGGAGCTGCCCGGTCAGCTCGGCCAGATCTGCGTCGTTACGCTCCGATTCCCGGTACTTCTGCCAGGCGGTGCGATGGAAGAGGTCCACGAAGCGGCGGGCCATCCGGTCACAATCTGCCCGCATCCGTTCCAGTTCGCCCAGGACCTCGGCGTCGGGCACCCCCGCCGCCGCCAGTTGCTCGGCCATCCGGATGAGCTGCCGGTCGGCGGGCCGATAAGTAGCGGCATCCACGGGCTCGTACAAACCGATTGCCACGATCCGTGCCAGCCCGTTGGGTACCGAGGCGTACCGTTCCTGCAGTTCGGTCGCGGCAATGGTATCGGCGGCCGGGGCCGGTTCCCCGGCCGGCGTCTCGCCGGTTTCCGAACCGCCGAGCAGCGCGCCGACACCGAGGATATCGCCGAGATCGTCACCGCGATCCCACGCCTTGAGCAATTCCTTGATGCCGTTGAGCTTGATTCCCCTGTCCAGCAACCTGCTGATCGTGCGCACCCGATTGAGGTGATCGGGGCTGTAATAGCCTGTCCGCCCCTTGACCTGCGGTGGGGGAAGAACCCCTCGTTCGTGATAAACCCGCAGGCTGCGCACGGTCGTGCCGGCGGCGCGCGCCAGCTCGTCGATCGTGTACTCCACACCAGCAGCCATACAACAAGGAAACCACATCGAAACGGTAACGAGCCCCGCTGGACACGACCGAAACGTCCGCTTCAATCCGCGTTGGTCAAGGATTCGTCAATTCGTCGCCCTTCGAGCAGCGGCACGTTGGGCATGGGTGCGTCGTTCATCTTCCGACATTCCGCCCCAGACGCCGTACGGTTCACCCACTGTCAGCGCGTAACTGCGACAGTTGTCCAGTACCGGACAGGAATCGCAGATCTGCTTCGCACGGCGCACCCGGGCGGCGCGCGCCCGGCCGCGTTCGCCCTCCGGATGGAAGAACACCGTCGATTCCAGACCGCGGCAGGACCCGAGCAGCTGCCAGTCCCATACGTCGGCGGCAGGGCGCCGAGACGGGATCACGGTGGCCATAGACAACTCCTTACCCGCAATTCTGTAGGCCAGCCTAATTACTCCCCACATATGGGAATCGACTTTCCTCGGCCGTCGCCCGACTTCCCTCCAGTGGCGAATCCGATTTCCGCCGGACTCACCGGAACGGACTTATTCTGCGGATATGAGTGAGCTACCGGGGGCACGGATATCCGTCGGGGAGCGTGAACGCGCCTTACGGGAGCTCGCCGAACATCTGGGCGCGGGCCGGCTGACGCTCGGCGACTACGAGGACCGGGCCGGCGCGGTGACAGCCGCGACCACCACAGCAGAGCTGGCGAGGCTGTTCACCGATCTCCCCGCCGCGCCGGCACCGTCGATAGCTCCGCAGCCCACCGATCCCGCCATGGGTTTCGCGATCATGGCCGGCTGTGCAGCCGCTTTCGCCTTGATACTCGCCCTCGCCTTCGGCGGGTGGTTGTGGCTGCTACTGCTGGTCGTTGTCCTGGTCTCGGCACCCCTGCTGCCCGCCGCGCTACGCCGCCGACGGGCACCGGGGCCCCTTTGAGCTGCTCACCACCAGGTACGCGGCCGGACACTGTTGGCGAGGTCCACCAGGCGGTACCGGTGCAGCCGCTCGGGGGCGCTACGGGCCAGTGCCCGCAGCCGCGACTCCAGGCCACTGCGCAAACCGGCCACGGTGAGTGGATACCCGAGCAGGACGATGTCGGTGGTAGCGGGCCGCATCCGCGAACGCAGCCATTCCAGGGCCGCCCCCACCACCACGACCTGCAACTGCAAGGCCCGCGGTTCGTCGGCGATCTCCAGCCGCGAAGCGGCTTCGAGCAGATCGACCTCGGTGATCTCGCGATGCGGCCGCGAGACCAGCAACAGACTTCCGGTCATCCGAGCGGTGCGGTAGTGACGTGAGGTGTCGGGAACCTCGTCGAGTACCTGCACCGCCTGCAGCGGTTCACCGTCGGCCGCCAGCCGCCGAGCCAGGCCGAATGCCGCGCTGACCACACCGTGGTTGGTCTGCCAGACCAGGCGGTAGAACTCGGTGGCGGCCCGGTGCCAGCGATCCATGTCGGCGAGGTCGCCGGCCGTAGCGGGTGTTTCGGACTGCAGCACCAGCTCCGCGGTGGCGGCCAGCGCCAGGGCGGGCGCGATCTCACCGGGGAGCATGGTGTGCACCTCGTCGAAATGCAGGTAGGCACGCTGATACTGCCCCTCCAGCAGCGCCGCGACCCCGCTGAACCATTCCACCCGCCAATCGGTGACCGCCCGCGGTCGCAGCACCTCCAGCAGCGCCGTCGCCGAGGGCAGATCTCCCAAGTCGATATGGGCGCGGATCGCGGCCAGCGCCCCCTCGACCTCGAAGGTTTCCGGGGCGTCGATGGTGCCGGCCGCAATCCGCTCGGCAGTTTGGCGCAATGAATCCAGCGTGCGCCGCGCGTCCCCGTGCAACAGCGGTGCGAGCAGTTCCACACTGGGGTCGTCGGCGTCGATCAGCGGGATCGGCAAGGCCGCAACGACCGATTCGGTATCGAGAACCGAGCTGCGGTGCGCACCGTCGACCATCCCATCGGTCTGACCGATCAACGCATCGATCCCGAAGTCACCGCGCAGCGACCCGAATTCTGCGGACGCCTGCGGATGCTCGCGGCCGGTGTCGGCGGCCAGCACCATCCGCAGCACTCCGGCCAGCTGGCAGTACATGGCGTAGGTGGACGGAAAACGGCGGCTCGGATCGGGATGGGTCGCCCGGACCAGCAGCCGATGCAGGCACGGATACTTCCGCAGTAACGGGTAGCCCTCCGGCGTGGGGATATCCGCACAGTAATTTCCCTGGGCGTCCTTACGGAGGTCGAGGATGAGCGCTGCCAGCGTACGACCGGCGGCGTAGATATCGGAGGCAACCGTCGGCCCGGTTTCGATGATCTCCGGCGCCTGATAGCCGGGGGTGCCGTAGATGCTGCCGTAGGACTCCATGGCCGCGACCGCACCGAGATCGATGAGTTTGACCTCGTCGTCGGTGACCATGATGTTGTCCGGCTTCAGATCGTTGTAGGCCAGCCCGAACGAGTGCAGGTAGTCGAGTGCGGGCAGCACCTCCATCGTGTACGCCAGGGTCTCGGCCACCGGAATACGCTCCGGACCTGCCAGATCCAGCATCTTCTTCAACGACCGCCCGCCGACGTATTCCATGACGATATAGCCGTCGGCCTGCTCCCGATGAGAGCGGTGCTTGACGAAGTTGTAGATCTTGACCACGCCGGGATGGGTGATCTCGGAAAGGAACTGACGTTCGGCCAGCGCCACCACGTGCGCCTCGAAGTCCTGAGGATTCTGCAGACCCTTGAGCACGACCCAGCGATCACTGACGTTCGTATCGACCGCCAGGTAGATCCAGCCGA
The DNA here is from genome assembly GCF_000308515.1 of Nocardia carnea NBRC 14403. Taxonomy (GTDB): domain Bacteria; phylum Actinomycetota; class Actinomycetes; order Mycobacteriales; family Mycobacteriaceae; genus Nocardia; species Nocardia carnea. The sequence continues at coordinate 64,939 of NZ_BAFV01000020.1, read as the reverse complement.
GACCACCGTGGGCCAGGCATCCCTTGACCACGTACTGCTCGGCAACCACCTCACCGGCGGACAGCGCGGGCAGGAAATTGTAGGCAGAACCGCATTGCGCGCACTCCCCCGAGACCGCGCCGGGACCGTCCGGCCCGGTCCGCCCGGTGGGCGCCTGGCATTTCCAGCAGAAACGTTTGCTCTCGGGGACCACCGGGTCCGCCAGCACCGCGGTGGCGGGATCCACCGGATCCACCCGGGGCAGGGCCACCAGCCCGGCGCCCAGCCGGCGCACACTCGGCCGGGAGCGGGCATTGCGGCCGGAGGGGGTTTCGTCGTCGAATCCGGCGAAGGGATCGAACTCCGCGTCGGGGTCCTCGTCATCTGCCAGCAGCAGAGCTTCGAGATCGTCGTCGTCCGGGTCGCCGAGACTGTTGAGCCGCGCGATATCGTCGCCGGTGAGCGCGGCAATGGCGCGGTCGAAATCGGAGAGGCCCGACGGCTCACCGGAATCGTCCGATCGCTGCACCGCGGCATCGCCGTTCGCTGTTCCGATCCCGTGGTCCGGCGCGACGGCATCGCTGGAGTCCGACCCCGTACCAACACCGGTATCCGGTCCGGCGACGGCCGGCGGAGGTGCCCCGATCACCGGAGCCGAACCCACGGTCACCGGAACGAAGACCCCGGACCCGCTCGGCGGCGCCGCGGCATCGGTGGGGCTGCGCGGGCCGCTCGCGCCGGATTCGGCGAGCAGTTCCTCCGCGGCGCGCGTGAGGTCCGATTCCGCGGCCGATCCCCGGTGCACACTTCCGCTGCTGGTGGTGCGCCGGGTCGACCAGGTGTGCGCCGCCCGCCGTGGCATCGCCGCGCCGCGGACCCGCCGCGGCGACCACGGCGGCGACAGCGGGTGCTCGGACGAGCTGGAATGCTCTGGCATGCACGACCTCTCAAACCCACAGGGTGAACCGAGAGTCCATTGTGATCCTGCACCCTGGAGGCCGATGAACCGGCGTTCCCTTTGCTGGGAATGCGTACTTCCCCGGAGGCGCTGCCTCCGGGGAAGTACGCGGTCGCGCGGGCGACCTTACTGCTGGTCTTCGGGCTCGTCCAGGACGCGCACCGTGGAGGCCGATTCCGTGGACTTGGCGAGCGAAGGAGCCGGTTCGGCACGCTGCTCGACGAGTTCGTTCACTCCCTTGCGGGCGAGGAACCAGCCGCCCACCAGGGCCGGGACACCGATGACCACCATCGCGATCACCGCTGCCCGCTGTTCGATTTCATCGCTGAACAGCATCAGCAGGACGACTACGGCCAGGAAGCCAAGGGTCGCGTAGTTGGTGTACGGGGCACCGGGCAACCGGAACTTCGGCCGGGTCACCTTGCCTTCCTGGGACCAGCGGTACAGCTTCTGCTGGCAGAGCAGGATCGCTGCCCACGAGAAGATGGTGCCCAACGCGGAGACGTTCAGCACGATCTCGAACGCCTGCTCGGGCACCAGCGCGTTCAGACCGACACCGATCAGTGCGATGGCACCGGTCGCGAGGATCCCGACGTAGGGCACGCCGTTCTTGGACATCCGGCCGGCGATCTTCGGCGCACTGCCGTTCATCGACATCGACCGCAGGATGCGGCCGGTCGAGTACAGACCTGCGTTCAGGCTGGAGAAGGCCGCGGTCAGCACCACCAGGTTCATCATCGAACCGGCGCCGTCGATCCCGATCTTGGAGAAGAAGGTGACGAACGGGCTCTCACCGGCGGTGAAGACGGTGTAGGGCAGCAGCAGGGCGAGCAGAATCAGCGAGCCGACGTAGAACAGTGCGATCCGGGCGATCACCGAGTTGATGGCGCGCGGCATGATCTTCTCGGGGTTTTCCGTTTCACCGGCCGCGGTGCCCACGAGTTCCACTGCGGCGTAGGCGAAGACCACACCGGTGGTGACGACGATCAGGGGCAGGAATCCGGTGGGGAACCAGCCGCCGTTGTCACTGATGATGCTGAATCCGGTGGCCTGGCCGTCGATCTCGAAGCGGCCCGCCAGGAAGATGGTGCCGAGGATCAGGAAGCCCACCAGGGCCACGACCTTGATCAGCGCCGCCCAGAACTCCAGCTCACCGAACCATTTCACCGAGATCATATTGATCGCGACGACGATAGCGAGGGCGATCAGCGCGATGGTCCATTGTGGTATCACCTCGAACGCGCCCCAGAAGTGGACGTAGGTGGCGATCGCGGTGATATCCACGATGCCGGTCATGCACCAGTGGAAGAAGTACATCCAGCCGACCGAAAAGGCCAGCTTCTCCCCGTGGAATTCGCGAGCGTACGAGACGAACGAGCCCGAGGACGGGCGGTGCAGGACCAATTCGCCCAGGGCGCGCAGAATGAAGAATACGAAGATTCCGCAGACGGCGAATACCAGGAACAGCCCGGGTCCGGCCTCACGAAGGCGGCCGGCGGCACCGAGGAACAGCCCGGTGCCGATGGCGCCACCGATGGCGATCATCTGGAGCTGCCGGGGGCGCAGCGACTTGTGGTAGCCCGCGTCTTCGGCGTGCAGGCCCTCCGCCGGCGCCGCCTGTCCCCGAGGCTCTTGAACAGTGGTCATTGTCTTGCCTTTCGAGTGGCGCAGATCATGTCTGCGAGCAATGTACCGCTAGATAGCGGCACGATCAATAGGTGGCCGCCGACCGTAATCCGGTAGGAATCCTCGCCTTTCATCGAGAAACGGGTTCAAGCGCAGGTGGGCAGCCTGATTGATCGAGCCGCTGACTGGCGTTACGCTGAGTAAGTCAGCTGCAGAGGAGTGTCCGATGGCCTGGTTCGAACGCGAGTTCATCGCCGTCCCGGAGACCGGCAAGAAACAACTCGTCTACAAGTGGCCGGATATGAACATCCGGCGCTACTCCCGCGCCATCGTCAACGCCGACCAGACAGCGCTGTTCATGAAGTCCGGTCATGTTCTGGGCGTGCTGGGCCCGGGCCGGCACCGCATAGACGCCGATGAGCTTCCCGTTCTCGGCGCGCTGGTGGACACCCTGTCCGGCGGCAACTACTACCGGGCCGAACTCTATTTCGTCTCGACCCGCGAGTTCGCCGGTATCAAGTTCGGCGGCCGGCTGGCCGATATTGCAGACCCGGTCAGCGAGCAGATCGTCACGCTACGAGTGTTCGGAGAATTCGCGCTGACGGTCCGCGACGCTCAGCAGCTGATCACCTCATTGGCCGGTAGCACCGATCTGCACGATCCGGCCGGAATCGAGTCGTGGAGCGCCGATCTGCTGCTCAAATCCATGAAAGTGGCGGTGACCCGAGAAGTCTCCCGCGGCGAATGGCCCGTACTCGGCCTGTCGGGCGAACTGCCCGCGATCGAGCGCGCCGTTCTGGAGCAGACCAACACCACCCTCTACGAGTACGGTCTGCGAGTCCCCCGCCTCGGAAACTTCGACATCACGCTGGCCCCCGAAGATGCCGATCGACTCAAACGACTGGCGAAGGATGTCACCTATATCCGCCTGGCCGGCGATTTCCGGCAGTACGCTGCCGGTGAGATGGCCTTGGGCGCCGGCCACGGCTTGGCCACCGGACACGGCCACGACGGGGGTTTCCTCGGCGCGACCCTGGGGATCAACGCCCTGCAGCAGTCGAATCCGCCGGTCACCGGGGGCGGTACGGCTGTTCCGACGTCACCGTGGCAGCACCGAACCTCTCCGGAGCGAATCCCGCAGCCCGGCTTACCGGCCGGTGCCGGATCCGCGGAACTTCCGCCCGGAACCACACCCGGCGGATCACCGCCGACGGGTACCGCCGCACCGTCGTGTACCGGCTGCAATGCCGTCAACCCGGAGGGCGCCAACTTCTGCGTGAACTGTGGAATGCGGTTCGCGCCCGCCCGGATACCGGATTGCCGGGAATGCGGGGCACAGCTCGTCGCGACCGCGAAATTCTGCGGATCCTGTGGAAGCCCCACCCTGCCCAGCTGATCCGCGTTCGCCCACCTCGTTGGCGTGCGAACCGCACACCCCCCGCTTCCCGCCCCCGAACGCGCAGTCAGACCGCAACGCTCCGGGGTGGGAAGAGGGGTTGTGTGCTCAGACGACGGTTGCCGACTCCGAGGTCCCCGCCAGGCTACGGACCTGACGGGCCGCCACCGATAGCGTCGCCAGATCGTGACGGGCGACCCCGAAGATCTCGGTGAGCGTGGCGCGAGCCCGGGTCAGGCGCGACCGGTTCGTCTGCTCCCAATAGTCCAGCTTCTCCGCGACCAGGTCCTCCGGGGCGGTGGCTGAGGCGATATCAAGAGTCAGCAGGCGCAGCGATTCGTAGAGATCGTCACGTAGCGCCAGCCGGGCCAGCCCCGCCCAGCGCCGGTCGTAGTCGAGCTCGCCCACCGCACCGATCAGTCGGGTGATCTCCAGATGGGCGTTGAGCGCGAAATACAGTTCGGCCACCTCATGCGCGTCCCGTTCGGCGATATCGGCGATATCCAGCACATCCAGCAGCGGAAACAGCTGGATGAGGTGATAGACCTCGGTGGCCAGGCCGATGGGCGCGCCGTCGTCCGCCGCGGTGGCGGCCTGCGCCGCGACTCGTTCGGCCAGGGGCGTGGGCAGCCAGGCCGGGACCTGGCTCGCCAACGCCTGGATACCGTCGCGGTAGCGCGCGATATCGGCACTGATGGCAATCGGCTGCGGCCGATTCAGCAACAACCAGCGCGCGCCTCGTTCGAGGACGCGGTTGGTTTCCTGTTCGAGGCGGTCCCGCACCGCTGTCGGCATGGGGGTTGTCCGGATCCGATGCCACAAATCCCGCAGCCGGAAGATATCCACTGCGGCGGTGAATGCCCGCACGGCATCATCAGTCGTGGCACCGATCTCCTCGGCCAGCCGGAATGCGAAAGTCGCGCTGCCGAAATCGACCATCTCGTTGACCACGACGGTCGCCACGATCTCGCGGCGCAGTGGGTGTGTGGCGATGGCACCGGCGAAGCGGTCGCGCAGCGGGGTCGGGAAGTACTGCGGCAGGACAGCGGTGAAGGTCGGGCTGTCGGGCAGATCCCCGGCCAGCAGATCGGCTTTCAGCGCAAGCTTGACATGGGCGATAGCGGTGGCCAGTTCCGGTGAAGTGAGACCGGTCCCGGCTGCGATACGCCGTTCCATCTCCGCGTCCGACGGCAGCGCCTCCAGCAGGCGGTCCACACCACGCCGGGTTTCCAGTTCGGTGAGCAACCGGCGGTGGACGGCACCGCGCCGGTCGGCGACCGACCGGGAAAGCCCGATCCGGAAGTTCTGCGAGATATTGTCTCGCAGGACGAGTTCGGCGACCTCGTCGGTCATCTCCGCGAGCAATGGATTGCGGTCGGCGATATCCAGCTCACCGGCCGAGACCACGGCATCGAGCAGGATCTTGATGTTCACCTCGTGGTCGGAGCAATCGACCCCGGCGGAATTGTCCAGCGCATCGGTGTTCATCTTCCCACCGTTGCGACAGAATTCGATCCGCCCCAGCGCCGTGGCCCCCAGGTTGCCACCCTCACCGATCACCTTGACCCGCAGCCTGTCGGCATTCACGCGGACCGCGTCGTTGGACTTGTCGCCGACATCGGCATTGGTTTCGGTGCTCGCTTTGATATAGGTGCCGATACCGCCGTTCCACAGCAGATCCACCGGCGCCTCGAGAATCGCCCGGATCATTTCCGGCGGGGACAGCCGGGTGGTGGATTGCGGGAGCCCCAGGGCAGCACGAACCTGCGCTGTTACCGGAATCGCCTTGGCGGTGCGGTCGTAGATTCCGCCGCCCGCGCTGATCAACGACCGATCGTAATCAGCCCAACTCGACCGCGCCAACCCGAACAACCGCCGCCGCTCGGCAAACGACGACCCCGCATCCGGATCCGGATCCAAGAAAATATGGCGATGGTCGAACGCCGCGACCAGCCGAATATGCTCCGACAACAACATCCCGTTACCGAACACATCCCCACTCATATCCCCCACACCCACCACGGTGAAATCCTGCGACTGCGTATCCACCCCCAACTCCGCGAAATGCCGCTTCACGCTCTCCCACGCACCCCGCGCGGTGATCCCCATCGCCTTGTGGTCGTAGCCGGCCGAACCACCCGACGCAAACGCATCCCCCAACCAGAACCCGTAGCGCCCCGCCACATCATTCGCGATATCGGAGAACGCCGCCGTACCCTTATCCGCCGCAACCACCAGATACGTATCGTCACCGTCGCGGCGCACCACCCGATCCGGCGGCAATACCGTGCCGGTGCCGTGTTCGACATTGTCGGTCAGGTCGAGGAGTCCGGCGATGAAAGTGCGGTAGCAGGCCACGCCCTCCGTGGACAGCGCCTGCCGGTCGGCCGCGGCATCTCCGGTGGCGGCCGGCGGCTGTTTCACCACGAAACCACCCTTCGCACCCACCGGCACGATCACCGCATTCTTCACCGCCTGCGCCTTCACCAAACCCAAAATCTCGGTCCGGAAATCCTCCAGCCGATCCGACCAGCGCAAACCACCACGCGCCACCGCACCGAACCGCAGATGCACACCCTCCACCCGCGGCGAATACACGAAGATCTCGTACTTCGGCCGCGGCTGCGGCAGCACTGCGATCGATTGCGGATCGAATTTGAGCGAGAGATGCGCGGGCTGCTCACCGTCGGCGTTACGCCGGAAGTAGTTCGTGCGCAGGGTCGCCGTGACCACCCCGAGGACCGCTCGCAGCACCCGGTCGGTGTCCAGGCTGACGACGGCGTCGATCTCGGCCTCCAGCCGCATCGCGATTCCGGATGCGGATTCGCCGCTACCGTCGGGGTCGAAATAGGCTTCGAAGAGTTCAACGAATCCGCGCGACATTTCCGGGTTGGCGAGCAAGACCCGGGTGATCCCCGCGGCGCCGTAGGAGAAACCGGCCTGTTTCAGGTATTTCGCGTAGGCCCGCAGTACGACGACCTGGCGCCAGTGCAGACCGGCACGCAGGATCAGTTCGTTGAGCGCGTCGACATCCGCGGACCCGAACCACATGGCTTCGAATGCCGCAGTGAATCGCCGGGCGATGCCCTCACTGGCGGTGTCACCGGAACTGTCCAGATCGGCTTCCAGTTCGGGATCCAGCTCGGTACGTAGTACGGCCGAGACGACCCGCAGCCGGAAATCGTAGATCCACTCGGATCGTTCGCCGGTGGATTCGAGCTGGTAGGGCCGTTCGTCCACAACCTCCACGCCGAGGCTGTGCAGTACGGGCAGGACACGACTCAGCGAGACACCCTCCCCGGCGGCGTAGAGCGTGAACCGCCACTCCCCCGGCGGAGCATCCGCCGTCCGGTACAGCGCGGTCCGGAAACGCGCTGTACCCAATTCGTTCGGATCAATCCGGAATCGCATCGGCGAAACTGTGTCCTGCATTGTCGTCACCGTGATCCGCGCCTTTCCGCTTCGGTTTCGATCCTGATACAGCTACCCTACGCGTTTATTGTGCCGTTGTATAGCGGTATGTTACGGATGTGCAAACCACCGCACGTTCCGGTCCGGGGCAAGAGGGCCACAGCCGCGTCCGTTCCGGCGAACAGACCGCAACCGGCCTGCCGGACAGTAATAGTCAGGACTGGAGCAGACCCGACTGCGCGAGGAAGGTCCGTGCCGCGGCGCTCCCGGTGAACGCCCCGGTATCCAGACGGAGTCCGGTGCTCGTATCGGCGAACCAGACCGCCGAGGACGCGCTGATCGCCGCAAAAATCTCCCCGTCGACGACTACTTCGCTACTGGCGGTGCGCCATTGCGCGATAGCCTGCGCCAGTACGACCGGCTGGGCGCTGTACACCTGGAACGACAGAGCCCGTCCGCCGGTTATCCCCCCGGCCAGCAACGGACTTCCGGCAGCGAGCACACAACTCTGCACTCCGTCGGTCTCGTCGTGCGGCCGACAGGTGGCCTCCCGGAGCGGGCCCGGCAGCACGGCCGACGGGTCGCCCGGCGCGGATACACCGCCCAGACCAGGCGGCGCGGTGAGCGGCGGGGCGCTGAGCGCACAGGATTTCACCATCAGAAAAGCCAGTACCAGCAGAACCGCCACCGCGACACCGGCCGCCGCCCGCCACTGCCATCTCGGATGGTGTGCAGCGACGACAGCTTCCGCCTCACCAGCGATCCGTGAACGAAGGAATCTCAGGACACCGTGCCGGCGGTGTGGGACCGCTGCACCCGGTGGCCGTTCCGGGCCGCCCTCGGGCGGCGAACCGTGGTGATGATGCGACGCCTCCGCACCCGGGTGATGCCCCGCGCCCGGCCACGATATGGATCCACCGGCCCTACCGCTCATCTCGGCGAGATGAGCACCCAGTCCTCGGTGCACCACCCCCGGACCGGCGCCCCTCGGCGAGTCCGGTGTGCGCGCGTCCGGTAGCGGAGCACCGCAATTGGCGCAGGCCGAAACGGCCGGCCCTGCGGTATGCCCGCAGTACTGACAGCGCACCTGTGTCATCGCCGGACTCCGCATCTCATGACCGGCTCATTGCCCCGTGATGATGATCGAGGAGATCGCGACGGTATTGACAGACCGCGAGCCGGCGCTCCGCAATACCGTCAGCACGATTTCCGAAGTTTTGAGCGGCGGCTCGATACGGGTGACCACCAGCGAGCGCTGATCCAGTGTCTCCTGGGTGTAGGTGGTCCGGTCCTCGTCCTCGAACTGGTAGGAAACACGGCTCACCGTCCGGAACTTCGTCCACTGGTCGGCACCATCGGTACCGACGTGGTCCCACCCCGGGACGATACCGATCGAGTCGATCTCGTACTCCTGCCCCAGATCGATCCGCAGGACCTGACCGTCGAGCTTGTACGCACGCGGACAGGACCATGCTTTGTCCGGTTCACCGGAGAAGGCGTCCATACCTTCGGTACCGCCCTGCGGACAACTCGATTCCGCGGCCTCGGGCATGATGGTCCCACTACCGGACGGCTCTGTGGCGGGCGGCGCCTGAGTGGGCGCCGCGGTGACGGCCAGCGGTGCACTTCCGGACTTTTCCTCACCACCGGTCACCACCAGCAAGACCACGATGAGCAAGGCGACCACCGCGGCCACGGCCAGCGCGACCCGTGGCTTCCGGAGCTGCTCGGCAACCTCCCGGGCCATCTCCTGCGGTGTCTGCCGAGAGCCCCCTGCCTGCTCGTTTTCGGCAGGCTGTTCCGGCTGGGCCTCTGTCGCCACGGGGGTGTTCAGCCGGGACGCGGCTCGTTCGGCATTCTCGGTGGCCAGCGACGAGGTTGTGCCCATATCCATAGGCTGTCCGCTGAGCAGGGCATTGATCCGCTCACTGGCCGACGGGCCGGCCGTCGACTGCCGTGGCACCGGTCCGGAATCCGGTTCGGCAGCGGGGGGTTCCGGTTCCGATCGGCTCGCCGAGCGACTGTAGGTTACCGGTCCCGAATCCGGGGCCGGACCGAGCAGCGCCTCGTCGAAACCCGCTCGAACGGAAGGGGCAGCGACCGCCGGCGGTTCCTCAACGTCAACAGTCGGCCGATCGGTGAGCCCGAAAGCCGGATCCGCCAGCAGGGCATCCAGAATCGCACCTCGATTGCGGAGAAATACATCTCCGGAATCCGCATCGGGCATAGCCGGAATCGTATCGGTTCACCGATCAGCACCCCCTGTCGCATTCCCAAAGATGGGAATGATCTGCGGGCGCGGCAGTCCCGTCAGCGTGATTTCTCGGCGGTGACAAAATACTCCGGCGGCACATCGAACACCCGCGCCAAGGCAATGATCAGATCGAGCCGCGGAATGGCATCACCATGGATGAGCCGGTACAGTCCGGACTGCGAAACCGGCACATCGGGATAGGCCAGCTCCAGATGCTGCGCGAGCGAATACAAGGTCAGCCCGCGGGTCGACCCGTCCTCGGTGGAAACCACCGATTCGGCGATCAGCTCCGAGAGTCTGCTGGAGAAGATCGCCGCCGCGGCTTGTCGTGGAGTGTGCTCCTGCGTTCCCTCCGAGTTGTCGAATCTACCGCTGTCCGATTCGGTTTCCGCTACCACGGTCATCGAGATTACCTGTTCTGCCCTTGTCACCGGGCGGTATATCCACGGGGCCGGGTTACCGGGACGGTCCGTTCGGAGCTCTGTACCGCCACCGCACCCGTCGGCGGCCGGTCGTTGTTCTCGAGATAGCGGGTTTCGCCGCGCGGCTCCACCAGATTCACCCGCACCGTACGCATCGGGATCCGCACATCCAGCTGCGCCTCCCCCACCTGCTCGATGGCCAGATCCACCGCACCGCGCCGCGGGCTGCCGGGATCACTGATGGATACCGTGGTCGGTGCCGCGGAGACGAGCGGCGGCACCTGGTCGAACACCGCGATGGTGGTATCCATCTCGGAATCGCCGCCGTCGGCATCGGCCAGGCGCAACGACCTCGTATCACCCACCGCGCTGACCAGATGCTGCCAGCGCTGCGGCCGGTTCGTATGGATCTCGATATCCGCGCCCACCACGGTCGCGCGCAGCACCAGCTGCTGGGCCACCGGAAGCATCGCTTGCACATCCACTGTCCGGCGCCGCGGGTTGTACCGGGCAGGGTCGAACAGGGGAAGCGCCAGCCGGTGACGCGGCTGCCCGCTGATCGCGCCCAGAATCTGTCCGTTGGGACCGATCGCTACCGACAGGCCCGTCAGAAGTTCGGGTGGCGCTTCTTCCACAGCGTTCTCATCGCGGGTCAGGGCACGCAGCGAGACACCCGTGGGCAGCGTGGCGCGCAACGCAAGTGCCTGCCTGCCCGGCAGCCGGCACAGATAATCCGGCAGCTCGTCGGTCATCGCCGGGCCGATATAGCGGACTGCCGCGCGGGGCCCGTCCACACCGCTCAGGCTCACCACCAGCGTGGTGCGCCCGGTGTTCCACGTCCAGCAATCGTCGAGACCCGAAACGTCGAGCTCCGACCAATCGATCCCGTAACTGGTGACGAAACGGCCCGGCACCGAGGCCTTCAGGCAGTCCCACTGCTCGGTCAGTTCGGACAGTTCGACACCGACATGGAGTAGGCGGGTGGCATCGGCAACAGCCGTCGCCGGCAACGGATGGGCTGCCATACCCCGCTCACGTAACCGCCCCGCAATCCGATGCGCTGCCGTGGCGAGAGTTTTCGGTGCGACCACAGCGCACGGCCCCCGCCGCGCCAGCATCTTCAGATTTCGCTCCTGATCCAGCCGGAGAACCAGCCAGGTCAACCGGTTACCGACGACCGGTTGCGAACCGATCAACTGGTCGTAGAGCATGCTGTAACTACCTGCCGACCGCACCCGCTGCCCGGTGGTGACGATATCGATATCGATATCGATCCCGTAGTGGTCGAGCATCGGCAGCAGACTCTCGACCGATACCGTGTCCTCGGTATAGATCGTCTGTTCGGCGATCACCGTCGGCAGATCGAGATTCGGGGCGAGCTGGATCATGGCGATCAGCACGTTGCCGTCCTCGGCGATACCACACACCCCGGCCGGCACCTCGATATCGCGTACCGGTAGCGGCTCGCCGAGCCGGGCCGCCCGGCGATCCCGGCCGGACCGGAACTCGAGCCAGTCGAGCAGCCAGCGGATCGGGGTACGGCCGTTGATCCGGACCACTGCGGTCAGCAGTAGTCCGGCGACGATCGAGAACGCGCCCCACAACGGCAGGTACGCCGATAGTCCGGCCACCACCACACTGCCTCCGATCGCCATCACTGCGAACGGGCCGCGTTCCACGCCGGCGACCCGGCGGTCCGGTGCATACACCGGCGGCTCCGCCGTCACCGTCACCGTTGCCTCCGCCGCGCGCTCACGCCGTAGGTAGCGGCTGCGCCGACCAGGACAGCCACGACGATCACGATCGCGGCGGTGATACCGGGTTTGGCATCCGGCGGCCGTGGTGCGGGGGGCAGTTCGAATCCCGCGGCAACGAACAGGCCTTCCGGAGGCTCGGGGGGCATACGATAGCTCAGCGCAGCGACCGGATCGATGAGCCCCGCGCCCACCGTATTGTCGATGCCACGCGCCGGGGCATGCGCCGAGGCGGCGAGCCGGGCCGTGATCTCGGCAGGTGTTTCGTTCGGGTACCGGGACCTGATCAGTGCCGCCACACCGGCCGTGTACGCAGCGGCGAAGGATGTCCCGCCGACCGGCCCGAGTTTGCCGGGAGTGCCGACACCGTTGATCAGCCCCGGGCTCCCGGGCCCCAGGGACTCGATGCTCGTACCGGGCGCGGCCATCGTCACCCACGGACCCAATAACGATTCGCCGACGATTCCGCCGTGCGCGGTGGTCATCCCCACCGACAGCACCGACTCGCTGAACACGCCCGGAACCGATGCGGTGCGAACATCACGCCAGTTCCGTGGATCACCCGGCCGCGCCGGATCGTAGCCGGGGTTCTGATCATTGCACCCCTGACCGTTGGTGTTACCCGCGCCGGCCACGATCAGCGATCCACGTGAATGCACGGCGTAACCGACGGCTTCCGCAAGCACCCCCAGGTCGACACCGGAATCTGTTTTCACACATACCGGTAGCGGTACCGCAATAATTCCCGCACCGAGATTGGCCGCATGAATGATGGCGCGCGACAGCGTACGCAGTTCCCGGGCCTGCCGGTCACGATCGTCGCCCGCATAGCGTTCCGCGCGGAATGCGCTGGACCGATAACGTATGGAGAGAATCCGGGCCTCCGGTGCGACACCGGTGAACCCGTCCACCGGATCCGCAGCGCCCGCAATGATCCCGGCGATCAGCGTGCCGTGGGCGTCACAATCCTGCAGTCCGTCCCCGCCCGCGGCCACATAGTCACCACCCGGCGCCAGCGTCGGTAGACGCGGATGCGGCGTTACTCCGGTGTCGACCACCGCCACCGTCACACCGGCGCCCCGGCTCAATGTGCGTGCGTCGGCCAGGTTCAAAGCCAACTCGGGCGGTGGTGTCCGGGATATGTCGGTATCGTCCAGAACCCCCGTGGCCAGACAACCGCTCTCCTGTTTGGTCGGCAACTCCGGTCCCGGCGGACCGTCCGGTGGCGGTGCCCCCACCACGGCCTGGGGCGGCACCATCGCGGCTGCGGGACCGGCACTGACACTCAGGACGAGTACGGCCAGCGCTGCTGCCAGGGCCCTGCCCGGTCGCATCAGATTCCTCGCATAGCGGTGTAGACGCCCATGATCCAGAAGGCGATTACGGGAACGACGAGAATCAGCGCGTACTCGATCAGATCGATGATCCTGCGGGTGACCGGTGTCAGCCGTTTACTGGGCAGACGCAGCGCCGCGGTCAGCGCGGCTGCGGCGATGACCGTCACGATGAGCACGACCGTCAGGCCCGCGAAGGGAGTGCCGTAGGCTCCGACCAGTACGGACGCAATACCAAGCACCGTCACGGACGACCCCGTGATCAGGGCGATGGCCTGTACGCGATCGGGATACCAGCGCGAACGCATGGCCAGGATCCCGGCGACCGCGGCGCCCATGACTATCTCCCGGATACCGCCCGGGCTCACCGCCGCACAGACCACGGTCGACACCGACAGCAGCGCCGAAATAGCCACCACGAGCCCGCGCAGGCTGGTCACTGCCAGCCGCGCCCGGCTCTCGATACCGACCTCGTTGCCCTGCCGCGCCTGCTCGGCCGCGGCGGTATCCTCGGCGCTCTGCTCCATATCGCGGTGGGTTTCGGCATCGAAGATATCGGTGAGCGTCGCCGGGTTCACCTCGTTGCCCGGGTCGGGCAGATCCGGGGGCCGGATCCTGGCGATCAGCACCGCGATCCGGGGCGCCAGGGTGAGCAGTACCAACCCGGCGAATACTGCGCCGCCGGCCACCTGCCGGGTGGCGAGGTCGAAATAGGCCAGCGGCAGTACCGTCACGGTGACAGTGATACCGAGAACCGAGACACCCATCAAGGTCGCGATACCCGAGCCCGTCAGCCGCATCATCGCCATCGCCGCTACGGCCGTGACCACCGCACCCGCCGCGATATTGGCCGGTGCGAACGGTCCCGGTTCACCGTAGGCCGGCGGCACCAGCATCGCACTGCCGGCGAAAAGCAGCGGAAGTGCGGCAAGTGCGGCGCCCAACGAGATCCGGCGTTTGGCCCCACTGCCCCGGATCCCGACGGCCGCCGCCCAGCACAGCACGCCGAGGAGTAACGCCGGTAGACCGCACCACAGCAGCGACCCGGTCCGGGTCCACGCCCAGGACAGCATGGTGGCGATTCCCACCGCGCCGATTCCGAAGACCACCAGCCCCACAACGGCCGCGGTATCGGGATCGAACTCGGCGAACTCGCGCTCGTTGATGAGGGCCAGCGCGTCGGTGATGTCCTCGACCACCGGCGTGAAAACCTCCGCCGATTCGACCGGCGCGAGCATCAGCACCGTTCCGTCGACGATATCGTGGTCGCCGAGACTGCGCCAGCGCGGAATCGGCGGCTCGCCCGGTCGCGCCAGACTCCATTGCCCCTGCGGCGGGCTGAAATCCACGTCCGGATCACCGATCGCGTCCGCGAGTACCGCGACCAGATCGTCGATGAAGGTTTCGACGGTGAACTTGGTCGGCACCACCACATCCACCTGATAGGTGGCGACCATCACGGCGATCCGGGCGCGCGCGACCTCAGCGGGGGCGGCGCCACCGGACGGGGAGGGCGGCGCCGTCTGCACTGCGGTCACCGCATGGCTCCGGGGTCACCACCGGACGGCTCGGCCAGATAGCCGGGGAAGTCATCGGCCAAACCTGCTGCCAGATCTTCGAATGCCAGCGCGGTTTCCTTCTGCAACATACGCAGATCTATCTCGCTGCCCTCGGCGAGATGCGGATCGAACGGTATCTGCACCGTCGGCCGCTGGGCCGAAGCGAACAGTTTCTCGATGGCTTCGACATCCACGGTGGGTTTGACCGGATGTTGTCGCACGATCGCGACCACCGAGTTCCCGATCAGATGATCGAAACCGTGCGAACTGAGCCAGTTCAGCGTGGCGACCGCGCCGGTGACGCCGCCTACAGTCGCCGGAGTTACCACGACTACCGCGTCACTTGTGTGCAGGACACTGTTCGTCGACGAATCGAGCACTCCGGTTCCACAGTCGACCACGAGCAGATTGTAATGGCGCCGCAGTATCTCCACGCCGCGCCGGTACTCGTCGCCCGACAGGGCCTCGCCCGCGTCGGTGTTCCAGGGCGATGCGACCACAGCCAGGTCCGCGGTATTGACCGCGGTGTAGGAGTGAACGGCGGAAAACGAGTCCAGCCGTTCCCCCGCCGCGGCGAGATCGCGTAGGGAGAGCCCGTATTGGTGCCTGGCCGTACGACTGGACAGATCACCGAAATCCGGGTTGGCGTCTATGGCGACCACCCGATCGGGCCGCAGCTTGGCGAAGGTCGACCCGAGCCCGGCGGCGGTCGTGGTGCGGCCGACGCCGCCCTTCACGCTCACTACGGCAATTTGGTACGGCGCGGTGAGCTGGCGGCGGATCTGGGTCCGGCGGCTTTCGGCGCGCTGTTCGGCAGGTGAAAGCCCGAGATTGAAACCGACCTTGTTGAGCGCCCCGCGCACACCCTTGTTGGAACGCAGATGCGCTTGCCGGACCGCGGCGATCTCGGCCAACAGCTCCGCAGACGCAAGCGCGGGCGGTAATACCTCGATGCGGCCGGTGCTTTCGTAGGCCTGCCGATTGACGCGGTCGGGAACCCGCGAAGGGTCCGTCGCGGCATACGCCGGCGCGGGGCCCGGCGAGGCACCGTATCCGCTGTAGGCGCCGGGTGATACAGCCGGGTTCGCGTATGCGGAATAGTTCGTGGACGCCGGAGGTGCGATACCGGCACCGGGTTGCGCGGGTCCGTGCGTGGTCTCCGCTGTGGCGGGCCGATCAGGCTCGTGGCCGGTGGGACCGGCCACGGCGGGGCCCAGGCCCGGCATTCCTTGTTGTTGACGTTGCGCTATCGCCTGCCGTTCGGCCTCGGCTGCTTGCTGATGCGCATCGGCCGCCCGTCGGCGCAGCTCGGCCAGCTCACCGTCGGAGACCCCATTCGGATCAGCGGGGGCCGCCGTAGCGGGTTGTGGCGCCGGGGCGGATACCGCCGAAGACGACGTATTCGGCTGCGGCGCGGCGATATTCTGTGAGGAGGAAAGGCCGGCCTCTGGGGAAGCAGGCTCGCCGGCACCGGGCTCCGGAGGCTGTGGCCCGGACACCGGAGGACCTTCGCTCACCGAGGCACCGGACGAACTCGCGGACGCCGGTACGGGGCCGTTCGACGGACGGTCCTCGAGCTGTGCGAAATACGCGTCGTACCCACCCCTTGCGAGCGCCGCGGAAGCGTCGCCGTTGGTTGTCGGTGCCCGGTTCATCTCACCGTCCTCTCATCCAGCACTGGAACGTCAACCGGTGCGCGCGGTATGGAACCAACTGCTCCCCGGCAGGAGCTCCGCCAGAGTGTTGATACCACTGTGCAGGGCCGCACGGTCACCCGGCCGGAACGTCTTCCGCTTCCGACCGTCCAACGTCACGCTGGGGGTGATCACGAACCGTCCGGAGAACGTGTCCAACACATTCATACAGATTGTGAAGTCGGGTGTTTCGGCCCCGCCGTCTCGATGTTCGATCATGAGTACCTCGGCATGGCGGACAACCTCGCCGAAGGCGCGGATGAGTGCATTCGCGGTGCGCGGTGTGGCACCCAATTCGCGGAGCCCGGCCCGCACGCCGTCCAGATCCTGGGGCGCCTCGTCCGGTTCGGTTTCGGCCGACGTGAAAGTGTCGAAATCGAGTACCGGATACTCACCGAGTACCGATTCCAATACTGCCGTCAGCGTATCGAGCTGCGAGCCCTTATGGAACACCGACTGGATAACGACCTCGTCGTCGCAACGTACGGCAAGGACGTGCCGTTCTCCGCTACGAACAAGCGATAGACGCAGCATCGTCGCGGCATGACCACCGCGGCCGTTATCGACTACTCGCACAGCCAGCTCGGTATCGGGACGTTCCAGGCACCGCAACCACCCGGCCACCACCGGATCCACCTCGCCACCGGAGATGATCCCGTCCGCGGTGAGCTGTTCCACGACGGCGGCCCGGACTCGGTCGCGGTCGGAGATCCGGAAGATATTCGGCCTGATCGCAAGTACCTGAGGGTAGATGTCGATGCCGACCATGTCCTTGAGGACAAGGGCGGCATCGACATTCAGATCCACCGACACAGGGTCGCCGGATTCCTCCGCCACGGCGATTCCGACCGGCGTATAGTCGGTCAATCCACCACACGCCTCACAGAAGATTCCGGAACATCCTGGCGACCGTTTGATCCGCGTTACCGATCAGATCAGCAGCACCTTCTGTCGACTTGTCGAGATTCTTGATGCTCTGATCGTAGGCCTTGAGACGCCGGTCCAACTCGTTCGCGACGCTCTCGTAACCGCCGGCGCCGGCACCCTGGAAATCGTACGCCAGGAGGTCGGCCGCCTTTTGATTCAGAGTCGCGATGTTCGACTCCATATCGGTGACAACGGTCTTCACCTTGCCCAAAGCCTCCATAATGGTGTTTCTGTCGGTATAAATAGGCTGGCTCATCGGAAATAAACCCTTCTCTCTTGGGAGTGTGTACGGACGCCGACGACAGGTCGGTGATCAGCGATCAGTTCCAGTCCCCCTTCACCTTCGTCGGATCCCAGTTCTGTTCGAACGTTCCGTCGGTCCATGTGCCGCTGGCACCCCCCGTAGCGACGCCCCCGTCCGTAAGCCCACCGTCTTCCATACCGCTGAGCATCGTCCGCAAGGCCGCCGCATCCTCGTGGGCGAACTCCCCGGCCGAAGTTTGAATCATGTTCAAGATCTGCTCGATGTATGAAGCAAGCTGCTTGCCCGTGTCCAGGACATTGCCGAAAGCATTGAAAACCGCACCACCGGCCTGCCCCTTGAATGCCTCTTGGAGGAGGTTCTGCGAACCGCCGAGTTCCCCGAGATTACGCTCGAGCGTCTGCAACGGCCCGTTCATCCCATTGGCGAAATCCATAAGAGTTGTTTCGTCGGCCCGAGTGAAATTACCGCTACCAGCCATGATGCTATTCCTTCCGATACTCCAGTGAACCCCGGCCGATTCACCGGGCGCTGAATCCATTCTCCGGTTCGGATACTTCGTCCAACCGATCCAGTACTCCCACGAGTGAGGAGTCCGCGGTCGGGTCGATATCCGGTTCTTCGTCCTGGTACTCGATCACTCCGATCGCCGGTGGCCGTTCCAGTTCCGGAACCTCGTATTGCTCCCCCGGGGTGAAAACCTTCCCGCTTCTCTCGTCCTCGTCCCGCCGTCGCCGCATCTGCGTGGTCGGCGCCGATACCCGCTTCGCGGCATTGCGCGCGGGCACGGCGGACGGGGCCGACGCGGCACTGGGTGCACCGAAAGCGGCACCCGACCCGGGAGTCCAACCTGTGGGCAACCGGAAACCCGTTGCCGCGCCCGGCATAGCACCGACCCCACCCCGGACCAGTCCGTATCCGGTCAGCGCTCCGGCGCCACCGTTGAGAGCGGCCAGAGTGGTCGACTCCGCGGAAACACCGAGTAGCGGAGTGGATGTCGAAGAGTCCGTCCCGTAACCGTCGAGGCCGGAACCATAACCGGACTGGGGCGCCGGTGGTTGTTGCGGGTCGGTCAGCGGTTGCTGGTCCAATCCCGAGGGCCCCGAATCCGGCCCTTCGCCGCCAGGGCCGGAATTCCCGGCGTCACCACCGGATTCCGATCCACCACCGGCCGATTCCGGTCCACCACCGGGGGATTCGGGACTACCCGGTCCCGGCCCCGGGCCGGGACCGGAGTCGGTGGGGATATACGGACTATCGGGCCCTTTGTCGATCAAGTTGTTCAACAGGTCGGTCACCTGCGGACCGGGCGGCGCCGGCCCCGGCCCCGGCCCCGGCATCGCGATCGGCGGCGGCGGCGTGAGCGAACCCGCCGTCGCGGCCAGATCCACGAGCAGTCCCACAGCTCCGATCTCGTAGCCCATCATGGCACCGGCGGCACGGATCCTCAGCTCTTCATACTTCGCCTCCAACAGCGCGTGAGCCGCACTCGCCGGAGCGAAAACCAGTGCTGCCGCCGCGGATACCGGTCCGGCACCGGCGGTGGCAATAGGTCCGCTGACGGCCATCACCGCGGCTGTTGCCGCCAGCGCCGCCATCACCAACTCGATCTCGAACTTGGGCGGCATCGCCGTGAGTGCCGCGTTGTGCAAACTCACCCCACGAGCGGCCAGAGCGGCGACCTGCGCCGAGATCCGAGCTTGGTCACGCACCCACTGATTGTGTTCGGCGAATGCCGACTGCGCACGCTGGGAACTCAATCCACCGGGCCATGCCTCCGCCAGATCTTTCAGCAGACCTTCGGTACCGGCCGCTGCCGATTCGAGTGCGTAGTCCACCGTCGAGTAGGCACGTGCAGCGTCGTACATGGGAGCCGCACCGGGCCCACTGTCGATCAGCTCCCGATTCTGGATCGGTTCCAGCGCGAAGTACTCGAAGAATGGCATAGCACCCTCACTCCGCGACGAGCTCGATCAGTTTCCGAATACAGAAGGCGCTACAGAATCACCGACCGCGGCGACCGACACACCCCCGGCAGTATCCGTCGCCTTGAAGGCACCGGCGGCCGGAACAATTCTGGCGACACCGTCGAGCTTTTCGGCGCTGCCGGCGCCCAGAAGACTGGTCAATACTGCCCCGAAGACACCGAAGCCGACCGACATGAGCAAGCCCGGCATATGAGGTCCGGTGGGTTCCGGCCCCAACTCCGACGCCGTGGTCTGAATCGTACCGACCAGATTGGCTTCCTGGGCAGCGAATCCCGCGCTGATTGCCGGCAGCAGATCAGGAGTGATTTGGATAGGGATCATCGAGGCTCCGATCGATCAATCTCCACGCCTGTCACCGGGTTGCGGTAACAGAACAGTACAGAGAGAACGCTAGGCCATTCCCAGCACTGGAGAGTCCCACTGAGCGGTCCGCCGGGCGCGGTCGTTATTCAGGGGCCCAAGCCGACTGGACCAGGTCTTTGGTCGACGAGAGCGGCTCCACCAGAATGCCGCGGCCCACTGGCTGTTTGGTGGGTTTCACATCACCGATGAGCATTCCGTCCATCCTGGTCCCGTCCATGATCAAACCCGAGGAGTTCAGGTTCTTCACCTGTCCGAGCACGCTGTCGTACATGGCCGAGTCGGCCTGGGCGATACTGCGCGCGGCGATCAGGTGAAAGCCGGTATCGCGGCCGTCGACGATGAGTTCCTTCAGTGCGTCGAGCGGATTCACCTGCCCACGCTGAACGACCATATGGTAATCGTCGACCACCACGAAGATCTCCGGTCCGGTCCACCAGGAGCGCTCCTTCAACTGCTGGGAGGTAACCCCTTCCGGGGGCCGCCGAGCACGCAGTTTCTGCGCAACGAACGGCAGATCCTGTACCAGATCGCGGTTGCTGGTCAGATACCCGATCGACTGTTCTTCGGGCACCGCGTCCATATGCCGCCGACGGTAGTCGATCAGCAGCACCCGCGCCTGATCCGGAGTGAAACGATTCCGGATGGACTCCAGCAACGCCCCGAGCACGGTCGACTTCCCACTTCCCGAGGATCCGAGGACCATGAAATGGGTGGATACTCCGAAATCCACTACGGCAGGGCCCAGGTCGGATTCGCGGATTCCGAACGGCACTCGTAGTCGTTCGGCCAGATTCGCCGGAGGTGGAATCCGAGCCAGGATTTCGGGCATGGTCACCTGGCTCGGGAGCAGTCGCACCTCGGGTGCGCGTCGTCCGGTGAACGTCTGACTCACCTGGGTGATCGTCGCGCCGAGCCCGGCAGCGGCAGTGTCGGCATCGCCGTTGCCGTCGGTACGCGGCAGAGCCGTGATCATATGCAGACCCTCGGCCGAGATACACCGGCCCGGCCGGTTCGGCGGAACCGAAGCGACGACGGCACGATGGGCGCTGAATACCGTATCGGTGAGGTCACCGAGCCGCATTTCCAACCGGGTCTGGATGAGGTCCTTGACCGCCGGGCGGATGGCCGCCCACCGGGAACTACCGGCCACCAGGTGTATGCCGTAGTTCAGGCCCTGTAGCGCAATCGTTTCCATGATCGGCATGTACTCGTCGTAGTACGGCCCGTTGACTGTGAAACCGATATCCCAGCCGTCCACGACCACGAATACATCGCCGTAGTCGTCGCCGTAGGAGGACAGTTCAGCGGTACCTTCCGGCGTGGCTCGGCGCCGACGGAATTCTCGCATGGAGTCGATCCCGAGATGGTCGAACAGGGACTGCCGGGAGGCGAGCAGATTGCGGAGCAAGGCAAATGTACGGCGGATACGGTCCACATCGCGCGCCGAGGCCACCGCCCCCACATGCGGCAGCGTACGCAAGGCCGAGAGACCGCCGGAGAAATCGAAACAGTAGAACTGCACCTGTTCGGGAGTGTGGGTGAGGGCCGCCGAGAGAATCAATGTCTGCAACGCGGTGGATTTACCCGATTGCGGTCCACCCACGACGGCGGCATGACCCCCTGCTCCGGAAAGGTCCACCGACCAGACGTCCTGCCGCTGCTGGCGCGGCTTGTCGATGATCGCCCACGGCAACCGGAGTGTGCCTGGTTCGACCGCTTGGGACAACCGGTCCAGCGTCGGCGGCACGCCGAGCGGCGGAAGCCACATCTTGTGCGCCGGGCGCCCGTGCCGTGCGAACTGCTGCAGCACCGTTTCCATCACGGTGACGGGTTCGCTGTCGTTGTCCTCCGGTTCGGGCGCCGCTACCGGCTCGACCACCTGCACTGCACGCGACTCGACGATACGAGCGGCGGTGAACCGCTGCGGCGGCTTGTACCCACCCCCGGGGCGGCGGGCCCGCTGCGCACTCGACGCGGTGGCCTGGGCAGGGGCGCTGTACGGCGCACCCACGTACGCGGCCTGGAAGCGCTGGAGATCACCGGCGCCGACTCGCAGATACCCCGACCCCGGTTTCTTCGGCAGATGGTAGGCATCGGCCGTACCGATGGCGTCGCGGGAGTCGCTGGTCTGGTTGGTGCGCAATGCGATCCGATAGGACAGGTGCGCCTCGAGCTCACCCATGCGGTTCGCCGGAACCTTCTGCGAGGACAGCAGCAAATGGATCCGCAGTGAGCGGCCGAGTCGACCGATGGCTACGAACAGTTTGGAAAAGCTCGGATGCTGTTCCAGCAGTTCGGCGAACTCGTCCAGGATGATGAGCAATGTCGGCAGCGGCTCGAACTGCGCGCCCTGCTCCCGGGCTTTCTCGTAGTCTGCGACGCTGGCGAAATTCCCCGCATCACGCAGGATGCGCTGCCGGCGCGCCATCTCGCCATTGATCACGTCCTCCATACGGGTGACGAGATCGGCCTCTTCCTCCATGTTCGTGACCACTGCGGTCACATGAGAGAGCCGGTCGAACCCCAGGAAGGTCGCACCACCCTTGAAGTCGACCAGAAGAAGGTTCAGCACATCGGGGGAATGCTGTGCGACCGCGGAGAGCACCAGCGTGCGCAGAAACTCCGACTTCCCCGACCCGGTCGCGCCGATGCACATCCCGTGCGGGCCCATACCTTCCTCGGCGGATTCCTTGATATCCAGGAACACCGGCTGACCGGTGGGGTCGTAACCGAACGGAATGTTGAGACGATTGCGGTCGGCGTCGCGGCGGGACGGCCACTGCCTGTCCACCCGGATGTTTCCCGGATCGGTGATGCCGACCAGATCTTCCCAGGACGTACTTCCGCTGGCCTGCTCCGCGGCCACCGCCTCGACTACCGTGGACAAACGGTAGGGAGAAAGGCGCCGGGCGACCGCCGTCACGTGCGGTACCGACATGCTGTCGGCGGTGCCGACGAGTCGTGCACCACGCGTCGTGATCTCCTCGAGCGTGTAATCATCACCGATGCCGAACCTCAGCGACCGCGGCAGTGACTGCTCGGACTCACCCAAGCGCAACCAGGTGCAGCCGTCGATACCGGAGATATCCCGGTCGGTGTTGGCTCCCCCGGATTCGACGATCAACACGAAATGCGATTTGTCCATCGTGGGCTCGTTGTTCGCGGAGAACGGACCCCGGTTGAGCCCGGCCAGGACTTTCGTCCGCAGCTCGGCCACCGTGCGGTACACCATCCGGCTCGACCCGATGGCATCGGTCTCGGACGGATGCTGGGTATGCGGCAGCCATTTCAGCCACGACCATTCCGGGCTGTCCGGATCGTTGAGTACCGCGGCCACCGCGACCTGGTCGGGCCCGTGCAGGACCGTGATCTCGGCGATCATGGCCCTGGCCAGCCCGGCGACCGCGGCGGGATCGCCGTCCAGGCCGACCAGTGGCGCCGACAACAAGTTGATCGCCACCGGCATTCCGCCGACTGTCGAATACGCTTTGGCGAACCGGGTCAGTTCGACGACACCGACCGGATCGAGATCTGAAGTCGGGGCGGCTTCCGGCACGATCACCCGGACCTGATTCGCGATCCGGCCCCGCCCCATCCGGACACGCAGGAACTGGGGATTGGCGACCTGTACCTCCCACATCCGGTTGCCCCCGACCAGCCGGTTCAGTCCCATCGGGCCGGGATGGGTGTAGGAAAGGTACTCGTACAGCTCGGTTTCGGCCTCGTGAACGGTTTTGCGGTTATCGGTGATCGAGCGCAGATAATCCTTGCGTTCCTCGTTCAGCCCGGCTGCTGTACTGTTCGCTCCTCCGCTGCCGCCCAGCGTCCCGCCCAACATGCCGAACATCGACACGATCATCATCATCGGGAACATCATCATCATCGGGGACATGGTGCGTCCGCCGGAGAACATCATCGCCATCATCCCGACCATGGCCAGCACCATGATCACCGGCATGATCATCTTGATCCGCGACATCGGCACCGGCCGGGGCAATTCGGTCGGTGGCTGCAAACGCAATTCGGTGACGGCCGGGGCTTTGGGACCCCGCACCATGCGGGCCGGCCGCACGAAGCGGCGAGTCGCGGTCATTTCTTGCCCTGCATCTGCACGCCTGTCATATTCGTCGGAATACCGTCGTGCTGGATCATCGCGTCGGCTGTCGAAAGCGTCGGCCCCACCGCGAACAGCGATACGATGTGCCACGGTGCGGGTACCGGTTCCTGCAGGCCCAGTGCGGACAGCGACGGATCACGGGCACCGCCTTCCACTTTCGCATCGATCCCGTGCCGGACGCCGCTGTCGGTGATCCAGAACAGTGACTCACGCAGGGGCGAACCGGGTTCGGCGCCGGTGACCTGGACGAACTTTCCGGTGTCCCGGGGCAGGTAGGCATAGTCGGCGGTCGCGCCGCCGGACCACGGCGCCGTGACCAGCTGCACGGTCCGGCCCCGCTCCTGTTTCGTGAGCGGGAGCTCGCGGCCGAACAACAGCCTGGTGTGTGCGTTCGGGTCCGTTCCGGTGCGAGACCAGTGATAGCAGGTGATCAGGTCGCGGATGGGATCCAGGATCTCGACGGGTTGCGCGGGATAGGTGGCCGTGCCCGGCCAATCCCCCGGCCGCAGATTCGCCGCGGCCACATCGGGGCTGATACTTCCCGTGGCCACCACGCCGTGCGAATTCGCATTCCGCACGATGGCCGCCAGTACCGGGCTCACCCGTACCAGCCCGGAGTTCGAGACCAGGTAGTAGTCGGCCGGCTGGTTCGGAGTCGACGCGGTGACGATGGAACCGACCACCGCGTCCAGTGCGGGTTTCAACGTCACCGGCGCACCGGCATCCGGTACATCGGGTACGCGTATCGGTGGCACTTCGGGAATGGCGCCGAGCAGGCCGGGTGAGGCGGCAGCCACCGTGGCCGTCGAGTCGATTCCGAGGGCCAGCAGCACCGGAGATTCGGCCATATTGATCTCGGCGCGCACTATGCCTTGCTCCGAATCGTGGTAGACGAGCCAGGTCGCGTCCTCGCCACGCAGCAGCCGGGCCTGCGGTGCACGCATTTCATGAATCGCGTCGTCGTCCACGGTCAGCGGCCCCGCTATCGCCGTGGTGAGTACCGCGGAGCGGGACAGGATGGGCAGTCCCGTCTTCGGATCCACCGGTGCCGCCGCTCCGGTGCGGGCGGTGTCACACACCGTCCACTCCGAATCCTTTTCCCCTGCGTCGTTGATCTGTCCCGGAGCGCCCGGTATCCCCACCCAGGCACCGCGCGGATATTTTTCCAGCTCGCTGCGCGAGACTTCGACAGGATTGGTGGCCTGCCCGACGATCAACCGCGCCGAAGTCAGGTTGAGTGCGGGATGCAGTCGCTCGCCGAGTTTCACATACAGCGCACCGCTGTCCTTCTCCGCGATGATGGGTGAGTTGGCCACCGGTTTCGCGGGTTTGAAAAAAGCGAGGACGGCCGCTCCGGCGATCCCCACACAGGCCAGCACGACCCCGACGGCAAGCGCTGTGGACCGGCCCCGGGAGGGGTCGTCGATCATCGAAGCGTCCCGGCGCACCAGGGCGTGCTCGATCCGATGTAGCAGAAACCGCCAACCCGAAACCTGGTGTTTGGTCACCACCCGGAAGCGTGCCACCGGTATACGTTCCTTCCGCCGACCTCGGCCACAACCTAACGCGCACGCCGGCGCGGGGTAGTCCCCAACGCTGGGAATGCCATTCGAGGCGAACGGGGGGCGTTATTTGCCGGCCGGAGCCAACCCCTGCAGTGCCGCGGTGATATCGAAGGCGTCGACGGTCATCAATTCCTCGTCGGTGAGCGCCGCAATATCGACATTTTCCCGGGTGAACCGGAAATCGCGCTCGGCCTCGGCCGCCTCCACCACATTGCGCACGAACCGGCCGTTACCTGCCAGGTCGATCAGCCGTCGACCGTTACGACTCTGCTCCGACATCTCGGTGCACCGGTCACGCAGGACCTCACGCGCCTGGTCGGACAGGATGGAATCCTTTTTGCCCGCGATATGATCGGCGATCTGCACCAGTTCGCTCGGATCGTAGCTCGGGAAGCGGATCCGTTTGGTGAAGCGCGAGGACAGACCCTCGTTCGATTGCAGGAACCGATCGATCTCCGCCTCGTAACCGGCGATGATCACGACCAGTTTGTCGCGGTCGTTCTCCATCCGCGCCAGCAACGTATCGACGGCCTCCTTGCCGAAGGCGTCACCGCCGGAGAGGCCTTCCTGGATCAGGGTGTAGGCCTCGTCGATGAACAGCACCCCACCGAGCGCCGAATCGATCAGCGCGTTGGTCTTGGGCGCGGTATGCCCGAGGTGAGTGCCGACCATATCGTTGCGCGAGGCCTCGATGACCTCGGCGTTCTCGACCACACCGAGCCCGGCGAAGATCTTCGCGATCACCCGGGCGATGGTGGTCTTACCGGTTCCGGGCGGGCCGGAGAAGATCAGATGGTTGGACCGCGAATCCACGGCCAGCCCGCGTTTGGCACGGACCTGATCCATCAGCACCCCGGATTTGAGCCGGTCGACCTGCTCCTTGACCGAATCCATGCCGATCTGCGACTGCAGCAGTTTCGATGCTTCGGCCAACAGTTCGTCGCGTTCGGCCTTGGCCGCGCTCGCCGCCACCTCGGCGGGATCGTCGCCGGATTTGGGGTTCCAGATATCGGTGCGGGACGCGATCACCGCGGGGGTGGTCACCTCGAGCCGGAAGTTCTTGTCGCGCACGGCGAGCTGCCACTCCGGCCGGTTCGGCCACAGACCGGAACCCTGCAACCCCTTGAGCAGTTTGTCGGCCAGGTCGTGTTCACCGCTGTGCCGCTGGATCATGCCCAGCAGGTAGTGCGCATCGGCCCAGATGTAGGAGAGGTTGCCGGATTGACTGTCCTCCACGATCCGCTGGGCCCGGGGCAGCGCCTCCCCGAACCGGCCGAGATGCGCGAGGGCACTGGCGGCCATCAGTTCGGCGGCGATATCGAGCAACCCGTCCTCGAGCACCGGCTTCTCGGAGCGTGCGGTGAGCACATCGGGCCAGCGGCCGGTGCGATAGAACAGCGAAATCCGGGCGAAATCGGCGACATCGTCACCCCGGAGTTCGTCCAGGATGGATACCGCCTCTTGCCATTCGCCCCCGTCGGCGTAAGCACAGGCCTGCGATATGGCTATCTGGTCGCGGTCGGCCATGGCCACCCGGAGGCCGAAGACCCCGATTTCCACCTGACACCACAGCGCCCGGTCGGCCAACCCGGCACGCTGCTGGTCGCGGTACAGATTGTGGGAGGAGCGGTAGGCGCCGTAAATGACTTCCTGGGTGATCTCACCCGCCATCGCCCGGCCCAGCCAGGCATCGCACATATCCGGATCGAGATCAGTGGCCGCCGTGAACGCGGCGCGCGCATGTTCCTCGTTGCGCACCCCACCGGCGACCAGTCCCAAACTCTGCACGCCCGTGTAGAACGCGTCTTCGGCCGCTGACAACTCGGACTTCCCTTCCGCCGACCCTCGTCTGATGGCAGGGTATGCCACAACGGACCCACACCACTCCTCGACCATTTCCCCCCACTGGGAAGTACAGAAGGGGGGTGGCGTGGGCGGATTACGGCAGGTGCCCGATATTTCGTCGACGAGAGATCCGGGCAGCTAGCCACCCACCCCTACGCACTCGGTCCGCCGCACCATTTCCCATTACTTAGCGGCACAAGGTACGGCGGCGAGATAGCCAGCGCATCTGCGTCTCACCTCGGCCACAGACAACCGGCGCCCCCCCGATCCAGGGACCGAGGCATCGCCGAATAGTCCGAGAACAGCGCTTTTGATGTCATATACAGGCTTCGCTTCGGTGCTACGAGGAACATATCCCGCCTCTGCGCGCTTCCCATCGACCTGGCGAATTCATCTTTCACTACAATGGTTATAGCGCCGTTATTGAACGGCACGATATAGAAGTATATAGTCGCTGTCAGGTCATCAGTTCCCTCATCCCTGATGACCTACCCGCGGCGGCCGGTGGAACAGCGAGCCACTGGCCGCCGCACTCGAATATCAGCCCCGCGGTGGACCTTCGTCCCGCGCTGAGGGCGCCGAAACCACTGCGGCCTGTGCGGTTTCTGCTCGTTCCGGCTCACCGGTGCCGCTCTCCGTGCCTGCGGGCTTCGTCTGCGATTCGGACAGCACAGCCGTAGGTGGCGCGGTCTCCTCTGCCGCCACCACCGCAGGAGGCTGTGCAACCGGTTGCGCCGCAGTTTCGCCCGGCTTCGACCACGGTGTCGATGCAGGCACCGGTTCGACGGCCGGTCGAGCCCAGGGACTCCCCTTACGCAGTCCACCCGGCCGACTCGCTGCGACGGCGGCAAGGGGCGATTTCGCCCCCGACGCGGGGCCCGCACTGCGATTCGCCGCCCCGGTGGCCGGCGCGACCGGCCGCTTCCACGGAGTCTGCTGATCCCGTGACTGAGCATTCGGGGCGGGCGCTCCCGACGATGTTGCGGTCTGGGCACCCGGCACAGCCTGGGAACCGGATCCGGCAGCCTCTCCCACACCCGCCGTCGAACGGCCGACCGGAGCGCTATCGGTTGCCGGCCGAGCATGCTCGGCCGACGCCGTATCGGACTGCCGCGCCGGATCCGACTGCCGCGCCGGATCCGCTTCGCCGAGAACCCCGGCGGCATCCGGGCGTGGCGCATCTGCCGCGGCCGGCGCGGCATCGATGGGCGACCCGGTATCGGACGGAGCGGTCGCCGGGGGCGGTCCGTTGCCCGGCGCCGATGCTCCACCGGGCGCCGCCGCCCCCGTTGCCTCCGGCGGTCTCGCCCCCGGCCGGGACTCCTCCGGGTCCGGGGTGACAGCTTCTCCCGGAAGGGGTGTGCCACCGGCAGAACCGGGTATCCAGTTCCGCTGAGCCGGATTGCCGTCCGGCCTATCGGCGACCGGCGCCCCACCCGGCGCGGCCGTCGAACGCGGCCCACTCGTACCCGGCCCGCCGCTGTTGGTGGCGGGTGGAGTAGTAACTCCCGGGGGCCCGACCGGCGTACTGAAATCGAGCGCCGCGACATTCTCACCGAACTTCGCCGCATGATTCATGATGTCGTCGGCGTGATCATCGAGAACCTGGGCGTAGCGCCGGAGTTCGTCCGGGTCGATGAGCACCACGTCGCTACCGCCGGGATCCACTCCCAGCATATCGGCACTCGCTTCGTACACCGCGCCCCGGATCATGTCCGAAACCGCCGCTTCCAGCGGTTCGATTGCCTTGCCCAGAACCTCCGCCACGATGTACGCGACGAGCATGTCCTGCATGGCATCGACCAACCGCCGAGCCGCCAGCGCCAAGCTCTGGCCCAGCGCGGCCGAGGTTCCGGAGGTGACCACGGTGGCGGCCATCGCCGCCGTATAGGCGGACGCGAGCAGCGCGAGCTCGGCCAGTACCGCCACTTTCACCGCGGTGATCACATCGGCGGCGATCTCCAGGGCGTCGGCGACGATCTTGCACAACTCGTCGAGCCGCTCCATATGCGTGGAACTCAGCTGCGCCCAGGACGCCACCAGCGCGCGATACGACTGTCCCTGATAGACCGCGCCCATCTCGGAGATCGTGCCCGTGGCCGATTCGTGCGTCCCCGACACCTCGTCCGCGAATGTGCGCACATGCCCGGCCAGCTCGCGGACCTGGTCTTCATCGATATCCGGATACGGCACACCGATGAAGTTCAGGAACACCACGACTTCATGGGGTAGCTCGATGGCCAAGTTCGAGAATCCTGCTCAGACGACCCGGATCACCACGGCATCAGGGGGCATGCTCGAGTAGGTCACCGTGGCGCCCGAATACGGCGCTTCGATCACCATTCCATTACCGGCAGCCAACTGCACATGTTCGGGCCCGCGAGCGCTGAACGATCCGGCCGGAAACACCAGATCACCTGCCCGCACATCACGTGGATCGATACGTTCACCAGCGTAGATCTGTTCATAGGTGGTCCGCGGTAGCACCACTTCACCGTCGGTGGCCTGCGCTATGGCGTACTGGGTCAACCCGGAACAGTCGAAGCCGCCGCCGCTGGGCCCGCCCGCGCCGCCGCCACCCCAGATGTAGGGCAGGCCGAGGGCGCCGTCCGCGGCCTGCGCCGCCCGGCCGCCCTTCGTCTTGTCCCAGTTCCGGCGGGTTCGCCGGCGCACCGGCTGTGTCTCGGTCTGCCGGCTCGACACCATCCGGGGTCGCCGCCGGCGCCGCCTCTTGCGGGGAGCCTGCGACGCGGTGGACGCGCGGCCGGCCAGCGCCACCGGCGGCATGATCTGCGCTGCCTGTCTACGTGCCGCGTCGATATCGGCGTTCACCTGCCTGGTCGCGTTGACGATGGTCTGCTGGGCCGAATCGAGCAGCGCCGGACCACTGAATCTGGTATCGCCGACGGCGGTGATGGCCTGGATACGCGCCTGCAGATCGGAGATCTGGGTCGTCAGGATTCCGCGACCGTTCAGCGTGCCGGTTCCCGACTCGGTGACCGTCTTGCCCACGATTCCGTCTCGCCCGTGTTGTGTCTCCAGCACGGTTCGGTGTACGCCCAGTTTGTCTCCGTACCCCTGGGCGCCGATACCCGAGAGCCGACTCAGATCGGTGGCCGCACTCTGCGCCAACGCAGCCGAGACACGGTCGGCGGGCTGCCCCGCGCCGTACAACCCGAGCAACTCCTGCAGCACACCGTGCACATCGTCGGTCAGTGCGGGCATTCGATCAGCTCACCCTCGCCCATCGCACCGCCTCACCTCCCTGCCCCGGCACCCCCGGGCAACTTTTCGGCAATACAGCCCTCTTATTTGTTTCGACTATGCGACAACACCCGCGTGAACGACGGTGGTCCTATTCCCATCCTCAGGAAGACAAGACAATGAAGCAGACAGCACGGGAGGGCGACGACAGCGGATGGATACAGCAACGACGGACGCGGACCTCGAAACCCCCGATACCACCCCGGGAACCAGGCCCGGTGATACCGGGCCCACGGGGCAGCGGCTCTCGACCACGTCCGGTCCGGCGGAGACCGGATCCGCAACCGCCCTGGACGGCAACCGAGTACTGGCCGCCAAGTCCCAGACCACGAGCGAAACCACCGGGACGCCCACTGCGGCGACGGCGCAGCCCGCCTCCGGTTCCGGCACGGCCGCGGGCACATCCGGCGGCTTGCAAGCCATCTCGGCGCCCGGGGGCTCGAAACCGTTCTATCAGATCTCTCTGGTACGGCTCCCCGACGAACCGGATGTCAACGCCTTCATCGATAGCGCGGAGCAGGCGATGCAGAAGTCGGTGGACATCCTCGGCTTCGGCCGAACCGATCCGCCGCCACCACCAGC
Organism: Nocardia carnea NBRC 14403; assembly: GCF_000308515.1. Taxonomy (GTDB): domain Bacteria; phylum Actinomycetota; class Actinomycetes; order Mycobacteriales; family Mycobacteriaceae; genus Nocardia; species Nocardia carnea. The sequence goes on along the minus strand of NZ_BAFV01000020.1, from coordinate 33,639 downwards.
GAGCGGGAAAACGCCGGACAAGGTACAGGCGGCGAACCTGCCGGGATCCGGCAGAGGCGTCGAACAGTATCAACAGCAGGTGATGTCCGCGAGCGCCCGCCAGGATTCCATGGTCGATATGGACGCCCAGGTAGGCGGCACCTCACAGCGGGTTGCGGCCGAGCAGGCGCAAACTCTGTTCGCCATCCAGCATATCGAGGCCGATCTCAACGCGGCATTGCGATCGGTCCGCGGAAAGAAGCTCAATGCCGCCCAGCAAGCGGCCATCTTCGACCATATCGCGGCAGCGGTAACGGCCGTCCACGACAAGGTAAGTGCCGCGCAGGATACGAATATCGACGCGGCAGGCGGTAGTTCGGGTGCCGGCGGACCCGGTGGAACCGGCGCGGCCGGTCAGGCCGGGGCAGCCATGGGTAACGCCATGGGTGGTATCGGTTCGATGCTGCCGATGCTGGCCATGCTGCCCATGGCCTTGATGCCTATGCTGCCCGAACTCCTGGGACAGAAGGACAAGGACGAAGAGGAGGAGGGCGAGGGCCCGCCCAGCGAACCGGCCCCCTCCCCTGGCGGGCCCACCCCCATCGATCCCACTGCTCCACAGGGCGCATCGCCCACTCCCGGCGAGACCGCACCACCGAACGGGAACACCCCGGGGACACCGCAGACCGATATCCCCTACGGCCCGACACCTCCCAGCAAACAGGTCTGACCCGCCTCGGCAGTGCCCACGCGGGCGGGCGATCGGCGATACCGGATGCTATCGACCGGATCCCTCGGGCTCATGGCGCGGTGTGCAGCCGCAGGGGCGGACGCCGCAGACGCCGAGTGGCCGGCCACTGGGCAGCCGGCGGCCGAACGGCGCCACTGACCCGCTCGAAGTGTTGCCGAATCCGGCACCGCCCGAAGAGAACAACGGTCCGCGCTGGTCGCCCTGCCACCACGCGGTGGTGGCAGGGCGGACTCAGTAGGACTGCCGGGTTTCCGGCGGCGGCGCAACAGGCGGCGCAACGGCACCCGGCGGCGGGCCGGAGCCGGCATCCGGAGCAGTCACCGCCGCACCGCCGGGAGCGGTGACCGAGGAGCCGACGGCACCGGCAGGGCGGTCCACCACAGTGTCTGTACCGGCCGCCACGGTGGCCGGGAGCGTCACGAATGCGGGATGCTCCAGAATCTGGCCGTGCGCGTATACGGCGTCACGGAGCACCTGACGATCCGGCTCCTGGTTCAGTAAGGCCACCAGCTCATTACAGCGCCGTTCCCAGACCAGCGCACGCAACATGGCGACCTCGTCGTCCACCCGGATGGCGCCGAGGTCCACCCGGCCCACATCCAGGCGCTGCGAGATCATGGTTGTCGCCAGCAGATCGTCGGCGTCGCGCAGTTCGTCCCACCAGGATGCCGGAATCTCCTCGCCTCGTTCGACCTTGGCCAGAATTCGGTCCCGCAGTGCGCGGGTGCCGAAGGCATCCCGGTAACCCGGTATCGAAACGCGACCGAGCTGGGCGTGGGCGTCCACCGCCAGTCCGACGCATCGTGCACGCACATCCGAGTCCGTCACGGCTGCCACCATTTCCAGCGCCGGCGTCGATCCGGTGATCCCGAGCCGATCTGCGGTATCGGGCGTGAGCACCCGCAAGTTCACATCGGCGGCGGACCCGACGAGCCCCTCCATGGCAACCTCTCCCAGGCGGCCGCGCAGACCGGGGTCGATCGGGCCCGACGAAACCAGGGCGGACAGGGAAGCATTGGCCTTCGCTCCCCAGGCCCGGCCGAATTCGACCAGTACCCGTGCGGGGTCCGCGACTCCTTCCCAGGGAGCGGCCTCGTCGCCGTCGGCACCGAGCAGTTCGTCCCACAACCACGGCGTGGAGACCTGACGCGGCAGATACAGCCCGGCCGGCAGCCAGCCACGCCCCTCGTTCGAGGTGATGAACATCCCGGCACCGGCCGGACCGCGCAGCACCGCCACCGCCCACGTCATTCCGACCTGGGACTCGGTTGCCGCCAGTACCGCACCGAGCAAGGTCCGGGCCAATACCAGATCCTCGTGCACAGCATCGCCCACGATGTAGTTGGGCTCGGCCTCCCGGTCGGTAGCAGCCGATACCGCCGAATTGAACGGAGTCGGGACGACCGGGACAACTCCGGTCCCGTCCGCTGTCGCTCCGGACGGTGGCGCGGTGGAGCCGCGATCCTCGCCACCGGAGCCAACGCCTGCCGGCATACCGGCGCCGGCCATCGCACCCGGCGGCAGCACCGTACCGGTGGCCCCGGCAGGGCCCGTCCCCGTCCCGGCACCGGCGGTGGTGGCGGGTGCAGTAGCAGGTGTCGCGCCGGTGGCAGCCGTGTTCTCTCCGGCAGGCACAGCCCCGGGAGCGGACGTGGCGCCCGGCGTCGCAGCGCCGGCACCCGCCGGGGTACCGGCGCCTTGCTGGTCGATCCCACTGGGCGGAGTGGTACCCCCGGGCACCGCACCGGACCCGTTCGGCGGGACCGCACCGACCGGCACGGGGCCTCCGGTGGAATTTCCGGCCGGACCGTTCACCGATGGAGCCGGGCTGCCGAACATCGGGTCCGTCCGGCGGGTGTCCGCGTCCGGATCTTCGAGCGCCGCCGCGCCCTCGGCATCGGTCCGTTCGTAGGTGTCCGCGGATTCGCGGAGCGATCGAGCAGTTTCCTCGTGTTCCCGGGCCAGGGCTTCACCGGCCCGCAACCGGGCGGTGTAGTAACGTTCCAGCGCCTCTTTCACCGGGTTGGCAATCTTGCCGTACGTCGGTTCGAAATTGGCGAGCCAATCGGAGGGCGGTTGCGCCCATTCCCGTGTCTCGGCCGCGACCTGATCGTGTTGCAGTGCCAGCCGGCGCAGTAACTCAGGGTCGATATCCAGCCGTTCCGGCATGCCCGATCAATCCTTTCCACCACCGACCCACCAATTGTCGATCCTTCCCAGCGTTGGGGAGCGGCGGGAAAGGCGGACGGTCTCGGGTCACCGGGCGCCGCCGGTGGAAACCGCGCTCCGCCGCGGCACCGGCGCGGCCGCCGGAGGCCGCGCGAAATGCGGATGGGTCAGGATCTGCGAATGTGCGTAGACGGCGTCGCGCAGGGTCTGCCGCGTCCGTTCCTCGGCCAGCAGCAGTACCAGTTCGTTGCACCGGCGCTGGAAAGTCAGCGCACGCAGCACCGACAACTCCGAATCCGGCTCGAAATCTGTCGCCGCGGGCCGCAACTCGCCGAGTGCGATCCTGCTGGTGACGGCGCGGTGCCCGAGCGCGGTCGCCGCGATCAGGTCGTCTGCGTCCTGCATCTCCTCCCACCAGCCGGCCGCGAACTCACGACGGTCCCGCAGGGCCCGCAGAATCCGGAGCCTGATCTCGGGAGCACCCATCGCGTCGACCGTCCGGACACCCGCCCGCTCAACGCGGATATGCGCATCGACTGCCAGCTCCAGACAGCGCAGCGCCACATCGTGATCCGGGACCGAAGTCGCCCGATCGAGCAGGCGCGCACTGGCGGTGAGCCCCAGGCGATCCAGCATCCCGGCCGTGGGACTCCGCAGATCCATCGCGTCCGATGGGCCCACCGACCCGGCCAGCGCGACTGTGACGAGCTGGCCACCGAGTACCGGATCGATCGGCTGGGAGGACGCCAGCGCGGACAACTTGGACCCCGACTTCGCACCCCAGGCCATCGCGAACTCCACCAGAACGCGTGCCGGATCCGCGATCCCTTCCCAACCGGATTCCTCGGCCACCGTCCACAGCCACGGCAACGACAGCTCCGCCGGCAGATACAACCGCGCGGGTAGCCATCCGCGCCCCTCGTTCGAGGTGACGAACGCGCTGACACCGCCCGGATGCCGCAGCACGGCCACCGCCCAGTCCACGCCCACCACCCACGGGTCGGCGGCGGCGCGGATACCACCGAGCAGGGTGCGGGCCAGGACCAGGTCGCCGTCGACTCGTTCCCCGACCACGAATGCCGGTGCGGCCGAGGCAATCATGGCCGCACCGACCGCGTCCTGGACGACTTCACCCGCACCGCGACGTTTGTCCCCGCCCGGATCACTGTCCGGAAGCAATCCCGGAGCTCTCCCCCCGGGCGCCACCACGCCGGGCGTATTCGCCGCGCTGATCGTCTTCCCAGTCGCACCGGGGCCCCTTTGCGCCTCGATCGGTCCCGCGGCACCACGCGACGTCTGCGTGGCAGACCCCACGGCCGAACCGGTAGCAGAGCTTGTTACCGAACCGGCCGAGCCCGAACCGCCGCCCGCAGCGGTGCTCCTGGTCACCGGCGGTTCTGTGCTCGCCGGGCCCACTGATCCCATCGGTAGCCCGGCCGCGAGCATGCCGGGCGCCACGCTCATGGTCCGGCCGACTGGGTCATCGGTCCGCGCATCGTCGCGCGAGATATCGGAATCCTCCAGATTTGCCCGAGTTCCGGACTCGACCGCGGACGCCTCCGGATCGCCTACGGGCGCGTTCTCGGCGGGCGAATCCGTAGTCCTTACGCCTGTTTCGTTCCCGCCGGCGGCAGGCACATCATCGGCCGGTACTCCGGTCGTACTGCCGTCGGAATCGGGAGCCGGCATCGTTGTCCGCGGCCCGGGCGGCGGCGCGCCTCCCACGGCTTGATCTTGCCCATCGGCTCCTTGGCCGGGCGGCGTCGCGGGAATTCCGGTAGGTACATCTGGTTCGGCTGTTACCTCGCCCCCCGGGGGCGGGAGCTGCAGATCCGGCGCGACCGGATCCGGAGTCAGCAGATCCCAGATGAAATCGATCAGCACCCTGCCTAATCCGGCATCGGGCGGCACCAGCCCGGTGTGACCGGGTTTCCACGTACCGGGATCGAAACCGGTGCCCGGCGCCCAATGGTGACCGTTGTCGCCGGGAGCACCGGCACCCGGCGCCCGGGGCGCCTGGCCGGGCGCCGCGCCACTACGCCACGGGCCGGGTTGGCCCAGCGCCTCGGCGATATCGTCCAATCGCGGCAGGCCCTGCGGCCCCAGCGAACGCAGAGCCGCGGCGGCGATATCGTCCACGTCGCCCCGTGCTTCGGTGAGAATGGCCTCGGTGGTTTGCCGGTCCGTCTCGGCCTCGGCTTCGTCGTCCACTTCACCGTCGTCGTTGTTGTCACCTCGGGTGGCCGCTTCGATCCGGTCCGCGGCGTCGCCGACCACATCGAGGATCTGGTTCCGGGTGCGGCGTACGATATCGCCGAGGGTGCCGAAGGTGTCGGCCGCGGCCGTCAGCGCCGCCGCGAACGCTCGCGGATTGTTTTCCAGCGCAACCAGCGCCATCCGGATGTATTCCAGGCCCGCCGACTGCTGAACCGTTTCCTCGAAGGCGCGCCGCGCCTGCTCGATATCGGAAAGGTTCAGCGCTTCTGCGCCTTCCCGTGCGGCGGTCTCCAGAGCATGCCAGGCCGACGGCGATATCTGCGGCCAGTTGTCCCCGACGATCCGGTCCCAGTGCGGACTCGATTGCTCCGGTGCCATCGTGGCCGGTCAGGCCTCGGCGGACTGCACGACATTGCTGCCGTCGATATCGGAATTGCGCAACACGTTCTTACCGAGATCGGTGGCCTGCACAGTGATCCCCGACTGCTCGAGCACTCCGGTCAACCCCGCGGCGAAGAGGTCACGAATCACCTCCAGCGTTCCGCGCATTTCCCGGTCGATCGCGCACTCGGAGTTCGTTTCCGTCGACCAGGAATCCACGGTCGTGCCGACACAGTCGGTCATCACCGACACCGCACCTGCGGCATCACCCACGATCGCCGTCAAATCGTCCAGCGAAAGGATTTTCACCATGGTCGTGTCCTCTCTCGGCCGTACCGGTCCCACCGGTACGGATTACGCGGGCCTCAGGCCGAAGGCTTCGTTCTCCAGCGCTTGGTACGCAGCTTCGGTGGGCAGCCCGAACGAGTCGACGGTGTAGGAACGCGCCCCGTTGACCTCCATCTCACGGCGCAACCCCAGCCGTGATTTCGCGTGCGCGAGCCCGGCAACTTTCAGTATTTCAGCGCTCAGCCAGGCATCACCGTTCTCCCTGGCGTCGTCGGTGATGTGCATACCCACCACTTCGCCATCCCGGCCGCAGGCCACGCCCACGGTGTGGTCGGGGTTGAACACCTCGTGTATCTGGGGCGCGGCAGGAGGTTTCGCGTCCGCCGTATCGTCGAAACCGTCAGCGGTGTAGTCATCGTAGTCGTCGGCCATCGCAATCTCCTCGCTTGTACTATGCCGATTCGGCCAGGGTTTCCGACAGCACCGACCACGGTGCGTCGGCAATGGTCAGCACCACGCGTAGCTGCCAGACCCGGGCCCCCAGATACATCTCACCGGAACCGTCACCGAGCAACTCCAGATAATCGGCACCGTCGGCATCGGAATTCATCGATACGGTGGTGACGGGCGGCCGACCGTCATCCACACTGACGATCGAACCGCCGCCGCCGGGAATGAAACTCTTGCGACAGCGCGGGCCGGCGCCGAGCGCGACCTCGGCACTGTTGGTGGTAATCGTGACCTCGGGATTGAGGAGCAGTTGGCTCACCCACGATCGTGCGGCCAGTTCGGGACGGTCACCGTTGATCCCCATCACCAACGAGCCCGCCAGATCCACCACCAGCAACTGTTCACTACTGGTGATTCCCACGATCACGAGTCGGCGAGCGGTTTCCAGCGGTCCCGGCAGATCGTCGGCGCCGACGGTACTCGAATCCGCGCCGATGCCGGCATTGGCCGCCGGGTACTTCGTGATGATGCCGGTCGCCACGTCCACGGCGAAGGCGACGGTCGGATGACCCGAATCGCCACCCAACGCCGCAAGCCGGGCCAGCCCTTCCTCGTGCAGCCACCCGATGGCGTCGGCCGCGGATACCGACTCGTCGACGTCGGCTTCCTCAGGTGCGGTCATCGCGCCGGATCTCCGACCCCGGCCGGCTCCCGGGCGTCATCGCCCGCGATCTCCGCGACATCATCCGTGATCACCGTCTCCATGATCACCTGATACTGACGGGCCGCATCCTGCGTGCTTTCCCGGATCGCAGCCATGATCTCGGCGACCAGTTCCTCGCCACTGAATCGGTCCGCGGTCCCGGGAGCGAGATACAAACTCGTCAAGCGGCCCATAGCGTCGACCTCCGGAATCACCGTGCCGCTCGGCGACGGGCGCCGGGCGCGCACCGCGTCGATACGCTCGCGCATATCGGCGATGCGGTGCCGCAGTTCTCGGGCCGCGTCGAGCGCGGCCTGCACATCGGGATGAATACTCATGCGTTGCCTCCGGTGCGAGTCGGGGCCTGATTGGCCGGGGCCGGGGTCGGTTGTGTGACCGTCGGCGCGATGGTGGGCCGTTCCCCGATAACGGGTTCGGTGTGTGGAGTGTCATCGACGTACATCAAGCGATCGGGGTGCCAGGCAACGATCCGGTTGCGCTCGTCGCCACCACCGCCCGCGCCTCCTGCCCCGGCACCGCCCATTCCCCCCATCGGCATCATCGGCATCATCGGCGCTCCCCCACGCCCGTAGGAATTTCCCGAGCCACCGGCCGCACCGTCCGCCCCCGGGACCCGCGGCGGCGAACCGAGGCTGCCACCCACGGCAGGCGTCAGCGGCATCACGGTCGATCCGGACAACGTCTGCACCTCCGACGCGCTCGGAATTCCCCCGCTGGGCATCGAGGGAGTACCGCCGGTCGGACTACCGTACGACGGGACGCTGTAATCGCCCAGACCGTAGTCGTCGTAATAGTCGTCGTAATAGTCGTCGGAGATCTCTTCGGTCGGCGACAGCCCGTCTTGGCCCAGCTGCATCATGCTCATCAGCATGGGCAACATCTGCGACAGCCCCTGGTCGCCCGACCCCGCTCCGGTCTGGGCTGCCGCCGCGCCGGACCCCTCCGACGAATTCGCGACCCCCGTCCCGGTCTCGGAAACATACGAACCCGTCGCTTCACCCGCCCGGACGTTCATTTCGTTGTATTCCGCGGTCGCCGCGGCAAGCGCCACCTCGTTCTTGGACCGCGCCGCCGCCAGCATCTTCTTCCGGGCAGCCATGATTTCTTCCGGAGTCGGGTGTTTCGCTTTGGCTCGCGCGAACGCGTTGCCGTAGGACTCCGCCCCCTGGGCCAGTTTCTCCATCGCGTCGCCCAGCGTGTCCATCCAGCCGCGGTAGGTCGCGAATCGCGTGGCCACCTCGGAGCCCACCGGGGTCCAGTGCTGCAGCACCGATCCCGCACGGTCCATGTCGTCAGCGGCCTGAACGCGGGAGCTGGTGTTGAACAACCGGACCGAATCGGCGAACCGATGAGCCGGTTCCGGCCCCGGACCACTGTGCAACTGCTGCGCGAAGGTCAGCGGATCTCCCGATACCACAGGCATATCGCGTAATCCGGGCGGTACCCGGCGAAGTCCCACCTGTTCCACGGACGGAACCGGGTTGTCCACCAGATTGCCGCCCGACCCGTCGACCAGGCGGGCACCTTCGTCATCGGCCGCGGCGTACTCGACTGCCGCCTGACCGATGTGGTGCGCATCGCGCTGAATCCTGTTCAGCACTCCGACAGTTGCGTTGAACAGCGCCGCGGCATCGGCGTTCAGCTGAGGAACGGCCTGTGCCGAGATCGGGTCCGCCCCCGCGGGGAGTACCCATTCTCGCGGCATCGCGGCACCGGTGAGACGTGCCATATCTGCGGATTTCCCGGCTACGGCCACCAGCTCACCGAGATCGACATTCAACGCCATACCGGTCTCCTCTCACCTGTTACTCTCGCACCCTCACGCCGGACCGGCCAGCGCCGGCATATCCGCCACCGGCTGGTCGGTATTCATCGCCGTATCGGTATCCTGGCCGTCGGCCCCGGTGTCCTCCAGCCCGTTGGGACGTTTGAACCCGGCGAACTCACCCATCGGCCCGTCCGCATCCGCCAGCTCCGGGTCGAAGGGCTGAAGTTCGCCCTGCACAATGGCTTCCACCGTGCCGCTCTCCCCGTCCCCGAAGACCACGAGCAGCGCGGTCCGATATTCCGGTTCTCCTCCGGGATCGCCGGACTGTCGTCCCTCGGGCTTCTCCGCGCCTTCCGCCGGCGAGTTGTCATCGTTCGCGGGCCCCCCTACAGCGGTACCGACCACCGCGTTCGCACCGGCGGGCACCTTTCCGTCCTCCTTCGCCGAACGACGCCACATCGCGACATCGCCCGTGGAAAGCTGGGACGGGTCGATTGCCATACCGATATCCTTGTGATCGGTGAACGCGGCCGGTGTCCCCGCATAGGCGGCCTGTGCGTCGGTGCCGGACTTGTTCGCGAACCCTTTGTCGAGCCCCAAAGCCCGCGTGAGAGTGATTTTCTGAGTCCGGCCGTCCGGGAGCGGGTAAACCACCAGACCGTCCGCGCCCGGTACTCGCCTCGGCATCCCCGAACCTGTTTGGTTGGAGGTCGCGCCGGCGGGTGGACCCGACTGATGATTGGCCGGCTGCGCCGGTGTCTGTGGAGTAGCCGGTTGAGTCGACCATGGAGTAGTGGCCGCCGGACGAGTGGCGGGCATCTGGGGCTGTGCCGCGACGTCGTAGCGCGAGGGATCGAGATCGTCGACCCGGCGGGCCAAATCGCTGTCGGCGGCGTTACGCCCCAACATTTTCGACATCATCATCTGGTTCATCATCGTGCGGAACAGACTGTCCATCTGGTTGTTACCCGCCGCTGCGGCCATCGGATTCGCGATACCGCCGAGCGAGCTGGACGGAGCGGTCGGTATGTCCGGAGTGGACGCCTCCAGTGCATCGTTCGACCGGTCTTGCATTTGTTTCGCCGCGTCGGCCAGGTCGGCACTGGCCGTGCCGGGAAGATTCGGAGTACCGACACCGAGGTTATCGAGGCCGCCAGGGTCGGGGGTTTTGATTTGCGAGCCGTCCGGCCAGAGCGCGGGATTGTTGAGGCTGTTCTCGAGACTGCCCACCCGCTCGTTCAGCCGCTTGGCCGCCGCCGCGTCGCCGGCGCTGGGATCCTCGATCCCCGAGGCCGCCCGGTCCATCGCGTTCGCGGCGTTCTCCAGGATGCCGATCAGTTCGTCGAACCCCTGCGAGACCAGCTTCATGAAGTTGATTTCGAGATCCGTCGACGTGAGTTGCTGCACCTGACTGTTGTGACCGTTGATCACAGACGCCACGCTGTCCTTGACCGTCGCCGAGATATCCTCGACCTTCGCCGCAGTCTCCTTGTTACCCAACTCCGATTTGTAGAGCTCGTCCAGGGCAGTATCCACCCTGTCGGTGGCCTCTTCATAGCTATCGGTACCGCTGCCGCTACCGACGGTGATCCCCTGTGGCATGCGCGGGGCGGGGTCGAGCCGTAGTTCTATCTTCTTCTCGAGATCACCACTCATCTTGTAGACGTCGACCACCGTGGCGGCGAAAGACCCCGTCGCTCCGCTGAAAGCAGTGATCAGTTCGGGGCTGAGTGCCTGGGGCCGCAGCAGAAAGCCACCCTGCCCCAAGGTCACCACAACGCCAGGATTGGTTTCGGTTTCCGTAAACGGCGGCTTTCCGGCGAGGCCTGCCGCCGCGGCACGCCCGTCCCATACAAGTGGAACAGTCCCGCCGCCGCCGGGGCCGCCGCCGCCGCCGGATCCCCAGTCGATCGGGCCGGCGCCTACCGCGAAGCCTGACCCGAGCGCGACCAGAGAAGGGTGGCCGTACTTCGCCACGTGACCGCTGGTCCCCCACATATCGGCCTTACGTTGCGCGGCACGTTCGGCGACGGCAGCGGCGTCGGCGGCATCCTCCATGCGAGGAGCGGCAGCATCCGCGTCGTCATATGCCCGCAAGGCACTGTCGACCTCGTCACCGGCCTCGTCCCGAGCTCTTTTCGCGGCCGTCAATGCGTCCTCGGCGGCATCCACCCGATCCTGAGCGGCGCCCACCCGCGCTTGCAACGCATCGTCTCCCGGGTTGGCGGCCAGGTTCGCCTCCGCACGCCGCAATCGATCCTGCGCAGTCGTCAGACTGTCCTCCGCACGACCTACCGCGGCCTCCGCATCATTCCATTTCTTTCCGGCGGCCTCGACGGCATCATCTGCCCTGTCCAGGGCATTGGCCTCGTCCACGGCACCGGCGTGCGCATCTCTGGCCTCGGACAATCCCTCGTCGGCCTTGGGGCCGTAGTGCTTGAGGGCCCTGCGTCCGGCGAATCCGAGAAGCGAGCCGGCCGCCGCACCACCGGCGCCGGCGACTCCGCCTTCCCAAAAAGAATTCCAGCTGGGACCGTTCGAGATCATCCCGGCTGCCGCACCGCCGGCGAAACCACCGGCGGTGTCCCCACCGAACTGCTTGATGACGTTGCCACCACCGCCACCGCCGAGGAACCTACTCGTCAATCCAGAGACTGTGAGATCGACACCCAGCGCAGCGACATCCCGGATCTCTACCACAGTGCCTCCTACGCCGGAACCACAACGTCGGCCGCAGCGGGACCGACGGTGGCGTCACCTGAACGATCCGCAGCTCCGGCCGATACCGCCGCTTCGGTACCAGGCGGATGGAAGAACCCGCTGAACGCACCGAACGCGCCCTCTGCATCACGCATTTCCGCGAGCGAGGTCACCGGTTGCAGTACCCCGTCGATCACCGCTTCCACCGTCGCCTCGGCGGCGGATTCGGCCGGGAAGACCACCAGCAGGGCGTTGCGGTTCTCCCACAGTCCCACGTCGCCGGTTGTCAGCTGAGCGGGATCGATACGCGTACCGATTTGCTTCGGATCCGACCACTCGGCCGCCGTACCGGCATAGGCGGCCTGGGCATCGGTACCTGCCGCATTGCCGAAGGCCCGGTCCAGTCCATGAGCCACCACAACGGATACCTCCTGGGTACGTCCATCCGGGAATGTGTACACCACACGCCCGGACTCGGCGTGCCCGGTCGCCCTTCCCGGTGGTGGGGAGTTGTCGGCTGGTGGTGATACCGCCTTGGCCGGTCCGGCGGGCGCCGCCGGCGCTCCGGCGTTCTGCCCGGTAGCCGGTTGTCCCGGACTCGGCGACGCAACCACCCCGGGCCGGAGCGCAGTGACGGAAGTGCCGTCCTCCGGGGCGCGGTCCTGCGCGCGGAGCCTGTCTTCCGGATCGTTCCGCCGGTTGCCCAGCGCTCCTTTCAACAACTGCGGCAGCAGCATTCCCTGGAAAGCCGACCCCAGACCACCGACGCCCGCGGCCGCCGGCATCATGCCCGGCTGTCCGGCAGCAGCAGGACCCGCAGGTTCGCCGCCACTCGCTCCTGATGCACTGTGCACCGGGCCGGAACCGGTCTCTGTCCCCGCCCCGGAATCGTTGTCGTTGCCCGAACCGGCACCGGCACTCAGATCCCACGGCTCAGGTGCCGGCACGCGACCGGGCTCGGTGGCCGCCGACCGTTCTGCCGCCGCAGCCGCCTCTGCCGCAGCGGCGGCAGCGGGATCGAACTCGGGATCGCCCGTGGAGTCGCCGGAGCGATTCTTTTCTTCCGAGCCGGAATCCTCGTCATCGGATCCCTGCCGCTGCACCTGCGCCGCCAACTCCTCGAACTGCCCGGCGTAATACGACATGAGCGTTTCGACGTTCGCATAGCCGGACTCCACCAGGACGAACGTGTACGCGTCCTCGCTCTGCATCCCCTCGCCCAGCCGTTGTGGATCGACGAAGTAAACAGGGATGCCGCTCGCCTCGCTCAGCTTCTCATTGTGCTCGGCGAGCAAAACCATGAGATTCTTCATATCGCGCGGATCGGTACCCGCGTATTTGTTCTGTGCGGTGATCGATGCCGCCAGGTCGTATCGACCTCCTCGGCAGAGCGACGAAGACCGTTTCACAGCCTCCGCCACGATTACGGATCGCGACCGTATCGCGGCGTACCGATCCCGCAACAGTTCGACCCGGTGCGCGTAGCTCGGTATCCCGGCGTGTTCTTCTCCGAAGATATCGGTGACGTCGATTTCCTCCGGCAGTTTCTGCGCCTCTACGGGCTTCTCACCGAGAGCGATCCAGCTGTCGAATGCGAGGGTGGGAAGCGTCCGGAAGTTTTGTTGCATCGCCCCGGTGAATTCGAGGCCTTCGGGCAGCTTGTGCGGATCGGGCATGTAGATATGGGGCATATCGTCGGGAATGTCGGAGAGTTCCTCGGCGCTGATATCGATCAGGGGTATGGCGGGGTATCCGAGATGCTGGTATACCGTGTCCCGCACTGCACCGTCCGCCGTCCACCCGGTGGTCGCCGCCCCCAGCAGGCCTGCATAAGTCTTCCACGCCGCGACATGTCCACCGTTCAGCGCCCTCGGGAGCGCTCCTCGCCACCCCAGGTTGCGGGCCAGGACGCTGCCGCCTGCCCCCAGAATTCCCTTCACACCGAAACTTGCGGCACCACCGAATAATCCGCCCACCGCTGCGAACGCCGCCCCACGCAGTGGGTCTTCGTTCTGTGCAGCGGAGGTGATTCCGCCCGCCACAGAGCCGAGAACGATGGCCAACGGCGGACCCCCGAGCGTGAACCCCACCACGCTCACCGTTCCGACTACGAGTTCGTCCCAGTTGTTTTCGAAGAAGTCGCCGAGTCCCACGACCTCACCGGCCTCGAAGAGCACGGCGCACCGCCACGGACAACAGCCCGCGGCGCCGCCCACGGTGGCCTGTTCCGAACCGGCCGAGAGAAGGCACCCGGCATCGGCAGCCGACCATGCGCGCCTCCCTTCGTGATGCCCTCATTGTCCTGGATTCCCAGCACGGGGAATCCCTGACCTGCTGGAACAGGGCATTATCGAGCGTGCAGCCGCGTGCTCGCGCACGGATACCCTCACCCAGGCCAGAGCTGAATGACGACGCAGGAGGAAGCCTTGATGAACCTGCGTACTTCGAGCTGCGGAGCCGATGCGACCAGCGGTCCGTGCCGATCCCCAGGGCCTGCGAACCGCGGCCGCCGGCCGGATGCGCCGATGGCCCCGGATTCCGAAAACCGGCGGTGAGCGCTCGATGACCACACCGACCCGGCCGGCAGTTTCAGCGCACACCGGCACCACCGTCCGCGCCTCCGCCGCGGAGCACCGGCTCTGGAATCCACTGCGCTGGTATCCCGATACTCTCGTTCGCCGAGCCAAGGATTGGGTACGCGAACGCCCCTGGCGGCGGCGGATGCTGTGGGCACTGGCGATCTTTTTCGTTCTGGTCGTATTCCCGGGCATCGTCGGCGCCGTGGCCACTGCCCAGGTGAGCAGCGGCGTTTCCCAGGTCGACGGTCTCAGCTGGATGAATGTCCGGGATTCCGAAGGCGTTCCCCTCGCGAGCTACACATTCGCCACCGACAGAGGGGATCTACTGAACCCGGGGAACACAATTCTGTGGACCCTTCTCGGTGTGGAGTTCGTCGGCTATATATCCATCGTCACCACAGCGATCTGGATTATCGGGTTCACCCTGAGTTTCGCTTGGCTCGATATGTTCGCCGACGCCCTCATCGGAGTGGCCGATGCTTTTGTCGGCCAGGTCGCGACCCCCATGGTGCTGATCACCGCGGTCACCATCGGCGCGTTCTTCGTGGGTTGGTTCATCGTCCGCGGTTTTCCGGGTAAGGCCACCATGCAGGTGGTCACAATGTTCGGTGTGGCGGTGCTCGGCCCGATTTTCCTCGCCGAACCGTTGCACGATGTGCTCTCATCGGATGGGTTGCTCACTGTGGGCCGCGATGTCGGGATATCGGTCGCGGCCGGCCTCACCGGCGACGGTAGCCCGAATCCGTCGACACTGGTCACCGGGATGCAGAACGACCTGGCCGATAATTTCGCTCGGAAACCGGTGCAGGTGTGGAACTTCGGGCACGTCGTCGACAACTACTATTCCTGCCGCTCGGCCTGGAGTTCCGGTGTGCTCTCCGGAGACGACGCCAATGTCCGGAAGGCAATGGAAGACTGCAACAACAAGGCCGCGTCCACCAAAGCCGACAATCCGACGATGGGACAGGTCGGCACCGGGTTGATCCTGCTGGTCTGCGCAACCCTGCTGCTCTTGTTCGCGATCTATCTGGCATTGAAAGTCACCAAAGCGGCCTTGGACACCATTTATCACGGCTTCATGGCGATACTCGGTTTCGCGGCGGGCGGTTTCGTCTACGGACCGACACAAACCTACTTGGTCCGCAACGTCGTCGACGGATTCATCTCCGCGGCACGAATGACCGCCTTTACATGCTTCCTGGGCATATACATACTCTTCATGAGTAATCTGTTCGACCAGGCACCCGGCCAGGTGATTTCGGTGATCGTGATCGCCTGTGTGGTGGAAATCGTGGCCATCGCCCAGATCCGCCGCCTCAGCAAGAGCCTGGACCGCGGGAACAGCTGGGTGGCCAATCGGTTCGCGATGGCCATCCAGGGCGGTCAAAGCGGTGGTGGGGGTGGTAGCGGCGGTGGTACGGCACTCGGTATGGGTGTCGGTGCCGGTGGATCGGGTGGCGGCGGTTCGCTGAGCGGGCTGGGTATGCTCGCTGCGCTGAGCACGATCAACAGCTCGCCGATCACCGGCTGGCTCATGATGGCCACTCCGAGCCCGTTGAACCCGTTGGCCCGGGGCAAGAAAGCCTCGGATCTCGCAAATATCCGCTCCGCGGCGTCACGCCAGCAGATGTACGACTGGTCGCAACAGGGCCGCACCAACTGGCTGATGAGAGCGCAGCAACGCGCCGCGCCCTTCGGGGGCATGAACACCGCACTCGGCGTCGCGAACGCTCTCGACGGGCTGGGCGATATGAAAGTTCCGGGCAACTGGCTGAATGCCGTACTGCTCGCCGGCGGAGCCCCTGATGCAGTGGCAAACCAGAGTTTGCGTGCACTCGCTGCCATGAACTCGAGTATGTCCGGCAATCCTTATGGCTGGAAACCATTGCAGAAAGCGATCGCCGCGGCCCGCGCCGTCGAAAACCATATGCGCCCGACCGATCCGTTGGAGGCTCGCGCGGCCTTCGCGGCCCAGGCCGCGATGGCAGGAACCAACTTCCGGCGCCACACCAACCGGCCGCGCCCCGGAGCTGTGATCGACCAGAACTTCATGAACCGGGTCCAGCAGCATTGGGACTCCGATATCGCACTGCGCCGGGCGATCACTCCCGAGGAATGGAATATGGTCGGCCGCGATACCCGCTGGGCGATCGGCAACCAGGCCGCGCGAGGATTCGAGTCGGCAGCAAACTCTTTCGCGGCGAATCCGGCCGACCTCGCCGCCCAGCGCGACCTCTACCGGTGGCATCTGCGGCTGGCCAATCTCGACCATCTCGATCCGAGCGAAGGCCTGGATCCCTTCGATCCGTGAGGACAGCGGCGGATCGGCACCTGTCGGGCCGGTTCAGTCGGCCCAGCGCCGCGCCGCGAAACTAGGCGGCAAATCGGTGACTCGGACATCCTTGCCGCGGCTCGGTGCTTCCACGCACTTGCCGTCACCGATGTACATCATCACATGCCCCATCTCCCCGTTCTTGTAACTGCTCTCGGGGAAGATCAGGTCACCGGGCTGGATATTCTTGTTCGCCACCTTCGGCAGCGAATTGAATTGATCGTCGGCGACCCGGGGGATGTTCACGCCGGCTTTCTTCGCCGCGTACTGCATGAGACCCGAACAGTCGAAGCTGTTCGGCCCTTCGGCTCCCCATACATAAGGATCGCCGACCTGGTTCAGAGCGGTCTTCACAGCATGCTGCGCACGAGCGGACCCCCCTTCGATCGGGGTCTCGCCCTTACCCTTGCTCTTGCCCGACGCGAATTTCACCCCGCCGGGCAGCTCCTTGCCCAACAGGTTGTACAGGTACTGATTGGTCAACTGGTTGATGGCGGAGGCGGCGTCACCGGCATTCGCCGACCCGCCGGCGACGATCTTGTGCGCCGCCTCCAGGGCCACGGTGAGGATCTTGCGTACCTTCTGCTGGCCTTCCTTGGTGTACGCCATCGGCCCGAGCTCGGCCAGGGCCGCATTGACCTGCTTCAACAGCGACCGCACCGCATTCTTGTCGATCTTGTTCGATCCCGCCAGACCGGAAATGTATTTGGCCAGTTGTTTGTCGAGGTTGTTGAAGGCGGTCACGGCATTGTCCTGGAACAGCATCCTGGCCTTCAACATGGCGGGCCCGGCACCGCTGGAGGAGGAATCCGATTTGCCGGCTTCCTCCTTCAATTTCTTCATCTCGGGGTCTTTGGGCTCACCCTCGCCGTACATATCCTCGAGAAGTTTCAGCACCTTCATCGCACGGTCGGCTTCCGGCGACATTCCCGTCGCGCCGTCTTCGGCTACAGGCGCCGCACCACCGGCGCCACCCGTGAGGCCCGAGAGCGCCGACCCGATCATGGGTAGTAGGGCCGCGCCCGCCATCATCGCCATGGGCGCCATCCGCGCCAGCATCTCGGGATCGACCAGTGGCTCGGGTTCGGCTTCCGCGCGCCTGTCCGCCACCGGGGCCGAAGCGGGTGCGGGGCCTGCCGCGGGCTGCGCCGGTGCCGGATGTGTACCGGCTGCCGGTACGGGCACGCCTGGCAACGGAAGGACCGGCAGACCAGGTAGCGCGAGGCCCGGGGGCGGCGCTGCCGGCGCCGGCACGGACTGGGCTACCGGGGTCGCGGTGGCGCCGGACGATGGGGCGGGGCCGGGCGGCGCTGCCGGTGCGCCGGGCACGCTCGGATTGCCGCCGCCTGCGCCCCACCGCCGGCGCTCACCGGTCCACGGGGATCCGGTTCCGGGAGCACCATCGTTCTCCGGATCGTCGTCGTACTCGGCCTCTACTGCGAACGGCCCGATTTCCGCGCTGGTCACGACACCTCCCGCAATACCCGTTTGATCTGGACGTGCCCGGCGCCGGGGATACCCGACCGGACGAACTCCCCGCCCTCGACCGTCACCAACTCATCGGAACCCAGCGCTATGCCCGCCCGGTGCGCGGCGTTGTCCCGGTAATCCCAGAACACCAGATCACCGGCCGATATTGCGGCAGGATCTACCGCATGCCCACAGAACGCCTGCTCCCGCACGGTTTCCGGCAAGATCACCGGTTCGCCGTTCGTGGTGTCACCGCAGTTCTCCGCTGCGGCAGCATAGGGCGCACGACCGGGAAGGCATCGTTGCGACGAGATGGCCAGCGAGGCGCTGTAGATCACGTCTCGGACATACTCCGCCGGATCCGCCGCACCGCCCGCCTCGGGATACCTCAGGGCGAGATCGGCGGCGCATACCGCGGCGGGAGCGTTGCTGCCCTCTTGGAGGGCCGGACCTTGACGGGGAGCCACCCGCATGGCCGACGCACATTCCCGGTCTCGCGGTGCGACGGCCGGGTCGTCGGCCGCGAAGGTCAAGGATGCGTACGGGTTACCGGTGGGAGTAGAGGTGGGCGATCCGGGCGCGGTGGGAACCGATCCGGTGCGGGTGCTGGTGGGAGTCGCGGTGGTAGGCGCTGTACCGGTGGCCGGTCCTAGCGCGATATCGCACTGGCGCCCGAAATCCTGTTTCGCCATCGATGTCAACTCGGCGAACGGCCCCCCGACCATGAGCGCGGGCCCGCCGCAGCAGCACAACAACATGGCAGCCAGCACCACGATCAGCTTTTTCTTCGACTTCGTATTCGACTTTTCGTCCGACGCCACCACAACCGATTCACCCGCCGCCCCAGCGGACTCAGCGGACAGCCTCCGATTCCCTCCGGGCAGTACGGGGCGCCACGGTCGGCGTACTGGTGATGGCCTCCGCTCGGTCCGCTCGGGCCGGCCCGAGCACTTTGCCACGCCCGATCCGGCTCAACGCGTCCCGCATGAACATCTCACCGCGGCGCTCTTCCGGTACCTGCCGTCCGGCTCCCACCGGCGGCGAGGTCTCCTCGCGCAGGGCCTGCAACAGGTACGGGGCCTCCTCCAGGTCCACGCCCAGCCACTCGAGGCTGTTGCGGGCCAGGGTTTCGTCCCGCTGCCGGAAGACGAACCGGTTCGGAATGAGATTATGTGCCGCGCCTTGGAAGTCGGTGGCGGGATCGTGGGAGGCCAGCCCGATCGCGGCGAGATGTTTACGGCCGTCACGACTGAAATCCGAGGTCACCGACGCACCGACCTGAGTCTGCGTGAAATGGTGCGCTTCGTCGCCGACGAGCAACCCGAAACGTCCGTTGTCGGAAAGGAACGCTTCCCGCGCGGTCACGCCCACGAGCTCGTAGAGCGCGGTCCCGAGTCGTTTGGTCAAGGGCAGCCGGTTGTACAGGTGCGGGGTGGTCAGTTCCTCGGCCGTCGGCAGGGCCAAGTTGTGACTGCGGACCACGGTGGCGGCGGCATCCAGCCGGATGGGTGCGAGATTCGGGTCGAACAGCACCGGTACTCGTTCGACGATGGTTCCCAGCCGGGACGCCAGATCCGCGTATTCGTCGAGGGCCCCGGGCTCGTCGCGCAACCGGCACACCACCCGGTAGAGGTCCAGGAGGCTGGCGATGTTGTGCTCGGCGATCCCTTTGGGCGACAGCAGGTTGCTGATCACCGCACCGGTACCCGAGGTGGGCGATAGATCGAGCAACGGCAGCACGGAATCCAGCGCGCGTTCGCCGGCGACGCGGGGGTCGAACAACCGCAGCGGATCCAGCGAGACCGACGGGTTCGCCAAGTCGATGACCACCGCATCGTCGATGGCGGCGGCGAAATGCTCCCACTCCCCCACCTGGCTTCGGTCGATCGCCAGGAACTGCCCGCCCATATCGTGAACGAGCACGGCCATGAGTTTCAGGAAATACGATTTGCCCGAACCGAGTTCGCCGGTGACCGCGAAGGACGCGGAGAGGTCGTGCAGCGCAGCCTCCATGATCCCGAAGTGGATAGGCTCGAAATGCCCGGACAGCAGGTTGAGTCCGATCACCGGACCGCTGTCGTCACCGATCTGGCTCGTCGTGAACGGAACGAAACCCGCCCACATATCCGAAGGCACGATATGGGCGAAATCGTCGAACGCCCGGCGCGGTGGACTTCCGGGGACCAGCAGCGACCACAAATCCACCTGGGCACCGACCGGCGCAGCCATTTCCACTTGGAACCGCTTGTAGCGGCGGCGCAGAGTGTTCACCGCATCCATGGTCTCGTCCCGGGACGGCCCGCCAACGGCGATCACGGTGGTGAAGGACACCTCCGATTCCCCGCCGTTGACCTCGAAGTGCTGGTTGTATTCGCCCAGCATCTGCGCCTTGGACATGAGCGTGTTCTGCGCGAACGAAACCTCCTGATCACGCTGGTCCATCTGTTCGCCGAGACGGCGCAGGTTCACCTCGTTGTTCTTCAGCACCTGATCGGCGGGTTTGGTGGAGATTCGCATTCCCCAGTCGACGGTGACGGCGCCGCCGAGACCGTCGATCACATTCAGGAACTCGCTACCGCCCGGGAACATCATTCCGGAATAGGGGAACGACCGCGGGGTCAGCATCGCCTGGTAGGACGGACGGTATCCGGTATCAGGTTGCACCACCTTGATCACCGGAACGAACGAAGGGCGCAGCCGGCGCTGAGAATCGGCCCGGGCACCTTCGTCCAGTGCCGCGGATTTGAAAACCGCCGCCGTTGCCTCGTCGAGCGCACCCGCGCGGGTCGGCGCCACCGGATCACCGACCGCACCGCGCGCCAGATAGTGCTCCCACAACCATTGGAACAGGGCAGCAGGCACCGGCACCGGATCGAATTCACCGCCGACCCGGGACAGGATCTCGTTGGCTTCTTCTTCGTAGGCGTCCAGTTCGGCCCGCGAGACGGCGGTGGCATCGATGGTCGTCGTACTCCCCCGCCACATCCGGGAAAGCGCGGATATTCCGCCGGTACTCGCGGTACCCACCGGAATGGACAGCAGATAGATCCGGGTCTGCGGGGAGATGGCCCGGACCCGCTCATAGGAGGCGAACACCTCGTCGGCGTAGTCGGCGCATTCGTCCAGATCCACACCCTCGACCATTTTGCTCAGCACGTCGAGAGTGTTCTGCCGAGCCTGGATCCCCAGCAGCAGCGACCCGTTCGGCAGGTTGTTTATCAGGGCATGGTGCGCGAGTTTGACATCGAATTTATCTCCGGCCTTACGCAGGCCGTACCCGAGCGGCGTGATGAAGTACGTGGCCGTCACCAGACCGGAATGGGTGAACTGGAGATGCCCGCGAATCGCGGCCGTGGGTTGCAGATCCCGGTTGAACCCCATCAGCGTCCCTCTCCGCTCGCCGATCGCCCCCCGTTACTGCTGATCATCGACCGCCAGCTCGATGCCGGTGGGCTCGAGTCCACCACCTCCACGGTGCGCGGGACCCGGCTCGTGTTCAGCAGATCCAGTAGTTGACCGCCCCGGGCGGAGACCCGTTGGG
This sequence comes from Nocardia carnea NBRC 14403, assembly GCF_000308515.1. Lineage (GTDB taxonomy): Bacteria > Actinomycetota > Actinomycetes > Mycobacteriales > Mycobacteriaceae > Nocardia > Nocardia carnea. The sequence continues at coordinate 12,290 of NZ_BAFV01000020.1, read as the reverse complement.
CGCGGCTTTTCCGTGGACTACCCGAAACCGGTTCGTGCGGCAGGATCGCCACCACGGTTTCCTCGACGAACATAGTGATCCGGGCCGATTCGGGGGTCACCGGCATCCCCGAGGCAAGAACCGGTTTCGGGTAGCAGATCAGTCGTGCGAACCAGACCATCCGCGAGAACAACCGCACACCCGTGTACGGGACGAGGCCCAGCGCAAAACCGAGCACGGCCGTGAGCGCCAGCCCGGCCAGGAAGGTGATCGCCGGATTCGCGGGCAGGGTCATCGCCGCTGCGCCCGTGATGATCAAACCGATGGCGACACCTGCCACCTGCGGCAAGGTATAGGGCCCGAACGGCAACTTCTGCCCGTTCTGTGCCTTGCCGATCATGGTGGGGACACGTTTGACCGGCGTGAAGATCTTGATCACCTGCGTGGTCACTGATAACCGCCCCCGACGGGGTGGTCCGGGACGATCATATTGGCGTCCGCGCGGGCGAAGTTCACCAGTGTCGGCAGCATCCAGAAGAGTACGGCAGCCAGAATCGCCGAACCCGCGACACCGAGAATCTTGGCCGGGGACAGCTTGGATTTCGCGGCCTCCGAGATCAGCACGGCCATCGAGACGATGGTGATGAGGATCAGTCCGGCCCAGCGTACGAATACCAGGATGCCGTAGAGGATATTGCTGAGATTGCTCATGGTTGCCGCCTCGTATCAGTTCTGGGTCGCCGGGGGGATCTCCGCGGTACTCGTCGGGGCTCCCGTGGTGCTGCCGGTGGCGGGGCCGGTGTTCTCCCCCGGTGGCACGACCAGGGTCAGTGGCTCCTTCAGCGCCGGGAGTGTCTCGATGGCCCGCACCTGCCACTGCCCCTCACCGCGGACCATGGTGAGCGGGTAGGCCAGCGCCGGCGCGGTCCCGGTTGCCCCTTTCGGGGTGACTGTTGCCAACACCTGCGCGCTGGTGCCGGCGGTCCCGCAGCCGGAATCCTCGGCGGTCACGGTCACGGTGCCGAGTTCGGTGAACGGCCCCGGTCGCAGTGCCGAGATTCCGGAGTCGACGGTGACATAACGCGCCACATCACCGGCGCCGGTCAGATATGCGTTCAGGAATCCGGTGGCAACCTGAGCGAATGCCGTTTCCTCGCCGCACGGGGACGAATATGCCTGCGCCAGATCCGAGCCCACTGCGGGCGGTTCGACGGCGGCGGGCAGGGTGAGCGCACGCAGACTGCCCTCGGACACCGACACCGGGACTCGGTAGTAATGCCGCGCGGCGCCCGATCCGGGCCGGCCCATCTGCACCGATACAGTCACCGACCACACCTCGACAGCGCCGGCGTCGAGAGTGCGGGCTACATAGACCACCAGTGGCGCGTTGACCTGTGCACCTGTCTTCGGTAAGGAGATCCGCTGTGTTCCGTCGACGTAACGCGACAGCGCGTCCTGATCGTTCGCGTCGGCGCTCAGATACGTAACAACGAAATCCTGGGCGAACGATGCCGCCAAGCTCGCGTGCCCCGTAACACCCACCATCTCCTCATCTCCCGGAGGGGCGGGATCGGGGGCGAAAAAGCTGTAGACGGCGTGCCCACCGCCGAGAACCGCGAGCACCGCCAGGACCACGACGACGATATTGTCGCGCCGGCGCCGCGCGGCCATCTGGCGAAGCAGTGCCTCGCCCGAATCCGCGCGTCCAGCCGCCCCAGTCCTCACTCTCGGAATGGTAGAGAGCAGCCTGTCCACTGCCAGAAAAACATCTTCCCAGACATGGGGACCCGCGTATACGCCCGTTCTCAGGACACTGGACTGTGCCGTAGCCGGCCCGCCAACCGGAACCGCAGCTGATCGTCATAGCCGATAGGACTCTCCGATGCGACCGGACCTGTCAGGTCCGGTTCCACCACGGGGATATCGTCGGCCACCCGCACCAGCTGGGCGATGGCCAGCTCCCGGTTGGAGAATCCCGGGTACGGATACAGCAGCAGCGAGGTCGGGGTGTAACCGCCGCTGTAGTTCAATGCCCGCACCGTCACGCCGGCGCTCTCTCCGCCTCGGACCCGGGAACCGAGTTCCACCAACCGGACCCGATCGTCGGGATGGAAGACATCGACCGGCCGGAACAGATAGTCCCAGCGTATCCACGGCGCCGGATCGGTGAGCCAGTGCGAAATACTGGTATGTCCCAACTGGACCACCGCGAGATGGTTGCCCGCCCGGCGGTGCGCCTCCCGCAGGCCGACACTCTCCAGAGTCGGCCAGATGGCCGGATTGTCCTCGGACGTGATGTCCTCGATAAGCCACCACGCACCCCGGGTGTGTTCGTCGTTGCGGGCCCGCGCGGAGATCCGCCAGCGGGTTGCCCGCCCGGCATTACGAAGCACAGTGACCTCGAATTGCATTTTGTCACCGGCCGCGGGGCCGTACAGGAGGTCGAGGACTTCCGCGTGCCGGTCGAATGCCGAGACACGATGGAAGAATTCGGCGATCGACATCCGTGGCACATACTCTTCGGGCGCGCTACCCGACAGCGCCGTGATACCGCTGGGCTGCGCAAGGGTCTGACTTTCCACATCCCAGATGGCGCCGACCGCCGCGGGGAGCGGCGGTACGTGACCGTCCGCGGGTCCGGCCCACCAGCGCACCGCGTGCACTTCCCCGGTGGGCCCGAATACCGGCCGGACCATCAGCCGGTGCGGCCCGGATCGAGTGGTGAAGGTGCGATCCAGGTCGGTGGCGCCCACTGTGGCGGTGCGCAAGGCCTCGGCGATATCGCGTGTGTTCAATCCATCGTAGAGAGCTGGGGTGCGTGCGAACTGTCGCTGCAATACACGACGCCAGTCGGCGAACTCGCGTGCGGCATCCCCGACCGACGCGACCGAGAACCCTTCCGGCGCCAAAGTTTCGACCGTCACCCAGGGGATCACTGCGCCCTCTCATCGCGTGCGTCCAACCGTTTCACGCGGTGCGTGTCACTATCGCGACAACGCCCGCAGAAGATAATGTACCGTTACACAGCGGTACGCTCAACAGTGAACTCGAGACCGATACGCCACGCGCCGCGGAATTCCGCCCCGAGGCCGCCGCCGGAGAAACACGCCCCGTCGGCCACCCGAACAGGCAATGATACGGAATCCGATACGAACACAGCCGATTCGGGTCCTGGATGAAGGGGCCGAACCCGGCCGCGAGACGCCCCCGCCGACCGCCGCGACGACCGGCGGGGCGCCGAAAATTACCGTGCGGCGCGCGGATCACTCATTCTGCGAGGTCAGCGCGATAACCCCCGCACCCGCCAGCAGACCCAGATCCGCCAACTCGGAGGGAACCACGCGCAACCCGGGGAGAAAGGGCAACCGCGCATGCATCGCGACCGCGTTCTGCAGCGGTTTCCACAGCGCGGAACCCGCGGTGGCGATGGGCCCGCCGACAACGACCCGATCGATATCCAGCAGGGCTGCCGCCGATGCGATCGTCCGGCCCACAGCGGTCCCGGCTCGTTCCAGCGCAGCCACAGCGATACGGTCTCCGGCCTGCGCGTCCGCCGCGAGACCGGCCACGGAATCCCCGGCCCAGCCCTGCTTCCGGGCCCAAGCCGTCACAGCCGGCGCACCCGCCACCGATTCCAGGCAGCCGCGGCCCCCGCAAGCACAAGGATCGTCGTGGCCGGGCACGAGGACATGCCCGATCTGGCCGGCGTTACCGGTCCGCCCGACCACCACGAAACCACCCACCATCACCCCGCCGAACACCGTCTCCGACAGCAGAATCGACAGCGAATCCATCACCTCACGAGTTGCCCCGAAATGCCGTTCGGCCAGCGCAAGACATACGCCGTCCAAGGCCATCGCTACGGCGGCGGCGGGAAAAAGCTTCTGGACCGATTCGACCAGCGGGAAACCGGCCTGCCATTCCTGGAGCTGCGCGGGTGCCACGACACCGGAGGCCATATCGATAGGCCCGCTGGAGGCGATCCCCACCGCGGTGACCTCCCGGCCCGCCGCTATTCGGAGCAGGAGTTCGCGGACCTTGTCCCAGGTGCCCTGTCGCGGTATCGGTATCTGCTGGACCTCGTCGGAGCCCACATCGTCGGCGATCTCGATCGCAGCGAGCCGAGTCGTGCCGATCTCCAACGCCAGGATTGTCATCTACGCACCACCAGAAATAGATCCGCGCTTGCCCCCGCAGCATAGTCAGACAGCAGCGGTCCCCGTCGGCTGGAGCGGGCGGCCCAGGACGATATGACGTTTGGGCGCACCGGAAACCACTGCGCCGTGAGTGGGGCGCGGGCCGTTGCGGATGATCCGCATCGGCCGTTTGTGATCGATCGGCACGGTGCGATGCCGGTCCAAGTTCTCTATGACGTTGCCCGAGTTGTCATAGGCGATGCCCGCCCAGATCATGGCTCGCGGTGCATCGCCCCGCTCGATGAGAGTCTGCGCCAGGCGCGCACACTGTTCGAACAAGGGGCAGCCATAGCAAGTACGTACTGCCGAATGCCAGGCGTCGGGGGTGCCGGAATCCAGGTCCCAGCTGTCCGGCAGCTCCGCGCACGGTGGGCGCTGCGCCGACTTCACCGATACGGAAGGGGGTGGCGCGGAAACCCGCGACTCAGTTGTTTTGCGAGGTAGGACAACGCTCAACGACCGTACTCGTATTGTGCTCATCACCGTCTCCGGAACTGCCGAGGGCACGCCGGGGGTACCGATACGTGTCCCGTTGGTCGGGCGGATCGTCAGGGCTGCTCAACAGTCCCCGGAAACAGCTGGTGTCAGCTGTATCACGACGGTAGAACATCGACAGGCCTGGAAGCAAGGCCTCGTACCGCTACTTAACGGTACGTTGATCTTCATTTCACAATTTCAAGCCGTCATACAGCGGTTCGTTTGGTTACGGACCGTTTATCTACGGTCCCAAGTATGGTTTCCTATAGGTATGCCTGGCGAATCCGAGTACACGATCGACGAGCTGGCGCGGGCCGCCGAGACCACCGTGCGCAGTGTCCGCGTGTACCACGAGCGTGGGCTGCTGCCCTCACCTGATGTCCGGGGACGCATCGGCTACTACGACTCCGATCACCTGAACCGGCTGCAGACCATCAGCCGGCTGCTGGGCCGCGGTATGAAACTCAACGGCATCCGCGAGCTGCTCTCTGCCTGGGACCGCGGGGACGGCCTCGCCGACGTCCTGGGCGTCACCGATCAGAACCCGAACGCGTCCGAGCACCCGTCACCGGACCATCCTCCCGCGCCGGAACCCGAGGAACCGGCCTACGAACTACCCGAGTACGTTCAACAGGCTCTCGCCGCCAGCGACGACCCGTTCGACGTCTACCGGGTCACCAACCCGCGGTGCAGCGATCTGGCCACCCGACTCGACGACGCGGGCCTGCCCCCCAATGCCACCTTCCAGCTCATCGAGCGCCTCCGCGCCGATTGCGACCGTATCGCCGATCGCTATGCCGCCGAGATCTTCCATATCCTCGCCGGAAAGAGCTACGAGCAGTCCGAGCGAAGCATCAAAGACCGCACCAAACTGGAAACCGATCTCGCCATCGCGCGCCTCATCGTCACCCGGGCCGCATCGGAGCTGATCGACCAGGCTTTCGGCCGCCGGGCCGAACTCCCCGTGGAGACTCCGCCACCGCCACGCGCCTACCCGGCCCGCCGGAACGGGGCACCCAACGGTAAGCAGCCGTTCCGGGCGCGTAGCTGAGGCCACCGGGTCGGCTCCGGCAATCGACGAGAAATGTCGGGGTGACAGGATTTGAACCTGCGACCACCCGCTCCCAAAGCGGGTGCGCTACCAAGCTGCGCCACACCCCGTAGTACCCCCGAAGGGGTGGTTTCCGGTCTCGGAGAGAGCGGGTGACGGGAATCGAACCCGCACCATCAGCTTGGAAGGCTGAGGTTCTACCATTGAACTACACCCGCATGCGTCCGGCAGCGTGATCACCATGATGCCGTGTGCATGAGCGACTGTACCGAATACCACTTTCTTTTCGCCAATCAGCCCCCGTTCCTGCTCCCGGTGCACCGCCGGCGGCCGCCCGGCCGCCCCTGTGAGCCGGCGGAACCGGACCGGCACGATCGGGCGCCCGAACACGATGGCCGGGCATTCCCCCGGCGCTCGGGAAAAAATTTCGCGAAAGTGTGTAACACCGGCGGATTCCGAACGATACGCCAGAGATTGCTGTTGTTCCGGGGTTCGAGAACTTGTTCTAGAACGTAGGTCTCCGGGCCCCACCATCTTGCTACGATCTTCTTGCCGGACGGGGTATCTGGAAAGGGGGCGGTAGCGTGCACCCGACAAGGTGGACCATCCGCACAGCAGTACTACAGAGCCGGGTGACCCCGGCACCGAAGCCGCGTATTCGCGGCGCGATTACCTCCGCCTGCGGTGATCGCAATGCCTGCTGAGAGCCGGCCCCCCATCCATTCCACCGCCCGCGAATGGGCCGTGGCGGCCGGTGCCCAGCCCGATGCCGATATCACCGCGGCCGAGATCGAACCTGTTCTCGTCGATATCCTCGAGCAGCTACTCGAGCTCACGGTGTCCGATCCGTTCCCGATTCGCGCTGCCCGCCGGCTCGGGGCGCGGCTGTGCGCGGAGCCGCTGCACCAGGTCCGGATGCTCGCCCTGGTGACCCGCACCCTGCTGGGCTTCCCCGCCGGACCACGGGGCTCCCTGGTGGCCACCCAGTGGCCGCTCGTGGCCAGTCAGGCCATCGACAGCTACGCGCAGGCATTGCAGGAGCTGGCATTGGCTCAGCAGAAGAAGAACTTCTCCGACGAAGCCACCCAACGGGTGCGTGAATTCGCCGCCCTCCAACAGCGGCTCGAACACGAAGCCACCCATGACGCGCTCACCGGCCTGGCCAACCGCACCCTGCTGCGCAAACGGGTCCGGCAGATGGCCGATCACCCGCAACGCGGGGTCGGGCTGCTGGTGGTGGATCTGGACCGGTTCAAGCAGATCAACGACAACTACGGCCACGCCGTCGGCGACGAGGTATTGGTCGAACTCGCACAACGCCTGCGTGAGGTGGCGCCGCCGGGGACCGTGGTCTGCCGCTACGGCGGCGACGAATTCGTACTCGCGGCCGGTCTCGACAAGGATCGCGTCGCCGAACTGGCCGCGAATATCGTACTCGCCCTCAATGATTCGGTATGGACCGCGGCGGGTCCGGTACCGGTATCGGCCAGTGTCGGCACCACCTACTCGCCGCCCGAGGACCGCGCCGAACTGGCCGAACTACTGCGCCGCGCGGATCTCGCTATGTACTCGGCGAAAACGGCGGGCGGGCGCCGCTACGTCGGCGCCGAACCCGCAGACGAGGCGGTCGATACCGCCGTCGCCGGCTGAGTCGGTGCCGCCGTGGCGGGCTGAGTCGATACCGCCCTGGCCGGCCGGGTGGATGCCGCCGTAACCGACCGCGCGGACCCGAACGTGCAGGCTCAGCCGGGCTGGCAGCCGGCGCACCAGAACAGGTTCCGGCCCTCCAGAACGCTGTGCCGCACCGGCGCGGCACAGCAGCGGCACGGCTCGCCTGCCCGCCGGTAGACGTAGGTACGGGGCCGGTCGGCAGCGTAGGACGGCGCGCCGTGATCGTGTTCGGGGCGCACCACGTGCATCTTCCCGCGGCGCACCCCCACCCGCATCAGGCCGACGAGATCCGCCCACAGCGCCGACCATTCGTCCGGGGTGACCCCGGTACCGGGTCGCGACGGGGAAATACCGTGCCGGAACAGCACTTCGGCACGGTAGACATTACCGACCCCCGCGATCACGCTCTGATCCATCAGCAAGGAGCCGATACTGCGCCGGGAGCGGCTGATCCGCGCCCAGGCCCGGTCCGGGTCGGCATCGGAACGCAACGGGTCGGGTCCGAGCCGGTCGACGAGCGCCGTCACCTCCGGCGGTGTCAGGATCTCGCAGGCCGTCGGCCCGCGCAGATCGGTGCCGAACCCGGACCCGTCGCGACCCGTACCCGACATCCGCATTCGCACCTGCCCCACCGGATCCGGCATCGGCAGACCGGATTCGGTGAACGTGCCGTACAGCCCCAGGTGGACGTGGACGAACAGCTCGCCCTCGTACTCGTGCAGCAGATGTTTGCCCCACGCCTGCGACCGCAGCAGGATACGCCCGTCCACCCGGGCAGCACCCGCGGCGAATTTTCCCTGCGGACTCGATACCCGCACCATCGCACCGGCCAGGCGCTGTTCGTGCCGGTAGGCGAGCCGGTGCAGGGTATGCCCCTCCGGCACTCGCGTCAGGAAGCGGGCAGGGCGGGCGCTTCGCCGGTCTTCTCGTAGGCGGCGAGGATATCGATACGACGCTGGTGCCGCTCCTCGTCCGACCACGGGGTGGTCACGAAGGCGTCCACGATCTCCAGCGCCTCCTGCTGCGAATGCATCCGGCCACCGATGCCGATCAGCTGGGCGTTGTTGTGTTCCCGCGCCAGCCGGGCGGTTTCGACACTCCAGGCCAGCGCGCACCGCGCGCCGGGCACCTTGTTCGCGGCGATCTGCTCACCGTTGCCGCTACCACCGAAGACCAGTCCGAGACTGCCCGGGTCGGCGACGGTGCGACGGGCCGCCTCGATGCAGAAGGCGGGGTAATCGTCGAGAGCGTCGTAGACGAGGGCGCCGCAATCGACGACCTCGTGACCGGCCTTCTCGAGGTGGTCTCTGACGACATTTTTCAGTTCGAAACCAGCGTGATCGGCACCCAGGTATACGCGCATGCCGCGATTGTGTCAGGCCCGGAAACCGGCGATGACGGCGGGCGGGCAGCACCGCGCGAACCCGGCGTGACCTTCCGCACCCGGCCGAACGGATGCGGAGGTCCGCTTAGAGTCGGGGTATGCAGCCGCACGACCCACAGCAACCGTCCGGGTCCGGCCCCCACTGGGGCGCGATTCCGCCGGAGCCCGGGCCCTACCCGTGGCTCACCGACCGTCCGGGTACCCCGGCGGCCCTACCGGCCGGTTATCCTCCGCCGCCGGGGCCGGCGCACGAGCCGCGTGGACTCTCGCCGTTCGGGATGCCCGCCCGGCACAGCTGGGAGATCCCGCTGCTGACCGTTGTGGTGCTGTTCACGGGGGTTGCGTATCTGCTGGCTTTTCTGCTGCTCGTCCTCGGCGCCGTCAACGAGTACATCCTGATCCTGGTGGGGGCGCCCCTGCTGATCTGGCTGGGCCGCGGACTCAACTATTCGCGGCAGCGGGTCAACGGCGTGAAGATGTCGCCGACCCAGTTCCCCGAGGGGTACCGGATGGTGCAGGAGGCCGCGGCCCGGTTCGGGATGGCGGCGGCGCCGGATGCCTACGTGGTACTCGGGAACGGGCAGATCAACGCGTTCGCCTCCGGCCACGGATTCCGCCGTTACGTGGTGGTCTACAGCGACCTGTTCGAGGTCAGCGGCGCCGCCCGCGAACCGGATGCGCTGGCGTTCATCATCGGCCACGAGGTCGGCCATATCGCGGCCGGGCACGCGTCCTATTGGCGGCAGCTGGGAATGTTCCTCGTCCCGTTCCTGCCCATCCTGGGTAATTCGCTCATCCGGTCGCAGGAGTACACGGCCGACAACCACGGTTACTGCCACCGGCCGCAGGGCGCGGCGCCGGCGATGGGCACATTGGCGGCCGGTAAATACCTCAACACCTCGGTGGGTTTCGACGAAATGGCCGACCGCGCGGCCCAGGAACGCGGCTTCTTCGTCTGGATGGTGAACGCCATGGCCTCCCATCCCGTGCTCACCTGGCGGATGTGGGCGTTACGCGACCGCAGCAGCCACGGCCGGTTGTTCTGGCGGCCCGCGCCGGGGTCACGGCCGCTCACCGTGCCACCGCCGCCCCCGCCGGGAGCTCCCGGCGGGCAACCGGTGACGATGTCGAAAACCCCGCACTGACCTGGTCCCGGTGGCCGGTTCCGGCCGGACGGCCGGGACCGGCCCGCACGATCCTCAGTCGAACTGCGGATCCTCGTCGCGGGTGCGCTTGAGCTCGAAGAAGTGCGGATAAGCCGCCAGCGTGACCACCGCGTCCCAGAGTTTCCCCGCCTCCTCGCCCCGCGGAATCCGCGACAGCACCGGACCGAAGAACGCAACACCGTTGACATGGATGGTCGGCGTACCGACGTCGGGTCCGACCTTGTCCATCCCGGCGTGATGGCTGGCCCGCAACGCCTCGTCGTATTCGCCGCTGTCCACGGCGGCCGACAGTTCGGCCGGCAACCCGGCCTCGGCGAGCGCGTCGGCGAGGATCGCCGCGAAGGTGGCTCGCAGATCGCCCTCCTTCTCGTACTCCGACCGGCGATCGTGGAAGCGGGTGCCCATAGCGGTATACAGCGCCGGCAGGACCTCGTCGCCGTGCTGCTGGGCGGCGGCAATCGCGACCCGCACCGGGCCCCATCCGCTCGCCATCAGCTCCTGATACTCCGGCGGCAGATCACGGCCCTCGTTGAGCACCGCCAGGCTCATCACATGGAAACGGGTCTCGATATCGCGCACCTTCGCGACCTCGAGGATCCAGCGGGAGGTGATCCAGCACCACGGGCACAGTGGGTCGAACCAGAATTCGGCAAGGTCCTTCTTATCGGCCGTATCGGTCACGGACGGTTCCTCTCGTTCGGTCGTCGACGGGCACTGCGCCGCAGGCCCGGCCTCTCACCGAGCAACCGCCGCCGCGCCGTTTTCGTTCCCGATCCCGGGCGAACATCGCGGGCGGTCTCAGTACGCTGGCAACAGAGGTTCGGATCGTCGCTGGAACAACTCACGACAAGGGAGTCCGTCCATGACATCTGCACAGCGTTTCGTGATCGTCGGCGCCGGCCTGGCCGGAGCGAAACTGGCACAGGAGTTGCGTGCCAACGATTTCGACGGCCACATCACCCTCATCGGCGCGGAGGAGCGGCTGCCCTACGAACGTCCGCCGCTGTCGAAGGAGTACCTGGCCGGGAAGAAAACCCTCGACGAGTTCACCGTGGCCGACGCCGCCTGGTATCGGGACCACAATGTGGAACTTTTGCCGGGTACCGAGGTCACCGCCGTCGACCGGGCCGCCCGCACGGTTGCGCTACCGGACGGTTCGACGCTGCCCTACGACAAATTGGCGCTGGCCACCGGTGCCGCATCCCGTTCGCTGCCCGTCCCGGGCGCCGATGCGCCCGGCGTGTACACCCTGCGTACCGTCGAAGAATCCGACGCGCTGATCGAACTGTTCGGCACCGCGCGCCGGCTGGTGGTCATCGGGGCGGGCTGGATCGGGCTCGAGGTCACCGCGGCGGCGCGCGCGGCCGGGGTGGCGGTGACCGTGGTCGAAGGGACCTCTACGCCTCTACTGGGCGCGCTGGGCCCGGAGATGGGCGAGGTTTTCGCCGACCTGCACCGGGAGCACGGCGTCGAGTTCCGGTTCGATGCGCGCGTCGAGCAGATCACTGTTTCCGACGGGCGGGCGCGCGGCGTGCGGTTGGCGGACGGTACGACCTTCGAGGCGGACGCCGTCCTCGTCGCGGTGGGTGCACGGCCCCGTATCGAACTCGCGGAAGCCGCCGGCCTGCTCACCGGTACCGGCGTCCTCGTCGACGCGGGACTCACCAGCAGCGACCCGAATATCGTCGCGATCGGCGATATCGCCGAACAGGAACATCCCGTACTGGGCCGCCGGATCCGAGTGGAGCACTGGGCGAACGCCCTGAATCAGCCCGCGGCGGCCGCCCGGACCATGCTCGGCAAGGCCGCCCCGTACGACCGCCTCCCCTACTTCTTCACCGACCAGTACGACCTCGGTATGGAATACACCGGTTTCGCCGCCCCCGGTGACTACGAGCGGGTGGTGGTGCGCGGTGATCTCGGCGGCCGCGAATTCGTGGCGTTCTGGCTCGACGACCGGCAGCGGGTCCTGGCCGGGATGAACGTGAACATCTGGGATGCGGGCGACCGCATCAAGGAACTCATCCACTCCGGCGACCCGGTCGACCCGGACCGTCTCGCGGACACGTCGACCGCGCTCTGACCGCACACACCACATCGGTCGTATTCATCCGGCGGCCGCTGCGCCCGAGGCAGTGGCCGGCCTGCCACTGAAACGGCCGGGCACCTCACCAGGTGCGGCCGGTGATCAGTTCGTAGGCCTGGACGTACTTTTCCCTGGTCGCGGCGACGATATCGGCCGGGATCTCCGGGCCGGGCGGTTCCTTGTCCCAGCCGGTCGAGGTGGCCCAATCGCGGACGAACTGTTTGTCGAACGACGGCTGCGAGCGGCCGGGCTCCCATTCCGCGGCCGGCCAGAACCGGGA
>NZ_BAFV01000021.1 GCF_000308515.1 Nocardia carnea NBRC 14403 | reverse complement strand
ACGAAACCGATGTGCTCGATCTTCTGGATGAAGGCGTACACATCACCGCCTTCGTTGCACCCGAAACAGTGGAACAGGCCGTGGTTGGGGCGGACGTGGAAGGACGGCGATTTCTCGTCGTGGAACGGGCACAGGCCCTTCATCGAATCGGCGCCGCCGCGTTTGAGGGCCACATATTCGCCGACCACATCTTCGATCCGGACGCGCTCCCGAATGGCGGTGATATCGCGAGCTGATATTCGTCCGGTCACTTGGACGAGTCTAGGCGATACCTCCGCCTCCGCTCCGGCCGTGCGCGGTCTGAGGAGGGGCTTCGCCCCGCTGCGCGCCTGGTGCCTGCAGGCACAGTCCGGGACCCCGAGCACCCAGTGCGCGAACTCACCGGTGGTTCACAGCTGCGCGGCGACGCGTTCGAGCCGGCTCTCGGTGTAGGAGGCGATCTGGTCGGCGATCACCCGCACCCGGGCGGTGTCGTCGGCGGCGGCGTCCCACCACGGTTGCAGGAGGGGGTCGAGCGCGGCCGGTCCGGTGGCCAGCAGATGTTCTGCCACGGCGATCAGCCGGTCCCGCTGGGCGGCCTGCCGGAGTTTGTGGTCGGGATCGGACATGACATAGCGTAAGGCGACAGTCTTCAGCATCGCGACTTCGGCCGCGGCGACGGGCGGCACCAGCAGATCGGCGGAGTAGCGGGCCGGCGGGCCGGACGCCGCCTCCTTGGTGGTGACCACCGCCGCGTTCGCGAACCGGCCCACGAGTTCGCTGGTGAGCCGCTTCAACGCGACCGAACTGCGCAGTGTGCCGTTGTAATGGAACACATCGGCGACCACCGGCAGTTCCGACAGCCGCTGCGCCGCGGCCACCAGATCGTCGACCGACAGTGCGCGGTGCTGCACATGCCCCAGTTCGGCCAGCGCCAGCCGCTCCACCGGGTCGGCCAGCGCGCGCAGATCGATCCGGCCCGCGATGATCCCGTCCTCCACATCGTGCACGGAGTAGGCGACATCGTCGGACCAGTCCATCACCTGGCATTCCAGCGCGGGCCGGCGTTCCGGGGCGTCCTTGCGCACCCACGCCAGCCTGTCGGTATCCACCTCGTAGGCGCCGAATTTGCCGCCCGGTTCGGTGCGCTGCCACGGGTATTTGATGCAGGCGTCGAGGGCAGCGCGGGTGAGGTTGAGCCCGGCGCTGTGACCGTAGGAATCGAGAACTTTCGGTTCGAGCCTGGTCAGGATGCGCAGGTTCTGGGCGTTGCCCTCGAACCCGCCGTGCTCGGCGGCGAAGATGTCCAGGGCCTTCTCCCCGTTGTGCCCGTAGGGCGGGTGGCCGATATCGTGCGCCAGGCCCGCGAGTTCGGCCAGGTCGGGATCGCAACCGAGACCGTCGGCGATACCGCGGCCGATCTGGGCGACCTCCAGCGAATGGGTGAGCCGGGTACGCGGAGTGTCACCCTCGCGGGGACCCATGACCTGCGTTTTATCCGCCAGTCGGCGCAGCGCGGCCGAATGCAGTACCCGGGCACGGTCGCGCGCGAATTCGCTACGGTGCCCGTTGCCGGCCTCACCGGCGCCCGCGTCGACCAGGCCGGCCGTTTTGGGAGCCTCGGTGACCAGGCGTTCCCGGTCGTGCTCGGTATAGGTCATCGCACCAAGTCTGCCACCCGGGGGTGACGTTCCGGAGTGTCCGGCGACACCGGCAGGTGAAGCGTTATCGACCGGCGGTATAGCTGAAATCGTCGGCCGAGAAATGAGTGAGCTGATACCAGAGCAGGGCCGCCGTCTCCCGGGCGATCCCGTGCGCCTGCGATTCGCGGGTGTACACGGCGGGACCGGTGCGGGTCGGCGCGGTCCACGCGTCGAGGCCGGCATCGCGGGCCATGGTGCGGGTTCGCAGGGAATGCCAGGGGTCACTCACCAGAACCGCGGATTCGAGCCCGCGCTCCTTCATCGCCCCCGCGACGGCCTCGACACTGCGCAGGGTGTCGGATCCGGTCTCCACGGCCAGCACCGCGTCCGCGGGGATACCGGCATCCGTGAGATACATCTTCCCGGACGCCGCCTCGGTGTAGAGGTCGCCTTCCTGTTTCCCGCCGACCGTGATCACCAGGTCCGAAACACCCTGCTCGTACAGTTGCTCGGCCTGATACAGCCGGGCCTCGAACACCGACGACGGGGTACCCGAGTACTGGGCGGCGCCGAGCACCACGATGGCGTCCGCGGGGGTGTAGTCCTCGATCCGCGCGACCTGCCACACCCGCACCGCGGTCCCGAGTAGCAGCACCAACCCCAGCACCACTGCGCCGCTGATCAGACGGCCTGCCCAGCGCAGAATCGCGGCACCGATCCCGCGCGGTGCGCGGGAATCGGTACGCGAGTCCGGTCGTGTACGCGCGGGAGCCCAAGTCACATCGACAAGTCTGCCAGGCAGGTTCCGGGTGCCGGGCAGCGCGGACCCGGAACCGGCAACCGTCGAGCCACCGGGCCCGGATACCGTTCGCGCTGTTCAGAAGGGTGGCAATACCGAGTTCCGCCATTGCGGCAATCGTGAACGGCGCCGAATTCCCTGCGCTACCGGGCACATCGGGTCGGCGTTGTCGCCCGAATCGTTATCGGATTCCCTGGATGGGTGAGCGTGACCGCGGTGCACCTGCGTCACGACCGGCATCTCGAGCCGCCGAACGACCGTTTGACCCTGACACAATGTCAGACCGTAGAACAGGTGGCGTCATGTTGAGTATCGGAGATTTCGCCAGGCACGGACGGGTGTCGGTACGGATGCTGCGCCACTACGACCTGATCGGGCTGCTGGTGCCCGACCGGGTCGATCCGGTCAGCGGATACCGCTTCTACGAGGTCGGTCAACTGGCGCGGCTGAACCGGATCATCGCGCTCAAAGAGCTCGGGTTCACGCTGGACCAGGTGGGCCGGATGCTGGACGACGCGGTGACCGGCGCCGAGATGCGCGGCATGCTGACCCTGCGCCGCGCGGATCTCGAACAGCGCATAGCCGCGGACCAGGAGCGGCTCGTCCGGGTCGAGGCGAGACTCCGGGTAATCGAAAGGGAGGGCACGATGCCTACCGACGAGATCGTGGTGAAAACCGTTCCGGCCGTCCGGATCGCCGAACGCAGCACCGTGGTCGCCGATTTCACGCCGGAGAAGATCGGGCCGGCCGTGGAACGGCTGCTCACGGAACTGTGTACCGCGCTGGAGCGGGAGGATATCGAGTTCACCGGGCCCGCCGTTTGCTACTACGACCACCGGCCCGACGGCTCGGTGCTGGCGCACGCGGGTATGCCGGTGCGCATCGACCTCGGCGAATCGGGCGATTTCACCGTCGTCGATCTCCCGGAGATGCCGCTGGCCGCAACGCAGATCTACCGCGGCGATATGAACGGCGTCCTCGAACCACACCAGGACCTGGTGCAATGGATCGAGGACAACGGCTACCGCACAGCGGGACCCAGCCGCGAGGTCACCTTGGTCTGGGATGTGGACACCAGCAAGTGGGTGACCGAACTCCAGGAACCTGTCGCCCGGAAGTGACCTCCGCTGCCGGAGCCGCCGATGCCGGTTCCGGCAGACCGGGTCCCGGGTAAGCTCTGCATCATGGTGGGGGGTCCGAGCGATTTCGAGATCGTCGCGGCGTTGCGGGCCGCGGCACCGGCGGCGCGGCGCGAACTGGTCACGGCGATCGACGACCTGCTGGCGGATACGGATACCGTGCATGCCAGGCTCGTCGTTCCCGATCGCCGGCCCGACGGGTCCCTCGGATTTCCTTATCCGCAACACAGCCCGGCCCTGGTACGAGTGTGCACGGCGCTGTACGCGGCAGATGTCATCGTGGTGTTCGACTGGCGCGAATGGGAAGGCGGCAACGCCTATCCGGGCGGTACCGGACTCGAAACCGCCGCGGTCGCGGACGTCGCGCGGCTGCTGACCTTCGCAGTGCGTAGCGAGCGTTTCTACGACAACGCGCTGGTCGACAAGCTCGCGGACGGCACGTTCTGCGCCGCGCTCCACCGACTACGCGCATGGTACGACAGCCCGGAGGCTAGCCCCCTTCCGGCCGCATCCCGCCCGGCCGCCCATATGACCGCGCCCGGTGACGGATACGAACACGTGTTCTTCTTCCGGACCGCGTTCTTTGCCCTCTACTCCTGGTTCTTCCTGATCATGGGCGGTCTTCTGCTACTGCTCACCTCCACGAGCCTGGCGCTGTCGCTGATACCACCGGCCTCGTTCCCGCTGTGGCCGACAGTGCAAACCGTTTTGCTGGGACTGCTGGGGCTGGCGACGCTCTGCGGCGGCGCGGGGATCCGCTATGCCGGGCGCCACGGCCGGACCAGGATGACGCCGCACGGTGTCACGACACAGGCGATCATCACCACCGAATACCCGTGGCACACCATCGAATCGATCCGCAAGATCAAGCGCGGCCTGTTCTGGCGGGTGGAGGTGAAGACCTCCGGAAAGCCCTGGATGCCACTGTTCGGGCCCCGGTCCCGAGGCCCGGTACCCGACCCCGAATTCGATGCCGGTCTGAGCCTGATCGAAAGCTGGTGGGACCGCTACCGGCGCACTTCGGGCGACGGACGCTCCGAGCCGGAGGTCACCGAGATCCTCGGCCGGCCGGTGAGCTGAGTTCCGGCGCGCACCACCCGCCCGAAAACCGGATGTAACGGACAATTTCGCCGACAAACTGTCCCGCACGGTGAATATCCCGTGGATCGGGGTCGAACACCTGTAGATTGTGCTGCCGATACGGACAATTTGTGGTTGGCTGTTCGTCGGCGAGATCTGCTGCGTCACCAGCCGTTCCCCGGTGACAACGGATCCGCCCTTACTTATGCGTCAAGCCGCGATGATGCGGCATGCCTTTGGACTGATTTGGGAATCCTGGGAACAGGTGAACGGCCCGTGGCCGTCTCGGTGAGCATATGGAGTACACGATGCCTGGATGGAAGAATGCCGCAGCCGGTCTGGCGGTAACCCTCGCCACTGTCCTTGCCCCCGCGGTGGCCACGACGACTGCCCATGCGGCGCCGGCACATTGCCCCGGACTGTATGTGGTGGCAATTCCCGGAACCTGGGAGACCTCGGTCGACGATCCCGGCAAAGGGATGCTCGCCGCTGTCACGGACGGCCTGCCCAACGGCGCGCACGCCGACCACGTCGCCTATGCGGCGACCGCGTTCCCGTGGGAGGGCGAGGTCTACGGCCGTTCCAAGAACGAAGCCGTCGCCGGTGCGCGCGGATTGATCTCGGATGTCTCGCGGCGCTGCGCCAACACCCGGTTCGCCCTGCTCGGCTACAGCCAGGGAGCCGACGCCGCCGGGGATCTGGCCTCCGAAATCGGCACGGGCCTGGGCGTTGTCCCCGCCGACCGGGTCGCCCTGGTCGGGCTGATCGCCGATCCGCGCCGCTCCCCCACCGACAACTTGATCGGTCCGGCAGTGCCCGGCGCCGGCGCGGGCGGCCCCCGGCTGACCGGTTTCGGCTGGCTGAGCAACCGCACCTATACCTTCTGCGCGGTGGGCGATCTGTACTGCTCCACCCCCGACGGTGATTTCGCTGCCCGGATCGCCGGGTTCTTCGCTCAGGTCTCGAATGCCGATCCGGCCCAGTTCGGCAACTATCACTCGCTGGGTATCGAACTGCTCAACGATGCGCTGGCCGCGGGCGGGGTCGGCCTGCTGCACGACCAGCTCAACGGCGCCGCCTACGAGGAACGTAAACAGCAGATCGACGATTTCGTGAAATCCGGTATCCACCAGAGCTACCCGAGCTACCGGGTCGCGGGTGGCGCCACGGCTCTGACCTGGCTGCGGCAGCAGCTCGTCGCCCTCGCCTGACGAGCACCTTTGCTACGGCCCGGCCGCCATCCGGCCGGGCCGTCGGCATCCGATCACCAGCCGCGGCTCTTCCATTCGGCCAGCTGCGGCCGTTCGGCGCCCAGGGTGGTGTCGTCCCCGTGGCCGGGGTAGACGACCGTGTCGTCACCGTAGCGGCCGAACAGTTTGCTGGTGACATCATCGAGAAGGGTGGTGAAATCCTCAGGGCGCCAAGTCTTTCCGATTCCACCCGGAAAGAGGCAGTCCCCGGTGAACAGGTGGGTGCGGCCGGATCCGTCGGTCAGGGCCAGCGTGACCGAGCCGGGGGTGTGCCCGACCAGGTGGATGATCTCGAGCGTGAGGTCGCCGACGGTGACACTGTCCCCCTCGGCAAGCAGGCGCTGCGGAGTGACCGGCAACGGTTCGGCGTCGAGCGTATGCGCGGCGGTCGGCGCACCGGTTGACTCGGCGACGGCCGCGAGGGCCTGCCAGTGGTCGGGATGCTGATGGGTGGTGACGATCAGGCCGACCCCGTCCGGGGCGGTCTGTTCGACCAGTTCGACGATCCGGTCCGCGTCGTTGGCGGCGTCGATGAGTAGCGTCGCGCCGGTGGCCGCACACTGCACCAGGTAGGTGTTGTTGTCCATCGGGCCGACCGACATCTTGGTGATCCGGGCGCCCGGAACCTCCCGGCGCTGCGCGGCGCCACCCGATTCGACATGTCCGGTATAGGTCGTTTCGACGGTGATCACACCCCCGATGCTAGCGAGGCCCGCGCTGCCTGCCGACCGGCTACCCCGTGGGGCACGCCGGAAACCGGCAGGAAGCGGCGGAGCTGCTGGTCAGCAGCCGAGGAGACGCTGCGCGAGATAGCCCTCGACCTGATCGAGAGCGATCCGCTCCTGGGTCATGGTGTCGCGTTCGCGGACCGTGACCGCCTGGTCTTCCAGAGTGTCGAAATCGACCGTGATGCAGAACGGCGTACCGATTTCGTCCTGCCGGCGGTAGCGGCGGCCGATGGCACCGGCATCGTCGAATTCGATATTCCAGTTCCGGCGCAGCCGGGCGGCGAGATCCTTGGCCTTCGGCGTGAGGTCGGCGTTACGCGAGAGCGGCAGCACGGCGGCCTTGACCGGGGAGAGCCGGCGGTCCAGCCGCAGTACCGTGCGCTTGTCCACGCCGCCCTTCGCGTTCGGGGCCTCGTCCTCGGCGTACGCGTCGACCAGGAACGCCATCAGCGAACGGGTCAGACCGGCCGCCGGTTCGATCACGTACGGGATGTAGCGTTCCTCGGCGGTCTGGTCGTAGTAGCTGAGGTCGACACCCGAATGCTTGGCGTGGGTGGACAGATCGTAATCGGTGCGGTTGGCGATACCTTCCAGCTCGCCCCATTCGCCGCCGGTGAAGCCGAAGCGGTACTCGATATCGGTGGTACCGGCCGAGTAGTGCGACAGCTTCTCTTTGGGATGCTCGAACAGGCGCAGGTTCTCCGGGTCGATACCGAGGTCGGTGTACCAGGAGAAACGGGTATCGATCCAGTACTTGTGCCATTCGGCGTCTTCGCCCGGTTTGACGAAGAACTCCATCTCCATCTGCTCGAATTCACGAGTGCGGAAGATGAAGTTGCCGGGGGTGATCTCGTTGCGGAAGCTCTTGCCGATCTGGGCGATACCGAACGGCGGCTTCTTGCGCGCAGTGGTTTCGACGTTCTTGTAGTTGACGAAGATGCCCTGCGCGGTTTCGGGGCGCAGATAGTGCAGGCCTTCTTCGTCGTCCACCGGGCCGAGGTAGGTCTTGAGCAGGCCCGAGAAGTTACGCGGTTCGGTCCATTTGCCGGGCTGACCGGTTTCGGGATCGTTGATATCGGCCAGGCCGTTGGCCGGCGGACGACCGTGTTTGGCCTCGTAGGCCTCGAGCAGATGGTCGGCTCGGTAGCGCTTGTGGGTGTGCAGGGATTCCACGAGCGGGTCGCTGAAGGTTTCCACATGGCCCGAGGCCACCCAGACCTGCCGGGGCAGGATCACCGAGGAATCGAGGCCCACCACGTCCTCGCGGCCGGTGACCATGGAGCGCCACCACTGCTTCTTGATGTTGTCCTTGAGCTCGACGCCCAGCGGACCGTAGTCCCACGCCGATTTGGTACCGCCGTAGATCTCACCACACGGGTACACCAGCCCCCGGCGCTTGGCGAGGTTGGCAACGGTGTCCACCTTCGACTTGGGTGCCACGCGAGAACTCTCCATCCACTACGTAATCGCCAGTAGTTACGCTGCCCGGATCGGGCGCACGTGATCGCGGCTGCCACGGTATTGCTCGGGCATGTGCCACTGATCGGGTACAGCCTATCCACCCGCGCCAGGCGATTATGCACCCGCATCGGCGTGGGCATTTGACATGCATATCCATGCATATCAAAATGGGACCGGTTTCCAATAAGGAGTGGACCATGACAACCGATACCGCCGCCGTCGCCCACAACCCCTACCGCTCCCCCGCACCGGCCCCGATCCCGGCCCGCACGGTGCTGGAGAACGCCGGTGAGCTGCTGCGCGCACTCGCGGCCCCCGTTCGCATCGCCATCGTGCTACAACTGCGGGAGTCGCCGCGCTGTGTGCACGAACTGGTGGATGCCCTCGGTGTCACACAACCGCTGGTCAGCCAGCATTTACGAATTTTGAAATCGGCCGGGGTAGTGCACGGCGAGCGTTCGGGCCGCGAGGTCCTCTACGAACTCGTCGACGACCACTTGGCGCATATCGTGGTCGACGCAGTAGCGCACGCCGAAGAAGAAGGGTAATTCGTGTCCGAGAGCCTGGTCACCGCGAAAGGGACCACGAGAGGGAAAGCAGTCGGTATTCGCACCACACGGCAACGTAATGCGATCGCCGCGCTCCTGGAGGATATCGACAGGTTCCGGTCGGCCCAGGAGCTACACGACGAGCTACGCCGGCGCGGTGAAGGTATCGGGCTGACCACCGTCTACCGCACGCTGCAATCGCTCGCCGACGCCGGAATGGTGGATGTGCTGCGCACGGACAACGGGGAATCGGTGTATCGGCAGTGCTCCAACGGGCACCATCACCATCTCGTCTGCCGGCACTGCGGGCGGACGGTCGAGGTCGCGGGGCCGACCGTCGAGAAGTGGGCGGCCGGTACGGCGGCCGATCACGGGTTCACCGAGGTCAGCCACACTCTCGAAATCTTCGGCACCTGCCATGCCTGCGCCGAGGTCCGGAGCTGAGCTACCCGCCGGGGCGACACACAAGCCCGGAACCGGCCCGCTCGACAGCGCGTTGACGCACAACGCAGCCCGCTACCCGGCGATCGGGTAGCGGGCTGTCCGGTCCGCGAACAGCGCGGGTCAGGCGGGTACCGGTACCGCCGCCGGATCACCCGCCACAGGTTCGGAACGACGGCTGTCCCGCAGGACTCCGAGACCGAGCAGCACCAGCGCCAGCACCGCCCAGCCCACCAGCACCAGCAGCGGGCCCTGCGCCCCGGCCCAATCGAAGAACGCGACCGAGCGGATCAGCGAGGCCGCGGCGCCCGGGGGCAGCAACTGGCCGATCGTCCCCCACGGCTGCGGCAGCAGTTCCGGCGCCGAGGTGGCGGCGGAGAACGGGTTGCCGATCAGCAGCATCACCAGCGCCGCGATGCCGATTCCGGCCCGGCCGATCACGGTGGCCAGACCGGTGACGGTGCCGGCGACGGCGAACGAGACCAGCCCTGCGACCAGCGACAGCTCCAGATACGGGCCGGGCACGATGGACAGCCAGGTCTGGGTGACCAGCATGCTCAGCAGGCCGCCTGCGATACCGAAGGTGAACACGCCCGCGATCCGCCCGGCGGCGGACGGGATCAACAGGGTGAGCAGTACTCCCCCGGCGATACCGGCCATCACCAGCGGCAAGGCCATCGCCCCGAAACCGGCGCCGCGCGGATCGTCGGGATCACCGGCGACCACATCCTCGACCTGCACGGGCGGCGTTCCCGACATCTGCTGACCGACCTGGGTCAGCTGCTGGGCCACCGCCGGACTGGCACCGGAGGCGACCAGCATCCTGGGCGCACCGTTTCCGGTGACGATCGCGCCGTAGACCTCGCGTTCGCCGATGGCTGCGCGGGCCGCGGCCTCATCGGGCACGGTGGTCAGTTCGAAGGCGTCCGGGCTCTGGCCGGCCAGCCGCGCTTCGACCATCTCGGCCTGCGGTCCGGCGACGGCCAGTGGGAGATCACGCGGGGCGATATTGGTGGCGGGCCAGGCGAAGGCGATCAACATCAGCGCTTGCAGGAGGGCCGCGCCCAACCCGATGGCGACGGCACGCTGGATGACGTTCATGACGTTCTCCCAGAAATCGAAGGCTCGTTCTTTTTAACGATGGGCCCACGGTCTCACCGGCCGCCACAGCTTGTCAAGAACGAATATTCGTTTTAGTTTGGGGTATGCCCCGAGTCAGTGACGAACACCTGGAACGCCGCCGGCAGCAGATCCTCGATGCCGCCCGGATCTGCTTTGTCCGCAAGGGATTCCACCAGACTTCCATGCAGGACGTCTTCAACGAATCGGGGCTGTCGGCGGGCGCGGTCTACCGCTACTTCAAAGGCAAGGACGAACTGGTGGTCGCGCTGGCCTCCACCGCGGCGGGCGATATCCGGGCCCGTATGGAGGAAGTGATCCGCCGCGACCCGCTCCCACCCCCGGCGGAACTGGTGGCCCATCTGACCGCGTGGATCGATACCCAGACCGGCCCGGAAGGCCGGTTACGGCTGGCGCCGCAAGCCTGGTCGCTGGCATTGATCGACGACAACGCCGCCGAACCCGTCCGCCGGACCATGACCGGGATCCGGGCGATGTGGCACGCCTACGTCGAGCGGATGTACGAACAGGGGTGGCTACCCGCCGACGCCGACCTCGACGCCGTCACGGCCGCGATTTTCGGCCTGCTACCCGGTTACGTCCTCCAGCACTTGATCATCGGAGAGGTGGACAGGGACCAGTACATACGCGGCGTCGCCACCCTCCTGCCCTACGGACCACCGGCCGGCGCCGACGGCAACGATCAGGGCAGCAAACCCTGACGCGCCTCCCCCGCACCGCCGAGTACCAGCAACAGCATGGTGGTCAGCGCCTGATCGTCCAGACCCGCCGCCGGGAAGGTGTAGCGCAGGATCACATCCGCGAGCTTCTCGTGCGCGATCAATGCGATCGACCCGAACTGCAACGCGGCATTACGCTCGGCCACCCGCTTGTGCAATTGCGGTTTGAGCGGGCGGTCCCAGGCCAGCACGCAGGTCAGCGACAGCACATCCAGGCCCGGCGTCAGCGTGAACGCACTCAGCGAACACAGCGCACCCTGGAAATCGAACCGCAGTGAACCGTCGGTATCGACCCGGACATCGATATCGTGCAGGCCCAGACCTGCTCCGGCCCGCGCCTTCAGCTCGATATCCGGGGCCACGGCACCGGAGCCTGTCTCGGAAGTCATTTGGTACCACCGAACCGGCGATCCCGCCGCGCGTACTCCATACATGCCTCCCACAGATTGCGGCGGTCGAAATCCGGGAACAGGGTGGCCTGATACACGAACTCCGCGTACGCGGACTGCCAGATCAAGAAGTTCGAACTCCGGTACTCACCCGATGGGCGCAGAAATAGATCCACATCGGGCATATCCGGTTCATCCATATACCGCGCGAGAACATCCTCGGTGACCTTCTCCGGATCGATCTCCCCCGCCGCAACACGGCGCGCGACCTCCCGCGCCGCATCGGCGATTTCGGCACGGCCACCGTAGTTCACGCACATGGTCAGCGTCATCACGGTGTTGTCCTGCGTGAGCTCCTGGGCGATCTCGAGCTCCTTGATCACACTGCGCCACAACCGCGGCCGCCGTCCCGCCCAGCGCACCCGCACCCCCATCTCGTGCATCTCGTCGCGCCGGCGCCGGATCACATCCCGGTTGAAGCCCATGAGGAACCGCACCTCATCGGGGCTGCGCCGCCAGTTCTCGGTGGAGAACGCGTACGCCGACAGCCACTTCACCCCGATCTCGATACAGCCTTCGACGGTGTCCATGAGAACGGCCTCGCCCTTCTCATGGCCGGCGGTCCGCGGCAGCCCCCGCTCCTGCGCCCAGCGACCGTTACCGTCCATCACCAGCGCAACATGCCGGGGAACGAGCTCCCGCGGAATATCGGGCGGGGTCGCGCCCGAAGGATGCGGTGCCGGCGGGCGGACGGTACGAGCACCGGCGGACACGTCCGAACCGGCAGAGTCACGACGCAGGATCACGATTCAAAGAGTAACTGTGCTCGCAACGCACCGGCCTGAGCGGGTGCTTACCGGACATCGCAGGTGCCGGCGGCGGCCGCCGAAGCGCACATCGGCAGCAATTCGGCCGAGCCGCTGGTGTTGCGGGCTGCGAGCCCGGACCGCGAACGCCGGAACACCGCGACCGGTCGGCCGGCGCGGGCTGAGCGTCAGTGCTGTCCCGGCCCTGCGACGCCGGAGGCCGCGCCACCGACGGAACGTTCGACGAGACGCAGGGTGCGCAGTTCACGTTCCAGGTGCCACTGCAGGTGAGCGGCGATCAGGCCACTGGCCTGGCGGCGGGCCGATTCCGGAATATCCGCGACCCGGTCCCAGCGACCGTGCCGCAGGGCGAACAGTTGATCGAAGACAGCAGGAGCCGGGGTGGCGGCGCCCGCCGGCCGGCAGTGCACGCAGACCGCGCCGCCGGCACCGATATGGAACGCGCGATGCGGGCCGGGGGTGGCGCAGCGGGCGCATTCGTCGATGGCGGGAGCCCAGCCGGCATAGTCCATGGCGCGCAGCAGGAAGGCGTCGAGGACGAGTTCGTGTGGGCGTTCCCCTGCCGCGATCGCGCGCAGGGCGCCCGCGGTGAGCGTGTGCAGCCGCGGGACGGGAGCGCGTTCCTCCCCGGCCAGGCGTTCGGCGGTTTCCAGGACCGCACAGGCGGTGGTGTAGCGGCCGTAGTCGGCGACTATGGCGGTCGCGAAAGCCTCCACGGTATGCACCTGGGTCACCGTGTCGAGATTGCGGCCGGGGTACAGCTGGATATCGACATAGGCGAAGGGTTCCAGCCGCGCGCCGAACTTCGACTTCGTCCGGCGCACCCCCTTCGCCACCGCGCGCACCACGCCGTGTTGCCTGGTCAGCAGCGTGACAATGCGATCGGCTTCGCCCAGCTTGTGCTGGCGCAGCACCACCGCATGGTCCCTGTACAACTGCACGGGCTCAGTCTATTGGCGCCACCGGCGGCGGTACGGATCCGGGCCGCATTCGGCGCGGATCCGGTCTGCCCGGCGGAGGCCGACCGTGCAGAAGGGCCGCTGGTCGCATCGGCGGGCAGGCATGCGCCGGACCACCTTGGCATATCGCGCAGATGAGTCGCGCCGGAATTCGGCGGCCGACTGGACCGGCGCCGGTTCTAGGTTCCGAGATGGACCGGGAAAGGCGCGGGATCGTTCTGGGTCAATACGGGCAGGTTGCCGTGTTCGGTGAGGGCGATATCGGCGCGCAGGTTCGGGAAGCGGTCGAACAGGGCGGGCAGGGCGATGCCGGCCTCCAGCCGGGCCAGGGCCGCACCGGGGCAGATATGCGGGCCGTAGCCGAAGGAGATATTGCGGTTCGCGGTCGAGCGGGTGATATCGAAGGTGTCGGCGTCGGCGCCGTGCACTCCGCGGTCGCGGCCGATGGCGCGATAGGACATGACCACACCGTCGCCTTTTTCGATGGTGTGCTCACCGACGGTGATGTCCTCGGTGGCGAAACGCATCAGCAGGTGGATGACGGGGCCGTCCCAGCGCAGCGTCTCCTCGATCGCTTCCTCCCAGGTGCGTTCCCCGGCCCGGATCGCGGCCAGCTGTTCCGGGTGACCGAGCAGGGCGCGGGTGGTCATGACGATCAGGCTGACGGTGGTTTCGTGACCGGCGGCCACCAGCGCCTTGAGGTTGCCGTGTACTTCTTCCTCGGTGAGCGGGGTTTCGCCGTCGGCCACATCGTGGAGGAAATCGGAGGTGAGATCGTCGGCCGGGTTCGCGGCCTTCTCCCGGATCAGGCCGGTGTAGTAGTTGTCGAGTTCGCCGTAGATCCGCATCCGCTCGTCATGCGGTGTGAGCAGCGAGAAGAACTTCTTGTACGACTCGAGCAGGTAGGTGTGATCGGTGCGCGGCACGCCCATCAGTTCACTGATCACCCGCATCGGCAGCGGATAGGCGAAAACCTGCTTCAGATCCACCACGCCCTCGGCACCGGCCGCCGCCAGATCGTCGAGGAGTTCGGCGGTGAACTGTTCGATCTTCGGCCGCAGCGCTCCCAGCCGGCGCGGCGCCAGCGCACGGGTGGTCTTGATACGCAGCCGGCGGTGTTCGGCACCGTCGACGGTGAACATGGAACGGCCCGCGTCGATCATGCCGATCAGCGGCCATTCCCGGGTCACCGCGCCGGACTGCCACAGATTCCACTGCGTGTGATCTTTGACCAGACGGGTGTCGCCGAGAAGCTGCCGCGCCAGGTTGTGCCGGGTGACGGTCCATGCCGGGGCACCCATCAGGTCGATTTTCGTGAGCTCCGGGCCCTCACACAAGGTGCGGGTCTCCTCCGCGAGATCGGCGACCATGGGGTCGATGGTCAGGGTCGCGGTATGCGGGCATTGCTGGCTCACGAGCCACCTCCAACGGCGGGAACAGGAGTGAAACGAACGGGGAGAGACGTGAACCCGCGCAGGAACGGGGACGGCCGACGGCCCAGAGAGTCTGCGGGAACCGCGAGATCCAGATCGGGTAGCCGGTCGAGCAGGACCTCGATACCGGTGCGGGCGATGATCTCGGCGATCTGCTGGGCCGGGAAAGGACAGCGGTATTCGCCGTGCCCGAACGCGAAATGGGCGGCGTTACCGGAATGCGCCGGGTCGGCGCCGTCGCCGGTGTACTGGCGGATATGCGGATCGGAATTGGCGGCGGCCAGGCCGAGCAGCAACATATCGCCGCGGCGCACAAGTGCCTCACCGAGCCGGGTATCGCGCGCGACCCAGCGACCGGCCAGGATCTGGGTCGGCGTATCTTCCCAGAGCACCTCGGTCATGGCCTGCCCGATACTGTGCCGGGCCGCGCCGAACGCGGCGGCGAACCGGTCGTCGACCAGCATGAGGCGGATCGAATTACCGATCCAGTCGGCGGTCGGCAGATGCCCGGCCGCGGTGACCGACTGCATATTCAGCACATACTCTTCGTCCGCGAACGGCGTGGGATCGGCGAGCATCCGTGACACCAGATCCTGGCCCGGCTGAAGTTTCTTCTGCACCAGCAACTGCTGCATGTATTCGACGAACCGCTGGTAGGCGGCCGGGGCTTCGGGACCGCCGTCACACAGCACCTGCATCGTCTGTGCCAGATAGGGTCCGTCGGCTTCGGGTACGCCCAGGATCCACGCCAAGGTCAGCACCGGGAGCAGTTCGGCGAATTCGGTGACCACATCCGCGTGGCCGCGGCCGCAGAACCGGTCGATGAGGCCGTCGGCGAGTTTTTCGCACGCGCTGCGCAGCGCGAACGGGTCCACCGATTCCAGCGCGGGCTCCACCAGCGCCACATGCCGGGCGTGTGCGGCGCCGGCGGTGAAATAGATGCCCGGTTGCGGGCGGCCCACCATCGGCAGCAGCGGCCAATCCGGCAGGATCGCCGGCCATTGGTTCCACAGCGCCGAATCCCGCGGGAACAACACACCATCCGTGGTGACCTGATGCAGTTCCCGGTAGCCGATCACCAGCCACGCGGGGATCCCGCCGATGAGTTCCACCGCCACCACCGGGCCGTGCTCGGACCGCATCCGGGTGTAGAGCAGCGCGGGGTCGGTGTGGAAACCGGGTCCGTCCAGGCGGACCGCGCCGGGTTGCGCCGCTGGGCAACTCGCGGCAGGCAGGCCGGCGTTGTACTCGAGACCGGTCACAACCGCACCTCCACTACGGCCGCCGCCTGCCGCTCGATGAGGTGCTCGACCAGCCCGATCAGCACCTGTTTGCCGGAATCCCGCGAGCGCGCGTCACACCCGAACAGCGGGACGTGCGGGTCCAGGTCGAGGGCATCGCGGACCTCGTCCAGCGGTGGCGGCACGGGCTCGAACGAATTGCACGCGACCACGAACGGCGTGCCCTGGTACTCGAGCCGGTCGATGGCGTACCAGGAATCGCTGATCCGGCGCGGGTCCACCAGCACCACCGCGCCCAGCGCGCCGGTGAACAGCCGATCCCACAGGAACCAGAACCGTTCCTGCCCTGGGGCTCCGAACACGTACAGCACATATTCGTCGGACAGGCTGATCCGCCCGAAATCGAAGGCGACCGTGGTGGTGGACTTCCCGGTCACCCCGGACAGATCGTCGACACCGATCCCGGCATCGGTCATCACCGCTTCGGTGTCCAGCGGCTGGATCTCGCTGACCGCGCGGACCATGGTCGTCTTACCCACCCCGAAGCCGCCGACGACAACGACTTTCAGGCCGTGCCGCACCGAACCTGCCAGCGGCGCACGGGCACGGGTGGGGCGATCATCAAAGGCTACGGAGTCCAACTAGCACCTTCTCGAGCATGTCGATATCGAATGTGTCGCCGTAGGGTCCCGTGGCGAGTTCGGGGTGGCGCACGGTGACCTTGCCGGAGTGCAGCAGATCCGCGACCAGAACCGTCGCGATGCCGATCGGCAGCCGCAGTTCGGCGGCGATCTCCACCACCGCGGTCGGCTGCCGGCACATGGTCAGGATGGCCGCGTGTTCGCGCTGCATCGCCGGTGCCGGCGCGCATTCACTGACCACCAGGGTGACCGGATCGAATTCTTCGGTGGTGGGGGCGGCACGGCCGCCGGTGAGGGTGTAGAAACGGTCGGGTTCGTCATCGCGGCCGGGGCGGTTCACAGCAGTCTCGCTCTACTCCCCCGCGGCGGTGCGGACAGATACTCCCCAACTTGTTCGATCAGCGCGGCCATCTGCGCGCCGACCAGGCCGGCGTCGGCGTCGTCGGCGGCGAGGACCGCGATCTGGGCGCCCGCACCGGCGCCGACGATGAACAGGATCCCGCCGTAGAACTCGGTCATCGACTGTCGCACTCCGCCACGGCCGTTGCCGAATTCCGCGGAGGCGCTACCGGCCAGGGCCTGCACACCGGAGGCGATGGCGGCGAGCCGGTCGGCCTGGTCCGTCGACAACCCGGCGGTATGACACATCTGGATACCGTCGGCGGCGAGCAGTACCGCGTGCCGGGCACCGGTGGTTTCGCTCAGCAGCCGCTGTAGCAGCCAGTCCAATTGCGCCGGATCCGATGTCACGGTCATCAATCGTTCTCCCAATCGGTTGTCGTGGAATGACGCGCCGGTCGCGCGGCGCCGTTGCCGGGCGACCCGATCGGTCCGCCGAAGGGCTGGGGGTCCTCTTCCGCCCGGCCGGTGACCGCGCGTTGGAACGCCCCCATGGCCGAAGCCGTCGACCGATGTTTCGCGGCGGTGTCCTCCGGTGCGGAACCATCGAAGAGATCGAGATCGAGATCGGGCCGGTCGGGCAGGCCTTCGGGGTGGGCGGCGGCCAGGGTGCTGCCCCTGCGCCGTTTGGGCAGGACCGTTGTGGTGGTCGCCGAGATCTCCGATATCGACGCCGGAAACTGCCCCGATGTGTACTGCGTGACCTGATGGCGACCCGAGGTGTACGAGGACTGCGCCGGATAGCCGGTGTCCCGGGCGTCGACGGGTGCGGGAGCGGTCCGATAGCGGGAGCCGGTATCGGAGACCGATCCGGAGAAGCCGGTGGTCATGCCCGCGGGCAGTCCTGGCTGCCCCGCCGAATTCCCGGCGGGCAATGCCGGAGTGGCCGGTGGTTCGATCCGGGCGGTGAGGTCGCGGGGGATCATCACCACCGCAGCGGTGCCGCCGATGGCCGAAGGCCGGTAGCTGACGGTGAGTCCGTGTTTACGGGCGAGCCGGCCGACGACCGCCAGCCCGAACCGGGTGCCGTTGAGCGACGACAGGCCCTCGGTCGCGTCCTCGGTCCCGGATACCGTGGTCTGTGCGCGGCGCAGCGAGGTTTCGCTCATCACCAGTCCGCTGTCCTCGATCGTCACCACCACGCCCGCCGGGATCTCCGCGGCGTAGATATGCACCTCGGTGGTGGGCGGCGAGAACCGGCAGGCATTGTCGACCAGTTCGGACAGGGCGTGGATAACACCTTCGGCCGCGTGCCCGGCGATCGCGATCTCGGCGATGGCCCGCATCCGCACCCGCTGATAACCGCCGACCCGCCCGATGGCCGCACGCAGCACCCGTTCCAGCACAATGGGTTTGGCCCAGCGCCGTCCGGTGCGTGCACCGCTGAGGATCGCGATACTGTCGGCGAGGCGGCCGGCCTGGGCGGTGGCGTGATCGAGTTTCAGCAGATCGGCGAGCACGGTCTGGTCGGCGTATCGATGTTCCAGATCCTGCAGTTCGGCCAGCATGCTGGTGGTCATGGCCTGCATCCGGCCGGACGCGTTCGCCAGCGCCGCAATGGCCGCCGACCGGCGCCGCTCACTGGCCGCGGTGGCCTCCTTCTCCACGGCGACGGCCTGTTCGGCGGCCGCGACCCGGGCCTCCGCCCGGGCCAGCAGACGTGCCGTTTCCGCCCGGCGCTGCTGTTCGGCACCGAACAGCCCCCGGACATACACCGCGGTGGTGACCGCGGTGCAGGCTGCGACGACGGCGACGGAAATCCATACGGCCGTGAGCATCCGGTCGGGTGGAGCCACCGAGAGCATGGCGCCGGCGACCAGTCCGACACCGATCGTCACCGAGATCGCCAGTGCAAGCGCGGGAGCCACCCACTGCCGCCGGTCCGCCGGCCCAGGCCTGTCCGGACCGCTCGCCACCACCGATTCGTACATAGGTCGGGTACCCCCGCTCGCGCCAAGTCCTGCCGACTCCACGCCGAGCCCGCATCCGACACCCCATCGTGCCCCGTTACCGAATCGTCGGATGAAAACTGGTTTCGCTCCGCCGTTTTCGGGTATCGGGGCCGAAGCATATCGGCCTAGTCCAACCGGCGCCACCCGAGCAGGCCAAACCTCAGCCAACACTCAGTATCGAAAAGACGTCGGCCGAGTTCGCTCTAGAAGCCGAGTTTGCCCAGCTGTTTGGGGTCGCGCTGCCAGTCCTTCGCGATCTTCACATGCAGATGCAGGTAGATACGGGTGCCGAGAATATGTTCGATCTGTTTCCGGGCGTTGGTGCCGACCTCTTTCAGTCGCGCGCCACCCTTTCCGATGATGATCGCCTTCTGACTCGGCCGCTCCACATACAGCAACGCATGCACATCGAGCATGCCCTCGTGCTCCTCGCGCGGCAGCACCTCCTCGATCACCACCGCCAGCGAATGCGGCAGCTCGTCACGCACCCCCTCGAGTGCGGCCTCCCGGATGAGCTCGGCCATCAGGGTTTCCTCGGGTTCGTCGGTGAGTTCCCCGTCGGGATAGAACGCCGGGCCGGGCGGCATCTTCGAGGCGATCAGATCGATCAGCAGCTCGACCTGCTCCCCCTTGACGGCCGAGACCGGGATGACATCGGAATCCGGCCCGAGCAGTTCGGAAACCGCGACAAGTTGTTTCGCGATCTGATCCCGGCCGACCTTGTCGATTTTGGTGACCACACCGAGCAGGGTGGTCTTCGGCGCCATCTGCCGTACCTGCTGCACGATCCAGCGGTCCCCCGGGCCGATCTTCTCGTCCGCCGGGATACACAGCGCGATCACATCCACCTCGGAATAGGTATCGCGCACCAGATCGTTGAGTCGCTGGCCGAGCAGAGTACGGGGCCGGTGCAGACCCGGGGTATCCACCAGGATCAACTGGGTGTGCTCCCGGTGCACGATCCCGCGGATGGTGTGGCGGGTGGTCTGCGGCCGCGAACTGGTGATCGCGATCTTCGCCCCCACCAGCGCATTGGTCAGCGTCGATTTACCCGTATTCGGGCGGCCGACGAAACAGACGAAACCGGACCGGAACTCCCGATCACCGGATTCAGGCATCGGTGGCCTCGTACCCCTCGGCGATATCGAAAACGGCACCCGATGTGTCGGCGAAGATGATCCGCGCACCCGCGGAGACCTCACGCACAGCCGTTACCCCCGCGTCGGCGAACTTACCGCCCACCACGACGGCCGCCTCGAAACCCTCCGCGCCGCTGGAGATCGCCGCGGCCACCGCCGACTGCAACGCCGTCAGCCGCAACGCCTGCAATCCCACCTCACCGGCAGCATAGGTGCGGCCGTCGGTATCGCGGATCGCCGCGCCCGCGGCGCCACCCGCGCGGCCCAGCGCCCCCCGCGCCAAAACCAGCAGCTTGTTGTCCTCGGCATCCAGTTCAGTCATCGCCTGCTCCCTCGTCACTTCGGGCGGACGGGCGGTCCCGGTCCGGCTCCGCATCGGTTTCCGTAGTCTGCTCCGGCGCCCGGGACACCACCACGGTGTGCACCCGGACCCGCCCGCGGGCGTCCGCACCACCCTCACCGCGTAATTCCAGCCCGTGCGCGACGACCTCCGCGCCCGGCAGCGGTACCCGCCCCAACTCGTGCGCGAGCAAACCGCCGACGGTGTCCACTTCTTCCTCACCGATCGGCAGCCCGTACAAATCCCCCAGGTCGGCGACCGGCAGCCGCGCCGACACCCGGTAGCGGCCCGGTTCCAGCTCTTCGATCGGCGGGGTCTCGTCGGTGTCGTACTCGTCGGCGATCTCGCCCACGATCTCCTCGAGCACATCCTCGATGCTCACCAGACCGGCGATACCGCCGTATTCGTCCACCAGCAGGGCCATATGGTTGCGTCGGCGCTGCATTTCGTCGAGCAGATCGTCGAGCGGTTTGGAATCGGGCATGAACACCGCGTCGCGCATCACCTCACGCACCCGCACACTGCGGCCGCGGTCGGCGTAGGGCACCAGATCCTTCAGATACACCACACCGAGGATGTCGTCGACATTCTCGCCGATCACCGGAATCCGGGAATGCCCGCTGCGCACCGCCAGCGACATCGCCTGCGCCACCGATTTATCGGCTTCGATCCACACCATTTCGGTACGCGGCACCATCACCGCGCGGGCGGTGGTATCGCCCAGTTCGAATACCGACTGGATCATCCGGCGCTCGTCGTCGGCGACCACACCGCGTTCGCGCGCCATATCGACCACTTCGCGGAGTTCGATCTCGGAGGCGAACGGCCCGTTCCGGAAACCCTTACCGGGCGTGATGGCATTACCGAGCAGGATCAGCAGCCGGCTCAGCGGGCCCAGCAGCGCACCGATGAACTGCAGCGGCAGCCCTGCGGTGAGGGCGATCGAATACGCATGCTGGCGGCCCAGGGTGCGCGGGCCGACCCCGATCACCACATAGGACACCAGCACCATCACCACAGCGGTGACCAGCAGCGCCCAGGCACTGTCCATGAACCGGGTCAGCGCCGCGGCCAGCAGCACCGTTGCGGTGATCTCGCACAGAATGCGCAACAACACCATGAGGTTCACATAGCGTGGCCGGTCGTCCACGATCCGGCTCAACCGCACCGCCCCGGGCCGGTCGCCCCGCGCCATATCGTCGAGGCGGGCCACCGACAAGGTGTTCAACGCCGAATCCACGGCGGCGAAAACCCCGCCCACCGCAGCGAGCAACACGGCGAGCAGTAAAAGGATCATCTCGTTCACGCGTGTGCGTCACCCGGCCGCGAACGGCCCTCTTCCGGTGCCACGAACCCCGTTTTGTCCAGCAGCCGGGCATCGCGCGCCGCCAGCTCGGCACGGCGCTGCTCCTCGCGCAACTCCTCGTACCACTGCTCCAGCAACTGGGCCTGCAGGGTGAACATCTCCTTCTCCTCGGCCGGTTCGGCATGGTCGTAACCGAGCAGATGCAGTACCCCGTGCACGGTGAGCAGGGCGAGTTCGTGATCGAGCGAATGCCCGGCCTTGGCGGCCTGGTCCAGGGCGAACTCGGGACACAGCACGATATCGCCGAGCATGGAGGGTCCGGGTTCCGGACTGTCGGGACGGCCGCCGGGCTCGAGTTCATCCATCGGGAACGACATCACATCGGTCGGTCCCGGTAGATCCATCCAGCGCATATGCAGGTCGGCCATGGTGTCGAGATCGACCAACACCATCGAGAGCTCGGCCGCCGGGTGCACGTCCATCCGGCCGATCACGAAGCGGGCGACACCGACAAGGTCTTCCTCGGGCACGTCCATACCCGACTCGTTGGCGATCTCGATACTCACCTGGTCAGCCTAATGGGTAGCGTCGGCCGCTACCTATCCGACGCCCGCGCACGACCCGGCGAGTGCGACGCCACACCTCCGGCTCCGCGCCCTTACTGTCGCGCTGTCCGGCCCGCCGCGCGCCGTTGCGCCCGATTCCCGGACATATGCGGCGGCCCGACGGGCGGCCGCGTTTCGGCCTCGAACTTCTCGTAGGCGTCGACGATGTCGGAGACCAGCCGGTGCCGCACCACATCGCTGCTGGTGAGTTCGGCGAAATGGATATCCTCGATACGGGTGAGGATCTCACTGGCCGCCCGCAATCCCGAGCGGGCTCCGTGCGGCAGGTCCACCTGCGTGACATCGCCGGTCACCACGATCTTCGACCCGAACCCGAGCCGCGTCAGGAACATTTTCATCTGCTCCGCGGTCGTGTTCTGCGCCTCGTCGAGAATGATGAACGAATCGTTGAGAGTCCGGCCTCGCATATAGGCCAGGGGCGCGACCTCGATAACACCGGCCGCCATCAATTTCGGGATGGCTTCCGGATCCATCATGTCGTGCAGGGCGTCGTACAGCGGGCGCAGATACGGATCGATCTTCTCGTTCAGTGTGCCCGGGAGAAAGCCCAGGCGTTCCCCGGCCTCGACGGCCGGGCGGGTGAGAATAATGCGATTGACCTGCTTGGACTGCAACGCCTGGACGGCCTTCGCCATCGCCAGATACGTTTTGCCGGTACCGGCGGGCCCGATACCGAAAACGATCGTGTTCTCGTCGATCGCATCCACATAGCGCTTCTGGTTCAGCGTCTTCGGCCGGATGGTCTTCCCGCGCCGCGACAGGATATCCAGGCTCAGCACCTCGGCCGGCGATTCGGCACTGCCGTCGGTGAGCATGGTCACCGTATGGCGCACGGCTTCCGGGGTGATGGCACGGTTACGGCCGGTCAGCGCCACCAATTGTTCGACAACCCGTTCGGCCAGCGCCACCTCGGCGGCCGGGCCGGTGAGGGTGACGAGATTGCCGCGGACATGGATATCTGCGGACAGCAGGCTCTCGAGTTCACGCAGATTCGCATCGGCCGAACCGAGGAAAGGAAACACCGACTCCGGCGCGAGTTCGATACTGGAACGGACAGTGCGTGCCGCGGGCCCGGAGGCCCCGTTGTCGGCCGCGGAAGGATTCTGATCGCCGATATCGCCTTGTGATCGCACGTAGTGGCTATGGCCTGCTTTCCGGTCTCGACAGGCGCGGTGAGGCGCGCTGTTTGCTCTGCTCGCGAACGGTATCGCTGCCCCGAGTCTAACTCCCGGGCCCGACAGGTCCCACCCGAATTACGAGTGCCTACACCCCGGTCGCCCGGCGGTACGAGGAGTTCACCCGGGCGTCACCAGCGGGCCGTGAGCGCACCGAGCGCACCGAGCGCGACCGCGGCCGCCGTGGACGTACGCAGCACGGTGGGCCCCAGCCGCACCACATCGGCACCGGCGGTGGCCAGCGCCGTCAACTCCGCATCGTCGAGGCCCCCCTCCGGGCCGACGATCAGCACGACCGCGGGCGCCGCGGCCCACGGCAGCGCAGTGAAGCTACCGGTCCCCGATTCGTGCAGCGCGGCGACCACCGCGCCCTGCGCTTTCGCCGCGCGCACCGCGTCGACCACTTCGGGAGTGCGATGCAGCGCGGTCACCTCGGGGATATAGGCGCGGCGCGACTGCCGGGCCGCGCCCTTGGCCGCCACCCGCCATTTCGCCACACCCTTATCGGCTTTGGCCTCCCAATTCGAGACACAACGAGCAGCCTGCCACGGGACGATGACATCGGCACCGGCCTCGGTCATCAGTTCGACCGCCAGTTCCGAACGCTCTGATTTCGGCAGTGCCTGGACCACCGTCACCGCCGGGGACGCCGGTTCGGCGCGACCCCGGTCACGCACCAGCAGTTCGAGCTGATTCTTCTGCGCGGCAACAACTTCCGTCTCCGCGACCACACCGCGTCCATCGGAGAGGCTGATCGCCTCGCCGACCCGGATCCGGCGCACCGTCGCGGCGTGCCGGCCCTCCGGGCCGTCCAGCACCGCGATACCGCCCGGCTCCGGGATCTCGTCGAGATAGAAGACGGTCGGAGCGGCCATCGGGTCAGCGTCCGCTGAAGGAGGCGCGCAACCGGGCGAACAGACCGCTGTTGTGCTCGGACTGCGCCGACATCACCTCGGCCTTGTCCCGGCCCCGCAGGCCCTTGTACTTGCGCAGCAGATCGGCCTGCTTACTGTCCAGTTTGGTGGGCACGACGATATCCAGATGCGCCATCAGATCGCCCCGCGCGCTGGACCGCAACCGCGGCATACCGTGCCCGCGCAGCACCGAGATCTCACCCGGCTGGGTCCCCGGAGCGATGGTGAGCTCGGTGGGCCCGTCCAGGATGGTGTCGATCACCACGGTGGTCCCCAGGGCGGCGTCCACCATGGGGACCCGGACGGTGCAGTGCAGATCATCGCCGTCGCGGACGAAAACATCGTGCGGCTGCTCCACGATCTCGACATACAGATCACCGGCGTGACCGCCGCCCGGGCCGACCTCACCCTGCGCCGCCAGCCGCACCCGCATCCCGTTGGCCACACCGGCCGGGATCGGGGCCGCGATCTCGCGGCGGGCCCGGACCCGGCCGTCGCCACCACATTTGTGGCAGGGGTCGGGGATGGTCTCCCCGGCGCCGCGGCAGGTCGGGCAGGGGCGGGAGGTGAGTACCTGGCCGAGGAAAGAACGCTGCACCGACTGCACCTCACCGGCACCACCGCAGGTTTCGCAGCGCACCGGCTTGGAATTGCCGTTGGTGCCCGCGCCCTTACAGAGGTCGCAGAGGATGGCGGTGTCGACGGTGAGGTGTTTGGTCACCCCGACCGCACATTCGGCCAGGCTGAGCCGGGTACGCACCAGCGAATCGGCGCCGGGTTGCACCCGGCCCCGGGCCTTGCGCGCGCCACCCCCGGCGCCACCGCTCATCCCACCGAAGAAGGCCTCGAACACATCACCCAGGCCGCCGAAACCGGCGCCGCTGAAACCACCGGCTCCGCCGCCCGCGTCCAGCGGATCACCGCCCATATCGACGATGCGGCGTTTCTCCGGATCCGTCAGCACCTCGTACGCCGCGGAGACCTCTTTGAACCGGGCCTGCGCGGCCTCGTCGGGGTTCACGTCGGGATGCAGTTCGCGAGCCAGTTTCCGGTACGCGCGTTTGAGCTCTTGGTCGGAGGCGTCCTTGCCGACACCGAGCAGTCCGTAGTAATCCCGTGCCACTTGAGTTCTCTTAGTCCTTGGTCGCTGTCCACGGCCCCGGCCTCATCCGGCCGGCCGCATGACTCCTGTCGGATGTAGCCGCCCGGCCGTGATCTAAGTCGGGTCGACTCAACTTTAGCCGTCTGAATATCCGAGCGTAACAGTGCCTGTCGGCGTGGTTCCGGCGCCGCGGCACAACCCCTCACCGTTCGGCGAGAACCTCGCCTATATAGCGGGCGACGGCTGCGACGGAGGCGATGGTTCCCGGATAGTCCATCCGGGTGGGGCCGAGCACACCCATACCGCCCAGGACCGCGCCCGCGGCGCCGTAGCCGGTGGTGACGACCGAGGTTCCGCGCATCTCCTCGACCTGGGTTTCCTCACCGATCCGCACCGTCACCATCCCCGGCTGCTGGGCGGCGGCCAGCAGTTTGAGGACCACGACCTGCTCCTCGAGCGCTTCCAGCACGGTGCGCAGCGAACCGTGCAGGCCGAAATCACCGGCGTTGCGGGTGAGGTTGGCGGTACCGCCGAGCACGAGCCGCTCCTCGGGATGCTCGACCAGGGTTTCCACCAGCACCGTCGACACCTTGATCAGCACATCCCGCAACTGCGGCGGCGCCTGCTCGGGCAGTTCGGCCACGGCGGCGGAGGCAGCGGCCAGGCGTTTACCGTCCATGGCCGCACCCAGCATGCCGCGCAGCGCGGCCAGATCCTCGTCGTCGACGACGGTGCCCAGCTCCACGATGCGCTGATCGACCCGGCCGGTATCGGTGATCACCACCAGCAGCAACCGGGCCGGATTGAGCGCCACCACCTCGAGGTGGCGCACCGTCGACGCGGATACCGTCGGATACTGGACGACAGCGACCTGACGGGTGAGCTGGGCCAGCAGCCGGACCCCGCGGCGCAGCACATCGTCGAGGTCCACCCCCGATTCCAGGAACTGCATGATGGCCTTGCGCTCCGCGGCCGACAGCGGTTTCACATCGGCGATTCGGTCCACGAACTGCCGGTATCCCTTGTCGGTGGGTATCCGCCCCGAGCTGGTGTGCGGCTGGGCGATATATCCCTCGGCCTCCAGGACCGCCATATCGTTGCGGACGGTCGCACTGGAAACACCCAGGTTGTGCCGGTCCACCAGGGTCTTCGAGCCGATGGGCTCCTTGGTGGCGACATAGTCGGCGACAATCGCCCGAAGGACCTCGAAGCGCCGATCCTCGGTGCTCGACATCGACCCACCTCCTCGCTGTGCTGTACGCGGCCTGACCCGGCGGCGTACCGGCTTGCCGAAGGCCTGGCTAGTGCACCCGGCCCCTCTCCACAGTCTAGTTCCGCACCGTCCGCAGGCTCGGTTCGTGGACCTAGCGGTGCGTGATACAGTCGCCGCCACAGCAACAGAATCTGTACTCGCAGGGGGGAATTCGGTGTCCGACGATCCGTTTACCGGGGCCGCCGGCCTGGCCCGATGGGCCGAGGAGATGCACCAGAAGGCCGAGCGGTTCCAGACGCTCCAGGGCCGGATGGCGCGACTTTCGGTAACGGAGAGCTCTGCCGATAAGAGTGTGCAGGTCACGGTCGACAACAATGGAATACCGACCGATATCCGGTTCGGTGCCGAGATCAGGCGCAAGAGTCCTGCCGCGCTGTCCGCCGAGGTGATGTCGTGTCTGAACCGGGCCCGGCAGCAGCTGGTGGATCAGGTGGCGGCGACAGTGCACGAAACAGTCGGCGACGATCCCATCGGTGCGAACATTCTGGACAAGTTCCCCAAACCACCTGCCGCCGCGGATCCAGCCTCCTGGGCACCGCCGGCGCAGGCTCCGTCCCGGCCGCATCCTGCGCCCACCGCCGACCCGGCGCAACCGCGCTCCACACCGGCATGGAACGAGCCGGCGCCGATCTGGAACGATCCGGCCGGGAGCGTCCCCGGCACCACCCTGCCCGGCCCTCGCCCACCCGCACCACCGGCCGAACCACCACCACCGCCGCGACACGGCGCCACCGCTCCGGCGAACCCGGGCTCCCTGATCCCGGATGTCGAGGACGAGGAGACCGAGTACTACCGGAACAAGTCCTGGCTGGTCTGAGGCTGCGACGATGACCGAACAACCCGCCCCGCTGAATGTCGACCCGGACCAGCTACGCACCCACGCGAACAAACTGAGTGGCCTGGCCGATCGGACCGCCACCGCACTGGAAGCTGCGGCCTATATCGCCGCCGCCGACGACGGTTTCGGCGCGATTCCACGGCCGATCGTCTCCTGGTTGTTCGCCGATAACCACACCGCGACCGTCGATGCGATCCGGAAGCTCGCCGATAGGCTCGCCGCCGTTCCCGGCATGATGAATGCCGACGCCGATTCCTTCCAGAACATGGACGAAGCCTTGTCGACGACCCTGTCGGGGCTGCGACTCGGCGACGGCCCGGAGGTGGTCTGAAATGTCCGACGAAGCCGGCCAGTGGATCACACAGAACGTCGCCGGATTCGACGACGAAGCCCCGCCCGAAAACACCTTGATCGCCGAGGGCACGGATTACGAAGACAACTATTTCGGCGAATCCGTCCTTTTCGCGAATATGGGCATGCCGGCCCCTGGCGAAGCGGGAATCGCAGCGGGCACCATCGCACCCGACGCCTGGCAAATCGTCTCGAGTTTCCAGGCGGACCCGTCCATAATGGGCGCACTGGAGGCGTTCGGCGCCACCACGGACATCGTCGGGCAGATCGCCGCCGATCCGTTCGGTTTCGTCGGGGGTCAGATCGCCGGATGGATGCTCGAACATGTCGACCCGATTCGTCTGGCATTCGATGCGCTCCTGGGAAATCCGGGCATGATCGCGGCCTACGCAGCAACATGGGAAAAAATCGCGGGGGAACTCACCGCTATCGGCGCCGACTGGC
Source organism: Nocardia carnea NBRC 14403 (assembly GCF_000308515.1). Taxonomy (GTDB): domain Bacteria; phylum Actinomycetota; class Actinomycetes; order Mycobacteriales; family Mycobacteriaceae; genus Nocardia; species Nocardia carnea. The sequence continues at coordinate 18,865 of NZ_BAFV01000021.1, read as the reverse complement.
AGACCGCCGTCACTACGGATATCGCGGAGTGGTCCGGGCTTGCGGCCACCGCCTACCGCGCCTTCGCGGTGGATGCCGTCGACCGGCTGGGCGCGGCAGCGGGCGCCGCGGCAGCGTTACAGAACATCATGACGAAAACCGGCGAAATCGTGGAGGCCGTCCGCGGCCTGGTACAGGCAATCCTGGGCTCACTCGCCGCAGCGCTCATCACCTGGACCATCGAACTGGCGTGCACGGCGGGCACTGCAGCGCCGGTCGTAGCGGGTCAGGCGGCCGCACAGATCGCCGGCTCGACCACCCGGGTGTCCGGGCTCATCCAGCGCCTCACCGATGTACTGAAGGATATCGAGCCTTATAAGGCAGCCCTCACATCGATTCTGATCACCCTGACGGACGCGGACGAGATCATCGCCGACTGGCAAGGCAAAGCCACCGGGTTCGTCCAGGACCAGGTCAGCGGCGTTCTGCCCGCTTGACGCGGTTCACTCCGGTGGTCCCGGCCGGTGATCCGCCCGCCGGGACGCGGCGTGCAGCTCAACCCAGCAGCCGCAGGACGACACCGTCGGCGAGCAGCCTGCCGCGGTCGGTGAGGACCAGATGACCGTCCCGGATCGAGGCGAGACCGTCCGCGGTGGCCCCCTGGGCTGCCGCCAGACCGGCGGCGTCGAGATCCGACAGTGGAAGTCCGGTGCGCAGGCGTAGCGCGAGCATGACCCGCTCCAGGTAGCGGTCCTCCGCGGTGGGCGCTTCCCAGCCGGCGGCGGGTAGGCCGCCGTTCGAGGTGCGGGCGGCGTAGCGGGCCGGGTGCTTCACGTTCCACCAGCGGACTCCGCCGACGTGACTGTGCGCGCCGGGGCCCGCCCCCAGCCAGTCGCCGCCGTCCCAGTAACCGAGGTTGTGGCGGCACCGGGCGGCATCGCCGGAGGCCCAGTTCGAGACCTCGTACCAGGTGAGCCCGGCGGCGGCGAGACGGGCGTCGATACGTTCGTAGCGGGCGGCGAGGACGTCGTCGTCGGGTGCGGGCAGTTCGCCGCGACGTACCCGGCGGGCCAGGGCGGTGCCGTCTTCGACGATGAGCGAGTACGCCGATACGTGGTCCACACCCGCATCCAGTACTGCGTCCAGGCTGGCGTCGAGATCGCTGTCGCGTTCACCGGGGGTGCCGTAGATCAGGTCGAGATTGACGTGGTCGAACCCGGCGGCCCGCGCCTCGCGGGCGGCGGCCACCGCACGTCCGGGAGTGTGTGTGCGGTCCAGGACCGCCAGGACGTGTGATGCCGCCGACTGCATCCCCAGCGAGACGCGGGTGAATCCGGCAGCCCGGATGCGTTCGAAGAATTCGGGGGACGTGGATTCCGGGTTCGATTCGGTGGTCACCTCGGCGTCCGGGGCCAGGTCGAATTCGGACCGGACCGCGTCGAGCACGCCGGCCAGCCCGTCGGCGCCGAGCAGCGACGGGGTACCGCCGCCGACGAAAACGGTCGCGACCGGCGGGATGGCACTGGGTAGCTCCGCGAACTGCCCGGCGGCGGCCGCGAGTTCCCGGCGCAGCCCGGCCGCCCACGATTCCGGCGAGGCGGAGGTGCCCAGTTCACCGGCGGTGTAGGTGTTGAAATCGCAGTATCCGCAGCGGGTTGCGCAGAACGGCACGTGCACGTAGATGCCGAACGGCCCGCCACCGAAATCGCGCAGCACCGGAACGGTGTCGCTGTGCGGGGTCGCGGTGGCGGGCGAAGTCATCGTTCCAGTGTGCCGGGCCGCCGCTCAGCCTGCGATAACCGGGGTGTTCTGGTTGGCGGTGAGCATCCAGCGCCCGTTCTCCTTGGTCATCACGTACAGCGGGGCACCTTCGCTGTCCAGGTCGCCGGCGTCGGTGTAATAGCGCTGCCGCACCTTGACCGCCGCCACATCGGGCCGGAGGAACACGATGTGCTCGACGTCGTAGGTGACCCGGTCTTTCAAGGCGGAGCCCGGCAGCACCTGTGCTGTGAACTCCGCGATCGCGGGCTGCCCGTACAGCCTTTTGCCGTGTCCGGTCGTCCACAGGGCGTCCGCGCGGAACAACGCGGCGAACCGGTCGACATCCTCGTTTGCCTGCGCCTGCGCGACGGCGGCGACCACAGCGTGGATCGCTGCGATCTCGGTATCGGTATCGGCCGGTGCGTAGGCCGACCCGTCTGTTTCGGTACTCATACCGTCAGCCTGCAACCTCGAGTTATCTCGAGGTCAACCCTTCCTTTCCTGCCGGGCCCTCGACCTCGTCAAGCAAATATGACGACCGTCACATATAACCGGCCGGAACCAGGCGATTCTCCGGGAGCGCACGGGAAATACTGGTAGGGCGGTCGGATTGCGCGCGACGGCATGGCACAATGGGTCGCATGCGCGCATCCGGAGTTCGACTTGTGGCACGTCGCCACGTCGACTACAAGCGCGTCTGCAGCGCCTGTTGTCTGCCCGGCTCCGCCCGGTAGCTCAGCTGCGCCCAATCCCGGTTTTCCGGTGATCTTCCCCGATTCGAGGATTTCGGCCCGCTGATACCGCGGGTGCGAGTCAGCCCCTCGCGCCCTCAGCACGGACCCAAGCCATACCCAGCAGGAGCGACTTCATGACGTCGAGCACCGACGCCGCCACCGCCGCGAAGGCCGAGACCCCCGCAAAGGGCGAGACCCCCGCACGCCCCGCTCGCGCCCGCACCGGTAAACCGGTGCGCCGCCGCGCCGAGGGCCAGTGGGCGCTCGGCTACCGGGAACCGCTCAACCCGAACGAGCAGTCCAAGAAAGACGACAACCCGCTCAACGTCCGGTCCCGGATCGAGAACATCTACGCCAAGAACGGCTTCAGCAGTATCGACAAGGGCGATCTGCGCGGACGTTTCCGCTGGTGGGGCCTGTACACCCAGCGTGAGCAGGGGTACGACGGCACCTGGACCGGCGATGAGAACATCGATCTGCTCGAAGCCGAGTACTTCATGATGCGGATCCGCTGCGACGGCGGCGCACTGAACGTCGCGCAGCTGCGCACCCTCGGCGAGATCTCCACCGAGTTCGGCCGCGATACCGCCGATATCTCCGACCGGGAGAACATCCAGTACCACTGGATCGAGATCGAGAACGTCCCGGAGATCTGGCGGCGGATCGAATCGGTGGGCCTGCAGACCACGGAGGCGTGCGGCGACTGCCCCCGCGTGGTGCTCGGCTCCCCACTGGCCGGTGAATCGCTCGACGAGATCATCGACCCAACACCCGCGATCGAGGAGATCGTGCGCCGTTATATCGGCAAGCCGGAATACTCGAACCTGCCGCGTAAATTCAAGACCGCTGTCTCGGGCCAGCAGGACGTAGTGCACGAGATCAACGATGTCGCATTCATCGGCGTGAACCATCCCGAGCACGGGCCCGGCCTGGACCTGTGGGTCGGCGGCGGACTGTCCACCAACCCGATGCTGGCCCAGCGGGTCGGCGCATGGGTTCCGCTGGACGAGGTCCCCGAGGTGTGGGAGGGCGTCGTCAGCCTGTTCCGCGACTACGGATACCGGCGGCTGCGCACCAAGGCGCGGCTGAAGTTCCTGATCAAGGACTGGGGTATCGAGAAGTTCCGGCAGGTACTCGAGGACGAGTACCTGAAGCGGAAACTGATCGACGGCCCCGCGCCGGAGCAGCCGAGCCGCCCGATCGACCACGTCGGTGTACAGAAGCTGCGCAACGGTCTCAATGCCGTGGGCTTCTCCCCCATCGCCGGCCGAGTGTCCGGCACCATCCTCACGAAGGTCGCCGAGGCCGTGGAACGCGCCGGTTCCGACCGGATCCGCTTCACCCCGTACCAGAAGATCGTGGTGCTGGATATCGCCGACGACAAGGTCGAGCAGCTCATCGCCGAACTGGAACCGCTGGGCCTGCAGGCGCGGCCCTCGGTATGGCGGCGCAATCTGCTGGCCTGCAGCGGTATCGAGTTCTGCAAACTGTCCTTCGTCGAGACCCGGAAGCGCTCGCAGGTGCTGGCGCCCGAACTCGAACAGCGGCTCGCCGATATCAACGCCGAGCTCGATGTACCGATCACGATCAATATCAACGGTTGCCCGAACTCCTGCGGCCGGTCCCAGATCGCCGATATCGGGTTCAAGGGCCAGCTCGTGGACGACGGCGACGGGAATCAGGTCGAGGGCTACCAGGTTCACCTGGGTGGCAGCCTCGGCCTCGACAGCAGCTTCGGCCGCAAACTGCGCCAGCACAAGGTGACCAGCGCCGAACTCGGCGATTACATCGAACGCGTGGTGCGCAACTTCGTCAAACTCCGCGAGGACGGTGAACGGTTCGCGCAATGGGCTGTTCGCGCCGAGGAAGCCGATCTGCGATGAAACCCGCAAGCGTGGTGACGGGAGAACCCACTGTGACAACCGAGCAGAAGCAGTTGCCTGCCAAACTGGGCGCCGACGAACTCCGGGCCCTGGCCGAACGCGGTGCCGCCGAACTCGGGCCGGACGCGACGGCCGCGGAGCTGCTGCGCTGGACCGACGAGAACTTCGGTAGCGGCTATATCGTCGCGTCGAATATGCAGGACGGGGTGCTGGTGCAGCTGGCGGCCCAGGTACGCCCGGGTGTGGACGTGTTGTTCCTCGACACCGGCTACCACTTCGCCGAAACCATGGGCACCCGTGACGCCGTGGAAGCGGTGTACGGAGTGAACGTGGTGAATGTGCGCCCCGAGCACACCGTCGACGAGCAGGACGCACTGCTGGGTAAGGACCTCTTCGCCCGCGACGCCGCGGAATGCTGCCGGCTGCGCAAGGTGGTGCCGCTGCGTAATTCGCTGGCCCCGTACAACGCGTGGGTCACCGGTATCCGCCGGGTCGAGGCCCCCACCCGCGCGAACGCTCCGCTCATCTCCTTCGACGAGGGTTTCGGGCTGGTGAAGATCAACCCGATCGCGCCGTGGTCCGACGACGAGATGCAGGACTACATCGAAAAGCATTCGATTCTCGTCAATCCCCTGGTGGAGGAGGGGTATCCGTCCATCGGCTGCGCTCCGTGCACACGGAAGCCGGAGCCGGGTTCCGATCCGCGAAGCGGCCGCTGGGCCGGGCTCGCCAAGACCGAATGTGGGTTGCACGCATCATGACCGACGTAATCACCGAACGCTCTGTCGGCCTCTCGGATTTCGACACCCTGGCCGCGCTGGAATCGGAAGCGATCCATATCTTCCGCGAGGTCGCGGGTGAATTCGAACGGCCGGTGATCCTGTTCTCCGGCGGTAAGGACTCCACCGTCCTGTTGCATCTGGCGCTGAAGGCCTTCTGGCCGGCGCCGCTGCCGTTCGCGCTGCTGCACGTGGACACCGGGCACAACCTGCCCGAGGTTCTCGAATTCCGCGACCATGTGGTCGAGAAGTACGGCCTGCGCCTGCATGTGGCCGCCGTGGAGGACTATCTCACCGACGGCCGCCTCACCGAACGCGCCGACGGTATCCGCAACCCGCTGCAGACTGTGCCGCTGCTGGACGCGATCAGCGAGAACCGGTTCGACGCGGTCTTCGGGGGCGGCCGCCGCGACGAGGAACGCTCCCGTGCCAAGGAGCGGATCTTCTCGCTGCGCAACGCCTTCGGGCAGTGGGATCCGAAACGGCAGCGGCCCGAACTGTGGAACCTGTACAACGGCCGGCACGCACCGGGCGAGCATGTGCGCGTCTTCCCGCTGTCGAACTGGACCGAACTCGATATCTGGCGCTATATCGCCCGCGAGAACGTAGAACTGGCCACCATCTACTACGCGCACGAACGGCCGGTGTACCAGCGCGACGGCATGTGGATGACGCCCGGTAGCTGGGGCGGCCCGCGCGAGGACGAGGTCCTGGAGACCCGTTCGGTGCGGTACCGCACCGTCGGCGACGGTTCCACCACCGGCGCCATCCTGTCCGACGCTGCCGATAACGAGGCCATTCTGGCCGAGGTCGCCGCCTCCCGGCTGACCGAACGCGGCGCGACCCGTGGCGACGACCGAGTCTCCGAGGCCGCCATGGAAGACCGTAAACGAGAGGGATATTTCTGATATGTCCGACCTATTGAGGCTGGCCACCGCCGGTTCTGTCGACGACGGCAAGTCCACCCTGGTCGGACGTCTGCTCTACGACACCAAGTCCGTGCTGGCCGACCAGATCGATGCGGTGACCCGGGCTTCGGTGGACAAGGGTCTGTCCACTCCCGACCTCTCGCTGCTGGTGGACGGTCTGCGGGCCGAACGCGAACAGGGCATCACCATCGATGTCGCCTACCGGTATTTCGCGACACCGAAACGTTCCTTCGTTCTGGCCGACACCCCCGGACATGTGCAGTACACCCGTAACACCGTGTCCGGCGCATCCACCGCACAGTTGGTGATCCTGCTGGTGGATGCCCGTAAAGGCGTGATCGAGCAGACCCGCCGCCACGCCGCGGTGCTGGCACTGCTCGGGGTGCCGAAACTGGTGCTGGCCGTGAACAAGATCGATCTCATCGGTGTCGACGAACCCAGCGAACAGGCCCGGCAGGCCGCGGCCGGCAAGGTTTTCGCCGAGATCTCCGCCGAGTTCTCCCACCTCACCCGCACACTCGGCTGGGCGGAGGAGGATGTGCTGGAGATCCCGGTCTCCGCGCTGCGCGGCGACAATATCGCCACCCGCTCCGACGAGACCCCGTACTATAGCGGCCCGTCGCTGATCGAGCATCTCGAATCGGTGCCGGTGGACGCGGACAACTCCGGAACCCACGCAGTGGGCCTGCGGTTCCCGGTGCAGTACGTGATCCGGCCGCGCACCCCCGAATACCCCGACTACCGCGGATACGCGGGCCAGATCGCGGCGGGTTCGGTGGCACCGGGCGACGAGGTCGTGGTGCTGCCCTCCGGTATCCGCACCACCGTGGAACGGATCGACACCCCCGACGGGGAACTCGCGGTCGCGCAGGCCGGGCGCAGTGTCACGCTGATCCTGGCCGACGAGGTCGATATCTCCCGCGGCGACACCATCGCCTCCCCCGGCGACGCCCCGGAGCCGGTCGACACCTTCGACGCCACCGTCTGCTGGCTCGGCGACAAACCGCTGCGGCCCGGTGCGCGGCTGCTGCTCAAACACGGCACCCGTACTACGCAGGCCATCGTGGGCACGCTCACCGAACGCTTCGACGAACAGCGCCTGATCGCCGCTCCGAACCCGGAATCGTTGTCTCTCAACGATATCGGCCGCATCTCGGTACGCGTCGCCGAACCGATCGCCACCGACGACTACCGCACCAACCGGCACACCGGCAGCTTCCTGCTGATCGACCCGGCGGGCGGCAACACCCTCGCGGCCGGACTGGTCGGGGATGTTCTCAGCGCGGTAGAGGTCGGAACCGAGGCCTGATGCCGGCCCCCACGCTGGTCGCGGTGGCGCACGGCAGCCGGGACCCCCGGTCTGCCGCCACCGTCGCCACGCTCATGGACCAGGTCCGGGCGGCCCGCCCGGACGTGCCCGCGCGCCTGGCATTCCTGGACCTGAACGCGCCTTCGGTCGGGCAGGTACTGGACTCGGTGGCCGAATCCGGGGAAACCCAGGCCATCGCGGTCCCGCTGCTGCTCGGCAGCGCCTTCCACGCCCGGGTCGATCTCCCCGGGCTGCTGGCAGAGGCGGCGGCCCGGCATCCGCGGCTGCACCTGACCCAGGCCGATGTCCTCGGCGCCGATCCACGCCTGATCTCGGTACTGGACAACCGGGTTCGCGCGGCATGCGCTGCCCGCGGCTGGACTGCGCCACACGACCGGGTGGGTATCGCGCTGGCTGCGGTCGGCTCGTCCTCCGCGGCCGCGAACCGCACCACCGCCCGGCTGGCCCGTCGATTCGCCGCGCAAACCGGTCACCCGACGGAAGTATGTTTCGCCACCACCCAACCGTCACTGACGCATGCAGTGCAGCGGTTACGTGCCCGCGGTGCCGAAAACCTGCTGGTAGCTCCCTGGTTCCTGGCTCCCGGTCTGCTCACCGATCGCCTGGTCGCCGAGGACACCGGCCTACCGCACACGGCGGTCCTGGGCCCCGATCCCGCGCTCGCCGAGGTCGTGTGGAACCGCTACGATTCCGCGAACTCACGCACTCTGTCCCTTTCGGCCTGACCGCTCCCCCGCGGACGGTCGGTCCCCGCAGGTCTGTCGCGCAGCGGTCAGAACCAGCGTTCCAGGACGTCGGCCACTCCGTCGGCGGTGACGTCGGCGGTCACCTCGTCGACGATTGCGTGCAGTTCGGCGGGGGCGTTCGCCATGGCGACGGAATGCCCGGCCCAGGCGAACATTTCCCGGTCGTTGAACCCGTCTCCGATGGCCAGTGTTGCTTTGCGTGGAATGTTCAGTGCCCGGCGCAACTGCTCCAGCGCCCAGCCCTTGGACACTCCCCGGCGGGCGATCGTGAGCCATGGACCGAATTCACCGTAGACCCAGCTGATATTCGGAACGGCCAGGGTTTCCAGCAGACTGTGCATCTCGGTGACCGAGCCCTCGGGCCACCAGCAGTTCAGCCGGGGTGTGGGCACACTGCACAGGGTGTGGTGGTCGACCACCAGGTATTCCCCACCGGCGTAGTACTCACCGGGACTCATTCCGGTCGCCCAGAAACCCGACCCCACCTGCTCCGCGGTGAAAATCATATCGGGGAACAGATCCCGTAGCGCCGTCACCGCCGGCCGCGGATCGAAGGTGTGCACCGCAGTGGGCTCGGCCGCTTCGATATCGATATGTACCGCCCCGTTCGAGCAGACGGCGTGCCCCCGCACGAGACCCAGTTCGGCGAGTACCGGCCGGGTGCTCACCACGGTCCGCCCGGTACTCACCACTACATGCGCTCCGAATGCAACGGCCGACCGAACTGCTGCCGCCACCCGATCGGTCACCGGCGCACCGGTTTTCAGCAATGTACCGTCCACATCCAGTGCGATCAGTCGCGGTGGCTCCCTGTCTACATCCACCTTCTCGATTCTCCCGTGGACCGGGTTCCCCGGCACTGGATTTCGTTATCTGCTCCGGGGACTACACCGCTGATCGACCACCCGGTTTCCTGCACTCGGTTACGCGTCGCAGTGTTCGCCGGTGATACCGCCACGATCACAATATGCATATCCGCTCCATCGCGGCGACCGGCAGATTCCTCGCGCGTGGGCCGTGCGGTCAGTTGTCGGAGCCGCCGCCCGAGGACTTCCCGCCCGAACCTTTGCTCCGGGAGGACCCGCCGTCACTACCGGAGGAACTGGAGCCGCCGGAATCGGAGCCCCGGGATTTCGAGCCCTTCGACGAATCGGAGCCGCCGGAATCCGAATTGCCGCCGCTCGAACGACCGCCGCCGAAACCACCGAACCCGCCGGAATCACTGTTCGAGCCGCCGGATGAATCGGATCCGCCGGAGGAGACCCCGCCCGGGCCGCTGTCCGAGCCGCCGAAACCGCCCCCTCCGAAACCGCCGGAATCGCCTCCATCGGAGCCACCCGAACCGAAGCCACCCGAGTCACCTGAGCCGTAACCACCCGAATCACCTGCTCCGTAACCGCCCGGATCGCCCGTGCCGTAACCACCGGTGTTTCCCGTACCGAAGCCGCCCGGCGCACCGGTTCCGGAACCGCCGGATTCATCCGCTCCGGAACCGCCGGAGTTGCCGGCCCCGGATCCGTCGTCCCCCGACTCCGGCGCCGAGGTATCGCCCGAACCGTCCGGCGCCGACCATCCGGTGCCCGGATCCGACCATTCGCTGCCCGGTGCCGACCAGTTGCCGCCCGGCGTTTCCTCGCCACCGGACCAGTTCCCACCCGGTATCTCCGGTATTCCGGGGTTGCCGTTATCGGGAACTCCGGGCACGGGGCCGGTGCCGTTGTCCGGATCCCGCTCCGGCTCATCGGTTTCCTCACCGGTCTGTCCCCCGGGCGGATCGACAATGGGCGTATCGTCCGGGTCGGGACCGCCGGGAAGTTCGATTCCGGGAGTTTCCGGTTCCGCGGGGCCCGGATCGGGCCGCACCGGGAGATCGGGAGGGTCGAACGGGATCGGGTTCTGGAATCGCGCCGGATCGCTGTAGCGGGATTCGTTGTCGGCGTGCCGGTCGCGGGGTGAGGTGTGCGAGTCGTTGCGGTCGCCATCACGATCCGGTGCCGGGTCCGCAGGCGCTGCCGCGGTTGCGGGCATCGGAGGCCCGTACGGTCGCGATACCCCGGCGGGGGCGATATGCGGCCCGCTGTCGAGCGGCGCGTAGGACACACTCCATCCGGTGCCGGAGCGTTCCACCTGCGCTTCGCCGTGGATTTCGTACAGCACCGCCCCCGGGGTCTGCAGCGGCATCCGGTCCCGGTCCGGCACCACGGTATCGGCGGCACCGTTGCCCAGGATGGTAGCCGCGGACATGGCTACCGCGGAGAATACGGCGGCACCGGAGAAGATCGGGGCATGCTTGGCCCGGGACGAACCGGCCAGCGGAACACTCTCCGCGGCCATGGCGGCGGCGCCGAGCGCCACGCATTGCGCCGAATCGGCGGCGATCGTCACCGGTAATCCCAGTTCGGCGAGGGTTTCGGCGACCTGCGGCGGCCGGGACGCACCACCGACCACCAGGATGCGGCCGATATCGGACAGGGCAACACCGGCCGAGCGCACCGCGCCGCGCACCACCTCGAGCGAATCGCGGATATGTTCGCGGCGCAGGCCTTCGGGGTCGACGAAGGACATCAGCGAAACGGTGCCGGTACCCGGTTCGGCCGGGCCGATCGCCCGGTCACCCGCGCAGCGGGCGATCATCGCGCCGAGTGGGCGGCCACCGAAATCGTAGGATCGCACCGGTTTTCCGACCACGGGATGATCCGGCCAGTCCATCCCGGTGCGTACCACCGCGACATCGAGACTGTTCCCGCCCAGGTCGTAGACCAGGACGAATCCGGTATCCAGCGGGCCGTGTTCGGTATCGAGCCAATGCGCGGCGGCCACGGGTTCCGGAACCAGTTGGACATGCCCGACACCGGCGAGGTCGAGACTCTGCCGGAGCAGGTCGAGTTGTTTGGCGCTGTACCCGGCCGGATGGGTGGCGACCACTCCGGCCGCCGGTTCGGCGGCGACCAGCCCCTGTACCACCGAGGCGAAGATGCTGGCCGGCGCCCAGATCCGGCCGTCGACGTAGACCGATTCCGGGTCGCGGCCCAGGTCGGCGAATTCGCTGACCGCCGTGGAGAATCGGGTGATTCCGCCGAGCCGCGCGGTACCGCGGTTGTCGAATCCGACAGCCGTCCGCCGTGTCCGCACGATCGGCCGGGCGTCGTGCTCGGCGACCCGCGCCGAGACAACGTTCACCGTGCCGATACTGATACCCAGCCCTGAAGTCATTTGCCATCCCGTCAACGCACCGAGACCACGTCCTGCGAAAAAGCCATGGGCGCGGTCGTTTTCCAAACAGCGACCACAGGTTAGCTGCAATGGCCGGAATAAATCGAATAATCGGCGATGAAAGATGAAGTTACGGAACAACTCCCCGAATAACGGCCGGAAAACAAACCGGCAGTTCAATTTTCCATTACCCCGAAAATTACCTCTGAACTGGTAATTCGATAGAAACCCCCAGGGACACACCACTGTCCGCCGATGTGTCCTCAAGTAACCCCCACTGACATCCGGACGTGCGTCCAGGCATGGCTACCAATCGGTAACCGATCAATAGCTACTCAGGTCGAATTCACTCCGCGCAAACGAAAACCGCCCGCCCGGTGCGATACCGGACGGGCGGAAGCTGACGGGTTGCCTCAGGTACGAGCGAACAAGCGGCGCACCGGTTTGGCGGTGCGGGTCACCGCACCCGCGGCCCGGACCTGCGGCCGGCGCTGCCGCAACAGCCGGTCGAACGCCTCCGCGCCGCCCGCGGGCTCGGCCAGCCGGCCGGCGTTGAAATCGTCGGCCAGCTGCTGCACGGTTTCCTGAGCACAGGATTTGTTGGTGCCGATGAACCCGGTGGGGCCGCGCTTGATCCAGCCGGTCACATACGCACCCGGGAAGACATCGCCTTCCGGACCTGTCAGCACCCGGCCGGCCCGGTTCGGGATGATCGCGCGCTGCTCGTCGAACGGCAGGCCGGGTGTGGGCACGCCGCGGTAGCCGACCGAGGTGAGCACCAGCCCGGTCTCCAGGAGGTCGATATCGCCCGTGGCCACCGCACGGGCCCGGCCGTCGTCGCCGGCAACCAGCTCGGTGCGGTCCACTTCGAGACCGGTGACCGCGTCGGGTCCGAGGATCCGGCTCGGCGCGCTCTGGTAGCGGAAGACGATCCGGCGGCGCTGCCCGAACGGCCGATCGGCCACCCGGTGCAGCAATTTCAGCTTCTGCTCCACCTGGTACGACAGATCGCCGGTGAGCGGCGGCAGGTCACCCTCGATCGCGATATCCACATCGGAACCCAGCAGCCCGACGAACTCCGGGACGGTGAAGGCCGATTCGGCCGGACCGCGCCGGCCCAGCACCACGACCTCACGTACTTCGCTACGCCGCAGTGCCTCGAGCGCGACCGGCGAGATATCGCTACCGGCCAGCTCTTCCGGATCGGTGGTGAGGATCCGGGCCACGTCGAGCGCGACATTGCCGTTGCCGACCACGACCACCCGGCGCTGGGACAGATCGAAATCGTCGTCGACATGATCGGGATGCCCGTTGTACCAGGCCACGAAATCGGTGGCCGAGACGTTCCCCGCCAAACCTTCACCGGGGATACCGAGCTTACGGTCGGAAGTGGCACCGACTGCGTACACGACCGCATGGTGGTACGCGAGCAGTTCTTCGTGCGAAATATGTTTGCCGACCTCGATATCGAAGTACGACCCGAATCCGGGCTGCCGCGACATCACGTCGAACAGGTCGGCGACCTTGCGGGTCTTCCGGTGATCCGGTGCCACACCGTAGCGGGCCAAACCGTAGGGAACCGGCAGCCGGTCGAATACGGTCACCCGCACATCGGGCTGGGTGAGCAGTTCGTCCGCGGCATACATGGCCGAGGGCCCGGAGCCGACCACCGCGACCCGCAGCGGGCCGCGGCCGGCGGTATCGATCGGCGGAGCCGGAACCGGCTGGGCCAGGATCGGACGGGGTCGGGACTGCCGGTAGAAGTCGGCGTTGATCTCGATGAACGGCTTCTGCTCGTCGGTCAGCTTCTTCGACGAGGTGATGGCATCCACCGGGCAGGCCGAGGCGCAGGCGCCGCAGTCCACGCAGGCGGCCGGGTCGACGTAGAGCATGTCCGCGGTCCGGAAATCCGGTTCGTCCGGGGTGGGATGGATGCAGTTGACCGGACAGGCGTAGACGCAGGACGCGTCGCTACAGCACGACTGGGTGACGACGTAGGGCATCGAGTAGACCCGTCGCTCAGGCAGCGGCGCCGGGCACGGCGCGCAGCGGTTCGGAACGGTACCGGGTGGTGTGCCCGGCGATGCCCAGCATCTTCCAGACCCGCTTGGCGACCGGGTTCATGAGCCCGATGTCGTGTGCCAGGGCGCGCACATCACCGAAGTAGTCGCTGAAGGTCTGCTTCGCCTCGGGGGAACCGTAGAACAGCTCCTTGCGCACGCTCTTCGGGATATCGAATTCCTCGAAGAAGGTTTTGGGCGGGGTCGCGATGGCGCGACCCAGGATCCACATGATCAGCGGCATGGCCAGCGACAGGATGAACTTGTTGCGGCGCGAGGATTCCGGTACGTGCTGTTTGAGGAATTCGTGCGCGAAGGAGATATGCCGCGCTTCCTCGGCCACGTGGATGGCCATCACGCCCCGCATGATCGGGTGTACTTCCTCGCCGGAGCGCAGGATGTCCTTCTGGATGTGGTCGATGGGCTCTTCCCCGGCCAGGACGGCCATGAAGAACAGGTTCGGGAAGGCGACCGCGACGGGCACCGCGAGGTGGCGCAGCTGGCGGACGAGCGGACCCATTCCGGGTACGTCGACGCCGATCCGGTTCACCATCTCCTGGAACATCAGGGTGTGGTTGTGCTCCTCGATCATCTCGTGGGAGCAGTAGCGGAACTCCGGGTCACCGTTGGGCAGCCCGAAGACATGCTGCATCATGCCGCTGATCAAGATGGCCTCGAACTGCAGCCCGACCTTGGCGACATTGGCCTGGCGATATTTGCCGAGTTCGATCTTCTGTTCGGCCGACAGCGCCCGGTACCAGGGGTGGCGGCCCAGGGTGTCGGCGGAAACGGGCAGGATCCAGCGTTCCGGCCGTGCGTTCACGTCGAAGTCCGGGTGATCCCAGTCGATATCTTCGAACGGGTCGAAATGCCGGTTGACCGAGCCTTCCGACAGCAGCAGCAGCTTTTCCGCGTACTCCTGGGCCTGAGCGACCAGCTGGTCGTCGGAGACCGTGGTGGCTGAAGACGTCATCGTCATGCCTCTCGTCAATGATTCCGGCTTAACTGTTTCCCATAGTTACAGCTAAGTCGGGGTACGTCAACACGACGTTCGGGACACCGGGATAACAGTCGATACTCGAAAGACATCACCGCAGCTCAACACATATAATGACGCAAGCTGTCAACGCTCGGAGAACTATCTCTGCCGAGGACCCCGGGCCTTGCCCGTCCAGCTTCGGCAGGAGATCCGGTCACAGGTAGTTGCCGATTCGCCGGATAACCGCGCGGCCGGAACCTGCGCGGGCCCGCCTCGGCACCGTGGGCTCGCACGAATCCTGCACCAGCCGGACCACCGTTGCGACCCCGGCACGAGAACCTGGCCCGAATCACTGCCGCCGGCCCATCGACCTGGCGCGCGGATTTCACATCGCATGCCGCGACCGACGGGAGTTGTCGCGCGCTGCCGGAGCGGCTGTGTGGGTCCTAGGCGACCGGCAGTTCCGGGATCCGGGTGGCGCGGGCGTAGACGGTCTCCCCCTCCGCCAGCCGCAGCGCCTCGGCATCACCGCGCGTCACCTGGGCGACGAACAGATCCCCGGTGGCGGCATTGCGCATCTCCACCCGGACCTCGAACCCGAGCCGCACCACCCGTTCGATCGTCGCCCGGGTGACCCCCGCCGATTCCGCCGTGCCCTCGTAGGCGGCCAGCGCCATACTCGGATCCCGGCCCACCCGGATATCGTGCGGCCGCACCAGATGGCCGTTCAACCGCGCCACCGCACCGAGGAATGTCATGACGAATTCGCTGGCCGGCCGGTCGTAGACATCTTCGGGACTGCCGACCTGTTCGATCCGGCCGGCGTTCATCACCGCGATCCGGTCGGCGACGTCGAGGGCTTCCTCCTGGTCGTGGGTCACCAGCACGGTGGTCACATGTACTTCTTCGTGCAGGCGCCGCAGCCAGGTGCGCAGATCCGCGCGCACCTTCGCGTCCAGCGCACCGAACGGTTCGTCCAGCAGCAGGACCTGGGGATCCACGGCGAGTGCGCGGGCCAGCGCCATCCGCTGGCGCTGGCCACCGGAGAGCTGCGCCGGATAGCGGTGCTGGAAACCGTCGAGCCCGACGATGCCCAGCAGTTCGTCCACTCGTTTGGCGATCTCGTTCTTGGGGCGTTTGCGGATGGTCAGGCCGAAGGCCACATTGTCGCGGACCGTCATATGTTTGAACGCCGCGTAGTGCTGGAAGACGAACCCGATATCGCGCTTCTGCGGCGGCACCCGGGTCACATCGCGACCGCTGATGGTGACCACACCCGAATCGAGGTTCTCCAGTCCGGCGATCGACCGCAGCAGGGTCGATTTACCGGAACCGGAGGGGCCGAGCAGCGCGGTCAGCTCGCCGGAGGGGATCTCCAGGCTGACATCGTCGAGGGCGGCGAAAGAACCGTAGTTCTTGCGCGCATTGGTCACGGTGATCATGGGCGGCCTCCGGCGTGCACGGTCATGACACGTCCCGCTTACGTTCCAGGAGTGTCATCAACAGCAGGGTGATGAGTGCGAGACCCATCAGCAGAACTGCGGCGCAGTAGGCGCCGAAATCGTTGTGATCGTTGATATAGCGTTCGTGCACCAGCAGGGTGAGTGTCTGCGAGACACCGGGGAAACCGGACGACACCATGATCACCGCACCGAATTCGCCGAGCGCACGGGCGACGGTGAGCACCACACCGTAGGTGAGGCCCCAGCGGATGGCGGGGACGGTGATCCGCCAGAAGGTCTGCCAGCGGGAGGCGCCCAGGGTCGCGGCCGCCTGTTCCTGATCGTCACCGATCTCGTGCAGGACCGGTTCCACCTCGCGCACCACGAACGGCATGGTCACGAAGATGGTCGCCAGCACCATCCCGGGCAGCGCGAAGATCACCGGGAAACCCCATTCGGCGATCGCCCCGAACCAGCCGCCCACACCCCACAGCATGATCAGCGCAACACCCACCACCACCGGTGAGACCGCGAACGGCAGGTCCACCAGCCCCTGCAGCAACCGCCGGCCGGGGAAGTTCCCGCGCACCAGGGCCAGCGCGATCACCACTCCGAGGACCACGTTCACGGGCACCACGATGACCAGGATGATCATGGACAGGTTGAAGGCGGAGATGGCGGCCGGCGTGCTGATCTGGTCGATGAAGGCGCCGATACCGTGCTCGAACGCCCGGTACAGGATGATCCCCAGCGGCAGGACCAGCAGCACGAACAGATAGCCGAGCGCCACTACCCGCAGACTCACCCGGCTGGGTGTGGACAGTTTCATCGGGCCTCGCGTTCCTTCCGGGCCGTCCGCTCGGCGAACACCCGCAGTACCAGCAGGACGACGAACGCGATCACCAGCAGCGCCACCGATACCGCCGCCGCATTCACCGGCCGGTCGATTTCGATCTGCTGCTGGATGTACTGCGAGGCCACCTGCGTATCGCGCGGAATATTGCCGCCGATCAGCACCACCGACCCGAACTCGCCGATCGCCCGGGCGAAGGCCAGCCCGCCGCCACTGATGATCGCGGGCGCCAGGGTGGGCAGCACGATCCGCCGGAACGTGGTCCAGTTGTCCGCGCCCAGTGACAACGCCGCCTGTTCGACCTCACGATCGGCCTCGATCAGTACCGGCTGCACCGACCGCACCACGAACGGCAGGGTGACGAAGGCCAGCGCGACCACCAGCCCCGGCTGGGTGGCATTCAGATGGATATCGATCGGGCTCTTGGGCCCGTACAGCGCGAGCAGCACAATACTGGCGACGATGGTCGGCAGCGCGAACGGCAGATCGATCAACGCGTTGACCATGCCCTTGCCGGGGAAGTCGTCGCGTACCAGCACCCAGGCGATCAAGGTCCCCATGACGATGTTGAGCAACGCCACCACGATGGATACCAGCACCGTCACCCGTAGCGAGGCCAGTGCCAGCGGGTCGGTGATCGCGCCCCAGAATCCCGACCAGCCGTCGTCGAAGGCGCTGAAGGTGAGCGCGGCCAGCGGTAGCAGCACGATCACACTCAGCCAGAGCATGGCGGTGGCGATACCGAGCGGGCCCACCGAACCGGTGAACCGCAGCCAGGAGCCCAGCGGGCGGCGAGTGGGTTCGGCGCGCGCCGCGGCCGCGGCGGGCGCGGGTTCGGTGTCGGGGCTGTGTTCGGTCACGAGTATCGAGTATCGCGTGTGGTCCGGGTCACCCGGCTACTCGGTCGAGTTGTCGTAGGCGACGGCGATCGCACCGGACTCGGGAGCGAACAGTTCGGCCTCTACCGTTTCCCACCCGCCGAGGTCGGCGATCGTGTACTGCGTGGCCGGTTCCGGGAACTCCGCGGCATACTCGGCGGCGACCCCGGGATCGACCGGGCGGAAGCCGGCGTCGGCCCACGCCCGCTGCGCGGCCGGGGTATAGAGGAAATCCCGGAACGCCAGCGCCTTCTCCGGATGCTGGGCATGTTCGAGCACCGCGACCGGGTTCTCGATCCGGAACGTGGTTTCCGGCACGATATGTTCCACCGGGTCACCGTGCCGTTCGGCGAAAATCGCCTCGTTCTCGTAGCTGATCAGCACATCACCGGTGCCCTGCAGGAAGGTCTCGGTGGCCTCCCGGCCGGATTTCGGCTGCACCCGTACCCGGTCCAGCATCTGATCCAGGAAATCGATCCCGGCCTGCTGATCGCGCCCACCATCACTGGCCGCGGCATAAGGCGCCAGCAGGTTCCATTTCGCGGAACCGGAACTGAACGGGTTGGGGGTGACGACCTCGACATCCGGTCTCAGCAGATCGTCCCAGCCGCGGATGTTCTTCGGATTACCGGCCCGTACCACCAGGGTGACCACCGAACCGAACGGGATACCGCGGGTGGCGCCGGCATTCCAGTCCGGGTCCACCAGCCCGGCATCCACCAGCCGGGTGATATCGGGTTCGAGCGAAAAGCTCACGATATCGGCGGGCGCGCCGCGCGCGATCTTGCGGGATTGGTCCGCGGAGGCGCCGTAGGACTGGCGCACCTCCACCCCTTCGCCCGCCTCGGTCTCGTTGAACACCGGCACGACCTCGTCGTAACCGGGTTTGGGAATCGCGTACGCGTACAGGTCGACCGTGCCGCCACTGCCGTCGGCGCCGCCCCCACCGACTTCGTCACTGGAACCACCCGCACATGCGCTCAGCACCACGGGTAATGCGACCAGCGCGGCGAACAGCCGGCGGCGCCCCGCCGGGCGACCGGTACGCGACATCATGAACCCTTCCGCGCCGAATCCGCGCCGAGATCGTGCGGATCCGCGGCCACCCGGGCCGATCACAGTGTGAACAACCAGGCGATAACCACCAGCACCAGCAGCGCGGCCAGTGCGAGCTGTACTCGCGAGCGCGGCATCAGCCCACCTCGCTTCCGGTCTCGCGGTCTCCGTCGGTGTCATCGCGCCCCAGCGCCCCGGCGGCCAGGCGCACGGCCCGGTCGATGAGATAGGCGATACCGAAAC
>NZ_BAFV01000022.1 GCF_000308515.1 Nocardia carnea NBRC 14403 | reverse complement strand
CAAGGTCGATACCGAGATCCCTTCGCCCGTGGCGGGCACCCTGCTCGAGATCACCGCGAACGAAGACGATGTGGTGGAGGTCGGCGGTCAGCTCGGTGTGATCGGCTCCGGCGCACCCGCGGCGAGCTCTGCCCCCGAGCCCGCTCCCGCACCGGCGCCCGCTCCTGCCCCGGCCCCGGCGCCCGAACCTGCACCGGCCCCCGCCGCTGCCGCGCCAGCCCCTGCTCCCGCACCGGCACCTGCCCCGGCGCCCGCTCCTGCACCCGCAGCGCAGGCTCCCGCGTCGTCCGGTAACGGCGCCACCCCGTACGTGACCCCGCTGGTCCGCAAACTGGCCGAGGAGAACGGCGTCGACCTGTCCACCGTCACCGGTTCCGGTGTCGGCGGGCGGATCCGTAAGCAGGATGTGCTCGCCGCCGCCGAGGCCAAGAAGGCACCCGCCGCCCCGGCCGCGGCACCGGCCGCCGCTCCTGCGGCGAAGGCTCCGGCCGCGCCCGCTCCCAGCCCCGCGCTGGCGGCGCTGCGTGGTACCACGCAGAAGGCCAACCGGATCCGGCAGATCACCGCGACCAAGACCCTGGAGTCGCTGCAGACCACCGCGCAGCTCACCCAGGTGCACGAGGCCGATGTCACCAAGATCGCGACGCTGCGGTCCAAGGCCAAGGCCGAGTTCGCCAAGCGCGAGGGCGTGAACCTGACCTTCCTGCCGTTCTTCGCGAAGGCCGTGGTGGAGGCGCTCGGGGCCCACCCGAACATCAATGCCAGCTACGACGCGAACAGCAAGGAGATCACCTACCACGCGTCGGTGCATCTCGGGATCGCCGTGGACACCGAGCAGGGCCTGCTCTCGCCGGTGATCCACAATGCCAGCGATCTCTCGCTGGCCGGGCTGGCGCGCGCTATCGCCGATATCGCCAACCGGGCCCGCACGGGTGGCCTGAAGCCGGACGAGCTGGCCGGTGGCACCTTCACCATCACCAATATCGGCAGCCAGGGCGCCCTGTTCGATACGCCGATCCTGATGCCGCAGCAGGCGGGCATGCTGGGCACCGGCGCGATCGTCAAGCGGCCCACCGTGGTCACCGACGATTCCGGTAGCGAATTCATCGGCGTCCGCTCGATGTGCTACCTGCCGCTGACCTACGATCACCGCCTGATCGACGGCGCGGACGCCGGACGGTTCCTCACCACCATCCGGCACCGCCTCGAAGAGGCGGCGTTCGAGGCCGATCTCGGCCTGTAAGGTCACGTAGATGCTGGTTGTGGTGGCCGGTTCGTCCGGACTGATCGGCACTGCTCTCGTCGCGGCACTACGCCGCGACGGGGAGCAGGTACTCCGGCTGGTCCGGCGCCCGGCCGCCGCGCCCGACGAACGCCGCTGGGATCCCGCGCGCGGCGAACTCGACCCGGCCGTTTTCGACGGCGCGGACGCGGTGGTGAACCTGTGCGGCGCCGGGATCGGCGGTAAACGCTGGTCCGGTGCGTACAAACAGGAACTCCGCGACAGCCGTATCACCCCCACCGATGTGCTGGCGACAGCCGTCGCGCGGGCCGGGGTGCCGACACTGGTGAACGCCAGCGGTGTGCACTACTACGGTGACACCGGTGCCCGCGCGGTCGACGAAAGCGGCGCGCCCGGTACCGGTTTCCTGCCCACCCTGTGCGTCGACTGGGAGGCCGCCACCCACGCGGCCACCGAGGCCGGCGCCCGCACCGTATTGCTGCGCAGCGGAGTCGTACTCGCCGGCGCCGGTGGGATGCTGCCGCAGCTGAAGGCCCTGTTCCTGTTCGGTCTGGGCGGCCGGCTCGGCAACGGCCGGCAGTATCAGCCGTGGATCTCCCTCGACGACGAGATCGGCGCTATCCGGCACGCGCTCACCACCGCGTCGGTCAGCGGCCCGCTCAACGCGGTAGGTCCCGCACCGGTCACCAATGCCGAATTCACCCGCGCCCTGGGCCGGGCCCTGCACCGTCCGACCCCGCTGCTGGTCCCGGGTTTCGCCTTGAAACTGGCAGTCGGCGAATTCGCCGACGAGGCGATCCTGCACAGTCCCCGCGCGCTGCCCGGCGTGCTCGAGGCGACCGGTTACGAGTTCCGCCACCCCACGGTCGGCGCGGCACTCACCGCCGCGGTGGGCCGGTGAACCCCGCCACCGCCACCCTGGTCCGCGATGCGCGGATCGGTGATCTGCCCGCGATCCTGGAGATCCACAACCGGGCGATCGCCGAAACCACCGCCATCTGGGACGACGAACCCGTCGATCTGGCCGACCGGCAGGCCTGGTTCGACAACCGCACCGCGCACGGCCGGCCGATCGTGGTGGCCGAGATCGACGGTGAACTCGCCGGTTACGCCAGCTACGGCCCGTGGCGGCCCAAATCCGGGTACCGGCACACCGCCGAGAACTCCATCTACATCGCCGACCACTTCCAGCGGCGCGGTATCGGCGCGGCCCTGCTGGCCGAACTGATCGAGCGCGCCCGGGCCGGTGGCGATATCCACGCCATGATCGCGGTGATCGAATCCCGTAACACCGCCTCCATCGCGCTGCACGAACGGTTCGGTTTCCGCACGGTAGGCGAGCTGCCCGAAGTGGGCCGCAAATTCGGCCGCTGGATGGATCTGACACTGATGCAGCTCACACTGGAGATGAGCGTAACGTCGTGATCGTGAACAACACCCGTACCGCAACCCGGTCGGCACGCTACGACAGCACCCCCGTCGACGTGCGCGACCTGGGGCTCATCGAGTATCAGCAGGCCTGGGATCTGCAACGTGAACTCGCCGCCGAGCGCGCCGACGGCCGCGGCACCGACACTCTGTTGCTGCTGGAACACCCGTCGGTCTACACCGCGGGCCGCCGCACCGAGGAAGCCGACCACCCCACCGACGGCAGCCCGGTGATCGATGTCGACCGCGGCGGCAAGATCACCTGGCACGGGCCCGGACAGCTGGTGGGTTACCCCATCATCCGGCTCGCCGAGCCGATCGATGTGGTCGATTACGTCCGGCGGCTGGAGCAGGCGCTGATCCAGGCGGTCACCGATCTCGGTGTGGAATGCGGGCGGGTACCCGGACGTTCCGGCGTATGGCTCGCCGCGTCCGGTCTGTTGCCCGAACGCAAGATCGCCTCCATCGGGATCCGGGTGCAGCGCGGGGTCACCCTGCACGGGATCTCGCTGAACTGCGATCCCGATCTCGGCGCGTTCGGCGCCATCATTGCCTGCGGTATCCGCGATGTGGGTTCCACCAGCCTCAGCCAGGAACTCGGCCGTACGGTCACCGTCGCCGAGGTCCGGCCGCGGCTGGCCGCAGCGATACCGGCCGCGCTCAACGGTGAGCTTCCGGTTACCGAACACGATATTCCGCAGGCCCCCACCCCGGCCGCCGCGGAGCCCGCCGCTGCCACCGCGGCATGCGATTCGAAAGGTCCCACCGCATGACCTCCGCCCAAGCCCCCGCCGGCCGTAAACTGCTGCGCATCGAGGCCCGTAACGCCGAGACCCCGATCGAACGCAAACCCGGCTGGATCCGCACCCGCGCCACCATGGGTCCCGAATACACCGAGCTCAAGGGCCTGGTGAAACGGGAGGGCCTGCACACCGTCTGCGAGGAAGCGGGGTGCCCCAATATCTTCGAATGCTGGGAGGACCGCGAGGCCACCTTCCTCATCGGCGGCGAACAGTGCACCCGGCGCTGCGATTTCTGCCAGATCGACACCGGTAAACCGTCCCCGCTGGACCGCGACGAACCGCGCCGGGTCGCGGAAAGCGTGCAGGCCATGGGTTTGCGCTACTCCACCATCACCGGTGTCGCCCGCGACGATCTCGACGACGGCGGTGCCTGGCTGTACGCCGAAACCGTGCGCGCCATCAAGAAGCTCAACCCGAACACCGGTGTGGAACTGCTGATCCCGGATTTCAACGCGAAACCGGATCAGCTCGCCGAGGTGTTCTCTGCGCGTCCGGAGGTACTGGCGCACAACCTGGAAACCGTGCCCCGCGTGTTCAAACGGATCCGGCCGGCGTTCCGCTACGAACGCTCGCTCGCGGTACTCACCGCGGCCCGCGCCGAAGGCCTGGTCACCAAGTCCAACCTGATCCTCGGTATGGGCGAGACCCCGGAGGAAGTCACCCAGGCCATGCGCGACCTGCACGAAGCCGGCTGCGATATCCTCACCATCACCCAGTACCTGCGCCCCTCCCCGCGGCATCACCCGGTGGATCGCTGGGTGAAACCCGAAGAGTTCGTGGAGCATTCGAAGGTCGCCGAGGAGATCGGTTTCGCCGGTGTGATGGCGGGCCCGCTGGTCCGCTCCTCCTACCGCGCCGGTCGGCTCTACGCCCAGGCCATGGCTCATCACGGCCGCACCATCCCGGAAGCCATGGCGCATCTCGCCGATGGCGGCACCGCCTCCCAGGAAGCCAGTGCCGTCCTGGAACGGTTCGGGTCGCGGGCCTGAGCCCTGCCGCAGTCGCGCACGCTCCGGGGGTCCGGCGGGATCGTCTGCCGGACCGAGCCCGACCTCCCCTGCCTTCCGGACGACACCGATGATTCGAGCGGTGCGAATCGGTCTCTATCGGTGAACCGACCGAACAGGAGTGCACGCATGGTCATCGTCGCCGGATATCTTCTCGTCGCACCGGAAGCTCGCGACGCTTATCTCGCCGGCTGTGCCGATGTGGTCGGGCAGGCCCGGTCCGCACCGGGCTGTCTCGATTTCGCGATCAGCGCCGACCTCTACGAACCCGGGCGCATAAACATCCTCGAACGCTGGGAATCCCAGGATTCGGTGGAGGCGTTCCGTGGCTCCGGCACCGGTGCCGAGCAGAGTGCGGCGATAATCGGTGCGGCGGTGGCCGAATACGATATCGCCG
Organism: Nocardia carnea NBRC 14403; assembly: GCF_000308515.1. Classification (GTDB taxonomy): domain Bacteria; phylum Actinomycetota; class Actinomycetes; order Mycobacteriales; family Mycobacteriaceae; genus Nocardia; species Nocardia carnea. The sequence goes on along the minus strand of NZ_BAFV01000022.1, from coordinate 284,789 downwards.
GAATCCGTTCGCTGACCTGACTCCAGGTCCACCATCAGGGTGAAGGGCCGGGATGCCCGACGGGGGTCAGGGCGAGAGTTGGCGCCTCGATCGCCACCCAGTCGGCGCGACCGTATTTCCTGCTTGCTAACCTATGCAAGTAGCGTGCCCGTTTGCGGTGGGTGTATCGACGAGAGGCGGAATCCATGCCGGGTTCGAGTAGACCCCTGTATCAGATGAAGGCCGAGTTCTTCAAGACGTTGGGTCATCCGGTCCGGATCCGGGTGCTGGAATTGCTCAGTCAGCGCGAGCATGCCGTATCGGAGATGCTGGACGATATCGATATCGAGCCGGCGAATCTGTCCCAGCAGCTGGCCGTGCTGCGACGAGCCGGGTTGATCACCAGCCGTCGCGAGGGCCTGTCGGTGATCTACGAGATCACCTCACCGCAGGTGGCGCAGCTGCTGACCGCGGCGCGCGCCATTTTGACCGGTGTCGTGGCAGGGCAGGCGGAGGCACTGGAGGAGCAGCCCGCCTGACGGATACCTCGCCGACCGGCGTGCGTCCCCGGCGGCTGCAAGAGCATGAACCCGCCCGCTATTTGCATATTTTCCTACATAGTCATCTAGTTGTTGATGGAGGAGACGATGGTGGAGACCGATCACGTGACCGGAGCGGAGGCGACGGCCGCGCCCACCGGTCATCCGCGGATCCTGGATTGGGTGGCCGAGGTCACCGATCTGACGACGCCGGCGAACGTGGTGTGGTGCGACGGGTCCCGCGCCGAATGGGATCGCCTGACCACTCGGCTGGTCGCGAAGGGCACTTTCGTGGCATTGGCGGGGAAACCGAACTCGTTCTGGTGTGTCTCCGATCCCGAGGACGTGGCACGGGTCGAAGACCGCACATTCATCTGCTCGCACGACAAACGGGATGCGGGGCCGACGAACAACTGGGTGGATCCGGTCGATATGCGCACCGTGATGACCGAGCACTATCGGGGCGCGATGGCCGGACGCACCATGTATGTGATCGCGTTCTGCATGGGCCCGCTCGATGCCGATGATCCGAAATACGGTGTGCAGATCACCGATTCGGAGTACGTGGCGGTATCGATGCAGATCATGACTCGCTCCGGAGCCCCCGTGTGGAGTCGGCTCGGCGAGGACACAGAATTCGTCGAATGCCTGCACTCGGTGGGCGCACCGCTGAGCCCGGGGCAACCCGATGTGGCGTGGCCGTGTGACCACACGAAATACATTGCGCATTTCCCGGAATCCCGCACCGTCTGGAGCTACGGCTCCGGCTACGGCGGTAACGCCCTGCTCGGCAAGAAGTGTTTCGCCCTGCGGATCGCCTCGGTCCTGGCCCGCGACGAGGGGTGGCTGGCCGAGCACATGCTGATCCTCAAACTCACTTCCCCACAGGGCCGCACCCATTATGTGGCAGCGGCGTTCCCGTCGTCCTGCGGCAAAACCAACCTGGCCATGCTCGAGCCGGCGCTGGCGGGATGGAAAGCCGAAACCGTCGGCGACGATATCGCTTGGCTGCGCTTCGGCCCCGACGGCCGGCTGTATGCGGTGAACCCGGAAGCCGGGTTCTTCGGTGTCGCCCCGGGTACCGGTATGAAGACCAACCCCCACGCGATCGCCACCATCGAGCAGGGCAACTCGATCTTCACCAATACCGCGCTCACCGATGACGGTGATGTGTGGTGGGAAGGGCTCACCGAAACCCCGCCCGCGCATCTGACCGATTGGCGCGGTAACGACTGGAAACCCGGCACCGCGACCGGCCCGGCGGCGCACCCGAACTCACGGTATTGCACCCCGATCGAGCAGTGCCCGTCGGTGGCCCCGGAATGGAACGACCCCGCCGGGGTGCCGCTGTCGGCGATCTTCTTCGGCGGCCGCCGCGCCACCACGATCCCGTTGATCGCCGAATCCTTCGACTGGACCCACGGGGTGTTCACTGCCTCGGTGCTGTCCTCGGAAACCACCGCCGCCGCCGCGGGCCGGGTCGGTGTGGTGCGCCGGGATCCGATGGCGATGCTGCCGTTCCTGGGCTATCACGTCGGTGACTACTTCGCCCACTGGTTGCGCCTCGGCAACCGGGCTGACCCGGCCTGTCTTCCGAAGATCTTCCAGGTCAACTGGTTTCGCCGCGACGCAAACGGACAGTTCCTGTGGCCCGGATTCGGCGACAACGTGCGCGTGCTGAAATGGGCGCTCGAGCGGATCGAGGGCACCGCGGCAGCGGATTCCACCGCGGTCGGCTACGTCCCGGTGCCGAGCTCGCTGGACCTGTCCGGATTTTCCGACGAGGACAAGCGCCGAACGTACGCCGCGCTCGAGGTACGCCACGACGAATGGACCGGCGAGATCGCCTCGATCGAAGACTGGTACACCGGTATCGGCTCCGACACCCTGCCCACACAACTGTGTGACCAGCTCGCCGCGCTGAAGAACCGCCTCGCCCACACCCCGGCCCGCCCTGCCGGCACCACCACCGGGGCGTCGTGATCCTGCGCCCGCTGCTGCCCACCCGCGCAGACTGGGCGCCTGCACTGCGCCGCCCCGGCCCGGACCTGCTCGCCGGCGTCATCGTCGCACTGGTGGCGCTGCCATTGGCGCTCGGTTTCGGGATCAGCTCCGGGCTGGGCGCCGCGGCGGGCTTGGCGACCGCGATCATCGCGGGCGTCACCGCCGCGGTGTTCGGCGGCTCCCGGTTCCAGGTCTCCGGTCCCACCGGCGCAATGACGGTGGTACTGCTGCCGATTGTGGCCGAACACGGCGGCCCCGGTGTCCTCGCCGTCGGGCTGATGGCCGGTGTCATCCTGGTTGTTCTCGCCGTGGCCGGAGTCGGTCGCGCAGTCCGCTACATGCCTGCCCCGGTAATCGAAGGATTCACCGCCGGTATCGCCGTGGTCATCGCATTGCAGCAATTCCCCTCGGCCCTCGGCATCGCCGACGCCGAGGGCGAAAAGATGTGGCGGCTGGCGTTCGATTCACTCGACCGCTACCTCGATCACCCCGCCCCGGCCCCGCCGGTCACCGCTGTGCTGGTCGCCGTGGCAGTTCTGATCGGCGGCCGTTACCTGCCCAAACTTCCGTTCGCGCTCGTGGCCGTCGCGCTCGCCACCGCCGTCGCCGAACTCGCCGGGCTGGACCTCGCTCGCATCGGTTCGCTGCCCGCCGGGCTACCTGCCCCTTCCTTCGAATTCTTCGATCCCGGCCGCCTCGGCTCGCTGATCGCTCCCGCGCTGGCCGTGGCCGCGCTCGCCGCGCTGGAATCACTACTGTCGGCCACCGCCGCGGACTCGATGTCGGTGGGCAGCCGCCACAATCCCGACCGCGAACTGTTCGGCCAGGGCTTGGCCAATATCGCCGCGCCCTTGTTCGGCGGCGTACCCGCCACCGGAGCGATCGCCCGCACCGCGGTCAATGTCCGCTCCGGAGCAGGTACCCGGCTCGCCGCGCTCACTCATGCTGTCGTGCTGGCCGCACTGCTCTACCTCGCCGCACCGCTGGTCGCCGATATCCCGCTCGCCGCGCTCGCCGGTGTGCTGCTGGCCACTACTGTGCGCATGGTCGAAACCGCGTCCGTGGCGGCGATCGCCCGCGCTTCCCGCGGGGATACCGCGATCATGGTTGTCACCTTCGCCGCCACGGTTGCATTCGACCTCGTCACCGCTGTCGCTGTCGGCGTCGGGATCGCGGTCCTGCTCGCACTGCGCGCGGTAGCGAAAGAAGCCCGCCTGCATCAGGTACCTCTCGACGAGGGCGACCACCTGGCCGAGGAACGCGATCTGCTCCGCGACCACATCGTCGCCTACCGCATCGACGGCCCGCTGTTCTTCCCGGCCGCGCACCGCTTCCTGCTCGAACTCACCGAGGTCTCCGATGTCCACGTCGTCATCCTGCGCATGTCCCACATCACCGCCCTCGACACCACCGGGGCCCTGGTGCTGAAAGACGCGATCACCAAACTCCGGCACCGCGACGTCACGGTGCTCATATCGGGACTGCGTGCCGACCACCGCCGCCGGCTGACCGCCCTGGACGCCCTCCCTGTTGCTGATCACCAGTTCACCCACACCGACGATGCCATCGCCTATGCCCGTGGCCACTTCCCCACCCCGGCTCGCGCCTGACCGACTCCAGCAGAAGGGATTCGGAACCGGGAGAGTGCGATGATCGGGCGACCGATGGACAGCGCTCATATCGAGGCGAATACGGATCATTTCCGAAAATGAGCCGGGCCCGAACGATTGAAAATCGTTCGGGCCCGGCTCGTTGGTAGCGGGGACAGGATTTGAACCTGCGACCTCTGGGTTATGAGCCCAGCGAGCTACCGAACTGCTCCACCCCGCGTTGCATCGGTAACCGTAGCGCACGAGAGGCCGCGGGACCAAAACGCGCTCCGGACTCCTGCCTGACATGCCCCGGGAATCGGCCACTGAAGCGTCCACCCGAGTGAGGTGATGCACATTCCCGCCCGGAATGTCCGGCCCGGAAATCGGGGGTGTTACCGTGACCGCGCGTTGGTTACCGCCCGTCTACGACGGGCGGTTCGCAAGAGGGAATCCGGTGGGAATCCGGAGCTGCCCCGCAGCGGTATGTGAAAACGACCGCGGTCATCAGCACTGGGCCTCGCGCCCGGGAAGCGACCGCCAGTAGGCGATACCGGAGTCCGGTATCACGTTCACGAGTCCGAAGACCTGCCCGCGCGGCCTCGCCGACGGCGTGGTCCGGTGTCGACTCCGAGGGAACGGTTGACCAGTGATGGGTTTTCGTGGCATGCGCACGTCTGCGCATATCGACATCGGGATCGGACGACCGGCTCCGATTCGATGAGCACACACGGGATCCGGCGACTGCCGGTGACGGCGTTGATCGCCGGTCTCACCGTGGCGCTGGTGGTCGTCTCCGTTCTCGCGTTGATGCTCGGCGCGGTGCATATCCCCTGGCGGGCCACGGTCGGTTTCCTGTGGGCCGAACTGACCGGCGGTGTCGTCGTGGCGGCGGATATCGCCGAGTACCGGATCGTTGTGGACTCGCGCTTGCCGCGGGTCGTGCTGGCCGCCGCCGTCGGCGCGGGCCTCGGTGCCGTCGGGTTGCTGGTTCAGGCCATGGTGCGCAATGCCCTCGCCGATCCGTATGTGCTGGGTATTTCGTCGGGTGCGTCGGTGGGCGCCACCGCGGTCGTACTTTTCGGCGCCTTCGGTGCGCTGGGGGTCTACGCACTGTCGTCTGCGGCGTTCGCCGGCGCGCTCGGCGCCACCGTCCTCGTCTACCTGATGGCCCGGTCGAGCACCGGGCTGGTGCCGTTGCGGCTGGTGCTCACCGGCACCGCCGTGGGCTACGGCTTTTCCGCGACGACAACAGTGCTGGTGTTCATGGCACCGCACGGTGACGCCGCCCGTTCGGTGATGTTCTGGTTGCTCGGCAGTCTGGCCGGAGCGGGCTGGCAGATGGTTCCGCTGGTGGTCACCGTTGCCGTGGTGGGGCTGGCGATCGTCGCGGCGTTCGCCCGGCAGCTGAACGCCTTGTCGATGGGCGATGAGATCAGCGCCGCTCTCGGCCTGAATGCCTCCCGGTTCCGCCTGCTGTTGTTCGTGGTCTCCGCCGCGATGACGGGGTGTTTCGTCGCGGTCTGTGGGGCCATCGGTTTCGTCGGCCTGGTGGTGCCGCACGTCGCCAGGCTGCTGGTCGGCGCGGACCATCGGCGGCTGATCCTGGTGACCCCGCTGCTGGGCGCGGTGTTCCTGGTGACCGCCGATCTCGTGGCCCGTATTCTCCTGCCGCCGCAGGAGTTACCGCTGGGAGCCGTCACGGCGGCGGTGGGTGTGCCCGTATTCGTTCTGCTGATGCGGCGCCGCGGCGCCATGAGCGGAGGCGGCTGATGCGTATCGATTACGACGATGTCACCGTGGAGCTCGGCGGTACGACGATCCTCGAGGCGGTGACACTGGCGGCCGAAGCCGGGCAGTTCGTCGGCATCGTCGGCCCGAACGGCAGCGGTAAATCCACTCTGCTGCGTTGTCTGTATCGCGCCGTATCGCCCAGCTCGGGACGAGTCCTGGTGCAGGACACCGATATCGCGGCAATCGGGATGCGCGCGAACGCCCGGCGCGTGGCGGCGCTGACCCAGGACACCACCACACCGTTCGATTTCACCGCCGCCGAGGTCGTCGCCACCGGTCGGCTACCGCATACTGCGCTGCTGCGCGGGACCCACCGGCGCGATGCCGAGATCTGTGCGGCGGCGATGGCGACGGCCGATATCGCACATCTCGCCGACCGCGGTTTCCTGTCGCTGTCGGGCGGGGAACGCCAGCGCGTCCTGATCGCCCGGGCCCTGGCCCAGCAGCCGCGGGTGCTGGTATTGGACGAACCGACCAATCACCTCGATGTACACCACCAGTACGGTGTCCTGTCCGCAGCGCGAGATCTGGGGATCACGGTGGTCGCAGCCCTGCACGACCTGAATCTGGCTGCCCAGTACTGCGATCGGCTCTTCGTACTGCACGGCGGCCGGATCGCCTGCTCGGGCACGCCGCACGAGGTGATCACCGCTGATGTGATCGCCCGCTGGTTCTCGATCGGCGGTCATATCGTCACCCATCCCCGGCTGGGTGTTCCGCAGATCATCTTCGACGAGAAGGACTGTTAGATGAGGTCTCCCCGCTTGCTCGTGGCACTGGCCGTCGCGGCCGCGGTCGTTTCGACGGCGTGTGGCGCCGAAGTGCAGCAACCCGCGCAGGCTGTCACCGGCAAGCCGGTGACGGTCACCAATTGCGGTGCGCCGCTGACGGTCCACGGAATCCCTGAGCGGGTCGTCACCAACGACACCGGTATCACCGAGATGATGTTCGCGCTCGGTTTGGCCGACCGGCTGGTAGGCCACAGCAGTTATCTCGGGAAGGAACGCGATATCGCCTCCTCGCCGTGGCAGGCCGAGTTCGACCGCACACCGCTGCTCGGCTACGCGTTCACCCGCGAGGTCGTCCAGGCGGCCGATCCCGATTTCGTCTTCGCCGGGTGGAACTACGGATTCAAGGAGTCCACCGGCCTCACCCCGGAGTGGGTGCGTTCGATCGGTGCGGTGCCGTACCAGTTGACCGAGGCGTGCCGGCAACCTGGTTCTGATCGCCGCGGCGTGATGGAACCGCTCGATGCGCTCTACACGGATCTGGCCGATCTCGGGGATATCTTCGGTGTGCGCGCGAAGGCCGATCAGCTCATCGCACAGTATCGGGACCAGGTCGCGAAGGCCGCCGACAGCGCCCCCACCGGGCGAGAACCGGCCCGGGTGTTCCTGTTCGACAGCGCAACTCCCGAACCGTTCACCTCCGGCCGGACCGCAGCGCCGTCGCAGATCATCCGCGAGGCGGGCGGCAGCAATATCTTCGACGATATCGACGATTCCTGGACCAGTGCGTCGTGGGAGGCGGCAGCGCAACGGGATCCGCAGGTGATCCTGATCGTGGACTACGGTGCGGGTCCGGAGAATTCGGTGCAGGCCAAGATCGAGCAGCTCCGCACGCACCCGCTGATGGCGGGTACCACGGCCGTCCGCGAGAACAATATCCTCGCCTTGCCCTACGCCGCGCTGGTGGAGGGGCCACGCAACCCGCAAACCGTTGTCACCGTGGCGGATTTCCTGCGGTCGAAAGGTTACTAGCGGCTCCCGCTCGCTACAATCCGAACCGTTGCAGCAGCGCCGGGATCTTCGACGCCGACATCAGGGCCTTGAACTGCCAGCTGTCGTCGCGTGGGAGGATCCCGCCGCGCTGCGTGACATCGAAGGCGTCGTAGAGGGTTTCGCCTTCCTCCATGAGTCCGTCGGCGTTGAAGTGGTAGCGGTCCACGGCCGGGCACTGGATGAAACGGCCGGTGCCGTACAGCACGGGAGCGCTCTCGTCGTAAGGGTAGAGCCGCAGCGGGCCGTCCCAGTGGCCGCTGCCTATGTAGCGGATGACGACCCGGACCTTCTCGTCGGGCATGACATCGAGATAGACCTGGTCGGGCAGCGGATCGTAGCGCCAGTCCGGGATGGCGTCGAAAAAGGCGAAGTTGTACTTCACGAATTCGTCGATACCGGCGATGGTGCGGCCGAAGGTGGTGACATCGGTGTAGCGGATATCCGGCGCGTACAGCTCGTGGTTGAGGCTCATATCCCGGGCCAGGAAACTCCACCAGTATTTCTTCGCCCACTCCATCAGCCAGGACAGGTCGAGACCGAGTTTGCCGTAGTACTCGAGTTTCCGGTCGAACTGGACGAACCACTCCTCTGTAGTGGCCTGCAGCTCGGGTTCGGGGATCACACGGATCGGTACCGCGCGATTACCGTCCAGGAATTCGGGAGCGGGCCGGGCGAGGCGGGGGCGGCGCAGAGTCTGCTGGAACGTTTCCTCACTGAACACAGCGGCAACCTTTCGACGGACGCGGGCCGGCCGCACCCGGTAGCAACGTGAATCGTATGATTCATGTTGAATCACTCGATGTCAATGGCGGCGGTCGATGCGAGGATGAACCGATGAGCGCACCCAAGCTGTGGCGCGGCCGGACCCTGGACGACAGATCCGCGCAGCGCCGCGAACAACTCGTGGACGTCGGATTCGACCTGCTGGGCACCGACGGGCCGGCGGCGGTCACCATGCGGGCGGTCACGCGCCTGGCGAACCTGAGTCCTCGCTATTTCTACGAGAGCTTCACCGACCGCACAGCGCTGCTCACCGCCGTCTACGACCGCCTGGAAACCGAACTCCTGGCCCGCCTCGGCGCCACCGCAGAGGCGGCGGATATGCACGCCACGGTCCGTTCGGCGCTGGAGATCTGCGCCGCCTACTTCGAAGAGGACCCGCGCCGGGCCCGGGTGCTGTTGCGCGAACCGCTCACCGACGACACCCTGCGCCGGCACAGCGCCGACCGGCTCCCGGTCTTCCTCCGCACGGTGCTCCCCGCGCTGGGCGGCGAGGTGAACGCACTCCTGCCCGACAGCGAAGAAGCCCTGATCATCAGCGCGACCGCACTCAGCGGCGCACTGGTCGCGCTCTACGTCGACTGGATCGACGGCCGGCTCCCGGTGTCACGCGACCGCTTGGTCGACGCGGCCACCGAGATCGTCCTCGCCCTCGCCCGAACAACCACCTAGCGTCGGCGCCGCGATATCCGGATTCTCGACAGGCCCGCCGCGCAGGCCGCCGGCGGCACACCGGGCCGGGGCGGTCGCGCCAGTCACCGGGGCTGCCGACCTTCGAGCACGCGATCCGACGAGACCTGCCGATTCGTCACGACCCTGACCGCAGTTCCCGGGTCGACCGGATCCGAACTGGTCCCGGCGACCACCTGGTCGTGTACGCGAGCGCGACTGCGACCGGCTCATATCGCCGACCGCACCCGCCGAACGACGCCGACCGGCCGGCGGTGAGCACCATCGCCCCGCGCCGCGCCCGAGCTGTCAGCCCGGATGGGAGCACGCCGGCTACGACCTCTGCCTCCGGCTGAATCAGCCGGTCGACCGGGAAACCGGCGTACCGCGTGGCGGGCAACGGTCCGGCCGGAGTCCGCGGCTAATCTGTAGCCGCGCCCGACAGGCTTTCCGGCCGGTCAGCGAGTCCGTTTCCACCGTAGTCGTGTACGCCCCGGTTGTTTTCCGTCGAGGGAAGGTGGTCGAGCATGCCCGGCGTAGGGCCCGGCGAACGGAAATATCTCGGCATCACCGTAGTGGTGCTCGTAGTCGCAGTGATCGCCCTGATCGTCCCGCCACGTGCCGAGGCCGTCGTCGCCGACAGCGCCTGCGGTGCACCGCTGGCCCCGGCCGCCGTGGCCGAGATCGTCGAACTCTCCGAGACTTCCGAACTGCTCGACGAGAACACCGGCCCATCCCTGGCCCGGCTCGAACGTGCAGTGGAACAGCATCGGCGGATCACCGAAATCCTGGTGGCGCATCGGGACCGGCGAGGCCTGCTGGCCCTGGGACTCGATGCCGTGGAGCAGGCCGCCGTCATGCCGTTGCAGCGCAACCCCCGCGCGTTCGACGACCCCGAGTGGGCGCATCGCGTCAGCCTCGATCTGCTGGCCCGGTTTCTGCGCAACCTGCACGCCGAGTTCACCGGCGCACCGGCCGAGCCGCAGTGGGCCCACTATTTCGCGCTCACCCGGCAGTGTGAACTGTCCGCCGCACGGGTCGCGATGGCGGGCTACAACGCCCATCTCACCGTCGATCTGGCCTATTCCGTTGCCGCGACGCGGGCGACACCGGTCCAGGCGCGCGACCATTTCACCATCGTCGACGCGATCGCCCGGCACGGTTTCCTCATCGTCGATCTGACGAAAGCCGTCTACGGCGCCGACCTGGGCCCACTGTGGCGGTTCTATTTCATTGGTGAGGGTCTCGACGCCGTCCTCGGCGCGGATGTGGCCACCGATCCGCTGCTGCGATTGGCCGATGCGGGCGCCAATGTGGTGATCTTCGGTAACGGTCTGGCCCTGCAGGATCCGGCCGCCGCACCGTCGGTGCGGGCGGAGATCGATATCCTGTGGCGTAGCGCCGACACCGCGTTCGAGGTACTCGCCGCGCGCGGCGCACTCTAGACCGAGCGGGCGACCCGGAAGCCGACGTCGTCGAGGCGCAGTGTCGGATGGCTGCGCCGCCGCACCGACGCCCGGCAACTCCAGTGTTCGTCGAACCAGCCGCCACCGCGCAGCACCCGGTATTCGCCGTAGACGGCGGGATCGTAGATATCCCAGCACCATTCCCAGACATTGCCGATCATGTCGTACAAACCCCACGCGTTGGGCCGTTTCCGGCCGGCGGGATGTGCGGTGCCGCCGGAATTCCCGCGATACCAGGCGATTTCGTCGAGTTCACCGTAGCGGGGGCCGGTGGTCCCCGCCCGGCAGGCGTATTCCCATTCGGCTTCGGTGGGCAGGCGATACCCGTCGGCCGAGGCCACGGTTTCCGTGTTCTCGCCGCCCCGGCGGTACACCGGGGTCAGGCCTTCCCGCTCGGACAGGCGATTACAGAATGACACCGCGTCCTCCCAGGACACACTGTCGACCGGCACCCCGTCGGCGTCCACGCCGCCGATGATCGCCGCATACTGCGCCCGGGTCACCGGTAGCGCCGCGATCCGGTACGCCGCGACCTCCACCCACCAGCGCCGTTCCGTCCGGCGATCCGCCAGTTCCACGCGGCCGGGCCGAATATCCACCAGCTGCATTCCTGTACCCACCCGCAGTGTCTACCAGCAGCGAGACCGGGCCGGGACACCGGCCCGATCCGGCACGGTCAGCGGTTCAGGCACTCATCAGAGGTACCCGGCTGCTCACCGATTCCGGCGGCAGGCGCCGGCCGCCGCACCAGGTGTCCCGGAGCGGGCCATCGATCGTCGGGGCAACCGCAGGGCACCCGGCGCGACGCCTGATCGGCGACCGCCGACTGTGCTCAGTTCACGCCGGTAGCCCCACCAGTTCGGCGCTGTCGCACCACAGTTTCCGCGCGGCTTCCGCGCTGCACGCCGCCGACGGATCCGGCCAGGTGAGCTGCCCGCCGCGCAGCGCGGCGTAGATCCGCCCGGCCGGTGGGCGGGTGACCCCCGACGCCAGGTCCGCCAGGGAGTTCGCGGCGTCCTGCCGGGTGTTGAGGGTGCGATCGAACCGGCGGGCCGCCTCGCTCAGCACCGGCGACCCCATCAGCGACCACGCCGCCCGCAGGTGCAACGGCAGCTCCCTGGCGAGGCCCGTCCCGAAGACCTGGCCCGGGCAGTAGGCGATTGCGGTGATTTTCTTATCCGGTGCCGGTTCCTGTTCCGATAACGCCCGCGCGGTGAGCACGGCGCACAGCTTCGACGCGGTGTAGGCGTGTTCACCGGCTTTCCGCGGACGGTGATCCAGTTCCGGATCGCGGTCGGGATGGGCCAGCAGTGCTGCGTCGGCGTGCCGGGGCGGAGTGAGCCCGGCGCCGGTGGCAGGGTCGTGGGTGCCGCTGGTCGTCAGGACCACCGTCGCTGTGTCGGCGAGAGCGGGTAGCAGTAGGCGCAGGATCAGGTAGTGCGCCAGGTGATTGACCGCGAAGGTCGTTTCGAATCCGTCGGCGGTCCGGCGGTCGGTATCGGCGCGGACCAGACCGGCATTCAGGATCAACGCGTCGATCGGGACACCGGCCAGTTCGTCACGGACAGCGTGTGCGAACGCCCGCGTGGATTCGAGTTCGGTCAGATCCAGCGGTAGCGACCCGGCCGGCTCCTGCATCCCCCGCGCCCCCAGTAGCAACCGGGTATCGCCCGAACACCGGAGGCGGCCGACCGTAATAGCCCCGAAGCCCGACGTGCCGCCGGTCATCACCATTGTCGACATCAGCGCCCCTCGACCTCGGCCGGATCGTATTCCCAGAATAGGGCGTATCCCCCGGCACCGCCGCCCATTGCGCGATCGGGCAATCGCTCCCGGGCCAGGACGCGCCGGCTTCGCTCCGAATCCGCTCCACGGAAGAATCAGTAGGCGGCGGTGAACCGCATGCCGCGGTGTGCGGATCGTTCGGCTTCGTCGAGCAGTACCACCGCGAGGTCGGCGTAGGACAGTGCCGACCGCCCGTGCCGATCGACCACCAGTGCGTCCCGGCCCAGTCGATAACGCCCGGTGCGGGCGCCGGTATGCAATTGCGCGGGCGGGCTCAGATAGGTCCAGTCGGTGCGGGTGGCAGCGCGGCACACCGCGAGCTGATCGGCGCAGGCGCGACCGATAGGGCGCAGGGATTCGGGGAATCCCGGCTCGTCCATCACCGTAACCCCACCGGTACCGGGCACGGTCAGGGTGGCCGCACCGCCCACGAGCAGTAGTCGCGTCCCGGTGCGCGCGGTGGCGGCCGTGAGGTTGGCGGCGGTGGTGATCAGCTCGCTTTCCCGGCCCGGGGCCGGACGGGTCGCGCTGATCACGAGGTCCTGGCCGTCGGCGAGATCGACGACGTCCTCGGGGCCCGTGGCATCGCCGATCCGGACCTCCGCGGCGCGCGGTATCTCCTGTGCCCGCTCCGGGCTGCGCAGTACCGCGGTGACCCGGTGGCCGCGGTCCAGCGCTTCGGTGACCGTCCGGCTGCCGGCCTGTCCGGCTGCCCCGAAAATGGTGATACGCATAGGTTTTCCTTCACTGAAGAGCGGTTACGCGAACGGTGGTTACTGTGCTCGGGTGGTCCGGTCGAGCGTCCGGTCGGCGGCCCACAGCAGCACCGTGGCGGTCGCCAGCACACCCCCGGCGACACCGACACCGATCCATCCGGCCCGGTCCCACGCGACGGCGGTGAGCGCCGATCCGGTCGCCCCGCCGAGGAAGAAGGTCGTCATGAAGGCGGAATTCAGCCGGTTGCGGAGTTCGGGAGCGAGCGCGTACAGCACGTTCTGGTTGCTGTTGAGCAGCGCCTGCTGGCCCACGGTGAGCACGATCGCACCGGCGATCAGGGCGGGCAGGGAACTCACGCCGGCCGCGAGCACGATCCAGGCCACCACCAGCAGGGCCGCGCCGGCGCCCGCGACCCGGTGCACCTGCCCACGGTCGGCCAGGCGCCCCGAGAGGGGCGTCGCGACGGTGCCGGCGATCCCGACCAGCCCGAACAACCCGATCGTGGCCTCGGACCACTGATAGCCCGGGCCGGCCAGCAGGAAGGTCACACCGGTCCAGAACAGCGTGAACGATGCCATCGACAATGCGCCCAGCCCGGCCCGCCGGCGCAGTACGGAATTCGTGCGCAGCAGCCCCGCCGTGGACCGCACCAGCGCCGGATACGACATCCCCACCGGTGCATGCACCGCGGGCAGCGACCGCCACAGCGCGACAGCCACCACTGCCAGGGCGGCCGCACCGAACCAGTAGACGGTGCGCCAGCCACCGACTTCGCTCAGCAGCCCCGCGACGGTCCGGGCCAGCAGGCCGCCGACCAGTAGACCGCTCATCACGGTGCCGACCACCCGCCCACGCCGCTCGGGCGTGCTCAGCGCCACGGCGAAGGTCACCAGTACCTGCGCCGAGACCGAGGTGAAGGCGGCCAGCGCGGTCGCGGCCAGCAGCACCACCCCGTTGCCGGCGGCACCGCAGACCAGCAGGAAGAACGCTGTGGCGCCGAAGAGTGTCACCGCGAGACGCCGCCGCTCGAAGAGATCGGCCAGCGGCAGCAGCAGGAACAGGCCGAGCGCATAACCCGCCTGGGCGGCCGTGACGATCAGCGCCGCGGTACCGGTACTCAGTCCGAAGTCGCCGCGGATGGCATCCAGCAGGGGTTGTGCAAAATAGTTTCCCGCCACGATCAGGCCGGTCGCCACCGACATCAGCAGCAGCAGTCCGCGGGACAGGCCGCGGGCTTCGGACGGGTCGACTCCTGGCTGCGGCCGGGCCGCTGTCGTCATGCTCATGACTCAACCCTGCGGCCTCGCGATCAATGAGTCCAACACATGTTTGTCAGAGAAACAATCGTGATTCACGATGATTCGATGGAACTGCAGCAGATGCGGTATGTCATCGCGGTGGCGGAGACGAAGAATTTCACCCGGGCGGCCCGGCAATGCCTGGTGGTGCAGTCGGCACTGAGTCACCAGATCGCGCGCCTCGAAAGGGAACTGGGCGCGAAACTCTTCGAACGCACCAGCCGCCGCGTCGAACTCACCCCGGCAGGCGTGGCGTTCCTGCCCGCGGCCCGGCAGGCCGTGGAAGCCGCCGAACGAGCGCGTGCCGAGGTCACCGCGGTATCCGGTGAGATCCGCGGTCGCCTCGCCATCGGCGCGATCCCCAGTGTCGGCGCCGTCGATCTACTGGGGACCCTGCGAGATTTCCGCACCCGCCATCCCCGGGTGCAGATCAGCCTGCAGGTGGGGATGAGCAACCACCTGGTGGACGATGTCCGCCAGGGTCGACTGGATATCGCCTTCCTCGGCCTTCCGGACGGTACCGAACCGCGTGGTGTCACAGCGCGCGAACTCGCCCGCGGCGAGCTGGTCGCCGTGGTCTACCCCACCCACCCGTTGGCCGGGGAACGCGACATCGACACGGAACGGTTGAGCGCGGAACTGTTCGTCGACTTCCCCGCCGGTTCACCCGGGCGGGCACAGGCCGATCAGGCCTTCACCGCCGCCGGGGTGCACCGTGAAGTGGCGTTCGAAGTGGTCGCGGTGGACTATTTCGTCGAACTGATCCGGCGCAACCTGTGTATCGGCCTGCTACCCGAGTCCATCGTGGCGGCCTTTCCGGATCTGCGGACCGTCACCCTGCGGAACCCGCCGCGCCGGGTCGAGTACGTGGTGTGGGGCCCGCGGAAACCCGGTCCGGCTGCCGCGGCCTACCTTTCGGCGCTGCACACGTCGTAGATTTCCGAATCCGGAGGTCCCGCGCTAACGCGACAGTACGGCCACCAGGAAATCCGATTCGCCGGTGAACGGGCGCAGATCCCAGGTCGAGAGCAGCAGGTCTTCGTGGAAGCCCTGCTCGGCGGCATCCGCACGGAACTGCGCGAAGTCGTAATCGCGGCCCGCACCGAAGCCGACGACCAGGCGGCCGTCCGGCGCCAGATGCCGCGCGAAACCGGCGAGCACGGCGGGGTGGGTCGCCGGTGCCAGGAACGTCACCACATTGCCCGCGCAGACGATCACATCGAAATCGGCGGGGACACCGCGCGCCGGGAGATCGAGTTCGGCGAGGTCGCCGACGAGCCAGTCCGGGCCGGGATAGTCGGCTTCGGCAGCGGCGATCAACACCGGATCCACATCCACACCCACCACCGCATGCCCGGCATTGTGCAGGAACCCGCCCAGCCGGCCGGGGCCGCAGCCCGCATCGAGTATCCGGCCCCGGCGGCCGAGCATCGCGTCGATCAGCCGTGCCTCCCCGAAAATATCCTGGCCTTCGGCGACCAGGTCGCGGAATCGCTGCACATACCACTGCGAATGCTGCGGGTCGGCGGCAACGAGCTCCTCCCATTTACTCGGAACGCGCCCTTCGGGGGTATGGGCGTTCATCGGGTTTCCTCCTCGGCTCGGGCTCGGCGGTAGATCACCGTCACCACACGGTACGGCCCGCCGGACACCCCCGGTCGGCCGCGGCGGCCGGCAGACCACGGCGGAGTGGCGGATTCAGGACAGCGCACCGTATTCGGTGCTGCCGGGCCCGGCTTCGGCGCCGCCGCCTGTGATAAGTGTGGGCGGTATGACTTCCCCGAATCCAGTGGGCCTGCCACCGTGTGAACTGTGCGGCGGCCGGCAGGTCGGCAACCTCTCCGTGGTGAGCCAATACCACGTCGGAATCCACCCCGCGGGGCGTCAGCTGTGGGGAAAGCCGCTGTCCCGGCTCTCGGCCGTCACCTGCCTGACCTGTGGTCATACCAAGATGTTCGCGACCGATCTGGACAAGATCCGCGCCGAGGCAACAAAACGACCCGAGGCCTTTCGCTGGTAACAGCGCACCCCGGGCGCACAACTCGAACCGGTTCGCGGCCGACGAGCACGGCGCACGGACGAGATCGGGCCTCTGCGCGGTCAGTCCAGATGCTTGCGCAGTACTTCCAGGTGGGTCGGTTTGGCGTCGTCGAGCCGCGCCCGGCCTGCCGGGGTGAGTTTCAGGAAGTTGGCGCGCCGGTCGAAATCGCAGGCGGCGCGCTCCAGCAGACCTGCCTTCTCGAGTCGCGTCACGGTGCGTGAGAGGGCGCTCTGGCTGAGGTACATCTCCGCTTCGATGTCCTTCATCTTGACCTTTTCGGTCTTCTCCGCGCCGCAGCGTCCGCCGAGGACCTGCAGGAGTTCGAACTCGCTGAGCCCGAGCTCATGCCGTGCCTGCAGCGCGTTCTCCAGCTCGCAGGATGTGCCGTGGTACAGGCGGAGCGTATCGGACCACTTCGCGCAGACATCTTTGTCGGTGTCGTGGTACATAACCCGAGATTATCATGTCAAGTCATTATATGCCCTCGCATTACATGCGTTGACATTTAATGTACGGGCATCTAAGTTTGCCGTCGTGCCCCTGACTGCAACCTCGCCGCAGAACCTCACCCCGGCAGAGACTATCCCCCGCGTCCACCCCCGGCCGCTGGAGCCCCCATCTGTGGGCGATCCTGCTGGTCGCCGGCCTCGCCATGTTCCTCGATGCCCTCGACGTCTCCATGGTCGGCGTCGCGCTCCCCTCCATCGGCCAGGAACTGGGCCTCGACACCTCCGCACTGCAGTGGATCGTGAACGGCTACATCCTCGGCTACGGCGGCCTGCTGCTCCTCGGCGGTCGCGCCGCCGATCTCCTCGGCCGCCGGCAGGTTTTCCTGACCGCCCTGGTCGTCTTCGGTATCGCCTCACTGGTGGGTGGGCTCGTGGACGAGGGCTGGCTGCTGATCGCCACCCGGATCGTCAAGGGTGTCGCCGCCGCGTTCACCGCCCCGGCCGCGCTATCGATCATCACCACCACGTTCAAGGAGGGTCCCGACCGCAACCGCGCCCTGTCGATCTTCGCGATCTTCGGCGCCACCGGATACGCCTCCGGGCTCATCGTGTCCGGCCTGCTCACCGGCATCGACTGGCGGCTGACCTTCTACCTGCCGGTCGTCGTGGTCGCCGGGGTCCTGCTCGCGGCCTACCTCGTGGTGCCGCGCAATACCGAAAAAGAAGAGGGCCGGATCGATTTCGCCGGCGCCGCACTGCTCACCGGCGGAACCCTCGCCGCGATCTACACCATCGTCACAGCCCCGGAGACGGGTTTCACCGCCACCGTCATCGCCACCACCATCCTGGCAGTCGGCCTGCTCGGCAGCTTCTTCGTGGTCGAGAACCGGGTCGGTCACCCGCTGGTGCGCCTGAGCATCTTCAAGGTGAAGTCGATCGTGCGCGCGAACCTGGCCGCCCTGGCGATCTTCGGCTCCTACCTCAGCTTCCAGACCATCGTCTCGCTGTACCTGCAGAACACACTGCACTGGGAACCGCTGCAAATGGCGCTCGCCATGGCACCGACCGGCCTCATCGTGGCCGTTCTCTCACCGCTCGCGGGTAAGCTGATCGACCGCTTCGGCACCACCCCGATGATCCTCGCCGCGCTCACCTCCTTCGTAGCCGGCTACGCCTGGTTCCTGACCCGCGGCGGCAACCCCGACCCGGTCTACGCGCTCGACTACCTACCCGCGTTCCTCCTGCTGGGACTCGGCTTCGCGCTGGGCTTCTCGGCTGTGATGGTGCAGGCCACCGAAGGTATCGCCGACCACGAACAGGGCCTGGCCTCCGGCCTGGTGCAGACCTCGTTCCAGATCGGCGGCGCGGTGGTGCTGGCCATCGCGACCGGCCTGATCAGCGGTGCCACCGGCGACGGTATCGCCGGGTACCGGCCGGGACTGTACCTGGTCACCGCGGTCGCGGTGGTCGGCCTGGTGGCTTCGGTCGCGGCGGTGCTCAACCGTAAACAGGCGGTCCCTGCCATCGCGTAAGTACTTGCCACCGTGATCCGTCCGCCGCTCCGGATCACCCCTGCCCGCAACCCGATCCGGGTTGCGGGCAGGGACGTTCACCCGGCCGGTCCCGCAGCCCTCCGGGCACCGACACCACGGCCGTGCTGCCGAATCCGGCGAATATTCCGGTCGAGCATCATGCACGCCGGTTTCTCAGGCCGGCCGCTGGGTGCGGATGATCTCGGCGAGATAGGCGTAATCGTCGGCACGGGCGGTGGACGCGCGGTACACCAAGCCCAGAGTGCGGCCGGGGGCGGGCGCGGCGAACCGCACGATTTCCAGGGCACCGCGGCCGGTTTCGGCCGCCACCGCCATCTCCGGGATCAGGGTCACCCCGAGCCCGCCCGCCACGCATTGCACCACCGTCGACAGTGATGCCGCCCGGGTATCCCCCGCCGCGCCCGGACGGATCTCCGCGGAACGGCACAATTCCAGGGTCTGAGCGCGCAGGCAGTGGCCCTCGTCGAGGAGCAGGATCGGCAGCGTGTCCAGCGCTGCCGGGGCGAGATCGGTGCGACCCGCCAGCTCGTGCCCCGCCGGCACCACCACGACGAAGTCCTCCGTGTACAGCGGTATCTCCACTACACCGGGGACATCGGCGGGGAGAGCGAGCACCGCGACGTCCAGGCTGCCGGCGCGCAACTCGTCGAGGAGGCGGGCCGTTCTGTCCTCGACGATCCGTGGTGTCAGTGCGGGCAGCCGGCGGCGCAGAGTCGGCAGTAATGCGGGCAGCAGATACGGTGCGACCGTCGGAATGATGCCCATCCGCAGGACGCCACCGAGCGTATCGCCGTTCGCGGCGGACAGGAATCGGTCGGCCGCGTCCAGTGTGGCGATTGCCTGCGGTAGCAGTCGCCGACCGGCTTCGGTGACCAGGACCCGCCGGGTGCTGCGTTCGATCAGCTGCAGTCCGAGACCGTTTTCCAGCGCGGCCAGGGCCTGCGAGAGCGTGGGTTGGCTCACATCGAGGCTCGTGGCGGCCGCACCGAAATGGCGGTGTTCGGCCACGGCGACGAAGGCACGCAGCTGCGAGAGGGTTGGCTGATAAGACTGATCGGACATGCCTATCAGTGTAGTGCGACCTATCACTTTTGCCTTTTGCGAGTTCATTGGCAAGATCGACACAGAACGCTCACCCCGCCGGCGAGATCCGCCCGGCCACTCGATACGACAAGGAGTTCGACCATGCCCCTGTTGACCATCGGCGACCAGTTCCCCGCCTACGACCTCACCGCGGTGATCGGCGGTGACCTGTCGAAGGTCAACGCGCAGCAGCCCGACGACTATTTCACCCGGGTCACCAGCGCCGACTATGCCGGCAAGTGGCGGATCGTCTTCTTCTGGCCGAAGGATTTCACCTTCGTCTGCCCCACCGAGATCGCCGCCTTCGGCAAACTGAACGACGAGTTCGCCGATCGCGACGCCCAGGTGCTCGGCGCCTCGGTGGACAACGAGTTCGTGCACTTCCAGTGGCGGGCCCAGCACGAGGATCTGAAGACCCTCCCGTTCCCGATGCTGTCGGACCTCAAGCGTGAACTCGCCGCCGCGACCGGCGTTCTCAACGCCGACGGTGTGGCCGACCGCGCCACCTTCATCATCGACCCGAACAACGAGATCCAGTTCGTGTCGGTGACCGCCGGTTCCGTGGGCCGCAATGTCGACGAGGTGCTGCGGGTGCTGGATGCACTGCAGTCCGACGAACTGTGCGCCTGCAACTGGAAGAAGGGCGATCCCACCATCGACGCCGGCGAACTGCTGTCGGCGAGCGTCTGAGAGACGAGGTAACACAGTGAGCGTCGACAATCTGAAGAACTCGCTTCCCGAGTACGCCAAGGATCTGAAGCTCAACCTGTCTTCGCTGGCACGGACCACCGTGCTCAACGAGCAGCAGCTGTGGGGCACCCTGCTGGCCACCGCGGCGGCCACCCGTTCGGCCACCACGCTGCGCGAGATCGCGGAGGAAGCGGCCGACACCCTGTCCGCGGAGGCCTACAACGCCGCCCTGGGCGCCGCCTCGATCATGGGTATGAACAATGTGTTCTACCGGGGCAAGGCCTTCCTCGACGGTAAGTACGACGATCTGCGGGCCGGTCTGCGGATGCAGATCATCGGCACGCCGGGCGTGGACAAGGCCGATTTCGAGCTCTGGTCGTTCGCGGTGTCCTCGATGAACGGTTGCCAGCACTGCCTGGAGGCCCACGAGCACACCCTGCGCGAGGCCGGTGTCTCGCGCGAGGTGATCTTCGAGGCCCTGCGCGCGGCGGCCATCGTGGCCGGTGTCGGCCAGGCCGTGCAGACCAACGAGGTGCTGGCCGGCGCCGCCGTCTGATCTGCCGCCCCCGCGGCGATTTCGTTCACCAGCCCTGTGGGGCCGCCGGATTCGGCGGCCCCACAGCCTGTTTCCAAGGACCCACAACCTGCTTCCAGGGACGAGCCGTGATCGTCAACTCCGCGTTGACGATCACGGCTCGTCAACCTACGGTTGACGTTAGCCGGGCGTGCTTCACACCGGCGACGAACCGACACGGGAGTGGTAATGGCAACCATGGAAACGCCGGATTCGGCGAATACCGATAAAAATCGGGTGCTCATAGTGGGCGCCGGTATCGCCGGACTCGCCGCCGCCTTACGGCTGCACCGGCAGGGCTGGGCGGTCACAGTGGTCGAACGCGCACCGGCCCGGCGCAGCAGCGGTTACCTGGTGAACCTGCACGGCCCCGGATACGACGCGGCCGAACGGCTCGGGCTGGTACCGGCCCTGGCGCCGCACGATATCGGCTTCTTCACCTCGATCATGGTCCACGCCGACGGGCGCGAGAAGTTCCGACTACCGTCCGCGGTCGCCGAGGCCGCCGTCGGCGCCCGAACACTCGGTATTTTCCGGGGCGACCTGGAATCGGCGCTGTACGACGCGGTAGCCGAACACGCCGATATCCGGTTCGGCACCACCGTGCACGCGGTGACCCAGAACGCGGACGAGGTCGACGCCACTCTCGGCGATGGCAGCCATATCCGCGCCGATCTGCTCATCGGCGCCGACGGCGTGCACTCCCGGATCCGTGAACTGGTCTTCGGTCCCGAAGCCGAATACCTGGTGGACCTGGGCCATATGGTGGGCGCATTCCCGCTCGAGACGGTCCCCGAGCGCGTACCGGAAGGCGCCGGAACCACGTTCATCGGCCCCGGTCGCACGGCCGCGGTGATGAACCTCGGCCCCCAGCGTTCTTCGACGTTCTTCGCCTACCGCTGCACCGATACCCGAGCCGAACTCACACAGGGTCCCGCGACCGCACTCACCCGGTCGTTCGGAGATCTCGGCGGCGGGGTCACCGAGGCACTGCAGCAGCTCGAAACCGCCCCGGAGCGTGCCTATTTCGATTCCGTCGGCCAAGTGGTCATGGAACGCTGGAGCGACCGCCGCATCGTCCTGCTGGGCGACGCCGCCTGGTGCGTCACCGTCTTCGCCGGCTACGGCGCGGCCCTGGCCCTCGACGGCGCCGACCGCCTCGGCGCGGCCCTGAGCGAGCACAGCGCGGATATCCCCGGCGCCCTCGCCGCCTGGGAGGCATCGCTGCGACCGGAAGTCGGCAAACGGCAAGCGTTGGCGCGCAAAGGAATCAGCAGATTCGCGCCGTCGACCCGCGGCCAGGTCTGGGCCAGTGAGCTCATGCTGCGCGCGATCGGGCTACCGGGTATCCGCGGCGTGGTCCAGCGTTCGATCCGGCGCGCGAACAACTGAGCCGCTTCGTTCGCATCGTCCAGGGGCCAGCGCAGGACATATCGGACTGCATCGTCAGCGCGGTGAACACCCATCGCCAGGTACCGAAGACCGTCCACAGTCGAAGTCGATTGTGGGCGCCTTCCAATCGCCCTACTCGGGCACTCTCGGCTTCAGGCAGCAATGTGTGCTGCGAGCCGGTCAGCGGCGGTGCGAGGCTCGCGCCCGAGGAGTTCGGCCAGCAGAGGGCCGGTTTCGGCGAAGAAGCCCGCGCGGACTGCTTGATACCAGGTGAGCATGAGCCGGGCCGGCTGCTCCGGTATACCGATCGTGTTCTGCTCGGCGATCCACTGTTCGTCGTCCAGCAGTATGCGCTCGATGGTGCGACCGGTGAGATCGGAGGCAATTGCTGCGAGATCGTCGAAGGTGACGGCGGTTGGCGCAGTGAGGGTGACAGGACCGTCGAAGGCGCGGTCGCCGGCGAGGATGACGGCAGTGGCCTCGGCTATATCGTCACGATCGGTATACGGGACGGGGCCGTCTTCGGGCTGAGCGATCACTCCGGTCCGCTGCCACGGGCCGAGAACCTGATCGAGCGGACCGTAGGCGGCGTTGCGCAGTGCGGTCCAGTCGACTCCGGAGTCGCCGAGGATCGCCTCGGTGGCGATGTGCGTATCCGACGGCCGGTACGGGTTGCCTGGGACAGCGCCGTGCTGGCTCGTGTAGACGATCCGCCGGGCACCGGCCGCGACCGCGGCTTCGATGGCACCGCGGTGGAGGCCGACCATATCGGCGGCCGGGTCGTTACCGGACACCAGCAGGACCTGCTCGGCACCGGCGAACGAGTCACGCAGCGCGGCCGGGGCCTCGTAGGAGCCCTGCCGCACGCGCACGCCGCGGTCGGCGAAATGCTGCGCCCGGGCGGCGTCGCGGACACTGATACCGATCCGGTCGGCGGGTATGCGCTCGAGGAGGTGCTCGACGGTGGCTCCGCCCAGCCCACCGGTAGCGCCGGTGACAACGATCATGTTCTCGACCTTCCTGAGCGCCCGCAGCGTCCGTCTCGACGGTGAGCGCAATTATAAATTGACCAACCGAGTCAGGTTCTCTCTGCCTGCGACGGTAGGTAAGCTGACTCGATGAGTCAAGTTCCGTCGGTGAGCGACAGAAAGAGACGGTGAGTGCCATGCCCGGTGCGGTGCCTTCGGAGTCCCGGCTGCGCGCCGACGCCCGGCGCAATTCCGAACAGATCCGCGCTGCCGCGATCGGCGCCTTCCAGGGGCAGGGCCTGGCGGTGCCGCTCGAGGAGGTCGCCAGGGCAGCCGGGGTGAGCAAGGCGACGATCTTCAACCGGTTCGGCGGACGGATCGGCCTCATCGACGCCGTCATCGAAGAAGTCGTGGCACGTGAGCTGTTCGATGTTATCGACCGCACCCGGACCCTCGACGACGTCGGTGAACGGATCACGTACTACCTCACTGCGATCCGCGACCTCCAGTACCGTCAGCCCGCCTTCAACGACGTTCTGTTGCAGACATATCCGCACTCGCAGCAGCTCATGGAGATCTGCCGGGCCGGAAGCGAGGCCAACGAAGAGCTCATCGCCGCGGCGCGGACCTCCGGTGCGTTGCGGCCGGAGTTCACGGCCGGCGACCTCCACGCACTCGTCGTAGACACCGCCCTCGCCCTCAAGCACGGCACGCGGCCTCCCCGAGACGACTACGACCGCCGCACTCGGTACCTCCTGGACGGAATCCAGGGGCGCTCCGGCGGACAATAAAGCGCCCTTGCCCTGGTGACCCGCGTCGTCCCCCGGTCCGGGGACACGGCGGCACGGTCGGCGCGAGCTACGTCGCCGGGCACATCGCGGCCCGCCAGAAGGCTGCGAGCGCGTCGTCGGCCGGGTGCGGCTGCGGTTGCCCGGTGGCGTCGGGCCGGTTCGCGCGCACCAGGTTCACCGCGACCGACATCTGGCGCTGCCCGTCGGCCGAGTGCAGCGACATCGTCGAGGCCCCGAAAACCGAACCGTCGTGGCCCCAGAGCGTCTCGCAGCCCGGTAATTTCACCTTGTGCAAGCCGAGCCCGTACTCGATCTGCTGCCCGTCCAGCGCGATCACCGGAACCGTTTGCCGCATCTGCTCCAGCGCCTCCGGGCCGACGATCGCACCGCCGAACAGCGTGCGGTAGAAGGTGTTCACATCGGCCATGGTCGAGACCAGACCGGCGCCCGGGCCGAGCCAGGAGTTGTCGTAGGTGCTGTAGTCCCGCGGGGGGTCGATGATGCCGTACAGCGCCTCGTACATCCGCGAGTGCGGCGCCTCGAGTTCGGGCCGGTCCGGGAAGTACGTGTGCTCGAGCCCTGCCCGCGCGATCACCTGTTCGGTGACGTACCGCTCGAACGGCGTACCGGTCGTGTGCCGTACCAATTCGCCCAGGATGCGGTAGCCGGTGTTGGAGTACACGCCCGGTAGCGCGCCCGGCTCACCGGCGGGCGCGTTCACGCCCAAGGCGATCAACTCCGCCGTATCCCACTTCCGGAACCGGTTGTCGTCCAGGCTTTGCGCCGAAATCTCACCGCCGGTGAACAATCCTGCGACCGACGGGAACGCGTACGGCAGATAATCGGGCAGCCCGCTGGTGTGGTTGAGCAGCATCCGCACCGTGATCTGCCGGCCGCGCTCCCCCGGCACCACATCCGGCAGATAGTCGCCGATCGGCGCGTCGAGGTCGATACGGCCTGCCTCGACCTGCTGCATGACCGCGACCGCAGTGAAGGTCTTGGTGACGCTGCCGATGCGATGCCGCATATCCGGGGTGACGGGGCTACCGGTGGCCAGGTCGGCGACCCCGGCGGCTTCACTCCACACCTGATCGCCGGCCGCCACCTCCGCGAAAACTCCCGGCATCCCCGCACGCTCGATCGCGACCAGCGCGGCGCGCAAGCGCTCGGTGTCCAACGCGTCCACGGGCTCGGAGGTGGTCGAGGACGCCATGGTGCAGGCGCTGATACTCAGCGCGGCGGTGAGCACGATGGCTATGTGTCGGAACTTCACGTCGTTCGTCCTCTCGATTCAGCTCGAACGCAACAACCTTCGCGCCGGCCGAGGGGTCGGCGCGTCTGCCGAGAGGCTTCTCCGAGTACGAAAGCAATCGTAGGAGGACGGTGGCCCGGCTACGCGGGCCGTCGTAGGCGACTCACAGCTCGTAGGAGCGCACCACTACCATCACGTCGCCGTCCGGCCGGATCGAGGCGATCGTATCCGCCGGTCGTGGCCGGAATCCGGGTGCTTCGGTAAGACCGTGACTTTCGTCGAGCGCCGTGACGCGTACCCGGTCCGCGCCAGGGGTCCGCACCGTGAAGTCGGCCCCCTCCGGTGGTAGGTCGCGGAAGCGGACCTCCCCCGGCAGATCGTCCGGACGCGTCCCCGCGACGGAAACGGTGACCGGTGCAGTATCGGCAGCCGTTGCGGTGACGAGATCGATCGGCCGATCGAAGCGCAGGATCACCGAGGACGCCGCGCGCGATGACGTCACATGCATCGTCACGGTATCGCCGTCGCGGCGGCGCAGTTGTACCCGCGGCGCTTGCGCATCGATCGGGTCCGCCGGCCCGGTCCACAGCGGCTCGTGCGCATATCCGGCCGGGAGACCGGAAGTATCGCGATCGGATACGTACCGGCCGGTCCAGTCGGTGGGATACCGTTCGGCGCTGACCCAGTGCGCCCGCCCAGTTTCGGCGTCGAGGACGTAGGCGAGATGACTGCGCTGCGGATGTGCCGGGTCGGCGGTATCGACGACGAGACCCGCACCCACCGCGGCGATTCCGAATACTGCCACGGTCGCGGGCACCGCCCAGGCCTTGGTCCGGGGTAGTGCCCAGGGTTTCCCCGTGAACACCTCGGGTTCGGGCAGCAGCAGCTCGACCGCGGGCAGCAGCATGAGACCGAACAGCGCCAGGCAGGCGGCGCCGGCTCCGGCATAAACCATCCCGACCGCATCGAAGACGCCGCGTGCGCCGACCGGCAGGAACACAGCCGACAGGGAAAGCCCGCCCACCAGCGCCACCGCGGGCCAACCGGCCCAGCGCACCGGCATCATCGCCAGCAGCGCGCCGAGCGCGGCGAACCCGGCCGGCAGGGTGAACAAGAATGCTGCGCCCGGCGCCGCCGCCGCGCACACCACCCCCAGCCCCGCCGGCCAGGCGAGTGCCCCGATGGCCAGCGCGGCCGGACCCAGCCGCACCCGCAGCAGCAGATACCAGACGAGCAGCACGGTGCCGGCCAGCGCGGCCAGCGCGGCCTCATAGAAATCCGGCCGGTACAGCAGTCCGTTCATCATGTGGTACCCGGGCCGCAGCGCCACCAGCAGCCACCACAGCGCCTGTCCCAGCCCGATCACCACCCCCAGGGGCAGCACCACCGAAACCGCCGCCAGCATCATCCGCGGTGTACTGGCCAGCTCGCGGCGCCGCGCCACGACGGCCAGCCCCACCACCAGGGCCGCGGCCAGCGCCGCCAGCGGCCAGACCAGCGCGTTCGGGTAGTGGATCGAGAGCGGGCCGATCCGGAAGTAGGTGGCGTCCCGGTCGGTGTGCAGGTCCGGCAGGTCGGCGGCGCCGAGTGCCCGGGTCATGGCCAGCATGTTCTCGCCGTGGTGTTGCAGACTGCGCGGGTCGAGGTTGGCGAGTGAATCACCGGCCGTGTGATAGAACGCAGGCTGTTCGATATAGGCGAAATTCAACCCGGTGAAGCCCGCCTCCCGGAACTCGGTGAAATCTGTGTCGTTCGGCAGCTTCCGGTAGATCTCGACCATCGACGAATCGCCCCGCGGGTCCGGCACCGTCTCGGCGAACAGGGCCGACAGTTCCGCATTACCCCGCGAGGTCTCGAACATCAGCGAAGGCCCGCTCACCCCACGGGCCTCCCAGTTGAGCACCACCCCACCCGCGCGACCCAGCGGATGCTCGCGGACGAACGCCTCCGCACCCAGCAGCCCGTCCTCCTCGCCGTCGGTGAACAGCAGTACGAGGTCGTTCCGGGGCTCGCCCTGCGCTGCGACCAGCCGCCCCACCTCCAGCATCGCCGCGACAGCGGCCCCGTCGTCGGATGCCCCGGGCCCGGTGGCGGCGGAGTCGAAATGGGCGGCGACCACCACGGTCCCGGTCGAGTTGTGACCCGGGAGGGTCGCGATCACATTGTCGACCCGGCCGAAGGCGGCCAGCCCCGGCGCCGTACTCGCCCCGACCGCGTGCTGGATCTCCACGTCGAACCCGGCGGCACGCATCTGCCCGGCGATGTAATCCTGCGCCCGATCGCTTGCCCGGCTCCCCAGCGGCCGCGGTTCGGTCGCGAATCGTTCCAGGTGCGCGCGTCCGCGTTCGGCGCTGAACTGTCCGGTTTCCGCGGCGGGTACCGGCTCCCGGCGGTTTCCTTCCGCCCAGACCGCGAGCACGGCCACTCCCGCCACTATCAGCAGGACCACTACACCGAGCACCCGCCGGGGCGTATCGATCAGTTTTCGGATCACTACCCGACATTAGAAGCTGCTGCGGCCGCTCGGGACTTTCGCCACAGCAACGCTCCCACTCCCACACCGGCCAGATAGCACAGCACCACGTAATCAGCAGCGACTACGCCGCAGCCCACACCGGCGGGCCCACCAGCATCCGGCGATAGCCAGGCCGGCGAGCTCTGCCAGCGCGACCGGAGAGGAGCCAGGTCAGCAGAGCGACCGTCGCGTAGATCCACAGGTACAGCGGATCGGGCGGCTGCCGGGTCTCCCCGGCAGCGGCGTTCAACTGGATAGAACAGCGGCCGGGCGCCGCACACGAACCGGTCCATCGCCGAACACTCCGTCGGCCCCGAATACGCGTTCGGCGAACCGTTCGCCGATCAGCTGGTGTGTCGCGGCGTCCGGGTGCAGCCGGTCGGGTAGCGGGTTCGCGCGGTAGTCGGTTTCGCCGTACAGTTCGCGGCCGTCGAGGTAGAACAGGTGCGGATCGTTCGCCGCCCGTTGGGTGACGATGCGGGACAACTCGTCGCGAATACTATCGAGTGTCAGCTTCCCTTTCGCCTGGTCGGCGGGATCGCCGGTGGCGATGAATCGCATCTCGCCCACGCTGAGGGCCTCGGGGTCGAAGGCTCCCGGCCCCGGTGTGTTCTCGTGGATTTCGCAGTAGATGGACGAGATCACCAACAGCGGTGTCGTGGGATGGCCCTCGCGCACAGTGCTGAGGAAACCGTGCACGGCGGGCCCGAAGGCGCGCATCCGCATCACGTCGGCGTTGACCAGATTGATGCCGATCTCGAGGCCGATCAGGTCGGCCGGGGTATCGCGAATCAAGCGGGCGGCGAACGGGTCGAGCATGGCACTGCCGCTCAGCCCCAGATTGGTCAGTTCGGCTCTGCCGCGGGCAGCAGCGAGCGCGGGCCATGTGGTGGACGGGCTGCCGGCATTGGAGCCCTGGCTGATCGAGCTACCGTATTGGAGCCAGACCCGGCGATCGCCGTCCCGTACGGGCTCGACGGCGGCATCGGTGCGCAGACTCGAGAGTTCGGTGATCTCGTTGTACGGCAACCATATTTCGACATTCTTGAAACCGGCGGGCAGATCGGCGAACCGCACCGTACCGACCGGCCCCGGTTGCCGGGTGGTGCGTCCGGTGGCCATATCGATGAGCAATTTGTCGCCGCCGGGAGCGTTTGCCTGTGCGGCCAACCGCCCATCGATACGCAGGTCGTAAACCCCTGGCGGGCGGCCCGGGCCGTCCGCGTACCCCAGCCTCGTCGCGACGGTGTCGAGTTCGATCGCCGTGGCGGAGGTACCGAAAACCACCCGGACCCCCGAGGGCTGGGCTTCCGCCATCGCCAATTGCCCATCGGCCCATTCCGCGCGGGCCCAGGCGGGCAGTCGATGCGGTAGGACGCCGCGTTCGGTGTGCTCGAGTTCAACAGCACCGCGGACGATATCCGCAGTGATCGCCGTGGTTGTCCACTCGGTGTCGGAGTGCATGGATTCACCTGTGCATCGGTTGTCGGAGGTTGCGCCGACCGACCCTGCGCGGCGCTTCAGCACAAGCCATAGTAGTTTTCCTAATCGGTTTAGGCAAATGGTTAATGCTGTACGGTTACCGGTGTGGCTAGAACAGGACTGACCCCGGAACGGCTCACCCGAGCCGGCGCGGAACTGGCGGACGAAGTCGGTTTCGACCAGGTGACCGTCTCCGAGGTCGCCCGGCGCTTCGGCGTCAAGGTCGCCAGCGTGTACTCCCATCTGAAGAGCTCCCAGGACCTCCGGACGCGGATCGCACTGCTCGCCCTGGAAGAAATGGCGGACAGCGCCGCCGAAGCCGTCGCCGGCCGAGCAGGCCCCGACGCACTGACCGCTTTCGCGAACGTCTACCGCGATTACGCCCGCCGACACCCCGGACGCTATACCGCCGCCCGGATGCGACTACCCGCCGAGACCGCGGCCGCGAGCGCGGGTGTCCGGCACTCCACCTTGATGCGCGCCGTCCTGCGTGGCTACGACATCGACGAACCCGACCGGACACATGCGGTACGACTACTGGGCAGCGTTTTCCACGGCTATGCCGCCCTGGAACTCAGTGGCGGCTTCGACCACAGTGAACCCTCTGCCGCGGACAGCTGGGCACGACTCCTCGAGGTCCTCGATTTCACACTGACCAACTGGCCGGCCCGGCGGCAGTAGCGACATTCCGGTTGCGGAGATCCGAGTTCGCGACCTACAGTTCGGGCAATCCGATCGGCGCTCTCCAGAAGTACAGCCGCAGAATGAGAGCCCGCGCCCGGTGTTTCGGGCGATGGAGTGGGCGGCGCTGTTTGCCCACCCATTTTCCTGGAGGAAACCGATGAATATCGGACTCGGATTACCCATCGCCGAACCCGCGGCCCTGCTCGATTGGGCCCGCCGCGCCGACGCCGGCCCTTTCTCGACCCTCGGCCTGCTCGACCGTCTCGTCTACGACAATCCGGAACCGTTGGTCGCGCTGGCCGCCGTTGCCGGAGCCACCAGCCGCGTACAGGTACAGACCGAGGTCCTGCTCACCCCGTTACGCGATACCGCACTCCTGGCCAAACAGGTCGCGACACTGGACCGCATGTCCGGCGGCAGGCTGGTACTCGGCCTCGGCGTCGGCGGGCGCGCCGACGACCACCTCGCGGCAGGAGTCGAACTCAGCAGCCGGGGCCGGCGCATGAACGAACAACTCGCCCAACTGCGCAGCCTGTGGTCCGGCGAACCGTTCGGCCCCGGCTGCGGTCCGATCGGCCCCACTCCGGCCCGGCCCGGCGGACCGCCGATCCTCTTCGGCGGTTTCCGACCGGCCGCTCTCGCGCGTGTGGCCCGCTGGGGCGACGGCTACCTCTCCGCCGCCCCGGTGCAATGGTGCGGCGACCTCTACGATTCGGTCCGCACGTCCTGGCACGAGCACGGCCGGACCGGGGAACCCCGATTCGTCGCCCAGGTCAACGTCGCCCTGGGACCGCAGTCGCTGGTCGACGAAGTACGCGCGGCTCTCGGCGCCTACTACGAATTCACCGGCTATGCCGAGAACATGGTGTCCGGCCTACAGACCACCGCTGCCGAGATCCGCACGGCGATACGGCAGTTCACCGACCTCGGCGCCGACGAGGTGATGTTGTACTGCTACGGCACCGACCCCGGCCAGGTCGACCGGCTCGCCGATATCGTCGCCTGACCGTCATCGGGCCGGGATCACCGTCGTTGCGTCGATAGACTCACGAGGTGAGCCCGGCCCGATCGACCCGGCAGTACGTGCTGTGGTGCTACTGGTCGTTATGCCTCGCCGGAACGTGACAGCGGTGGCCGCCGCCGGAGATCGTGGCCAGCGCGGCCGCCGCCGCCAACGCAGCCGCGCCCCATAGCAGCACCGTCAACCCGGCGCCATCGAGAACCACGCCGCCGGCGAACGATCCCAGTGCGATACTTCCGGTGAAGGCGCCGACGTACAGCCCGGTGACGGCCTCGCGCCGGTCCGGCGCGGCCTGGACAGCCCAGAGTTGGCTGCACACCGAGACACCTCCGTAGGACAGTCCCCACAACACGAGGACCGCCGCCGCGCCGAGCGGGGTGGTTCCGAGCAGGAGCAGAGCCGGCAATGCGACGGCGATTCCGATCGCCAGGACCAGCATCGTCGTACGAACTCGTCGCGCGGCCGCTGCGCCCGCCGCGAAATTCGCGACGATCCCACAAATTCCGTAGAGCAGGAGCAGCAACGAGATCCCGATACCGTGGACACCCGACAAATCCTCCAACGCGGGCCGCACATACGTATAGGCCGCGAAATGCGCGGTGACGAGGAGAGTTACCGCCACGAGCCCCCTCCGCACCGCCGGAATCGCCAGTAACGACCCGGCCTTCGCATTGCCGGCCACCTCCGGTAGTGCGGGCAGCGGCGGCAAGAGCACGGCCAGCCCCGCGGCAAGTACGAGAGCCGCCAGCGCGAGCGCCCCGAAAGCACTGCGCCACCCCGCGATATCGCCCAGCACGGTCCCGATGGGCACACCCAATACGGAAGCGACCGCGACACCGCTCACCACCATCGACACCGCGAGACCCGCCCGGCGTTCACTCACCAGCCGCGTGACCAGCGCCACCGCCAGCGCCCACACGGTCGCCATGGCCAGCCCGACCACCACCCGGCCCAGAGCGAGAACCGCGAACCCCTGAGCGGCCGCGGTGATCAGATTGCCCGCGGCGAGCAGCAGCGCGGCCGCCACCAGGACACGGCGCCGGTCGAGACTGCCGATCGCCCGCGCGACGAACGGCGCGGCCAACGCGGCAACGACACCCGTGACAGCCAGGCTGAACCCCGCGGTTCCCGCGGAGATACCCAGCCCGTCCGACATCGGCGTGAGGATGCCGACCGGCAACATCTCCGCCGTCACGACGAGAAAAGTGGACAGCGCCAGGACTGTGATCGCCGCCCAGCGTTCGGCGGGTTCGGCTGCGGGCGCCCGCGTTTCACTCACAATGGACATGAGTCCAGTCAATGTCGCGCGGTATCGCGGAACAACAGTGATCAGCTCATTGTTCGATCAGCTGAACTGATCGATCACGGCGACCGGGAGGAGCGGCATGCCGGACCTACCCGTCCGCGAGCTGGAGTGTCTGCTGGTACTGGCCGAGGAGCTGCACTTCGGCCGGACAGCAGAGCGGCTGCGCGTGTCACAGAGCCGGGTGAGCCAGCTCGTCGCCGCACTGGAACGCACCATCGGCACGCAACTCGTGCACCGCACCAGCCGCCGGGTCGCACTCACCGATTTCGGCGCCGATTTCGTGGAGCGCGTGCGGCCCGTGTACACGGAACTGACCGATCTCGTCGGCGGGGCGCGGCGAGAAGCCCGGCACGAGGTACCTGCTCCGATCCGTCTCGGTTTCCAGGGCATCGCCTACGAAACCGTCACCTGGACCCTCACCAGATTCGCCCGTGAGAACCCGGAGGTGAGCCTGGCGTTGCACGAAATCCCGCTCGGCGATCCCTTCGGCGCCCTGCTCGACGGGCGCGTGGACGCGGCCGTGGCACTGCTCCCGGTGCGGGAGCCGGAGCTCTCGGTCGGGTTCGTATTCCCGCCCGCGCCACGAATGCTGGCGGTCGGACGCGGCCATCCGCTCGCGGAGGCCGAACGCATCGACGCGGAAGTCCTCGCGACCGTGGATCTCGTCTCGCCGGCGGGGCCCGCACCGGACTACTGGCGGGACGTCCATTTTCCTCGCTTCACACCGCTCGGCGCGCCGATCACGACGACGGCCAGGGTGGCGACCCTCCAAGAGGGGATGACTCTCGCCGCCACCGGCCGGTACGCACTGCTGACCTGCCGCCCGGTCGCGGAACGCAATCAGCGCGCCGACCTGCGCTACGTCCGCGTCACCGGTTTCGACGAGGAGTCGAGGATGGCGTTGATCTGGCGTTCCGGCCCGCGCCGGGCACAGTTGACGAAACTGGCGGCGCTACTGGGCGAACTTCCCGGCGCCCCACCGGCCGACCTGTTCGCCACGGCGAGTTCGCCCACCGGGCTGCCGGTGGTTTCCTGACGAGGCCGGGCAGCGCAGCTCCCCCATCCGGCAGTCGACGAGCAGAAGGTTCGGCGCCGGTGTTCAGCGTTGGGGCACCATCAGATCGAACAGCAGCGGCAGCTCCTCGCGCAACTGTGTGACTGCGTCCGGCATCCCGGACAGCACGTAGAGCAGTGCTCGTTGAAAAACCCCGTCCAGCAGGGCGTATGCCGCTGCCGACGAGAGCGCCGGCGCCGTGCCGGCGAGTTCGGCGTACCGGCTCACCACTCGCCAGATCATGGCTTCGCGGCGTTCATCGATGTCCAGGACGTCGCGGCGGAAGGTCTCGTCGAACAGGCTCTGGTTGCGCAGGTCGTACCAGAGCCGGTGCAGCGGCGCGTCGGCGTCCAGGGTGGCGAAGAACATCGCGGTGAAATCGGCGCGTAGCCGGTCTGCCGTTTCCGCGCCGGCGACGACCTCGTCGTAGCGGGTCACGCAGACGGCTTCGTACTGACGGACCGCTTCGGTGATGAGGTCGCGTTTATCGGCGAAGTAGTAGTGCAGGACGCCGTGCGTGAATTCCGAATTCTGCGCGATTTCCCGCAAGCTGGTGCGGGCGTAGCCCAGATCGGCGAGGGTGTGCAGGGTCGCGATGGCGAGTTCGGTTCGCCGCGCGTCGAACTTGTCGACCTGGCGGCGTGCTATTCGCTCTCTTTTCGTCTCGACGACCTCGGTCACCCATTCGTCCCGTCGGCTCGGTACAGCCCGCGGCTGCGGTATCCGGCAGCAGTCTATCGTGCACCATTTCGGCCGTCTTGACAACTGTCAAAGAAAATCTTGACGACTGTCCAAACGCTGTTACTGTGTGATCCACGCCGCATTCTCGCCCTGGCGAGCCCGGCGATTCAGGTTTCTCGACGAGGAGGTTCCGGATGACGAGCTATGACTTGACGGGCCGAAAGGCGCTGGTCACAGGAGGCGCACGCGGGTTGGGTGCGGGAATGGCCGAGGCATTGGCCGCGGCGGGCGCCGCGGTGGCCATCGGCGATGTGCTCACCGACGCCGGGACGGAGACCGTGCAGTCTCTGCGGAACTCGGGCGCCACCGCCGAGTTCGTCACATTGGACGTCACCGACGATACGAGCTGGGCCGCCGCCGTACCGGCGGTCGTCGACGCACTGGGCGGCCTCGATCTGGTGGTGAACAATGCCGGCGTCGAAATCACCAGCCTGCTCGTCGATCTCGACCCGGCAGGCCTGCGCACCATGCTCGACGTGAATGTGCTCGGCACCGCCCTCGGCCTCAAGCACGCATTCCGGGCCATGCGCCCCGGCGGCCCGGCGGGGAACGGCGGCGCCGTGGTCAACATCTCCTCGGTCGCCGCGACCATCGCATTCCCCGGTATCGCCGGCTACTCGGCCACCAAATCCGCCATCGACCGGCTCACCCGGGTCGCCGCCGCCGAATCGGGCAAGCTCGGCTACGGGGTCCGCGTCAACTGCATCTATCCGGGACTCACCCCCACCGTGATGGGCACCCAACTTGCCGTGGACTGCGCCGAACTCGGGCTGTTCGCCTCCCCCGAGGACGCCGTCGCGACCGTCACCGGACTGACCCCGCAAGGACGCCTCGGACAGGTCGACGATATGGCCGACGCGGTGGTGTTCCTGGCATCCGACGCCGCCAAATTCATCACCGGGGCAGGACTTCCGGTCGACGGCGGCATGGGCATGTGAGCACTCTCCCCTCGAACGGAAGGAACACCCCTGTGGCAACCGACAAAAAAGTAGTCGTCTACGGCGCCTCCGGCTACACCGGCCGCCTGATCTGTGAATATTTGCGCGAATACAACATTCCGTTCCTCGCGGCCGGCCGCAACCTCGGCCGCGTACAGGAGGCCGTTGCCGCTGTCCCCGGGATCGATACCGTCGATCACGAAGTGGCCGAGGTCGAGCACGACGCGGCCGCGCTTGCCGAGGCGTTCCGCGGCGCCCAGGTGGTACTGAACACCGTGGGCCCCTTCGCGCGGTACGGGCACGAAGTCGTGCAGGCGTGCCTGGAGATCGGGGCGCACTACACCGATACCAACGGCGAACAGAACTGGATGCTCGACGCCCAGGAAGCCTACGGCGCCGAGTTCGCCGCCCGCGATCTCGTCCTCACGCCCGGACTGGCCCAGATGTACACCATCGGCGAGATCGCGGCGAATATCTGCCTGGAAACTCCCGGCCTGGACACACTCGATATCGAGGTGTTCTGGAAGGGCCATCCGACGGTCGCCTCCACGAATACGATCCTGACCAACGCGGCCTTCGCCGCGGCGTACTACCTGGAACAGAACGAGTATGTGGAATGGCCGGCCGACGGCGGGCTCTACGAACTCGTCGTCCCCGGGCAGCACGAACTCGGCCTGGCACTGCCGTGGGGCGGCACCTCGCATCCGGTGTGGTTCCGCAACGACCCCCGGGTAGCGAATGTGCGAGCCCTCGGCGGGGTGTTCAACCGGCCGTTGATGCAGGCCGTGCCGCAGATCGTGGCCGGGGCCCTGGCACAGATGGAAGGCCGCACCACCGAGGAGAAGTACCGGATCATCGACGAGCAGTCGGCGCAGGTCCGTAGCGAGATGCCGCCGCGGGAGAACCCGCGGATCAACACCTCACTCGATTCGGTCCACGCCTCCGGCCCGCTGGGCCGCGCGCACTGCGTGATCCACGGAAACTGCAACTACAAGCAGACCGCACTGCTCAACGCGCATGCGGCAGCGCATCTGCTGCAGACCCGTCCGCGCAAGACCGGTTTCGCCTCCAGCTGCCAGGCTTTCGGGCACCGGGAACTGCTCGGCACGCTGCGCGCCTTCGGACTCGTCCTCGAACCGAAGCTGGAAGTCCACCACTGATCCGCCCGGCCGGCCGTCACCCGGCGGCCGGCCCGGGTTCCCCACTCCTACAGCGAGGTACAGAAACGTGCGGCTGGCAGACTACCTGGACAAGGGCGCATCCTTGGGTGCCGACGCCCCTTGTTTGACCATGAACGGTGCGTCCCTCACCTACGCCGAAGCGCAGTACGCGTCCCGGCGGATCGGCGCCGCACTGCGTACCTCCGGTATCGGCCGCGGCGACCGGGTCGCCATCCTCTCCGGTAACGATCCCATGGCACTGACCTGCGTTTTCGGCATTTCCCGGATCGGCGCCGTGTGGTGTCCGGTCAACCCCCGCAACGAGGCCGACGAGAACCGGCAGCTGCTCGACTTGTTCGGTTGCCGCTGCCTGCTGTTCCAGGAACAGTTCGCGCCGCTTGTGACCGCCATCCGTGCCGCCCTGCCCGAGCTGACGACCCTCGTCTGCCTCGATGGCACGGTCGATGGAGCGATCGACTTCGCCGACTGGGTCGCCGCCGCGCCCGAGGGCCCGCTGACCGAGGTCGTGCCCGGTGGTGACGAAGTCTGCATGCTCGCCGGAACGGGCGGCACCACCGGAAAACCGAAAGGTGTCCGGCTGACCGGCACCAATATGGCCGTCTCCACCGCCTCCGCACTGATGAGCTACCCATTCGGCGACCGGCCCCGCTACCTCGCGCTCGCGCCGCTCACTCATTCCGCCGGGGTCCTCACCTTCCCGATTCTGTCGCTGGGCGGGGAGGTCGTGATCATGCCTGCTCCCGACCTCGGTGCGTTCCTCCGGTTGATCGAACACTGCCGTATCACCCACGCTTTCCTGCCACCGACAGTGATCTACGGCTTACTGGATCATCCCGCCCTCGAGACAACCGATCTGACATCCCTGCGCTGCCTCTGGTACGGGGCCGCGCCCATGTCGCCGACCCGCCTCGAGGAGGCGCTGCACCGTATCGGGCCAGTGCTCGGACAGTTGTTCGGGCAGACCGAAGCACCCAATATGATCTCCACTCTCGCCCCGGCGGAACATTTCCGTGCCGACGGGACGATCGCCACCGAACGGCTCACCAGCGCAGGCCGGCCCACCCCATTGACGCAAGTCGCGGTGATGAACGAAGCAGGCGATCTCCTGGACCGGGGCGAACGTGGGGAGGTCGTGGTGCGCGGCCCCCTGGTGATGGCCGGCTACCACAACGATCCCGAAGCCACCGCGGCAGTGAGCACGCACGGCTGGCACCATACCGGCGATATCGGATACCTCGACGAGAACAACTTCCTCTACATCGTCGACCGGGCCAAGGACATGATCATCACCGGCGGTTTCAACGTGTATTCGGCCGAGGTCGAACGCGCGCTGACCGCGCATCCCGCGGTCCAGGACAGTGCCGTCCTCGGCCTGCCCGACGACAAGTGGGGCGAACGGGTCACCGCCGTGGTCCAGTTGCGTCCCGCCCAACAGGCCACCGGCGCGGAACTGATCGACTTCGTGAAACAACGGCTGGGCAGCGTGAAAGCGCCCAAACAGCTGGAGATATGGCCGGACCTGCCACGCTCGAAGGTCGGCAAGGTTCTCAAGCCGGAGATCCGGAAGACGCTGGCCTCCCCCACCGAGTAGTCACCCGGCAGCCGACGCAGGTCGCAGCGGCCCCGGTTACCACGCGAGCTGCCTCAGGTCCGGACGCGCGCACGTCGAGTCGCCGTTCAGTACTCCCCCTTCGAAGTCTGTAACCGGCTACGCTGCGCGGCCGAGCTGATTCGATCTCTGTCGGGGCGCGGGCACCGACACGGCGGCACACCTCGAACGTGCTGGGCGGGTGGCATATCGATCACCGGCACCGCTCGCAGTTACTCGGCGATTCCCGGCGCGGCACATCCACTGGCCGCCGCCGGTGGAGCTACGTTCACCTGGCGGCACCGGCCGAGCACTCTGTCCGACGGCACTTTCGCCGGATATCGCGTCGCACCAAACCGCAGACCGTGGCAGCACGAACCCCTTCCGATGTCGATCCGGACGCCCGGCGTACACGGCGGCCGCCCGGCGTCATCGCCGACAGTGACCGCGCGAGGCATACGAAAGGCCCCGACTTTGACTACGCGATCCCTACGCACCACCGCGATACGCTGCGCCCTCACCGCCGCCCTGGCCACCGCCTGCCTCATCGGCACCGGCAGCACCGCCACGGCGGCCCCGGACGCGGCCGTGGTTTCGGTGGAGCAGGTGAACGATCGGCAGCAACTGGTCTCGGTGTTCTCACCGGCGATGAACCGTCCGATCCAGCTGCAGGTGATCCGCGCCGCGGACGGTTCACGCCCCCGCCCCACGCTCTATCTGCTCAACGGTTCGCAGGGCGGCCCGGCCGGCAGCGGATGGGACGTGCAAACCGACGCCGTCGAATTCCTCCGCGGCAAGGATGTCAATGTCGTCACCCCGTTCGGCGGCGCCAGTTCCTACTACACCGACTGGATCCGCGACGACGCCGCCCTGGGCCGCAACAAATGGCAAACCTTCCTCAACGAAGAGCTACCCCCGGTGATCGAGGAATTCCTGGGTGCCGACGGTAACCGGGCGCTGGCCGGCGTATCGATGAGCGGCACGTCCGTATTGAACCTCGCCATCGCCAAACCCGGCTTCTGGAAAAGCGTTGCCTCCTACAGCGGTTGCGCCCAGACCTCGGATCCGATCGGGCAGGAGTTCGTCCGGATCACCGTCGAGAACTGGGGCGGCGGGCAGAGCGTCGAAAACATGTGGGGCCCACGCAACGGACCACTGTGGCGCGCAAACGATCCCCTGGTGAACGCCGAACAGCTGCGCGGGACCCAGATCTACTTGAGCACGGGCAGCGGAATCCCCGCGGCACCACACGACACTCCCGCGGACAAACGAGTCCAGGAGGGCCGGATCCCGCTACCGGTCCAGATCGCCTTCGGTGGGCCGATCGAAGCAGCGATCCAGCATTGCACCATGAACCTCACCAACCGGCTGCACGAGCTGAACATCCCCGTGACACTGCACGAGCGTCCGGTAGGCACCCACTCCTGGGGCTACTGGGAGGATGACCTGCACCACTCCTGGCCGTTCCTCGCCGAATCGCTGGGGGTTCGGGCATAAAAAAACAGCCGCTGATGTGCATGCAAGGTGTGGAGCGGACACGGGAGTCATCGACCGAGCTAACTCGGAGCAGCCGGCTCCCCCGGGTGGAGCGGGCATTGTAGGCGGCCATCCGATTCCCCGGCCCGGGAACCACTCCGAGCCTGCGTGCACCGCTACGTGTGGTTTTCGTGGCGGAATCCAGAATCGATATCAGGTCACCTCGGGCCTGGATTTCGAGAGGGCGACTCCGCCTCGGCGGAAGTTCGCGATATAGCCGCGGTGACCCATCCGGGCGAGAACGTCGAATGCGCGGCCCGCCAACCCGGGCGCTATATCGGGCTCACGAGCCCAGTATCCAGCGGGCGGATCCGCCGGGTGGCGTTTCGCCGCCGGGTCCAGTTCGACCTGTCCGATCACCACACCCGCCCCCGAGTCGTCGCGCCGGGCGACCTTTTCGCCTCCTGCGCCGTAGATCGCTGAGCCACCCTCGCAGAGCAGGGGCACCCGCAGCACCGGAAGAATCGGCACGGGAGTCCAGTTCGTTCCTGACGCAGCCTTGTTCGTGTACACGACCGGAATTCCGAACTGCCGTGCGTAGAACTCACCGATCGCGGCAAGTTGCCGCCGAAAGGCTCCGGCGACCACCGGAAGCCGCGGGGTCGGCGCCGAATGCGGCATCAACAGCAGGTCGGGTGCCTGCTCGGCCAGGTGCCGGTAGAACCAGGCCGTCTGGTTGTCGTTGCAAATACCGACGGCGATCCGGCCGATTTCGGTATCGATGATCTTCGACTCGTCGGACGGCGCGAAGTACCAGCCCTCGCAGAACGGCAACGACGCCTTCCGCACCCGACCGGCGAGCGTCCCATCCGGCCCGAACAGTGAAAACGTGTTGTAGAACTGGTCACCGTCAGCCTCGAGGTAACCGGCACCGATATAAACACCGCACCCGCCTGCCAGTTCCGCCAACCAGTGCTCTGTCGCGCCACCCGCGGGTTCGGCCCGTTCCCAGATCCGCTCGTCGTACTCGTACCCGGTCGCGAGAAACTCCGGGCACACGATCAACTCCGCACCCGCCGCCGCAGCTTCCCGCACCAGGCGAGCAGCCCCGGTGAGATTCTGCCGCGCCGCCCCGTTCTCGCTGACAGCCTGCACCGCTGCAACGGTCATCCCCTTCACACGCTCGAAGGTAGCAGCCGCCTGCCCGAGTCGGAGCTCGGTTGTGTTCATATCGCCGATCGACCTGTGTGCGTCCGCGAGCAAATGAGCACGTCGGCCGGCGCCATGCGCCCTCGTATGCGCCTCCTCGATAACGCACTGGACACGTCAGTAGCAGAGCCGATGCGCTGACCCACGCGACGAAACTCCTCGTCGAGCCGCCTTCCCCTCATCACATAGATCTGCCGCGCGGCTGCTCTGGAGGTCGTCAACCAGTTCCCCGCCGAAGTCGAGTCGATCGTCAATTCTCGGACTGCTCCTGGGAAGACCGAGCCCCATCGGCAGATAGGAACCGACGAAGAGATTCGTGACCTCTATCGAGAGCTGACCATAAATGGCGAAGCAATGGATGTCGGAAAGTACCCAGGCGAGGGAACGCGCCTGCCGGACGGAACTGAAATTCACATGAGAGAGGGGAGTAAATCGGCCGGTGTTACGCTCGATATCAAGTATCCAGGAGCTCCGGAACCCGTGAAAGTGCATCTGCCGAAGAAATGAACGAAAAACTCGAGCACTTCCTGCTGTATGAACTGTCGGACGATTGGGCACCGATCGCAACGTTCGACGGGATGGTGGCACGGATTACGCCTGACCACTACTCGCGTGAGAACGTCTTGGCGATACTTCGCGAACTCGCCACCAAGGGCTACATCCGATTCGGCGCGTTCCCGGGCGGAGGCCGGACATGGGAACCCTGGGATGCATCCATCGAGGAGTCCATCAACCGAATTTCGTACGGATACAACGGTGTCCCCGGTTACTTGACAATATCTGACGAGGAAATCGGAACGAACGAAGTATTCCGGGCAGATCTGCTCGACGCAGGCGAAGTTCGACTCGCGCGGATGGGTAACCCTTATGAGAAGTACGGGGATCCGTGGAAAGACACGCACCGCCGTGTCCACGACCGAATGCCGAACTGCTGCAACAGCGTCAGATCCTTTTCCCGCGCGCAGCAGACCAGGTGATCACCGCATCCTTCGACGGCACCGCTCGCATCTGGCCGGTAGATGTCGACCTGAACGAACTCCGCACCCGAGCCAGCGCGCGCGCATATCGATCGTTGACGCCGGAAGAACGTTCGGCGCATCTGCTTCCGGCTCACTGAACCGGGTCGACAACCCTGACCTCCCGGCCGACGAGGTACTGCGTGGGGTCGAGCCCGAGCGCTTCCCGTTTCGGCGAGGCCCAGTAGCGCTCATTCGCTTCCTCGAACGTGTCCTCGCCCTCATAGGAGATCAGCCAGATGAACTGGCTGCGTTCGTGGTCGAGCCAGGCTCCCCCGATCTCGAAACCGAGTTCGAGCCGAAGCGGCACCACCAGCTCCCGCCACTTGCCCGCCCACTCCCCGAGAAGTCCGTCCCGGATCGTATAGGTCCGCAACTGCGTCGTACGAGGCATAGTCGCCCCCTTCATCACCAAAGCAGAAACCACGTCTCGGCATGGTCGCATGGGTGCCGGACGCCTCTGACGGAACAGAACTCACGTTGGGAGAAACTGGCTCCGCATCGAGCCCGGATCGAATCGGCCAGCAGGCCGGGACGGCCACATCCACCGACAGCAACAATTCCCATGACCGTTTCGAACGGTAGTTCGACGACATCGCATTCCGCGGTGACAACGCCGAACCACCTACGACGATCCGGCAGTGGTGGGTTTCGGACTGAAACGGGACCCGGCCCCGGCTACTGGGTGGAGTGGCCTCACTCGATAGGTAAGTTCTCGAAACCCGACGGTACCGGCGGAGTCACAGCGTTGATGGCCGGCCCGGATAAACAGTTCATCGATGTACCGAAAGACAGTCCGTTCTTCACCCACCCCTCCATAACCACTGTCGGTGGAGCGATCACAGGCTTGGAAACTGCCAGCGGAGGCAAAGGCCTCGAAGGTATGCGGATGGTTTTGGATGAGGACCAGCTCGCGAAGGTGAGCGCGGGAGCGAAATACGCCGGTCCGGGCCTCGGTATCGCCACTACCATCTGGGATATGGCTGCCGCCGAGACCGCACGTGAAGCCTGCGTCGCAGGGGTGTCGGGAACTGTGGGGACCGTCGGCAGTGTCGCTGTCGGCACGGCGTTCGGAATGGGCGGCGGACCGGTCGGAACGGTCTCGTCGGTGGTGGGGTCGATGGCTGGGGCCTGGGTATTCGGAAACCTTGGATCGCGGCTCGGCGAGGCTGTCTGTTGACGTCGGGAGCACACAGCTACTTCCCGCTACCAGAGCAGTATCGTAGCGGCTTGACCTGGATGGAAGGCACCTCGTTCGTTCTCGTCGGCGCTGCGTCGCTCTATCTGTTCAGCCTCGTAGTGCAAGGTTTCGGTTCGGAGCGCACCGGCGATCTCCTGTTGTACGCGGCAGTGGCGGCGTTCTTCGCCAGCGGCGTCGGCTTACTGATCGCCAACCGGCGGGGTCGTGAGCGCGTAACCATCGACGGCACCCGCGTGGGTTGCCGCGGTGGCGAACTGGTTGCGGAACACTCACTCGCCCACACGGCAACACTCACCCTGATGGCGTTATCGGGAGCGATGGTCGGGGTCCTGATCTGCCTCGGCTACCCTTCCGAGGATGCCGTATTGCCGATGAACAGCACCCAGCGGTGGATATTCGCCCCGGTAGCTGCCTGCTGTTCAGCACTGATGCTTGCCTATGCGGTGCTCTATGTTGCACGGCAACGTTCACGTCGGCTCAGGCTGTCGCCGAGCGGGATACAGGTCCCAAAGGTTGTCTCGTTCCAGTCCGGAATCAAGTGGTCGGACCTGAAAAGCATAGAAGCCGAACATCG
Organism: Nocardia carnea NBRC 14403; assembly: GCF_000308515.1. GTDB lineage: Bacteria > Actinomycetota > Actinomycetes > Mycobacteriales > Mycobacteriaceae > Nocardia > Nocardia carnea. Next base: position 241,609 of record NZ_BAFV01000022.1, on the reverse strand, counting down.
GACTAACGCCACGGGAATCGTTCGATTGGAATCCAGGGGCCGTCAGCCGTCCGAAGCTGTCAAGAACAGGATCTACGCCGAACGGCTGTCCATGGGTGCGGCAGCAACGTATTGGCTGATCCGGTTCTACCACCAACACCCCGAACTCCGTGCAGAGCTATCCGACGAACGGGCGCTTGAACGCCTGCTTTCGTATGGGGTCGTAGAGCAGAAATAGAGGTTGAGGAGTCCGATGTGACCGACGATCCGTACGCTGGCCTACCGCCCGAATACCTTCAACTCCTTCGAGAGAAGGCAGCAGAACAGGACACAGACTCCCGGGGAGACCTCGCTCCGCCCCAGCACCGCGGACCGACACCGGAAGAAGAGGAAGAGATGGATCGCTACTACAGCCGAGCAAGCTGGCTGGAGCACACCGATCGCCGCTCTGCCAAAGAACCCAGCGAAGAGTGGCATCCCCCAGCAATAGGAGACGGCCTCTAGTTGTTCCGCGCCTGATATTCGTCGCATATCCGGACGGGCATCGCCCCGGCACTCTCCGGGGTTGCCGGCCGAACGGGACAACTGCGTGGCCCGTCGTCGCCATCGCTTGCGCAGTTGTCCGATTCCGCCACAGCCTGTTTCGGCTCGACTCAGATTTGTCCGTTGCGGGGTACTCGGGACCGGTTCGCCGATCGAATCGGATTTCTGTCGAGCCCGATTACGCGATGCGCGACGAGACCGGGCAGTTTCGGGAGGTCCTGGGGACCAAGCGCGCAATCCCGCGGTCGAACACGGTGATTCCGAGGACTCACATACTCCTCGGGCGACCGGGTTCCGGTGGTACATCGAATACGATGCCCCGTTCCTCGTCCGCCTTGATCTGCGCGTCGACTTCTTTGAGTTCGTTCCACAGCGAGAGGATCATGGAGCCCCACAAACCCATGCTCGGTGCGCCCCCGGGGTTGAAATGTATGACACTGTTCTCAATGGGGCAGATGTAGTCCAGAATGTACATTCCGGTCAGCGATATTCGAAGGAAGGGATTGGTGTCTGCGGGTAGGAACTTTGCCGATGTGTATACCTCGAGCACCCTTTCTTCGCCCTCGTATTTCAGAGGCGCCTTATCAGGCATATCTTCGAGCGCAACTGCCAATAATTCCGCTCCGGAAAGTCCCCGTACGAAGTCGCCGGCACGGCAGTACCCCTTCATGGTCCGCCAGAATATCATTTCGAATTCGTTGGCGAAATTCATTCCCGCTGTACTCGGGGCGGGAATGAATCCGTCGTTCATCCAGTATTCTTCGCTCACATTGCCCGCGTCATCGGCTTTCCGTCCGGACATCACATTCTCCGGAAAGATCGGTCCGTCGCGACTGACCGCGGGATCCACGTAGTAGAACCACTTCCCGGGGCTCCTGCGTGCGGTTGCCCGATCGTTTTCCGATATCGGTGGAAGTGCAGGCCTTCCGAGCCGATTGAATATGCGAACGTCGGTCATGAAAACCCCTCCGGATCAATGGGTTGTACTGTGGTCGGGTTATGGGTTGGGTAGAGGAAATACGGGTCGGGGTGATGAGGTCGTCACCTCCGGTGGAGTCTGTCGCCCAGTTCCGCCCTTCGTGGCAACTCTGCAAAATTTCTGCGAATCCATTCCGAGAAGGTAGCGCTGCTTCTCCGGAGTGGTCTTCCTCCGGTGTATATCCAGAAGTACGGATCGTTGGACGGTAGGTCCTCTTTTCTGAAGAAATTGAACATGTAGCCCTGGTGTGTCTCGAATATAAATGATTCGGCAAACGGCGAAAAATCCCCTTCGTAATCTTCCTCCACGATCTCGCGGGCGACTACCTTTGCTTCCAGGACCCATTCGTAGTCCCACTCACCGCCGAGGCTCAACCAGTACGGAGTCTTCCCGCTGAACAAGAGGAACTCGCGGTAAGAAAATGGTAATTCGGATACTGACTGAGCGGACTTCAATTCGTCTACTTCGACGTCGGTGCATCCCTTGATTGCGTCCCGGGTGACCAAACCCACATGCGCTGCCCGCCGGGCCGCACGCTGCAGATCGACGAGATCTCGGATCTCGGGGGCTTCCGCATCGAGCATGCGGAAGGATGGTTCACGGCCGGACGGAGGATCCGTGTCTGGTCGGGCGCCCGCGGTGGTGGGGGGTGTCGGGTCTAGTGGTCGAAACTCCCCCGGTCGGGCCATGCCCCCCGGTTGTTGAGGCGGTACTGCGTGATCCACGCCGCCACCTGTTCCGGTGTCCGGTCGCCGGGCTGGAAATCCCCCATTGGCTGGACGTGGCGGGTCTGCTTGTTGATCCCCAGCATGAACAGCTTGCCGGCCAGGAACGGGTTGTCGAAGGTCACCGTATACCCGACTGACAGGGCCTCCTCCCATTCTTTCTGGATATGCACCTGGGGGGCACGATGGTGAGTTCGGGGTGGTTCCGTGGTCCATGCGGCGGGCGGGGTTTGCCTGGGGTAGATCTGTACGGCCTCGGGTCGGCTGCCCGCCTCCTTGGAGGTGTGGAAGCTGCTGGTGATCATTCCGAGCGACCAGCTCGGGTACTCGTAGATCGCTCCGTTCTCCGCGTCGACTACCAGTTTCGGCATCCCGACGTCCTGTTGGGTCGAGGTTTCGTACTGGGTCGGTATCGGGGAGCACACCCACCCGTGATCGATCTGGTAGATCCGGTACTCCCGGTCGGGTTCGAGGATCTGTGCCAGATGGGTTTTCACCTGTTCCTCGGTCTGGAACTGTGCCGGCATCGGGTGCTCCTATCGGGGGAGGGAATGACGTCGACTCACTATGTCGGCCGATTTCGTTCCGGAATTCTGACGCGCACTTTCCTCGCATCCCTCGGCGATGGATGGTGGTCGGGAAGATCTCGCGAGCCGGTGAAGGATACGAGATTCCGTCAGGAATGGAGCGCATTCCGGACTTCAAATTTTTCACGTCGGTTTCGTTGACGGATCGGCGGGGGGCGTACGCTGGCGGTAGCGTGTGCACCCGTTACCGCATTCAACCTCGAGTACGCCGAATTCACGAAGGTCGGTTACCCGCAGCACGGCTTTGCATTTGTAACATGTCGCACTTACTTCTTCGCTCGCGTCGTGCTGGTGGATGGCCAGCACGACGGCAGGCATCTCGGGATGCTTTTTGCGGATGAAGTCGGGGACCTCTGGTGGCCCTTCCCCCGTGCTCATATCAGTATCGCCCTCTCTCACGCATAATTCTTATCTCCTCTTCTATCTCAGCGACCTCCTCGGCCGTGATGCACCATGTACTCCGGTTCTCCAAGATTATTTCCCGTGCTCGGATTTCGTTGTCCAGGACCGATCCCCCATCGGCCCCCGTAGAGACCTGGCCGGCGGCGGCCTGGCGGGTGTGTATCCATTCTTCACGTAGAACCCGTACGTTCGAGGCGTGCTCGCGCCGGACCATGATCAGGTCCTCGCCGAGGCTTACCGCATGCACCTGATCGGGTTCGATGCCCTGCATCCGGGCGCAGAAGTCGAGGTAGGCGTTGGCTTCCTCATCGGATCGGACCTCGACGCCGTCGCGTTCCAGATCCGCCAGGACATGTTCGAGCGCTTGCTGTCGTTCAGACGCCGGCCCTGGATCCTGCCCTGGCGGCGGGGGATCGCTGCTCCGTCCTCCTTCTGCGGATATCGGTGGTCTGGGGTCCCCGGGAAGCACTCCTGGTCGGGCCGGGCCTGGTCCAGGTGGGCTTCCACCTGCGCTCCGGTTTGGAACGGTGCCGGCATAGGGTGCGCCTATCGGGGAGGGAATGACGTTGAACCATAGGCCGGCCGAGTCGGCGATCAGGTCCTGCGGCGGGCCTTCGGCCAGGCGGTTGCCCTGGGGGTCCACCCATACCGGGCCGTCGGCGCCGAGCGGGTAGACGATGGCGATGGCGTGGTTGCCGTCGGTGACAGGCCGGCCGTCGGGGCTGTACTGGAATTCTCTGGTGGCGGGGTCACGGGCATGCCATTGGTTGACCACGAACGCCGCGGCACCCGGCCCCATGCGGGCGACTTGATCGTGCAGGCCGCGGAATTGCTCGTTGATGGTGCTGCCGAGGTCGAATCCGGACCGCAGGTCCTGGCCGAGCCAGGCTGCCGCGCGCCGCAGGCTGTCGGCCTCGCCGGCCGTCACCCGCCCGTGCGCATCGGGTTGCTCGGCTCGCCAGCACGGCGCGGCGACCAGGGGCCGACCGAAGAACGACGAGAGGAGAGCCATGCAGCTTTCGACGCAATTGTTGTTGCGGCCGGGAACGCTGGTACCGCCGTCGTTGATCCGCGAGAAGTAGGGATTTGTTCGTGGGTCGGCGAACATCTGGAAGTGGTCGCCGGTGCGCAGGGCGTCCTCGACGGCGGCCTGGTATTCCGGGCGTTCGACAGGCCGGAGGTATCCATCCGCGAAGACTCGGCCCTGGGAAGGGTCGGCGAAGGGGGCGCGGGTATTCGCGGTGGCGATATCGTTGCCGATCACGCGGAGGTCCGCGGTGTTCAGGCCGGGATCCCCTGGTCGGCTCGGGCCGATTCCCAACTGGTCGCGCACGAAGCCCGCGAGAGTGCCGGGATCCGCGTGATGCGGATTCCAGACGTTCGGCCCGTTCTGCCGGGGATCGACAGAAACCCGGACATTCGCGGCCGCCGGATCGTTGGTGTAGACGATATCGAGCAGGATCCGTTCGCCGCCCGGGAGTTCGTAGCCGCGGTTGAAGGTGCTGTCGACCGTTGTCTGTACGGATTCCATCACCCGATGCGCATCCGCGCGGGGCACATCCGGAGGCGCACTCACATGGACCGCGATCGTGGCGACGGTGATCCGCCATGGCGGATTCCCTGCGATATCGACATGCCGGACGCTGTACGCGGGCCCGGACCGTGGACGTGCCGCCGGTGCGACCGGTGTTACGCGTCCCTGGACCGGCGGGAGCTGACGGCAATCTTCGCGGAAAACGCGCGTGGGGTTCGGTGGATTCTGTGGGCGGGGGGCGGGGGCGGCCGGCGTGTCGGTGCGTCGGCCGTCGCCGACGGGGCTTCGACCGTCTTGCGGACGGGCCGGGCCGGGCGTCTGCGGTCGGTCGGCCCGGGCCGGTGAATTAGTCTCCGGCGCACGGTGGCCGGGGTGGGACGCGATACCTTCCGGCGTGCGATGAGGGGCCGCGACCGGGGCATTCCCATGAGGACTAGCGACCCCGCCGTTGCCTGGTTGCACAGCCGGGGTTCCCGGAGTCGGTGTGCGAAGCCCTGGACTCGCCTCCGTCGACCGGGGCGCGGGAGCATTCGGCGGGGCGTGATGATCGGGGTGAGTCCTGGTGTCACCGCGCGGCGCCGGTGGCTGTGCTGAACCGTTTTCCGGGGCGTGCGGAACAGCGGGCGGCACGCTTTCCGGTGCCCGGGCCGGGCCGGAGTTCGTCGCGTTATCTGTCCGTGCAGCGGGGAATTCCGGTATGCCCGTATTCGTGGCGGGCGCCTGGTGCAGTGCCGGAGCCGGCTGCCCTTGGGGGAATCCGTGAGCTCGAGGATCGGTGTCGGTGCGGCCGGCGGAGTCCCGCTGCGCCGGCTCGGGCGTCGCTCGGGATTGTGGCGGGAGCGCAGGGTTGCTCTCCGCGGAGTCCCTGCCGAGGAGGTTCGCGATGTCGGCTGGGTCCCAGATGGGGTCGCCGGGGAGGGGGTCGGTGGCGAAGCGGCGTCGAGGTTGTTCGTTGTTGCTGTCGGGTGCTCGGTAAGGGTTCGAGGGTGGTTCGTTTTCCGGTGCCCGGCCCGGATCGGGGCCCGGGGTCGTAGCCGGCTGTGGTGGTGCGGGCGCGGGGTCCGTCGGCGGCGCGGAGGAATTCTCCGGTGAGGTGAAATTCGGGTGATCGCTGTATCGGAAATTGGGATTGTAGATGGGTGGTAGCACCCGGGCGCTGACTATCTGGTTCCAGTTATCGGGGTCGAACACGATTTCGCGTGTCCATACGCGATAGATCACGTCGGAGGAAAGTCCGCCCGGTGCGAGAACTTCCGCTTCCCGGTGACCGCTGGGATTGCCCGTGTCGCGATGTGAGGACTCCACGTCGACACCGAAGGGATGATATGCCTCGTACATGTAGCGCGTCTGCCGATACAACCCGTTGGGCAGTTGTTCGACTCCGTGCATATCGACGCTCAGCGAGTCTTCACGCTGGAGCACATGTTCCGGACTGTTGGAGAACGAGACACATCCACCGCCGTTGGTGGCCTGGCCGGTGTGCGCCCCGAGGTTGGGGTCGCCCGGCCTGCGGCAGTGGAACCCACCGAGGCCGCCGATTTCGGCCGGCCCTCTGCTTTCCATACGGAACAGCGCGTTCTCCTGGCGAAGAAAGGCGTCGCCGGCGGAGCGATCACGCCACACGACCGCGTCGTCGCCTTCTTGATTCAGAAAGAGGTTGTCGGCAACCGGATCCACAGCGTCGGCCAGTGCGTCCGCCGGCATGTCACGGGTGATATGAGCGGGTAGCTCATTGTCCGGGCAGCCCGGTTCGAACGTAGGGTCGGCCATACTGTCGTAGGGCGAGACCCGGCGGTTGTGCGAGTAGTGATGCTCGAGAACCGCGTTCAAGTAAGCTTCGTCGAAATTGTCCGGCGGCGGCAGCGCATCGACTTCCTGGATCTGTAGTCTGGGGAAAATTTCCCAGTTCGGGTCGATCAGGAGATCGCCGGCTCGCACTTCCCGTTGAACTTCCTCGAAGGTGAGATTGTTCTCCTGCGCGTAGTTGAGCATCGCTCTGAGCATGTTCGTGCGATTGGCGCGGTCCGCGAGTTCGTGCGAGGTGAGGGCCCGACGATCCGGAGGATGGGATTCCAGCGGTGCGGTCTCGTTGTGGGTCCCCGGGGTGAGCGAGTCGTCCGTTGGTCGGGGCGCGACAGGTTCAGCGGGCTCGGCGGAGCGTGCGGGTGTGCCGGCATCCGGGGGTCGGTGCGGTGGCGGGTGATCCCAGGAGCGGTGACCGGGCCTCGGACTATCGCTTTCCCCGTACGGTCTCGATCTACCGGCATCGGGTGCCGGGGTCGGTCGCGACCGGCGAAAGGGGTTCAGGCCCGCCGCTTCTCGCGGTCGTTCGAGGCGGTGCGCGGGACGGTCGGCGGGTTGGCCGGAACGTTCGAGGTCGCCGCGGGCCGGGCGCGGGGGGCCCGCACTCGGTGCTTCCGGTGCGCGGCCCGGGGGGATTCCGCGGGCCGGATCGGTGGTGGTCCGTGGCGCTCCCGCCGGTCCGGCCTCGGCTGTGGGCGCAGCGGTGTTCGGCCGATGACTGCCCTCGGTGGCCTGCGAAGTGGGGGTGCCGGAGAGAGGTACGGCGGAGGGCGGTGTCGAGGTGGCGGGGGTGCCCGTTGTTGTGGTGGTCGCCGCTGCGCTGGTGCCGGCGGGGTTGTCGGTGCTCGTCGGAGTGCCGGAGGTGTGCGGGGTGGAGGTGTCGCCCGTTGTCGGCGCGGAGGGGGCATCCGAGGTGGCCGGCGTGGGGCTGGGTAGGTCCGGTGGCAGGTTGAGGCTGCTACCCGGCACTGTTCCGTCGGGCAGGACCGTCTGCGGGGTATCCGATGTGTTGGGTGTGGTGCTGGGAGGATCAGGGGAGAGGTCGGGGCTGCTGCCCGGTGGGGGGCTGTCGGAGGTTGGGGTGTCGGGTCTATCGGGGGCAGTGCCGGGCACGTCGCCGGCAGTGTCGGGCGTGTCGGGTGACGAGTTGGGGCTACTGCCCGGTGAGGTGCTGTCCGTCGTCGAAGCCGGGCTGTCGGGCGAGGACGGGGTAGAGGTATCCCCCGGGGCGGCCTGGCTATCCGGAGTTGGTGCCGGCCCGGCACTTTCGGGTGCCGATCCGGAATCGGTCGGAGTGGGGGTGCTTTCGGGAGTCGATGCCGGACTGGCCGAGGTGGTGGATGCGGAGTCGTTCTGCGGCGCGGAATTCGGGGATTCGCTGCTCGGGGTGGAGCCGGTGTCCGGATCTGCCCCGGTGGCGGCGGGCTGTGTCGCGGTCTGCTCGCCGGGTGCGCCGTTGTCCGGCTGCGCGGGAGTGCCGGACTCCGAGGGGGTTGATGCGGGGCTGCTCGGATCGGTATCGGCCGGGCTCCCGGTCTCAGGGACGGAGGGGGCGCCTTGGCCGAAATGTGTGCCCGCGGCTTCCCCCGCCGCGGAGGCCCCGCGCTCGGCGGCGCCACCGGCGGCTCCGGAAGTGAAGGTCTCCAAAGTCAATTCGCCACCGACGGCCACGGTTCCCGCGACATTCCCGGCGACCCCGGCCGCACTCTCGACACCGAGTTCGGTGACGGTCTTCCCGACAGTGGAGCCCACCTGGTTGGTCAACGGTGCGGCAAGCCCGCCGGATCCCAGACCACCGCCCACGGCGCCACCCACCGCACCGGCGATAGCGCTGCCCCTGAGCCCCGCCCAGTCCTCGTCGTTCAGTCCCGTCCGTTCTCCCGAGGCGAACTGGATCAGGTGCGGGATCAGTTCACCCGCGCCGCCTTCGAGGACTCCGAAAAGCACGCCCTTTCCGACCACGGTGGCCAGCCTCTTGATCAACATCTGGATCGCTATGCGAATCCCGGCCTGAGTGGCGACCCGTGCCGCGGCACCGGCCACCGCACCCACACCGGTCCATGCGGTCAACCCCGCCACCACCAGTTCGGCGGCGAGCAGGACCATGGCAGTGATGATCGCCAGCTTGGTGTGCTCGATATCGAGCGCCCCGTCATCGGCCTGGTCGGCCAGCCATCGGCAATGCTCGATCAGCTTCGGTAGCGCGGCGTCGTCCTTGCCGCCGACCAAGTCCCAGTGCGCGCTGAGCGCGGTATGCGATTCGCCCGAGTGGAGTGCGGTCAGCGCGGCCTGCATGGTGAGGTTCGCGTCACCGGAGCTCTCCTCGAGCGCCGTCGCCATACCGTTCCACGCATCGGCGATCCGCCGTATGGCCGTCTCGTCGGCTTCCGGCCAATCCCCGGCCCCCACAACCCATTTGGCGACCCATTGCAGTTCGTCCGGGATCTCGATACCCATCAGGACGCAGCCGAGCCCAGATTTCCGGAGATGATCTGTTCCTGGGCCTCCACATTGTCGGCCAGGGTCACCACATCTTCTCCATATCTGGTGAACGCATCCCGTACGTCCTGTATGGCCTTCAGTCCCGGGTCGGGTGTGTAGCGCTTGGCGAACGCCTGACCTACCTGGTCGGTGCCCCAGCACTGCCCCTCGGTGTCGAGCACGCGACGCAATTGTTCTGCCGCGCTGGTGATATCGTCGGCCACCGCACCGAATCGCGGTCCGGTATTGCGGAGGCCGTCCGGATCGACGCCCAGGACACTCACGACATGTCCTCCCCGGTCCGCTCGTCGGTCACCGGCCGGGATCCAGGTAGGAACGGTTGCGGAAGTACTCGTCTTCCTCTTCGTCGGTCAGTTCCGGCGTGGCCTGCGGGGGTGTGACCGGCGGAGGTTCGGAGAAGCTCGACACCATGTCCCGGATGCTGGGTGCGCCGGGGATGAGCTCGGAGAGATCGGGCATCGCGCCGACCTCCGCCTCGAGCGGCGCCATGGCCTGCTGCGTGGCGTCGCCGGCTTGCCGGGCCGCGGCGTGCACCGCCTCGAGTACGGAACGGGCGAGCTTGTCCGCTGTGGTCCGTTTGAACGCCCCCGCATCGATGTGCACATCGACCGGGATCCCGGCCACATTGCTATCGATCCGGACCATATTGTCGGCCGACCACACACTCACCGTCGTGGCCGCCAGCCGGGCCTGGAGTTCTCCCAGCTGTGCGCGCTGCTGTTCGAACGACTCCAGTAGGGCATCCATCTCGGCCCGCATCCGATCGTTCCGTGCCCGCTTCTCCTCGCGCTCGCTCACTTGGCCCCCCTTACCGGTCGTCGCCTCAGTACTTGTTCCGGCGCACCGATCCGCGAACGGTCCCACCCTGTCCCTCCGGATTCCATCATCACATCGGAGTCGAGGCAAATCGGAACGGCGTGCCAAGCCTCGTCCGTGAGCAGGTACTGGCCGCGTAGTGCTCCAGTTCGAGGAGTGGCTGGGATTGTCCGAGCTGAGCCCGAACCATCACAAAGATCAAGGGCGACGCCGTCGAACGTCTGAACCTCGACGGATTCGAACCGGTACCCGAAATCCAGGGACTCACCGACACAGGGTGGCGGGGCGAAGACTCACTCATCGCCATCGACAACGGTGAAGCTGTCGGCCTGCACGCGCCTCGCCGCCGAGAGGCGCATATCTACGGTGGACTCGACGCTTGGGGTCTCACCGGCCACTGATCCCGAGTTGCGGGCGCTACCGAGCGTTCGGTTCCATCGTTCGGACGCTGCCGGAACAGGCGTCGGCAATAGCGGCGGTGTCCCAGTAGAAGGGACGCACCTCGGTGATCAGGCCGTCGGTCACGGTGATCGTCTGCAGAATGGGGAAACTCAGCTCTCGACCGCTTTCTCGGGAACGCGCGTTCACCTGAGTCAGGACAACGAGCGGACTGGCGTCGGATAGAAACACCTGCTCGGTCAGCTCGAAACGGTCCCAGGTGGCGCTCATCGACAGAAAGAACCGTTCCATGCCGTCATGGCCGTGCCAGTTTCCTCCGTAAGGCAGAGCGTCCGCCTGCCACAGCACCACATCGGGGGCGAAAAATGGTGCGAGCGTGGTGAATGATGCTGTGCCGGGGCCGCCGGCTGCGAGGTACTCGGCCTCGGCTTGGTACATACGTTCAAGGACGAGCCTGGGCGACGGTGCGGAAGATTCGATCACGACGCTCAGTATCGGACTGCGATCCTCGACGTGCTGGCGGCAATCGGACGGCGCAATCGTCCCGTAACGACTCCGCTCGCCGCCGATCACCGGCCAGTACCCAATAGTTACATTCCCAAACCTACTGGTTTGTAACGTGCGCCGCACTCACCGCTATTACCCATTACACAGCAGGGAATCACGCTGTCCGAATCCATCGCAGACCCCACACAACCCGAGGTACGCAACCATGACCGCCCCTCCCCTCCCGCCTGCACAGATGCCGCCCGGATGGCCTGCCGGCCCGTATCCAGGGATGCCGGCACCACCGAATAAGCAGAGGAACACGCTGGGGCTTATCGCGATCATTGTGGCCGTCCTCGGCTTCATATTCGCCTGTATCCCCGGGATCCTGATCGTGGGATGGGTCCTGTTGCCGATCGCATTCATTCTCGGCATCGTGGGCGTGTGCCAGTCCGGCAAGACCAAGGGCACCAGCATCGCCGCCCTCATCGTCGCAGTCGTCGGTACGGTCGTCGGCTTCGTCGTCTTTTTCACGGTGGTCTCCGACGCGGTCGAGGATTCTTTCGGCAGCGGTGACATATCCGTTGCCACTCCGGCCGCACCCGCCCAGGTAACCGACTCCGACGCAGCAGACCAGGACACGGCAGCGGATCAGGGCACACGCACAAACCCGTACCCACTGGGATCCGTGATCACCGACGGCGACTGGCAGGTGACCGTCAACAGCGTCACGCCCGACGCGAATGACGCTGTCGCAGCCGCGAACCAGTTCAACGATCCATCCCCTGCAGGGTCACAGTATCTCCTGGCCAACGTCACCATCACCTACACCGGCACCGACCCACAGGGCGAAACCCCCTTCACGTCGATCGGGTACGTGACTGCGGATGGGAACACCGTGAACTCCTACGACGGTTTCGTCGTCGCTCCGGACGCACTCGATACACTCAGCCCCCTGTTCCAGGGAGCATCGACTACCGGCAATCTGGTCTTCACAGTGCCGACCGCATCGGCGACCCAAGGCACGCTTGCCGTTGGAGCCACGATGTTCGCCGACAAGGTATTCGTTGCCGTGAGCTGACCGCTTCCGGCCGACCGGACCCCCGCAGAGCCTCCGCCGATCAGATCGACGCAGGCCCGTCGGCGGTTGTGTAGTCGAACGTCGTTGCCGGATTCGGCACTGCCGATCCTGTGGAAGGATCTCGGCACATGACCCGCTCGGCCACAACGATCACTGTCAACGGCAATCCGGTTCAGATCAGTGATGAACAGATCTTCCTCGCCACCCGTGCCCAGACCCCCGGAACGCCGCAGACCTATGCCGTGTCGGTCAACAACGCTCTCTGGCCGCCGACCCAGCTCATCGGACTGGTCACCGGGGTGCCTGGTAGGTCCGGCGAGACCTATAACTACAACTCGCACGCCGCGCTGAAAGCACTGAACGAGCTGGGCTTCGCCACGTTCGAGCGCGTGGAGTACGACACACTGGGGACCGTTGTGGTGCGCGAAAGCCGGAAGCGCACCTAGATAGGGGATCGAGGTTTCGAACCCGATTCTCCCACCGGTACGGCGGAACCCAGAACCTTCGACTCATCTGCCTGAAGGAGACGAGGTAGTTGACGCGCACCGCTCGGACGTCCGCCGTAGTCCTCGTAGCGGGCTTCGTCTTTGCTGTGCTTCTACTGGTTGCCGCGGACGCGAAGCTGGCTGAACGGAAGCAAGCTCTGCTCGCATCGCAGTGCACAGCGCATTTCGCCGTGCCCGCTGCCGCAGTGGTTTTCAATTGGTCTGCCGCGATCCTATGGCCTCGACCAGCTAGTGACCGCGTCGAAATTCTCCACGCCACTGACCGAGGCCTACAGCGTCACCGAGACCACGATCGCCGGTCCGCCGCTGGAGACCTCACCGGCGGTCCTGAAGACGGCGGATGTCTACCGGAACACCGAGGGCAAGTCGATCAACCGGAACGTCATTGTGGACGAACGTGACCCATCGACCCGCTTCGTGCATCTCCAACTGTTCGACACATGATCCGCGTGGTCTTCCGCATTCGATGACGCCGTAATGACCGACGCCGCCGTCGATCCGGCCGGTCTCGCAGGAATCGAGTGGAGTCGCTTCGGGTCGGTAGTCCATACTCGAATCTTCGTGATCGTAACCGAAGGAGGGGGATATGAAGCTGGCAGAAGCTCTGTCGCTGCGGGCAGATGCGATGCGTCGCATCGAACAATTGCGCACCCGAGTCGTGAGCAACGCCCGCTTCCAAGAGGGCGAGGAACCCGCCGAGAACGCCGCCGCACTACTCGACGAAGCCCGCGAGGTACTAGCGGAGTACGAAACACTGATCCGCCGGATCAATCGCACCAACGCCGCCGCGAACATCGGCGCGGACGGCACCCTGACCGACGCACTCGCCCGCCGGGACGCGTTACGGCTACAGCATTCGCTGATCACCGACGCAGCCGACGCGGCCGCGGGCAAGAACCGTGGCGGATACACCCGACAACTCCGGTCGGAGCTGAAGATCCTGTCCGCGCTGCCGGTCGCCGAGCTCCGCGCGCAGGCCGACGGTCTCGCCGCGCAACTACGTGAACTGGATGTGCGGATCCAGCGGGCCAACTGGGAGGTCGACCTCCTGGACTGAGCACAGCAGTGGAGCAGGTAGCCGGCACGGAGGCGCGCACCGACCCGCTGGACCGACGGGTAATCGGTCACCTCCTGGCGCACGAAGGGCAGTGCAAGGGGTTCGACTCCCCTACCCACGTCGCAGCCCAGCAACGCGCACAGGTGAGAGCGCACAGCGCACAACACACAACCGGGTGCGGATCCGTCACGGTGAGGGCGGGAACGGGGTACTCCACTGTGCACTACACGTCCGGCGCTGCGGTGTGGTCGAGAAATCGGCACGATACCGACCGCACCGGCCCGGCCATCTTCAAGACGCCGCCCGCGCCCGTCGCACTGCTGGGCAGCGCAATCACGACGCGCTCACCACCTACGGTCTGGCACCGACTGCCGGAACGTGCAGCTGTGCGTCAGCGGGAATGAACGAGGGACAGATTGGAGCGTTGTTTGAAGCCGACGCCCCCGAGGACGAGGCGTTGTTCGGGCGCCCGTGACCGTACCGGAGGCCCGGACGGCCACCAGTCGTCGAGTTCGGTCAGGCCCGGTGCGAGGAGTTCGAGCCCGTGGAAGATCTGCAGGTGTTGTTCGCGGGTGCGGTGCCGCCCAGGCCCCAGACCACTTGCGGTGAAGGCATTCTCCAGCTGGTCGGCGAGAGCGTGGAGTTCGGGGTCTTCGTCGGCGGGGTCCCAGAAGCTCGTCATGGCGACGAAGGAGCCTTCGGGTAGGCGGGTGATGTACTCACGCATCACCCCGGCCGGGCAGATATCGTCGTCGAGGTGTTGCAGCACCCCGCAGACGAGGAGGCCGATCGGGCGGTCCGGATCGAGATAGCGGATCACGTCGCGGTTCTCGAGCAGGGTGCCGGGCTCGAGGAGGTCGCCGCGGAGGTAGCGGATGTTGTCGTTCTGGGCGAGTAGCGCGCTGCCGTGCACGGCACAGAGCGGGTCGTTGTCGACGTACACCACTCGGGCGTGACGGTTTTCGTGCTGCGCGATCTGATGCGTGTTGAGCGCTGTCGGTAGCCCGGCACCGATATCGAGGAACTGGTCGATCCCGGCCGAGCCGGCGAGGTACCGGACCACCCGCTGCAACCAGCGCCGGTTCATCCGGCCGACCTCACCGTACCGCGGCGCGGCTTGTTCGATATGCGCCCAGGCCGTGCGGTCGACGTCGTAGTTGTCCTTGCCGCCGAGGCTGTAGTCGTAGACGCGGGCAATGCTCGGTCGCGTGGTATCCACACCGACCGGGCGGCGGATGTATCGCTGGGACTGCGAGGGCAGGGCAGGCATTGACATGGGCTCGCTCACGTGGTTGTGAACTGCAGGATGCAGGGGTATCGGTCGGGTCGGATGAACGCGCGTTGCCAGATGGGCGCGCCCTCGGCGGTTTCGAGGCGGGCCTCGATACAGAACGTGGCGCGGCCCGCCGGAATACCGAGCGCTGCACAGACCGGAGGGTCCGGGACGGTGGGCACCGTGGTTTGGGCGACAACATCCAGCCGGCCGGATTCCTGGGCGGATACGGCGAGCAGTATGCCGACGAGTTCGGTCCGGACCGAATCCGCTGTGTCGGACCAGTTCTCCAAGTAGATGAGCGGTGCCCCGTCCGCGTGCAGTACGCCCGCGTGGACGGTCAGCGGTGTCTGCGGGTCGCGGTCGAGCCGCTCGGCGATCTCCGCGGAACGGTGTTCATTCGCCGTAGGTGTGCTGGTGGAGGTCCGCACGCCGAGTGCGGTGAGGGTGTCGAGCAATCGACGCAGCACCGTGGGCGGGGTCGTGACCCGTCCGCCCACTCGCGGACGTCGTTCGACTCCCTCCAAGTGCCGCACTGCTTCTCGGACTGTATGTCTACTGACTCCGTAGTGCGCCATGAGTTCCCGGTCGCTCGGAAACCGGTCTGCGAACTCGCCGGCCGCCAGCCGTGCGCGCAGGTCCGCGAGCACCGTGGACCACAAGCTCGGTCCACGTACCGAATCATTCGGCACCGCAACTCCTCTCGTCCGCAACCGATTCCCCGGCTCAGGCAGCGTGACGGGCTCCGATCAGACATACTTGGATGGCCAATAGTCCGTACGATACGGCAATCGTCCGGACAAATCATTGTTCAGCGTGAAAACAGGGGTGACCATGACGAAGGCTCATTCGCTCGATATCTCGGCCTACGAGGCCACCAAGGCCGCGGTCGCCGACGACGCGAGTGCAGGCGCCGGGGCGTTCCGGACGGTGACGACCTGGACCGAAGGCGCGCAGGCGCGCACCACCGCCCGTTCGTTCACCCTCGAAACCGATGAGCCGGCCCCGCTGGGCGGCACCGACAAGGCCATCGATCCGATGGAACTCGTACTCGCCGCAATCGGCACCTGCCTGACCATCGGCTGGGTGACCCAGGCAGTCCAGCGCGGTGTCCAGTATCGGGATCTGCGGATCGAGGTCACCGGCGACTTCGATCTGCGTGGCTATCTCGCACTGGATGAGCAAGTCCGGCCGGGGTTCAGCGGCGTGAACTATGTGGTGCACGTCGACACCGACGCTCCCGCCGATGTTCTCGAAGAGATCCGGGCCGCCGCCGAAGCGACCTCACCGATGTTCGACAACGTCAAGAACGCAACTCCCTTGCAGGGCAGCATCGAACAAGCCTGACTCCGGCCGGATGCCCCCGGTGAACGATGGTGGCCCCGACGGACACCCGCGATTTCCTCCCATTCGCCCGCTCGGTGAATGGATCGGTTGACTGTCATCACCACCGCGTTGATCGCGGGGGCCGCTGCCGGGGGTACCGAGGCCGCGTCGATGGCTGTACGGGACGCGTAGAGCACTGGTGGAGGCAGCGCCGTCCCGGTTACCAGAGCTGCGCTGGAACCAAGATTGTCCAGACCTGCCCCGGCGCGAAGGGGATGATTGTTCCGGTGGGTGTCGTATAGGTTGTGCCTGCATCCGGGGAGGGCCGGGACCACGCGGCCGGGAATGTCTGACCATCCCGCAGTACGAGCGCCGGACCGCTACCGATCGTCTGGGCCAGCGGTGAGACGCTGCCCGCGATATCGCTGACCGCCGAGTCGCGCACCTGCACACTCTGCAGCACAACCGTACTTGCCATGATCCGTCCGGTATCGGCATCCGCGTAGGCGGCACCGCCCATGGATACCAGCCACCGTTGGTCGCTGGGTGACCAGTCGAAACCGATCACCGCCGCCGGATACCGCGCTTCCTGATATTGCGTGGGCTCGCCACCGTCAGGGGCCGGACCGAAGTGCAGTTGCGAAGCCGGCGGCCAGCCGCCTCCTTCGGGTAGTCGATCCGTGCGGACGAACATGTTGTGCGGAGCGGCGCGACTGTAGTCGCGGAAGTACGCCGCAGGTTGCCGATCGGCCGAGGCGTTCTGGAGCGAGGACTGATCGACGGAGGCAACCAGCTCAGGTGCGGCACCAGAGGATGCCAACGTCGGGTTGCCGAACTGCTCCAACAGCGTCAGATCTGTTTCCCGCGCACTCCGGACAGGTCCGATCACGGGGGGTTTCTGGGTCGAGAACACAGCAGCCAACCGGCTCAGACCACCCTCGACCGGCTCGACGTAGACCATATCGGCGGCTCCGAGCCCCACCGGTGGCCGTGCCTGCGGACTGTTGTCTATCTTCGCCACCAGCACGGGCGCCCCTACCTGGGCTGGAGGGGCACGCTCCGGTCGGTTGCCGCTGCTGCATGCGGACACTGCGCACATCCCCACTGTGGTCAGGAACGCGGCTATCCACACCCACCATCGCTGTTGCATAGGGGCAACCTCTAACCCACGCGATTCTACGCCGCACGCGGGAAATCAGTGCTCGACGCCAAATCCTTCCCGGTTTCGAGGTCCGCACGCAGTGACTCCACCTTCGCCGAGGCGAACGCCTGCGCGTCGGAGCCGAGCACCTGGCGCAGTGGCCCGTCGCCGCGGTCGACCAGTTCCAGGATCGCCCGGATACCGCGTACCGGGTCACCGAGTTGGGTGCCCTGGAGCGCCAGATGATCGCGTGTCGTGTCCCGGATCGTTTCGTAGCCGTCCGTGGTGGCAGCAGGCAGCGCCAGCGAATCGGTGGTCAGGAAATCGGTCCGGAAATAGCCGGGCTCCACCAGAGTGACTCGGATACCGGAATCGGCGACCTCGGCCGCCAGCGCTTCGCTCATTGCCTCGAGCGCGAACTTCCCCGCGCTGTACAGGCCCCAGCCGGGCATAGTGGTCAGGCCGAGGATCGACGAAATGTTGACGATATGGCCGCGGCGGCGGGCGCGCAGGTGCGGGAGTACTGCGCGCAGGACGTTCCACACCCCGAAGACCTGGATGTCGAACATCTGCCGGGCCGCGCTGTCGGATACCTCCTCGATCGCCGCCAGGTAGCCGTAGCCCGCATTGTTCACCAGCACATCCACTGCGTCGAAGCGGTCGAGCGTATCCCGCACGGCGTTGCGAACCTGCGCCTCGTCGGCGAGGTCGACGGTGAGTGCGAGCAGTCGGCCGGTGTCGTGCCCGGCCAACCCGGCATGCAGTCGTTCGGCGTTGCGGGTGGTGGCCGCGATATTGTCGCCGCGGTCGAGCAGTTGCTTCACCAGTTCCAGCCCGAGCCCCCGGGAGGTGCCGGTCACGAACCAGGTTGCGGGTGCGGATGCGGTCATTCTTCCTTCACTCCTTCGACGTGCGAGCCTCCTGCCGAGGCTCGCCCTGATCCCAGTCTGGACGCCACATCCCCTGCTCAGAGCCATATAATCAGCCCATTCAGACCTGGGATCGACGAACGTAGGACGGCGCGACCCAGGCACAGACCCAGCCGGTCCGGGACAATACGAACCATGAGCGAGCCGAATCGGGAGCTGGCCGATTTCCTGCGGCGCGCCCGCGCCCAGATCGACCCCACCCGCGCCGGTCTACCGACCGATGGCCGGATCCGGCGAGTGCCCGGTCTGCGCCGCGAGGAGGTCGCCCTGCTGGCCGGGGTATCGACCGACTACTACACCCGGCTCGAGCAGGGTCGCCGGATCACTCCCACGGCCGGCGTTATCGATGCCGTCGCTCGCGCCCTCGAGCTCGACACCGCCGGCCGGGCACACCTCGGGCACCTGATCGGGCGGCCCGCCACCGACCCGGCCCGGCGCAGTGTCCCGGTGCAGCGGGTCCGCCCCGGGATCCACCGATTGCTCGACTCCCTCGACGATCTGCCCGCCCTTGTTCTCGGCCACCGATCCGACGTGCTGGCGAGCAACTGGATGGCCAACGCCCTGTTCGCCGACTTCGCCGCCATGCCCGCCACACAGCGCAACTACGCCCGCTGGATGTTCCTCGGCAACGAGCCGCGGGACCTGTTCGCCGACTGGGAGATACAGGCGCGCGCCGCAGTCGAGAGCCTGCGGCTCGAGGTGGGCAACAATCCCGGCGATCGCGCCGGGCGCGCCCTCGTCGAAGAGCTGAGTGGCGAAAGCGCCGAGTTCCGGCAGTGGTGGCGCGAGCATCGGGTGCTGCAACGCACCCACGGCGCCAAGCGGTTACGTCACCCTGTAGTCGGCGAACTCACCGTCGAATACGAGACGCTCACCCTGCCGGGTGACCCGGATCAGACCGTGTACGTGTACACGACCGAACCGGGTAGCCCGTCCAGGGAAGCGATAGGCATGCTTGCGAGCTGGTCGATGCCAGGTCAGGCAATCCGAAGCACCTGAAGTGAACCGGCCGCTTCACCGCGACCGCCGGGCTTCGAGCTCGCGCCGGGATCGGAGGCCGAGTTTGGGGAAGAGGTTGTGTAGATGCCATTCGACCGTGCGCGGGCTGATGAACAGGCGAGCCCCGATTTCCCGGTCGGTGAGCCCTTCGCGGACCAGCTTGACGACCTGTGCCTCGTCGGTGGTGAGGTCGTTGCCGGGCTCGGCGGGGTGTTCGCGGATGTTCTCGCCGGTGGTGACGAGGGCGCGGGCGGCCCTGCGGGCGAAGGCCGCCATGCCCATGGCGGTGAACAGTTCGTGGGCTGTGCGCAGTTGTTCGCGGGCGGCGGGGCCGCGGTGCTCGCGGCACAGCCATTCGCCGAAGAGGAGGTGGGCGCGGGCCAGTTCGCCGCGCAGCGTGGTGCGGGACAGATGTGAAAGTGCTGCGCGGTACCGGTTTTCGGCTTCCCGACCGTCGCTGATCAGGGCGTATGAGCGGGCCTCGATGCCCATGGCCCAGTCGGATCCGCTGGGGCGGGTGACCTCGGTGAGCCGGACCATAGCGTCGAATGCCCGGTCGGTGGCGCCGGTGCGGGTGGCGGCTTCGATGTATTCGACCAGTGACCAGACGGGGATGCCCACCTCCAACTGCACATACTCTTCGTTCGACGCCTGCGCGGCCGCGGCTGCGTCGGCGAACCGCTCCAGGCCGTTGTAGAGGACGGCGCGCGCATAGCCGCCGACCACCGGGCCGATACCTTCCCCCCGGCGCTGCTCCCCTTCGTCGGCGCGCCTGGTGAGCTCTAGACATTCGGCTTCGCGGCCGCGCCAGCCGGCAGCGAGGAGGGCGGGGTAGACGGGAGCCGCGGCGGCAACCGCTTCGGAGGCGGTCTGGATCTCGGCCGCCAGCGATTCGGCCTCGGCGAGTTCGCCGTCGAGAATGTGGACCACGCTGCGCAGGGTCAGGGCGATGGGGAGAGCCGAGGCTCGCCCGGTGGCTCGCACCAGTTCCAGATTCCGGACGCTCAGCTCGGACAGGGTCTCGTCGTCCCACAGACCCACTGCAGTCACACAGGTGAGCCACAGCCAGCGCAATGCCTCGTTCGGGGACAGAGCCGATCGGCGGAACGCGTGCAACGCATCCCGCAGAGCGGGCACGGCCGCGGTATGCCCCTCGAGGATCCGGGTGGCCAATGCGTCGAGCAGGATATCGGCCGGGCGCGCAACGGGCGGAGCCTCGGTGGCGCGGGCCGCGACCGCGGCCTCGTACTGTCCTCGGCGATAAGCCTTGGGACCGGCGAAGATTGCGGCGTCGATGACCTCGAGATAGGTCTCCCGGGCACTGTCGGCGTCGTGCACGGCGAGCCGGCGCGCAGCGTCGAGCAGCAGGACCGGTGCCGCGATACCGCGGCCGGTGGCGAAGGCGATCCGGGCGCGTACCAGCTCGGCTTCCGCGCGTAACCGGTCGTCGGACAGGCCGGTTTCGGCCAGTGCCAGCAAACTGAGGGCAGTGTCCGGGTTTCCCGCCTCATGGTTTGCGCGCGCGGCGACCAGCGCTCTGTCACTGCGACGGCGGGGGTCGGGGGTCAATGCGACAGCCCGGGCCGTGAACGCGGCAGCCGCGGCGAGACCACCGCGTACGCGGGCGCGCACGGCAGAACGTTCGAGTTCCGCCGCGATGGTTTCGTCGGGGCCGGCCGCGCCGTGGGCGGTATGCCAGGCGCGGCGGTCCGGATCGGTATGCGGATCGGTCGCCGCGGCCAGGGCGCGGTGGGCATCGCGCCGGGCGTCGGGCTCGGCGGCCCAGTAGACGACGGACCTGACGAGAGGATGGGCGAACCCGACGCGGTACCCGATCTCCACCAGGCCGGTTGCGACGGCCGGCTCACTCGCGCCGAGGTGGATTCCGAGATGGTCGGCGGCATGCCAGAGCAGCGCGGGCTCGCCGGTCGGATCGGCCGCCGCGACCAGCAGAAACCGCCGGGTTTCCGGTGGCAGGGCGGTTACCCGCTGCAGGTACGCCGCCCGGATCCGGGTGTTCACGCCCCGCGCGGCCGGTAGACCGAACCCACCCGCCAATTCCACCTGACTCGCCGTCTTCGGAAGTTCCAGCAGGGCCAGCGGATTACCCCGGGTTTCGGCGACGACCCGGCTGAGCACGTTCTCGTCCCAAGGGCCGGGCATCGTCGCACGCAACAGCGCGCGAGCATCGTCGTCGCGCAACCCCGCGAGCAGCAGCTGCGGTACACCGGCGGGCTCCACCGGGTCGGACTCGACGCTATCGGGAGGCGACCGGACCGCGAAAACCACGGCGACCGATTCGGCGACCAAGCGGCGGGCGGTGAACGCCAGGGCCTGCATCGAAGTCTGATCCAGCCACTGGGCATCGTCGACGACGCACAGCAGTGGCCGCTCCCGGGCCACCTCCGACAGCAGGCCGAGCACACCGAGCGCCACCAGGAAACCATCGGGAGCGGGCTCACCGCCCTGCCCCAGGGCCGCGGCGACCGCCGCGCGTTGCTGCGCGGGTAGCGCGTCCAGATCGCTCGACAGGGGTGAGCACAGCTGATGCAGGCCCGCGAACACCAACTCCATTTCCGATTGGATCCCGGTGATCCGAGCGATCCGGAACCCGTACGCGCGGCCGGCCAGGTACTCGAGCATCCGCGTTTTGCCGATACCGGGTTCGCCCCGGATCACCAGGGCGCGACTGTGCCCGGCACGTACGGCGCGGAGCAACTCGTCGAGTTGTTCGCATTCACGGTCTCGTCCCGGAACTCTCGCAGACATCGTCCCTCCCGTCGGCACGTCGAACGAGTTCGGGATGCTCCCACGACAGAAGCCCCACCCACACCCGCACCCACACCCCGCGGGCAGATGGTCCCGAACGGTGCAACGCGAAGTACCAGCACCGTTGTCGTCAAGGGCTTCAGCCTAACCAGACTCTCGACGGCCGGCACGGGTTCTTCGGCCACTCGTCAACCCTGCTCGTCGTACTGGGCGCCGGTGCGAAGGCCCTCAGCGGAGGTAACTCGTCGGATAAGGCCGGCAGTGTCGGCTGCATTCGACGCTATCGGGGCGACATATAGCAGATACCCATGACCATCCGCCCCTATTTCATTGGGCTTGTGCTGATATCGAACTTCTGAATTCTCCTTGCGGACGGCCTTTTTGGCGACCGCTCCGTAACTGGGAGCGAAGTCCGCCGGGAGAAATAGGCGAGAAGTTGATGTAACACTTCGCACTCTCTCAGACATAAGTGTGCGTAACCCAAATGTCCCTGTGTGGGACAACAATGAAAGGAACAGGTGTGAGACATAGTCTTCGCACGTTTGCCGCTGCTATATCGATCGCTGCCGCCGGTATCGCCGGCGCCGCCGGTGTCGCCTCCGCCGCACCAGTGCAGCTGACCGAAGCGGCCCCCATCGACGGAGCTGACCCCGCCCCGGGCACCGGATCCGCCGAATCGCTCGGTCCGCTGCTGGAGCTGTTGGCCACCGGGTCGGCCGGCACCGAGGTCCCGGCTGCCGCGCATATCGACGAGACCACCCCGGTTCCGGGCGCCGGCACCGGCTCCGCGGAGGCGCTCGGTCCGCTGCTGGAGCTGCTGGCCACCGGATCCGCCGGTGCCCAGACCCCTGTGGAACCGTAAGGAAGTAACACCCCCGTACGCACCTCCATGGACGATTTCGGCCCCGGGTCGCCGGCGCGGCCACTTCAGTGAGGGACGTACCGCACCACCCTAAAATCTGCGTAGGCTCAGGACCATTGTTTCCGAGCCACCGAACCCCGGAAAGCCAGTCGGCCCTCCGGGGTTCGTTCTGTTACGGCCCCACCCATCCGATGCTCCGTCGGGCAACGCCTGCCGATCGCCCGCCGGCGACCTGCACGCTGACCCAGCACAGTCACTACTGGCGGTTCATATCCGGACAACGGCCGGCAGTTCCAGGCTCCCCGCAGCTCGCAGCGAGCACTACCGCGTCGAGACACCAGGCGCTACCCGGCGTCGGACGGGATCGCCCGGCCGACGATCCATTCGTGACCGAACGGGTCCCGCACCCGACCCTGTCGCGCCCCGTACGACTGATCCGCGACCTCGAAAACGATCTCTCCCCCACCGGCGGCCATCCGCTCGGCGAGCCGGTCGGGGTCGGCGGCCACCACGGTGAGAAGCAGGCCGCGCCCGCCGAGCCGCAATGGATCCTTGTCGAACTCGTCGGCATCCTTCAGCTGAAAACTCGCCCCGCCGGGAAGGCCGAGTTCGGCGAAGACGACTCGCCCGCCGGCCTCGTCCCGCCGCCGGAGTACGGCGTCGAAGACTTCGCTGTAATAGCGGATCGCCTTGTCCGCGCCCTCGACGACCAGTTTCGGGGTGATCTGCTCGATATTCATAGACCTGAGTATCGGCGGCTGCGGTTCGCACAGGCTTGGAGATTTGTCGCCGCCGGCGCTCGAGCAACGGAGCTCAGCCGTTCGCAGCATTAACCGCCGGCGCCGCTCCGTTGCGGAGTTTTCAGAAACTGGCGACCTTACCGCGGAAATCGGTGGGTCGTAGTCCGCGGTACCGTTTGAAGGCGGCGCTGAAACCGAAGGCGTCCGCGTAGCCGACGGCCTTCGCGACCTGCGCGACCGTGAGGTCGCGATCGGCCAGGAGTTCTTCGGCTTCGTCCATCCGGCATTCGGTGAGGTAGGCCAGCGGTGACTGGCCCATGACATCGGTGAAGCGTTTCGCGAACAGCGCCCGGGACACACCGGCTTTCGATGCCAGGGTCGCCACCGTCCAGCCTGCGGCGGGGTGACTGTGCATGGCTTCCAGGGCGGGGCCGACCACCGGGTCGGCGGGGCCGCGGTACCAGCCCGGTGCGTCGGCATCTTGGCCGTCGAACCAGTCGCGCAGTGTGCACACCAGTGCCCAGTCGAGCAGGCGGTCCATCATGGCCTGAGCGCCGGCGGGGCGGGCGGTGGCATCGGCGGCGATGGAGGACATCCAGGCGCAGGTCTCGGCATCGTCGGTGACCACCAGAACGGGCGGTAAGGCGCGCAGCAGGCGTTCGTGGCGGCGACCGGAGGCGCGGTACGCGCCGACGATCAGCGCGGTTTCGCCGGCCGGATCATTGCCCCACTGCCCGTCGCCGAGAGAGGCTTCGCATACGGGGTCCCCGGTGAAGCAGGCGATTTCGTATTCGGCGTGCGGGAGCGCGACCGAATCGGCGCGGTCGGCGAGCAGAAAGGGTTCGCAACCACGCACTACCGCGGTGTCCCCGGCGGAAATCCGGCGTTCGGTGCCGTCGGGCAGGAGCAGGGTGCCGCCGCCGCGCAGCACGGTCATCATCGTCAATGGTGCGCGGTCGGCGAAGCGGATGGTCCACGGCGCTTCCAGGACCGCATGGGTGAGTACGGCGCCTTCGGCCCGGATACCGCCCAGCAGTTTGCTCAATGGGTCCACCCCTAGAGCGTAGACGAACTCCTATCGAATGTGGATCTTCAGCCATAGATCGTCCACCCGATTCCGGGTGGAATGGAACCGACCGAACAGCCGAGAAATCGGATCACCCTGGAGGATTCCGTGCCGCACACCCCGCTCGAGGACACCGCGACCGCCCGCACCGCACTGGTCGTCGTCGCGCACCCCCGACCCGATTCGCTCACCGCCCATATCGCCCGGCTCACCGCCCGCCGGCTCACCGACGCGGGCTACCGGATCGACCTGCTCGACCTGAACGCCGAGAACTTCGATCCCCGGATGACCGATGCCGACCTGCCGGATTGGAACAACCGCGAAAAGACCTACTCCCCCGAGGTCGAGAGCCATATGCGGCGCATCCTCGCCGCCGATGTCATCGTCGCGGTGTTCCCGGTGTACTGGATGCAGGTTCCGGCGATCCTCAAAGGCTGGATCGACCGCGTATGGAACTACGGGTTCGCCTACGGTCGCAGCAAGCCCCGGCTGGCGGGTAAGCGGATGCTGTGGCTCGGACTCGCCGGGGCGGCGGACGACGACGAGGTGGTCGCCCTCATGCAGCAGGCGCTGAGCGCACAACTCGACGACGGTATCGCCTACTACTGCGGCCTGACGCACTCCTCGGTGGGCCTGCTGCCGGGCGCGGAGGAGAAGCCGCAACGGCTGGACGCCGCGGGCAACCTACTGCTCGACGAGGCCCTCACCGGCGCCGCCCGCGATGCTCATTACGCCGCACTGGAGGCCAGGGCGACCGGTTTCGTCGACGATTTCCTCGCCGGCGACAGGGTCGCGGCCTGATCCACCCGGACCGGAACGCACAGTTGCCGACTGCACCACAAGCACATGCACCCGGATCGCGCGGCCGGATCACTCCCGGAGCGCCGGCAGCGAGATCACGCAGACTCATCCGCTCGCGCGATCCGGGCTTCGATACCCGCGACGATGGTGTCGGCGACCAGCCTCGCGTGCCGGCGCACTGCGGTTTTCCGGAGCGGGTCCGACGGGGACATCCGGGTCGCCAGCGGGAGCGCGGCATACGGGGCGGTCGCCCCGTGGGCGATGAGGAAATGTAGCGAGCGCAGATCGTCGCGGTGCAGGATCTTGCGGTGCAGCAGCGGTTTCAGGGGTTCGGCGAGCAGGACCGATATCGGCTGGATGTGCCGGTCGTAGAGGTAGGTGAGGCGGGGGCTTTCGATTGCCGCTTCCGTACTGATCAGGC
The DNA here is from genome assembly GCF_000308515.1 of Nocardia carnea NBRC 14403. Taxonomy (GTDB): domain Bacteria; phylum Actinomycetota; class Actinomycetes; order Mycobacteriales; family Mycobacteriaceae; genus Nocardia; species Nocardia carnea. The sequence continues at coordinate 215,883 of NZ_BAFV01000022.1, read as the reverse complement.
GCACCACGTCGGGGTATTCGGCCTGTAGTTCGAGGAACCGCACGATTCCCGCGTGGAATTCTTCCAGCGGGGACAGGTCGGTGCGTTCGGGCCGGATCTTCGGCAGGGTGACCGCATTGGCGAAGATCCAGTCCGCAACCGCGTACCAGAGCGCCTCCTTCGAGCCGAAGCGCTGGTGGATCAGGTTGTGGCTCACGCCGAGTTCGCGGTTGATCGCCGCGACGGAGGCGCCGGTGAACCCGTCGCGGGCGAAAACCCGTAGTGCGGCCGCCAGGATCTCGTCCACCGAGGCGGGTGTTTCCCCGGCCGGGGGTCTACCCCGCCCTTTGCGCGGCCGCGGGTCCGGTGCGATATCCATGGCCGCGATTATATTGACTACAATCAATTTTTCTGCGACTGTGAGCCCAGCCACTTCGCGCTACGGGGACAAGGGATCGCGGCGGCTCCGCCCGGCCCGCGCCCGCCTCCGCCGCAGCGCCCGACGAGGACTGGATGCTGCTATGGAATCCTTTGTGCACCTGCGGAAAGGCACTACTCCCGACCGGCTGCACGCCGATCTCGGCGGACTCAAGGACGATGAGCTGGGGCGCGGCGGTTTCACCGGGCGTACCGCGCAGCTGTATCGGCGCAACGATCCGGTGAACTACACCGCGACCGGCCCGCTCGCCCCGGTGGATGTGCTGGCCGACGCACTGAGCCCCACCGACTCGACCGATGCCGCCGGTTCCCCGCTGCTGCTGTTCTCCAACGCCGACTGCCGGATCTCGCTGAGCCGGCGCACCCAGGAGATGCCGTTCTTCATCCGTCATGTCGACGGCGACCTGCTCTCGTTCGTGCACAAGGGTTCCGGGCTGCTGGAAACCGAATTCGGGCCCCTTCGCTACCGCGAAGGAGACTGGGTGTACGTGCCGAAGGCGTGCACGTTTCGGCAGGTCCCCGACAGCGAGACGACCCTGCTCATGATCGAGGCGACAGAGGAGTTCCGGGTTCCGCCCGCGGGGCCGCTGGGCCGGCATTTCCCGTTCGACCCGAACCGGATGACGATCCCCGAACCCGCTGCCATGGACGACGACGGCCGCGAGGCATACGAGGTGCGGCTGATCCATGAAGGTGGCCCGACCTCGCTGTTCTACTCGCATCATCCGCTGGATGTGGTGGGCTGGCAGGGCGACAACTTCCCGTTCACGTTCAATATCGCCGACTACAACGTGGTCCTCTCCGATACGGTGCATCTGCCCGCCACGGTGCATCTGTTCATGCAGGCAACCGGCGTGTACGTGATGAACTTCCTGCCGAAACGGGCCGAATCGGCGCCAGGCACCGAAACGATTCCCTGGTATCACCGCAATGCCGACTACGACGAGATCGCGTTCTTCCACGGCGGCGATATGTACGGCGTACCGATGCCGCCGGGCCTGATCTCGCATGCGCCACAGGGCGTGCATCACGGGGCGCCGGAGAAGATGCGGGAGCGGGCGCGGCGGAAGCGGGAGGAGATCAGCCATATCGGCTGGACCACGATCGCCGTCGACACCCGGCGGCGTCTGATCCCCTCCCCGGAGGTACTGGCGAACAACCTCGGCGCGCACTGATACCGCACCGGATCTCTTCCTCCGGGCCGCAGGCAACCGGGCCCGCACCCCAGGCGGGAACTCTCGCATCGAAAGACAGAGGCAGGCAATCTATGTCGCATCACGTCGAACGCACCCCGTATGTGATCGCCTACGCGAACACCTCGGGCACCCGGGACGCCTACGGCGGTCTCTCCGAAATGGTCACGCTCGATTCGATTCTGGTGAAACCGGCCGGCCTGGATTCGGAGACGGTGCTGGTGCTCATGCATCCGGTTTCCAGCGGCACCTACCTGCCGATCGTCACATCGCTGGCCAAGGCCGGCCACCACATCATCGTCTGCAACAGCCGCTACCGGGGCGCCGATTCCGCACTGCTCATGGAGAAGGTGGTGCAGGATCTCGGCGAATGTATTCGTGACGCGAAGCAGCGGCTCGGCTACCGGAAAGTGGTGCTGGCGGGCTGGAGTGGTGGCGGATCGCTGTCGGTGTACTACCAGCAGCAGGCCCAGCATCCGACGGTCACCGCAAGCCCTTCTGGTGACGGTCCCGACCTGACCGAGCTGAATCTGCCGCCCGCCGACGGGATCCTGCTGATGGCCGCCCATATCAGCCGCCACCACACCCTCACCGAATGCATCGACCCGTCGATTCTCGACGAATCCGACCCCACCCGGCGCGATCCGGAACTGGACCTCTACAACCCCGACAATCCCAACCAGCCGCCGTACAGTCCCGAATTCGTGGCCCGCTTCCGCCGGGCCCAGCACGACCGCAACCGCCGCATCACGGCCTGGGTGAAGGAGAAACTGGCCACCATCCAGGCCTCCGGCCGCCCCCAGGACGAATACTGTTTCGTCGTCCACGGCACCATGGCCGACCCCACGGTCCTCGACCCGGCGCTTGATCCCAACGACCGCACCCCGGGCGAGTCCTATCTCGGTGAACCGCAGGAGGTGAATATGGGCGCGTTCGGTCTCGCCCGGTTCAGCACCCTGCGCAGCTGGTTGTCGCAGTGGAGTATCGACGACGCCCGCGGGGACGCAGTGGCCTGCGGGCCGGATATCGCCGTGCCGACGCTGGTGCTCTACAACGCCGCCGACAATGTCTGCACGCCCTCGCACGCCCACCGCATCTACGAGGCGCTCGGCTGCGCGGACAAGGAACTGCACGAGGTCCCCGGCGCCAACCACTACTACCTGGGCCCGGACCAGCGCGAACCGCTGGCGAAGGCGATCGGTCTGGTCGACGGCTGGCTGCGGGCCCGGGGCCTCGGCCCGGCGGAATGAGCGGACAGCACGGGCAACCGCAGCCGAAGAGACGCGCTCCCCTGCCGCTGATCGCGTAACTCCCAGGACGCCGGCTTCGGACGGCTCGCACGCACCCGGCACCGCACCGCACCGCACCGCACCGCACCGCACCGCACCGCACCGCACCGCACCGCACCGCACCGAGACGGGATAATGCTCTGATGGACTCCGCGACAACCGGCGCACTGGACGGTATCCGCGTACTCGAGATCGGCACCCTGATCTCCGGTCCCTTCGCCGGGCGCCTGCTCGGCGATATGGGCGCCGAGGTGATCAAGCTCGAACCACCGGACGCCCCCGACCCACTGCGCACCTGGGGTCAGGCCGAACTCGACGGCCACCATTTCTTCTGGACCGTGCACGCCCGGAACAAGAAGGCCGTCACCCTGAACCTGCGTGAGGACGCCGGGCGCGATCTGTTCCTCGAACTTGCGGAGAAATCCGACATCATCGTGGAGAACCTGCGGCCGGGGACGCTGGAACGGTGGGGTCTCGGTTACGACGTGCTGCGGGAACGCAATCGCGGCATCATCCTGGTGCGAGTGTCCGGTTACGGGCAGACCGGTCCGGACGCACAGAAAGCCGGGTACGCCTCCGTCGCCGAGGCCACCAGCGGGCTGCGCCATATAAACGGTTTCCCCGGTGGCCCGCCCCCGCGCCTGGCGCTGTCCCTCGGCGACAGCCTGGCCGGAATGTTCGCCGCCCAGGGCGCGCTGGCGGCGCTGTACCGCCGCACGGTCACCGGCGAAGGCCAGATCGTCGATGCCGCGCTCACCGAGGCCTGCTTGGCCGTCCAGGAATCCACTATCCCCGACTACGACGTCGGCGGCGTGGTCCGCGGCCCCTCCGGTACCCGGCTGGAAGGGATCGCCCCGTCGAATATCTACCGCACCGCCGACGGCAGCTGGGTGGTGATCGCCGCCAACCAGGACACGGTGTTCCGCCGCCTCTGCGCGGCTATGGGACATCCGGCCCTCGCGACCGACGAACGTTTCGTCAACCACACGGCACGGGGCCGTAACCAGGACGAACTCGACAAGATCATCGGCGAGTGGGCGGTGCAGCGGCAACCCCAGGCGATCATCGATCTGCTGAACGAAGCCGGTGTGATCAGCGGCCCGATCAATACGGTCGCCGAAGTGGTCACCGACCCGCAACTCAACGCGCGCGGCATGATCGCCGACCACTACGACGAACGCATCCAGCGAAATATCAAGGGCCCCGGTGTTATTCCAGTCCTTTCGGACACGCCGGGCACCATCCGCAATGCGGGTTCGGCGCAACCGGGTCAGCACAACGACGACGTCTACGCCGGCCTGCTCGGGAAAAGCACTAATGACCTGGAAACATTGCGCACGCAGGGGATCATCTGACCTGACCGACGCCTCATCCGCACCGAAGACCCTCTCCTACACACAGCCGGTCACGCTTGGACGAGTAGCGAATTTCTCTGCTGCATAGCGCATTTCACTACGTCCACGCTTCGATGTCCAGTACAGTGGGCGATACGAACGTCCGGTCCGGGCAAGGGGGTCTTCATGCCGGATATCCATCGCGAACGCCGTCTCCGCTGGGCCGAGCGCACGCTCGCCGACATTCCCGGGCTATCGGCGCAGCAGCGGCGCTGTCTTTCGGTACCGCTCACCGAGCGAGGCTGGCATATCCTGGTCGAGCACACCGCAGCCCGCCGCGGCCGCGCCGGAACCTTCGTGATCGGCCCCGCAGGGGTGTACGCACTGGTGTTCGCCGACGAGATGCCGGCTTGGAGCCGGCTCGTCAGAATCCGAAAACAGGCAGAGGAAGTATGCGTCGGTGTCCGGTTCGACCGCGCCGAGTTCGTGCCGCATATGCTCGAACTGGTCGTGGTCATGCCCGAGGCGGGCAGGGACCAGCTCTACGACCAGTTTCCGGTGGTCGACGAATCCACGATCAGGCAACTCCTGCTGCGCGGCGACAAGAAATGGCCGCCGCGCAGAGCCAGGGCGCTCGCAGCCGAAATCGCCGAGCGCACTCCGGCTGCACGCTGGATCTCCGCCGACAACGGCCCGGTTCACACCGCCACAGCGCCGGACGGCCTGTTCGGCACCGGCGAACTGCATACTGATGCCCGAGAGCAGATCCTCATCCGGCCCTTCCGGGAGTGGATGTGCTTCTTGGACCCCGCCCAGCTGGCCGCGGTGCAAACCAACTACACCGGACCCGCTCGGATCAGCGGACCGGCCGGTACCGGGAAATCGGTGGTCGCCCTCCACCGTATGGCCCGCTTCGCCAAGCACAATCCAGGACGGCTACTGCTGACCGGCTTCGTCAAGACCTTGCCGCAGTATCACGCGTCGGGCTTCGCGCAACTCGCGCCGCGCGCAGTCGATCGCGCCGAGTTCCGCGGCTTGCATTCCTGGATACTGACGTTCCTGAACCGCCGGGAGGTCGCCTTCAAGCTGAACTCCGCGGCACAGAACACCGCTTTCAGCCACGGGTGGACGCGAGCGCGTGAATTCCTGAACACGATCGAGCACACCGACGTCCAGTACTGGCGGGACGAGATCGACCGGGTCATCGGTGGGCGCGGACTCATCGATTGTGACGAGTACCTGCAGATCAAGCGGTCCGGACGGGACGGCGTCCAGCTCAACCGCACCCAGCGCACAGCCCTCTGGAATCACCTGTACGCGCCGTACAAAGCGAATTTGCGCAGCCGGGGTGTCGACGACTTCAACGACCTCGTCCGCAAAGCACTCGACGAATTGAACAGGCGGCCATTGGATTCCGGCGAGGACTATGCACTGGTTGTGGTGGACGAGGTCCAAGACCTCACGCTTCAGGAATTACGACTCGTGCACCGGATCGCAGGCGGTGGGCCGGACGCACCCATGCTTCTGGTCGGCGATGGGCAGCAGCAGGTGTACCCGGGTGGCTGGCGGCTGTCCGATGCCGGCATTCCGATTCGTGGTCGAGGCAATCTGCTGCGTACCAATTACCGTAATCGCGAAGCAATTCTGAATTACGTCCAGCAAATCGAAGCAGGCAATACGGTCGACGATCTCGACGGCGGCCGTGGGTTCGTTCTCCGAGACAGCAACGCCGTCCTGCCCGGCGGCACGGTGATCGTGAAACAGTTACGGCGCGGCGAGGTCGACACTGCGCTCGTGGCTGCGGTAGCAGAATTCCGCAAGCCGGAGTCCGATATCGCCGTCATCGTCGGGTCGAACAAGGACGCCGATCGCATACTGACCGTGTTGAAACGCGCTGGACTGCCCGTGCTCGCGCTGGACAAGTACGACGGCACGCAGGTGGCCACGGTGAAGGTCGGCACCGTCCACCGGGCCAAGGGCATGGATTTCGAGGCGGTCTTCGTGATCACCGAACCATCCGCCACATTCCGGAACACCACCGGCGCCGCGCGCGACCGAGCAGAACTACGCGCCCGGCAGGAGCTCGTGGCCGCCAGCAGGCCGCGAGATTTCCTCTGGGTCGGCACGATCACCGGTTAGAGCAGCGTAGAACGGTAGGCGGCCATGGCTGAGCACACCGTGCCCCCGACCGGACAGTACAGCGGGTCGTAGCCGCCACCGAGCGACTCGATGAGCGCACGTTGATCGGCCCAGTCCCATCTCAGCCAACGGCTCACGCACAAGACGGTCACCGTCGCGGCGCCTGCCTGCTTCACGGCAATAGCGGCACCCTGCGCACTTGCGCCTGTCGTCCATGTGTCATCCACGATGAGCACATGGCTGCCCTCAACGGTGGCCCGCCACTTCTCGGGCACCACGAATCTGTCGTCGCTCAACTGCCGTTTCGCCACACAGCCCGGACCGGGCTGCAGAAGGAACTTCCGCAGCGACGCCTCCAGTGCGGCATTCACCGTCACCGCCCGGGCGAGTGCGGAAACCGGGTGGTCACTACCCGGCCGCTCGTTCGACGGTACGAAAGTCAGCGCGTTCCAGGCAGCCCCGAGTGAGGTGTCGAAGCAGCCGCGGTGCAGTTCGACCGACGACCTGATCATCAGCTGAAGATTCTCCCGGCAGCGCGCGACCGCGGGCGCACCACGAAAGCCCTTATAGGCCCGCACCTCATGCGCCGACTGATGGTGACCATCAGGGCAGTAGCCGAGCGCATAGGTCAATATGATGGTGCGATCCGCGAGCAGGTCTCCGTATTTTCGCTGATGGTCCAGGCAGCGACCGCACCGGTCCCGGTCGGCCGGGGCGCGGCAGACGGTGCAGACACCGGGTGTTCCCGGCGCGTACGCGTTGTCGAAATGCCCCGCTACGGAAACACGGACGAGTTCGCGGAGAAACTGCGCATCGTCGCTGGGGACGATATTACCGTCGGCCATCTGGTCGTCCTCCACCGACGACTGGAACGGGGGCCGTCAGCACTCTACGCGATCGGGTCCAGCAGCCTAGAAACCATTGCGCGGTGGGCGATAATGCGGTGTGCCTGGGCAATTGCCTCCTCCGGTGAGCTCGCGATATGCACGTTGGGAGTACCGACCATCGCGCGGCCCCACGTCGTGGCCTGCGCGACCGTGACGTTCAGGATCACCGATCGCCCGTGCCGCACGGCTTCCCGCGCCTGGATCCTGGTGCCGCTCTGCTCGTTCGCCTCGACGATCACGGTGGCCAGCCCGTAGGCACTCATCGTTGCATTCCGTGCGGGAAAGGACCACCGCGACGGCGGGTACTCCGGGAGAAAATGGGTGAGAAGCATACCGCGCTGCGATATCTCGGCCTGGAGCTCGCGGTTTTCCTGCGGATACGCACGATCGACACCGTTGCCCAGGACTGCGACCGTGCGGCCACCGGCGTCCAGGGTCGCCCGATGGGCTGCTGTATCGATTCCTTTCGCAAGCCCGGAGATCACCGCGATACCGGCCTCGGTAAGGCCCACAGCCACCCGCCGGGCGAATTCCAGCGCACGCTCGGACGGATCGCGGGAGCCGACGACGCAGATTCCATTCTCCCGCGGCACCATCCGACCCCAGGTGAACACCACCGGCGGGACGCGCCGGACCGAACGCAGTTGCTCGGGGTACGAGCGGTCCATGAAGGTATGGAAACGCAACGGCGCACTCTTCCATCGCTCGACGTCCCGGGCAGCGCGGTCCAGTTCACCGGACTCCTCACCCGCCCCGAAGAGACCGGGTGGGTGGTCGTCCTCCCAGAGAAGGCGAGCGCCACCCCGCTCCATCACCTGTTCGGTCACCGTGGACCACTCGGTGTTCTTGGCGGTCACACGCATCATCGCCACCAGCGCGGCACGGTCGGCGTCGTCCCAGGCCAGTGCACCCTCGCCGATCGAGCCCCCCTCCGAATTCGGAGACGCCATATACCTCTCCTTTCGACATATGCATCGAACACCCGTTCGACTCCGGATGTCAACCTCGACCGCGGCGATAACCGAACCTAGCAGCAGCTGGGCGGGCGAGCACGTGGCCGCTCAGGCGGCACCCACCGGCAGCTGTACCAGGTGGGTACTCTGCTCTCAGAGCCGGTCACAGCGGGCGGAATCGGTGGTGTGGCCGGCGGTGGGGGGCCGCCTGCCACCTCGCCGCCGACGGCAAGGGGCACGCCGGGCCCACAGACCTGGTCGACGATCTCCTGGACCAGCTGCGCTCCCGGTCATGAACCACACTCGGCGGCCCGTACGCGCACAGCCGGGCGCCTCTCTCCCGTAGGCCTGGGACCGCTCAGAGGAGGGCGCTGCGGGGGGCTTTCAGGCCGAGGGCGGTGGCGCCGGCGAGTTCGCGGGTGGTGTCGTAGTCGAAGACCACGTGGCCGCTCAGCACGTCCACGTCACGTTTCAGGCGTTGCATCGGGTGGTCGGTGAAGTGGACGCTCGCGCCGGAGGCGTGCAGGAGGTCGGCGATGATCGCGCGGGATTCGCGGACGATATAGGCGGCGGCGAGGCGGGCCTGGGCGCGGACCGAAACCTGGACGGGGGTGCCGGCGTCGAGGAGTGATTCGATTTCGGCGACCGTATCGTCGAGCAGGCCACGAAGTGCGCGTAACCGCACCCGTGCGTGGCCGAGATGCGCCCGGGCCATGGGTTTGTCCTGCTGGCGGGCACCGCCTTCGTAGAGGAGGATGCGGCCTTCGAGGCGGTCGGCGTAGATATCGGTGGCTCGTTCGGCGGCGCCGAGGGCGGGCATCGAGGCGGCGAGGGCCAGAGCCGGGACGAGAGGCCAGCGGTAGGTGGTGGCGTCGTGCAGGGCGGCGCCGGGGGCCGATCCGCTGTTGATATCGACCGAGCGGACCAGCCGGTGGCCGCCGACATGAGCGCCCCGGATGACGACATCGTTGGAGCCGGTGGCGCGCATACCTTCGGTATGCCAGACATCCTCGATCGTGATGTCGGTGGCGGGCAGCAGGGCCAGGGCGGGGTAGAGGCCGTCGTCGGGACCGCACAGTGCACCGACCATGATCCAGTTCCCGCCCATCACACCGGTGGCCCAGGACCAGCGGCCGGACAGGGTGATGCCGCCGTCGGCGGGGATTCCGCGGCCGGTCGGCGCGAGCGCGGCGGGGCACAGGAACGGGCCGCTGCCGTACGCCTCGACCTGGGCTTGTTCGGGGAACAGGGCCAGTAGCCAGTTGTGCAGGGTGTAGAAGCCCAGGGTCCAGGCACTGGAGACGCAGCCGTGCGCCATCCGGCGGATCGGGTCGAGGATGGCAGGGAATTTCTCCTCGCGGCCGCCGAATCGTTTCGGTACGAGATATTCGAGGAAACCGGAGGCGACCGCATCGGCGAGGGTCTGGTCCGGCAGGCGGCGCAATTGTTCTGCGGCCTGGGCCCTTTCGGCCAGCGCATCGATGAGGTTCTGGGTGATTCCGGGAGTGCTGTCCGGCTCGGCCGCAACCATGGTCGCGACCGTAACATACCCAAAAGTATGGAGTGGGCGGCTTCCGGAAACCCGGAATTCGAACGACATACCGCGGTAAATACTGGCATTTACTGGACTTCCCTGGAATCGCACCCTAGATTCTCCCCCATGCCCACCGCCGAGGCGCTGGAACAGCGCATAGCCGAGCTGCGCACCCAGGTGCGCCGCGCCGCCGGTTCCGGTGACCGGACGGCGGCGCGTCGGTTGCGCGCCGAATTACGCACCGCCGAAGCGGAATGGGACGCAGCAGTTCTCGGAACTCCCGCCCCCGCCGAACCACCCCGGCTGCACTCCGGCGCGGTGCCGGTGCGCGAACATGTGCACCGCGCGCTCACCCTGCTGTCGGTGCCGGCCGCCCCGAAACTCGTGCTGGCGGTGCACGAGGCGTTCTTCTCGGGGGATCTCGTCGCGGCCCGGCTCACCAGCCTGCGCCGGGACGAGGAGCGGTCGTTCCGCGCGGCCCCGTACGCCCGTCCGTACTACATCTGCGCGGCCCTCACCACGGATCTGCTGGCCCCGGCCCGCGGACTGCTAGGGGTGAGCACCTGGCCGGCAGCGCAACGTATGGTCGGGCCGCTGAGTCCGCGGGTGGATCTGCTCACCGCCGCGACCCGGCTGGCCCGGCATCTGGCCGATCACGGCGATACCGCCGCCCGGCAGCGGGTGCTGTGGCAGCTGGCGGTTTCCATCCCGGGCGCCACCGACGGGACCGTGATCGACCCGGATGTGGTGCTGGCGGCCGCGGAACGCGAACTCGAGGTGCACAGAGAAGACGACATACAGCAGCGGGCCGACGCCGCGGAGCGGGCACAGCGGCAACTGGCGGACCCCGCGGCGCAATTGTTCGGCACACGGCTGACCGTGGCCGGACGGCGAAGGAACGAGGCCTGAGATGACGCTTGCGCAGAAAACCCTGACCAACCGCCTGGACGAGCTGCGCGGCGCAGCCCCCACCAGCCGGCACAATGCCCGCACCATCGCGGCACTCACCGCGAATCCGGGGTGCGCGCGCCGGGCGCTGCTGGACGCCGCGGCAGTGGACAAAACCGTGATCGCCCGCGAACTGGGGTTCCCGCCGCAATTCGGCCAGTCGCCGTTCGCGATCACCCGCGGTAATTCGTTCGAGGCGATGGTGAAATCGCACGGCTGCGCCGAACTGCTCCGGCTGCTGCGTGAGGAATTGGGGCTGAGCATTCCGGAAGTCGGTTACCACGACCTGGCGACCGTGGGCGACAACGCCACCAACTCCATCCGCTACCAGCGCACGAAACAACTACTGGGACAAGCGCTGAGCTCGGGGCAGGGCACCCTGTTCGACCATCCGATGCTGCGCCTGGAGATCGCGGGCGCCACCGCCTATCTGGAACCCGATGTGGTGGCGCTGCAGATCGGCGGGAAGTTCTACGTCGTGGAGATCAAATCCTTCGCCATCGTCGACGGCCAGGCCGATCCCGCGCAGGTCGCCTCGGCGGCCCGGCAGTCGGCGGTGTATGTGCTGGCGATGCGGGAACTGCTGCGCGAGCTCGGGTATTCGCCCGACGATGTGGCGCACGAATCGATCCTGGTGGCCGCGCGGGATTTCACGAACCGTCCGGTGGCGGCGAAACTGGATCTGCGCAAACAACTCGCGGTGATCGGGCGGCAGCTGTCGCGACTCACCTCCATCGATTCCCTGCTGGACCTGGTGCCCGCCGGCGCCTCGTTCACACCGGGTGAGGGGCTCTCGGAGACCGTTTCGGCGATTCCGTCCCGGTACGCGCCGGAATGTATGTCGAGCTGTGAGCTCGCATTCGCCTGCCGCTCCGAGGCCCGGACGCAGGGGTCGGTGGATACGCTGGGCCGCGGGGTCTGTGACGATCTCGGCGGGATCGACAACCTCGACACCGTCCTGGCGCTCGCCGAAGGCACCCTGGAACCCGCTCCGGAGCACGCCGATATCGCCGAGATGCTGCGCCAGGCGCAAACATTGCGACTCGAGGTAGCTGGATGAGCGGGGCAGGCGCGGAGGCGGCAGCATGAGCGTGCTGAGCGCGCTGGCCAAGGCGACCGCGGCGCGGACTGGTCGCGCCGAACCCATTGCTGCCCGGCGGCATTACCATCTCGCGGACCGTCCGCTGGTACTCGTTCCGCTGCGGTTGGCCGGTGAGGCCGCCGCGCCGCTGGCAGTGATGCTCGGGACGGCGCCGGAGGATTCGACGGTGCTGCTCGTGGCACAACCGCGCGACCGGATCCTGCGCCTGCGTTTCACCGAACAGCTGGCCGACCGTGTGCTGCCCTATATTTCGGCCTTCTGCGAGAACGCGGAGGAGCTGACGGTCAAATCGACCGGCGAAACCTATCTGCGCTATCTGGATGCCCCGCAGCTGCTGGTGCCCAATCTCGGTGGTGTGCAGTTCCTGCGGCTGCTGGGGCGTTCGGTGCGGTTCCATCGCACCGAGGGCGAGAACGCCGTCCCGGAATCGCTGCCGCTGCTGGGGCGCTGGCTCACTTGGTTCGGCGACCGCTCGGATTTCCCGGGATCCAGTGTGTGCCTGGCGATGACCTCGGTACTCACCGCACATTGGGCGTCGGGACAGTCCGCGCTGGAGGATGCGAATCTGGCCGCGCTGCTCGGCTGGATCGACCCGCCCGCCGGGCTCACCGGCGCACAGGCCGCCGCCCTCGCCGAAGACCCGCTCACCTCACCGCCCGCGGGCCCCGCCACCGACCCCGGTTTCGACAACGAGGAACTGGCACCGCTGATCGCCGCCTATGACAGTGCGGAACACGAATGGGCGAAAGTCATTGCCACCGAACGTCTCGAACAGGCATTGCGGGGCCAGCTGGAACCCACCTGGCGGCTGATGTGGCGGGCGGTGGAGCTGCTGCGCGAACTGCCCGAGGGCGCGAGCGTGGACCGGCGCTGGACCGATGACCGGTCGGCGTTCTCCTGGTTCGTCTCCGATATTCCGGAAGGCTACCCGCAGGCCCGGCGCGACTCCGCCGTCTCGGCGACCCGGCGGCTGCTCAAACAGGAGCAGGCCCTCGACACCTTCCAGGCGCAGCGGGCGTTCGACGATCCGCGAGTACTGATCGAATACCGGCTCGTCGGCGAGGCGTTCCAGGGCACGGTCGCCGAATGTGAACCGGAGCGGCGGGCGAAACCGAAATCGCGGGAGGTCCCGCGGCCCTATATCTGGGTGCACACCACCGATCCGTTCCGCGGCCGCGTCGGCGAAACCCTGTTCCGGATCGACCGGCCCGCGCAGAAGGCCGAAGTGGTCGCGGTCGAGGACGATGTGGTCCAGCTGGAGTTGGTGAGCGGTATGGGTCAGGGTAAGAACCCGGCCGTCGGCAGTGTGCCCGAAGAGGGCGACCCGATCGGTTTCGCCCGCTTCTCCCCCAGCGGATTCGGCGGTCCGCCCGCCAAACTCCCGCCGCGCGAGGAGACACCGTGGACACACGGCGGGCCGCCGCCCGACCCGTCGGCCGAGCACCAGGAGGAATGGTCGTGAACGAGCGAGGGCAAGTGAACTATGAGCACAGCGCGCAGGTACGCACGACGGAACCGAACGCCGGCGAGGCGCAGTCGTGAACGAGCGACGGCAAGTGAACTATGAGCACAGCGTGCAAGTGCGCACGACGAAGCCGAGCGCCGGCGAGGCGCAGTCATGAGTACTGCCGATGCGGTGATCGGCGCGATCCTCACCGATCTCGACAACACCGCGCACCGGGCGCTTGTCGTGGATTCACCGCCCGGCGCAGGGAAGTCCACGCTGGTGGTGCGCGCGGCGCGACAGCTGGCAGCCGCCGACGACGAGCAGCGGATGATCGTCGCGCAGACCAACGAACAGGTTGACGACCTCATCGATCGCCTCGCCACCGCCGACCCCGAACTGCGGATCGGGCGCTTGTCCGCCGGCGACTACCGGCCCAGTGCCCGGATCGACCGCGACAACGTGGATGTCGCCAACCGCCCGGCCGACCTGGAACGCTGCGCGATCGTGATCGGCACCGCCGCGAAATGGGCCACACTGGACGAGGGCCGCTGGTCGTACGCGATCGTCGACGAGGCGTATCAGATGCGCTCGGATATGTTGCTGCGGATCGCGAACCGGTTCGAACGCGGACTGTTCGTCGGTGATCCCGGTCAGCTCGACCCCTTCGCCACGGTCGATTCCGACCGCTGGGCGGGCCTGTCCTGGGATCCGACCATGAGCGCGGTCGCGGTGATGCTCAACCACAACGACGGTATCCCGGTGCATACGCTGCCGGTGTCGTGGCGGTTGCCGCCCTCGGCGGCGTCGGTCGTCTCCGCCGCGTTCTATCCCTTCGCCCCGTTCCAGGCCGGAACCCGGCCGGAGCAGCGGCGGATGGAATTCGGCACCCGCGGGCTACGGGGTCCGGTGGACGAGGTGCTGGACGAAGCCGCGGCCCACGGCTGGGCCTACTACGAACTACCCGCCCGCCACACCCTGCGCACCGACGCCGAAGCGGTGGCCGCCATCGCCGACCTCACCTGCCGGTTGCTGGAACGCGGGGGTATCGCCCATTCCGAACAAGGCACCCGGGAGATCGACGCGACCCGGATCGCCGTGGGCACCGCGCACCGTGATCAGGCTCAGGCGGTGCGGGACGCACTGGCCCCGACGATCGCCGCGGAGGTCACCGTCGATACGGCGAACCGCCTACAAGGCCGCGAATACGATGTCACGGTCATCCTGCATCCGCTGTCGGGCCGCCGCGATGCCGGCGCGTTCCACCTGGAAGCGGGGCGGTTGTGTGTGCTGGCCTCGCGGCATCGGCACGCCTGTATCGTCGTCGGCCGCCGCGGGATCGACGAGCTCTTGGACGCGCACCCGTCGGCCGAACCGGTCTATCTGGGTGTGCCGGTGAAGTTCCCCGACGGCTGGGAGGCCAACCAGGCCGTGCTCAGCCGGTTGGCCGCCCACCGTATCCCGGCCGCTGTTCGCTGACGGCCGTTGTTCGCTGACGGGCGCTGGAACGGCCGGGCGGTGAGGGTTGCGCTCCGATTGCCATGTCCGCGATAGCGAGGCACCATTGCGGGCATGCGAGTCGTGATCGAGCTCCGCCCCGCCCCCGAACAACTTTCCGCCGCAATAGGTTCGGCCGCCGATATTTCGGCCGCCGATCTCACCGGCGAACTCCCCGGATTCGCTCTGGACTCCGGCTTCTCCCCGGTGGCCCTGCCGCCGGGCGCGGGGGCGGCGGGCGATACGGCGCAGCAGGGAACCGGTTCGTACCTGGTGCGCGGGGAGATTCCCGACGGTGATCGAGCCGCCCGCGAGGCGCTCGCCGGAGCCGCGGGCGTGGCCGGGGTTTTCGCGGATCCGGTGATCGAACCGGTGCTCACCTGCGGTGACGACGGTGCGGTGGGTGACTGGAACAAGGTGGCCGAATTGCTGGGTCGCGCGGAACTCACCGCGGCCGGGCTCACCGGTGAGGGTGTGGCGGTGGCCGTGCTCGATTCCGGGATCAATGCCGAAAAAGTCCGGGAGGCGAGCGGCGGCGAGATCACGATCGATACCGCACGCAGCTGGAATCCGGCCGGGGTAACCGGCAAGGCCGGTGAGTTCGCCGTCGGGCACGGCACCATGTGCGCTTTCGATGCGCTCATCGCCGCCCCGCGCGCGACCTTCCTCGATATCCCGCTCCTGCAGAGTTCCCGGACCGGCGGCAGTGAGATGGACGGTCTGCTCTCCGATGCCCTGGCTGCCTTCGCGCATCTGCGCACCGTGCTCACCCAGCAGCCGGAGGACCGCCGTGCTCTGGTGGTCAGCAACAGCTGGGGCGCGTTCTCACCGCAATGGGATTTTCCGGTCGGCGACCCGGGCAACTATTCCGATAATCCCGACCACCCGTTCAATGTCATCGTCGGCTCCCTGGATGCAGCGGGCGCCGATATCCTCTTCGCCGCCGGTAACTGCGGACGGGAATGCCCGGACGGACGCTGCGCATACCCAGACCGGCCTATCACCGGAGCGAATTCACACCCGAACGTCCTGTCGGTGGCCGGTGTCGATACCCGCGGTCAGCGGGTGGGGTATTCGTCGCAGGGGCCCGGCCGGCTGGCCGACCGCAAACCCGATATCTGCTCCTACACCCATTTCCTCGGTTCCACCGCGTTCGGTGCGGAGGCACCTGATTCCGGGACATCCGCGGCGTGCCCGACACTGGCCGGGGTGGTCGCGGCATTCCGGACGAAATGGCCGGCCACCCAGATCCCACCGGCCCGGTTGCGCGAGCTGCTGCACAGCACCGCAGCCGACCGGGGTGGTGCGGGATTCGATCACGATCACGGATACGGGATAGCCGAACCCCGCGCGCTGCTCGCCGAACTCCAGAAGGCGGCCGCCCGGGCGTAATCTGGACTGATGCCGCTGCTGACCGTCGATCTGCCACCGGGTTCGGTGCTGGCCGACGCACTGCAGGCGCTGGGACTCACCGAGGACGAGGTCGACTGCGAATACGGGCTCATCGCCGTCGACCCGGACGCCGGCCGTTTCGCATTGCGCGTCGGTGCTGCGGCCGCCGCCCGGCTGACAGGCTCGGCAGCCCGGGTATTCGCGGATCCCCCTGTCGGATCCAGCACCCCCGACGAACCCCCGAATCAACCGAAAAACCCCGAATAACCAGCTATTTCACCGATTTTCACGGGCTGCCCCCGAATATATGGGGTGCTGTGACCGGTCACAGGATGTGGTATCCGTTGCTCGTGGAAGGAACACCGTTCGGTCGCTACCGGCTGCTCGATCTACTCGGGGCCGGAGCCATGGGGGAAGTACACCGCGCCTACGACACCGGAACCGACCGGCTGGTGGCGGTGAAGGTCCTCGCGCGCGAGTACGCCCACGACGCGGTGTACCGCAAACGCTTCCAGCGGGAAGCCCAGGTCGCGGCGCGACTGGCGGAACCGCATATCGTGCCGATCCACGATTTCGGCGAGATCGACGGCCGCCTGTACCTGGATATGCGGCTGGTGCAGGCACCCAATCTGGCCGAACTGCTCGCGGAGCGGGACCGGCTGGACCCCGGCGAAGCCGTGGAGGTGATCGCCCAGATCGCCGCGGCGCTGGATGCGGCGCACGCCGAAGGACTCGTGCACCGGGATGTGAAACCGTCCAATATCCTGGTCACTGCCGAAGGTTTCGCGTATCTGATCGACTTCGGGATCGCGCGCAGCGACGAGGACACCACCGTTACCACCACGGGCGCCGTGATCGGCACCTTCGCCTATATGGCACCGGAACGGCTCGCGGACGACGAATCCGATACTCGTTCGGATGTGTACTCGCTGGCCTGTGTACTCTACGAATGCCTGGTAGGAGCCAAGCCCTACCGCGGCGAGAGCATGCAACGGCAGATCGCCGCGCACCTCAACGACGAGCCACCACTGCCCTCGACCGCCGGTTTGCCCCGGCCCTTCGATGCCGTGATCGCCAAGGGTATGGCCAAGTATCCCGGCGACCGGTACGAAACGGCCGGTGCACTGGCGGCCGCCGCCCGGGCCGCGCTCTGGGAACCACCGACGGAAGCGTCACCAGCTCCTGCCCCCCTACCACCCGCGCCGGATCCGGCTACCCCGGATTCGGTGACCGGAGGCCCGCATACTCCTGCGCCTGGAACGCCTGTTACCCCTGCGGAACCGACTCCGGTGGCGGCAGCCGGTCCTGTTCCGAGCACTACTCCGGACCCGGATCCGCTCGTGTTCTCGGCCCCCACTCCGGTGACGACTCCGGAACCGGTCCCCCTCACCGCTCCGACTCCCCGGCCACCGTGGCGGGCAATTGTGGTGATGTCCGTACTGGCGCTCGCCGTCGCCGGGGCATCGGCGCTGGCCCTCACCCGTGACAACAACAGCACACTCGTCACCGAAACCCCCGGGACGGCTCCCCCGGCAGCAAGTTCGACCATTCGCGAGCCGGCCACCTCCGCCCCCGGGTCGATTCCCCCGGAACCGCCCCCGGCCCTCGCTCCGCCGGTATCGGTCACGGAATCGGTGCCGCTGCCGGTCACTCCGGTGGCGCCCAGCGGTCCGGCGGCAGAACCGGCCCCGCCGCCGGTGTGGACCGAACCCGAACCACAACCCAGTGCGCCCCCGCCCCCACCACCGGTCACCACGACCCCGCCGCCACCGGTCACCACCACCACCACCGAACCCGCCGAATCCGCAACGACAACTCCGGAAACGACCACGCCGGAGACCACAACTCCGGTAACCACGGTGACCACGACCGAAGAAGCAGGCGAGGAAGTAGCGGAAGAGGGCAGCGCCGACGCCACCGGCAGCACCATCGCGACCTCGTCTGCCGTCGGGTCCACCGATGGCACCGCCACCTCACCCTCGACCGGCTCCGTGACGGAAACCACCGCATCCCCGTCCACCGGGACTGCGGCCGATACCAGCTCCTCGGCCTCATCCACCGACGACGTCACCGCGATCCCGTCTCCGGCAGCCGACGCCGGTTGACCCACAGCGCGTCGAAACGAGTCGAATCACACAGCACTCTCCCGCCGCGCCCGCGCCATAATCGAGCCCGGACGGGCAACGGTGCCCGATACGGGAGGTGGGGATGACCGGCAAATCCAGCGGGCAGCAGCAACGGCGGGCCGTCGTGGTCGGGGCAGGTATCGCGGGACTCACTGCGGCCGTCGCACTGCGGCGGCGTGGCTGGCAGGTAGAGGTCCTCGAAAAGGCCACCGAGGTGGGGCCCGCCGGGTCCGGGTTGAGTCTGTGGCCCAACGGTTTACGCGGACTGGATACGGTCGGCGTCGGCGCGCCCGTCCGGGAACAGGCCCTGTCGGCCACCGAAGCAGGGATGCGTGACCCGTCCGGCCGCTGGCTGGCACGGACCGATGTCTCCGAAATCCGCGACCGCTACGGCGATCTGGTGATGATCCACCGGACCGACTTGTTCGATATCCTGCGCGGCGCGCTCGGGGACGAATCGCTCCGGCTCGGTGCGGTGGTGGACTCGGTGGATATCACCGACGACGGTGTCCGGGTCCGGCACAGCCGCGGTACTTCCGAGACCGACCTGGTGCTCGGTGCCGACGGCATCAACAGCACGGTGCGGGCGCTGCACTGGCCCTATACCACCCGACCGGCGTACGCGGGTTACACCGCCTGGCGCTCGATCGTGCGGCCCCGCACGCCGGTAACTTCCGGCGGCGAAACCATCGGGCGTGGAAATCGTTTCGGTATCGCCCCGCTACGAGACGGCCGGGTGTACTTCTACGGCTCCGCTACCGTGCCCGCGGGCACCGACAGCCCCGGCGGCGAACTCGCCGAACTCCGCCGCCGCTTCGCCGACTGGCACGATCCGATCCCGGACCTGCTGGCCGCCACCGATCCGGCGACGCTACTGCGGCACGATATCTACGAACTGCCGCGGCTCGACAGCTACGTGCGAGGGCCTGTCGCGCTGCTCGGGGATGCCGCCCATGCCATGACACCGAATCTGGGGCAGGGCGCGAATCTGGCTATCGAGGATGCGGTCACCGTCGCGGCCCTGCTCGACCGGCACCGGGATATCGAGACCGCCCTCGCCGAATACAACCGGATCAGGCGGGCCCGGGTCGAACCGCTGCAGCGGTTGTCGCATCGGATGGGGGTAGTACTGCAGTTGTCCGGGATGCCGACGGTCCTGCTACGCAATACGATAATGCGGATGACTCCCACAGGCCCGGCCCTCCGAGGCCTGGCACCTGTCCTGACTTGGGAACCGCCCGACTCGAGCACACTCGGTAGATGAAGTGGACGATAATACGCACACACCCGTCGCAAAATTCCAGGCCTCGGGCCCGGCAGAAAATTCGGCTCAGCAGAACGCGGCTGGGGCCGACGCGCCCGGAAACCAGGACCTGACAGACCTTCGTCGCAATTACGCTGAGGGCAAATCGCTCCACTCCGACCCCGACATATGGATTTTCGACGGCATCGCGACCCCGGACGAGATGGCGACGCTCACCGAGCGGGGCCGCGAGATCCTGAAACGCGCTGAGGTCAGCGGAGATGCGGTGGCTATGTCAGCGCCGGCCGTTCGGGCAGCAATTGCTGGATACCCCACGACCACAACGAGCTGACGTTACAGCTTGCCACGCGGATCAGCGATATCGTCGCAATTCCCTTGTCCAACGCCGAATCGTTCCAGGTTTTACACTACGGGCCCGGTCAGCAGTACCGCCCCCACTACGATGCCTGGCGCGCAGGCTCGCGCAAAGCCGAGCGCTGTCTCGCCCGCGGGGGCCAGCGCCTGGTTACCGCCCTTCTCTACCTGAACGAGGTCGCGTCCGGCGGATCCACGAGCTTCCCCGAGCTGGGTATCGAGGTCCGGGCAGTTCCCGGCAGGATGGTGCTCTTCCACAACTGCCACACCGGCACGAATCGAGTTCATGAGCGCAGTTTGCACGGCGGCATGCCAGTCGAGCAGGGTGAGAAGTGGGCGGCAAATCTCTGGTTCCGCGAGCGCGCGCGGCGCTGACGGGGCCGCGCGGCCGCTGATCTTCCGGCCCTAAACCCATTCCTTGCGCGCGAGATCCAGGATCACCGGATGCATCAACGTTGAGGGTTGTTCGCCGGTATCCCGGCGATCCGGCGCGAATACCGTCGCCGCTTGCAGGCTTGTCCCGTCGATCGACCGCAGGGGTTCTGGCGAGTCGAGATGCAGTTCGGGGTTCGGTTCGCGCGTGGCGAGCAGGAATCCCCAATCGCCGAAGCTCGGCACATCCACGTGGTAAGGCAGCACGGTCAGCCCTGAAGTGCGCACGGTCGCCGCGATACACCAGTAGGAGTGCGGAGCGAAGAACGGTGAACCCGCCTGCACCACCATGGTGGCTTCCGGGGCCAGCACCTGGGCGGCCATGGCGTAGAACTCGGTGGAGTAGAGCTTCGCGACGGAGGTCTGATCCGGGTCGGGCAGGTCGACGATCACCGCGTCGTATTCCTCATGGGCGGTACGCAACCAGGTGAACGCGTCCGCGGTGACGGTCCGGACGCGGGGGTCGGCGAAGGAGTTCCGGTTGAGTTCGGTGAGCCGGGGGTCGGTGCGGGCGAGGTCGATCATGACCGGGTCGAGTTCGACCAGGGTCACGGTGCGGACGTCCGGGTACTTCAGGATTTCGCGCAGGGCCAGCCCGTCACCACCGCCGATGACCAGGACGTTCTCCCGGTTCCCGGCGAGCGCGGGATGCACCATCGCCTCGTGGTAGCGGTACTCGTCGACCGAGGAGAACTGCAGGTCGCCGTTGAGGAACAACCGGGTGTCGCGGGTGCCGAACGGTGAGGCCGATTCGGTGAGCACGATCTTCTGGTATTCGGTCTGGTGCTGCCAGACGATCGGTGCCGCGAACAATGCCTGCTGGGCGGTGGCCTCGAACCGGTCGGCGTAGACATAGCTACCGATCAGGACGCCCGCGACGAGCAGCGTGACCATGCCGAAGGTTGCTTTGACCAGATGCGATAGGTCCGCGCGGAACCAGATGAACACCAGCGCCAGCCCGGCCAGCGCGTTCACCACTCCCACGATGAGACTGCCGCGGATCTGCCCGAACACCGGCAGCAGCAGAAACGGGAACGCCAGGCCACCCAGCAGCGCGCCCACATAGTCGGCCGCAAACAGATCGGCGACCGCGCTGCCCGCTTCCTGTTTACGGATGCGTTGCAGCAGCTCCATCAGCAACGGGATCTCGGCACCCACCAGGGCACCGATCACGCACGAGGCCAGCACCAGCGCCGCGGTATACAGGTTGAGCCAGGCGTAGGCGGCGTACAGGCCCAGCACCGACAATCCGCCGATCAGCGCCAGCGCGATCTCGACCGCCAGGAACGCCGGCGCCGCCAGATGCCGCAACGGTTTCGCGGCCAGTGCACCGATCCCCATCGCACACACCATCACGCTGAGCGTGATCGAGGCCTGGGTGGCGGTATCACCGATCAGATAACTGCCCAGCGTGACCAGGGAAAGTTCGTACACCAGACCACAGGCCGCGCAGATGAAAACGGTGATGAGCAGAGCGATCCTGGGGAACCGCCCGGGAACTTCCGGCTGCTGTACCGCGGAGTCGGCTGCCGCGCCGCCGGGCTCCCCCGGCGGCTGTTCGGCTGTCAGAGTGCTCGCCGACACCTTTACGTGAGCGCGGAGGCGACCACGGCCGCGACCGCGATATGCACAGCGGCACTCACCCACACCCCGGGATGCACCTCGTGTTCGTTCACCACACCCCGGAATTCACCCGGTGTGGCGAAGTCCAGGATCAGGAACGCCAAGCCCATGGCGACCAGGCCGATGATCCCGTAGACCGCGCTCGAGATCAGCGCCTGTCCGATCGCACCGCCGGAGGTCCAGATCGCGGAAGCGACGATGATGCCGACACCGAGCATATTCGCGGCGACCAGCAGGGCGGCGTTGCGGTTGCGTTCCACCCAGATCTGGTGGCGCAGGTTACCGGGTGTGAGCACATCCACCAGGACGAACCCGAGCACCATCAGCACGATGCCGAGGCCGGAGTAGGCGGCCGCGGCACCGGCGTCCGCGGGCAGGTCTTGGAGCATTGTTTCCTCCTGGAAGGGGTCGATAGAACACGCGGCGGAGCCTATTTTCCGTCGCCGGAACCGCCACCGCGGAAGCCGCTGTTATCGCTGGGCCAGCCGAAGACACTGACAAAGGCGTGATGGCGCCGGTAACCGTTGCGGTAGTCGTCGACCAGAATCTTCGTTCCGGAACCGTTCGGCGATACCGCGATGATGTCGTCGCGGTACTGCAGGAAGGTCGTCGGTCCACTCGAACGCCGGTCCAGCGGTCGCGCTGCCTTGGTGATCTCGTCGGCGACCGCACCCGGCTGCTTGTTCGCGGTATACGCCCGGCCGTTGTTCTTCTCGTCGAGATTCGTGGCACGGGTGTAGTGGGACGTGATGTAGGAGCGCGCCCCGTCACCGTCGTCGTCATCGGACCCACATCCGGACAGCACACAGGCGAGGATCGCGCAGAAAGCAGCGATCACCCAGGATTTACGACTCACAGAAAACCTTCCCCCGTCTGGTACCCAGCCCGTCCGGTAATACAGCTACTCAAGACGGCGACTGCGGATAAATCATAATCGCACTGCGGTACAGGACCTGCCCGATTGCCGCTTCCTTCTTCCCCGAATCCCCGAAATCCTCGAACGACAGGCGAGTTCCGTCCTCGGCGAGATAGTCGTAATAGGCAACCGTCCCGGAGGGGGTCAACCCGGTGGTCGCCTCCCCGACGTAGCGGGCGGTACCCGACTCCTCCAGCCGGAACCGTTTTCCCGCGTGTTCGAGCTCGTCACCGCCGGGCGCCGGAATACCCGGCGTCTCCGTCCACAGCACCAGCTCGAGCTCGGGATCCTCCTCGACCGACAGCCATTTGCGGATGCCCTTGGCGTTGTCCAGCAGATGCTCACTCCACTGGTAGCCGCCCTCCGTCAGCCGCAACGAGCCCCGCACGGTGTAGGTTTCGCCGAAGATATCGGCGATATCGCCGGCCTTCAGCGCCCGCGGATCACCGCGCAGGGCATCGGAGTCCTTGTCGGCGAACGGGTCGACCGGCCCGGACGGCGCGACTGGCGTGCTCCGGCGCTGTACCAGCAGGTACGCCACGATGCCCGCCAAGACGAGTACCACGATCAACACGACGATCCACAGTGCGGTGATGGCTGCCTCCCTCCGGCGATCTCAGCGGAGAGTAGCATTCCCACTCCCCGCACGCCGGTTGCCGTGTCCGCACCCCCAGCGACCGGCAACCGCCTATACCTCCTCGGGCCCTGGGATCGGTGGCGGCTCGGGCGGCTGCGATGTGGTGATCTTCGGCTCCGGCATCTCCGTGGGTGCTTCGGGAACCTGCATACTCGTGCCACCGGCCGCATCCAGACCGGTCGGATGGAAGTAATTCTGGAACTTTCCATACTGGGGGTTGTCCAGATTGCTCTGATTCAGCGGCACCAACTCCCCGTTCTCCAGATACTGCGGCCCGCTACCGTTGTCGACGACAACCGCGCTGTGGTTCTCCCACGCGATCACATCACCCGTCCGCAGGGCCGACACGTCGACCACCTGCCACGGCTTCTCCACGGTCTGCTCCCCGGGGGTCCCGGCATAAGCGCTGCCCGCATCGATAGCGGGATTACCTTGCTGCCGGGTGAGAGCGTCGGAAACACCCTGCGGGACTTTGATCTTACTCTCCGGATCGCCGGGTACCGGCCAGTCCACAGTGGCGCCGGGAGTACTGACGAGCGGCGGCGCTCCGGTGTCGGTCGGCGCAACGACGGCCGGCTGAGCAGTGATGGCGGTACCCGGGTCGGTGGCAACGGGCATGCCCGGAGACTGCTGCGGTGGGCCGGGAATCTGCCGATCCCGGTCGCGACCCCGCTCGTCGTCGTCCTTGCCCTTGTCCCCGTCCTTCTCGCCCCCACCAAACGGGCCGTTTCCACCCATGACCCCGCTCAACAATGGCAGCGCACCCAAAATCCCGGGATCCATACCGGGCTGCGGCGTCGGAGTCGGAGTCGGAGTAGCGCCACCGCCTGCATTCCCGGTGTCGCCGTTGATGTACTCCATCACCCGGTCCTCGAGGCTCGAGGGTTTGCCCTCCTCGCCCCCACCGAGCAGATCCTCCGTGGCCGAACCCTCCGGAGTGGATGTGGAGCCGCCCAGAATATTCGAGAACTCCTCGCCCACGGCGGCCAGCTCCGTATCCGCATCGGTCGTACTTTCGCCGGTCTCCTCGCCGGTTCCCTCGCCGGTCTCGTTGCCGGTCTCCTGGGACCCCTCGAACTCTGAGTCGGCGGGCTCGGGTTCGGGTTCCGGTTGCGGTTGGGGCTCGGGCTCGGGTTCCGGCTGCGGCTCAGGCTCGGGCTCGGGCTCGGGCTCGGGCTGCGGTTCGGGTTCGGGTTCGGGCTCCGGCGCGTCGAATTGTTTGAAAATCGGGTCGGCCGGCGCGACCGGGTAGTCGAGATCGGCTACCGTCTCGGCAAAGGTCCACACCTTCTCCGTGCAATACAGCACAGCTTCGCTGATGATTCCGTATATGGCGGACTCTTCAGCAATGTTCTGTATCCCTTCCTCCGTGTACATCTTCCCTTGGCCCGGCCCTTGACCTTCGACACCTCTGAGCGCTTCCTCGATATCATCGTTCGCCGTCTGTATATGGTCGTACATATCGATATAGGTATCGTCGTTCAAACCATTTACTTCATGGGTCAGATCTTCGAGTTTCATATCCCTGCTGATCCAGGACTGCTCCAATGCCGATACGGCAATCGATGCATTCTCGTAGGAATCGGTGGTCTCCCCCTCGGAATCCCGCACGTCCGTGGACAGTGGAGCAACGAAATCTTCTGCCAGAAAGTCGTCATAGATTATTTTATTGCCGTCGGCCTTCTCTTGCCTGGCATCCCTCAAGTATCGGAGAAATTCAGGACTACTTGCATCCTTGGAATCCACCGCACCCATTTGGTCCATAACATCCAAAAGCGCCATGTTTGCTATCCGACGGAACTCCTTGAGCGTTTCCGATGCACCCGAGAAAGTGGTGATCTGAAGGGGAAAATCCGAGAACTTGTCGCCTTTTTCAGGTTTGGCACTCGAGATTTCTTCCTGGAATTCCGCATGCGCTTCTTCGGTTTGAGCTGCCCATAGAATTTTATCCGGGTCCAGGTCGGAATAATTTCCGCTCCAATCTCCGGGAACGTCCGAGAGTGCGACCAATTGACCATCATTCGTCACCACGAACTGGTCAGGCTTGTGGTCACCCCCCTGATGCCAGTCACCGTCCGGCCCGCCCCGGTTGTCCCCGTTATCGGGCGTGGCCGACCAGGTATGCCCATTGTCACCGTCAAGCCGCAGCGTGTGCAGCCCGCGCTGCCCGGTCCACCCGTTGGGCCACCAGGACCTCTCCTCCTCGGTGAACTTGAGTGCGTTCCCTCCGTCTCCGCTGGAGAGCTGGGTCGTCGTTTCACTCGGAACATGCATGGTAACGAGCTGGCCGTCTTGCATTCCGACCTTGTAGTCGCCATTCTCGGAGACCATCCATTGGCCGTCTTCGAGAGACTCCCCTGGATTCAGGAAATTTTCGCCGTTACCCATCAGCCGGTCAACCCCTCGCCTGATAAAACCGCGAACAATCGCGACCTACACATCCTTGTTCCGAGAACGTTCACGGGGCCATACCTACACGTCACTCGTCGGACGAGATGCTCCGAACCCGGCCGTCGCCTTCCAGATCCGTCGTCTCGAACGTATTTCCACCGCCGGTGGATGTATCACCGATCCCCTGCCTGATGTTTCCCCCGTTGGTGAATGCCGCTTCGCGTCCACGAGCGTGTTCGCGAGCCCAGGTGTTGAACGCATTGGCCGCCTTGCCGTGCTGATACTCCAGGCTGCCCTCCCACTCCGGATCCCCCACCGCACGCTGGTGATCGACATCCCCGGCTGCACGCTCCGTGTTTCCCGTCCTACGCCATGCATCCGGCTCCTGCGCAAAGTCCCTGACCATAGCTGGAGACCCTCCGTTTCCGACAGTTTGAATCATTATCGGCCATCCCCACCCCTGGGAGTTTCAAGCGTCCCCGAACTCAGCCCTTTCGGCCAGTTTGTAGTCGGCCCCCCTCGGAAGCCCCAGCCTGCTCGCAAGATGGGCCCCTTTATTGGTGGCTACCAGCTCGGCACGACGGCCGACCTGCGACTTCATCCGTGCCAACTTTGCGACTCTGAGAATTTCATTCGACAGCCACGCATCGGTGTTCTCCCACACCTCGTCACCGAGATGTATACCGATGATCATTCCGTGACGATCGCACGCTACCCCCACGGAATAGTCGGGGTTGAACACCTCATACCCCGAAGTTGCACTGGATACCGCCGATTCCGCCTCGAAGTCCGAGTTGTGCCTATTCACCAGGACCTCACCCATCGAAAACGCAGGGAAGCAACATCACTCATGCCGTCTAGGCATCGGCCAGTGGGCATCCTCCACGGTCGATCGATGCTGCCGAAGTGCATCAACCGTACTGTCATGGATACCAGCCATGATATCGGCAACCAATTCCGCCCTGTCGAAGGCAGCGATAGTACCCGGCGCGATGTACAGGTCGGTCAGACGCCCCATCCCGTCGACTTCGGGGATAACGCGAGAGCTGGGGGACGGACGCCGAGCACGGATCTTGTCGATTGCCTCGAACATATCGTGGGCAGCATGGACGAATGCCCGACCGGATTCCAGCGCCGCCGCCGTATCCGGGTGCAGCATATGGGCTCGACCCCATGTGTTCACCACGTCGGCACCTCATCTCCTCCCGCATAATCAACTCGAACAATCTTCCACACAACCAGGCGGCTTCCCACCCTTGGGACTAACCTTGGCTCGATCGATGCTGGGACCCCGAGCTCGGCGGGCTGTCTTCCCGAGTTGTTCTGGACGGTAGAGGGGAACTGAACGGCTTGGAAGCGGTCGACACCCCTGTCACGTAACGGCTTTCCCGGTACTCGATTCCAGCGAAACCCAACGACTGCAGGGCTGGGGTGTAGCGCCGGATATCGACTTCCGCGAGTGGGTCGGCGCCCTCGTTCCGACGCGTTGACCAGCCGAACAGGAACCGCACCCGCGGGGTTTGCCGGGCGTCGGCAAGCAGCAGCCGGCCCCCGGCCGCAGCACACGCCACATCTCGGCGATCGCCGGCTCCCGATATTCCTCCGGAATGTGGTGCATGACGAAGGTGCACGTCACGACGTCGACGGAGGCATCGGGCAGTGGCAGCTCCTGGGCCGGAGCCGCTAGGTAGCGGTGGTTCGGGCGGGTGTCACGGCGGTGGTTGTAGTCGATGGCGGTGGCGGAGGGGTCGATGCCGGCGACACTGCCGCGCGGCCCGACCTGCGCTCCCAGTGCGCGAACGAGTTTCCCGGGACCACAACCGATATCGGCGGCATCGTCCCCCGGCTGGGCACCACTCGCCCGGACCAGTTCGGCGAGCAACCGGCGATGGCGGCCGAGGAACCAGACGGTGGTGAACAAGTTGTATCGCCGCATGCCCTCGATGACCAATCCGGTATCGGGTGCGTCGACGAACATCGGGCTGCGGGTGTGCTGATCTGATGTCATGGGTCGATCGTCGCCAGCGCGGCCGCTGTCGACCAGAATCAGATGTGCCGGATCCGTCCGTTTCCGGACAGATCCGGCGGAACTGTCCACCGAGGAAGACCTATGAGCACCCCTGACCGCAGGGTCCGGCGCACCCGGGAGACCCTGCATCGCGCCCTCATCGAGCTGATGATGGAGCGCGCCTACGACCGCATCAGCGTGAGCGATGTGATCGCGCGGGCGGATATCGGGCGCTCCACGTTCTACGCCCACTACCGGGATAAAGACGATCTGCTCGTGGTGAGCTGCGGTGAGCACCTGCGCCGGGAAATCGCCCGCTCATCCGACCGCGGCCGCTGGGCGCCGGTGCGAGTGATGATCGGCCTGGCCGCGCGTTATCCGCAGGTTTACGAACCGTTGATCGGGCCGAAGGCTTCGGTGACAGCCCTGCGCGGATGCCGCAGCAGTATGGCCGCCATCCTGCGCGAACATCTCGACGAGCAGTCCGGGCCCCGCACCGACGACCTCACCGTCACCGCCCTGTCCTGGGCGCTTGTCGGCCTGCTCACGGCGGTCGCCGACCGCGCGAATCCGGTCGCACCGGAACTCGTCTGGCGCCGTTGGGAGGCAATCAGCCGCAGCGTTGTCACTCCTGCCGAGGATGACTGAATCGGGCTACCGCCGAGACCGGGGCCTGCCCGGCGCCCCGATCGACCGCGCACCGGCGGAATCCATCCGATCCCGATCATCGAGAGCGGCTGCCTGCACAATCACGACTGTGTCTACGGTCGTTGCGACACGACAAGTGAGGCCGCGCATTAAATCTGGATTCACCGCCACAACCGCAGCATTCGGGCTTGCCGCCGCATTGACGCTCACGGCATGTGACACCACGCCCAGCGCATCTGCCCCCACCGGCCTCACCGTGGAATCGACGAGCGCCGGTGATTTCGACTTGACCTGGAACGGCGCCGGCAAGGCCACCATCTTCGCGTCGACCTCGGCCGCCGATCCGTCGGCGACCGGCGACGAGGTCGCCGATATAGACGGCCGGTCCGCGGAAATCACCGATCTCGACCCGGTGATGCGCTGGTATTTCGAGGCGCGTAACGGGGACGACGACGGAACCGTTGCCTCGACCCGGCAGTTCGCACTACAGGGCGCTCACAACGTCCGGGATATCGGCGGATACCGAACCGCCGACGGACGGTCGGTCGCCTGGGGCCGGGTCTTCCGCGGGGACAGCCTCGCCGACCTCACCGCGGACGACCGCCGCGCCGTCGAGGGCGCGAATGTGGGCACAGTTGTCGACTTCCGCGGCGAGGACGAAATCGCGAAATCCGGCGCGGATCAGGTGCCGGCGGGGGTCGAGTTGGTGAGTATCCCACTGCTCGACGACAACACCCAGGCTCTCTCGGAAGCCATCCAATCGGCGATGACCACCGGGGACGGCGCCGCTATGGAAGCCACGCTCGGTGGCGGTAAGGCGATGCGTATCGCAGACGAGAGCTTCGTGAACCAGCTCGGCAAGCCGGGCACCATGGCCGGCTACGCGGAAACATTGCGTCTCATCGCCGGCTCCGACAAGGCCGTGATCTATCACTGCACCGCGGGTAAGGACCGCACCGGCATGATGACCGCCCTGCTGCTCGGGCTACTCGGCGTACCGGACGAGACAATCGTCGCGGACTTCGTCCTCTCCAACACATACAACCGCGAACACAACGACAAGACGTACGCGTTCCTCTCCGGCAAAGGCGTCGATATCGAACTCATCCGCCCCCTGATGGAACAGAGCGCCGGCATGATCCAGCCCGTACTCGACGCAGTCCACAACAAGTACGGCAGCTGGGACGAATTCGCGAAGACCGTACTCGGGCTCGATACCGGCACGCTCACGAACCTTCGCGACTCGCTGCTCACGGTGTAGTTTCGCGGGATGAGCACTGCCCAGGACCGTGGCCCGGTCTTCGACGGGGTGAAGATCGGCCGCCCCGCCACCGGTGCACTGATCGACGCCGGCCATCGGACGCTCGCCGACCTGCCGGAGCATCTTGACGACCTGCTCGCATTGCACGGCATGGGCCCGCGGGCAGTGCGATTGCTGGATGCCGCGCGGCGCGGCGAACCCGCCTGATATACGTCCCCTCGGCCGCGCCGGCCGCAGTCGACCCGGCCGGCCCGGATCGGCTGCGGACCGTCGAAGTGGCCGGGGCCGGTCAGTCGCAGGAGCGGCGGCCGAGGTCGGGCCAGGGCGGCCGGCGCAGGATCGCGAGGCTGGTGATCACGGCCGCGAGCAGGCCGATCAGCTCGCCCATGAGCGCAATACGATTGACATCCACCGCCGGAACCCACGTCGCGCCGCCGTCGCGGACGACGAACACCCCGGCGGGCCGCATCACCGGACTGATCACGCCGCGGCGGGCTACGGTGATGACGATTGCGCCGTCGGCGGTCTCGAACGGTTCACCGTAGACCGGTGCGGGTTCGGCCGCCGTGAACCCGAGTCGCTCCCGAATCGCCATGCCGTACGCCCCAATCCCTCGTGACGGTATCTGCCGCCACCATCGTGCCGGTGCGGCGAAGCCTACGGCTCGACCCGCCCACGCGACGGGATTTCGCTGCCGCAGCACTCGGTGCCCCGGCGGGTTCGACGGCGGATCGGTATGCCGTCAGCACGGGCCCGGATGGACGTGCCGTGGTGCGCCGCCTACAAGTCGTTTGCGGCCCCGGTCGACACCTCCCGGATCATGTGACTCGGGCGCCGCCCGGTCGCATACCACCGGGCAGGCCGCCGAAAGCAGCAGATGCGGGTACATCTGCAACACCCCTCGTGCGCTCGGCCGGCCCTCCCGGTCGGTTGTCCGCAACCGTCAGGCGCCCCATTTCTCGGGATGCAGATGATGCTGGGTGAGTGCGTTCGCATGCCCGTGACCGAAACCGTGCTCGGTCTTCAAGAATTCGACGAGCTCTTTGTGAGACGCCAAACCGGAATCACGCAGGGCGGTCTTCCACTCCTCGATGCTGCGGCCGTACTTCGCCTCGATGGAGGGGAAGTAGGACGCGGGGCCCTTCAGCTGTGCCGCCATATTCGGTCTCCTTGTTCCACACAACGTTCCTCGCATAGGACGGCGCCATGATCGAAAACTCGTCGCCGATCGAACTGTGACCCCCAACACATACCTCGCTACGGTTCCGGCTTTCACCGGTACTGCCGCAGCATCGCTCCCGCCAGCTCGCGGATCCGTTCGCGCGCCTCCGGCGGTCCCGTCACGAGGAAGTCGTCGGCGAACTGCAGAAGCTGGCGTACATCCTCGATCACCCGGCAGGCCACACCGATACACACCCGCCCGTCCACCTCCGGCGACAGGACCGTCAAGCGGGTTCCGAGGATGCGTTTCGCGCGTTCCAGCTGGCCTGCGGTCAGCTCGCCCTCGATCCGGACGGCTCCCGTGGTTTCCCAGCCCGCCGAGAGTTCCGCGGCCACCGCCTGCAAGGTCACTCCGGGCCGCAGCCGCCGGGGCGTGCGCAACGGGCGCCAACCGGCGACTCGTTCCAGCGAAAACAGGCGCGGCCGGGCCGAATGATCGGCCACGAGATACCACCGGCCGCCCTTGGCCAGCAGACCATAGGGGTCGACGATCTGCCAGGACGGGCCGGCCTCGTCCGACCGGCGGTAGTTGACCCGCAACCGGACACCGCGCCGCAGGTCACCCAGTAGTTCCGCGGGCCCGATGCCCGCACCGGGCGGCCCGAACCAGGGCCGGTTGTCCGTGGTGACCACCGCATGCACCGGCAGCAGATTCTCCGGCCGTATCCGCCCCGGCGCCACCTTGCTCCTGGCTCGCCGGCTGTCGACCCCACCCCCGAGCTGATCACGCTGCGCATCGTCGAGACCGGACAACGCGAGATGGTCGCGCTCGGCCGGGGTGAGCCGGGCGAGGTCGAGGGCACCGCCGGGGAGCAGTGTCACCCCGCCCCATCTCCCCCGCCGGACCAGTATCGGGAACCCGGCATCCTGCAGCCATTGCACGTCCCGGAACACCGTCCGCACCGATATGCCCAGCTCCGCCGCCAGATCGGTCGTGGTGACGGTTTCCCGGGACTGCAGGGCGATCAGCAGGGAGAAGAAACGATCGGGCGTCATATCGGAAGATTCTTCCGAAAACCTGCCGGAATCTGTCAGGTATGGCAGCGAATCTCTTCTTGTCCACGACAACGGCAAGAGGAGAACACCCCATGACCACACCGAACATGTTCATCGTGTACGTCCGCGACGCGGCCGCCGCCGCCCGCTTCTACGGCGACCTGTTCGAGATGAAGCCCGTATTCGAAACCCCGCGCTTCATCGCCTTCGACCTCGGCGGCGGTATCCAGCTCGCCGTGTGGAGCGGGGTCGAGGAGGGCTTCTCCTTCACCGGCTCACGCACCAGTGAACTCTGCCTGGCACTGCCCGGCGGGCCCGAGGAGATCGACAACCACTTCCGGAAGTGGGTCGACAAGGGTGTCGATATCGTCGCCGAGCCCTACGACGAGGTCTTCGGCCGCACCTTCGTGGTCGCCGATCCCGACGGCAACCTGATCCGCGTCGCCCCGGTCGACTGACGAGTGCGGGGCCGGTATCGCCCGGCCCCGCATACTGCGGGCTGCGCCCGCCGGCATGCTCGTTGCGTCCACCGGATTTTCGTACCGGCCCCGCACCTCGATACCGAACCTACGAGGACGCTCGCGCTGGTACGGATCAGCCTGCGCCGAATCGCGAGAAGCGACCGGATCCGCACTACGCTCTTTCTCCAGTGCCGGATTCCGGTTCCGGCCGACGCGAGGGGGTCGCCGATGCGACATGTGCTCAGAGGCGTGGTGCTGTCTCTGCTCCTGGTACTCGCCGGAGCCACGCAGGTAGGCGTGGCGACGGCGCAGGATCCCGGCCGGCCGGTGGTGAAGGTCGGGACCGAGGGCACCTATCCACCGTTCTCGTTCCACGATCCCGGCAGCCGGGAACTCACCGGCTACGACATCGAGGTGGTCCGGGCGATCGCCGACCGGGCCGGCTGGGAACTCGAATTCGTCGAAACACAATGGGACGCGATCTTTCCCGCTCTGGATTCCGGGCGGATCGATATCATCGCCAACCAGGTGTCGATCAACGACGAGCGCCGGGCGAAATACGGGCTGTCCGATACCTACACCTACTCGCGCGGCGTGATCGTCCGGCGCACGGGCGACGAGCAGATCCGGACCCTGGACGATCTCGCCGGGCGCACGACCGCGCAGTCGAGCACCAGCAACTGGGCTCAGGTAGCCCGCGACGCCGGCGCAAACGTGGAAGCGGTCGAGGGTTTCGCGCAGGCGGCGGCGCTGCTCACTCAGGGACGCGTCGACGCGATCGTCAACGACAACATCGCTGTGCTCGACTACCTGGCCAGTACCGGGTCCACCGATATCGAGATCGTCGGCGACGCGGGAGCGGAGACCAGTGAACAGGTCCTCGCCTTCCGCAAGGACGACGCCGCATTGCTCGACCAGGCGAACCGGGCACTCGCCGCACTGGCCGCCGACGGAACACTCGCCGCCATCTCACAGAAGTATTTCCGGGCCGATGTTTCGATACCGGACGGCGGCACCGCCGACCTGTCGGAAGGACGTGGCGCCCGCGGCACCTTGGAGGTGTTGCGCGGGGCGGCGTGGCCGATGTTCGTCGGCCTCGTGAAGGTGACGATCCCGCTCACCGCGCTGAGCTTCGCCATCGGGCTCGCGCTGGCGCTACTGGTCGCGCTGGCACGGATATCGTCCTATCGCCTCCTCGCCGCGCCCGCCCGCGCATTCATCTCCATCATTCGCGGCACGCCCCTGCTGGTGCAGCTGTTCATCGTCTTCTACGGGCTGCCGCAGATCGGGTTGAAGTTCGATCCGTTCCTCGCGGCGGTGATCGCGTTCAGTCTCAATGTGGCCGGTTATGCGGCCGAAGTGATCCGGTCGGCGATTCTGGCGGTGCCGAAGGGCCAGTTCGAGGCGGCGGCGACGGTCGGTCTCGGGTATGCGCAGACGCTGCGCCGCATCATTCTCCCGCAGGCGACCAGGACAGCGGTGCCACCGCTGTCCAACACCCTGCTCTCGCTGCTCAAGGACACATCGCTCGGTTCGGTGGTACTCCTGACCGAACTGTTCCGTGAGGCCCAGCTCGCGGCGGCCGAAAGCAACGACTTCCTCGCCCTGTACACGTTCGCCGCGCTGTACTACTGGGTGATCTGCGCGGCCCTCTCCGCCGTGCAGAAACGACTGGAGACCCGACTCGACAGGTTTGTTGCCAAATGACCGACACCACTGCGCACAACAGCGAGCCCGCCCGGATCCGGGTCCGAGGTCTCGAGAAGTCCTTCGGCGAGCGTCAGGTGCTGCGCGGCCTCGACTTCGAATCCCGGCGCGGCACCTCGACCGTCCTGCTGGGTCCCTCGGGGTCGGGCAAGACCACGGTGCTGCGCTCCCTCAATGCGCTCGATATCCCGGAGCGCGGGGTGATCGGCATCGACGATGTCGAGATCGACTTCGCCCGGCTGCCCCGCGGCCGGGCGGGGCGCCGGGAGGCGAGCCGGCTCCGCGCCCAGAGCGGGATGGTCTTCCAGTCCCACAACCTCTTCCCGCACCGCACGGTGCTGGAAAACATCATCGAAGGCCCCGTCGTCGCCCAGCAGCGGCCCCGGGAAGAGGCGGTCGCCGCGGCCGAGACCCTGCTGGAACAGGTGGGGCTCGGTGACCGCGCGGACGCCTATCCCTTCGAGCTTTCCGGAGGGCAGCAGCAGCGCGTCGGGATAGCCCGGGCCCTGGCCCTGAAACCCCGCGTGGTGCTGTTCGACGAACCGACCTCGTCGCTGGACCCCGAACTGGTCGGCGAGGTGCTCGCGGTGATCAAAGACCTGGCCGCACAGGACTGGACGATGGTGATCGTGACCCACGAGATCCGCTTCGCCCAGCAGGTAGCGGATCAGGTCCTGTTCCTCGACGAGGGCGCCATCGTCGAGCACGGCCCGGCCGACCAGGTGATCGGCGAGCCCCAGGAAGAACGAACCCGCCGCTTCCTGAAACGGGTACTCGACCCCGGCTGACGGCTACCCTCGTGTCCACGCCACCACAGGCTGCACCCGGTAGGGTGATCGGCCTACCCACGGTATCGGCAAGGGCTCGACATGCTTTCACGGAGACGGCTAGTCACCTCCACCGCGCTGGGGGTCGCGCTCGGCGTGGCAGGTCTTCGCGATCTGCCCGCGCAAGCCGCTCCAGTGGTTCCTGGTGAACAGACCCACAACGACCTGGTGCTGCGCGGATACAACCGGCGCTTCATTGCCCGCCCGCGGCGAATCCATGTGCCGGGAACAGCGGAGGAGGCGCGGCAAGCAGTCGGCGCGGCGGTGCGCGAAGGTCTGCGGCCGGCGGCCCGTTCGGGTGGCCACTGCTTCGAAGATTTCGTCGACAACTCCGAGACACAGGTGATCGTCGATCTGAAACGGCTCCGCGAGATCGCGTGGGACGAACGCTATCGAGCGTTCGCGGTGGGGGCCGGCGCCACCCTGGAAACCGTCTACCAGGGTTGGCCGCATGGAATGTGACTGTGCCCGGCGGGATCTGCCGAGGTGTCGGAGTCGGCGGCCATATCAGTGGCGGTGGTTACGGGCCGCTGTCGCGCCGGTACGGCCTGATATCCGATCACCTCTACGGGGTGGAGGTCGTCACCGTGGGGCGGGACGGCAGCACGAACCTAACCGTGGCCACCCGAGACGGCCCGCACCGGGACCTGTGGTGGGCCCACACCGGCGGCGGGGGCGGCAACTTCGGAATCGTGACCCGGTTCCTGCTGCGCTCCCCGGGTTCCGACGGATCCGATCCGGCCACCGCACTGCCCGCACCGCCGCGCGCCGTACTCACCACCAGGTTGACTCTGCCGGTAACGACCGAGGACTCGTTCCTGCGGTTCATGCGCAACTATCTCGAATTCTTTTCGGTGCACCGGAATCCCGGAAACCGATTCGCCGGCCTCTATGCGCCGATCAGCTTCCGTCCCACCCTCACCGGCTTCGGCGAAATGCTGATCCTGCAGACCGCCGATGAACCCGATGCGCGAGCCCGGGTCGAAGAATTCATCGCCACGGTCACCGAGGGTGTGTTCCCCGGCCCGGTGATCCGGCCGCTGACCGAACAGAGCTACCCGGACACCGTGGCGAACACCTACTACGCCGGCGCCCCGTCGGATCGGCGGGTCAAGACCAAGGCCGCCTACTGCGGCAGCCCTACACGACCGAACAACTCTGCATTTTCTACCGCCATATCGTCTCCCCCGCCTCCGTCGGCGAATCGGAAGTCGAATTCCTGCCGTTCGGCGGTGCTGTCAACGCGATCGCGCCCGATACCACGGCCGCACCGGCGCGCGACTCGTTCATGAAGATGCTCATCCACGCCGCCTGGCGACTGCCGATCGACGACGACCGCCATATCGGGGTGGCCCGACAGCTGTACCACGAGGTCTACGCGGAAACCGGGGGGCGCGCCGGTACCGGATGCACGTAACGGCGGGAGCTATATCAACTACCCGGACCCGGACCTGGCGGACCCGCGTTTCAACACGTCCGGAGTTCCTTGGCAGGCACTGTATTACGGCGCGGGATACCCACGGCTACAGCAGGTGAAGGCCGACTGGGATCCCCGTAACGTCTTCCGGCATCGCCTATCGGTCGAAATACCTCGAGATACCGCTCCGCCCGGTTGAGCGTTCAGGTCAGTGCCAGCACTCGGCACGGTCCGCCGGTCCCACCGATATGTTTGGGCGCACCCACCACCACCGTCGCCCCCACGGGCGGTGCGGCACCGAGATTCGCAAGCATCTCGACGCCGTAGCGGCCGGCCCCCAGAAACGCGGTATGCGCACCGTAGTCGCGGTCCGCCGCCCGATCGAGGCTCAGCGTATCCACTCCGGCACCGACGATTTCGCGCCGCGACACCAGGAATTCCGCGGCCTCCGCGGTGAAACCGGGCCCGTGCGGTATGCCGTGCCCATCCAGATTCACGAAAGCACCGGGTACGGCGAGCCGCTGCTCCCACCCCGAGTACATCGCCACGAACGCCCGATCCGGAATGCGGCCGTGCCGTTTCTCCCATTCGGTGAGGTCGGCAACCGTGACGCCGGCGTCCGGGTCGGTGCCGGCGCGGTCCCGGATATCGATCACCACCAGCGGCGCCACCAAATCCTGTGCCGGCAACAGATCGGTCGTTGCCGAACCTCGCCGGTGCGCCGGTGCGTCCACATGGGTGCCGGTGTGTTCCCACAGGGCGAGAGCATTCTGTGCGAAACCGCCGACCGCTTCCCAAGCCACCGGCACGGCGGTGAACGGCGGGTTACCCGGCCATACCGGTGTCTGCGGACTGAGTACATGTGTCAGATCCAGAACACCACCGGGTTCTGCCCGTGCCGTGACAGCCGGCGCGGCAACCGCCACCGCCGCCGCGGCTCCGGCCGCCCGGAGGAACGCACGCCGCCCCCGCCCGGTCTCGTCGATGTCACCGAGCTGCCGAATGATCTGCGGTGCGCACATATCGGCGTGATCCTACGTTTCGGCAACGAGGACCGCCCGCATGCGTGATCTCTAGAAAAGCTCGGGTGTCGCCGGTGGCACATCGTCGAGGAATGAACGCACCATCGGTACCAGCACCGCAGACTCCCCGCTGATACCGATATGCGATGTCGCGGGCAGAATCACCAAGCGCGCAGCCGGTGCCTTGTGCAACATCCCCGACGCCGCCGCTTCCTCGTCACCGCCCCCGCGCAGCATGAACATCTGTAACGCATGCTCGGGTTTCACGCCGTCCGCATCACCGACTATCACCATCGTTTTCGCAGAAATCGAACGCATCTGGGCGTCGCTGATGTTCTGGTCTTCGATATTCAGCACCTTCATCTTTTCGATGTAGGCGTCGAATGCCGTGGGATCAGGTGTGTGTTCCCTGAAAGACTTCTCGACAGCTGTACCGGCGAACGCTGTCGCGTCGAGACCTGCGATGACCTCCGGCACCGAGGGATACCAGCCGACCCTGCGGAAGGTGGCCGACATCGAAACCAGCTTGTCCACGAGCGCCGGGTGGCGGAGCGCGAGCTGCAGCGCAACCCCGCCACCTTGCGAGTAACCCATGACATCCGCGCGCTCGACTTTCAAGGCGCGCAGCAATTCCGCCGCGTCGTCGGCAAATTGCTCGTACGACATGGCCCGCGAAGTATCCGGGGTTCGGCCGTGCCCCTGCTGGTCGAAGACGATCACCGCCCGCTCACCCGCGAAACCGGATATCCACGGAGTCATCGAGTCGGTGGCCATGAACGCGCCGGGTATCAGCAGCAGCGGAATGGTTTTCGAAATGCCGAGGTCACCGTGCACTTCGTAATACAGGCTCAGACCGTTGATCGGCAGGTGACCACTGCGCGAAGGCTTCATCGACCTATCCCTCGCGTCACCGGGAACCGGCGGCGCTCGCGGGCCCCGCAGTGGCTTCTCCGTCCGGACCGTACAGCCGGGCAACGTCAGGAGAGTCGAGCCACTTGGAGTAGGTGGGCGATTTCGGCCATCCGTCGGGTGAATCCTGCCATTCCTCCTGGCGACCCCACGGCAGGATGTCGACCAATGCGAACGTGTAGCTGAGCTGCTCGGTACCGCGCCCGTTGGTGTGCCAGGTGCGGTAGACCTTGTCGCCGTCGCGGAGAAACACATTCACCGCGAACCCGCCGCCGGGCGGCGCGTCCACATCGGCGCCGAACGAACTCTCCGGCGACGAATACCAGTCCATCCTGTTGCCGACCTTCGTCTTGTAGGCCAGCGCCTCGTCGATGGGCCCATTGGTGACGATGACGAAACGGGCATCGTAGTTGTCGAGCCAGCCCAACCGGACATACTGCGACGTGAGCCCGGTACAGCCGCCGCACTGCCACTCCGCGCCATCGGACCACATGTGGTTGTAGACGATGAGCTGCGAGCGCCCGTCGAATACGTCGACCAGCCGGACAGGACCGTCCGGGCCGATCAGTGTGTAGTCCGGGAGCTCCACCATCGGCAGCCTGCGGCGTTGCGCGGCGATCGCGTCCAGTTCACGAGTGGCGGCCTTCTCCCGCTTCCGCAGGTCGTCGAGCGCGGTCTGCCACGTCTGCCGGTCGACGATCGGCGGCAGAGCGCCCGCGGTGTGCTCGGTCATGTTCTCTCCCAGAGTTCGGATAAATCTGCTCTGGATGTGATGACCGGAACCGCACACAGAAATCATCGCTCTCCGGAGCATCCACGAGAATCCAACGCCTCGCTTTGTTGAAACAGGGGTATTCAGCGCCCCGAACGGAGCGCAGCAACCGATTCCAGCATTCCCGCTCGATCGAGTGCATCGAGCACGTCCTCGGCGGTTTCGGGAGGGTGGCGCCGCGAATCCGCTATTTGCTGGACACACGCCCACACTCGCCGATCGTCGGTGCTGATCTGCTCGAGCAGGAAGTCGTCGGGGCTCTTGGCTTCCACATTCCACGGATTCAGGCTTTCCAGTGGAAAATCGGAGATGTTCCATGTGACGATCATCGACGCGTGGCACTTTATCGCAGCGGCCAATACATGCCGATCATCCGAGTCTGGAAGCTTCAGTCCTTCGATCAGCGGTTCGTACCCCGTGACCAGGCTATCCGGAACCGCCGCATTCATCAGCACCCCGCAACCGGTCGAGCTTCGTTCGCTGAATATCCGGTCGGCGTGCCGCCAAACTCTCGAGCGTCTCGTCGAGGATTCGATCAGTCCATTTCGCCTGCACCAAACGAGAACGAGCAACCCGTATCAACATATCCCGCAAGGTGTTGCCGTAGAGAACATTTGCGTCGTAAACGACCACACAGGCCATGTCAGATACCCAGTTCCTGACCCAACTCGGAGAGTTCGTCAGCCGCAGCACGACCGGAGTCTTCGAGTCGGCGCTGGTAGGCGCGAAGGTCATCGAACCGGACGCGCCGATGGGTGCCCACCAGCCGGAACGGAACCTCACCCGATTCCAGGAGACCGACCAGATAGGGCCGCGAAACGTTCAGCATTTCCGCGGCCTGTTGCGTGGTCAGTTCCGCGTCGGAGGGCACGATGGTGACGCCCCGGCCACTCGCCGCCTCCGCCAGCACGAAGGCGAGCAGATCGACCACCGCGCGTGGCACCACCAAGGCATCATCGCTGCCGACCTCTCGGCCGACCGAAATGACATCCTCGTCGGGATGCCGAGCAAGATAGTCGCGAATGCGGCGCATAGCCCGCGCGGCGACCTCGGCATCGATCGCACCTGGCTCGATCCGTTTCGCAGTATGTACACCCGTCATGATCTACCTCCATGACCAGCCTAGCAATAAACGAAATAAACGAAACGCATGTCGATGCGATGGCGTGGACACGCCTGCGATCGGGGACACAGACGAGTCCACCCGCCGAGTGATCTTGCGATCACCGAGCGGGTGGACTCGAAACCTTCTACTGCTTACCCACTGCGTACCGGAAGCCGGCAACGGGGGTCGAACCGCAGGTCAGGATCACACGTCGAAGTAGAGTTCGAACTCGTAGGGGTGCGGGCGCAGGTTCACGGGGGCGATTTCCTGCTCACGCTTGATGTTGATCCAGGTTTCGATCAGGTCCTCGGTGAAGACATTGCCTTCGGTGAGGTACTCGTGGTCGGCCTCGAGGCGGTCGATCACCGACGACAGACTGGTGGGGGCCTGCGGGATGTTCTTGGCCTCCTCCGGCGGGAGCTCGTAGAGGTCCTTGTCGACCGGGGCCAGCGGCTCGATCTTCTTCTTGATGCCGTCCAGGCCGGCCATCAGCATGGCGGCGAAGGCCAGGTACGGGTTGCCCGAGGAGTCCGGCGCGCGGAACTCGATGCGCTTGGCCTTCGGGTTGTTGCCGGTGACCGGGATGCGGACCGCGGCGGAGCGGTTGCGCTGCGAGTACACCAGGTTGATCGGGGCCTCGTAGCCGGGGACCAGGCGGTGGTAGGAGTTCACGGTGGGGTTGGTGAACGCCAGCAGCGACGGGGCGTGGTGCAGGATGCCGCCGATGTAGTGGCGGGCCAGATCCGACAGTCCGGCGTAACCGGCCTCGTCGTGGAACAGCGGCTTGCCGTCCTTCCACAGCGACTGGTGGGCGTGCATACCCGAGCCGTTGTCACCGAAGAGCGGCTTCGGCATGAAGGTGACGGTTTTGCCCTCGGCCCAGGCGGTGTTCTTGACGATGTACTTGAACAGCTGCAGATCGTCGGCCGCGGCCAGCATGGTGTTGAACTTGTAGTTGATCTCGGCCTGACCGGCGGTGCCGACCTCGTGGTGGCCGCGCTCCAGCTCGAACCCGGCGTTCTGCAGGTTGGTGGAGATCTTGTCGCGCAGGTCGACGTAGTGGTCGTAGGGGGCCACGGGGAAGTAGCCGCCCTTGTTGCGGACCTTGTAGCCGCGGTTGGGGCTGCCGTCCGGGTTGACCTTCGCACCGGTGTTCCAGGAGCCGGAGATGGACTCGACCTGGTAGAAGGCGCCGTTCATCTGCGAGTCGTAACGGACCGAGTCGAAGATGTAGAACTCGGCCTCGGCGCCGAAGAAGGCGGTATCGGCGATACCGGTGGAGCGCAGGTACTCCTCGGCCTTGCGCGCAATATTGCGCGGGTCGCGGGAGTAGGCCTCGCGGGTGAACGGGTCGTGCACGAAGAAGTTCATGTTGAGCGTCTTCGCCGCCCGGAACGGGTCGATCTGCGCGGTGCTGAAATCGGGCAGCAGCAGCATGTCGGACTCGTCGATGGACTGGAATCCGCGCACCGAGGAGCCGTCGAACGCGAGGCCCTCCTCGGCGAGATCGGCGGTGAACGCCTTCGCCGGGATGGAGAAGTGCTGCTGTACACCGGGCAGATCGCTGAATCGGATATCGACGTATTCGACATCCTGATCCGCCATGTACTTGATGACCTCGTCGGCCGTGCTGAACGTCACTTAGCTCTCCTTACGGATAGATCCCAGCCAGTATCGAGTGCGGGGCGTCGCGATCCGACGTTATGGACAGGGTGTTTCCCGGCCGTCAAGGGTTTGTTTCGCCAGTGTTACACGTGCCGCACGGCACGTGTCCTCGGCCACGCCAGCGAGATTACCGCGCTCCATACCGCCCGGACAGTCCCGCCGGACCGGCACGCAGGCCATTGTGCACAGCGACCGCCCGATATGCCGGAAACGGCGAGGCCTATCCTGGGGTTCATGGCACGTGTTACCGGATCCTGGCTCACCGGACCCACCGAGACACCGGGCGATCCGGAACCGAGCGAATACGCGGGCGAACATATCGGGCTACCCCGTACCGGCGCGGGATCGCTGGTCGGGATGGCCCGGCGGATCACGGCGATGGCCGTCGACTGGGTGATCGCCATGGGTATCGCCGCCCTGATCGTGCGACCGAACCCGGATCGGATCATTGCCGAGACCGAGCTGCCACAGGGTGTCGCCGAACCGACAGCTTTCGAAGCCGTATCGGGGGCGTTGAGTACCCCGACGTGGATGGTGTGGATGGTGATCGGCCTGGTCGCGGTGGCGCTCTTCGGGTTCACCCCGGGCCAGTACTTCCTGCGGTTGCGGGTGATCCGGATCGACGCACCCGTACGGGTCGGTTTCGTGCGTGCGCTGGCCCGGCAGATCCTGCTGACCTTCGTGGTGCCCGCACTGTTCACCGACGGCGACGGGCGCGGAATGCACGACCGGGCCACCGGCACCGCGGTAGTCCGCACGCGCTGACCGGGCCGGAAACGCCGCGCGGCCATAAGATCGCCCGGTGTCGCTGAATCCTGCCCTGCTCGGCGTGCGGTTCCTGCTGGAGCTGACCGCCTTCGCCTCGTTCGCGATCCTGGGCTGGCGGGTGACCGACAACCCGGCCCGCTGGTTGCTCGTAGTGGTGTTACCGATACTCGCGGCGGTCGTATGGGGCGTGTTCGCCGTCCCGGACGACCCGAGCCGATCGGGCGCGGCCCCGGTCGCAGTTCCCGGGCCGGTGCGGTTGGTCGTCGAGTTCGCGGTGTTCTGGGGTGGGGCGGTCGCGCTCTGGTTCGCCGGTCTCCCCCAACTCGCGATCATCTCGGCCGCAATCCTGGTGGTGTACCACCTCGTCGCCTACGACCGAGTGCTCTGGCTGGTGAACCCCGCGCCGCCGAAGGCGGCGCCATGAACTCAGCGGCGGCGGATGGTGCGCTGCATACCGCGCATCTTGGCGTTCGTCGGCATCGGGCCCTTCGGCATAGCCGGTCCGCCGCGGGCGCTCAGGGCGCTGAGCCGGCCTTCGATCTGGTCCATCCGCTTGGTATCGATATTGCGGGGCAGCTTGGTGAGGTAGCGCTGTAGTTCCTTGAGCGGAACCTGGCCTTCCTCGTTGCCGACCGTCACGTCGTAGATGGGGGTGTCGCCGACGAGCCGGGCGGTGCGCTTCTTCTCTTGCGCGAGCAGCGTCCGCAGCCGCTGAGGGGAACCCTCGGCCACGAAGATCACGCCGGGCAGCCCGATCACCCGGTGCACGGCGTCGAGCTGGGTGGTGGCGGCGATACCGTTGCTGACCCGCCATTTGCCCTGGAGGTTGTCCAGTACCCAGGCCGCAGCCCCGGCCTGGCCCTCGGCCTTGCCGTAGACGGTTTTCTGCACGCGCCGGCCGAAGATGATGAAGGCGAACAGCACACCCAGCAGCAGGCCCAGGGGCAGCAGGAACCACTGCACATCGAACAGGAAGCCGATCCCGAACAGCACCAGCGTGGTGATCACCACGGCGCCGATCAGCAGCGGCAGCAGCAGCTTGTCCTCTTTGCGCTGCATCTGGAACGCCTGCCAGATCTGCTGACGACGTTCCTTCGACTGCTGTTTGCGCGCCGCTTTCGCCGCGGCCTTCGCCTCTTTGTCGGGCTTGCCTGCTGCCATGACCCCCACAATAATGCCCGCACCCGAACCGCCGGTCACGGGACGGGTAAGCCATTCGGGCCGGTCGCGGCATTCGCTCACCCCGCCACCGGATCGGCGGCGGCGCTCGAGCCCCACACGACCGG
Source organism: Nocardia carnea NBRC 14403 (assembly GCF_000308515.1). Taxonomy (GTDB): domain Bacteria; phylum Actinomycetota; class Actinomycetes; order Mycobacteriales; family Mycobacteriaceae; genus Nocardia; species Nocardia carnea. The sequence continues at coordinate 171,938 of NZ_BAFV01000022.1, read as the reverse complement.
CGGCACGTCATGGACCACGCCGGATGACTCGGAACCCCGGCCCCTCCGCTCCTGCGCAGGCGTCGCCCGGCGCCGGGCGGCGAGCCGATTCCGGCACATCCCGGCAGTGCCGGGACGCCGGGCAGCCAGGCGAGGACAATGCAGGAATGTCCACCAACCTCGAGGCCCGTCCGTCTTCCGGCGACCCCGTCGACGACGCCACCGCGGAACGGCTCGCGGTGGCGCTGCGCTGTGTCACCGTGTCGCGCGAGGAGATCGCCGCGTCCGGTGCGGATCCGGACTCGGCCCAGGCGCAGACCTCGCTCGATACGGAGTTCCGCCGGCTCGGCGCCCACCTGGAGGAGTCCTTCCCGCGGGTGCATGCCGAACTCGAACTGGAGAAGTTCGGCCACAGCCGGCTCTATACCTGGCGCGGGATCGACGACACCCGGACCGCTGCCCTGCTGCTGGCGCATCAGGATGTGGTGCCGGCCGACGAACCCGGCCGCTGGACCCATCCGCCGTTCGCGGGTGTGGTGGACGAGGAGTTCATCTGGGGTCGCGGCGCGATCGACGACAAGAGCCGTGTGCTGGCGATCCTGGAGGCCGCGGAATCCGCGCTGGCCGCCGGGCTGCGGCCACGGCATACCGTCTACTTCGCCTTCGGCCACGACGAGGAAGTATTCGGCGATACGGGTGCGGTACAGATGGCGAACCGGCTGCGGGAAAGCGGTGTGCGGGCGGATCTGCTGCTGGACGAGGGCGGTGTGATCACCGACGGGATCGTCCGGGATGTCCGGGTACCGGTGGCCACGATCATGGTCGGCGAGAAGGGCTATGCCACGGTCCGGCTGTCGGTCACCGATGCGGGCGGGCATTCGTCCATGCCGGGACGGCAGACGGCGATCGGACGGCTGGCCCGGGCGGTGAGCCGGGTACAGGACCATCCGATGCCGCTGCGGATAACGCCGGTGGTCACCGATATGCTCGCCCGCCTGCGACCGCATCTGCCGGCCGCCAAACGCCGCCTGCTGGGGTTCGCCGGGGCGGCGGCGCCGGTGGTCGCCCGGATCCTGGCCGCGACCCCGCAGACCGAATCGCTCGTGCGTACCACCACCGCTCCGACGGTGATCCGGGGCGGGGTGAAGGCGAATGTGCTGCCGCAGCAGGCGGAGGCGCTGATCAATTTCCGGATCCTGCCCGGCGATACGGTCGAATCGGTGCTGGCGCACTGCCGCCGGACTGTGCGCGATACACAGGTATCGATCGAACTGGTGGGGATGTCGGCCGAACCCTCCCCCGCCCCGGCGCCGGGACCGCAGTTCGATCTGATCGCCGAACTCACCCGGCAGGTGGCGCCGGAGGCCGCCGTGACCACCGGTTTGGTACCGGGTGCCACCGATTCCCGCCACTACGACGATCTGGCCGCGACCCGCTGTAATTTCGCGCCGGTCCGGCTCACCGCCGCGGATCTGGAGCGGATCCACGGAAACGACGAGCGCCTGTCGCGGGTGAACTACGCCCGGCTGATCGAATTCAACCGGCGCCTCTTCACTGCGCTCGCCGAGTCGGATCGGTAGCGCTGACACACCGGGCAAAGTCAGCGGACGGTGGATGATCCTGATCGGTCGACCAGGCCATCGGATAAGCTCACCTGCATGAGTGTGGGTGTTTTCGAGTCGAAATTCTGTGGTTCGGGGCACCTCGGCAGCGAAAGCGCCACCGTCACATCCATTCCGCCGACCGCCGGCGTCCCGGTACGCGGTAGCCAGACGGCGCTACCGTCCACGGCCTCCAAATCGGACGGATTCCCCTCCGGAGCCGATCCCGGAGAGTCCGCCGCTGCCTGACTGATTCCACTCAGCTGAGCGGCGCAGCCGCGCACAGAATTCTGTGGACTTCATACCGCCTGGCGAATACGCCACTGTGCCGGGCCTTTCGCGGCAGCCACTGCCGCCCGGCCGGCGGGATACCCGTATGCCACGCGTCCGGACATCCGTGAAAAGGCCTGGCTCGGCTGCGCCCGCGACCGGACAGGTGGCAGCTCTGCGTCCGATATCCGACTGATTCCACTGGCCGACGATGCGCGCCGCCGAGCGGCGCGCATCGCGCGGTAGTACCCGGCAGGGAAGGAGAACTGTGGATTTTGCACAGCGCACGACCGGCCACGCCGGTCGTATCGTTCCGCCCGATTGACGCGGCGTTCGCATCCGACCGTTCGCTCGGCCCTTGCATTGCGGGCCGGGTCCATGACGAGAAAGTGAGAACGCTGTGGGCGAGCTACAACGCCTATCGGGACCTGTCGTGGTCCTGCTCATCCTGCTGTTCTTCGGTGGCAGCTTGTACATCTCCATCCGGATCAGCAGGAAGAAGGAGAACGCCGACGGGTATATGACAGGCGGTGGCCGTATCGGTTTCGGTATTTCCGCCGCCTCGATGACAGCCACCTGGATCTGGGCGTCGTCGATGTACGCATCGGCCACCTCCGGCTACACCTACGGCATCTCCGGACCCATTCACTACGGGTTGTGGGGCGCGCTGATGATCCTGCTGATCTATCCGTTCGGGCGCCGGATCCGCCAGGTCGCGCCACGGGCGCACACCATCGCGGAAGTCATGTACGCCCGCCACGGGCGGTCCAGCCAGCTCATGCTCGCAGGATCGAATGTGATCGGCAGCCTGATCAGCCTGACCTCGAATCTGATCGCGGGCGGTGCGCTCATCGGCATGCTCACACCGTTCACCTTCAGCCAGGGCATTGTGGCGATCGCGGCCGGGATTCTGCTGTACACGCTCTGGTCGGGATTCCGTGCCTCGGTGCTGACCGACTTCGTGCAGGTGCTCGCCATGCTCGGTGCCGTCGTGATCATCATTCCGGTGGTGTTCTTCGCCGCGGGTGGTCCCGGCCTGTTCGAGACCGGGGCAGCCAACCTGACTCCGCAGCAGGGCAACTTCTTCTCCTCCGATGCGTTCTTCAACCAAGGCGCCCCCTATATCGCGGCGGTACTTGCCTATGCGATCGGTAACCAGACGATCGCGCAGCGGCTGTTCGCGGTGCGCGAGGATTTGATCAAGAAGACGTTCGTCACCGCGACGGTCGGGTACGGGGCCACGATCATCGGGATCGGCATGCTCGGTGTCATCGCCCTGTACGCCGGGATCGATCCGATCGACGGCGATGTCAACAATCTGATTCCGCAGATGGCGGCGACGTACCTGAGCCCATTGCTGTTGTGCGTGTTCTTCGTGATGATCATCGGTTCGCTCTCCTCGACCGCCGATGCCGATCTCACCGCGCTCGCGTCCATCACGATGGCCGATATCTACGGCCACAATGTGGCGGGCAAGAAACATGCCGATCCGCGCACGATGATCCTCATCGGCCGGATCACGATGATCGTCGCGATCGCGGCGGCGCTCTATTTCGCCGGTTCGCAGCTGAACATCCTGGATCTGCTCGTGTTCGTGGGTGCGATGTGGGGAGCGCTGGTGTTCCCGGTGATCGCGAGCTTCTACTGGAATCGGGTCACCAATCTCGCCTTCAGCGCGGCAGTGGTTCTGGGCCTGGCCGCGTTCATCCCGGTCCGTTTTTCCTGGGTGGACCTGTCGGGCCCGCTCGGCATCGTCTCCGATGTGTGGGCCACGATCGGTATCGGTGTTGTGCTCGGGCTGATGGCGTTCGGGTTCTTCGGCAGGCGGGTGGCCCTCGTCGCGGGCACGGTCTCGACCCTCGCCGCCGCGCCGTTCACCATCGGGTTCCTGCACACCTACCCCGTGCTGTCCGGGTCGCTGGTGGCCTATTCCGTGAGCACGGTGACATGCGTGGTGCTGACCTTGCCGGCCAGGCGGGAGTTCGATTTCGCGCTCATCAAGCAGCGCACAGGCGATTTCGACGCCCGGCCGGCGGAAACAACGCAGCCGGAAACTCTGGACCCGGCCGGAAAGGAAACCGTATGACCGCCCTGCTCACCCTTTATGTGCTGATCTGGCCGCTGATCGTCGCCGGCGTCCTGTTCGTCATCGTGCGCGCCTTCGTCCGGGAGTGGCGTGACGCCAAAGCAGAAGGCCGCGACATCATCTAGTCCGGCCGGTGAACCGGCAGGTCGCGACGAGCCGCCGGCCGGCCCGGATCCACGGAAACCACGAGCCCCTGTCCCGGGTGAACTAGGCTCGGCTGATCGAATTCAACCGACGCCTGTTCATCGCGCTCGCCGACCCGAGACAGGGGCGCTGACGAGCCGAGGGGTCAGGAACCGAGATGACGGGAATTCCCGCCGGCACCTCGGCTTCCGCGGATCCTGTGGACCGGCGGTGAGGGAGGACCAGTGACCGGCGACCAGAACATCCGCACCGAGCGCGGGAAATTCGAGCATGCCGGTCACCGGCTGGCCCGCCGCTCCTGGCTGCCCGAGGCACCGGTGCGCGGGGTGGTCGTGCTCGTCCACGGGGTGGCCGAGCATTCGGGGCGATACGACCGTGTCGGCCGGACGCTGGCCGCGGCCGGTTTCGCGGTCCATGCCCTCGATCATGTGGGCCACGGGGAATCCGCACGGATCGGCGCACCGGCCAATCTCGGTTCGATAGCCGATGCCGCGGACAAGGTGGCAGCCCTGCTGGCGCTGGTCCGGGACGAGCATCCCGGGGTGCCCGCGTTCGTGATCGGGCATTCGATGGGTGCGCTGATCACGCTTTACCTGGCGACCCGGGAGCCGCTCGACGTTGCGGGTGTGGTGGTTTCGGCGCCGCCGCTGATCATCGATGCCGGGAACCCCGTGCAGCGGCTACTGGCGCCGCTACTCACCCGTCTCACGCCGAATCTGGGTGTGCTGGCACTGGATTCGTCGCAGATCAGCCGCGACCCGGACGTGGTCACCGCCTACGACAACGATCCGCTGGTATTCCGCGGCAAACTGCCCGCCCGCACGGCCACCGAAATCCTGGCCTCCGCGGGGCAGGTGCTCGACCGGTTGCCGCAGTTGCGCGTACCGACCCTGGCGATGCACGGAACCGCCGACGCCATCGCCGCCCCGGCGAGTACCGACCGGATCGAACAGCGCGCGGGCACCACCGATCTCACGGTGCGCCGCTACGACGGCCTGTACCACGAGATCTTCAACGAACCCGAACGCGATCAGGTCCTCGCCGATGTGGTCGCCTGGTTGACCGCCCGGCTGCCCGAGCCCGGCGGACCGGTCGACGGAGGAGCTTGATCCACAACCCCGCCGGCCGGGTCGTACTCACGCCGGACGAGATGGTGTCGGGTCCGTGTACGCCGCGCCGGTCGGTCTGCGCCTCTGCGCATCGTTCGATGGGGCGCGGGCAGGTGTCAGGACTCCTCCGTCATCGCCAGTAGCTCCGCTCGCGCCTCAGCGAGATCCGCACTGGTCAGGTAGGGGCTGGACCGCGCGACCGCGAGCCCGTCCGCGGCGTATCGGATGATCAGGACACGCGCTCGGGGCAGACCGTCGGCGTCGAAGGCGGCGTTCAGCTTTTCGGCGTCCCGTGCATACAGCGATTCGACCTCGGACAGGTTGCCGAGCGCGGCGCTCAAGGCGATCGGGTCGAGAATGGTTCCGTAGAGGTCGCCGCCGCCGGTCATCGCGCGGATATAGCCCCGGGTGAACTTTCCCGGGCGGTTCTCGGACAGGTCGATACAAGCGTGGATCTCGGCCCAGCAGCGCTCGATGGTGTGTTCGACCACCCTGGACAGCAGTTCCGCGCGGCTAGGGAAATGATGCCGGAGACCGCCTTGGGTCACGCTCGCCGCCTTCGCGATCGCGGCGAGACTGGCCTTGGATCCGTGTTCCGAGAACATCTGCTCGGCCGCTTCGAGGATTGCCCGGCGGGTACGTTCTTTGTCCCGCGTGGCAACCGGTTCAGTGCGAGTCATCGGCACTCACCTTGGCATCCCGTGGCGAGGGAATCACGCGCCAGGCCACCACCGCCGAGACGATGAGGAGCCCCGCGGCGAGGAACGAGGTGGTCTGCACCGCGTCGGCGAATGCGGACCGGGCGTGCTCGACGACCGCCGCATCGGTGACGGTGTCGACTGTTACGGCGAGGGACTGCTCCGCGGCCGCCGCATCGGCGGCGGCTGTGCCGGCGGGTAGGTCCAAGTGCGAGCGGTACATCGCCAGGTGGACCGACCCGAGGACCGCGATACCCAGGGCCACTCCGAGTTCGTAGGCGGTTTCCGCGATGGCGGATGCGGCGCCGGCGCGTTCTTTCGGTACCGCCGAGACCACCGCGTCCGTCGAGAGTGTCATCGCCACACCTACACCGAGCCCGATCACGACCAAGGCGACGCCGAGTCCCCAGTAGGTGGTCTGGGAGGTGGTCAGGCCGATCCCGGCCAGACCGATCGCCGCGACAGCCAGGCCCAGCCCGATTGCCCGCCCGGCGCCCAGCCGCGCCGACAGCACGGCGACGAACGCGATGACCGCCATCGACGCCAGAGTTGTCGGTAGTTCGGCCAGCCCGGCCTGCAACGGTCCGTACTGACGAACCAGTTGCAGATACTGAGAGAAGAAGAACAGCAGGCCCACGAACGCAAAGATCGCCAAACCGTTGGCGGCCACCGCACCCGAGAACGCGGGCAGCCGGAACAGGGAGATATCGAGCAGTGGATCGGTGAGCTGCTGCTGGCGGCGCAGGAAGACCCACCCGGCGGCCAGCCCGAGCAGCACGCAGACCGGGATCGTCCAGTCCCATCCACTGCCGACCCAATGCTTCACGGAATACACGAGGGGGACGATCGCCACGATCGACAGCAGGGAGGACAGCAGATCGATGGGAGTTGTGGCGCGTCCACGGGATTCCGGGATCAGCACCGGTCCCGCGATCAGGACCAGCGCCATGATGGGCAGGTTGATCAAGAACACCGAACCCCACCAGAAATTTTCGAGCAGCACACCACCGACCAGGGGCCCCAGTGCCGCGCCGGCCGTCGCGCCCATCGACCAGAACGCGATCGCGGTGGTGCGTTGTTTCGGATCGGCGAACATCGCCCGGACGATCGACAATGTCGACGGCATCAGCGTCGCCCCGGCCACGCCCAGGAGTACTCGCGCGGCGATGAGGGTTTCGGGATTCGGTGCGAACGCGGAGATGAGCGATGCGATACCGAAGGCCGCGGAACCGAGGAGCAACAGGCGTTTCCGGCCGATCCGGTCGGCCAGGTTGCCCATGGTGATCAGCAGGCCCGCCAGCACGAACGAGTAGATATCCCCGATCCACAGCAGCTGTGTGGCAGTGGGTGAGATATCGGCGGTCAACGCCGGCACCGCCAGGTAGAGCACCGTGGCGTCGACGGCGAGCAGCGTGACGACCAGCACGAGCACACCCAGTGCCGCCCATTCCCGGCGGCCGGCGCGGAGCGAGATGTCCAAACCTTCGGCAGTCACGGATATCATCCTAACCGCTCGAATGAGTTGTTGAAGGACCCGAGTGAGCTTTTACACTTTCGCTGACGTCACCGTCCGCGGGGCAGGGGATATTCGACGATCGGGCCGCCGGACGTGATGTGCCGGCGACCGGACACGATCGACGCCGGATCACTACACTGGGCGCATCTGTGGTGAAGGAGGACCCGTGTACGTCGAAGAAATCCGTTCACCCGGTGCGCTGACCACGGAATCTGCCGAAGAGCTGGCCATGAGCGCCGCCGGCTACACCTCTCGCATCACCGTCGCGGCAGGCGGCCACGCGGTTAACCTGCCCGTTCTCCCGTGGTGCTGGACCGACCTCGGTATCCGCACGGGCAGCCGGGTGACGATCACCGCCGAAGGCGGCAGCCGCCCGCCCGACCTCGAGGACCGGCGGGCACTCGAGGCCGTCGTCACCTGCCTCCGCTCACTGGGCGCTGCGTGAGGGATTCCGCCAGGCCCACCGCAGCCAAGGGGCTGCGGCACTCGGCAGGCACCTAGACGCCGAAGACTCGTTCCACCACCCCGCGCGCCCGACGGGTGACCCGCAGGTAGTTGTCGAGGAATTCCCCGCCGTCGTCACTGGGCCAGCCGGCCACCCGCGCCACCGCGGACAGGGTGCGGCCCGGTGCGGGCAGCTGGTCGCTGGGTTTCCCGCGTACCAGTACCAGGGCGTTGCGGGCCGCGGTGGCGGTCAGCCAGGACTGCCGGAGCAGGTCGGTGTCCTCGGTGCCGAGCAGTTCGTGGCTCGCGATGACATCCAGGGCTTCCAGGGTGGAGGTGTTGTGCAGTTCCGGGACCTCGTGCGCATACCGCAACTGCAGTAGTTGCACCGTCCATTCGATATCGGCGAGCCCGCCGCGACCGAGTTTGGTGTGGGTGGCGGGATCGGCGCCACGGGGTAGCCGTTCGGAATCCACCCGGGCCTTGATCCGCCGGATCTCGCGCACCGCGTCGGCCGAGACACCGCCGGCCGGGTAGCGCACCGGATCGATCGTGTGCAGGAATCGCAGCCCGAGGTCTTGATCGCCGGACACCTGATGGGCCCGTAGCAGCGCCTGCACTTCCCAGGGCTGCGCCCACTGGCGGTAGTAGGCGTCGTAGGCCGTAAGCGTGCGCACCAGCGGCCCGCTACGGCCCTCGGGACGCAGGCCGGCGTCGACCTGCAGCGGCGGGTCGGTACTGGGAGCGCCGAGCAGTTTCTGCACCTGTTCGGCGATCCCGTTGGCCCATTTCACCGCGACGTGTTCGTCCTCGCCCGGCCGCGGGTTGCAGACGAACAGCACATCGGCGTCCGATCCGTAGCCCAGTTCCATTCCGCCGAGCCGGCCCATGCCGATCACCGCGAAATCCGCGGGCGCGGGGGCTCCGCGTTCGGCCACACTGGCGCGGATCACCGCCCGCAGCGAGGCCTCGAGCACCGCCACCCACACCGAGGACAGCGCGGCACAGACCTGCGGGACATCGAGCAGCCCGAGCAGATCCGCCGAGGCCACCCGGGCCAGTTCGTGCCGGCGCAGCGAACGAGCGGTCGCCACGGCACGTCTGGGGTCGTCGTAGCGGTCGGCGGCGGTGAGGATACTGCCCGCCACATCCGCGGGCTGGGGCCGCAGCAGCAGCGGGCCCTCGGGGCCGTCGGCGAACATACGGATGGTTTCGGGGGCGTTGATCAGCAGGTCGGGCAGGTACGCCGAGGAACCCAGGATCATCATCAGCCGCTGCCCCACCGCGCCTTCGTCGCGCAGCACCCGCAGATACCAGTCCTGGTCGTTCAGGCCTTCCGAAACCCGCCGGTAGGCCAGCAGGCCGGCATCGGGGTCGGGGGTATCGCCGAGCCAGGCCAGCAGGGTCGGCAGCAACAGCGCCTGGATCCGGCCCTTCCGGGAAATACCGCTGGTGAGGGCCCGCAGATGCCCCAGGGCATGTTCCGGGTCGGCGTAGCCGAGCGCGGCGAGCTGGCGGACGGCGGCGTCCGGGCTGAGCCGTAGCGCGGCCGATTCGATACTGGCCACCGATTCCAGCAGCGGGCGGTAGAAGAGTTTGGTGTGCAGGCGGCGGATCCGGCTGGTGTTGCGGCGCAACTCCACCTGCAGGACACCGGCGGCATCGCGTTTACCGTCGGGCCGGATATGCGCGGCCCGGGCCAGCCAGCGCATACCTTCCTCGTCCTCGGCGGCGGGCAGGGTGTGTGTGCGTTTGAGCCGCTGCAGTTGCAGCCGGTGCTCCAGCAGCCGCAAGAATTCGTAGGAGGCGGTGAGGTTGGCGGCGTCCTCGCGACCCACATAGCCGCGCGCGGCCAGCGCGGCCAGTGCCTCCACGGTGCCCTGTACATGCAGTTTCGGATCCACACGGCCGTGTACGAGTTGCAGGAGCTGCACCGCGAACTCCACATCGCGCAGGCTGCCGCTGCCCAGTTTCAGTTCCCGGTCCCGCAGGTCCTCGGGCACCAGATCCTCCACACGGCGCCGCATGGCCTGCACATCGGGAACGAAATCCGGGCGTTCGGAGGCGGTCCACACCATCGCTCCGGTGGCCGCACGGTACTGCTCCCCCAGTGCCAGGTCACCGGTCATCGGCCGCGCCTTGAGCAGCGCCTGGAACTCCCAGGTCCGCGCCCAGCGCTGGTAGTAGGCCAGATGTGATTCGAGGGTCCGGACCAGGGCGCCGGCCTTGCCTTCGGGCCGCAGCGCCGCGTCCACCTCGAAGAACGCGGAACTGCCGATGGTCATCATCTCCGCGGCCAGGCGGGTGGCGGTGGCGTCGGCGGGTTCGGCGACGAACACGATATCGACATCGCTGACGTAGTTGAGTTCGCAGGCCCCGCTTTTGCCCATGGCGATAACGGCCAGCCGCACCGGGCACGGTTCGTCACGGCATACCCGCGCCACCGCCACCGCGAGCGCGGTGGTGAGCGCCGCATCGGCGAGCGCGGTGAGCTGACGGCCCACCACCTCGTACGGGATGACCGGTTCGTCCTCCACGGTCGCGGCCAGATCGACGGCGGCCAGCAGCATCAACTGATCGCGGTAGCGTTTACGCAGCGCGGCCACCACTTCGGGCCCGGATTCGGTGGCGCGGAACAACATCGGCGAGGCATGGGGCCCGGTTTCGGGTTCGGCGCCGACCACCGCGAGCAGATCGGCGATCACTTCGTCCCGGTCGGGCAGTTCCTCGCGGCACAGCATCGTCCAGGACCGCGGATCGGCCACCAGATGATCACCGAACGCGGTGGAGGACCCGATGAGCGCGAACAGCCTGCCCCGCAGGGTCGGCTCGGCGCGGATCGCGGAATCCAAGCCGTCCCAATCGCTTCCGAGAGATTCCCGGATCCGGATCAGGGTGGCGAGCGCGAGATCGGCATCCGGTGCGCGCGACAGCGCCCACAGCACCGCGATGCTCTCGACATTGTCCCAGCCGAGGGTTGTCAGCGATTCGGCGGCCGTCGGCTCGAGTAATCCGAGCCGACCGGCGCGGGGGACGGCGGACCGGGCGGACGGTGGGCGGACCATGAGCCAAAGTTAACCGGTCCGCGCCGCGAAGTGTGCCGGACCCCCGCCCGCCGCCGCGTCGTTACAGGCCGAGGTACTCCTGCAGTTCGAACGGGGTCACCTGGGTCCGGTAGTCCGCCCATTCCCGGCGCTTGTTGCGCAGGAAGAAATCGAAGACGTGCTCGCCCAGCGTTTCGGCGACCAGTTCCGACCGTTCCATCGCCTTGAGTGCCTCGTCCAGCGTGCCGGGCAGTTCCTTGAAGCCCATGGCACGCCGTTCCGCCGCGGTGAGCGACCAGACATCGTCCTCGGCTTCGGACGGCAGTTCGTAACCCTTCTCGATCCCCCGCAGGCCGGCGGCCAGCAGAACAGCGAAGGTCAGGTAGGGGTTGCAGGCCGAATCGGGGCTGCGCACCTCGACCCGGCGCGACGAGGCCTTGTTCGGGGTGTACATGGGCACCCGGACCAGCGCGGAGCGGTTGGACCGGCCCCACGAGGCCGCCGTCGGCGCTTCGCCGCCGTGGATGAGTCGTTTGTAGGAGTTCACCCACTGGTTGGTGACGGCGCTGATCTCGTGCGCGTGTTCGAGAATGCCGGCGATGAAGGCCCGCGCTGTCCCCGAGAGGTTGTCCGGATCGTCGGGGTCGGCGAAGGCGTTCGCCTCGCCTTCGAACAGGCTCAGATGCGTATGCATGGCCGACCCGGGATGCTGGGAGAACGGTTTGGGCATGAACGTCGCGCGCACGCCCTCGTCGATGGCGACTTCCTTGATCAGGTAGCGGAAGGTCATCACATTGTCGGCCATCGACAGCGCGTCGGCGTAGCGCAGATCGATCTCCTGCTGGCCGGGCGCGCCTTCGTGATGGCTGAACTCCACCGAGATGCCCATGGATTCGAGGGCATCGATGGCGTGGCGCCGGAAGTTCGGGGCGGAATCGTGCACGGCCTGGTCGAAGAACCCGCCGGTATCGGCGGGGACGGGCGGGAGTCCGTCGGCCTGGTTCTTCAGCAGGAAGAATTCGATCTCCGGATGCACGTAGCAGCTGAAGCCGACATCACCGGCCTTGTTCAGCTGCCGCCGCAGGACGTGGCGCGGATCGGCCCACGACGGTGAACCGTCGGGCATGGTGATATCGCAGAACATCCGGGCGGAATGCTGATGCCCTTTACTGGAGGCCCACGGCAGCACCTGGAAGGTGGAGGGATCGGGCCGGGCCACCATATCGGCCTCGGAGATCCGGGCGAACCCCTCGATGGCCGATCCGTCGAATCCGATGCCCTCCTCGAAGGCCCCTTCGAGCTCGGCGGGCGCGATGGCGACGGACTTCAGATAGCCCAGCACATCGGTGAACCAGAGACGTACGAATCGGATGTCCCGCTCTTCGAGCGTCCGCAGCACGAATTCCTTCTGGCGATCCATGTCCGCGAGCGTAAGCACCCGGCGTTAAATCCGTGTTACATGGCGTGCTGCGCTGTGTGTCGGCTCGTCGGCGGAGCCGAATACCGCTCAGCAGCGCAGGCCCTCGGGCGGCGATTCCAGGTCGATCAGATAGCTGATCACCGCATCGTCGACGCAGGTCGCGCCGCCGTTGAAGACAACAGTGTGGCTATCGCCCTCATGGGTGATCAAGGCCGCCCCGAGTTGCCCGGCCAGATCCACGCCCGCCTGATAGGGCGTCGCCGGATCCCCTGTGGTGGAAACCACCACCGTCTGCGGGAGGCCTTCCACGGAAATCTCATGCGGTCGGCTGGTGTTCGGGACCGGCCAGCCCGCGCACAACTCCAGCGGCGCCGCGCCGGTACCGCGGCCGTCGTCCAGGAAGGGGGCCGCCTCACGATATTCGGTGTCCTGGCGCCCGGCCACGGCCCGATCGGTGACCCGCGGATCGTCCACGCAGCGGATCGCGTTGAAGGCGTCGGTCAGGTTGCTGTAGCTGCCGTCGTCGCGGCGGCCGTTGTACATATCGGCGAGCTGCAGCAGGGTATCGCCGCGACCCTGGCTCAGCTCGGTGAGCGCGACGGTGAGCACCGGCCAGAAATCGGCGCTGTAGAGGGTCTGCTGGACGCCGGTGATCGCATCGTCATAGCCGAGACCGCGCGGATCGGTGGTGGCCGCCGGGGTATCCCACAGCGGATCCACCAGCTCCCGGAAACGTGGGATCACCTGCGCGAGGTCGGTGCCCAGCGGGCAATCCGCCGATTTCACGCAGTCCGCGGCATAGGCGTCGAAGGCCTGCTGGAAACCGGCCGCCTGTCGTAGCGATTCCGCGACCGGATCCTGGGTCGGGTCGATGGCGCCGTCCAGGACCATCGCCCGCACATTGCCCGGGAACTTCTCGGCATACGCCGTACCGAGCCGCGTGCCGTAGGAGTAACCCAGATAGTTGAGCTTCGGATCGCCCAGTACCGCGCGGATGATGTCCATATCCTGCACGACCTCACGGGTCCCGATATGGGCGAGCAGATCGGCGCCGCTGCGCGCCATACAGAGATCGGCGTATTCGCGGTTCTCGGCCTCGTCGGCGGCGATCCCCGCCGGCGTATTCGGTTCGGGTGTTTCGGCGCGCTCGGCGTCGGCCTCCGGCGGGGTCAGGCAGGTCACCGCGGGAGTGGACGCGCCGACTCCCCGCGGATCGAAACCCACCCGGTCGAATCGTTCGGCCACCGGCGTGCCGCCGCCGATCGTGGCGGTGGACAGTCCCGACATCCCCGGTCCGCCCGGGTTGAGCAGCAGCGACCCGATCTTCGAGCCGGTCGCGCGCATCCGCGACAACGCCAGCTGTGCGGTCGGGCCGTCGGGCTCGGCATAGTCGATCGGTACCTCGATCCGCGCGCACTGCGCGGCCGGCGGCAGGCTCTCCCCCGGCGCGACATACCCGGCGCAGGATTCCCACTGCGGTACCTGCTCGTAGAAGCGGCTCAGCTCCGCGGGGACGGGCGCCGGTGGCGCTGTCGCCACCTCTTGCTCGTCCGCGCATCCCGCGACGAGGATCGCCACCGCCGCCAGCACACCCGCCGGCACTCCACACCGCCCACTCCGCACCGGCGCCATGCTAGCCCCACCGGCGCCGACCACCGTGGATGTGACCAACCGCACCGGGTCGCGGGGTTAGTTCCGGCTCTGTCGCGGGTGCACACTGGTAGACGTCACACCCACCCGGGGACCCGGTCAGGGCCTCGAGGAGACGAAAGGGACGATGATGTCCGAATCATCAGCCATGCCCGATCCCGCCGTGGAAACGCCCGCCTACGGCGCCGCGAAAGCTCCCGGCGCCGCGGATTCCGCGAAACCGGCCCGCCGGCCGACCCGCGTCCAGCATCTCCAGCAGATGAAGGCGACGGGCGAACGCTGGGCCATGCTCACCGCCTACGACTACTCCACCGCCCGCCTCTTCGAAGAGGCGGGGATCCCGGTCCTGCTGATCGGCGATTCGGCCGCCAATGTGGTGTACGGGTACGACACCACCGTGCCCATCACCACCGACGAGCTGATCCCGCTGGTCCGCGGCGTGGTACGGGGTGCCCCGCACGCCCTGGTGGTCGCCGATCTCCCGTTCGGCAGCTACGAGAGCTCCCCCGAGCAGGCACTCGCGACCGCTACCCGGTTCATGAAGGAGGGCGGCGCGCACGCGGTGAAACTGGAGGGCGGCGAACGCGTCGCCGATCAGATCGCCTTGCTCACCGCCGCCGGAATCCCGGTGATGGCGCATATCGGGTTCACCCCGCAGAGCGTGAACACCCTCGGCGGTTTCCGGGTCCAGGGCCGCGGCGCGGGTGCCGAAGGCCTGCTGACCGATGCGATCGCGGTGCAGGCCGCGGGCGCGTTCTCGGTGGTGATGGAGATGGTGCCCGCCGATGTCGCCGGCCAGGTCACCCGGAAGCTGACCATCCCGACCATCGGGATCGGCGCGGGCGCCGACTGCGACGCCCAGGTGCTGGTGTGGCAGGACATGGCCGGGTACACCAGCGGTAAAACCGCGAAGTTCGTGAAGCGGTTCGCCGCGGTGGGTGACGAACTGCGCACGGCCGCCGCCGCGTACGCCGCCGAGGTGCGCAGCGGTACTTTCCCGGGGCCCGAGCACAGCTTCTGAGCCCGCGTCCGGGCCGGAGCGGCTTCCCACCTCTGCCGGAGATGGCAAACTCGGTGTCGAGAAGCTTTCGACTCGAGTACAGAGGTACTGATGCGGCAACGCGCTTGGACAACCGTTCGGACGGCACGGGGCGCCCTGGTGGTGGCGGGAGTGTGCGGGGCGGCACTGCTGACCGCATGTGGTGGTGTGCAGACCGGTTCACCGGCCGCGAGCTCTTCCGTCACTTCCACCACCACGAGCGCGACCGCGGCGCCGACCGGCACCGGCACCGCGCCCGCCACCCCACTCGAGGTTTCGGACAAAGCTGCGCAGAACCTGTGCGCCATGCTGGAACCGGAGCTGTCGAATTGGCGGGTTCAGGGGCCGACGATCGGCCGGATCGGCCTGAACCTCATGGCGCACGAATGGGCGCTCACCAACGGTGTGGGCAATCCCCAGCTCCTGGGTGATACCGCGGTTGTCGACCGGGCCACCACCGCCGCTTGCCCGGATGTGCGGACCGAGGCCCTCGATGCGCTGGGGCTGCCCGAGCTGGCAGCCGGCGTGCTGACGCTGTGATGCGCACCCTGTATCCCCCGGTCGAACCGTACGACCGGGGCATGCTCGAGGTCGGCGACGGTCAGTCGATCTATTGGGAGACCAGCGGTAACCCGGCCGGTAAACCCGCGGTGTTCCTGCACGGCGGCCCGGGCGGCGGCACCTCCGCGCTCAACCGCCGCTACTTCGACCCCGAGCGCTATCGGATCGTGCTCCTGGATCAGCGCGGCTGCGGGAATTCCACCCCGCATATCGCCGACGGCGCCGATCTGTCGGTGAACACCACGGCGCATCTGATCGCCGATATCGAGGCGGTGCGCGCCGAGCTCGGAATCGAGCGGTGGCTGGTCTTCGGCGGTTCCTGGGGTTCGACCCTGTCGCTGGCCTACGCGCAGAAGTATCCGCACCGCGTGACCGAACTGGTGTTGCGCGGGATATTCCTGCTGCGCCGCAAAGAAATCGACTGGTACTACAACGGCAGCGCGGGATACGTGTACCCGGACGAATGGGAGAAGTTCCTCGCCCCCGTCCCGGCCGCCGAACGCGACGGCGACCTGGTGGAGGCCTACCACCGGTTACTGCATTCCGCCGACCCCGGCGTCGCGACCGCGGCCGCCGTCGCCTGGTCCACCTGGGAAGCCGCGACCAGTTCGCTGCGCCCCGACCCCGAACGGACCGCCGATGCCGGCGATCCTCGTTTCGCGCTCGCCTTCGCCCGGATCGAGAACCATTATTTCCGGCACGGCGGATTCCTCGACGAGGGGCAGCTGCTGCGCGATATCGCTGCGATAACCCATATTCCGGGGATCATCGTGCAGGGCCGCCACGATATCGTCTGCCCGGCGGTCAGCGCATGGGATCTGCACCGGGCCTGGCCCGACTCGCGGCTGCGGATCGTCGACGATGCCGGGCATTCGGCCACCGAACCCGGAATCGTGCATCACCTCGTCGAGGCCACCGATACCTTCGCGGCGGTACCCGGATGAGCCCGGAACCCGGCACCGCCGGGGCCGCACTCACCGCCGCGTTACGTGCCGATATCGAACGGTTACTCGCGGCCGAACCGGAAGTCCGGGCCGACGCCGACGATTCGGTGCACCAGATGCGGGTCGCGACCCGGCGGCTGCGCAGTGTGCTGCGCTCCTACAAACGGCTGCTCGACCCCGATGCGGCCAACCGGGTGCGCACCGAATTGGCCTGGCTCGCCGGAATTCTGGGGGTCGCCCGGGATGCGGAGGTCCGCGGTGCCCGATTCGCCGACCTCCTTGCCCGGTATGCCGAAAAGGATTGCGCCGCATTGAAGCCCACGCGTAAGCGGCTGGTCCGGGCGGAGCGCGATCGTTATCTCGCCGCCCACCGCGCGGTACTCACCGCGCTGGACAGCGCCCGCTACCGGGACGTCCGTGGCGAGCTGAAGAAGTGGCGTAAGCACCCACCGTTGCGCACCTCGGTGAGCGGTTCGCCCGCGGCCGAGGTTTTCGATTCCGTACTGCGGGCCGACCGTAAACGGGTGCGCCGTCTGGTGCGCGCCGAACCGACCGCGGCACCCGCCGACCGGGTCGAGCTGCTACACGATATCCGCAAGAGCGCCAAGCGGTTACGGTACTCCTGCGAGGCAGCGGAAGCGGTGCTGAACGAATTCGCGGCGGATCTGGGCGGGCGGGCCAAACACCTGCAGACCGTGCTCGGCGACCATCGCGACGCGGTCGAATCGTATGACGCCCTGCGCGCACACGCCGCCGCCGCGCACGCCGCCGGTGAGGACACTCGGTTGTACGAAACCCTCGCCGATGCCGAGGACACCGCGGCCGGCCGCTGCCTGGCCCAGTATCCGGCGGCCGCGGCGGCCATCGACAAGTCCTGAGCAGGCCACACCGCGGACACCCACCGAATACAGACGGCCCGGGCCGGTACCGAGATCCGGTACCGGCCCGAGCCGCGAAAAGTGTTGCCGCGCTACTGCACTGCCAGCATCGACCCGTTCAGTTCGTGCAACGGACCGAATACGGTGAAAACCACCCGGCCGTTCGGCTGTGCCGACGACACCGCCGCGGCCGCATCCAGCGCCATCCCGAACGAGGGAGCCGACGGATGCGGAATAGCCGCGAGCATATGCCCGAAATTGCTGTTGTGCACCCACTGGGTGTCCGCGGGGCTGAGGTCGACCCGCACCCCACCGACATCGGGCATCGGCGTCACGGCGACCGCCCCGGCCGAACCGGCGCCCACGGTGGCGAGAACGGATGCGGCCCCGGCGATGAAGGCTCCGGCTGCCAAGGTACGTGCTACCCGCATATGTGATGTGACCTGTCTTCGATAGGTATGAATCGGCTCGACGGCACATTCGAGGGGCGCCGGCGAGCCTGCCGACGCGCATACCTTATGACGCCGATCACCCTTTATGCCACCTCTGCACGAATCTCTCGCGAAAAGTTCGCCCTTCCCCCGCAACTGCTACTGTGGCGGACCGTAAGCGTTCAACGAATCCGAGTTGGAGTTTCCTCACGTATGTCCACTCTCATCTATGACTATCTGCTTCCTCTCGTCGGCCCGCAGCAGGCCACCGCACTGGCGCAGATGTTCGTCGTCGGACCCACTGCCTGAACGGCCGCTGGGTGAACATCGCCCCCCGCCCGGCGGGGGGCGGTGTCCACCTCGTGGAGTTACCATCCGGGCCGTGAAAAGACCCTCAGCTCTCCTGCCCGCAGCCCTCGTGGCATTCGCGGTCGCCGCGACCGCCTGCCAGAGCGACAGTGCGGAGCCGGATACCGCCGCGACCTCGTCGGTCGCGAACCCCGATACCGCGAAAATCGACCAGGTGAAGGCCGGTTCCTTCGTCATCGGTTTCCGCGGCGCTTTCCCCGGGCTGGCCGAGGGCCACGATGACGCCGCGATCACCGCGATCTTCACCGAGACCTGTGCCGATATCCGGTCGGGTACACCCGAGGACGAGGCCACCGCCGCGCTCACCGGCCGCCTCGATACCGGCGGGACTGCACCGGCACCACAGGAAACCGAGGCCGTCTATCAGATGGTTGCGGCGATGTGCGGGCAGCAGTAACAACAGCCCATACCGGGGTTTCCGACCGATACCGGGAACGTGCGGAATGTACGGTCCGAAATAGCCGGAAAGGGCGGAAATCCCTTTTCGCTCAATCCCGCAGATCGGGGCCGGGATCGAAAATCCCGGACGCGTAACGTGCCGCCCATTCGGCGAATGTCATCGCCGGGCGTCCGAGGATTTCTTCGGCGACCCGGTTCGCCGGCAGCGTGATCCCGTCCAGCCCGGTGAGCACATTGTCGACGTACCAGGTGGCGGTATCGCCCATGGCCGGAGTGAGTGCCCGGATCGTTTCCTCGCGGGTCGACCGCACGAATTCGATCTCTCGGCCCAGTGCGGACGCGAGTTGCGCCAGCAGTTGCGCCCGGGTGAGTTTCTCCGGCCCGGTCAACGAGTAGGCGCGACCGATATGGTCGTCGCCGGTCAGCGCCGCGGCGGCCACGGCCGCGATATCGTCCATGGCGATCGGGGTGCTGCCGGCATCGGGGTCGGGTTCGCGGACCGTGCCCGTCTCCCGGATCTGCGGCGCCCAGATCCCGGTGTTCTCCATGAAATCCCCGGGCCACAGATGCGTCCATGCCAGGCCACTCGCCTCGACCGCATCCGGGACCGTGCCCCACCAGCTGTCGGGTTCGCCGGACAGATCGACGATATGACGAACCCCCGCGGCCCGCGCCAGCGCAACCACGTCGCCCGCGATGTCCGGTGCCGGGGCCAGGTACATCCGTTCGACGCCGTCGAGCGCCGCGGGCAAGGTTTCCGGTTTGCGGACATACCCGCGAACGGCCGTCACTCCCTCCGGCAGCGCGGCCCGCGCGGGGTCCACGGTCAGCGCACGAATATCCGTGACACCGCGGGCCAGCAGTTCATCGACGACCTTCCGACCGATATTGCCGGTGGCACCGGTCACCAGAATCGTCATTCATCCTCCCGTCCCCAGAAAATCGACCCGGCAAACGCCGGTGGACGGTCATGGTGTGCAGACCGGTATTCGGGTGTCCTGGACCGCTGAACGACGAGAACCGAAGTCCTCGGCAGGATTCGAACCTACGTCTCCGCCGGAAAAGGGCGATAACCGATATTGCTCCGGCCCGTCCACCACGGCGCGCCGACGGCGGCGACTGTAATACGCGCGGGTTCCGCTGTCCAACCCCTATTTTTTGGGACACCTCGGGCAGTAACCCCGAAACCGACCGGCGCGACTACACAGATAACCGCGTCGTTGCAGCGCAACGACAGGTTAGCGGCGGGCACCCGGGCCTTCGACGCCCGGGCTTCCGCCACCGAGACCGCCATGCCCGAACCGAAGCGGCAGCAGCTCCGGCGAAGGCTCAGCCCCGAGGAAGTTCCGATGAGCTATATCGACATCCTGGTCCGCCTGCAGAGCGCGGACCATCGGATCCTCATGGACCGAGCAGCCGTGAAGGGCCGCACCGTCACCGAGCTGGCAACGGAGGTGTTACGGGCCGGGATCCACAGCCGGGCCCGGGAGGCCCGCGAAGCCTCCTGGGAGGAGTACCGCACAACCCACCGGATCGGCGCTGCCGAGGTGGACGCGGTGCAGGCGGCGTTCGTCGCGGGCTGGGAAACGGCCCACGGAAGAGTCGGCGCCGCACCCGTCCGCCGGCCGCGTAACCGGGCCGCCACCACAGCCGACGCGGAGGGTAGTACCACCCGGATGCGCAAACTCCCCTCCGTCCGGGCCGTCGCGACACCGGTCACTCGCGCGCCCCGCGCTACCAGGGTTCGATAACGGGGCGTCAGTGGAGCGGGCGGATCAGAGCCGCCGACGCAGCCGGATCCGATAGTCGCGCAGCGACTAGGGACCTGCTGTAGCCGGTCCCCCGCTGTCCCGTCTGTGTCCCGCGTCCCGTCGAAATCCCGTCTCTCCGGGCGCGTGGTGGCGTGTCTGTCGCGTGAGTCGCGTAGCGGCGGGTTCGACAGGAAACGGGTTCTGACCTGCTGATCCCAACCGGTTCTAACCGGTTGTAACCCACTCTGATCGTGGGATGTTCGGGGCGCGGATGAGCCGGCCTTTAAGCCGGATCCTGTCCCCGGTTCGCACCGGGTGGCGGCCATCCATCTGGGCACACCGTCGCCGGGTACCTCGAGCGGTCCACCCGCAGGCTCGGGCGAGCAGCCCTCGAACACCTGCGCAGCCGCACCGTGGGTGCGGCCTTCGACCTTGCTCCGGGCGGGGTTTACCGAGCCGCCCCGGTCACCCGGGGCGCTGGTGCGCTCTTACCGCACCGTTTCACCCTTACCGCGCGGCCCTGACGGGCCACGGGCGGTCTGTTTTCTGTGGCACTGTCCCGCGGGTCGCCCCGGGTTGCCGTTAGCAACCGCCCTGCTCTGTGGAGTCCGGACTTTCCTCGGCGCCCGGCGTGACACCACGTGAGTGTCCGTTCCCGGCGCCGCGACCGCCCGGCCGGCTCATCCGCCGCTCACGATACTCGCTGCCGGCCCCGGCTCCCGCCCCGCCCAGCCGATCACGAGGGTGTCAGCAGTTCCCGGGCCAGGGCCGTGCCCCACCAGTGCTCGACCCGGTCCGGCGCCCACCCACGCTCGCCGGTCAGCACGGTGAACACGTCGATATTGCAGAGTGCGGCGTAGATATCGACGGCCTCGTCCACCGTGAGCCCGGATCGCAGCACACCATCCGGCCATCCGGAGAACACCTGGACGCGGGTCTCGTCGGCGCGGTGGCGGCCGTCGCGATACTCGCGCGCGAGTTCGGGTTCCGCGCGACCTGCCTCCCGCAGCAGCACGATGACATCTCCGGCCCGTTCGAACAGCCGGCGGTCGTAACCGGCCATCGCCGCCAGCTGCGCGGCCGGGCCGGGCGCCGCTTCCAGTTCGGTGATCATGCGCGGAAGGTCGCCGGAGAGGTCCGCGGCGTCGGCAAGAGCCCGGGTGAGCCCGGTCTTGTTGCCGTAGGCCGCATACACCGTGGGCACCGAGACGCCGGCGGCCTTGGCGACCTCGCGCACCGTCGTGGCCGCCCACCCGCGCGTGACGAAGAGTTCGCGAGCGCAGCGGGCGATCTGCGCGGTGGTCTCCTGCGCCTGTGCGGTTCTGCGCAGCGAATCGTATCGGCGCCGGTCGGACTCGCCGTCCATGGTTCCCCTTTCGGTTTACGTACCTTATATTCAATATATGCCCAGCAAATACTTCGATGCCGTGGTCGCCCAGCGCACCGCCGGTGCGGCGGGAATCGGCTTCGCACTGCTCATCGTCGCTGCCAATCTCGTCCTCGTACCCGCCGGAATGCCCTCGCCCGGTTCAACCACCGATGAGGCGATCGAATTCTTCCTGGCCGCCGACCAGCCCACCATCGCGGTCTCGGCACTACTGCCTACCGTCTGGGCACTGGCGACCCTGTTCGCGGCAGGCGCACTGGCCGCGGTCCT
This sequence comes from Nocardia carnea NBRC 14403, assembly GCF_000308515.1. GTDB lineage: Bacteria > Actinomycetota > Actinomycetes > Mycobacteriales > Mycobacteriaceae > Nocardia > Nocardia carnea. The sequence goes on along the minus strand of NZ_BAFV01000022.1, from coordinate 149,948 downwards.
CCCCAGGGGCGGCCGGACCGCCTGGGCCTATGCCGGTTTCGCCGGAGTACTGCTACAGAACGCCACCTTCACCCTCGTGGTCGCGATCCGGCTGGCGATGACCACGGTCGACGATCCGGCGAGTATCGGCACACTCTGGGCCCTGCACGAAGCGGTATTCGGGTTCAACGGCACGTTCCTCGCGCTGGCCATGTTCGGGCTCGGCACAGCCGGATTCGCCGCCGGCCTGCTCGCCCGGTGGCTGCTGGTACTCGGAATCGTCGCGGCCTGCCTGCAATTCGCCTCGGCGACCCTCACGCCGCTGATCGTCACCGGTCACGGCAGCCTCTCCCTGCTCGGACTGGCCGGCTGGCTGCTGTGGGCGGTGTGGCTCACCGGCTACGGAATCACCCTGATCCGCTCCGCCGGGCGCCCCCACCACGGCCCCGGCACCACGGCCCCGGCCGGTCGCGGCGCCGGCGCCCAGCCGGACTGACAACTTCGGCAAAACAACACCTCGGTACCGTCACTGATCATGGAGCGTGTGGAGGTCGGCTTCCCGTCGGGAGGTCAGAAATGTGCCGGCTGGCTTTACCAACCGGCCGGTCCGCCCAAACCCCGCCCCATCGTGGTGATGGGGCACGGACTGGGTGCGAACCGGGAAATGGGTCTGGATCGGTACGCGCGGCGATTCGCCGCCGCGGGAATGGGGGTTCTGGTATTCGATTACCGGCATTTCGGTAGCAGTGACGGCGAACCGCGGCAAACGGTCAATATCGCGCGGCAGCGCGAAGACTGGACCTCCGCCATCGCCTACGCGCGGGCTCTGCGAGGTTTCGACGCCACGCGGATCGCGCTGTGGGGGACGTCGCTGGGCGGCGGTCACGCACTGTCCGTGGCACCCGACGATGCCTATATCGCGGCGGTCGTGGCACAGGCTCCGTTCGTCAGCGGATTCTCCTCGGCGCTGGCGAAGGGGCCGATCAGCCTCGTGAAGGTCGGCACCCTGGCCATCACGGATGCACTGTTCGGCACGATCTTCCGTAAGCCGGTCCAGATCCGGCTCGCCGGGCGTAAACGCGCCGCGGCGATGGCGACCGGTAAGGAAGTACCGGCCGGGTTCGGCCGGCTGGCCGAAGAGAGTCCGGCGTACCGGCCGAAGATTCCGGCGCGCGCGGCCTTTCCGCTGCTGTTCGACCGGCCGGGCAGGCATGCCAAGGAACTGAAGATGCCGGTGCTGTATGCCCTGTGCGACAAGGATTCGATCACACCGGTGAAACCTGCACTGCGCGCCGCCGGGAAAACCAAACACGCCCAGGTGAAGCGCTATCCCGCTGGGCATTTCGATATCTATTTCGACGATCTGTTCGAGCAGACCGTCCACGACCAGACCGAATTCCTGACAGCGGTACTACGGCCGTGAAAAGCCGCGGTACCGGGCAACTGCGCCGTTCCGGTACCGCTGCCGGGTTGCGGGCCGGCGATCACCGGCCCGCATCCGCTCATTTCACGAACGGAACATTGATCGGGTACTTGTACTCCTCGCCCTTGTTGGCTGCCAGACCGGCCATGATCATGAAGACCAAGGCTGTGATCCCGACGATCGGCATCAGTACGAGTCCGATCAAGATGATCGTCAGCAGGATGCTCACGATCATGCCGATGAAGAACAGGATCTGAAAGTTCAACGCTTGCACGGCGTGCCGACGGACGAATTCGTCGCGATCCTTGTACATCAGCCAGACGATCAGCGGCGCGATCCAGCCGAGCAGAATGCCGCCCAGGTGCGCCAGCATGGCCCACATCTTGGCATCGGCAGGCGATACCGGCGCACCGGTCGCACCGTATGGCGGCTGCCCCGGCTGGACGTAACCCTGCGGGGGTGCGCCGTACTGCGGCTGCCCGCCGAAACCCGGCTGCGACGGGTACGGCTGCCCCTGCGGGAACTGCTGACCGGACGGATACTGCTGACCCGGCGCGTACTGCTGACCCGAGGGATACTGCTGGCCGGGCGCGTACTGCTGACCGGACGGATACTGCTCCCCCGCTGCGAACTGCTGCCCCGGCGGGTACTGCTGCCCCGATGCGTACTGCTGACCGGACGGATACTGCTGGCCCGGCGGGTACTGCTGCCCCTTGGACGGGTCGAAGGGCGGCTGAGGATCGGTCATCACATTCCAAACTTGCAGGCGACAGGACTTCCCGAGCATAAGGGCGCGAACGGGCCTACGGGAGTGCGGGTTTCCCACACCTAGGTGAATGCGCAGTACCCCGGAATTCCGGGAACAGGGAATTCCGGGGTACTGCGTCGTCCACGATGTCGCCTACGCCGCTACGTCACGTCCTGAGTACGTCACCGACCTCAGTGCGCCACCTTCGTCAGCCGGTCACTCTCTTCGGCCGGAGTCGTCTGCTTCGGTGAGCGCACCATCGCTGCCGCAGCGATCAATACCAGCGACAGCACAGCCGCGACCAGGAAGGCGGTGTGCACACCGTCGGCGGCAGCCGAGACCGGCTGGGCTCCCTCGCCGAGCGACGATTCGGTGCCACGGGTCATCATCGTGATGAACAGCGCGGTACCGGCCGCACCCGCGACCTGTTGCACGGTGCTCACGGTCGCACTGCCGTGGGAGTACAGCTCCGGCGGCAGCGAACCCAGCGCCGAGGTCATCAACGGTGTCAACCCGCAGCTGATGCCCGCGCTGACGATCACATGCGCGGTGATCACCAGCGCGATCGAGGAGTGCTCGTCCAGGGTGGCCAGAATCCAGCAGCCGATGCTGAGCGCGATGGTGCCGGGCAGCACCAGCGGCCGCGCGCCCCACCGGTCGAACAGGGCACCGACGAACGGGGCCAGCAAGCCCATGACCAGACCGCCCGGCAGCAGCACCAGCCCGGTGGTGAGGACGTCCTTGCCGAGTACGTTCTGCAGATACATGGGCAGGATGATGAGCGCGCCGAACAGGCTCAGCATCAGGCAGGCCATCAGGATGACGGCGAGCCGGAACGGGCCGACCGAGAACGTCCGCAGATCCAGCAACGCCCGGCCCCGGTCCACCAGTTTCAGCTGGCGCACGACGAAGAGCGCCAAGGCGGCGGCACCGACCGTGAGCGATACCCACGGCGGGATCGGCGCATGTCCGGACGCCGATTCACCGATACTGCTCAGCCCGAAGACAAGCCCGCCGAATCCGAGTGCCGCCAGCGGTACGGAGACGAAGTCGAGGTGCGCCTTGCTCGGCTCGGTGACGTTGCGGATGAACACCCCACCCAGCACCAGGGCGAGGACGGCGAACGGCAGCACGATCCAGAACATCGCCCGCCAGCTCAACGACTGCAGGATGAGCCCGGATACGGTGGGCCCGACGGCCGGAGCCACCGAGATCACGATCGACACCAGTCCCATCGTCTTACCGCGGGACCGCTCGGGCACCAGGTTGAGAATGGTCGTCATCAACAGCGGGATCATCAGCGCCGTGCCCACGGCCTGCACGATCCGCCCCATGAGCAGGACTTCGAATCCGGGCGCCAGCGCCGCGATCACTGTCCCGCCGCTGAACATCGACATCGCGGCGATATAGATCGCACGCAACGCGAATCGCTGCAGGATGAATCCGGTCGTGGGGATCACGATCGCCATGGTCAGCAGGAAGCCGCTGGTCAGCCACTGCGCGGTGGCCGCGCTGATCTCGAGATCCGCCATCAGGGTCGGCAGGGCCACGCTGAGGATGGTCTCGTTGAGGATCACGACGAATGCCGCGACGAGCAGGAGCCCGATCAGCAGAAACGCCCCCGGGGCACGCTCGCCGTCGTGGTCTGTGTCGGCGGTTGTCGTCGCCACCGAGTTGTCTATCACGTGGGTTTATCCGCTCGATAGTGCCGCTGTTACCGAGCCACCCTAACAAAAATGGCAGTCGCTGACATATTGGCATTGATTGCCCCACCGCGACCGTGAGGAAGTACCCTGTGCCCGTGCTCTCTGCTACGCCACCCCTCGACTTGCGTGCGCGACGCCGGAATGCCACCCGCATCGAGATCCGGGAGGCCGCCCTGGCCCTGTTCGAACAGCAGGGTGTCGACCACACCACCAGCGAGGAGATCGCGCGCGCGGCAGGTATTTCCCAGCGAACCTTCTTCCGCTACTTCGCGACGAAAGAAGAATGCGTCCTGTTCGACTCGTTCGGATTCGACGAGGCCGTGCACGGCTGCCTCGAAACCGCGGATATGCCCTCACTGTCGCTCACCGATATGCAGACCGCGATCGGCCGAGTGATGGAAGACATACGCAACGACGAACAGAGCGAAGTCGCCGCGACCGCCCTGCGGATCCAGAAGCTGATCTCGGCCGACGCCGCCCTCAGCCGGGCCGTCCTCGCCCACTACGCCGACAACACCAAGCGTTCGATGGCGCTCATCGAAGGACGATGCCCGGCCGCCGACCGGCCCCGGGTGCGGACGATCGTCCAGGTCGCGCAGCTCTCGGTGCAGCTCGCGTTCGAGGAATGGGTCGAGGCCTGCGCACCGGGCGGCGGCGATTCCGACCTGGCATCGATCTACCGCACCGTCTGCGCCCGCATCCGCACACTCTGACCACCGGATCGGTGCGCACGTACCGGCTGCGCCGAACCGGTACTGTCCGACCGGCACAGCGTCACCGCAGAGATCTTGTCCCGGCACCCTCTCGCTCCCGGCGCGCGCACGTTGTTAGATGGCGTAAGAACTACCGCCACAGGAGAGGATTCGAACGTATGGCCGACAGGATCGCAGTGGTATCCGGCGCCGCCCGCGGAATCGGGGCCGCCATCGCCCAACGGCTGGCCTCCGACGGGATGAAAGTCGGGGTCCTCGACCTCGACGAAACCGCCTGCGCCGACACCGTATCGGCGATCACCGCCGCCGGCGGGCAGGCGCTGGCGCTCGGCGCCGATGTGAGCAAAGAGGATTCGGTGAACGCCGCGATCGAACGGCTGGCCGCCGAACTCGGCGAACCCACCGTGGTGGTCAACAATGCCGGCGTCCTGCGCGACAACCTGCTGTTCAAGATGAGCGTCGACGACTGGGACACCGTGATGGGTGTCCATCTGCGCGGCGCCTTCCTGCTCACCCGGGCCACCCAGAAGTACATGGTCGAGCAGAAGTGGGGTCGGATCGTCAATATGTCCAGCACGTCGGCACAGGGCAACCGCGGCCAGGTGAACTACTCCGCGGCCAAGGCCGGTATGCAGGGTTTCACCAAAACCCTGGCCTTCGAACTCGGTAAATACGGCGTCACCGCCAATGCGATCGCACCCGGTTTCATCGTCACCGATATGACTGCCGCCACCGCCGCCCGAGTCGGCGTCGATTTCGAGGACTTCCAGAAAGCCGCCGCCGCGCAGATCCCCGTACAGCGGGTCGGGCGGCCGGAGGATATCGCGAACACCGCGTCGTTCCTCGTCAGTGAGGGTGCGGGATTCGTATCGGGTCAGGTCATCTATGTTGCGGGCGGGCCGCAGGACTGACAGCCACAAGGGCGGGACGACTCCCAGATGGGCCGTCCCGCCCGTATTCCATCGGTATTCGCTTTCGACAGTGCGTGGCGTGATTGTGTCGTCGCGGCGCGTCTCGTGGTCCGAGCGGTGGGCGCGTCGCGCGGTAACCGGTACGTTGCCGAATATGGTTGTAAAGCAGGATAATCCGCATGATTCGCTGTTCCGGCAGATCATGTCGGACCCTGCCGCGGCCGCGGGGGAATTGCGGGCTGTCCTCCCGCAGTGGCTGGTGGCGCTGATCGACTGGGACAGTATGGTGCTGGCGTCGGGAGCCTATATCCTGCCGGATCTACGAAACCGTGACAGTGACGTGTTGTTCCGGACCACGCTGGCCGGCCGCGACGGGTTCGTGCATCTGCTGCTCGAGCATCAGAGTTCGCCCGATAAACATATGCCGCTGCGGGTGCTCGAATACATGGTGGCGATTTGGGGCAGGTACCTCAAAGAGCATCCGAACACCGAGTACTACCCGCTGGTGATTCCGGTGGTGGTCAACTCCGGCCCGAATACCTGGCGATGGAACTACACCACCGAACTGGCGGATCGCATCGGCACCGACGCGAGTGTACGGGCGCGACTGGGTGACCTGCTGCCGCGGTTTCGGATCCTGGTCGATGACCTGGCCTGGATCGATTTCGACCAGCTCTACGCCCGCGGTCTCGCCCCCTCGGTGCTGATGATGCTGATCCTGCACCGTCTCGCTTTCGGAAACGAACACCTGGACCGGGATCTGCAACCGCATATCGAGGTACTGCGGGCAGTGGAAGAGTCCCCGAGCGGGGCCGATGACCTGTATGGCCTGTTCAGCTACATTAGTAAGGTGTCCGAGACCAGCGCGCAGGATCTGCAGCGTGTGGTCGATCGGCTGGGTCCCCTGGCGAAGGAGGTCGCGGTGACGACAGCAGAACAACTCCGAGCGGAAGGCCAGGCCAAGGGCCAGGCCAGGGTCTTGCTACGCCAGCTCTCCCTGAAATTCGGCCCCTTGCCCGACGGGATCGCCGAGCGGGTGGGGGCCGGTGACCCCGCCGAGCTCGAGGTGTGGACCGAGCGGGTGCTGACCGCGAACAGTCTCGAGGAGTTCTTCAGCGGTAGCTGAGCGACAACCGACAGTGCCGATGATCCAAGTCACCTATGTGGCGGGCGGGCCGCAGGACTGATGTCGTCCCCGGCGGGGTGGTATCCGGTACAACCGCACCATCCCGCCGACCCGGGCCCGCATCGCTATCGATCCTGTAGCGAGGCGAGGAACTCGTCGGTTTTACTGACGTCGTCACGATCGTAGGCGCTCACGCTCGCAAGGATTTCGGAGGCGCCGGTTCGCTCGAGAAGATCCGTGAGTGTGTCGGCCACCAGGTCAGGGGTGCCCGACACGGCCGCGTCCAGCCACCCGTTCACAGCGTCGGCCTTCTTCGTGCGCGCGCTACCGAGCATGCGTCGCACATCCTCGACAGGTTGCAGTGCACGGAACTCCCCGATATCCCGGGAGTCGGCGAAGGCCCAAGCCTCCGGCAGCAGAAGATCCCGCGCGCGCTCGGCGGTCTCCGCAACGGAGATATCGACACTCACCATCAGGTACGGATCCGGTGTGCGGACGCCGGGACGGAAATCCCGGAAATAGGCGTCGATCGCCTTCGTGTCCCGCAGCAGCGGTCCTCCGATCACCGCGGGCAATCCCAGCTCGGCGGCCAGAGACAGCCCGTCCTTGATGGCGAGCAGGAACACCGGCGGCGGCTCGACCCGGGGCCTGACCGTGATATCGGCGTCTCCGTTCAGATAGGAGCGGATCTCCTCGATATCGGCCTCGTATTCCCCCGCACGCAGCGTCGTTCGGCCCAACGCCCGGCGGACCGGAGCCGTGAACCCGAGCGAACCACCGAGCCCGATATCGACCCGGCCCGGATAGAGCGCCTCGAGCAGTAACGCCTGCTCCGCGACCACCAGCGGGCTGTGATTGGGGACCATGATTCCGCCCGTGCCCAGCCGGATACTGCTAGTGTGTGCCCCGATCGCCGCGAGCAACAGCGTGGGCGCCGCGCCGGCGATCCCCGGTACCGCGTGATGTTCCGCAGTCCAGAATCGCTCGAAGCCCAGCTCATCCGCCCGCACCGCTCGCTCCACCGTGGTGGCCACGGCAGCGGCATCGGACTCACCGCTACGTGTCCGTGCGCGGTCCAGCAGGGAGATACGCATCAGTCCTCCTCAACCTCTCTGCTGTGGCGCAACGCATCAGCCGTGCGATCTCATCCAGTCGGCGATATCGGCCACGACCTCCGGGTCCACATGGTGCGGTCGCGTGTAGTCCGCGGGCATCGATGGGCCGGTCCCGGGGAAGAACATGTGATCATCGGCCGGATAGGTCCGGGTCGTGATCCCCGGGCGGCCGGCCAGACCGGCCCGCCATCCGGCCAGATCGCCGTCGACGGTGACCTGATAGTCACGTTCGCCCTGCATGAACAGCATGGGGACGTCCAGCGTCGCGGCGACCGCCACCGGGTCGTAGGCACGCATATCCAGCCAATACGGTGCGGGCATCCCGAACGGTAGTTTCTCGCTCGGTGTGGTGGGCGAAAGTTCCGGGCTGTCCACCAGTTCCGCCTGTTCGGTGGCGGTCTCAACGGTGGGTAACACCGCAGCGGTCGCCGGATCGACCCGTGCCAGATGGTCGACGACGCGAACCATCGACCATTGGATCGGCACCGTATCCCCGGCGAGGACGACCAGGCCCGCCACCACGGGTTCGGTGGCGGCCACCCGGGGCGCGAACCTTCCGCCCATACTGTGCCCGATCACGAAGACGCGATCGCTGTCGACCGTGGGCAGACCGCGCAGTATCTCGATACCGGCGACAGCGTGCGGAACGTATTCGTCGGTCGGTGTGAATTCGGGCGTGGCAGCCATCCGGTCGCGGTGTGTGTAGGTGACCTTGTCGAAGCGCAGCACCGCCACACCCCGACCGGCCAAACCCCACGCGATGTCCTTCAGGTTCTTGTTCGGCCCCGCGGTACCGTCCCGGTCGAACGGCCCACCGCCGGCGAGCAGTACGGCCGCCGGAAACGGCCCCTCTCCGCAGGGCAGGGCGACGGTGCCCGGCACGGCCGAAGGACCCGACCCCACCGTCACCTCCTGCTCGGCGAACGCCTCCGGGTTCGCATAGGCAGGCGGCTGCCACGTTTCGGTATCCGCAACAGCCGGTTCGACTGGATCCACGACGGCCTCCACAAGCTCGATCATTCTCAACTTTGCGAACGGTATCACGAGTGAGAATATCAACTCCATGGATTCCCTGGAGCTCCTGGCGCATCCGGTGCGATTGCGTATCGTGCACGCCCTGTCCGGCGGACAGACCTGCACCACCACCCAGCTGTGCGCCCGCCTGACCGACGTATCGAAGGCCACCGTCTATCGCCACGTCGAGTTACTCACCACCGCCGGCGTTCTCGAGGTCGCCGGCGAACACCGGGTGCGCGGCGCCGTCGAACGCGCCTACCGCCTACACCGGGACCGCGCCACCGTAGATCCGGACACGATCGCCTCGGCGACCCCTGACGACCACCGCACGGTATTCGCCGCCGCCATGGCCACCTTGCTCGCCGAATTCAACTCCTATCTCGACCGCCCGGACGCCGACCCCGGAGCCGACCTGGTCGGGTACCGGCAGCACGGGGTATGGCTCTCCCCCACGGAAGTCGCGGAGCTGATCGACGATCTACGCGCGGCAATCCTTCCGCGCCTGAGCAATTCGCCCACCCCCGAACGCGCACAATATCTCCTGAGCCCGATCCTGTTCCCGGCCGGCGGACGCCTCGAAATCCGGCCGCAGGAACCGTCGGCCCCCCAGAGCTGACACCGCGGTAAGCCAAGATCGGGCGGCGCCTCACCTGTTGTTCGCGCGTGCGCCGAACGGCCACCACCAGCGGCGCTTGGGATGCCGGACGGTGACCTTCGCATGCTGGACCACCCCGGAGACCCGCAGCAGTGGCAGACCGGAGACCGGCGGGCCCGCTTTGTTGGTTACGTTGCCCCACTCACTGGTCACTTCGTCGATGTCTACGCTCCAGCCCGGAGGAACGATCAGAACAATCGAGCCGTGCGCGGATTTCACCTCCACCCACACCTCCGGTGAACGCACCACGGCCTCGGTGAAATCGAGACGGACGGCGCCGTGTTCGGTTTCGGTGACAATATGCGGCGGCACCCGCCAATGCCCTTCGCGCTTCACCGAGCTACCGGTGGATCGCAGAACGAGCCGATCGGTCCGGCTTCCGTGGGCGGCCGGTACCAGATCGGCGGTGAGTGACTCCAGTTCCGGCACGGTGCGACCGGCATAGACAGCTGCGAGGCGCTCGTCGAACTCGGCCAGCTCCAGCCGCCCCTCGGCGAACGCCGCCTGAACGATCGTGGCGGCCCGCTCGCGATCGGCATCTCCGGCCCGCAATGCGGGAAGATGTTCGGGCGTCGGCTCGATCGTCATGAGTCTCACGGTAACCGAGTCGGCACGGCGGCACAGCCGGTCACGGGCAGACTCCGGCCCGGCACGAGTTCTCGCTCGATCCCGCGGCCCCGTCTTGTCGACCCGCGCCGGCACAGCGCCTTCCGGCGAGTCTGAAAGGGCTTTCAGCTGGTTTCAGGTGTCTTTCAGCACGCTCCTGCCACTGTGGCGCTCGACATCATCAGCAACGGTGAGAGGGGCGAGCAGGCATGGAGCAGAGCGTACGGATCGACGGGAACCCTTACCGTGTGGTCGGCCGGGCACGGTTGTCGCCGGTATCGCGTGCGTGCTACGGCAAGTATCGGTTCACACTGCGCCGGATGACCGACGGGACCCTGTGGTCGGCATTCGGCACCCGGATCAGCCCGGTGTCGGAGTTGGTGCGGCAGGACGTCTGAGAACAGTAAACCCCTGCCGCACAGACCTGCCCGGCGCAGCGTGGGGACATGGTGATCCGAATGATCGGGCCGGATGAATGGCCGACAGCACGTTCCATACGGCTGAACGCCAGGCCTTACTCGCCTAACGGCTTTGTTTCGATGAATTCGGCGAGATAACGCGGGTCACGGTGACCGTCGTACTCCCTCAAGAGCTCGATATACCTCCGCTTTTCGAGATCCCAGTCATATAGCTCGGGGCGGTCCGCATCTCGAGCGGCGAGGAACACCAGATCTGCGAGCAGGCGGGTAGTCCGGCCATTACCATCGGTAAACGGGTGAATGCGTACAGTCTCGGCATGGGCAGCAATGCCCAGCTGGCGATGGTTCCAATCATTCGTGTGTTGCCAGCGGTAGAGAATCGTATCCAGCGAGCTCCTGAGCTCCACAGCGATTTGCTCGGGGGCTACACCGATATTGAGCTCCCGGCGCCGGAAGCTCCCGGCCCAGCTCCAAATATCTCCGTAGAGACGACGGTGCAGATCACGCAGAAAATGGTCGGTCAACAGGTCGTCCACATCCAGGCGACCGTCGAGCACCGCTAGCATGAACTCCGCTGTTGTCTGCGCTTGAACACCCTGTTCGAGGTCGTATACGGAAGCCTTACCGACAGGCTCACCGAGCAGCTCCCGGACAGCTGGGAGCAGCATACTCAGTTCGTCCTCAGAGACCGGCGTTTCCCCATAACCCGGCGCGACTGACATCAGACCTCGTGGCGACGCTCGGCCAAGAACTGTTTCACGCGTTCGGAACGCACAAAGCCGGCTGGCACGACGCGGCGTTCCAAGCGCGCCGAGGCTCTGGTCGACCGTATAGCCGACTGCCTTACGGCCTCCTTGGTCGCCTTGGAACTCGACATCGCAGGACGCTTCACTATCCACCTCGCTCTCCGAACTTGCCAGGTCATGGTACCGCTACTGCGCAGCGGCCGAGGACCAGGAGACATCCCTGACGCCGACTCGGCTCGGATCCTCCCCCCAACTCCATAGCGACGATGATCCTCGGCCTGAACAGGGAAATTTACGCCACTCGCATCTGAATAAAAGTTTCGGAAATAGTACTGCATATGCGGGTATATAGTCCATGGAGTGACGTATCTGCGGATCAAGGATGCTGCCGGACTGCTCGGGGTCAGCGATGACACCGTCCGGCGCTGGATCGATCAAGGGCGGCTGCCGTCGATTCAGTTGGAGAACGGGCGCAAGGGGGTCCGCGGGCAAGATCTGGCCGCGTTCGCGCGGGAGATCGCCGACGCGCCCGAACCGGGCGTAACCGTGGCAGCCTCGGCTCGTAACCGGATGCGTGGCATTGTGACCAGGGTGCTCACCGATACCGTGATGGCGCAGGTGGAGATGCAGGCCGGGCCGTTCCGGCTGGTATCGCTGCTGAGCCGGGAATCGGTGGAAGAACTCGGGCTCGAAGTGGGCAGTGTGGCGGTGGCGTCGGTGAAGTCGACGCATGTGGTCGTCGAGATACCGGAGAGCTGATGAAGACGATGATAGGTCGCGTAGTGCGTCGCCTGACCCCGGCGGTCGCGCTGATCGTCGTACTGGCCGGCTGTGTGTCGGAGAACCCTGGGAGCGAATCGACCGGCGGGCCGGGGGACGGGCTCGACGGCACCCTCACGGTGTTCGCGGCGGCCTCGCTCACCGAAGCGTTCACCACACTCGGTGAGCAGTTCGAGGATGCCCATCCGAATGTGGATGTGGTGTTCAGTTTCGCGGGCAGTTCCGCACTGGCCGAACAGATCCGGCAGGGCGCACCGGCCGATGTGTTCGCCTCGGCGTCGCCGCACAATATGGAACAGGTGGTCGTCTCCGGCGATATCACCGGCGGGCCGGTCACCTTCGCCCGCAATCGTCTCGAAATCGCGGTACCGACCGGGAATCCGGCCAGTATCAGCGGTCTCGCCGATTTCGGCCGGCCCGAACCGCGGATCGCCCTGTGCGCCGAACAGGTGCCGTGCGGGGCAGCGGCCGATAAAGCCTTCGCCGCGGCCGGTGTCGTCCCGCAACCCGATACCCGGGAGCCGGATGTGAAAGCGGTACTGACGAAGGTCACGCTCGGTGAGGTGGATGCCGCGCTGGTGTATCGCACGGACATCCGGGCCGGGGGCGAGAAGGTGACCGGAATCGAATTCCCGGAATCGGGCGAGGCGATCAACGACTATCAGATGGCGCAGGTGGCCGCGGCACCGAACCCGGCCGCGGCGGCGGCATTCGTCGATTTCACGTTGACTCCACAGGCTCGATCGGTGTTCGCGACGGCCGGTTTCGACGCTCCGTGAGTGGCGGGACCCGGCGGCGCCCGACACAGTCGGCGCGCCCAGCGAAGCCCCTGCCGGCAACGCGGCCGTCCCGTATGACCACATGGCGCCGGCGCCGGGCCGTACGCGGCCGGCGCCCGCTGGTGCTGCTGGTGCCCGCCGTGCTGGGCCTGCTTTTCCTGATGGTTCCGCTGGCGGGGTTACTGATCCGCGCGCCGTGGCGAGATCTTCCGGAGCGATTGTTCAGCGCGGAAGTCGGGCAGGCGCTGCGACTCTCGCTGGTGTGCGCGAGCCTGGCCACGGTGCTGTGCCTGCTGCTGGGCATCCCGCTCGCCTGGCTGCTGGCCCGCGGTGATCTGCCCGGACGCGGGCTGATCCGTGCGCTGGTCACCGTGCCGCTGGTATTGCCGCCCGTGGTCGGCGGTGTGGCGCTACTGCTTGTCCTGGGCAGGCGCGGGGTGGTCGGCCAGTACCTCTACGACTGGTTCGGGATCGCACTGCCGTTCAGCACCGCCGGTGTGGTGGTGGCCGAGGCGTTCGTCGCCATGCCGTTTCTGGTGATCTCCGTGGAGGGCGCGCTGCGCGGTGCCGACCCCCGGTACGAGGAGGCAGCCGCGACCCTCGGCGCTTCCCGCTGGCTCACCTTCCGGCGCGTCACCCTGCCCTCGATCCTGCCCGGAGTGGTGGCCGGAACTGTGCTGTGCTGGGCCCGCGCGCTCGGCGAATTCGGTGCCACCATCACCTTCGCCGGTAACTTCCCCGGCCGCACCACGACGATGCCGTTGGCGGTGTATCTGGCGCTGGAAACCGATCCCGCCGCCGCAATCGTGCTGAGCCTGGTGTTGCTGCTGGTTTCGGTGGTGGTGCTGGCGGCGCTGCGGGAACGCTGGATCCGGGGGGCACTGTGACGCTCGCGACGCAATTGCGGGTCACCCGCGGCGATTTCACTCTCGACCTGGATCTCACCGTCGCCGCCGGGGAGGTTGTCGCCTTGCTCGGACCCAACGGTGCCGGGAAGAGCACCGCGCTCCGGGCGCTGGCAGGGCTGACCCCGCTGACCGAGGGGTCGATCCGCCTGAACGAACAGGTCTGGGATGCGCCACCCAGCGAATTCGTTCCCGCCGAACATCGGTCGGTCGGCGTGGTGTTCCAGGATTATCTGCTCTTCGCTCACCTCGACGCCCTCGACAATGTCGCCTTCGGCCCCCGCGCCCGGGGTATGCGGCGGGCCGCGGCCCGCGAACACGCCGCGCACTGGCTACACCGGGTGGGATTGGCCGACTACGCCCGGACCCGGCCGCGGGAACTCTCGGGTGGTCAGGCGCAGCGGGTCGCACTGGCGCGGGCCCTGGCCGTCGACCCGGCGCTGCTGTTACTGGACGAACCGCTGGCCGCGCTGGATGCCGCCACCCGGGTGCGGGTGCGGGCCGAACTGGACCACCATCTCGGCGATTATCCCGGACATACGCTGCTGGTCACCCATGATCCGCTGGACGCGATGGTGCTCGCCGATCGGCTGGTGATCGTCGAGCACGGTGCCGTGGTGCAGCAGGGACCCCCGGCCGAGGTCGCGCGGCGCCCGCGCTCGGATTATGTGGCAGACCTCGTGGGCCTCAATCTGTTCCGCGGATCGGCGACCGGCACTCGGGTGCGACTCGACGGCGGTGGTGAACTCACCGTCGCCGAACCGGCCACCGGCCCCGTATATCTGACCTTCGCGCCGTCGGCCGTCGGCCTGCATCCGGAGCGCCCCGCTGGGAGCCCGCGTAATACCTGGCCGGTGACCGTGGCGGGTCTGGAACAGCACGCCCATACCGTACGGGTTCGCCTCGACGGCGCGGTGCCGGCGCTGGCCGATATCACCCCCGCTACGGTCGCCGAGCTCCGGATCACGCCCGGGCTGGAACTATGGGCGGCACTCAAGGCCACCGAGATCCACACCTACCCGGCATGACGCGGGCGGAGACCGGCAGCACTCATCGAGACGAGTACGGCTGTGCTCGAGCCGGCTATTGCACGCTGTCGAGTTGTTCGAGGATGCGGCCGACGATGGCGCCGAAAGCTTCCACCTGCTCGTCGGTGAGCGCGTCGAACAGTAGCTCGCGCACGGTTTCCACATGACCGGGCGCGGCCTGTTCGATCGCGGTGCGGCCCTGTTCGGTGAGCACGATAAAGGCGCCGCGGGCATCGTCGGGGCAGTCCTCGCGACGCACCAGTCCGCGCTTCTGCATCCGGCCGAGATGATGTGACAGGCGGCTCTTCTCCCACTGCATGATCTGTCCCAGCTCACCTACCCGTATCCGGGGCTCCGGCTGATCGGTGAGCCGGACCAGTACCTCGAAATCGGAGAGCGACAGCCCGGAGTCGTGTTGCAGCTGCCGGTGGAGCCGGGCGACCAGCTGGGTGTGCATCGTCAGGTAGCCCCGCCAGGCTCGGCTCTCCCGTTCGTCGAGCCATCGCGTCTCGGTCATACGGCCAGCGTAACCCAGTAGTTGACATATCACCAAGATGGCCGCACCATATGTATGACACATCAACTACTTCTTCGAACCGGAGGATCTCGATGACCAGCGCGACGAACCTGAAAGAACTCAGCGGAACCTACACACTCGACCCCACCCATACCCGGGTCGGTTTCGTCACCCGGCACGCCATGGTGACCAAGGTGCGCGGCTCGTTCAACGAGTTCACCGGCAGCGCCTACTTCGACAGCGAGAACCCGGCGAACTCCTCCGGCGAGGTCACCATCCAGGTCGCCAGCATCGATACCCGTAACGCCGATCGCGACAACCACCTGCGCGGACTGGACTTCCTGGGCCTCGACGAATACCCCGAGATCACCTTCCGCACGACGGCGATCTCCCCCACCGGCGCCGACACCTTCGACGTCACGGGCGACCTCACCATCAAGGGCGTCACCCGGCCGGTCACGGTCCCGTTCACCTTCGAAGGGCAGGCCAACGATCCGTTCGGCAACGTCCGGGTCGGTTTCGAGGGGTCCGCAACCATCAACCGCAAGGACTGGGGAATCGTCTACAACGCGACGCTGGAAACCGGCGGCGTCCTGATCTCCGACAAGGTCGTCCTCGAATTCGAGGTCTCGGCGATCAAACAGGACGATCAGACCCAGAGCTGACCATACCGGGCGGGCGCCGGTTCAGCCGGGCATCCGGCGCAACCCCACATATTCGGCCGTCGCGAACATCGCGACCACGGCGGCACCGGCCAGCAGGAACGCGATTCCCGCAGCGGTGAGCGGAAGCAGTCCGGACCCGGCCAGGGCAAGCATGCCCAGCACGGAAACAGCGTTGACCGCGACCACAGCCGTCGCGTGCCGCCGCGAAATCACCGGGTAGCCGGCGATGAGCAGCAGGCCCAGCGCACCGCCGAGCATGGCCACACCGAACGGTATCGACCACGAGGTCGGTAGCCCCAGCGGATCCCGCAGCGGCGCCGCGGCGGCCAGCATCAGAAGGCCGAAAGCTCCGGTGCCCCAGCCGTCGAGGCGCAGAACACGGCGCAACAGCTCGTCGTGGGCGGCGGGGGCGGGGGCTGTCACGGTGGTCATGGTCTTGCCTTCCGATCGGAGGTCCTGCTCCTCTCCGACTGTTCCCGCTACGGGTCAACGGCTCAATGACCTCCGAGGTCATGGTCTCGGCGCCCGGCCGCCGGATACGCTCACTCGGTGGCACCTCGCGCGGGCACCGGCCCGTCCCGGATCGGCGGACTTCTCCGGGAATGGCGGCAGCGGCGGCGGCTGAGCCAACTGGACCTGGCGCTGGCGGCCGGTTCCTCGGCGCGGCACCTGTCCTGCGTGGAAACCGGTAGGGCGGCCCCGAGCCGGGATATGGTCCTGCGATTGTGCCGGACTCTGGATGTGCCGCTGCGCGAACGTAATACGTTGCTGGTCGCCGCTGGTTACGCCCCGGCGTACCACGAGAGCAGCCTCGACGACGCTCATCTGGCCTCGGCACGCGCCGCGCTCGACCATATGCTCGTCGCCCATGAGCCCTACCCCGCTGTCGCGGTGGACCGGTGGTGGGATGTGATCGCCGGTAATGCGGCGCTGGCTGTGCTGACCGACGAAGTGGGCCCCGAGCTGCCGCCCGGACGGCCCAATGTCTACCGCCTGGTTCTGCACCCCGAAGGACTCATCGCCCGGCTGGCCAACCCGCGGCAGGTACGCGAACAACTCCTGGAACGCCTGGCGCAACAGGTCGATACCACCGGAGACCCGCGCTTGCGGGACCTCTACGACGAAGTCGCCGGCTACCCCAACCCGCCCGTGGGCATCGAAACAGCCGATTCCACCGCATCCGGACCGTTCCAGGTGCCGTTACGCATACGCACATCCGAGGGCGAGCTGTCCCTGTTCGCCACCATGGCCACCTTCGGGGCGCCCGCCGATGTGACGCTCTCGGAGCTGGCGATCGAACTCTTCTACCCGCTCGACGATTTCACCGCCCGCTACCTGCGGTCGCGATATCAGAGGTAGCTCGTATCGTTGACCAGCCGGACCGACGAACCGCCGTCCGGGTAGAACTCCGCCAGCGACAGCGACGCCAAGTCCAGATGCAGCCGGTACAGCAGCGACGGGCCGACGCCCAGTGCGAGCTGCAGCAGCGTTTTTATGGGGGTGACATGGCTGACCACCACGATGTTCGCGCCCGGATACCGGGCCACCAGGTCGCGGCGCGCTTCCTCCACGCGCTCGCGGACGGCGTCGAAACTCTCGCCGCCGGGTGCGGGCAGGGAGGGGTCGCCCAGCCAGCGGGCGTGCAGGTCCGGGTCGCGTTCGGCGGCCTCACGGAAGGTCAGGCCCTCCCAGTCGCCGAAATCGGTTTCGGTGAGCCCGTCGATCACCCGGACTTCGAGGCCGAGCGCGGCAGCCGCGGCTTCGGCGGTTTCCCGGGCACGGCCGAGCGGTGAGGAGACGACCGCTCCGATATCGCCTTTGGCGGCAAGCATTTTCGCTGCGCGGGCTGCCTGCTCACGACCTACCGCGGTGAGCGGCGGATTGCCCCGGCCCGAATAACGCCGTTGCACCGAGAGTTCGGTCTGCCCGTGCCGCAGCAGCAGGAACCGGGTGGGGCGACCGGTCGCACCGGTCCAGCCCGGCGACGCCGAAAGACGTGCGGAGGCACTGCGGGAATCGGCGACCGGGTCGGCACCTGCAAACCCGGCGGCCGCTCCCGGAGCGGTGCCGGTGGATGCGGGCGCAACCGATTCTCCGGCCGCGGCGGCCGGGCTACTTCCTGCGGAGGTAGCGGCGACGGCCTCGTGGACTTCCTCGATCAATCCACCATCGTCCATGGCCTCGTTCGCGAGCCGGTCGGCATGCGAGTTCTCGGCGCGCGGGATCCAGCGGTAACTCACCTGATCGAATCCCGCGGCCAGGCGGCGGGCGCGATCGGCGAGCGGGATCATCGCCGGGTGTTTGACCTTCCAGCGTCCCGACATCTGCTCGACCACGAGTTTGGAGTCCATCCGCACCGCGACCACCCGCGCCCCGAGTTCCGCCGCGGCTTCCAGCCCCGCGATCAGGCCCCGGTATTCGGCGACATTGTTGGTGGCGACACCGAGAGCTTCCTTACGTTCGGCGAGAACCGCGCCCCGGTCCGCGTCGAACACCACGGCGCCGTACCCCGCGGGGCCCGGGTTCCCCCGCGACCCCCCGTCGGCCTCGACGATCACCTCACGCGCACTCATTCGGCCTCCCGCTCCGCGCCCACCTCACGACCCCGCCCCGGGGCCCGAACTCACAATCCGGATTCTTTGGTCCGCACCAGCAGCGCACCGCATTCGGTGCAGCGCACCACCACATCGGGCGCCGTTTTGGCGATCCGCGCGATCTCCCCGCGGTCGATTTCGATCCGGCATGCCCCGCACCGGCGGGCCTGCAGCAGGGCCGCGCCGGTCCCGCGTTCGGTGCGCTGCCGGTCGTAGATCTTCAGCAGTTCTTCCGGGAAGATGCCGACGAGGTTCGCGCGGTCGGTGTCACACCGCTGCTGGGCGACGTCGAGGTCGGCCACGGCCGCATCACGGCGTTCGCGGGCGGCGACGAGATCGGATTCGGCCTTGTCGAGCCGGGCGCCCGCGTGTTCGTGATCGGACGCGGAGGCCTCCCGCCGCTCCATCACCTCGAGCAGTTCGTCCTCGAGCACCGAGCGGCGGCGTTCCAGGCTGCCGAGTTCGTGCTGCAGTTCCGACAGCTGTTTGGCGCCGACCGAACCCGATTCGAGCGCTGCCCGGTCGCGTTCCTCACGTTTGCGGACCGCATCGACCTCGCCCTCGAGTTTGCGGATATCGCGGTCCAGATCGTCGAGCACGATCTCCACGGCCACGGCCGCGTCCTTCTGCGCATTGCGTTCGGCCTCGAACCGGTCGACCTCTTGCTGTTCGGGCAGAACTTTGCGCCGGTGCGCGATCCGGGTCAGCTCGGTGTCGACCTCGGCGAGACGCAGCAGTTTGGCCTGAATCGATGGTTCGACATTCAACGCGAACGAACTCCCTGCACGCTGTGGACGGATAGAACGTCCACCGTACTCGGTCGCCGGACGGGCCGACCGGCCGCCGGTCCCGATCCCGGCGACCCGATCCGGCCCCGGCGGCTCAGCCGCCGCAGCCGACGGTCCACGGGTCGGTCCGCACCCGCGACACCCGCGTTTCCAGCTCCGGCAGACCGGCCCGGACGACCTCCGCGGCCTGCGCGCACCACGGGAACTCGGTGGCCCAGTGCGCGGCATCGATCAGCGCCGGCCCCGAACGGCGCAGATGTTCGTCGACGGGGTGATGCCGCAGGTCGGCGGTCAGATACGCGTCGACCCCGAGCCTGGTAACTGTGTCGAGCAGCGAATCGCCCGCGCCACCGCAGACCGCGACCCGGCGCAGTACCCGGTCGGGGTCGCCGGCGGAGCGCACACCCCAGGTGGTTTCCGGTAAGGCGGCGGCCGCGCGGGCGGTGAATTCCCGCAGAGTCAGCGGTTCGGCCAGTGTCCCGACACGGCCCAGGCCGAGGTTGCCGGGTAGCTGGGCGCGTTCGGTCACGTGGTAGGCGGGCTGTTCGTAGGGGTGTGCGGCGCGCAGGGCCGCCAGGATCGCGCTGCGGTCGCGGGGTGCGGCGACGACTTCGATCCGGTCCTCGCTCACCCTGGTCAGCTCGCCCACCGTGCCGACGGCCGGGTTCGCGCCGTCCAGCGGACGGAACTGACCGGTCCCGGTGACCCGCCATGCCGCCTCCCGGTACTCACCGGAGCCGCCTGCCCCGGCGGTGAACAGCGCCGTCAGCACCGCTTCGGCGTGGCCGGCCGGTACCTGGATGCTCCACTTGTCCACGGCCGGAACCGGTTTGGGTTCGAGCGGTCCGGTGACGGTCAGGCCGAGTGCCGCCGCCAGCGCGTCGGAGACTCCGGGGTCGGCGGAATCGGCGTTGGTGTGTGCGGTGAACAGCGCACAGCCGGCGCGGACGAGCCGGTGGATCAGCGCACCTTTCGGCCGGTCGGCCGCCACACTGTCCACTCCCCGCAGCAGCAGCGGGTGGTGCGCCACCAGCGCCTGGGCTCCCCAGGTGACGGCTTCTTCGACCACCGCCTCGGTGACATCGACGGCGAACAGCACCCGCCGCACATCCTCACCCGGGTCCCCGCACACCAGTCCCACCGAATCCCACGATTCGGCCAGCCGGGGCGGGTAGGCCGTCTCCAGCGTCTCGATGAGTTCCGCGAGCCTCGCCACACCACACCTTTCGTCTACCGGCAGACCGGACGAGGGTCCGCCGAAACCGTCAACCCGATATTCCCGCGGCATGCAGAGCGTCGACAAGGCGATCGACCTCCGCGGCCGAGCGCACCGCAACCCGGAGATGATCCGGGCCCAATCCAGGGAAGGTATCGCAACGCCGCACCGCGACCCCCTGCTGCCGCAGATGCTTGCGCACCAGCTCCCCGTCCCGGACCTCCAGCAGCAGGAACGGGGCCGCCGCCGGGGAGCCGACCCGGACCCCGGCCGCGGTCAACCGCGGGGCCATTGCCTCCCGGTCATGCGCGATCCGCTGCGCCCGGTCCGCCGTTTCCGCCACGGCCCGCGGCGACGCCGTCGCGGTGATCGCCGCGAGCTGGAGTGTTCCCAACGGCCAATGCGCACGCCCTTGAACAAGACGCTGCAGTACGGCGGGCGCAGCGAGAAGATAACCGCAGCGCAACCCCGCCAGCGCCCAGGTCTTGGTAAGGCTGCGCAGGACCAGCAGCCCGTCGCCGGCTTCGGCGGCCAGCGATTCCGGTTCCCCGGGGACGGCGTCCATGAAGGCCTCGTCCACCACCACGATCCGCCCCGGGCGTTGCAGGGCGCGCAGGGTGTGTGCCGGGTGCAGCACCGAGGTCGGATTGGTAGGGTTGCCGACGACCACCAGGTCGGCTTCCTCGGGCACCAGCGCCGGATCCAGGGTGTAGGGCGGTTCCAGCACGACCCGCGTCACCGGGACCCCCGCCTCGCGCAGCGCGAGCTCCGGTTCGGTGAACGACGGGTGCACCACCGCCGCCAGCCGCGGCCGCAGACGCGGCAACAGGGCAAACCCCTCCGCACCGCCGGCCAAGGTGAGCACCCGACCGGGTTCTATCCCGTGCCGGGCACCGACCGCATCCCGGGCCAGCCGGTCTTCCTCGGCCGACGGATACCGCCCGAGCGAATCCAGGGCCGCGGCCAGCCGCTCCCGCAACCATTCCGGCGGCCCGCTGCCCTGGACGTTCACCGCGAAATCGAGCAGACCCGGGAGAGCTTCCACATCACCGTGATGACGTAAACCGGCGAGATCGACGTGGTCGGCGAGCATGAGACGCACCCTACGTGGCGCTGCCGGGGTGCGACCCGCCAGAATGGCAGTCGTGGGTGAGCTGCACATATCGTTCGTCTGTACCGGCAATATCTGCCGGTCCCCGATGGCGGAGAAGATCCTGGCCGGGCATTTGTCGCGCGCCGGCCTGACCGATCGGGTCCGGGTGAGCAGTGCGGGCACCCACGGCTGGCATACGGGCGCCGACGCCGATCCGCGCACGACCGAGACCCTGCGCCGACACGGCTACCCCATCGGTCATCGCGCCGCCGAGTTCGGTGCCGAGCACGAGGACGCGGATCTGGTGGTCGTGATGACCACCGATCACGACCGCAACCTCGCCGTCCGCGGGGTGCCGGCGGAGCGCCGGCGCTTGCTGCGGAGTTTCGATCCGGACGCCGACGGTACGGATGTGCCCGACCCCTATTACGGCTCGACCGCCGAATTCGACCTGGTCCGCGACCAGATCGAGGCCGCGGTGCCCGGCCTGCTGGACTGGGTCCGCACCACCCTCGCTGCCCGCGCCGCCGAACCGGAGCCGGCCTGATGCGCCGCCTGGCCTTCCTGCTGCGCCCGGGCTGGCTGATCCTGGCCGCGGTGGTGGCCGGGTTCGCCTACATGTGTTTCACGGTGCTGGCGCCCTGGCAGCTGGGCAAGAACGATGCCACCTCCGAACGCAACCAGTTGATCGAGGATTCGGTGGACGCGGCCCCCGTCGCGATCACCGATCTGCTCGACGGCGACGCGGCGACCGAGTGGCAGAAGGTATACGCCGAGGGCAGCTATGTCCCGGATTCGACCGTGCTCGTCCGCCTGCGGCATCTCGACGGTGCCCCCGCTTACGGGGTGCTGTCGGCGTTCACTCTCACCGACGGCCGCACACTGCTGGTCGATCGCGGGCTGGTCGCCGCGGTGGACGGTTCCCAGCCGCCCTCGATCGAACCGGCGCCCACCGGGACCCAGCGCCTCGAGGCACGGGTGCGGGTCTCGGAGAATATCGACCCGGAGCGGGCCCCGGCCGTACAGAACGGGATCCCGCACGTCTACTCGATCGACGTCCCGCAGGAAACCACCGTCCTCGGCTTACCCCTGACTCCGGTGCCTGCGGGTGAGCGCGGCGGCTACCTCCAGCTCGCCGACGACCAGCCGGGCGCCTTCACCCCCGTCCCGCTCCCCCAGCTCGAATCCGGCCCCTACCTCTCCTACGGCCTGCAATGGCTGGCATTCGGCATCATGGCCCCACTCGGCCTCGGTTACTTCGCCTGGGCCGAGATCCGGGAACGCCGCAAGTCGCGGGCCCCGGCGCACCCCGAACCGACCACCCCCGAATCCGAACCCGAACCCGTCACCAAGGAAGCACGCCTGGCCGACCGCTACGGTCGCACCCCGCGCTGAGTGCTCAGCGTCCCGGATGCCCGCGCAGGATCTACTCCGCCATCGGAGACCGCAGATATTGCCGTTCGCTGCCGGCCGGCATGCACCGACCCCGATTCGGTCGGCGCCTGCCATTCATATCCATTGGTGGTGAGTGAGTCTGGTGGTGAGTGAGTCGGCAGCGCCCAGATCCCCGATCTCGGTGGCTGCCGGATCTGCGGGCGTCTCCTTCATTCGTGCAGTCCCGACAGGTCGCGAAGCTGCCGGCGCGAGGCGAGACCGAGTTTGCGGAAGATACTGCGCAAATGCGCGTCGACGGTGCGTGGGCTGATGAACAACCGGGCCGCCACCTCTTTCGACGTAGCACCGCCCGCTACGAGCCGGGCGATATGCAGTTCCTGACCGGTGAGGCCGTCGATACCGCTCTCGGCGCGCCCGCGGACCTGCTCACCGGTCGCGCGTAACTCACCGGCGGCGCGATCGGCGAACGCGCCCATTCCGATATCGGTCAACTGTTCATGGGCATCTCGCAACTCGCGGCGGGCGTCGCGCCGCCGGCCGCGGCGACGCAGCCATTCGCCGTAGAGCAGATGCGCTCTGGCCAGATAAGGGCGCACCGGACTCTGCTCGAGATACCCGATCGCCACCCGGAAAGCGTCCTCGTCGCCGGTAACGAGCGCGCGAGAGTAGGCGCCGACCCCCAGCGCCCACGGGGTGCCGCTGCCCTCGGTCCGTTCGGTGAGCGCCGCCAGCGCCGCCTCCGCCCGCTCGTTCTCGCCGCAGCGCACGGCCGCCTCGACCAGTTCCGGTAACGCGATCGCTGCCACGAACAGATCGCGGTGCCGGTTCGCGGCGGCCGCGGCAGGCAGCGCCGCCGGATAGTCGGCGAGACCGTTGCTCAGGACCGCGGTCGCCCAGCGCGCGTTAGCGATCGTCTGCCCGGTTCCGCTCACTTTCGCCTCGGCGGTGAACGCATCGATCACGGGCCGCGCCTCGGCCGGACGGCCACGCAACGCGGCCAGGTGCAGCCGGGGATATGCCAGCGGCGCCACACCGACCGCATCCGCCACTGCTTCCTCTTCCGCGATCGCCGCCGCGGCCGCACGGAAATCTCCGATGTGCACCGCACTGGCGGCCCGCATACCCAGCCCCAGACGCAATGTCAGCGGCGACCCTGTTTCCCGTGCACCGGCCAGCACCCGTTCGGTGATCATGTCGTGTGCGTCGACATCCCACAGCTCCACGGCCAGCATCGCCGCCAGCGCGGGCCGGCCTGCCCATTGCGGCGGTGCGGCGAGGATTTCGCGGACCGGACGCGCTCCGGCGCGGTGGCCGTCGATCGTCAGCCGCACGAGCGCATCGAGCAGGTCGGGCGGGCCGGCGACCGGTGGTGCGGACCGTGCCGCCTCGACCACCATGTCCATCACCCCGCTCGCCCGCCCGACCACCAGGGCCATCTCGACGGCATCGAGGTAGCAGTCCCGCGACCTCGCGGGATCCGTGCCGGCGAGGCGTCGCGCCGCGCGCAGCATGAATTCCGGGCCGTCACCGTCGCAATGGCGGACGAACGCGATCCGTCCGCGCATCGACTCCACCTCGGCCCGGGCAGTATCGTCGCCGTTCGCTTCCGTAACGGTGGTGAGCAGGTGGGCCGCGTCGTCCACCGCACCGGCATCCAAGTGGGCACGCGCTGCCGAGAGAGTGCGCTGGTATCGGCGGCCGGGGTCCAGCGAGAGCGCGGCGGCCCGTTCGTGGAATGCCGCGGCCGCCGCCACTCCGCCGCGGGCACGTGCGCGGGCGGCGGAGCGGTCCAGTTCGGCGGCGATCTCCTCATCGGGGCCGGTCCCGGCCTGGGAACGGTGCCAGGCCCGCCGATCGGGGTCCTTCAACTGGTCGGTGACCTCGGCCAGCGTCCGGTGCGCGGCATACCGCTGCCGCACCTCGGCAGTCCGGTAGACCACCGACCGGGCGAGCGGATGACAGAACCGAACGCCCGGACCGAGCACCACCAGGCCGGAAGCTTCCGCGTAGGCGCCCGCCGCCGGTTCGATACCGAGCCGGCCGGCCGCCGCCCACAAGAGGTCGGCGTCGCCGGTGGGGTCCGCGCTCGCGACGGTCAGCAGCAACCGCACCTCGTCGGGCAGCGCAGTGAGCCGATCGGCGAAACTACGTTCGACCCGGCCCGGCACCGTGACCGGGCCGGGGAGCGAAAACCCACCCGCACCGGGCAGTTCGAGCAGGGCGAGCGGGTTGCCACCGGCCTCGGCCAGTATCCGGTCGCGTACCGCGGGATCGAGGGTCGCCCGGATGCTGTCCAGCAACCGGTGTGCCTCGTCGCCGGCCAGCCCGCTCAACTCGATACTCGGCAGTTCCGCGAAGCCGTGCCGGGTAGCCAACACCAGCGCGATCGGCTCCACCGTGATCCGGCGGGCGAGAAAGATCAGTACCCGCATCGACGCGTCGTCGACCCAGTGCGCATCGTCGACGAGGCAGAGCAACGGCCGGCTCTCCGCCGCCGTGGCCAGCAACTCCAGTACCGCCATCCCGATACGGAAGATCTCCGGTGTGCCGTCGCCGGCACCGAACGCGGTCGCCAGCGCAGTCCGGTGAGAAGTGGACAGGCCTTCGAGTCCGCCGAGCAGCGGCACACACATCTGATGCAGTGCGGCGAACGGCAGTTCGGCCTCCCACTCCGACCCCGATGCCTGGAGAATCCGCACGCCGCGTGCGGTGCGCCGGAGGTGGTCGAGCAGCGTACTCTTACCGATCCCCGCCTCGCCGCGCACAACCAGAACCCCGCCGGCGCCCGCCGCGGCCCCCGCGGTCAGCGCCGCAAGCCTGCGGTATTCCTCGTCCCTTCCGACCAGAGCATGCGCCGGTGTACCCACGCCGCGAACAGTACGCGGAGATCACCTACCCCGCCGATGTAGGTGATTTTCACCGACGCGAACACCATTGTGCCGGTGCGATTCTCGAAGTGTCCGGCAGCCACGACCGGCCCGGGCACCTACACCGGAAGGCAGAAATCCGATGATCCACCACATCACCCGTCTCACGCTGCGCCCCGATGCTCCCGCAGACAAGGTCGCCGAGGCACTGGAAAGCCTCCGCAACCAGGGGCGGGTCATTCCCTCGGTCGTCTCGTTCGTGGTGGGCCGCGACATCGGCGGCGACTTCGAATGGGGCGCAACCTATGTGATCGAGGACCTCGACGGCTACTGGGAGTACCTGAAACACCCCGCGCACCGGCGCACCGACGAGATCGGCCTGCCCCTCGTCGAAAATTTCGTCTCCTTCGATGTCACCGACGACGAGGACCCGGAGATCGCCACGAAAATCGCCCTCCTGCACCAGCGCCGGTACGAGGAGGACCCGGCCCTCGCACAGCTGGTCGCAGACCTCGCCTCCTACTCCGGCGCGAGTGCACCGGGCCCGCATGCCGGCTGACCGTAACCGTCGAACGAGTACGGGAGCAGCAGTGATCACCCCACCCACAGCACTGTCACACCGTACTGCGATGGGCGATCGCCGCTGCGAGTCATCCGCTGACTCCGGCTCTCCGCCGGTCCGCCGCGGCCCACTACCGTCGACTCCGAAAGCGGTGCCGCAGCACTGGAAACACTCTTCACAACATCATCCGGAAAGCACCGCCGAGCTTTCCGCACCTGAACAGTGCACACCTTTGGAGCAAAATTGCGTTTACTCTTCTCCGTCACCCCGGCGTTCGGCCATCTGTTCCCGGTTGTGCCACTGGCGCGGACGGCACTCGACCGCGGACACCGCGTCGGCGTTCTCACCTGCTCCGGAATGGCCGAAGTGGTGGCACGCGAAGTGCCCGGCGCCGACCTTCTTCCCGCCGGGACCATGCCGCTCGAATTCTCGCTCCTCGCCCAGGAACGCACCGGGATCGATGTCATGCAGCCCACGCCGGAAGTGATCGGCGAGATCTTCGGTGGCGCCCGCCTGGAAACAGCGATAGACGATGCCGTCGCGGCCGCGCGCGAATGGCGTCCGGACGCGGTGATCGCAGAGGCGTTCGACACCGTCGGCCCGGCGGTGGCCGCCACCCTCGAGGTGCCCTGGCATCAGATCGGCCTGGGCCCGGCGCTACCCGAACCGGTCGTCGCGGAGATCACCGGCGCGGCCGCGAAGCGATACAGCGACCGCGGGCTCGTCCCGGCAGTACCGCGCTGCTATATCGACCCCTGCCCACCTGCTGTTCAAGGACCGGATATCCGCACCGATGTACCGCGTGTACCCATGCGGCCGGAACCGCATTCCACACCGGGTTCGACGTGGGAGCCGCCGGCGCGGCACCCTGGGCAGCCACACGTGCTCGTCACTCTGGGCACCATTTTCTCGGACCGGGCCCTGCTCGACGAGGTGGTGGGGGCCGTCGCAGCCACCGGCGCCGGCGTGATCGCGACGGTCGGCATGGCGATGAAGGAGGAGACGACCGCCGCGCCACTTGTTACACACCCCGAATCCGTGCATTTCGTCCAGTTCGCCCCGATGGACCAGCTGCTGTCCGGCGTCGACCTGGTGGTCTCGGCCGGCGGCGCCGGAACTGTGCTGGCGGCGATGAGCCGGGCCGTGCCACTCGTGCTCTGGCCGCAGGGCGCCGACCAGCCGATCAACGCCGCCCGCGCACAGGCCGCCGGGGTCGCGCTGGTCGTGGACACGGCCGCCGCTCTTCCCGATGCTGTCACCGCGGCACTACAGGACACGAACCTGCGCGAAGCAACCGCGAAGGCCGCGCACCAGATCGCCGCACTCCCGGCGCCCACCGAGGTGCTGAACGAAATCGTCACACTCTCAACGGCCGCAGACTGATACTCCGGCCGCGCGCACCCACGTTGCAGCACAGTGCACCCGGCCGGCGCTGCGACCGATCACCGCCGGAGTCGCCCGGACACGACTGAATCCCGAAATCACTCGAGTGCATTCAGCCCCACCAACGTGGCAAAGACCAGTGCACCGTGCTGGGTGCCTTCGTCACCGGAAAGAATCGCGTCAAGCAGTGGCGCATTGCTCAGCATCCCGGCACCGAAGTGACCGGATTCCGTGGCGCTGACCATGACGGCATAGAGGACCGAGGCATAGACCCTGGACCGCGGCACCGCGAGATTCGGTGCATCGTTCAATTGCGCGTCCACGGCGTCGATTACATCCTGGATCACGCCGATCTCGAGTTCGCGCAGTTGACTCTCCATGTCCAGGGCCATCAGAACCCGAACTGCGGACGGTCGGATGGAACCAGCCGATCATGGTCCACCAGCATGGTTTTGGCCTGCGATTTCAGGCGGCATACTGTAATTGGGCAGTCGATGTGCTCCTGCATGATTCGATGTGCACGGTCGACAGTCATAGCGGTTACGGCGCTATGGTTCAGGGGCGGAACGGAATCCATCAGGGCACCTCCGGTGTGTTCGGTCGGGTGGCTTCGCTATGAGACTGCCGCGCAGGAACCGTTGAATACAGGGCAAAACAGCTGGTCAGCGAAATTTCACCGAACTACCATGCAGTGTTGTGCAACACATTCTATGATCGGCGCGTTCTGCAACAAGCAATCGGCTTGTAACGCAACAAGAGGGGGAGCGCATGAAGGAGGATCGGTCGCTCGAGGTGGGCGGGACACTGCCGCGTCGGCAGCTGGGCCGCTATCTCAAGGAGGCGCGGGAGGGGTCCGGGATGACGTTGGAGCAGGCCGCCTCCTTGATGGAGTGGAACAAGTCGACGCTGAGCCGACTGGAACGCGGACTGACCGAGCGGGTCCGGGCGCGCGATGTCCTCGCACTGTGTGAGAACTATGGACTCGACGACAACCAAACGGCGGTGGCCCAGGGCCTCGCCGAACAGACACCGGCCAAGTCCTGGTGGCATGCCTACGGGGACCTGATCCCGTCCTGGTTCAACCTCTATGTCGGACTGGAGGCCGGAGCCCAGGAATTGGCCGCCTACCAGCCCCTGCTGATCCCCGGCATTCTGCAAACGGCGGATTACACACGGGCGATCGACCGCCGCTACTTCTCGGACGAGACCGAGGACGAACTGGAACGCAGGGTGCAGGTCCGGTCGCAGAGGCAGCACATCCTCACCCGCAAACGCCGTCCGGTCACCGCATCATTCGTGCTTCACGAGTCCGTATTGCGGACCGTGGTGGGTGATAGGCGAGTGATGGTCGCTCAGCTGCGGCACCTGGCCGATATCGGCACCCTGCCGAATGTGGAGGTGCGGATCCTGCCCTTCGATGCCGGGATCCCCTTGGGGGCGGCACTTCCACCTTTCACGATCATGGACTTCGGTACTGATGCACTGGGCAGGATGACCCAGCCGCCGGTGGTCTACTGCGAGAACTACACAGGGAGCGTCTACCTTGAAAGGCAGGCGGATGTGCTCAGATTTCGCGAGGCCTTTGCCACCCTGCGAGTGGCCGGACCGGACACCCGAGCGAGCCGCGACCTGTTGAGAGAAATTGCAAGGAGTTTTGCAACGTGAAGGTTGATTTGTCCGGAGCCCGCTGGTTCAAGTCGCGCCACAGTCAGGGCGGAGCCGATTGCGTAGAGGTCGCCCACCTCGACGGTGGCGTGGTCGGGGTGCGCGATTCCAAGAATCCGACCGGCCCCGCCCTGGTATTCACACCGGCCGAGTGGGACGCCTTCCTGGGCGCCGCCCGCCTCTGATACGAGGCCACAGCATAGCCCCTCGCCAACTCTGAGCCAGGGCTATGGAGCTTCCAGCTTCACCGGCCGCGACAGGCCACCGCCTTCTCGACTCTTTCAAGACCCTGCAAACTCAAATGCCGAAGTCGGCGATCTTCGCACCGATCTGTCGCCCTGGCAGGATTAACCTCTACGTGCCAACACATCCGGCGGCCCCTCCGCAGTCGTCAGTACGCTCGATGCCGCATCTGCCGGGCTGCTACCAGGCGCATGGCGGATCCAGCTCGCCAGCCGTGGCTCCGGCAAGCGTCTGACCTTCGATTACATCGCAGAAGGCCTCGACGATGACCTCGTCCGCCTCGTCGACTGGTGGGTATTGATCCGTCACAAGGTCGCACACCGCGCGTTGCCGCAGCTTCCGGAGCATTGGGTCGAAATCTCGGACGCCAAGGATGGGCGGACCATCAATACCACTTTGGCACGGTCGACGTTCACGATGTTCCTTCAGCTCGCCGATCAAACGATCCGAGGTATTACGGAAGCGGCGGAGTACAACGACCCGAATGAGCTCTGGCTTCCGGAGGACTGGCTGACCGGCGCCATCCGCCCCCAGCGCGGAGTAACCGAACCCGACCAGCTCCAACTCTGGTTCGGACGCTCCCTCGTAACCGACTCGACAAGTCGCAGCCGCCACGACTGACTCAATCGTGGCTCTGGCTCAAGCGCGGTTCGGCGCAGGCCGAGCCACGACCAGCACTACGGCCGAGGCAAGCGCCGCGTATTGCACCAGTGTCGACAACCGCACCGCCCGGCGCAGGTCGGCGACGGCCGGGGGTGGGCCGTCGCCGAGTTCGGGGCGCTGTTCGATCCCGTGCCGGTATTCGGTGCTCCCGCCGAGCCGGATACCGAGCGCGCCCGCGGCCGACGCCTCCACCACGCCTGCGTTGGGGCTCGGGTGCCGACGCGCATCGCGGCGCCATATCCGAATGACGTCACGTGGTCGCCCACCGACCGCCGGCGCCACCACCGCGGTCAGCAGGCCGGTCACGCGCGCGGGTAGCAGGTTGGCGATATCGTCGACGCGCGCCGCAGCCCAGCCGAACCGCCGGTACCGTTCGTTGCGATAGCCGATCATCGCGTCCAGCGTGTTCACCGCCCGATAGCCGACCAGCCCGGGCACACCCGCCACGGCACCCCATAGCAAGGGCGCGACTGCGGCATCGGAGGTGTTCTCCGCAATCGACTCCAGCGCGGCCCGGGTCAGCCCGTCGGCATCGAGGACCTCCGGGTCGCGACCGCACAGCGCGGGCAGCAGTTCCCTGGCTCTCGCCAGATCGCCGGATTCGAGCCGCTGCGCCATCGCATACCCGGTCCGTGCCAGACTTCGCCCGCCCAGCACGGTCCAGGTCGCCAGGGCCACCGGCAGCGCACCCCCACGACGGACCGCGAGGCCCCCGCTCACAGTTGCGCCGACCAGCACCAGCTCGTGCACGATCCCGGCCCGCCGCCGATCCGCGTAGGTCGTCGTCTCCAGGGACGCCGCAAGCATCCCGAACCCGGCCACCGGATGCCACCGCTGTGGATCGCCGAACAGACGGTCCAGCGCGAATCCGGCCAGCAGACCGGCCGCCGTCGAAACACCGCTACGCACCGGCCGAGCCTAACCACCACCGCATGCGGGCGGCTGCGGGGGCGCCGTAGGCCTGGGAGGACCGCCGCGCACTTCGCCGATCCGGTGGGCATTGCCCAGTTGTCGCGACCGGCAGCTCGGCGAGATCGCCGTGCTGTTACCGCACTCCCAGGTCCCGAGGGCTTTCGAACGCATCCCTCGCCGCCACGCCGGTCTCAGCGCAGTAGGTAGCCGAGCGATCGCGGTGCCGGTGGCTGCGGCAATGCCGAGACCGGCCGGTGAACTGGAAGCATCCAGTTACGGCGCAATATCCTGGTGAGCGGCGCGGTTGTCACAGACCGAGTGCCGCTTTCGTCATCACGACGACACCGTTTCGCCCGGCCCACCGGCCCGAGGACAAGGAACCGCAGTGACCGACGGACACGCCCCCACCGACCTGGCCGCTCGTTTCGAGGAATTGCGCCCCTACCTGCGCCGGCTCGCCTACAGCACGCTCGGCAGCCTGGCCGATGCCGACGATGTGGTGCAGGAGGCGTGGTTGCGGTTGCAGCGGCATCACGAAACGGGTGGCGCGCCCATCGACAATCTGCAGGCCTGGCTCAGCACGGTTGTCGGGCGGCTGGCGCTGGACCAGCTCGGGTCGGCGCGGGTGCGGCGCGAACAGTATGTGGGCGAATGGCTGCCCGAGCCCGCGGTGGCGGACTGGGAGGATCCGGCGGACCGGATCTCGCAGGACGAACGGGTCACCATGGCGCTGCTGGTGGTACTGGAATCGCTGTCTCCGGCCGAGCGCACCGCCTTCGTTCTGCAGGATGTGTTCGGTATGGCCGGCCCGGAGGTCGCCGAGGTGGTGGGCCGCACCCCGGCCGCCGTCCGCCAGCTGGCTTCGCGGGCCCGGAAGCGGGTGGAGGACGGGACGCCGCGTTTCCCGGCGTCACCGGACGAACACCGGAAGGTGGTTTCGGCGTTCGCGCTGGCGTGGCGGTCGGGGGATGTGAATGCCCTGCTGGGGGTGCTCGACGACCGGGTCGTGCTCACCGCGGACGGCGGCGGGAAGGTGCCCGCGATCCGCAAGCCGGTGCAGGGCGCCGAACTCATCGCCAAGATGCTGCTCGGCTGGTATCACGCACCGTCGGCGCCCGGTGGCTGGGGCCGGTCGATCGAGGTCAACGGCTCGCCGGGGCTGCTCGTTTTCGACGGCCGCCATCCGGGGGTCTTCTCTTTCACTGTCGATGCGGGCCGGATCACCGCCATCCACGCCGTCCGCAACCCCGACAAACTGCGCAACCTGCCGGCGGATATCGGCGCCGAGTGGATGCTGAACGAGTCGGCGGAGGGCACCACATCCGGAGAGAGCTGAGGCGGCGCGGCGGTCACCGTCTCCCCGGACGCGGACACCGGCGGGTTAAGTTCGGTTCATGAAGATCGAAGTCAGCGGACATCAGCCCGAGATTCACGACTCCGCGTGGATCGCGCCGACTGCGTGCGTGATCGGCAAAGTGAAGCTCGAGGCGCAGGCCAGTATCTGGTACAACGCTGTACTGCGCGGTGATACCGAACTGATCACCGTGGGTGAGCGCAGCAATATCCAGGACGGCTGCGTGCTGCACGCCGACCCGGGTTTCCCGACCACGGTCGGCGCCGGTGTGTCGGTGGGTCATAACGCGATCCTGCACGGTTGCACGATCGAAGACGATTGCCTGATCGGCATGGGCGCGACAGTGCTCAACGGCGCCGTGATCGGGCGCGGGAGCTTGATCGCGGCGAATGCGCTGATCCCCGAGGGTGCGCAGATTCCGCCGGGTTCGCTGGTGGCCGGTGTCCCGGGCAAGGTGCGCCGGGAGCTCACTCCCGAGCAGCAGCGCGGGCTGGAGCTCAATGCCATGGTCTACCTGCACCATATGTCCGAGCACCAGACTGCCGAGGAGTTGTGAAACGCCTCCCCGGACACTTTTACGGACAAGCGTCCAGTTGGTGGCTGATACGATGGAACCAACGTATCCGGGGAGACGGGCGAGCTCGAAACCCGCTGTCCTGCAAGACGTCGGCGTTTCGGGCGAGCCCGAGCGTGTAGGCACCCCAGGTGCCGGCAGGAGGTGTGACGGGTGGCGTGTGAGCATTCCGGGCGGGTCGGTGTGGCCGATATCGCCGCGCAGCCGGGGGGTATCGAGGCGCTACGGCGCCGCGTACACGAACTCCGTTCCAGCGGAGAAGATTTCGCGGCCAATGCGATAGAGCGGGAGATGGCCGAACTCGACCTGCCCACGGAGTGACCCCCGGCACGAAACCAATGCGCAGGTCATGTGGTGGACACAAGGTCCGATACAGTGGGGAAACCATGCCACCCGTACCACCGATTCTGCAGCGCATCCTGTCCGAAGCACCCACCGACAGCGTGAAGGTCCTCGACAGCGCGCTCTCGGCGTTCCTGGACTTCGGGATCAAACGCACCAGCATGGGCGAGATCGCGCGGCGTTCCGGGATCAGCCCCGCGACCCTCTACCGCCGCTTCGAATCGAAGAACGACCTCGTCGAAGCGGTGACGGTCCGGGAAGCTCAGCGGTTCGTCGCCAAAATCGACGATCGGGTGCGCACGGTCGCCGGCTCCGAGGATCAGCTGGTGGAGATCTTCGTCGCGTTCATCTCCGCCATCGCGGGCAACCCGCTGTTGTCGCGGCTGCTGCGCACGGAACCGGACCTGGTACTGCCCCGCCTCACCACCGAGGCCGGACCGATCCTCGCCGTCGGCCGCACCTACCTGGCCGCGAAATTGCGCGAACTCGGCGACTACGGCGACAACGCCGAGTTCGACCCCGACCTGGTCGCCGAGATCATGGCCCGGCTGGCGCTCTCGCTGGCCCTCACCCCCGACGGGCTCATCCCCATCGAAGACGAAGCAGCCGGACGCGAATTCGCCCGCCGCACGCTGCTGCCGATGGTCTCCGGGTCGACCGCGGGCTGAGCGCCCTCACAACGCGAAGGCCCGATTCACCAGATCATCCAGTTCCTGCTGCGCCACCAGCGCGCGCTCCGGTTCCTGGACCAGCGCACGCACCAGGTCCGCGATCGCGACCGCCGGCGCGCCGGCCGGATCCGGTAGCGGCAGCCGGGAAACGTACTGCGTTATCCAGCGGCGACGGCCGGAATACAACCGGTTACCGCAGACGGCGTCGTAGAACCGCACCCCCAGCGCCGAGTTCGCGATACCCATCATCAAACAGGCCAGTTCCTCGGCCGGGAAATCACCGTCCAGCTCGGACAACGAAATCCAGTAGCAGTCACCGTTGACCACCGCACCCGACCGGTCCAGCGCGAACCGCGGCCGATCACTGATATCCGGGAAAACCACCTTGGGCGTCCGCCACATATGCGGCCGCTGCGGAACCCAGTGTTCGAACCATTTCCGGCCGGCGTCGGTGAGATAACTCCGTGCGCTCAGTACTTCCCGATGCTGTTCGAGGTAGGCGGCGGTACGCGGATACCGCGCCAAATCCACTGGTATCCGGCGCGGATGATCCAGGTCGTACGGGTACAGCACCCGGGCCCGGCGACTGCCCTCCACCCGCCACGGACGCAGGTCGTGGTGGGTGATGAGATCGCACAGCAGCTCCGGTTCGGTATCCGGCTCTCCCCAGTGCTCGGCGATGAAGACGCGATCAGCATTGGTTTTGATCCCCACCCGGATACGCGCGAGATCACCGAATGTCCGCCACATCCGCGCCGATATTGCGTCCAGCCAGTCGTCGTGCCCCACCCGCGCCATCCGCCACCCCACCGCGGCAGAACCGGCCGGAATCGCCAACTCCCCGACCGTCACCGCGAACCGCCGGCCCTGCCACCGGATGGTCGCGTCGGTACCGGCACCGAGCACGTCGAACAAGTCCGCCTCCGCCACGAACGGCCCGCAATCCCCCGCGGGCCCGCCATGGTCACGGCCCACGTCAGCCGACGACTCCCGCCCCTCGCATTCGGTGTGCCCACCAGGAAGATACGGCACAGACTCGTCCGGTGCCGGAGTCGCCGGCAGCGGCCACTCCGCACCCACGCCGCGCGCCGGGTCGCCGATAGCACCGCCCGGCAGCGCACCGCCCGGCCTCCGGGGCGCCGAAGCCCGGCCGGCAATATCCGCTGGGCTCGTCGGGGCAGGCACCGGCGTGGCGCCTGCGTCCTCCACGCGGCGTTCCACGTTCGCGTGCGCTGCCCGGTCGGCCGGACTCTCCTGGTAGACCGAGACATACCGGCACCGCTCATCCCCTCGGCCCCGCACAGCTATGGTCACCGCGGGGAGCACCGCTGCCTCGAACAATCGCGTATCACCCAGGTCGTACAGCTCCACGGGCGCCAGTTCCCCCAGCAGCACCGCACGCAGATTCGCGCCCGCCTTCGTGGTCAGGAACCGGTTGGCGCACAACAGACCGAACACCCCGT
This sequence comes from Nocardia carnea NBRC 14403, assembly GCF_000308515.1. GTDB lineage: Bacteria > Actinomycetota > Actinomycetes > Mycobacteriales > Mycobacteriaceae > Nocardia > Nocardia carnea. The sequence continues at coordinate 114,325 of NZ_BAFV01000022.1, read as the reverse complement.
CCGGCACCAGCAGGCGCGGTACCGCGGCGACGAACGGATGGGTGAGGTCGAACCGGCCGTGCAGCCCGAACTGCCCGCGCAACGCCTGCGCCGCCTCGCCACCCAACTGCTGAGTGCGCACGTAGGGCGGATTCGCGATCACCACATGAAAGGATTGCGCCGGTAGCGCGGCATATTCGGCCAGGAAATCGGCCTGCCGCCAATCGACCACGACACCCGCACGCGCAGCCCGCTCACGCGCCACTGTCAGACCCTCGGGGTCCACGTCATAGCCGACCAGTTCGACAGGTGCCTCAGGCAGTCGCTCGGCGAGGGCGGCGCGGATCGCGAACAGCAATTCCCCGCCCCCGCACGCAGGATCCAGCACCCGCAGTCCCGATCCCGGCGCCACCACCCGCGCCGCCACCCGTCCGGCAAGGAACTCCGCCAACGCGGTAGGTGTGTAGTGCCGACCGTGCCTCTTACGCTCGCGAGCCCCCGCTCCATCGCGTCCCATGCGCGCATTCTTGTCCACACAGGCCGCGAACCAGGTCATTTCCGGAATATGCGCGAGGGCCCCGGAGCAAATCGCTCCGGGGCCCTCCACAAGCCAGCGCCTACCGCATCACAGCGGGATGTTCTTGTGGTGGCTGGGCCGCGAGGGAGCCGAGGCCAGGGCCGCGGCGATCACACTGCGGGTCTCGGCCGGATCGATCACCTTGTCCACGACACCGATGGACAGCGCCCGTTCCACGCCACCGGCGATGGCCTCGTGCTCGGCGGTGAGCCGTTCGTGCAACGCTTCGCGCTCTTCCTCCGGCGCGGCGGCCAGGGCCTTCTTGTGCAGGATGCCGACGGCGGCCTTGGCGCCCATCACCGCGACCTCCGACCCCGGCCAGGCATAGACCGCGGTCGCACCGAGCGAGCGGGCGTTCATCGCGATATAGGCGCCGCCGTAGATCTTGCGAGTGACCAGCGTGACCCGCGGCACCCGGGCTTCGGCGAAGGCATGCAGCAGTTTCGCGCCGCGGCGCACCACGCCGTCCCATTCCTGGCCCACACCGGGCAGGTAGCCGGGGACGTCGGTGATCACGACCAGCGGGATTCCGAACGCATCGCACAGCCGGACGAACCGGGCCGCTTTCTCCGCGCTCTTGGAATCGAGGCAGCCACCGAGCCGCAGCGGGTTGTTCGCCAGCACACCGACGGTGCGCCCGGCGAGCCGGCCGAGGCCGGTGACCATGGAGCGGGCGTAACCGCCCTGAAGTTCTTCGAAGCTGGATTCGCCGTCGACGTTGTCGAGTAGTTCGTGTACGAGCGGCTTCACGTCGTAGGCACGTTTGGCCGATTCCGGCAGCAGCGCCTTCAGATCGACATTGCCGTGTTCGGCGGCGACCTGGTCGAATTCGCCCTGTTCGGCGAACATCGAGACCAGGCGGCGCGCCCGGTGCACGGCGTCGGCTTCGTCGTCGGCGACGATATGGGTGACGCCGGACTTCTTGCCGTGGGTTTCGGGACCACCGAGGGTGGCCATATCGACCTGTTCACCGGTAACACTGCGCACCACATCGGGGCCGGTGACGAAAACACGGCCCTCGGGCGCCATGATCACGATATCGGTGAGGGCGGGGCCGTAGGCGGCGCCGCCGGCGGCGAAACCGAGCACCACAGAGATCTGCGGTACCAGGCCGGATGCCCGGACCATGGCCTCGAAAACCAGGCCGACAGCGTGCAGGGCCTCGACGCCCTCGGCAAGGCGGGCCCCGCCGGAATGCCAGAGGCCGACCACCGGAACACCGGAGTCGATGGCGGTATCGATGGCGCCGACGATGTGCTTGCAGCCCTCGACTCCCATGGCGCCGCCCATAACGGTGGCATCCGAGCAGTAGGCGACGGTCCGTACACCGTCCACCTCACCGATCGCGGCGAGCACACCCGACTTGTCGCGGGGATGCAGAGGTAGCACCGTGCCGGGATCGAAGAAGCGTTGCAGCCGGCCGAGTGGATCGCGCGGATCTGTCGCGGTTTCCTGGTGGCGGGCCGGAGCCATGATTGTCATCGCGTTCTCTCCTCGATGATGTGTGGCCGAGGCACGGGCCACAGGTGCCGAAGCACGAAGCGGGGCCGCCGGTATCGCCGGCGGCCCCGCTTCGGGTCGTCGAACTATTCGATCAGATCCGGAAGGCCGTCAGGCCCGACCGAAGGCGAGCGCGACATTGTGCCCACCGAAACCGAACGAATTGTTGATCGCGTACTCGATCTCCTGGCGGCGGGCTTCTCCGTGCACCACGTCGAGGTCGATCTCCGGATCCTGGTTCTCCAGGTTCAGGGTGGGCGGCACGATACCGTCCCGGATGGCCATCACGGTGAGCACCGATTCCAGCGCACCGACGGCGCCGATCGAATGCCCCAGCGCCGATTTGGGCGCGTAGACCGAGGCGTGGTTGCCGACGGCCTTGTTGATCGCATTGGCCTCGGCGGTATCGCCGATCGGGGTGGCGGTGGCGTGCGCGTTGATATGGGTGATGTCCTGCTTGGACAGACCCGCGGTCTGCATGGCCCGCGTCATGGCGCGGGCGGCACCGGTGCCCTCGGGGTCGGGGGCGACCAGGTGGAAACCGTCGGAGGTGATCCCGGCACCGAGCAGACGGGCGTGGATGGTCGCTCCGCGTGCCTTGGCGTGCTCCTCGGTCTCGATGACCATGAGCGCGCCGGCCTCGCCGAAGACGAACCCGTCGCGATCCTTGTCGAACGGACGCGAGGCCGCCTTCGGATCGTCGTTGCGGGTGCTCATGGCGCGCATCATGGTGAACGCCGCGATCGGCACCGCGTCGATGAAACCCTCGACGCCGCCGGTGACGACCATATCGGCGTCACCCATGACGATCATCCGCCACGCGTTCGCGATGCCCTCCGAACCGGACGAGCATGCCGAGACCGGAGTGACCACTCCTGCCCGGGCCTGCAGCTCGAGACCGACAACGGCGGACGGCCCGTTCGGCATGACCATCTGAACAGCGAGCGGCGAGATCTTGCGATAGCCGCCGTTCTTCAGCTTGTCGACCGAATCGATGAGCGCGTCACCGCCACCTAGTCCAGTGCCGATGGCCACACCCAGCCGGTCCGGATCGACCTCCGGGCTGCCCGCATTGCGCCAGACCTCGCGGCCCAGCACGGTGGCGAGCCGCTCGACGTAGGCCATCCGCCGGATCTCGACCCGGCTCAGCAGGCTGTCCGGCGACACCTTCAGGTGGCCGCCGATACGAACCGGAAGGTCGTATTCCTCGACGAAGGAGTCCTCGAGAACATCGATGCCGCTCTCGCCGTTGAGGAGGCCCTTCCACGTCGCATCGACATCTCCCGCGATGGACGTGGACGCCGCCAGGCTGGTGACGACGACGTTGGGGAAGTTCCCGTTCAGGGTGGAAGGAGTGGTCACGGTGTCGGCCCTACTCGGCGTTGTCGAATTTGGCCTTGAGCTCGGCGGCCATCTCGGAGTTCTCGGCCTCGAGCTTCTGGACGTAGGCGACGGAATCGCCGACGGTCTTCAGGCTGGCGAGATCCTCGTCGGGGATCTTGACGCCGTACTTGTCCTCCATCTGCACCGCGATCTCGACCATCGACAGCGAATCGATGTCCAGGTCATCGACGAAGGACTTCTCCATCGTTACCTCGGAGGGCTCGATACCGGTCACCTCTTCGATGATCTTGCCGAGTTCCTCGACGATTTGTTCCTGGGTCAGAGCGGCCACTTCGTGGCTCCCTTCTAATTTTTCCGTGTAGGGCTTTACTTGGTACTTCGGGCCGGAACGGCGATCGGTTACGCCGCCCGGGTGCCGGGTTCCCGCCGGGAATCGGTGGAAACTCGGCCGCAGGCACGCTATCCGGAGCTCGCGAGCCCGGCCAGCGCGGGGATGTCCTCGGGCGTCTTCAGCGCCAGATTGGGGGTGCCCTTGAGCTCCCGTTTGGCAATGCCGACGAGGGTTCCCGCCGGTGGCAGCTCCGCCACCGCCGAAACGCCGGCCTGCCGGACGGTTTCGGTGCACAGGTCCCACCGGACGGGCCGGGTGACCTGCGCGGCGAGCTTAGCCACCGCGTCGGCGCCGGATTCGACCGGCTTCCCGTCGGCGTTGGACAACAGTGTCCGGGTGGGTTCATGCGGGGTGATCTCGGCGATCGCCGCCGCTACCGCCTGCTGGGCCGGTGCCATGAACTCGGTGTGGAACGCGCCCGCCACCGGCAGTGCCCGCACGCGGGCCTTCTCCGGCGGGTTCGCCGCCAGTTCGGCCAGGGCATCGAGCCGGCCGGCCGCGACGATCTGGCCGGTGGCATTGCGGTTGGCGGGGACCAGCTCCAATTCCTCGAGCCGGGCCAGCACGGCGGCCTCGTCGCCACCGAGCACCGCGGACATACCGGTGGGTTCCAGCGCGCACGCCTTCGCCATTTCGGCACCGCGGATGGCTGCCAGGGTAACCGCTTGGTCGGCGGAGATCACTCCGGCGACCGCGGCGGCGGCGAGTTCACCGACCGAATGGCCGGCCACGATGGTGTCGGCCGGTACCCGGCTCTCGCCGATTTCGGCGAAGGCGAGCAGCGCGGCGGCGACAACCAGCGGCTGGGTCACCGCGGTATCGGTGATCTCTTCGGCGGTCGCTTCGGTTCCGAGCCGGACCAGATCCAGACCCGATTCCTTCGACCACAGTGCGAGGCGGTCATGCGCGCCCGGCAGGTCGAGCCAAGGCGCGAGCATGCCGGGTGTCTGGGAGCCCTGTCCAGGGGCGAACAACGCGATCACGTACCTAAGAAAACACTGTGAAGGCGCTTCCGCGAGATGTCGACGTGAATAGAGCTTGCGGACGGCTTTTGTATGGTCCCCACAAAAGCCCGCGTGGGGTGTCCGGATCGGCGGAAGGATCCCAGCCGTTACAGCCCATCTTTGTCCATTGGGACAAAAGATTCCTCTGAGGCAGGTGTCGACGATCCGTTATGAGTTCGTGTCAACCGACCTACTGTGGCGGCGATTCGCAGCACGTAGGAGTCCCGCGGGTTGAGCGGATCCCGGCCGGTGACCTCACTGATGCGCTTCAGGCGATAGCGCACAGTATTTGGATGAACGTACAGTTGCCGAGCACACATCTCGACCGCACCGCCGCATTCCAGATAGGCGTCCAGGGTGTCCGCCAGAGCGGAACCGGCCGAAGCCAACGGAAGCACAAGGTACTCGACAAGTGCGTCCACCGCAGCACGATCGCCGAGCAGGGCACGTTCGGGCAATAGTTCCATCGCGTGCACGGGTCGTGGTGCGTCCCGCCACCCGATGACGGCCTCCATACCGGCCAGCGCCTCGAGCGCGCTGCTGTGCGCCGTGCCCAGGGTACGGGTGGTCGGCCCGATCACCACGGGACCGTCGGAGAACGCCTCGGTGAGCAGATCGTCCATGAACGGTGAGGAGTGCGGAGCGTCACCGAGATGCCCGCTCACCACCATCACCAGGCGCGATCCCTGCACCACCGCGAGCGCGGCGCGGCCGTGCCGGGCCGCGATGGTGTGCACCGCACCGACCACCGAGATGCCCTGATCCAGCGGCGGTGTGCCCACCAGCACCGTGGCGGGCGCAGTGGCGTCCCAGTTCAACGTGGCGGCCCGGGAAAGCATGTCCGGGCCCGTGTCCCCGCGCACCACCGCGTCGACCACCAGCGCCTCCAGCCGGGTATCCCAGGCCCCCCGGGATTCGGCGGCACTGGCGTACACCGAGGCGGCCGCGAAACCGAGCTCACGCCCGTACCGCAGTACCGCCTCGGTGAGCGCCACCAGCTGGCGATCGTTACGCGCCAGCGCGGGTAGCCACTGTTCGAAGAACTCCATGGCCACCCGCACCATATCCACGGTCTGGCGCAGCGTCAGCCGCCGCGCCAGATCCTGTGGGATCACCTGGAAGGCGTCCAGGCTGAACCGGATATCGCTGTCCGGGTCCTGGAGCCATTCCAGGAAGTTGACCACCGCGGTCTGCACCAGCATCTGCACACCCGCGCGCTGCGCGGCGTCCAGATCGGCGAAGAACGGCAACCGGTCCTGCATCGACCCCACGGCTTCGGTGGACAGCCGTCCGGAGAACTGCTTCACGCGTCGCAGCAGTGTGTCCGGTAAGGGGTCGCGGGTCTGCCGGTTCGGCGACAGGGCGCCGGTCGGCAGATACACCTCGTGCTCGGAGGAGCCTTCGGAGACCCGGCGGGGTCGCGGTGGCCTGCGTTCGATCATCGAGTTGTCGTCACTCCGCATCTCCTGCCCCACCGGCGGTGAACTTCTCCGCGGCGGATACATCGTCGATCCGATACCGGGCCGCGGCCTCGGCGGCCTTGGCCGAATCGAGTTTGCCCATCCGCGCCAGTCCCGCCAGTGCGGCGACGGTGATGGATTCGGCATCCACGTTGAACACCCGGCGCGCGGCCGGACGGGTATCGGAGAACCCGAACCCGTCGGTACCGAGGGTGGTGAAATCGCCCGGCACCCATTTGCGGATCTGGTCCGGTACCGCCCGCATCCAGTCCGAGGCCGCCACGAAGGGCCCCTCGGCGCCGGCCAGCGCACGGGCGATATAGGGCTGTCCCGGATCCTCACCCGGATGGTGCAGTGCCTCGATCTCGAGTTCGAGAGCCTCGCGCCGCAGCTGACCGTAGGAGGTCACCGACCAGACATCGGCGGCCACACCCCAGTGGTCGGCCAGCAGCTGCTGCGCCCGCAGACCGTCGGGCACGGTGACACCGGAGACCAGGATCTGCGCGCGCACATCCCCTGCACCGCCCTTGCGGTACAGGTAGATGCCCTTGAGCAGACCGTCGACGTCCAGGTCCTCGGGCTCGGCCGGCTGCTGGTAGGGCTCGTTGTACAGGGTGAGGTAGTAGAAGATGTTCTCCCCACCGAACCCGTCCACCCCCGGAGTGCCGCCGTACATCCGGCGCAGGCCGTCGCGCACGATATGGGCGATCTCGAAGGAGAACGCCGGATCGTAGGAGACCACGGCGGGATTGCTCGCCGCCAGCAGCAGCGAATGCCCGTCGTTGTGCTGCAGGCCCTCACCGGTGAGCGTGGTCCGCCCGGCGGTCGCGCCGAGCACGAACCCGCGGGCCAGCTGATCGGCCGCGGCCCACAGCCCGTCGCCGGTGCGCTGGAACCCGAACATCGAATAGAAGATGTAGAGCGGGATCATCGGCTCGCCGTGGGTGGCATACGAGGTGCCGACCGCGGTGAACGAGGCGGTGGACCCGGCCTCGTTGATGCCCTCGTGCAGGATCTGCCCGACGGTGCTCTCCTTGTAGGCGAGCATCAGTTCCGCGTCGACCGAGGTGTAGAGCTGGCCGTTACGGTTGTAGATCTTCAGCGAGGGGAACCACGAGTCCATCCCGAAGGTGCGGGCCTCGTCCGGGATGATCGGCACGATCCGCTTGCCGATCTCCTTATCGCGCAGCAGTTCCTTCATCAACCGCACCAGGGCCATGGTGGTGGCCACATTCTGCTTCCCGGACCCCTTGCGCACCGACTTGTACGCCTCGTCGCCCGGCAGTTTCAGCGGTGCCACATTCGTGCGCCGCTCCGGCAGATAACCACCGAGCGACTTGCGGCGATCCAGCATGTACTGGATCTCCTTGGTTTCCGCGCCCGGATGGTAGTACGGGGGCAGATACGGATCCTTCTCCAGCTCGGCATCGCTGATCGGGATCCGCTGCAGATCGCGGAAATCCTTCAGATCCTGCAGCGTCAGCTTCTTCATCTGATGCGTGGCGTTACGGCCCTCGAAATGCTTACCGAGGGTGTAGCCCTTGATCGTCTTCGCCAGGATCACCGTGGGCTGGCCCTTGTGCGCCAGCGCCGCCGCATACGCCGCATACACCTTGCGGTAGTCGTGACCGCCGCGCTTGAGGTTCCAGATCTCCTGATCCGACAGATCCTGCACCAGCGCCTTGGTGCGCGGGTCGCGGCCGAAGAAATGGTCGCGGACATAGGCGCCGTCGTTGGCCTTGTAGGTCTGGTAGTCGCCGTCGGGTGTGGTGTTCATCAGGTTCACCAGCGCGCCGTCGCGGTCCGCGCCGAGCAGCGCATCCCATTCGCGACCCCAGATCACCTTGATCACATTCCAGCCGGCGCCGCGGAAGAACGACTCCAGTTCCTGGATGATCTTGCCGTTACCGCGGACCGGGCCGTCGAGGCGCTGCAGGTTGCAGTTCACCACGAAGGTCAGATTGTCCAGACCCTCCATGGCCGCCACATGGGCCAGGCCACGCGATTCGGGTTCGTCCATCTCGCCGTCGCCCAGGAACGCCCACACATGCTGATCAGAGGTGTCCTTGATGCCGCGATCATGCAGGTAGTGGTTGAACCGCGCCTGGTAGATGGCGTTCATCGGGCCCAAGCCCATCGACACCGTCGGGAATTCCCAGAAATCGCTCAGCAACCGCGGATGCGGATAGGACGGTAGCCCCTTACCGAGACCGCCGTGGCTGTATTCCTGGCGGAAACCGTCGAGCTGATCGGTGGACAACCGGCCCTCGAGGAAGGCTCGGGCATAGATACCGGGCGAGGCATGACCCTGGATGAAGATCGAATCGCCGCCGCCGGGATGGTCCTTACCGCGGAAGAAATGGTTGAACCCGACCTCGTACAGCGCCGCCGACGACGCATAGGTCGAGATATGGCCGCCCACGCCGATACCGGGGCGTTGCGCCCGGTGCACCATGATGGCCGCGTTCCAGCGGATCCAGGCCCGAAAGCGCCGCTCGGTCTCCTCGTCACCGGGGAACCAGGGCTCGTTCTCGGTCGGAATGGTGTTGACGTAATCGGTGGACGTCAGCGAAGGAATCGATACCCGGCGCTCTCCGGCGCGTTCGAGCATCCGGAGCATCAGGTAGCGGGCGCGGCCGGGGCCTTCACGCTCCAGCATCTGATCGAAGGATTCGAGCCATTCGCTGGTCTCCTCCGGGTCGATATCCGGTAGGTAAGAGGCCACTCCTTCACGAATCACACGGACTCGGCCACCGGGCGGCACGCCGTTGGCGTTGCCGGGAGTGGGCGCGGAACCCGGCTCAGCGGATTCCGCCGGGACGCCAGAGTGGATCAGATCGGTCAAAACTGCTCCTCGTACAGGGGGTGGTCGAGCTGATGGCTGCGGTGACCCCGAGTGGCCCGCTGGTGTGCAGGTCACCCGTGACGACTAGTTCCGGGCGCGCCCGCGTCCTTGCGTGGCGCGTCCCACATCATCATGTCAGCCGCCCATCCAGTACCGTTCGACAGGCAGGGCTACGCAGTGGTAACCGAGGAGTCGGAGGACGATGCAAGGGCTGGACCCGCGCCGATTCGGGCTTGTTTGCGCCGCGGCGGCACTGGTCACCGGCGCGACCCTGGCGGGTTGCGCCAACCAGATCGAAGGCGTGGCGACACCCAACGCCGCCGAAGCCACCGCCTACCGCAGTTTCGCCTCCTCCTCGTCCGCGGCCGCCACGTCGTCGCAGATCGCGGCCGCCCGCGACAAGGCCATCGCCGACAACTGCGGCCTGTTCCCCGGCACCACCGGCACCGGCGTCACCAAATACAACGAGTTCGTCGACGCGCACGACAGCAACGCGCCCGACTACGACGCCAAACGTGACGCCGCGGTCACCACGCTCGACGACGCCGCGAATCGAGTCGAAGGCGGAGTGAACGCCGCCGGCACGAACCTGCCCGACGATCTGAAGGCGAAATTCACCGACTACGTCAACGCGGCCCGCGCTCTGTCCCAAGCGACCCGGGAGATGACCTACACGTCCCCTGTCGGACCGCTCAACGATGCGAGCAAGCGCGTGAACGACGCGCGCAACGCGGTACGCGATGCCTGCCCCGGATGATCTCGAACGCCCGTCACCAGGCTTTTGTCGCGACATCAGAAATTCGATCTACCCGATCGGCTTGCGTTAGGGCCGATAACCATGTTCGCTTGCAGATATCTTGTAGTCGGGAGTTGAGGAGGACGCCACCGTGGTCGCCGCGGCGGACGATCAGAATTTCGCTCAGAAGCTTGGCATCACCCACGGAATGGTTGTCCAGGAGCTGGGCTGGGACGAGGACACCAACGACGACCTCCGGGCCGACGTCGAGGAGACCGCCGGCAGTGAACTGCTGGACGAGGATTCCGACGAGGTCATCGATGTCGTCCTGCTGTGGTGGCGGGACGGCGACGGCGACCTGGTCGACGAATTGATGGAGGCGATCGGCCCACTGGCCGACGACGGCTTCATCTGGGTGCTGACCCCGAAAACCGGTAATGACGGGCACGTCGATCCCAGTGAGATCGCCGAATCCGCCCCGACGGCGGGGCTCACCCAGACCTCGGCGATCAAACTCGGTGAATGGTCGGCCAGCCGGCTGGTGCAGCCCAAGGCACCGACCAAACAGCGCTGAGCCGCCCACAGCTGTGCCGCGCATCCGGAACCCGGGTGCGCGGCGGGAGATTCGGAGGATACCCATGCCCCTCGAGGTAGGCGCCCAGGCGCCGGAGTTCACCCTCAAGGACCAGAACAATCAGGAAGTCTCGCTGTCGGATTACCGCGGCAAGAAGAACGTCCTGATCGTGTTCTACCCGCTCGCCTTCACCGGCATCTGCCAGGGCGAGCTGTGCAAGGTCCGCGACGAACTGCCGCGCTTCCAGAACGACAACGCCGAGATCATCGCGATCTCGGTGGGCCCCCCGCCGACCCACAAGATCTGGGCGGCCGAGCAGGGCTACACCTTCCCGCTGCTGTCGGACTTCTGGCCGCACGGAAAGATCGCACAGGACTACGGCGTCTTCAACGACACCACCGGCTTCGCCAACCGCGGCACCTTCGTCGTGGACCGCGAAGGAATCATCCGTTTCGCGGAGATGAACGGCCCCGGAGAGCCCCGTGACCAGGCGGCTTGGGAGAAAGCGCTCGCCGCGCTAGATTCATAGTCCGTTCCCCCGGATACGTTCCGGGGGATCCGGGCGTATAGCTCAGCGGTAGAGCTCTGGTTTTACACACCAGCGGTCGGCGGTTCGAACCCGTCTGCGCCCACTTAGATTACCCGGGTCAGGGCCTGGATTTTTATCCGGACATCTTGCGGGTCACCGGCGAAAAACCGCCGTGGTGTCGAGAGTGTGTCAAGGCGCGGGAACTACGTCCCGGTCGCTACAGACGACGCCCCCGAGTCCAGCAAGATCGTGACCATGGTGTGCCGGGCGTCATGCAACCGGATCACGGGCACGCCGGCCGCCGCCCTCCTACGCTGCGCCGGATTGCGCACGGGAGGCAAATCCCGATTTCGCCGAACTGCTGCTCGGGTTCTTCGCTGATGCGGACTGGATGCGTGCGGCCGCGGCGGTGGTCCTGGCAGGTGTCAGGCGAACTACGTGCAGACCATGGTGAGAGGGGACAGCAAGCCCTCCAAGGAACCGGGGGACCTCAGTTTAGGGTTGTCGCATGTCTACCTCGATGCGGGTGATGGAGCTCGTCCACTTCGGTGGTGCGGACGAGGCGTTCGTGTACCGGGAGCTGCCGCGGCCTGTCCCGGGGCCCGGCCAGGTACTGGTGCGGGTGATGGCCACGTCGGTGAACCCTCTCGATCTGCAAACTCGGCGTGGTGACTACCGTGACGAGGTCGCGTTGCCTGCGGTGATCGGTAACGACGTGTCCGGCGTGGTGGTCGAGACCGGCCCTGGGGCGGATGAGTTCCAGGCGGGTGACGAGATCTGGTATCTGGCGCCGGTGTTCGCCGGGCAGGGGACCTATGCCGAGTTCCATGTGGTCGACCAGGCGCTGGTCGACCGCAAGCCCGCGGGGCTGTCGCATGTCGAGGCCGCCGGTCTCGCGCTCGTGGGCGTGACCGTGTGGGAGGCGCTGGTCGAGCGTGCGGGGCTGCGGGTCGGGGAGCGGGTCCTGGTGCACGGTGGAGCCGGCGGGGTCGGATCGGTCGCCATCCAGCTCGCCAGGGCGCTGGGAGCCGAGGTGGTCACCACCGCGCGGGCCAGGGATCACGAGTTCGTCGCCGAATTGGGTGCCGACACCGCGATCGACTTCTCGACCGGTGACTACGTGCCGCAGGTGCGGGAGATGGGCGGGGTGGACGTCGTCCTGGACACCGTGGGCGGGGACACCCTCTCCCGCAGTCCGGAGGTCCTCGCCGACCGAGGCCGTGTGGTGTCCATCGTGGACACCCCCGAACCCAGAACCTGCTCGCCGCGTGGGGCGTGAACGCGGCCTACCACTTCGTCTTCGTCAGTCCCGGCCGGGCGAAGCTCGAAATCCTAGGCCGACTGGTCGACCAGGGCAAGATCCGGCCGGTGATCGGCGCTGTGCTGACGCTGGCCGATGTCGCGCAGGCGCACACACTGCTGGAAGGCGGCACTACCAGCGATGGTCGCAGGCGTCCTCGCGGCAAGATCGCCATCGCTGTGCATCCTCTGCACCAGTAGCCTGACGGAACAAGGCCCTGACCTGGATTCTAGCGATCCCGGCGAACTGAGTGGATACGGATACGCGGCTCTACACACCAGCGGTCGGCGGTTCGAGCCCGTCTGCGCCCACCAAGTAGAGACAGGCAGTGTCCATACATGCTCAGACCTCACCGTGGCCTACCGGCACCGCCCTGTTGGATGACCCCGGCCCCGACGATTCGGCCCCCTGGCCGGACTGTGCGCGCCGGTGGCGGACCTCTCAACCGGGTGGCGGGGCATTGTGAACTCTTCGACCCCGTTAGCCTGACGAACGATCACGTCCGGAAGTGCGCGGAGTAGGAAGCCGAACCAGTGACTACTGACCACCTCGACCGTTGGAACGCTCACGAGGCTTCCGCGGAGGCAATGATTCCGATCATCGGACGGCTCTACCGGGACAAGGGGGTGACCATCCTCCTGCACAGCCGATCGCTGGTGAACAAATCCGTGATCAGCATCCTGCGCACCCACCGGTTCGCGCGGCAGATCGACGGCGAAGAGCTGTCGATCGAGCAGACCCTGCCGTTCCTCGAAGCGCTCAGCGCGCTGGATCTGGGGCCGTGCAAGATCGACCTCGGCCGGCTGGTCATGACCTACCGCACCGACGCCCGCGGACTGTCGATCCCCGAGTTCACCGCGGCGACGCTCCTCGATATCACCGATGGCAACAAAGCCGAATCGCAGGGCCCCCGTGACGTCGTCCTGTACGGTTTCGGCCGGATCGGCCGACTGGTCGCCCGGCTGCTGATCGAGAAGGCCGGTTCCGGGAACGGATTGAACCTGCGGGCTGTAGTGGTGCGTAAGGGCGGCGAGGGCGACCTGGCCAAGCGTGCATCGCTGCTGCGGCGGGATTCGGTGCACGGCCAGTTCGACGGAACGATCAAGGTCGACACCGGCAACAACACGATCACCGCCAACGGCAGCGTGATCGAGTTCATCTACAGCGACGATCCGGCGACGATCGACTACACCGAGTTCGGGATCGACGAGGCGATCCTGATCGACAACACCGGCCGCTGGCGGGACCGCGCGGGCCTGGCGCAACATCTGCGTCCCGGTATCGCCAAGGTACTGCTCACCGCGCCCGGCAAGGGCGATGTGCCGAATATCGTGCACGGCGTCAACCATCGCGACCTGGACTCCTCGGAGCGGATCGTCTCGTGCGCGTCGTGTACGACCAATGCGATCGTTCCACCGCTCAAGGCGATGGACGACGAATTCGGCATCGTCCGCGGTCACGTGGAAACGGTGCATTCGTTCACCAACGATCAGAACCTGCTGGACAATTTCCACAAGGCCGACCGCCGCGGTCGTTCCGCGCCGTTCAACCTCGTGATCACCGAAACCGGTGCCGCGTCGGCGGTCGCGAAGGCGATGCCGGACTTCAAAGCCAAGATCACCGGAAACTCGATCCGCGTTCCCACCCCCGACGTCTCCATCGCGATCCTGAACCTGCAACTCGAACGCGAGACCACGCGTGCGGAAGTGCTCGAGTACCTGCGCCAGGCCTCGCTCTCCGGACCGTTGAGCCGCAATCTGGACTACACCGCGGCCACCGATGTGGTGTCGAGCGATTTCATCGGCTCCCGTGCGGCATCCATCGTCGACGCCAACGCCACCATCGTCGACGGCGACACCGCAATCCTGTACCTCTGGTACGACAACGAATTCGGCTACTCGTGCCAGGTGGTGCGGACAGTGCAGTACATCTCGGGCATCGAATACCCGACCTACCCACAGATCGGCCATCCCGCCGAAGCCACGCTCACCGCAACCCCGTAGCCGTCGGACTCGTGCCCTGGCGCCGAATACCGATCAGCCGGGGCCCGGGTCGGCTTGCGCTTCGATTGCGTCATCGGCCCCAGGCGTTCCAGCAGTTGCGCGAGCTCGCGGATCAGCTCGGCCTGGACGACTGACCGCGCGCCGGCAGGTTTCCGTGCTTGCCGGGTGCGGCGCTGCCGGTGTACTCGGCGAGACCGGAGACCAGCTCGGCGATATCGGGTGTGCCGTCGAATCGGCGCCGGTGGATCTCGGCGATCTTTTCGCCGACCGCCGGGTCCGGATCGTCGGTGATATCGAACGACACGAACTTGTCGACCAGCGGTAGCCCGATTCGGTCCATTTCGAGGTGCGCCGGATGGTTCATGTACTCCTCGTAGGCCTGGAGGTTCTCGAGGCCGGCCGCTTTGTCTTCCGCCGAGACACCGGGTTTCAGGGTGAAACGAATGCAGTGGTAGATCATCGGGCATCCGCTGTGGTTTCTGCCGGGGCGAACGCGGCGGCGTAATCGCGGGCGAAGTCGGTGATATCGCGGGCGGGGTGGCCGGTGAGGTCGGCGACGGACGTGTGCACGGCGGCGGCTTCGCCGCGGGCGTAGTGGGCGTAGTCCTCGACGAGGCCGTCGCGCTGCCAGGACGGGAACCCGGTGAGGGCGGCGACGAATTGGTCGGCGGATGCGTCGTGGAAGGTGATGCTGCGGCCGGTGGATGTGCTGATCGCGTCGGCGATTTCGGCGTGAGTCACCGCGCGGGGACCGGTCAGCGTATAGGTGCGGCCGGTGTGGCCGGTGGTTGTCAGTACGGCTGCGGCGGTTTCGGCGATATCCCTGATGTCGATGGCGCTGACAGCGGCGTCGCCGATGGGAGCGGCGAACCAGCCTCGGGCGATGGTGCCGGCGAATGCGAGCAACGCTTGCAGGTAGAGATTGGGGCGGAGCACGGTGTGGTCGAGCCCGAGCTGTTGCACATATGCTTCGACTTCGGCGTGCCAGCGCAGGAATCGCACCGGCGAGTCGGTGCGGGCCGCGTACTGGGAGAGCAGTACCAGCCGGTTCACACCCGCGGCGCGGGCGAGGTCGGCGAACCGGATCTGGAGCGCGGCGGCGTCGGGGGCCGAAGGGCTGTTGAGGAATACCGCATCGATGCCTTCCAGTGCCGCGGTCACAGATGCCGGGTCCCGCAGGTCGGCGACGACGGTTTCGGCGCCGGGGATTACCCGGCCGGGGTCGCGGGTCATGGCGCGGACGGTGGCGCCGCGAGCCTGCAGGGCCGGGAGCAGTGCGGAGCCGACGGTTCCGGTCGCGCCCGTGACGAGGATGGTGGGGGTATTCATGGTTGTGCGTCCCTTCGAGGAGGTCAGTGGGTGCCGGCAACCGCAAGGCCGGTCTGCCGGGTCCTGGCAATGGAGATCAGCGACACCGCGAGCGCGATCAGGATGAGTGCGGCCTGACCGAAGAACGCGGTCGTGAACGAGATACCTCCGGCTGTTCCGGCTGCGCCGATGGCGATTCCGGCGAGTGCGGCGACGCCGACCGCGCCGCCCAGCTGCTGCGCGGCGTTGACGAGTCCGCTGAGCAGTCCTGTTTCACTGTCGGCGCTGTTGCGCACCGCCATCGCGATCGCGTTGACGGTGCCGAGCCCGAGACCGGTGCCGATCAGCAGAAATGCGCCCAGTAGGTGAATGGAGAAGCCGCTGGTCGCCGGAGCCGTCGCCAGCCACAGCAGGCCGGCGAGCAGCACGCCGAGGGCGACCGGCAGCGCACCGGCCACCCCGACGCGTTTGGCCAGCAGTGGGGCGGCCACGCTGCCGAGGATGATCATGACGGCGACGGGGATCTGCGCGATCCCGGCTTCGAACGGGCTCATCCCGAGCACATCCTGCTGGTACTGGGGCAGGAAGAAGAACAGGCTCGTCAGTGTGCCGCCGATCAGCAACATCACCAGGTTCGCCGTCACCACCGGCCTCCTGCGGAACACACCGAGCGGGATCAGGGGACGGGCGGAACGCCGCTCGACGATCACGAACGCCACCAGGGAGACGACTCCGACTGCGAGGCCGATGGCCGTGGCGGGCGCGGTCCATCCGGCGTCGGAGGCGGAGACCATGCCCAGCGCGAGGCCGGAGATTCCGGCAGTGACCGTGACGGCGCCGAGTAGGTCGAACTGCCCCGGGCTACCCGGAACCGGCGGCACCGAACGCCATACGATGATCGCCCCGATGATGCCGAAGGGAACCGGAGTCACGAACACTGCCTGCCAGCCCAGCAGCTGTGTCAGCGTTCCGCCGAGGAAGACTCCGACGAGAGAGCCGGCTCCCGCGACGGCGCCCCAGATACCCATCGCCCGAGTGCGTTCCGTGGGAGACGGGTAGAGGGCGAGCACGAGCGAGAGCGCGGCCGGCATCACGACCGCGGCTCCGATCCCCTGCCCGATCCGCCCGGCGATCAACATCTCGCCGCTGGTCGCGAGCCCGCAGAAGGCCGAGGCCGCGAGGTAGACGGCCATGCCGGTCGAGAACATGGCCCGGGCCCCGAGCACGTCGGCCAGGCGTCCGCCGAGTAGCAGCAGACCGGCGAAGGTCACCAGATAGCTGTCCACGACGACTGTGAGTTCAGCGGCCGTGAGCTCGAGCCCTTCGCGGATGGTGGACCCGGCGAGGTTCACCATCGCGGCGTCGAGAATGACCAGGAACACGGCGGTTGCCAGGCCGGTCATCGCCACCCCGCGCGGTAACCGTGAGTGGGCGGGCACTGTGGTTGGTGCGGATGTCATCACGCCTCGATGGTTGCGTGGGCGCGCTCCCACTCGCGTCGGCAAGAAATGCCTATCCGCCCCTTCGAGCCGCCGATATGCCGTAGGTGACAGCATCGGCCCTATGGTTCGGAACACCGCGGCGCCCTACCGCTCGCTCGTCGGCCGGGACAGCGAAAGCGAAGTCCTCCTTTCTCTCGTCCACCGAGCAGAACAGGGCGAGGGCGGTGTCCTCGTCCTACGCGGCGAGGCGGGTATCGGCAAGAGCTCGCTGCTACACCACGTCGAACATGGGGCGCAGCAGCGGTTCCGGATCATTCGTGCGTCCGGATCGGAGTTCGAGGACGAGATGCCGTTCGCAGCATTGCACCAGCTGTGCGTTCCGGTGCTCGCGTATCTCGACACGCTGTCGGCGCCCTACCGGAACTCCCTGCAGGTTGCGTTCGGGTTGGCCGACGGGCCCGCGGACCCGTTCCGGGTGGGTCTTGCGACCCTCGAACTGCTGGCCGCCGCCGCGGCAGAGGGTCCCATACTGTGCGTTATCGACGACGCACACTGGTTGGACGCCGCCTCGGCGAGCGCCTTCACGTTCCTGGCGAGGCGGATCGCGGCGGAGCCGATCGCGATGGTGTTCGCGGCGCGCGATGAGGATCTCACCGGTGGATTGGCGGAGCTGCCGGTATTGCCGGTCGACGGCCTGAGCGACGCTCATGCGCGCGAACTACTGGCAGCGGAGAAAACCGTGACCCTCGATGAGCGGGTACGGGATCGCCTTCTCGCCGAGGCGCGCGGAAACCCGCTGGCCTTGATCGAGCTGCCGAAAGCGGGTGGTTTCGCACTGCCCGCGCCGTCGCCGGTCGCCGGCCGGATCGAGCGCAGTTTCCAGGCCAGGATGGCGGAACTACCTCGGCAAGCACGGCTGCTGCTGATCCTCGCGAGCGCGGACCCCACCGGTGCCCCGGGTCTGCTGTGGGCAGCCGCGCGGCAGCTGGACATCGATGTGCCCACCGCCAGTGCCGCCGTCACGGCGTCGGGGCTGATGGCGTTCGATACGCGTGCACGTTTCTGCCACCCGTTGGCGCGCTCGGCCGCCTACCGTGCTGCCGAACCGGACCAGCGCGGTGCGGCGCACCGGGCACTCGCCGAGGCCACCGATCCGGACACGGCTCCCGACCGGCAGGCCTGGCATCGTGCCCAGGCCACCACCGCGCCGGACGAGCGAACCGCGGCGCAGCTGGAGTCGTCGGCGTCGCGGGCGCAGGCACGAGGCGGTGTGGCGGCGGCCGCCGCGTTTCTCGAACGCGCGGCGGCGCTGTCATTCGACCCCGGCAAGCAGACCGAACGCACGCTCGCGGCCGCGCGGGCGATGTTCGAAGCCGGCCGGGCGAGTGCAGCGGCCGACCTGCTGGCCAGTATCGATACCGAGCGGCTGGACGATCTCCAGCACGCGTCTGTCGACCTGCTGCGTGGCCGGATCGCGTTCGTCCACGGCGCGGAAGGGGTCGCCGAGGGGCCGGAACTCATCCTGCGGGCCGGGCAGCGGCTCGCGGCCATCGATCCCGAACGGTCACGAGAGTGCTTCGTCGCGGCACTGGAAATGGGGCTCGTCGTGGGGCGGGCCGCGGGAGTAATGGACCGGGTGCTCGACGCGGCGCGCTCGGCACCGCCGGCAGTACGACCGCCCGATCTCCTGGACGCACTGGTGCTGTTGAACACCGACGGACACCGCGCCGGAGTGCCGGCGTTGCGCCGGGTACTCACCGGCGACGATGCCGGCTGGACCCGGGTGCCGGCGTTGGCGACTGTACTGGCGGGTGAACTGTGGGATACCGAGTTGCACGCGACGGTCACCGAGTGGCTCAGGCGGTCCGGGCGGGATACGGGGTCGCCGATGACGATCCGGCTCGGCCTCTCCCAAGCGGCATTGTCGGCGGTACTGGCCGGCGACTTCGGGCAGGCGATGGCCGCTATCGCCGAAGAGGAAGCGATCGCCGACGCCGTGGGCGATCTGCCGCAGCTGTACCCGAGAGTGCATCTGGCGGCGATGCGCGGCCGCCGCCGGGAGGTGCACGACCTGTTCGCCGAGGTGATGAACCGTGGCAACGGCCAGCTGACCGCGAACGCCCACTTCGCACAGGCCGTCCTGTACAACGGCTCGGCCGACTACCCGAACGCACTGGACGCGGCCGGGCGTGCCGTGGCGGGCGGCGATCTGTTCCTCACCGGCATAGCGCTGCCCGAGCTGGTGGAGGCCGCGGTCCGGTGCGGTGCGGACGCCGTCGCGCGGTCGGCGCTGGAATCCCTGCTCGAACGCACGCAACCCGCGGGAACCAGCTTCGCCCTGGGCGTAGCGGCAGGGGCGCGGGCACTGGTCAGCGATGTGGAAGACGATCACCTGGAGGCACTCGGGCATCTCACGGGTAGCCCGCTGGTAACGCACCTCGCGCGGGCCCACCTGCGGTACGGGGAGTGGTTACGCCGGGCAAACCGGCGTCGCGACGCACGCGAACAGCTGCGTATCGCGCACGAACAGCTGTCGGACATAGGACTGGAGGCATTCGCTCAGCGTGCCGCGGACGAGCTGAGCGCGACCGGAGAAGTGGTCCGCCGCCGCTCCGGGCACACCTACGACCATCTGACCATGCAGGAGATACATATCGCGCGCGAGGTGGCGGCGGGAGCGACGTCGAAGGAGGTGGCCACGCGCCTGTACCTCAGCAAGCGCACCGTAGACGCCCACCTGCGAAGTATTTTCCGCAAACTCGACATCACGTCACGCAGGCAGCTGCGGAATATGCCCGATCTCGGGTGATGCGAGAGGCAGCGCAGCGGCGGATCCGCCCCATGCGCTATCCCGGAACAGGGTGCATATGGTCCCGCGGCGGGGTGAGTTCATCGACCACCACCAGATTCCCGCCGGACTGTTTGGCCCGGTACATGGCGGCGTCGGCAGAATGCAGCAGACGATCGGGGGTGGGGCGCGGGCATTGCGGGCACACCGTCGCATCGAAGTTCGCGACACCCACGCTCGCGGTGACCTCCACCGCGGTCGCCGGCGGTTCGGCGACCGCGAGGCGCAGGCGTTCGGCTTCGGCGTGGGCGTCGGCGGCGGGGATGGGGGCGGCGACCACGAACTCCTCCCCGCCCGTGCGTGCCACTACCGCATGCTCCCCCGCGGCGTCTCTCAGCCGCCCGGCGGTCCGCACCAGGACAGTATCGCCGACCCGGTGACCCCAGGTGTCGTTGATGTTCTTGAACCGGTCGAGGTCGAAGGTCATCACGCAGATCGCGGGATACCGCTCCACGAGCCGCGGTAGCCGGATCTCCAGGCCGCGGCGGTTGAGCAGTTCGGTGAGCGGATCCGACAGCGATTCGTTGCGCAGCAGCCAGTAGAGAATCTGCAATGCGGGGACCGCACTGACCACCGAGACGAACAGCAGCAGCGCGACCGCGATGGCCAGGCGGATATCCCCGCCACCGGTGACTATGCGTACCGAGAACACGATCACCGCAAGGAATGCCCACACCGAATGGGCCGCGAGGACGCGCGCACTGTGGAAACCGCCCAGATAGCTGCCGCTGACCACGAGCAGCACCGTGCCCATCGCCCCGAACAGCCGGTCCGGCACCTGGAGGAACACCACGATGAACAGCACGTCGGCGAAGGCCATCAGAGCCAGGGACTCGTTCTTACCCGGCCAGGGCAGCAGCCACCAGCGCAACGCCCACAAGATCCCGGACAGCACCCCGAACGTCGCCAAGACCCCGGGATCGCCGGGCGGCCCCACCGGCGTTCCCGCGACCACGGCGCCCATCACGGCGATCAGCGCGCCCGCGACACCGATCAGGATCTTCAGCGGCAGCAGAGCCGACCGGGCCTTCAGGGTGGCCACCAGCCAGCGGTAGTCGACCGGGTCGTTCCACCAGGCCCGCAACGTCTTGACGTTGTTCATCGACTCACCTTTGGTCCCGGCCGCGTTGCCCACCACCGCTCGTACCGAATGCGAGTTCCGGGAAATCTCACCGGCTCGTGCCGAGCAGTCTAGACCGAACGCATTCATAACCGAACGGCGAGTATGTGTTGTACCCCACGACCGACCGTCCGCGTTGATGACACAGTCCGATGAACAGCGGATACATTCCCAGCCCCTATATGTGATATCGGCGACACGTCACCCCGTGGGCGCATGCCGTCCGCCCGCTGCAGAGATCTTCGCCTGACACCCACCGCGCCGGGATATCCCGGAAACTCGCGGGCACATGCGGGCGTGCCCAGTGCGCTCGTCCGCGGCGTAGGCCGCACGTATGCGGAATCGAGTAGTTCCCGAGCGTCTCGGCCAGGGAATTCTGCCGGTCGGTGATGGAGAGCCTGTTACACGTCGGATTCGCTCAGCACGGAACACCGGCCGGCCCGGTTCCACTCGCGGAATCCCGAGCCGATGGCGCGAGATCGGCACGGCCGATTCGGCTCAGCCGATATACGCGGGCTGTTCGTCTCGAAGGTTCCTCCCGGGGCCGGCCGCAATACCGCTGCGCAATCGCCGATCTCGCAGTGCCGGGACTATCGCGGCAATCGCCAGTACGGCGAGGACCACGCCGAGGACGATCGGGGCGCGCAAGCCGTAGTCCGCGAGGAGGCGGGAGCCGAGTGCGGAACCGAGGACTACGCCGAAGGTGATGAACGAGGTGTGGACGGTGTTCACGAGGACGCCGGTGCCGCCGGCGCGTTGGACGCGGACGGCCATCGCGGGGTTCATCGTCACGCCGACGAGACCGATACCGAGCATGAACAGGATCGCCAGCGGCTGGGAGCCGGTGCCGAGAGCGAAACCGAGAAGGAAAACGGTATTGAGCAGCGTGCCGGCGAGAAGTGTGGGCACGGTGTGGCGGTCGGCGAGCCTGCCGACGACGTAATTGCCCACGAGAGTTGCGGCGCCATAGGCGAGCAGGAGCAGCGGTACCGAGCCTTCGGTGAAGCCGCTGACCTGGGTGAGGATCGGGGCGAGGAAGCTGAAGACGGAGAAGGTCGCGCCGATGATCAGGGTGCTGGTGACCAGCGCCAGGAGAAGGCGCGGGCTGCGGAAGGACCGCAGTTGCTCGGTGAATGTTTCGGTTTCGGACCTGGACTCTTCCGGATTACCCGGGTTGCGGACCAGTGCCAGAGTGAGCGCGGCCGCCACTACGGTGAGGACGCCGACTGCCCAGAAAGCGGCCTGCCAGCCGAGCCGGCCGCCGATGAAGGTGGCCAGCGGCAGGCCGAGGAGGGTGCCCAGCATCAGGCCGCTCATGGCGACACTCACCGCGCGGCCGCGGACGCTCGCGTCGACGATACGCATGCACAGCGAGACCGCCAGGCCGAAGAATGCTTGCGCGGCAATACCGGTCACGATCCGGGCGACCACCATCACGGAGTACGAGGAAGCCAGTGCGGCGAGCAGGTTACCGGCGAAGAAGATCGCGAAGACCACCATGATCGCGGTCTTCGGCGGTAGACGCAGAAGGCCCAGGATGAGCAGTGGTCCGCCGAAGGCCATGGCGAGGGCGAATATCGTGACCAGATAACCGATCTGTGCAATATCGGTGTCCAGGCTCTCGGCCAGCTGCGGCATGAGGCCGGCTACGGCGAATTCGCTCGTGACCATGGCGAATACGCCTGCGGCGAGGACGTACACAGCGGCGGGTATCGCGGGTGCGCGGCTGCCGGACGGGGTCGGTGTCAACAGAACTCTCCTGGCTAATTATGTAATGAACGTTCTAAAACTGGAACAATCGAGGGCATGAAGATCTCGCTGCGGCGAGGCCACACCGCCGATCCCGGTGCCGCCCCTCGATTACAGAGCACACAAGGTGGAGAACCGGCCGCAAGACCGCCGAGATGCCGGGACACCGACCGCCTGGACAACACAGGCGGAGCCCGCGCCATGACCATTACCCCCACGGTCGGCACGTCACAACTACAACGGCTTCGCGAGCCAAAATTCTGTAACAGTTTGACCAAAACGAGCAGACGCAACCGGACCTGGCCACCCATATCAGCTCAGCCGTCCAACTGCTGCGGCCGCAGGCTCCGCAGCGTCGCCACGATGATCTCGTCCGACCACGCCGCCGCTACCCTGCCCTGCGAAGCCACCCGCAACCCCGCGACCGCCGAGTTCACGAAGGCGGCGAGCCCCTCGGCGGAAATACTCGCCGTCACCTCCCCCGCCGCCTGACCTGCCCGCAACACGGCAGTGAGCAACTCCAGACGGGCTGTGGTGTCGCGGCCGATACGGTCGACACAGGCCTCGTAGGCCGGATCGTCGGCGAGCTCGGTCACCGTATTCACCGCCAGGCAGCCCCGCGGCGCACCCGAACCGGCACGTTCGACCTCTTCGGCCGCAACCCTGCGGAGCAGCGTCTCGATCCGGTCGACCGTCCCCTGCCCGGTATCGCCGATGACTTCCTCGGCACGCGCCAGCGTCCGGTCCAGATAAGCGTCGAGACATTGCACGAACAGTTCATCCTTGCTGCCGAACGCGTTGTACAGACTGCTGCGCCCGAGACCTGTTGCGCGACAGAGGTCTTCCGCGCTGGTGGCATGCAGGCCGGATTGCCGGAACTGACGCGTAGCGGCCTCGATGACCTGTTCGCGGTCGAAGCTCCGTGGTCGTGCCATACCCGCACCCTAACCCATTTTGTAACGCATTGTCCATAACTGCGGCCCTGATCCGGCCGGGCATTGCCCGGGCCGCCGGCTTTCGCGATGATGAGTAGATGAGCATGGTCCGGCTCTCGACCGAACTGCCCATCCCCGCACGTGACGCCTGCCTGCTGGCGCAGCGTCCGGAACTGTTCGAATACGTTGTCGCACCCCTGCTCCGTACCCCGGATCTCGATTTCCCGGACCCGATCGCGCCGGGCGTCTCGGGCTCGGCGCGACTGTGGTGGTTCGGCGTACTACCGAGCTGGACCCACCGGCTGACGCTGATACACCTCGGCCCCACCGAGATCTACACCAACGAGAGCGGCGGGCCGGTCCGCGTCTGGAATCATCGCCTCACCTTCACCCCGCTCGACGCGACCAGCTGCCGCTACACCGACGAAATCGAGGTCGAGGACGGCTGGCGCGGTATCGGCGTCCGGTTCTTCGCCGAGCTGATATTCCGCCACCGACAGCGCCGCTGGCGCGAACTGGCACGCGTGCTCGCCGCCAGTGGCTGGGTGCGCGGCGAACGCTTGTGAGCGCGCCGATCAGCCCACGTCGCGACGCAACCAGGTGATCTCGGCGCCTTCACTACCGGTGCGGTAGACCTCGAGGTCTTCGTCCCACGCGGTGCCGAGCGCGCGGTCTATCTCGGCGGAGAGGTCGTAGGCCGAATACCGGCCGAGCTCGCGGGCGGCCTGCAGCATGACCCGCAATCGCATCTCGCTCACCATCACATCCCCGTTGGCGCTTGTCGCCCCGTGCCACAGACCCAGGTTCGGGACGAAGCTGTAGCGTTCGCCGTCGACTCCCTCGCTGGGATCCTCGGTGACCTCGAAACGCAACACCGGCCACGAGCGCAGGGATTGCGCGATCCGAGCCGCGGTACCGGCCGGTCCGACCCATTCGGTGGTGGCGCGGAGTTGCCCCGGCGCCGCCGGCTGCGCGGTCCAGCGCAGTCCCGCGGGGCTACCGAGTGCGGCCGCGAGCGCCCATTCGATATGCGGGCACAGCGCGGTGGGCGACGAGTGGATGTAGACCACACCCGCCGTTGCCTCCGCGTATCGGGTCGATGCGCGCACCACGTACACCTCCGGTTTCGACGATGCTCGTCTTCCCCAACGGTCCGTCGAAAAGGCGTTGCCCGAGTGTACTCGAGTGCCCGGTGTTACAAGTGTTACTGCGCAGCTGTGTTGCGGGCGAGTGTGGCCTCACCGATCACCGAATCACTGAACAGAGGCCATACTTCACGCGACCAATCCCCGAAATTCTCGTCGCTCAACGCCACACAGGCGAGGTCGAGCTGCGGATCGACCCAGATGAACGTGCCCGACTGCCCGAAATGACCGTATGTCCGTGGCGAGTTCGCGGTACCGGTCCAATGCGGTGATTTGCCGTCGCGTATTTCGAAACCCAGCCCCCAGTCGTTGGGTCGCTGCGAACCGAACCCGGGCAGCACCCCGTTGCTGCCGGGAAACTGGACGGTGGTCGCGTCGGCGTGGGTCTGCGCCGAAATCAGCCGCGGCTCGAGGAGTTCGGCGGCGAACCGCATGAGGTCGGCGAGCGCGGAATGTGCACCGTGCCCGGCCGAACCCGTCAAATCGGAGGCCGCCATCCCCAGCGGCTCGAACACGGCTTCGCGCAGGTACTGCGGGAACGGGATACCGGTGTGCTCGGCGACGAAATCGGCCAGCAATTCGAAACCGGCGCTCGAATAGATGCGTTTGGCGCCGGGCCGGGCGAGGATATCGGTGGTGTCGAACGCGACCCCGGACGTGTGCGCGAGCAGATGGCGGACGGTCGAACCGGGCGGGCCGGCGGGCTGGTCGAGTTCGATCGCACCTTCTTCCACCGCGACCAGCGCCGCATAGGCCACCAGCGGTTTGGTTACCGAGGCAAGGCGGAAGACCCGGTCGGCGTCACCGGCCGACCACTGGCCGGCCCGCGTGACCACACCGGCCGCCGCATGCCGGACCGGCCATTGCTTGATCTGCTCGAGTGCGCGCACATCCCCGAGGTTACGAGACGGTGCCGCCGACGTGGAACTCACCCGAGCCCTCGTCGGAACGAGCACCCCTGCACAGCACGCGGCCGGTTCCGATACCGGAAAGGCCCCGACCACGCAAGGACTCCCGTGGGCCGATACCAACCGGCTCATTCGGTCACCACAGTCGGCGCCCCGACCGAACGTGGCCGTACGGGGCAGCCCGCGCCGAGATCGTCGGCCGGCCGCCCGAGGCCACGCCGCGAGACGTTCGCGGCCACTTGCCCGCCGGCCGAACGCGGAGTCGACCCGGCCGAGCCGATGAGCGCCGAGACAGCTGGTCGCATTCGCACACGACGCACTCATACGACGCCCGAACCGAAGCCGGGGCTACCGGGCTGGTACTCGACCGGCCCGGCAGCCCCGGAAAACGCGATATCCGTGAAAGATCCGGCCGGTTACGCCGGCGCGGGATCAGCGATCGGCGTCGGTGTACTTGATGATGCCGCGAATGTTCTTGCCGTCCAGCATGTCCTTGTAGCCCTGGTTGATGTCCTCCAGCGCGTAGCTGCGGGTGACCATATCGTCCAGGTTCAGCTGGCCCGACTTGTACAGCGAGAGCAGCTTCGGAACATCCTGGCGGGCGTTGCCGCCGCCGAAGATGCAGCCCTTGACCGTCTTCTGCAGCATGCAGAGCAGGAAGTTGTTCATCTTCACGTCGAAGGCATCCATCCGACCCATGGACGTGACCACCAGGGTGCCGGCCTTCGCGGTGAGGATGAGGCCCTCTTCGATGTAGGAGCCTTCCATCTCACCCATGGTGAGGATGACCTTGTCCGCCATCCGGCCCTCGGTGACCTCCATCAGCGGGGCGATGGCCTCGGCCATGCTCGCGTAGGCGTGGGTGGCGCCGAACTTGATGGCCTGTTCCCGTTTCCACGGGTTCGGGTCGATGGCGACGACCTTCCGCGCCCCGGAGAGCACCGCGCCCTGCAGCGCGCTCATCCCGACACCGCCGACGCCGACGATGGCCGCGGTCTCCCCCGGCATGACGTTGGCGACGTGGGTGGAGGAACCGAAACCCGTGGGCACACCGCAGCCGACGAGGCAGGCGACCTCGAACGGGATCTCGGGGTCGATCTTGACCACCGAGGTGTGATGCACCGTCATGTACGGGGAGAACGTCCCGAGCAGGCACATCGGGATGACGTCCTTGCCGCGGGCCTGGATGCGGTAGCTACCGTCGCTGACCGACTGCCCGGAGAGCAGACCCATACCCAGATCGCACAGGGCCATATTCCCGGATACGCAGGCCGGACAGCGGCCACAGGCCGGGATGAACGACAGCACCACGTGATCGCCGACGGCGAGATCGGGTGGCGTGTTGGGGCCCAGTTTGGTGATGACGCCCGCGCCTTCGTGGCCGCCCATCGCCGGGAACGACGGCATCGGGGTGGCACCGGTGACCATATGGTGGTCCGAATGGCACATACCGGCGGTTTCCATCCGGATCTGCACCTCGCCGCCACGGGGGTCGCCGAGTTCGATTTCCTCGACGGACCACGGCTCGTCGATCCCCCACAGGATCGCGCCCTTCGTCTTCATTCGTGTCCGACCTCTCGCATGCGCGGGCTTTCATGTGACAGCCTCCACACTACGATACGAACTGGAACACGTTCTAGTGGGTTGGCAAAGAATTTCCGCGGACAACTGGTCGATCGACCACATTGCCCCGCCGAGGCGGCATACGCGGCGGAGAATACACTCGAATCGTCCGCTTCCACCGTCGATACCGCAAGATCCGCCGTCCGCACGCCACCGCGGCCGGAAACACGACGGCGACCCCCGAGCACAACCGGGAGCCGCCATCGGCACCTAAGAGTGAAACTTGTTCCTACTCCAGGAGACCGCGCGCCTGCGCGAACAGCTCCAGAGTGTTCGCATGCAGGAAATCGCCCACCTTCTTGGGCGCCTTACCGGCGAAGGCCCGCGCGTAGGTCCCCTCCAGCACGATGCCGAGCTTGAAACAGGCCAGCACGGTGTACCAGGTGACCGCGCTCAGGTCGCGATCGGAGAATTTCCCGTAGTGCGCGATCATCTCCGCACTCGACGGCAGCCCGCCGGCCTCCCCCAGTTTGCCGATGAGCGCGGCGCCGGAAGTGCCCGGTTCCGGCCGGGTGGCGATCTGCCAGCCGAGATCCAGCAGCGGATCGCCGATGGTCGACATCTCCCAGTCCACCAGCGCCGCCACCTCGGGGCGTTCATAGGAGAACATGATGTTGGCGAGATGGCAGTCGCCGTGCAGGATGCCGGGCGTCCAGGTGGCGGGACGGTTGCGCTCCAGCCAATCGGCTACCTCGTTCAGGCCCGGGATCTGCGGGCCCGGGTAGCCCTCGTTGGCCGAATACGAGTCGAGTTCGTGCATCCACCGGCCGACCTGCCGCTCCAGAAAGCCCTCCGGTTTGCCGTAATCGGACAACCCGAGCGCCTGGTAGTCGAGCGCGCCCAAGCGGGCGATGGCCTCCACCGCGGACAATCCCATGGCGTGCCGGGCGGCAGGGTCGCCGGCGAATTCGGCCGGTAGTTCGGTCTGCGGGTTGTATCCCTCGATCGGTTCCATCAGGTAGAACACCGCGCCCAGAACCGATTCGTCCAGTTCGGCGGCGATCACCCGGGGCGCCCGCACATCGGTACCGGACAGCGCGCCCAGCAATCGCGCCTCCCGCCGGATGACCTCGTTGCTCTTGGGGCGCAGATGGGCCGGCCCGCGGCGGAGCACATAGTCGCGATCGCCGCGGGTGAACCGCAGCATGATGTTCTGGGTGCCCCCACCCAGGGCCTTCACCTCCCGGAACTCTCCACCGGTGAGCCCGCGCTCATCCATCCAGTTCCCGACCACGGTGAAGTCGACGTGTTCCCGATCCACGCCTACCGGCTGCGCAACAGACATGCGTGACATTGTGCCCCACCTCGCCCGCACAACTGCAGGCAACCGACAACAGTTTGGGACACCCGCTCGGCGTAGATTCGGACCACCATGTCCGATCCCGTGACCGTCCAGCACCGGATGCTCGAACGCGCCGTCGACACCGAGGCGGCGTTCCTGCACCTCTACGGCACCTCGGCCACCGCGTTCTGGCTGGACAGCGAACATGTGGAACCGGGACTGGACCGGTTCTCGTTCCTCGGCGACGCCACCGGACCACTGGCCGAAGTGGTGCGGTACCGGGTCGGCAGCGGGTTCGTCACCGTCACCGGCCCCGGAGGCCGGGTCCGGCGCCAACCGGGCTCCGTCCTGGACTACCTGGCCAACATGCTGCGCCGCCGGTTCCTACCGCTGCCCGCACAACTGCCGTTCGATTTCGCCGGGGGCTACGTCGGCTACCTGGGCTACGAGGTGAAGGCCGATTGCGGCGGTACGGCCGCACACCGCGCGACCACTCCCGATGCCCAGTGGATCTTCGCGGATCGGCTGGTGGTCGTCGATCATCTCGCGGGCCGGACTCATCTGGTGGCACTCACGGGCCCCGGAGAAACGGCGCGGCAAGATTCCGAGAGCTGGCTGGGAAGTACGGCCGCGGCGCTGCAGCAGTTACCCACCTGGACGAATCCCGAACCCCTCGACCCCGACCCCGCCCACTCCGCGGCGGGCTCCGATCCCGTCGGATCCACGGCCGAAGCTCTCCTCGTCCGCGGCCACGGACAGTACCTGCGCGATATCGCGGCCTGTCAAGCCGCGCTGCGAGCCGGGGAATCGTACGAGATCACCCTCACCGACCAGCTCACCCTGCCCGCCGCCGCCGGCGGCCTCGACACCTATCGGGTCCTGCGCCGCGCCAATCCCGCACCGTATTCGGCCTACCTGCGATTCGACGATCTGGAAATCGCCTGCTCCTCCCCCGAACGTTTCCTGAAGGTCGACCGCACCCGCACGGTCGAAACGAAACCGATCAAGGGCACCGCCCGCCGCGACCCCGACCCGGCCGTGGACGAAAGGCTGCGCCGCGCCCTCACCGAGGATCCGAAAACCCGGGCGGAGAACGTGATGATCGTCGATCTACTGCGCAACGATCTGGGCCGAGTCTGTGAGATCGGCAGTGTCAGGGTGCGGGATCTACTGGTCACCGAAACCTATTCGACTCTGCACCAACTCGTTTCGACCGTGCGCGGGAAGCTGCGCACCGATACCGATGTCATCGATTGCCTGCGCGCGTGTTTCCCCGGAGGTTCGATGACCGGCGCGCCGAAGATCCGCACCATGGAGATCATCGACGGTCTGGAAACCCGTGCGCGCGGGGTCTATTCGGGCACCATCGGGTTCCTGGGGCTGAGCGGGACCGCCGATCTCAATATCGTGATCCGTACCGCCGTCCGCCACAGCGGCCGCTGGCAGATCGGTACGGGCGGCGCGATCGTACTGGATTCCGTGGCCGCCGACGAATACGACGAAATGCTGCTCAAAGCCCGGGCCGTGTACCGGGCCGTATCCGCGGTCGAAGCCGGGCGGCGCCGGCCGTCGCGCGATATCCCGGCGGGTATCTGAGCCGTTCCGTGCGGCCGGGTCCGGAAGAACACCCGGCTCGATCGCACGAACAGCGCAACAATGGAGCGATGGCACAGCTCTGGGTGAAAACGCATGGTGGGGACTGGCTTCGGGCCGACCAGATCATCGAAATCGGTATCGAAACGGTGCGCGCACCGAACGACGGTCCGGGCGCGACGGAAGTCATCGCCCGGCTCGCGGTGGCCACCGGCAGCGGGAACTGGGATTACGACCGGGGCAACGGCACCGTCGGGCCGAGCGCCCGGGTGCTGGGCCGCTATCCGGACGGAGAGGCCGCGCAGCGGGTCGCGGACCGGCTGGTGCTGACCCTGCTCAGCGCCGAACGCAACGCCCAGATCACCTTCGAAGACGACGATGTGCTGGTCCGGCCGGTACACGACCGCACCACGTTCGACACCCCCTACAACGGCCGGGCCCTCGACCGCCACTGAACGTATCGACTGCCACCGACGTACCGGCCGCCGATCAGGACTTCCGCCGCGGCCGCTTCCGAGGTGGTTCGGGTTCGGGCTCGGGTTCCGGCGACGCACCGAGAC
Source organism: Nocardia carnea NBRC 14403 (assembly GCF_000308515.1). GTDB lineage: Bacteria > Actinomycetota > Actinomycetes > Mycobacteriales > Mycobacteriaceae > Nocardia > Nocardia carnea. The sequence goes on along the minus strand of NZ_BAFV01000022.1, from coordinate 83,570 downwards.
CGGCCATCCGGCCGATACGACCGACCCCCGGTAACCGTGACAGTGCGCCGAACAGATCCTCGCCCAGCGCGATCAACGCCTCCAGCCGGGGCAGCAACCGGTCGTAGGCCGCGAAGGCGGGGTCGGCGAGGGCCAGCGTGCGGTCGAGCCGGTCGACCGTGGCATTGAGGCGGTCTATGGCGCTGGACAGGTTGTCCAGCAGATCGGGTAGCTGGGCGGCCAGTTGCGCCGAGGCCGGCGGTAACCGCACCGCCGTATCGAACGCCTGACCGGCGGTGAGCTGCGCGGCCTCCAAGGCCTGCCCCGCCGCGGACTGCGCCGCATCGACCGCCGACTGCGCCGCGGCCAGCACATCGGCGGGTGAGGGCACCCGGCGCGCTCCCGGCCGGTTCGCCGCCTTCCCGCTCCCCGGCTGTCCCGGATCGGCCATGGGACAACTCTGCCGCATCCACCCCGGACAATGCCATGACCTGCGCGCCTGCGGGCGTGTCGGGCGCACATGGCATAGTGCGACGACGATGGAACTCAGCAAGGGCGCCAATACGCCGATACCGACATCTCTTCTGGCCGTGGTGATTTCCTGGCGGTCCGAACATGTGGTGGACGCGCACGCCCTGCTACTGGACAGCGACGGGGCGGTCCGCGACGACAAGGACCTGGTCTTCTACAACGCGCCCCGGCATATGTCCCAGGCGGTCACGCTCGACCAGGATCCCGCACCCGGGACCGCGCGGCTCAGTGTGTCGCTGCCGCGTACCGAAGCCGATGTGGACCGCATCGTGGTGTCGGGGTCGCTGGAGGACACCGAGTTCACCCGCATCGAGGATCTGCGCGTCACGGTGTATGCGGTGGACGGGCCTGTCGCCGAATTCGCCGTCACCGATTCGGAACCGGTGACGGCCATGATGTTCGGGGAGTTCTACCGCCGCGACGGAGGGTGGCGGTTCCGCGCGGTCGGCCAGGGCTGGGCCACGGGAATGGAGGGCCTGGTGACCGAATTCGGTATCCAGGTCGACAAGCCCGCCGTACCGGACCCGAGCAGTACACCGCCCGCGTCCCGGCCCGGCCCGGCGGCCGGGGCCGCACCGGCAGGCAGTGCCAACGGCCGCACGCCCGGTACCGAGCCTGCGAACGACCCGGCTGGGGATTCGAGCACTGCCGTACTCACCAGAACACAGAGCTCCCCGGACGACACACCGCGCCGCCACGGCGACCACATACCGTCCGGCCGGCACGGCGCGACCGCGGAGTCCGCACGCGAAGCGCCGAGTAGCCGGCGCCCGGCGTCCGGTGCCGGGTCCCGCGCGGTCGCCGAGGCTCATCCGGGTAATGCGCACTATCGGCTGGACGAGCGGCCGGGTTCCGGTACCGCGGCCACCGCGCCGTGGGACCGCTTCGATACCGCGCAGTCCGCCCGCCGGTCGCCGGGAACCGTCACCCTGCGCCGGCTCACCGTGGCGGAACCCACCCCCGTCGAGCCGCCGCCCGGTTCGGGTCGCGCCGACTGGTACCGCGACCCCACCGAGCCGACCGTGCTGCGCTGGTGGGACGGCGAGCAGTGGACCGCCGACACCCGGCCGACGGCCCGGCCCCATCCGCACGACTGCGCGCGCTGCGGCGCCCGGCGCCGCCGCCGGGTCTTCGGCGGGCATCACCCGTGTGCCGCGTGCGCGGCGGAGACCGAAGAGTTCCTGATCCACTGGCATACCCGGGCCACGCGGGTACTCGCGGCCGCGGGCCCGCGCGGTGCGGAATGGGAGGCGCTGTGGGCGTCGCTGCGCTATCAACGGATCGACGAATCAGCTGCTCGGGCCGCACTGGAACCGGCGGCATTGCAGTATGTGGAACGGCGGGTCGCGTTCGCCTTCGCCGACGGCCAGATCTCGGCCGATGAATACGACGATGTCGAACATGCCATCACCGAACTGTCGCTGGCGGGGCGGCTGATCGACGATCTGCGTGCCCGGATGGGTCGCGGGCGGGCGCTGTCCCGGCTGCGTGAGGGCGATCTACCGTCCGTCCGCACCCCGGACCTGCATCTGGACGCCGAAGAACTGGTCTACCTGGATATCGGCGCGACCCATATCCGGGAACTGGCCCGCGGGCCGAAACACACCGACGGCCGGTTGATCCTGAGCACCAAGAAGCTACGGTTCGTCGGGCCCGGGACCGGTGTGGAGATCCCGTGGTCGCGGATCGTTTCGGTAGCGGCCGAACTCGATACGGTCGTCGTCGCGGCCACCTCGGCCCGGGGCGGGGCGAGTTTCGTTGTAGCCGATCCGGAGTACCTCGCCGCCGCGCTGGAAGGCGCGCTGCGCATCGCCAAACGGCTCGTACTGGCACCGGGACAGCGTGATTCTCGCAGTATCCCGCAGGAGGTCAAGGCCGAGGTGTGGCAGCGCGACGGCGGAAAGTGTGTGGAATGCGGCGAAAGCCACTACCTCGAATTCGACCACATCATCCCGCTCAGCCGCGGCGGCGCCACCAGCGCCTCGAATCTCCAGATCCTGTGCCGCGGCTGCAATCGCGAGAAGGGGGCGAATATCTGACCGCCCCGCCGCACTCCTCCGGCCCACGGCGCCCACAGGTTCCGCGATAGTCTCGGGCAATGCTGCAACCCGGGGCGAGATTCGCCGGCTACCGGATCGTGCGCCGGATCGGCGCCGGCGGGATGGGCATCGTCTATCTCGCCGAACATCCCCGGCTGCCCCGGCAGGATGTGCTGAAACTGCTACCGGCCGACCATCTGGCCGACGCCGGGTTCCGTGGCCGGTTCGATCGGGAGGCCGAGCTCGCGGCCCGGTTGCGGCATCCGAATATCGTCACCGTCCACGATCGCGGTGTCACCGGCGGGCAACCCTGGATCGCCATGGAATATGTTCCGGGCATCGATGCCGCCGCGCTGGCCGGTTCGCCGCAGCTCGGGCCGCGCCGGGCGGCGCATATCATCGACGATGCCGCCCGCGGACTGGATCACGCCCACCGCAACGGGATGCTGCACCGGGATGTGAAACCGGCGAATATCCTGGTCACCGCGGACCCGGACCGCGAGTTCGGCGAACGGGCCCTGCTCACCGATTTCGGGATCGCCCGCCTCGCCCGCGAAGGTACGGACCTGACCCGGACCGGCGATGTGATCGCGACCGTGTCCTACGCGGCACCCGAACAGTTCACCGCCGCCCCGGTCGATCACCGTGCCGATGTGTATGCCTTGGGCTGCACGCTCTTCGTCCTGCTCACCGGCGAGAAGCCGTTCCCTGTGAGCAGTACCGCGGCGATCGTCAACGCCCACCTGAACACTCCACCGCCGGCCGCCTCCCGGCGCGCTCCCGGGCTGCCGCCGGCCATCGACGCGGTGCTGTACCGGGCCCTGGCGAAGAACCCCGCGGACCGCTACGACTCGTGTCGCGCATTCAGCGAAGAGGCGTTGCGCGCACTCGATTCACCGCATCCGGCCGAGGGGTCCGGTACGGGCAGCCCGGAACCGGTTGTCCCGCCGACCCCGTCGTCCCCGGCCGTTACGACAACCGAGACCAGGGTCTCCGCTCCCGGCCCGCGACCTCCGTACCACGACTCCTCCACGCGACAGGCCGGGCACCCCGGTTCCTCCACAGCCGGCATGCCCCTCGGGCAGCCCGGCCCCCCACCGAGCTCCGCCGCCGGCCCACCCGCGCACACGGGCGCGCGCCCAGAACATTCCGGTGGCCCTGCATCGCGATCACGCCACGACCCGCTGCCACCGGGTCTGCCTACGGCCACACGGTCGCTCACCTCCGCGGGCTCGGTCACGGCCGCGTCCGCAAACACCGGTCGACGACGGGTACGAAAGCGACCCGTTCTCGTCGGCGCCGTCGCCGTACTATTCGCCGCGGCGTTGGCGACCACCGCGGTGGTCGCCGGCGATAACACCGGATCGGAGGTACCGGGCACGGCGGACCCCACGGCGCCGGGCAGCGACACCGGTACTTCCGTGTCCTCCGCACCCGGCACGTCCACGCCGGTCTCCGCCACGGGCACCGTGCCCGCCGGCGGCTACACAGAGACGTCGGCCGAGGTTCGGGGCGATAACGGCGATGTCAGCTGGAATGTCCGGATACCGCAGGTGAGTGGCGGTACGGCAGCCGTGGTGGATCGGTTCAACAATTCGGTACGCGCCGCGCTGCAGGATCAGATCGACAACGCCCCCGTCTCGTCCGAGCTGACCAACGGGCCGCCCAACACACTGCATATCGGGCCCAGGGTGCTGAGCGCTGTGCTGACGACGGTCCGCAAGAGCGATCCCCCGTCCGGCGAACCGAAGAAACTGCTCGCCACCATCACGATCGATGCCGGCACCGCCGAACCGATCACGCTGCGTGACCTCTTCCCGGACCTGGATGCCGGTCTGGCCCGCTTGTCCGGCGAGGCGGAACGACGCCTGCCCGAGACAGCGGCGGGCCCGGATTTCGACCGCCGGGAAATCCAGCCGCGGACCAAGAACTTCCATCATTGGGTGGCCACCGATCAAGGCATGGCCATCCATTTCGAGGAAGACAGTGTGGCCCCACCGGACAAGGGTTTGATCAGTATCACCGTGCCGTGGCGCGCGCTCGCCGATGTGCTCGATCCGGCCCTGGCCGAGGCTCTAGGCGGCTGAACCCGCGACCGGTGTGTCAGGGCACCAGCGGGGGCGGGAACCACTCGCCGTCCAGCACCCGTCGATCCGGTTCGTACAGCCGCATGACCAGGGAGAATTGACCACGCTCCGGGATCGGCAACCAGTTCGATCGCGGCACATCCGGGCCGGGATCGGCGGCCTGGACGGTGAAATCGAGGGAGCCGTCGGGCGCGAACACCGGCGGGACCGGATGGCCCACCGTGTGCAGATCCGCCTCGTTCGGCACCAGGAAGCCGTCGCTACCGTAGGCGGTGAGCGACCAGAATGCGGCCACCGGCGGTGCCTCGCCGGGCTCGAACCGCAAGCTGAACTCGATCGGAGTGCCGTCGTCGTCGGCCTGGTCGAACATCGCCGGATACACCACCACCGCAGCGAGGTTCGCACCGACGCCCCTGCTGGCCGTCGCCGCTCGCAGCAGGTAGTTGGTGCCGTAGCGGCCGACGTTGAGGTCCAGCACCCAGCCGTTGCGGAGGATGCTGCCCGGGTCCACATACGCGGTGATCTTGCGTTTGGCGGCGTCGACCCCGGCGGACAGTTCCCCCGTGCTCACGCCTTCGGGCGAACCACCGGGCCGGATCCCGATGGTGGCGAAGCGCGCCATCGCGGGTTCGTCCTCGGCGGCGGGCGGATTCTTCTCCATGAGCTCACACATGCGGTCGAAGAAATCGCGGACCGGCATCTCGTCGATGCTGTCCAGCCCGGCCGATTCCGACCAGTCCTGGTTTTCCGGAATCGAATCGGCTTCGGCGGCTGCGGGTGTGGTCCAGGCGCTCAGCGGAGCGAGCCGCAGTCGGGACTGGATATCGCGGACCGCGGCAACATCGCCGGGGCCGCGCACCTCTATCCGCCCGTACAGCCAGGCATCCGCGGTGGGCACAGGTAACTGGACCGCGCCCGGCGGAAGTGTTCCCGACCAGCCGGGTCCGGTGACGGCGTAGACGAACGGTGCCGAGGCGCCGGGTTCGGCATGGGGTTGCACGCTGGTCGGGGTGAAGGCGGTGTTGGACCAGGCGTCGAGGATTTGCATCACCCAGTAGCGGTCCTCGATCTGCGGTACTTCGAACAGCACCGGTTCCTCGCGCAGGTCCAGCCAGGCCACCGAGTACAGGTTGTCCAGGTCGATCCGGACCACGGTGCGCTGGCTCGACGCGGGCAGTGCGGAGGTGTGCTGGAACCGGTTGACCGCCGTGTATTCCAGGGCCCGGCGGCGGATCGTATCGATCAGCACCAGCGGATAACCGAAAACATAGGCGTCGGTGGCCACCTCACGCCGCTCGGCGGGCGTACCCGACGGCTCGACCGCGGAGTCGTCGTCCTCGCCGCCGCAGGCCGCCAGTCCGGTGACCGCGAACAGCCCCAGCAGTGAACGCCTGGACAACCGGAACCGATCGGTCGCCGGCGGGCGCCGCGAGTTACCGGGTACCGCTGCCGGGCTGTCGCCCATGGGCATTCTCCCTGCTCATCGCTATCGGATGGACTGCTACGCAGGATACGCCCAGGAATAGCCGAACGGTTGCCGCCACGGTCGGCGCGGCCGGTTCTCAGATGGTGAGCACCGTATTCATAATGGTGCCGGCACTGGTGGCGACCACCCCGCCGATCATGGCTCCGGCCACCATCTTCGGAGATTGCAGCGATCCGCCCGACCATTTCTCCCAGGCGAATTTACCGCCGGCGAAGACGATGCTCACCGTGCCGGACAGGATGGCCAGCCACGTCGCGTACTGCACGAACTGCATGATCTTGTCCGCCAGCGGTGGCGCCTCCGGAGTGGGGTCGCTGACCTGTGCGTATACCGATACTGCGTCGACAATCGACGCCGCGATGATGCTCACCGTCTGCTCCCTCGCCTAGAGTTCGGGGCACTGCGGCCCCGCCTCCATCATCCAGATGATGCCGGGCCCGGCGCAACTTCTTGCCGCTCAGCGTCTTTCGCGCTATAACCGCTGGTACCCCCGAATCCCTACCGGGAGCCGGGATTACTGCGATCACCCCCGGCGAGCGGTTACGATGCGTGTGCGTTCCCGCCCACCCCGAACACAGAGTGAGCTGCGAGATGATACTGGCCGCCGTCACCGATACGCTGCTGGCGCAAATCGGAAACCCCACACCCGAAGCACCCCCGCTGGCCGACAAGATCACGCAAATGGTCCAGTACCTGACCTGGTTCGTCTTGCTGGCCGGGATCACCGCGATCATCTACGCGGGCGGCAAGTTCGCCTGGGAGAAGTGGTCGGGCGGATCGATGGAATCACCGAAGATGGTGGCCGGAGCCATGATCGGCGGGGTGGTCGCCACCAGCGCGGGCACCATCATGAACGCCGTCATCGGCTGAGCGGCGACCCCCGTGGCGTCACCCGGGCCGGGGTACTCACCTCTGTGGGGGCAACACTACGAAACCGGCTATCGAAAGTATGTTCGAACTCGGGTACGGTAGCCGGCATGCCCGAACTCGCCCCCATCCCGTTCGCCCGGCTCAACCTCGAACAGGTACGGGAACGACTCCTCGCCGCGGCCGCCTTCGGCGAGTCCCTTTCGCCCGATCAGCTCGAGGCCCTGGCCGGCAAGCTCAGCACCGGTCTCAGCATCTACATCGAGGCCACCCAGAACAGCTCGCCACGACTGCCGCACCCGATCCCCACCGGGCGAGCCTGCCTGGACTTCCGGGGGCATCGACGCTGAACCCCGGCCCGCGGCGGACGCGGACCGGGGCTCGGCGGAGCAGCCCGCAGCGCTAGTCGCGGGTGGTCTGTTCGTCGTCGGCCGTTTCGATCGGCGAGGTGACCAGCTCGAATTCGCCTTCGTGCTTGACCACCCCCTGCGCGACCGCGCCCTCCACGAGTTCCACACCCAGGTTCGCCCGCACGATGATCGGATCGGTGCGCACATCGCGATACAGCGAGATACACATCATCACCATCACGAGCATGAACGGCAGGGCGACCACGGTCGTGATGGCCTGCAACCCGGTCAGCGCGCCACCTAAATCGTCCGAATCGGCGATCACCAGCATGATCGCGGCCACCGCGCCGGTGGCCGTACCCCAGAAGATGACCGTCAGCCGTGAGGGTTCGATACTGCCGCGTTCGGACAGCGTGCCCATCACGATCGATGCCGCATCCGCACCGGAGACGAAGAAGATGCCCACCAGGATCATCACCAGCACCGTGGTGATCGCGGTGATCGGATACTCGTCGAGCAGATGGAAGAGGGCGAAATCGGGATTCACACTGCCGTCCGCCTCGTCCAGGTTGCCGGTATCGGTCTGCTGCCGGATCGCGGCGCCACCGAAGACGGCGAACCACACCAGGCTCACCAGGCTGGGCACCAGCAGCACCCCGGCCACGAACTGGCGGATGGTGCGACCGCGGCTGATCCGGGCGATGAACATACCGACGAAGGGCGTCCAGGAGACCCACCACGCCCAGTAGAAGATGGTCCAGCTGGACAGCCACGCCTCCATCTCCTCACCACCGGCGATACCGGTCCGCGAGGCCATGGTCGGCAGATCGGCGATGTAGTCGCCGATGGCGGTGGGCAGGAAGTTCAGCATGAACAGCGTGGGCCCGGCGATGAAGACGAACACCGCCAGCACCAACGCCAGCACCATGTTGATATTCGACAGCCACTGGATACCGCGCGCGATACCGGAGACCGCGGACAGGATGAAGGCCGCGGTGAGCCCGGTGATCACCAGCACCAGACCCAATTTCGAAATGGCGTCGACATAGCCGTTGAATTCGAGTCCCGCGCCGATCTGCAGAGCACCGAGCCCGAGCGAGGCGGCCGAACCGAACAGGGTCGCGAAAATCGCCATCATGTCGATGGCCTTACCGCCCAGGCCGTCCGAGTGCCGGCCGAGCAGCGGCCGGAACACTGCGGAGATCAGCTGCGAACGGCCCCGGCGGAAGGTGGCGTAGGCAATGGCGAGCCCGGCGACCGCATAGATCGCCCACGGGTGCAAGGTCCAATGGAACAGGGTGGTCGCCAAGGCGACCTCGCTCGCCTGCGGGCTGCCCGGTTCCGCGGTGCCCGGCGGCGGGGAGGTGAAATGGGTCAGCGGTTCGGCGACGCCCCAGAACATCAGGCCGATACCCATACCGGCGCTGAACATCATCGCGATCCAGGAAACCGTCCGGAATTCGGGTGTTTCATCGTCGGCGCCGAGCGGAATCTTGCCGTAGCGGCTGAGAGCGAGCCAGATCACGTAGACGACGAACGAGGTGGCGACGAGAACGAAGAGCCACCCCGTGTTGGTAATCACCCAGGACTGCGCGTTGGAAGCCACCCGCGCGAGACTGTTCTGGTCGAAGATCCCCCACAGTACGAAGGCCATCGCGCCGACGGACGTGATGCCGAAGATAAGCCAGTCCACCCCGCGCCGCCGCAAAGCGGGTCTTTTTTCCGGGGAGCCCGGCAATCCGCCCTCGGGCGTCGCGGGGTCCTTTCCGGTGTCGATCACCATGGACCAGTCCTTTCAGATCGCACTGTGCGCTCCGCATTGCGGCCGCACGCACGACGGGGACCAGCCGTTTTTCGGTCCCCGCCGGCGCCCGCAACCGCGCCGCCGAACGGATGTACCGGGAAAAACCGTACCGCCCCGGTGCACGTACGGCGCACCGAACACGTTCTGGGACCGATTCGTGCCGTCCGCCGGCACGCGCCCGGCAGACGACGAGCGAACCTCTCGCACACTGTACGGACAAGTGTCCGAATAAGTTTCCGTTCCGATCTCCGGTTCCGTACACGGCGAACCACCGGCCTTGCGAGACTCTGAACACAGCGGTGGATACATACGAGAGCAGAGGAGGCCTGCCAGGATGACGGAACCCGTGAAACTGGTCATCGGCGCGAGCGGATTCCTCGGTTCGGAGGTAACCCGCCAACTGGCCGCGACCGGCGCCCCGGTCCGCGTTCTGGTCCGGCCCACCAGCGACCTCCGGCCGATCGCCGGCCTGCCCCTCGATATCCACTACGGCGATCTGTTCGACGACGATGCCCTCCGGACCGCGATGCACGGCTGCAATGTGGTCTACCACTGCGCGGTGGACACCCGGGCCTGGTTACGCGATCCCGAACCGCTGTTCCGCACCAATATCGCCGGGTTGCGCCACGTCCTCGACGCGGCCCTCGGCGCCGGCCTGCGCCGTTTCGTGTTCACCAGTTCGGCCGCCACCATCGGCCGGCGCCCGGGCGCGGTCGTCGACGAGACCGTGCCGTTCAACTGGGCCCACCTGGGCGGGCCCTACGTTCGCTCACGGGTCGAGGCCGAGGGTCTGGTGTTGCGCTATGCGACCGAGCGTGGCCTGCCGGCGGTCGCGATGTGTGTGGCCAACACCTACGGGCCGGGCGATTGGCAGCCCACTCCGCACGGTTCCTTCGTGGCCGCCGCCGCGCTCGGCAAACTACCGTTCCGGTTCGCCGGGACCGGTTCGGAGTCGGTGGGGGTGGCCGATGCCGCCCGTGCCCTGCGGCTCGCGAGCGAATACGGCAGAACCGGCGAACGATATATCGTTTCCGATCGCTTTCTCACCAGCGCAGAACTACTCACCGGCGCCGCACGTGCGGTGGGCCGGCAGCCGCCGCGCCTGGCGATTCCGCTGCCGGCCCTGTATGTGGCCGCGGGTATCGCCGATGCGGCGGCCCGGGTGCGCAGGCGCGACAGCCGCCTCACGGTGACCTCGGTGCACCTGATGCATGTGATGTCGCGGATGGACCACGGTAAGGCCGGACGCGAGCTCGGCTGGAAACCGGAGCCGGTACTGGATGCCGTCGCCGAGGCTGCCCGGTTCTTCGTGGAACGGCGAGCCCGCCGGCGCGCCACAACGGCCGGGTGACCGCGTGGTGAGGCCGGGTCGGCAGGTGCGCGTATGCATAATGCAACGAGTGTGTAGGATACAAACCAACCCCGGCGGCGTGGTATGACGATCGACGGGGCGCCCGCCGGGCCACCACGGCATGAGCACACGAGCAGGACACCCGCCATGGACAAGCCGACCCGCCTGATCGAATTCGAAACCATGCTGCTGGGGCGGCACAGCCTCAACGCGCACCTACGCCGTCCCGACCATCTGGAACGCAGCGCCTACCTGGTGCTGAGCCGGCTGTGGATCGAGGGCCCGATGTCCATCGGGGAACTGAGCGAGGCATTCGGCCTGGACACCTCCACCGTGCACCGGCAGACGGCGGCCATCATGAAGGCCGGTCTGGCCGAGCGAATTCCCGACCCGGCCGGCGGGGTTGCCCGTAAGTTCCGGATCACCGACGAAGGCGAACGCCGCCTCCGGGCCGACCGCGACTACAACGTCAATGCCCTGGACCGGGTGTTACGTGGCTGGAGCGAAGAAGACCTGCAGACCTTCGCCGCCTACCTCGAGCGATTCAATACCGATCTCGAAGTGCAGGAAGCCCGGCCCTGGCCCCGTCCCTCGTATACCGAGCCGCGCGGTTAGCCGCGTCAGAACTGCGTCATATCGACCTGCCGCCGCGCATTGGATACCGCGGTGACCACCGCCGTGCCCAACGGGCCGCTGCGATCGTAGAGGCTCACCGTACCCACCGATATGCCCGCGGCGGCCACGTGATCCTGCGCCAGCACCCCGATCCCGGGCCCGATGGGCAGCCGGGCCAGCGTCAGGGTCACATCGGAATTGATGTATCCGATACCGGCGCTGCCCCAGTTGCTCATGAAACTCGCCGCGTCACCGGCCATCGCCACTCGCTGAAACGGGGTCACCGGATCACCGGCGACCACCGGCAGCATGTTCTGCCAGATCGCCTTGCGGTCGGCGTTCTGGTTGGCGCCGAAATTGCGCGTCCATTCCTGCTCGCCACTCTTCAGCAGCGGATGCGCGCCCGCCTCGGATTCGTCCGGGACGCCGGGCACCGGCAGCTCGCGGCCGGGTTGCCACAGTTCGCCGGCCGGTACCTCGCCCGTCCGCAGGTAGACCACGGTGGCGCGGGAGCGCACCTCGTCACGCTGGACCAGTTCGGCATCGGCCACACAGATACGTTTGCCCTCCCGGACCACCGTGCTGCGCACGGTCGTGGGCTCGTCGGATACCGCACTGAACAGGTCGACGGTGAGCCGGGCCGGGACGAACTCCGCGCCCGGCGCGCGTGTTTCCAGTTCCCGGGCGAGCAGCCCGCAGATGGCCGGCCCGCTGACCTGGGTCGGGCTCCAGCTGGATATGGCTACCCGGGTGGGCAGGTAATGCTCACCCTCTCGGTTGAAGAACGCCAGCACGGTATCGACTCCTCTCGTGGGCAACCCACACGAGAATTACAACACGTTCTAGTTCACCCCTGATGAGAGGTGCCCGGCAGCGTGGTATCGGCCCGGCTCCGGGACAGCAGTAACCGCCTCGTCGTCAGCGCACTCGAAACCCGGCTCGCGCGCCCGCACTGACCGGCCGGTCACACATGCGCAGCGTCCAGGAGGGCGTCGGCCGCCGCTCCGACCGCGGCGGGATCGCCGGTCCAGCCGAGGACTCTGAGCGCGGCGCCGGCGATCGCCCGCTGGGCGCCGTCCGGAAGCACACCTCGGTCGGAGCGGATATTGATCACGGTCTCCACCAACCGGAACGGTATGGCCGTCGCCTCGGCGATCGCGCCCGCCCCGGTTTCGGCGACGACCCGCTCCGCCAGCATTTCGTAACTCTCCCGCAGACGATCGCGACGCGCCCGGAACTGCGCGAACCTCTCCGCCCGCAGTTCGGGCAGGAGGTACAACGCCCCGATATTCCAGCGGGCGGCGCACAACTGGCCGATATCGAAGCGGGCCAGGGCGTACAGCCGGACTGCCGCGGGCTCGGCGCTGCCGCCCAGTCGTTCCGCGAGTTCGGCCGGCGCGGCGATGGTCTCGCCGAGGAGGGCGTCGAGGATATCGTCCTTGGCCGCGAAATGGTGATAGAGGGAAGCCTGCCGGATACCCACCGCTTCGGCGATCGCCCGGGTGGAGGTGTTGCCGTAGCCGTGGGTGGTGAACAGTTCGGCCGCGGCGTCGAGGATTTCGGCACGCGGCGTATGCCCCTGGCGGCGGCGGGGTTCGAGACGCGGCCGGCCCGGCCCGGGTTGGGTCATGGACCCATTGTCGGCTCACCGGTACGGCACATCGGGGCCACCCCCGTGTGCGTGACCACGCCACGACTATCACCCGTCCCGACATCCGGTGCAACCGCTCGGGCATCGCGATCGGGGCCGCTCCCTTCGGGCCTCGACGGCCCGCAGTTGTCCCGATCGCCGAATTCCGGCGCCCGTTCACCGGCGCGGTTTCCTTGATGCCGAATTTCTGTCATTCGACAGAAATATCGGCAACGCAGACGTTACGAACGCAACCGATACGGATACATCGCCGTCACCACGCCGTCTCGCCGCGCGGGAAAACTTTCGGGCGATAGATATTCGTGTCGGATGAAGGGCCACCGGCCATGATCATTCTCGGAATCGCGGTCAGCGTGCTCGCGGTAATCGGCATCGGCCTGCTGGTTTCCCGCAAGGTGGACGGCGACAGCGTCAACTTCCTCGTGGCCGGGCGATCCCTGGGGCTACCGCTGGTGGCGGCGGGCCTGATGGGGCAGGCAGTGGATTCCAATGCCACGCTGGGAAATACCGATCTCGCCGGGTCGGTGGGTTTCTGGGCGGGCGCCTCGCTCCCGCTCGGACTCGGCCTGTGCCTGCTGCTCACCGGAATCTTCTTCGCGAAGCCGATGAACCGGATGAAGCTGCTCACGCTGCCCGATTTCTACAGGATCGAGTACGGCCGCGGGGTCGAGCTGGCCGCCTCGATCCTGATGATCTTCAGTTTCTGCATTCTGCTGGCCGGCAATCTGGTGGCGGGCGGCTACCTGTTCGAACGCTTCCTGGGCGTCCCCTACACCGCAGGCGTGCTGCTCATCGTGGCCATCGTGCTCACCTACACCGTCACCGGTGGAATGTTCAGCGACGCCTACACGGCGCTGGCCCAGATGGTGATCACGGTGATCGGCTCGCTGGCGCTGCTGATCTGGGTCGGCTCCACCTACGGAATCGATATCCCCGACGGGATGGGCCCGTTCGATCTGGGGCAGTTGAGCAACACGTCCGAGGGCGCGGCCATCAATTGGGCCACGCTGATAGCGCTCGGAATCGGCGATATCGTCGCCATCGATTTCATGCAGCGCATCTTCTCGGCGCGCTCCCCCGAGATCGCGCGCCGCGCGTGCTTCGCCGGTGCCGCAGGTACCGCCGTGGTGGGTATTCCGTACGCGCTGGTCGCGCTGGCCACCACCGATATCGTCGACGCGGACGGCGGCCCGCGCCTGCTGGCCCTGTTGGACGAACACGCACCGGCCGGACTGGCGATCCTGGTGCTCTCGGCCGTCGTCGCCGCCTCGTGTTCCACTGCCAACGGCGCCATCCTCGGCACCGCGGCCGTGGCGACCCGCAATATCGCCGGACGCACCGAACGTACCGATACCGGCGGCCGCGACACCCTGCTGCGCGATGTCCGCATCACCATGATTCCGGTTGCGGCGGTGGCGATCTTCTTCGCGGTCCAGATCCCGCAGACCGGCATCCTGCTCACCCTCGCCTTCGATCTGATGCTGGCCGGGCTGATCGTCCCGTTCGTGGCCGCCCACCTGACCCGGCGGGTCACGACCGCGGCGGCGGTCGCCGCGATGGTCGCCGGGCTCGGTGTGCGCCTGCTGCTGTTCGTTCTCACTCCCACGATGTACGGGGTGCCCAATACGGTGTTGTATCTGGAGAATTCGCTGATCGGCCCGGGTTTCGACGGGTGGCCGACGTTCCTCGGATTCCTGGCGTCACTCGTCGCGTTCCTGGCGACCCTCGCCGCCGGACGACTACGCGCCCGCACTGCGACCGGCACAGCGCCTGCCTCGGTCCTACCACCGGCCCCAGTGTCCACACCGGAACCCGTCAACCAGCCCGGCTGACAGACCACGCCCGCTCACACGAGCAAGGAGAGACGATGACACCTCCCCCGCAGGCACCTACCACCGCCTCGACCACCGGCGCCCGCGCGCATGCCCGGGCCCAGGGCTCGGCCACCCTGCCCACCCCCGGCCTACCCGCCGGAATCCGCCCGGCCGACACCACCTGGACCGCCCGGCTGCCACCCGGCGGGTACACCGGTGCGGTGCTCGGGCGCGGCACCAGGCTGCGGCTGTCCGATCCGCACGGTTCGGCGTGCGCGCACCTGTTCCTGCTGCGCGCGGAAGCTCCCTGGGAACGACTCAATATCGCCGACACCGTAAAGGTTCCGTGGCAGGCCTATCTCGGCGCCGGTCACCCCTTGCTGTCGGACCAGGGCCGGGTGCTGGCCACCGTCGTCACCGATACCTCCGGTCACCACGACGCACTGTGCGGCACCACGCGTACGGGCCGGCTGCTGCTGGAACGCGCCGGGGCCAAATACGGTCTCGAACCCCGCGATATCGGCCCGACGCTGTCGCTGTTCCGTGGTGTGCGGGTCGGCGGCGAAGGGGGCCTCGTCGCGAACGGAACCGCCGGGCCGGGTGCCCATGTCGAAATGCTGATCCACCTGCCGGTGACCGTGCTCGTGGTCGATACCCCGCACCCGCTCGACGACACCCCGGTCACCGAACTCGATCTGGTGGCCTGGCCCGGCGGCTCCCTCGACACCGCCACCGTCAACAACGACCCGGAATATCTGCGGGCCGTACAGAACACCGAAACGGCCTGGTCGGCCGCCCGGACCCGACAGGAGTGGATATGAGCAACACCACCTCGACCGTTGTCCTCGACGAAACCGTACCGGCGTGCGCGCCGTGGTCGGCGATCGTACGGGCGGGTGACCGCCTCGATATCGTCGACCTGCACGGTAACCAGGCCGTGGACTGCCTGCTGTACTCCGCGGCCGATCACACCGACCGATACAGCGCGCAGGCCACGGTCACCGCCCAGCGCAATATCTTCCTCACCACGGGCAGTGTGCTGCGCACCGATGCGGGAACCGCGTTGATGACGGTGATCGCCGACGAGGTCGGCAATCACGACACCATAGCCGGGGCCTGTTCCCAGGAATCGAATACGTTGCGCTACGGCCACCACACCCGCCACCAGCACGCCTGCGTGGAGAACTTCCTCGCCGAGGCCGCGAAATGGGGTATGGGCAAACGAGATCTGGTGTCGAATATCAACTGGTTCATGAACGTACCGGTGGAATCCGATGGAACCCTCGGCATCGTCGACGGTCTGTCCGCGCCCGGTAAAACGGTCTCGTTGCGGGCCGAGACGGACACCCTGGTACTGGTGTCGAACTGCCCGCAGATCAACAATCCGTGCAACGGCTTCGATCCGACGCCGGTGCGAATGGTGGTGTCGCGATGACCGCGGCGGCGGCACTCGCACCGGCCACAGACCCGGTGCGGATATTGCAGGTGGTGGTGGAACGACCGGGAATGCTCACCACCGTGCAGGACTGGCCCGGCCGGACCGGCTACTGGCATGTGGGTGTTCCGCCGTCGGGGCCGATGGACGATCTGTCGTTCCGGCTGGGCAATCGCGCGCTGGACAACGAGGAGGGCACAGCGGGGCTGGAATGCACGATGGCCGGGCCGGCGCTGCGTTTCGCTGCACCGGCATGGGTCTGTGTGACCGGGGCACCGGTCGAGGTGACCGTGGCGGGTCGCCGGGTGCCGCTGTGGCGGCCGGTGCTGGTCCCGGCGGGCGGAGTTCTCGATATCGGGATGACGCAGGGGCCCGGGATGCGCTGCTACGTCCTCGTTTCCGGGGGTGTGGCGGTACCGGAGTATCTGGGTAGCGCGGCCACCTTCACCCTCGGCGGGTTCGGCGGGGTGGCCGGTCGCGCCCTCGCGGCCGGAGATGTCCTGGCGCTCGGCCCGGCCGTGCACGCCCCGGCGGGCCCGGTGCCGGACGGTGAGCAACCGGCGCTGACCCGGAACTGGCAGCTGGCTGTCACCGAGGGGCCGCACGGCGCGCCGGAATTCTTCACCCGCGCCGATATCGACACCCTGTACGACACCGCCTACGAAGTGCATTTCAACTCCGACCGCACCGGCGTCCGGCTCGTCGGGCCCAAACCCCGCTGGGCCCGGCCCGACGGCGGCGAGGCCGGGCTGCATCCGTCGAATATCCACGACACCGCCTACAGCGTCGGCGCCCTCGATTTCACCGGCGATACCCCGATCCTGCTGGGTCCGGACGGGCCGAGTCTCGGCGGATTCGTCTGCCCGGTCACCGTGACCGCCGCCGACCGGTGGAAACTCGGGCAGTTGTGCCCCGGCGATTCGGTACGTTTCGTACCCGTCCGGGCCGACCGGGCCGCCTCTCCGCGCATCCTCGGCCCGGGCCGCCGGGCGGCCTGGTCGGCCGTATTGTCCGCCGGAGGCGACGGCGACGACGGTGTCCTGCGGTATGCCGAAACAACCGACGGCATCCCCGTCACCTATCGCCGCGCCGGTGACGACGGCATTCTCGTCGAATACGGCACGATGACCCTGGATCTCGCGCTGCGCGCCCGGGTGCACGCGCTGCACGAACGGCTGCGTCCGGATGCCGGACGGGGAATCACCGAACTGACGCCCGGTGTGCGATCGCTGCAGATCCGTCTCGACCCCACCGCCGTATCCACCGCGGCCGCGCTGGACATGCTGGCCGAAGTGGAGACAGAACTACCGGCCGCCGACGATCTGGTGGTGCCGAGTCGCACCGTGGAACTGCCGCTGTCCTGGGACGATCCGGCCACGCGCGAAGCCATCACCCGGTATATGCACGGCGTGCGCGCCGACGCCCCGTGGTGCCCGTGGAATATAGAGTTCATTCGCCGCATGAACGGGCTGGAGACCGTAGCCGAAGTATTCGACACCGTTTTCGCGGCCGAATACCTCGTCCTCGGCCTCGGCGATGTCTACCTCGGCGCCCCGCTGGCCACCCCGACCGATCCGCGACACCGCCTGATCACCACCAAATACAACCCCGCCCGCACCTGGACTCCGGAGAACGCGGTGGGGATCGGCGGCGCGTACCTGTGCATCTACGGTATGGAAGGCCCGGGTGGCTATCAGTTCGTCGGCCGCACCACCCAGGTGTGGAGCCGCCACACGAACCGTGAAAACCCCTGGCTGCTCCGGTTTTTCGACCGTATCCGCTGGTACCCGGTCAGTGCGGAAGAGCTACTGGACCTACGCGCGGACTTCGCGGCCGGCCGCGGCGAACTACGCGCCCGCGACGGCGAGTTCCGGCTGGCCGATCACCGCCGGTTCCTGACCGAGAACGCCGGATCCATCGATGCTTTCCGAGCACGCCAGGCCACGGCTTTCGCGGCCGAACGCGATTCCTGGCGCAGGTCGGGTGAACTGACCGAATGAAGTGACGGCCGGCTCGTCATTCGAGCACGAGCCGGGCCGGCCGCTCAGGCTCCGGCGGGCACCGGAGCCCCGAGCTGCGCCAGCACACCGTCGGTGTTCAGCACCATGCCGCAGCGCCGCGCGGTGTATCGCAGCGCGATCCTGTGCTCGTCGCGGCTGAAGTCCGCGACGGCGTCGTGCACCATGAACGCGCGGATATCGTTCATGAACGCCTCCGCGGCACTGAGCATGCAACCCATATGCGCGTACACACCGGTGACGATCAGCTGATCGCGATTGCGGTAGCCCAGCAGCTGGCGCAGGTCGGTGCGCTGGAATGCCGAATAGCGCCATTTGGTGACCTGGATATCGTTCTCATCGGGTTTCAGCTCCGCGATGACCTCGGTATCGGGACCGTCCGACATCCCGGTCCCCCAGAAATCGGCGAGCAGTCCGCGCCGGTCGGGGTGCTGGTCACCGGGCTGCATACTGTAGATGACCGGAATGCCCAGCTCATGACATCTATCGCGTAAGCGGGAAATATTGTCGATCATGGTCCGGGCGGGGTCCCGATCGAGCTGATACGCGGTGAGGAAGTAGTTCTGCATATCGTGGATCAGCAGGGCGCATCTGTCGGGTTCGATCCCCCAGGACACCTGGTTCGCGATCTCCTCGTCCAACGGCGGCATCGCATAGGGTGCGATCGGCTGCATGGGCATGGCCAGAACTCCTCATCATTTCTTGTGGCCCGCAACCTTCTGGTGGGCTGCGGAGCCGGGCGCAGTAGCAGTGAGCGTTTTCGGGTCAGGACACGGCGGCAGCCTTCCCGCCGACCCCGAGCGGTCCGAGGACGCGCTGGAGTTTCCCGGTGGTTTCGGCCAGTTCGTCCTCGGGATCGGATTCGGCGACGATTCCCCCGCCCGCGTAGGCCAGTAGGGTCCGGTTGTCCGCGGCCAGTTCCGCGCAGCGGATGCTCACCATCCATTCCCCGTTGCCGTCGGCATCGCACCAGCCCACCGCGCCGGCGTAGAAACCGCGGTCCCCCTCGAGCTCGGCGATCAACCGCGCCGCGGCGGCAGTCGGTGTACCGCAGATCGCAGGGGTGGGATGCAGGGCATCGGCCAGCTCCAGCGCGGTCGGCCCGGTGGCCGGCACCGTCGCGCCGATCGTGGTGCCCAGATGCCACATGGCCGGGGTTTCGGCGAGGTCGGGGGTCGCGGGAGTTCGTACATCGGTGCACCGGTCGCGCAGGATACCGGCGACGTGGTCGACCACATAGCCGTGTTCATGGCGGTCCTTGGCGGAGCCGAGCAGGGATTCGGCCGCGATCCGATCGGCCACCGGATCCTCCGGTATCCGGCGTGCGGACCCTGCCAGTGGATGACTGGTGACCTCGGGTCCGAGCCGGCGCACCAGGATCTCCGGGCTGGAGCCCACCAGGTGCCGGCCGGTGTAGACGCCGCCGGCGGCGGACAGGTCGACCAGGTAGCCGTTACCGGCGGGGTCGGTGGAGACCAGCAGGTCGAGCAGGTCGGCGGCACGCACCGCACGATCGGCGCGGGCGCGGAGCTTTCTGGCCAGCACCACTTTCCGCAGCGCATGCGCGGGATCGGCCAGCAGCCGGACGGCAGCACCCACCCGGCGGACGTGTTCCTCGGGTTCGGGCAGGTTGTCGGTGATCGCGATATCGGGTGCGGTGACCGCCCGCGGGTTACGGGGACCGTCGGTCACCGCGATCGTTTCCGGCGCCCACAACGCGGCCGGGGCGCCGGGGGTGAACGGCAGCGCGCCGACGATATGGCTCACGCGCCGGGCCCGCAACTGAGCGGCGGCCTCGGCGGCGCTGTGGAAGATACGACCCCCGGCCGACGCGGTCACCGTACGTTGCGGCCGGGACAGGACAAAAGCAGGATCCGCGGAAAAAGCGGAGTTCTCGGCGTTGATGATGATCATCCTCTCGTGTCACATATCCAGCGTTGCGCCGCCGTCGACCCGCAGGTCGTGCATGGTGATATGGCGCGCGGCGTCGGAAACCAGGAAGTGGACGGCGGCGGCGATATCGGCCGGTTCGGCAATCCGCCGCAACGGGATTCCCAGCCGGTAGTTCTCCGGGTCGCCGTCGAGCAGGCTGGTGCGCGCCGCATCGCCGAGTCCGTGTTCGCCGGAATCGGCATACATTCCGCGGAGCAGAGGAGTATCGGTGGAACCCGGCGACACCAGATTCACCCGGACCCCGTGCGGTGCGACCTGCAGCGCCAGCGACCGGGTGAACGCCGTGGTCGCGGCCTTGGCGGCGCCGTAGGCGGCGAGGCCGACCCGGGGTGTCGTCGCAGAATTCGAGGAGACCACCACGATGGAACCGCGCTGCAGGGCGACCATTTCGCGGGCGGCGCGCTGTGCCACATACACGGCGGCGTTGGTGTTGACCGCGAGGCAGCGCTGCCAGTCGCCGGCGCCGGTATCCAGGGCGGAGCCGCCGATCATCGCGCCGGCGGTGTGCACGACGATGCGCGGTGCGCCGTTCTCGGCGACCACGCGATCGAATGCGGCGGAGACGGCGGCCGCATCGGTGAGATCGATTTCGGTACCCCGCGCGGCAATTCCCTCGTACTGCCGCCCGAGCCGTTCGGCCACCTCGTGTACCCGGGGATCGGTATCCCACAATTCGATGAGCGGAGTAGCGCCTGCGAGTGCGGTGGCGACGGCCGCCCCGATGCCCCCGGCGGCTCCGGTGACGATGACCCCTTCGCCCCATTGCTTCGTGACCATTAGGTTAGCCTAACCTGAAGTTACACCGTAAGGCTAGCATTCCGGTGTGACATCGAACAAGATCGCCGATCGGAAAGAGGTGCGCCATGCCATCGTCCGTCCTGCCCGGTTTCACACCCTGGCCATCGGAACTCGCGAATCGGTATCGCGATGAAAAGTGCTGGACCGGTGAGACGTTCGCGCAACTGCTGAGCACCCGCGCCGCACAGACCCCCGAGGCGATCGCCGTCGTCGACGCGACCCACCGCTGGACCTACGCCGAACTCGACCGCCGCGCCCGGTCGCTGGCCACCGGCCTGATGCGGCTCGGTATCGGCCACCACGACCGCGTCCTGGTACAGCTGCCCAACCGGGCGGAATTCGTGGAAGTCATCTTCGCTCTGTTCGAAATCGGTGCGCTGCCGGTGTTCTGCCTGCCCGCACACCGCGAATCCGAACTGGTGCCCATCGGCAACGCGAGCAAAGCGGTCGCCATGATCACCTGCGCCACCCACCAGCGTTTCGACCATGCGGCACTGGCCGATACCGTGCGCCGCCGGGTCGACTCCCTGCGCCACGTCCTGCTGGTCACCGACGATCCGGAGACCGAGTTCGCCGAGGGCGCCGCCGATCTCGCCGGGTACCGCGACGAACCGGGAGAAATGCCCGAACTCGACGCCGGCGATGTAGCGTTCCTGCAGCTCTCCGGGGGGAGCACCGGGATTCCCAAACTCATCCCCCGCACCCACGACGACTACCTCTACAGCGTGCGGCGCAGCGCCGAAATCACCGAACTGGGCCCGGACTCGGTCTATCTGGCCACACTGCCCGTGGCGCACAATTTTCCGATGAGCTCGCCGGGAATCCTGGGCGCGCTGTACGCGGGCGGAACGGTCGCGATGACACCGGATCCGACGCCCTCCACCGCGTTCGCGGCGATCGAACGGTTCGGGGTCACCATCACCGGGCTGGTTCCGCCGCTGGCGCGGCTGTGGGTCGAGCGGGCCGAAAAAGGCGGCGAACTGCCGGATCTGTCCAGCCTGCAGGTGGTTCAGGTGGGCGGCGCCCGCTGCCCGGACGAATTGGCCCGCCGGGTCGGACCCGCGCTGGGCGTGACCCTGCAGCAGGTCTTCGGCATGGCCGAGGGCCTGGTGTGTTACACCCGGCTCGACGATCCGATCGATGCCGTCGTCGCCACCCAGGGCCGGCCGATGTCGGAACTCGACCGGATGAAGATCGTCGACGACGAGGGTGCCGAAGTCGCGCCGGGCGCCGACGGAAATCTGAAGACCCAGGGGCCCTACACGATTCGCGGCTACTACGACAATCCCGAGGCCAATGCCCGCAGTTTCGACGCCGACGGCTGGTACAGCACCGGCGATATCGTCGCGCTGCGCCCGGACGGCAACCTCGTCGTGAAGGGCCGGGCGGGCGACTGGGTCAACCGCGGCGGCGAGAAGGTATCGGCCGAGGAACTCGAAGCCCATCTGCTCGAACACCCCGCTATCCGGGACGCGGTCATCGTCGGCACCCCGGACCCGGTCCTCGGGCAACGTATCTGCGCCTTCGTCCAACCCGCCGATCCCGCAACACCCCCGACGCTGACCACGGTCCGCAGCTTCGTCCGCGGACGCGGTATCGCCGCGTGGAAGATGCCCGACGCCGTGGTGACCATCGAGGAATTCCCGGAGACCGGGGTCGGGAAGACCAGCCGCCGCGATCTGCGCCGGCTGCTGGCCGAGGGGCACCGCGCACAGTGACCCCCGGTGCCGCGAACCACGCATCCGGCGCGGTTCGCGGCGCCCGGTCACGGGCACAGAACCTCCAGCCAGGACTCCAATACGGGGTCCCCGGCCAGCATCATCGGATCGACGGTCTCATGCCCCTCCGACCGCCATTTCTCCACCAACTGCATGATGCGCACCGAATCGAGCCCGGCATCGAGCAGATTGGTATCGGTGGACAGTTCCCCGGCCGGGACGCCCATCACTTCGGCGACATCCTGGATGAAGCGGTCGCGCTCGGTCACGGCCGCTGCGTCGTTCGTCATGCTCTCTCCTTCTATTCTTCGCCGTCGAAATTCGCGATCCCGTGTTTCCAATAGCCGGCGATCAGGCAGTCCTTCGATCCGACACCGAGTTCGCTGCGGATCCATTTGCGGATCGGGCGCAGCTGCCCGGCCTCACCGGCCACCCACGCGTACACGTTCTGCCCGGCGGGCACGGTGACCGTGCGGATCGCCTTCTCCAGCAGATCCCCGGTCCCCGGCGCGGCATCGCCGCGGTGCAGCCACTGGATCTCGAACCCGGCCGGCGCGTCGATCTCGATCTCCTGGCTCGCGTCGGTCACCTCGACGAACACCCAGCCCTTGGCCGCCCGCGGCAGCCGTTCCAGCCAGCGGGCCATCGCGGGCAGCGCGGTGATATCCCCGGCGAACAGGTAGTTGTCGTAGCTTTCCGGCACCACCACACCGCCCGGCGGGCCGGCGATATGGATACGGTCCCCCGGTGCGGCGGCCAGCGCCCAGTCCGAGGCGAGCCCGCCGGGATGCAGCGCGAATTCGATATCGAGTTCGCCCGCATCGGCGTCGTAGCGGCGCACCGTGTACTCCCGCGAGATCGGCCGCGGTGCGGGCCATTCCAGCGAGAGCCCGTCTTTCACCGGCAGGCGCAGGGTTCCGTCGGTGTCGGGGAAGACCACACGGACGTGTTCGTCGGGGACATAGCTGTGGAATCCGGCGAGCTCCCGACCACCGAAGGTGACCCGGAGCAGCCCCGAACCCACCTGCTGGGTGCGGATCACCTCGAGTTCCCGCAATTCGATCGGATAGCCGACCTTGGCCCCGTGGGATCCGGCCATGACCTCGGCGATCCGCTCACGGTAGGCACCGCGATCCATCACACACCGTCCTTTCCTTTGTCCGCGATTCCGGTGGGCTCCACCGGCGGTTTCACCGGCGGCCCGGCAGGTTTGCCGGGAGCGGTGAGCCGGGCCAGCGGCGCCAGGAACACCATGGTGGGTACGAGCAGCACGAGCACCGCACCGCCGTAGACCACCAGGGCGGCACCCGGTTCCACGAGACCGCCGATCACACCGGCCGCCATCGACCCGAGCGCCGTTCCGGTAACCGATTGCACCAGTTGCAGACTCGACAACCGGCCGCGCATCTCCTCCGGCGAATGCTGCTGCAGTACCGCATACCGCAGGATGTTGTTCACGGCCCGGGCGATACCGAACGCGGCCAGCCCCAGGAAACTCCATGCCACCTGCGGCCAGACACCGGCCATGATCAGGCCCAGCGGCATGAGAGCCAGCGAAACCAGCAGCGCGAGACCGTTCCGGCGGGAGCGGCCGATCCAACCGCTGGTCAGCGATCCGAGTACGGCACCCGCACCGGGCGCGGCGTAGAGCAGGCCCAGCGTCGCCGGACCGGCATTCAGTGCCTGATCCGAGAACGCCGGCAGCAACACCAGCGGCCCGCTCACGAGCATGGCGAGCAGACCGCTCACCAATACCGCGCGGATAACGCGGTGGCGTATCGCGAATCCGATCCCCTGCCCCATTTCCACCAGCGGATTGCGCAGCTCGCGCGCCGGTGGCGGGGCGGCGCCGATGGCCCGGATCAGGCCCACGGTGGCCGCGGTCGCTGCCGCGGCGGCGAAAAACGCAAAAGGCACGCCGATCTGGGCGATCAGCACACCGGCGATGGCCGGGGTGATCATGGTGCCGAGATCCGAGGTCAGGGTGATCAGTGCACCCGCCGCCGGCATCTTCGCGCGCTCGACCAGCATCGGCACCAGCGCCATCATGGCCGACCCGCTGATCCCGCCCGCCAGGCCGTCGACGACGGCGGCGGCGTAGATCACCGCCAGAGTGGGACTGGCCAGTATCGCGTTGAAGCCCAGGGCCAGAAACGCCAGCCCCGCGGCGGTCCGCGACCACTGCATCACCGTGCGCCGGTCGAACCGGTCGGCGATCACCCCACCCCCCAGGCTTCCGACGAACAGGGCGATCGCCATGGTCGTCGATACTCCGGCCACGTGCAGGCTCGACCCAGTGAGGTCGTAGACCTGTACCGGCAGGGCCACCATCAGCAGCCCGATGCCGAGTACGGAGATCAGCCGCGCGCCGAAGGCACAGCGGAACCGCCGGCTCTCCCGCAACGGGGAGATATCGATGAGGAGGCCGGCGGTGGCTGTCACTTGAACTGCTCCTGGATCAGGTCGAGGGTGTTCATCACGCCGCGGTAGTCCGGCCGGTAGCTGGTGGCCGGCAGCTCATAGACCTTCTTGCTCTTGAACGCGGGCAGCTGCGCGAACATCGGGTCCTCGGCGAGCTCGGCCGCGCTCTTGGCACCGCTGAGCGGAACCACGATCACCACGGGCTGGTCCACGACCTTGGTCAGCAGTTCGGGGCTGAAGTTGAACCAGTCGGCGGAGGGGTTGATCTCCGGGTTACCGGCCTTGGCGACAACCTGATCGTCGGCCTTGAAACCCAGCTCGGCCAGCAGTGTCGGCAGCGCGGCGTTCGGCAGGACCATCTTCGGCTTACCGTCGGCGGCGGACTGGAAGTAGCCGATCTGCTGCTCGGGCGCCTTGACGGTTTCGGCGACCTGCTTGAGCTTGTCGTCGTAGGCGGTGATCAGCTCATCGACCTTGTCGCCCTTGTTGACCACATCGGCCAGCAACTTCAGCTGCCCCTGCCAGTCGGTGACATCACCGGGCACCAGCACTGTCGGCGCGATAGCACTGAGCTGGTCATAGGCATCCACCGACTGTTTGGCCGGGAAGCCCTGGCCGCCGCCGATGATCAGGTCGGGCTGCATCGAGGCCACGAACTCCACGTTCACGCTCTGCCCGATCGGCACCACCTGGGTGCCCTGTTCGGTCGCGTCATCCGCCCACGTCGGGGGAAACTTTCCGCTGCGGTCGGTCACACCGAGAACCCGGGTATCCGCCGCGGCCACCGGCACATCGAGGTCGTAGAGGTAGCCCGCGAGGGCGCCGTTGAGCACCACGACCCGCTGCGGGTCGGCCGGCACCTCGACGGCGCCCTTCTCGGTCTGGATCGGCCGGGTCCCGGCTTCGGCGGCAGGCTCGGCATCGGAGCTACAGCCCGCGACCGCGAGTACCGCGACGAACAGGCCGACTACAGCACGTAGCCAGGCCGCGAAGCGGCTGTGGGATAACAGCGACATAGGTACTTCACTTTCTTTCTCGAACCGCCGGGGCACCGGATGGTGCCGCGGCAGAGTCTCTGAGGCCTGCCCGCACGGTCAGGTCCGCAACGCCGGGTCGGTATCGAGCAGCGCGGCAACCTCGGCCCAGCCGCCGTCGGCGACGATCCCGAAATGGGTGTAAGGCAACCGGCGCGGGATGATCCGGGCGCCGGCAGCGCGCCAGCCGGCCAGCTGGGCGGCGACGCGCGGGGCGTCCTGGTCCTCGCCGAGATCGGCGGCGTAGAGCGACATGTGCCCGGAATACCGGGGTGCCTCGGATTTCGTGACCATCCGCAGCAATTCGCCGGCGGCGCCGCGGACGAGCGCAGCGAGATCCGGGGCGTCCTCGGGCAGTTCCGGAAGCAACCGGTCCAGCCGGGCCGGATCGGCCAGCGCCTCGGTGGCCTGTTCGGCGAGGTCGGCGAGCGGATGCGAATCGACCATCCCCACGAATGCGACCTCCGCGCCGGCCGCGGTGAGCGCGGCCGCCATGGCGTGCACGATATTGCCGCCGAGCGAATAGCCCAGCAGGTGGTACGGGCCCTCCGGCTGGATTTCGCGAACGGTTTCCAGGTAGCGGGCGGCCAGTT
Organism: Nocardia carnea NBRC 14403; assembly: GCF_000308515.1. GTDB lineage: Bacteria > Actinomycetota > Actinomycetes > Mycobacteriales > Mycobacteriaceae > Nocardia > Nocardia carnea. The sequence goes on along the minus strand of NZ_BAFV01000022.1, from coordinate 57,026 downwards.
CGTCGATGGTCTCGGCCCCGGAATCCACACCGCGCAGGGCGGGTAACTGGAGGCCGATCAGCGGCCGGTCGGCGCGCAACCGCCGGGCCAGCGGAGCGAACTGCCAGGCCGTTCCGCCCACGGGATGCACACAGAACAGCGGCTCGGCCGCGCCGCGGTCACGTAACCGCAGCACATGGTCGAGGCGCCGGCCCAGCATCGCAATCTCCTCGGACACCGTCTCCGGCGACAGCGTCTCCAGCACTGCGGGATTCGTCGCAGCGGTCGCCGGTGGCACATGCTCCGGTGCCACAGTCTCCGACACTGCAGTCTCCGACACTGCGGTGTTCGGCGCTGCGGTTTTCGGCGCTGCGGTTTTCGGCGCTGCGGTACTCGAGACAATGGAACCCGCGTCGGCGGAGCCGTTTCCGCCGACCGCCACCGCTTCGATACGTGTCGTGAGGGCGCGAACGGTCGGCGCCTCGAAAACGTCGTCGACGACGACCCCGTATCCGGCGCGGCGCAACCGCCCGACCAACCGCACCGCGGTCAGGGAATGACCGCCGACGGCGAAGAAATCGTCATCCGGCCCGATCGCCGCGATACCCAGCACCGCGGCCATGGCCGCGGTAACCGCGCCGGCCACTCCCGGCACTCCCCCGGGTTCGCCGGGAACCGCCGTCAGCGACCCGGAAGCCGCGGTCTGCACACCCGAAGGCGCGGTCTGCGCTTCCGGAGCCACGGTCTGCGCTTCCGGAGCGGCCGGGCCGCCCTGTGCCACGGTCGATGCGCTCGAAGACATGGCCGGCGCGCCGAGGGCGGCCGCAGATACATCCGGACCCGCCGTCTGCCTCCCCGGAGCCGGCGCCGGTACGCCCGGACCCGCCGTCTGAGCCGCAACCGGTGTGCCTGGAACGGCGGTCGGGGTCACGACCTGTCCAGTGGCGGCCACATCCACCGGGTATTCCGGGACGGGCAGCGCCTTGCGGTCGAGTTTGTCGCTGACGGTCATCGGGATCGCGTCGAGCTCGACGAATGCCGCAGGAATCATGTAGGAGGGCAGCACATTCCGGAGCGCGACCCGCAGTTCCTCGGTATCGACGGTGGCGCCGGACCGAGCGCGGAGGTAGGCGACCAGGCGTTGGTCGCCGGGAATATCCTCCCGCAGGATCACCGCGGCCTGGGCGATCTCGGGGCGGCGCAGGACCGCCGATTCGATATCGCCGAGTTCGATCCGCTGGCCGCGCAGTTTCACCTGACTGTCGGTGCGGCCGATGTAGTCGAGTTCGCCCTCGGCGCCCCAGCGCACCAGATCACCGGTGCGGTACATGAGTTCACCGCTGCCGGCGGGGTCGGCGACGAAGGTATGCGCGGTGCGCGCCGGTTCGTGCAGGTAGCCGCGGGCGAGCTGCACGCCGGTGAGGTAGAGCTCGCCGACCGTGCCGAACGGCACCGGGCGCAGTTTCTCGTCCAGTACGCGCACCCCCGCACCGCCGGGCGGGCGGCCGATGGGGACCGTGTCCAGATCGGTGTCGTCGGTGACGTGGTAGGTGATGCAGACCGCGGCTTCGGTGGGGCCGTAGAGGTTGTTCACCTTGGTGCCGGTGACTTCCCGGAACCGCTGCGCGGTGGCCGGTGGTAGCGGTTCGCCACCGGTGAACACGCAACGGAGCGCGGAACATCCGGTGAGATCGCTTTCCTCGGCCATCGTCGTGAGCATCGAGGAAGTCATCTGCACCGCGGTGACCTGCTCGTCGGCCATGAGTTCGGCCTGGTAGTAGGGGTCGCGGTGGCCGTTGGGCCGGGCGACCACGATCCGGGCGCCCACCAGCAGCGGCAGGTAGATCTCCAGCAGCGAGGCGTCGAAGGTGGCCGGGGTGCGGTACAGCATGGTGTCACCCAGCCCGAACCGGTGGTGTTCCTGCAGCCAGGCGAAGGTGTTGACGATGGCCGCATGGCTCACCGATACGCCCTTCGGCACACCGGTGGACCCGGAGGTGAACAGCAGGTAGGCGGCATTGTCCGGGCGCAGCGGTGCGAGCCGGTCCGCGTCGGTGAGCGTATTCGCCGCGAAACCGGTGAGGTCGAGGGTGTCGGTCGCGATGACAGGCGCCCGTCCGGTCGCGAAATCGTCGGTGCTCGTGGTGAGGACGAGTGCCGGAGCGGCGGTCTCGAGAATCGTGTCCAGCCGCTCGGCCGGCTGCCCCGGGTCCACCGGAAGGTAGACCCCACCGGCGCGACTGATCGCGTGCGCGGCGATAACAGCCTCGCCACAGCGCCGCATCGCGACCACCACCACCGTCTCCGGGCCGATCCGCTGGGAAACGAGCCAGCGCGCCAGGCGATCGGCGCGTTCGCCGAACTCACGGTAGGAAATGGTCATGCCCTCGGCGGTGAGTGCCGGGGAGGCGGGATCTATCTCGGTTGCCGAGGTCCAATCGGCCAGCGTCGCACCGTGACTGTCCGGGTGCCGGGTTCGGTCGAGTACCGCACCGACGGTGGCGGCCGGATCGCCGACCAGCGCGGTGAGCACGGCACCCAGCCGCGCCGCCATCCGCTGCCCGTTCGCTTCCTCGATCGCGCCCGGCGCGTAGTGCAGCATGAGCCGGAACCGGTCACCGGGCAGTGCCGTCACGGTCACCGGATAGTGGGTGAGGCTGTGCACGGCGACGTCGGCAACGCCGACCTCGTGTGTTTCCTTCGGCGCCACACCGGTTTTGGGGAAATTCTCGTAGACGACGAGCGTATCGAAGAGCCGCCCGACCCCCGCCGCGCGTTCCACGGTCGCCAGGCCCAGATAGCCCTGGTTCTGCAGTTCCAGTGTGGTCCGCTGGAAGGCGGCGAACTGCTCGGCGACCGGCCGCCCGGTATCGAGGGTCATCCGCACCGGAACCGTATTGCTGAACAGGCCGACCATGCCGCCCACACCGGGCAGGTCCGCGGGCCGGCCCGACACCACCGCACCGAACACCACATCGGTCCGGCCGAGCTGTTCGGCCAGCACCATCGACCACGCACCCTGCAGCAGGGTGTTCATCGTGAGCCCGTGGGCCCGGCCGAAGGATTCGAGCGCGGCCGCGGTCTCGGAGCCCAGCGGTACCTGCAACCCGACCGCGGCCGAACGTGGCCCGGGTGCGCCGATCAGGCTCGGTGCCTCCAGCCCGGCGAGGTAATCGCCCCAGCGGCGGGTTTCCGCGACCGTATCGCGGGCGGCGAGCCACGCCAGATAGGTGCCGTAGTAGCCGGGTTCGGGCAGTTCCTCACCGTGATAGCGGGCGAGCATCTCGCGCAGCACGATCGGGATCGACCAGCCGTCGGCCAGCAGGTGGTGGGCGGTGAGCACCAGCCGGTGCACGGTATCGGAGAGCCGGATCAGCAGGGCGCGCAGCAGCGGCGGATCGCCGATATCGAACAGTTCCGCGCCCGCGGTCTGCTCCAGCGTCAGCGCGCGGTCCGCGGCGTCCGGCCGGTCGCGCAGATCCTCGACCCGCCAGGCGATCTGCGGGTTGCGGGGGATCACCTGGACCGGTTGGTCGACGCGGTCGTAGTGGAATGCGGCACCCAGGTTCGGGTGCCGGTGCAGTACTTCGGTGAACGCGGCGGCCAGCCGGTCGGGGTCCACCGGGCCGGACAGTTCGAACCGTGCCGTCAGGGTGTAGACGTCGGCGGCGCCGTCGCGCAGCGCGTGGAACAGTAACCCTTCCTGCAGCGGTGACAGCGGCAGCACATCGGCGACGGGCCCGTGCACGGTGGCGAGTTCCGCAAGATCCTGCGGCGGTAACGCGATCGTGACGGATTCCGCGCGCGGCACCGGCGCCGGGCGGTTATCCGCCGAAACCGGCACGGGGTCGGCCGCGGCCGCCAGATCCGCGAGACCGCGGCGGGTCAGCAGATCCTGCGGTGCCAGGACGAAGCCGCGTTCGCGCAGTTTCGCGCAGACACCGATCGCGGTGATGCTGTCGCCGCCGGCGCCGAAGAAATCGTCGTCGATATCGACGGTATCGCTGTCGCGACCGAGTAGTTCGGCCACCACCTCGGCGATCGCCTGTTCGGCCGGTGTAGCCGGTGCCCGCCCGCCGGTGGATTCCACCGGATCGGGTAACGCGGGCCGGTCCACCTTGCCGTTGACCGTCCACGGGAGTTCGTCGAGCACCACGATCCGGGTGGGAACCATGGGGTCGGGCAGCGTATCGGCCAGCCGGTTGCGTAACCGGGCGCCGAGATCCGCGGCACCGTCGTGTATCTGCGCTGCGGCCTCGCCGGTGGCGACCACATAACCGATCAGGCTCTGCCGGCCCGCGAGCTCGCGGATATCGGCGGCCGCGGCGACGACCTCGGGCAGCCCGCTCAATGCGGCTTCCACCTCACCGATTTCGATCCGGTGCCCGCGGATCTTGATCTGCGCATCCGCCCGGCCCGCATAGAAGTAGCCCTGCCCCGGCACCCAGCGCGCCAGATCGCCGGTGCGGTACATCCGGGCACCCGGCGGGCCGAACGGGTCGGCTACGAAACGTTCTGCGCTCAGTCCGGGCCGGCCCAGATAACCCTGCGCGATCCCGGCCCCCGCCAGGTACAGCTCGCCGGGCTGCCCGTCCGCGACCACCTGTAAACCGTTGTCCAGCAGGTAGGCTCGCACTCCGGGTAGCGGCACCCCGATATGCGGATCGGTGCCGCATACGGGTGCGCCGATGGCGTCGACCGTGGCCTCGGTGGGCCCGTAGAGATTGACGGCGCTGATTCCGGCGGTCTGTACCTGCTGCCAGAGGTCCGGTGGGCAGGCCTCACCGCCGAGGACCAGCAGGCGCGGCGCCACCTCGGCCAGCCCATGTGTGAACAGGGCGGCGGCAAGTGTGGGGGTGCCGTCGGCGACCTCGATCCCGTCCGCGCCGAAGGCGGCCACGAGCGCGGCGGGGTCGCGGCGGGTCACACTGTCGTACAGGTGGATCCGGTGGCCGTCGAGCAGCCACAGCAGCGGGTCGAGCGCGGCGTCGAAGGCGAACGAGGTGGTGTGGGCGATGGCCAGCCGGTGGCCGCCGGCCCGCTCGACGGTTTCGGCGTAGATACCGGACCGGTGCCCGGCGACCAGTTGCGCGAGGGCGTTGTGGTCGATCACCACACCCTTGGGAGTGCCGGTGGATCCGGAAGTGTAGAGAACATAGGCGGCGTGGTCGCCCCGGATGGCGGCTTCGGCCGGGCGGCTGTCCGGATACTCCTGCACCGCGGCGCGTACCTCGGCGCCGTCCACTGCGACCGTACGGCAATCGAGTTCGCCGACCAGCGTGTTGTCGGTGAGGACCAGCACCGGAGCGGAGTCGTCGATCATCGTCTGCAGCCGCGCCGCCGGATGTTCCGGGTCCAGCGGTAGATAGGTCGCGCCGGCCCGCCAGACGGCCAGCAGCGCCACCACCAGATCCGCCGTGCGCGGTAGTGCGACACCCACCCGGTCTCCCGGCCGCACGCCCTGGTCGCGCAGGTACCGGACCAGCCGATACACCTGCGCGCCCAGTTCGGCACCGGTATATCGCCGCGCGCCGGCGACCAGCACGGTATCGCCGGCGTATTCGGCGACCATCCGGTCCAGTGCCGCCGGAACCAGCTCGGTTCCGGCCGCGGCCGCCGGCCCGCGACGCTGTGCCAGCAGCCGGGCCCGGTCGTCGGGGTCGATCAGTTCCAGCGCACCGACCTGTACCTTGTCCAGTTCGGTGAAAGCCTCGATGACCCGGACCAGCCCTGCCATGCGGCGATAGGCGGTCTCCGGATCGTTGGTGCGCGCATCGCATTCGAAGTTCAGCAGTACGGATTTGTCGGGCAGCGGAGTCGCGACTAGGCCGAGATCTTCCGGCGGCCCGCCCGCCACATTGCGCAGGACCCCTTTGGCGCCGTCGAAGTCGAGGGCGAAATCGAAGACCTTCAGGTTGATCCCGACCCCGTGCAGCAACTCGCCCGCACCGAAACCGCTCAGGTCACGGGCCAGGTCGGCACCGCTGTAGCGCTGGTGCCTACGCATCTCGCGCAGCGATTCCGCCACCCGGACGCCCAGTTCGCCCACTGTTTCGTGGGCGTGCACGGCCAACCGCAGCGGCAGCACGTTCACCGCCATCGACGGTGTACTGAGCGCGACCCGCCCGACACGGCCCATCATCAGCATCGACAGCACGACATCGGAGGTGCCGAGCTGTCGTTGGATATACGCGGCGTAACAGGCGATCAGCCCGTCCGCCCAGGTGATCCGGTAGCGCTCGGTGCATTGGCGCAGCCGGTCGAGGGTGGCGACCGGCAGGATCGCCTCGGCGCGGATCGTACGTTCCACCGCGCCGCCGAGGGCGGTACCGCGCCCGTCCAGCGCGGGTGCGGGGCTGAGCTGGTCGCGCCAGTACTCCTGGTCGGCGGTGAAATGCTCGCTCTCGCGGTAGGCCTGCTCATCGGCCACCAGATCAGCAATGGTGCCGAAGGTCGCCTTGGGGGGTTCGGTGCCCCGGCGCAATGCGGTGTAGTGCGCAGCCACCCGGCGCGACAGCAGCGCCGCACTGTAGCCGTCGACGATCAGGTGGTGGTACAGCTGCACACACCACACTTCGCATTCGGTGAGCCGGATCAGCGTGTAGTTGTAGAGCCGCCGATCGACCATGCCCCGGCACCGCTGCGCGGCCTCGTGCCGTTCGAGGGCGACGGCCTCGTGGGCCAGGGAAATCGGGTCTGCGGCGCCGCGCAGGTCGATCATCGGCCGCAGGACTGCGGGTTCGTTGCTGACGAATTGCCGGGGGCCGGAATCGGTATCGCGGAACCGCAGCCGCATGTTCTCGGCCTCGGCGACGGTCAGCGCGATGGCCTCGGCCAGTGCGTCGACATCGATCGGCTCGGCACCGGATATTTCGAGGACCTCGCCCACCAGGTAGCGGCCGGATTCCGGGTCGAACTGCTGCGCGTTCCAGATTCCCAGCTGGGGGCCGGTGAGCGGTAGTCCTGCACCGCTGATCGTCGACGCGTTCTGCACTGCCGCCGGCACGGCAACTCCCTTCGCTGTGAACCACTTTCGTCTGCCGTGCCACCGGTGGGAACACCGCGGCACAACACACGACCACAGTTGAGGTTAGCCTAACCTTTACTAAAGTGAAACATCTTGACTGTAGTCGGACTTTGCGCTCAGTTTGTTCGATCAGCCCACCCGGACCGCCTTCTCACCGAGCGGAACCACCAGTGGCGTGCCCGTTTCCGGATCGTCGATCACCCGGCAGCCCAGGTCGAAAACCTTCTGCACCAGTTCCGCCGTGACGATCTCGCGCGGCGCCCCGGCCGCGACCACCGCACCGTCGCGCATGGCGATCAGGTGATCGGCGTAACGGAACGCGTGATTGAGATCGTGCAGTACCGCGACCACTGTCCGGCCGGTATCCCGGTTGAGTTCCCGGCACAGGTCGAGCAGCTGGATCTGGTGCGCGATATCGAGGAAGGTGGTGGGCTCGTCGAGCAGCACGATCGGCGTCTCCTGGGCGAGCACCATCGCGATCCACACCCGCTGCCGCTGCCCGCCGGACAATTCGTCGACCAGCCGCCCGGACAGATCCGTCACCCCGGTGGCGGCCATCGCCGCGGCCACCGCCTCCTCGTCGTGCCGCGACCACTGCCGGACCAGTGATTGGTGCGGATACCGGCCCCGAGCCACCAGATCGGCGACCCGGATCCCTTCCGGCGCGGTCGAACTCTGCGGCAGCAGCCCGATACGGCGGGCCACCTCTTTCGCCGGATAGGAACCGATGGCCTTACCGTCCAGCAGCACCGCGCCGGATTCGGGTGCCAGCAGCCGCGACAATGCCCGCAGCAGCGTCGATTTACCGCAGGCATTCGGCCCGATGATGGCAGTGAAGGTGCCGTCGGGGATATCGACGGTGAGCTCATCGCTGATCACCCGGTTGCGGTAGCCCAGCCGCAGCCGGTCGGCCCGTAACCGGGCGTCCGTGGCGGCGGGCGGGGTGACGGTTTGCTGCGCAGATTCGCTGCGCTCTAGTTTTTCGTCCACGAAGATTCCTCAGTTCCGTCGAGCCTCGACCACCAGCAGATAAGCCAGATATGCACCACCGACCGACGCCGTCACCACACCGACCGGCACGGAGGTCGGCGCGAAGACGCGGCGCGAGATCCAATCACATACCGCCAGCAGAAACGCCCCCATCGCCGCCGCCGGAAGCAGCGCCGTCGTCGGTGTCCGGGCCAATCGGCGGCCCAGCTGCGGGGCCGCGAGTGCCACGAAGGCGATCGGCCCCGCAACGGCCGCACCGACAGCGGTGAACGCGACACTGAAGATCGTGAGGAGCAATCGCGCCCGGCCCACCCGGACCCCCAGCGCCTGCGCCGCATCGTCGCCCAATTCCAGGATCGGCAACTGATGTGCCGCGGGCACCACCGCGAGTGCGAGCACGGCCAGCACCACCAGCGCCGGCGTGATCTCGGCCCAGGTCAGCCCGTCCAGCGTGCCCACCCCCCAGGCCGCGGCCGACATGGCGGTATCGAGGTCGGCGCGCAGAATGAGCCAGGTATTGGCCGCGGCCAGCATCGAACCGATACCGATACCGACGATCACCAGCCGGAATCCCTTGATGTTCTGCCGGAATGCGAGCAGGAAGATCGCCAGCGCGGTGACCAGTCCGCCGCCGATCGCCCCGGCCGCGGTGGCGTAGTACCCACCGCCGGCCAGGATGACCAGCAGTGCACCCGTATAGGCACCGTTGTTGAACCCGATGATATCGGGGCTGCCCAGCGGGTTCCGGGTCACCGACTGCAGGATCGCGCCGCTGATTCCGAGCGCCGCGCCGAGCACCAGCGCCATCAATACCCGCGGGAACCGCCACTCCAGCACCACGAGTTCGTCACTACCGACCCCGCTGCCCAGCAGCGCCCGCAGCACCCGGTCGGGCGGGATATCGAAATCCCCGGAGCCCAGCGCCAGGAGTGAGACGACACAGGCGGCGACGAGCAGCACCGCCGACACCACCACGCTGCGCACGCCGAACCGGGCCGTGAGGCGGCGCAGCCGCAGTACACGGACCGTGCGGCCGAACTCGATACTCGCCACGGCGCCGATCCGCGGTTTTTCACGCAGGGTCACGACTACCTCATCTCCGAACGGCGGGCGAGCCAGATGAGTACCGGCGCACCCAGGAAGGCGGTGACCACACCCGCCGCGATCTCGTCCGGCGGAATGGCGATCCGGCCGAGGACATCGGCGAAGAGCACCAGCGTCGGCGCGAGGAGCAGCGAATAGGCGACGATCCAGCGATAGTCGGGTCCGACGATCCAGCGGGCGATATGGGGTACCGCCAGGCCGACGAAGGTGATCGGCCCGACCGCGGCGGTCGCCGTACCGCACAGCAGGATCAGCGCCAGGGCGGTGAACGCCCGGGTCCGTGTCACATGTACGCCAAGCGCGCGCGCCATATCGTCGCCGAGCGCCACAGCGTTGAGCGAGCGGGCGGCGACGGCCGCGAAAACGATACCGATGAGAATGAAGGGGGTTGCGCCGGCGAGAACGTCATAGCCGCGGCCGGTCAGTGCACCGGCGTCCCACTGCCGCATCTCTTCGAAAGCGCTCGAGTTCAGCAGGATCAGCCCCTTGGTGATACCGGTGAGCACGGCTGTCACCGCAACACCGGCCAGGGTGAGGCGAATCGGGTCGGTACCACCGCGACCGACGGTCCCCAGCCGGTACACCACCACCGACACTACCGCCGCGCCGGCGAATCCGAACCAGACATAGGAGGCGATCCCACTGGCGCCCAGATAGGCCACCGCGACCGCAATCGCAAAGGCCGCACCCGCATTGATCCCGAGCAGCCCGGGGTCGGCCAGCGGGTTTCGCGTCAGCCCCTGCATGAGACATCCGGCGATTCCGAGCGCGCTACCCGCGAGCAGGCCCAACAGGGTGCGTGGCAGGCGATATTCACTGATGATCAGATCGTCCGGTGAGCCGCCGGGCTGCCACAGCGCAGTAAAGATCTCCGTGATCGGAATAGGCTTCACACCCACCACGAGGCTGAGTACGCAGGCAAGTATCAGGAAGGCAGCGGCAAGTAACCAGCCCATCCACCTGCGGACCGAGACCCGGGTGTGGTATTCATAGGATGAACCGGCCGTCATGACGCGGTGCTACAGGAACTGTGCATCGAACCCGTCCCTTCCCGGCGTATATGAGATACGTCACGGTCATAGCTCACAAATTTTGTTAACTAACCTTTATAGTGAGCGCAGGCTAACCTAACCTGAACAGGCTTAGCAACAGACTGTGCCGAGGAGCGAAAGGATAACGGGATGTACTCCGCTGCCGGCTGTATCGCCTCCCCATCCGCTCCGTCCCGGCTCGGGACCACCGGCCACACCTGGCCGGGTTGTAAGAGATACACAGGGATGAGGGATTTGATGGCGCAGCATTTCGTCACCTGATCGCCCAGGTTGAGACGATCCGAACCGCCGGTGGGCATTTCGTACCCACCGGATTTCACCTGCGAGTGCGCAGCAACCGAACCTGACCCGCGTTTTCGCGCGTCCGGATCCGGAATTTCGTGCTGCCGCTTTCGCCGGCTCCCGCGGCCACGGCCGTATCCGGCGACATTCGCTAGACCATGAGGGACACACGATGAACATCAAAGGGATTGCTGCCGGTGCGGCGATGACGGCGGCGGCGGTACTCGGCGTTGCCGGTGGAACGGCGACCGCGGACACCTTCGTGCCGCTGCCGGGCGGCGAGAAGGCCGGGCCGAACGGGAAAGTCGCGCGCGTCAACGAGAGCGCGCTGATCTCGCCGTCGATGTCGGCCAACGGCGCGGGCCGGGTCGCCTGGGTGAGCGGACAGATTCACGCGGACGTCACGCAGACCCCCGAGGGCGACCCGGGACCGTGGAAGGGCCCGACCAACTCGCCGGGTACCAACAACTCCTCCACCCACGGCTCCTCGCGGCTCAGCACCGGCTACATCATCGGCTGCCAGGTCAGCATCGCCGAGAACGCCTTCCAGGCCGGTATCGGTGGCACCCTGAGCACCTCGACCCTGGGTGGCAGCGGATCCCTGAGTGTGAAACTCGGTCCGGGCGAAGTGAAATTCGTTCACATCGAGGGCGTCGACATCAAGAAGCCCGGTCCGTACTGGATCGACTACAAGGATGTCGAGATGAACGTCGAGGGCTGCGGCGGCTTCGCTCAGGCCCGGTCCTACACGGTTCTCGAGATCATCGGTGACCACTACTCCAAGTCCACCCTGTACGGAGCCCCGTTCAGCATCGGCTGACGCTCGTCACCACTGGTCGATCAATCCGTCGCTGAACGGAATATCTCTTCCGAGAGGGAAAATCTCATGTCTGTAGTGAAGAAGAGCGCCGTGCGCATCGCGAGCGTCGCCGCCGCGGCCGTCGCCGCTGTCGGTCTGTTCTCGACCGGCGCCGCCAACGCCGATACGTTCGTGCCGCTGCCCGGCGCCGAACTCCACCACACCCTGCCCAACGGGCTCGGGGTCACCGCGCGGATCGCCCACGAATCCGCGCTGATCAACCCCTCCATGGGTTCCACCCCGCTGCACCGCAACGCCTGGGTCTCGGCCAGCGCGCAGGTCGAGGTGCACGGTGAGCACAACGGCACCAAGATCACCCCGGGTTATGTCGTGGGTTGCCAGGTCGATATCAGCGGCGGTGGCGCCAACGGCGGAGCCGACGTCACCTCCGACTACGCCGGCGAGAACGTCACCGGCAAGCTCAGCACCGGCGGCAACCTGACCCTGGGCCCCGGCCAGGCCACCTCGTTCCTGCTCCTCGATATCGAGAAGCCGGACGTGTACGGCAACGAAGGCCATACGTTCGCCACCAAGTTCACCGGCCCCACCGGCTCGGTGACCTGGTCCGACAGCACCATCGGCCTCAACGGCTGCGGTGGCTACGCTCAGGCCCGCGCCTTCGTGCGAGTCGAGGTGGCAACCGATAACGGCACCTCCGAGTTCCGTGTCTGGGGTCAGCCCTTCAGCCTCGGCTGATCGAGTACGGTCTGCAGAATCGACGTAGCCCCGGCCGTTTCGGCCGGGGCTACGGTCGTCTCCCGGGCGCTGCGGCCGGCATTCTGGTGGCAGCAGCCGCCCGGGCAGTTACCAGGTCCGCCTATTAGGCTGGCCTGCCTATGGCTACCGGCGCGACTCTGCACACCTTCGCAGTCCAACTCTCCGACGTCGATCGCGGCGTTTATCAGGAATTGGAGTTGCGCCTGGCCCGGCATCCGTCGGAAACCGCGGAATTCCTGATCACCCGGCTGCTGGCCTTCTGCCTCGAATACGAGGACGGGATCACGTTCAGCGACGGCGGGGTGTCCTCGACCGATGAACCCGCCGTGCTGGTCCGCGATCTCACCGGGCAGATCACCGCATGGATCGAGGTCGGTGCGCCCGATGCCGACCGGGTCCATCGCGGCAGCAAACTCGCCGGCCGGGTCGCCGTCTACACCCACCGTGACCCCGCGAAGGTCCTCGCGGCGCTGCCTGGGAAACGGATCCACCGGAGCGAGTCCATTTCTCTCTACAGCCTCGATCGCACCTTCGTCGACGCCGCAGCCGCCGCCCTGGAACGCCGCAACACGGCCACACTGTCGGTCCTGGAACGGCAGCTCTACCTCGAGCTGAACGGCACCGACCTCACCACCCCGATCGACGAGCACCGGCTGCCCTGACCCGGCTGTTGACATCAAGTCAACTTCAGGTTTCAGAGTTGTCGTATGCATCCGGACGACGAACAGACCATCAGGACGACGCTCGCGACCCATACCGCGCTGTGGACAAGCCATGAGATGGACGAATGGGGCACCTACTTCACCGAGGACTCGGATTTCATCACCCACCGCGGAATCTGGTGGCGCACCCGCCGGCAGAATATCGACGGCCACAAGGACGTCCCCGAGTCGGTGTTACGGCAGAAGAAGAGCTACACCCAGCAGGTACTGGATATCGCCATGATCACGCCCGAGGTGGCCCTGGTCCACACCCGCTGGAGCTGGCCGGAGCATCGGCTACCCGGTGCGGACGCGACCGAGGACCGCACCGGCCTGATCACCTTGATCATGGTGAAACGTCAGGGCCGATGGCTCATCAGGGCCGCGCACAATACGCGGACCAACGGCCTCGACGACTTCACTCCGGGCCGCGGAACCGGTGCGTAGCGAGCGCGAACGCGACGGCTTCGTCCGTGCCGCCCGGGATTTCGACGGTCCGCCGGATCGGGCTCTACGGCGGCGCGGCCCGGCGATCAGGGTTCGATGAGGCCCGCGCGAATGGCATAGCGGGTGAGGGCGAGGCGGTCGCGCAAGCCCAGTTTCTGCAGGATGTTGGCGCGGTGGCGGTCCACGGTTTTCACACTGATCACCAGGTCTGCCGCGATCTCGCGCGAGGAATAACCCTCGGCGACGAGTTTGACGATCTCCTCCTCGCGCGGTGTGAGCAGGGTCTGCGGAACGGGTTCGTCGCGTTCGGCGCGTTGCAGCCATTCGCGGATCAGGGAATTCACGGCACCGGGGTACAGGTACGGTTCGCCGCGCAGGGTGGCGCGGCAGGCCTCGAGCAGATCGCGGTCGGCGACGGATTTCAGCACGTAGCCGGAGGCACCGACCCGCAGGGATTCGAAGAAGTACTGTTCGTTGTCGTACATCGACAGCATCAGGATCCGCACCCCGGGGGTGTTGCGGTGGATCTCGCGGGCGGCCTGGATACCGGTCAGCCGGGGCATGGCGATATCGAGGATCGCGAGGTCGATGGGTACGGCTGCGGCCTGCTGGACGGCCTCGTGCCCGTTGGCGGCTTCGGCGACCACGGTGAGATCCGGTTCGGCGTCGAGGATCATCCGCAGCCCCGACCGGACCAGTGCGTGATCGTCGGCGAGCAGGATGCGGGCCGGTGCCGGTGCTGTCATGGCGCACTCCCTTCCCCGCGGTGCGGGATGGTCAGGCAGACCACCGTGCCGTGTCCGGGTGGTGAATCGATGGTGAGGGTGGCGTTCACGAGCAGCGCGCGTTCGCGCATCCCGCGGATCCCGGAACCGTCCTCGGCGACCCCGCCGCGGCCGTCGTCGGTGACCCGCAGTATCAGCGCTTCCTCGCCGACACGCAGACTCAGCCCGACCCGGCCGGCGTCGGCGTGGCGGGCGATATTGGTCAGGCTCTCCTGCGCGACCCGATAGCAGACCAGTTCGATATCCGGCGCCAGCCGCGGCAGGTTCCGGTCGACCTCGCGATGCACCCCGATCCCCGCGGTGGTGGAGAACTCACTGCACAGCGCGCTGAGCGCACTGGAGAGCCCGAGATCGTCGAGCACATCGGGGCGCAGCCGCCGGGCGATCCCGCGGACCTCGTCCAGGCAGCCGCGCACCGTCTCCTGAGCACCGTGCAGGACATCGACCACATCGGTGGGTGCGCGGTCGGCGGCCCGTTTCATCGACAGCAACGCCACCGTGAGACTCTGCCCGATCTCGTCGTGCAGTTCGCGGGCGATACGCTGCCGTTCGCCTTCCTGGGCGGCCAGGGCGGAGGCGCTGGCCGCGGCCCGTTCGGTTTCGAGCCGGTCGACCATGGCGTTGAACGAATCGATCAGATGGGACAGATCGCCGTTGCCCCGGCCGTCGACGCGGCCACTGCGGCGCAACGGGTCGACCCGCCGCATGGAGGCGATGAGTTCGTCCAGCGGCGCCAGGCTCGTCCGCAGCAGGAAGGCGTTGGCCGCGAGGATGACCGCGAGACCCACTGCCAGCACCGGTATCTCGGTCAACCGCACCCGCGAGGACACCGTCGCCGGTGACAGTGCGAGCACCAGCGTGCCCAGCGTGAACACCAGTCCGTTGATGAGGAAGATCCGCCGGAACAGCGCATCCGCCGGGGTCCGGGTGTGCCGCCGGAACAGGCCGATACCACTTTCCGGACGGTCCATGACCTCAGTCTGGCCGCTGACCGCCGGGGTGTCCATGAGGCCGGGCACCCATTTTCCGGGCGGCGGACTACACAGTGCCGGCCACCACAGATGGGTACCGGCACCGATGGTCGGCGGCACCCTCACTCGCGAAAACTGAGAGCGAAGTCAATCGGTGGCGGGAGGAGCGTTCGGGTGTATATCGACCGCAGCACCGTACCGGGCCAGGGCACCGTGCACCATCTGCAGACTCGCAGCGGTGACCGGTTCGCACTGGTCACCGCCGCCGACGGCGGGAAACAGATCCTCGTCTACCACGGCGCCGGCGACGAACCCGTCCAGTCCGTTGCGCTGGGCACCGATGAGGCCGACCAATTCGCCGACCTGCTGCACAGCGCACCGCTACCCGACCGGGTCGCCCGCCTGGAGCGGTTGGTGGACCAGCTCACCGGCGACGGGTCGCGGCCATGACCATGCTTTCCCCGCACGCGCGACGGGACCCTCCCATGCAAGCTCACGATATCGCCGTCCACCTGCCGACCGTCCGGCCCGAAGATCCTGTCGCGAAGGCCATGCGCCTGATGGTGGTGAACCGGCTGCCCGGCATGATCGTGGTGGACGAGGCGGACCGGCCGGTGGCCGTGCTGCCCGGTACTCAGGTGCTGCGGCTGGCGATTCCCAGCTCCTATCAGAACGATCCGGCTCTCGTGCGCACCATCGACGAGCTGAATTCCGAACTGTTCTGGCGCGAACCGGGCCATCTCACCGTCGGTGACTGTCTCCCGCAGCACGCGCCGCGGCCCGCGGTCGTCCGGCGTGACGCGACTCTGCTGGAGATCGCGGCGCTGATGGCACAGCGGCACAGCCCCCTGGTAGCCGTGGTGGACCGCGCGCACGCCCTCATCGGCGGAATCACCCTCGAACGATTGCTGATCAGCCTGGCCGTCGCCGGGCCCGAGGACTGAATCCGCCGGGCCGAGGCGAGGTAGCCGATGAATCAGATCCTGGCGGTGGCCATTTTCGTCGGGGCGTTCTGGTTCATCGCGACCGAACGCGCCGACAAAGTCAAGGTCGTGCTGATCGCCGCGGCGGCCATGACCGTACTCGGGCTGGTGCCGGGTGAGGACGTCTTCTACAACGCGCACGCCGGAATCGACTGGAATGTCATCTTCCTGCTGCTGGGCATGATGGTGATCGTCGGCGTCGTCAAACACACCGGCCTGTTCGACTTCCTGGCTATCTGGGCCGCGAAACGTTCCCGCGGCAGCCCGTTCCGGCTGATGGTGATGTTGATGATCATCACCGCGGTCGCCTCCCCGCTCCTCGACAATGTCACGATCATCATGCTGGTCGCGCCGGTGACCATCGTCGTATGCGGGCGGCTGGGTTTCGCCGCGCAGCCGTTCCTCATCGCCGAGGTCCTCGCCGCCAATATCGGCGGCGCCGCCACCCTGGTCGGCGACCCGCCCAATATCATCATCGGCAGCCGGGCGGGACTGAGCTTCAACGATTTCCTGATCCACATGGCGCCCGCGGTGACGGTGATCTTCATACTGTTCGTGCTGTTCACCCGCTGGCTGTTCCGCGCGCATCTGCGGGAACCCTCGAAGCACATCACCACGGTGATGACCTTGCAGGAACGCCGCGCCATCACCGACCCGCGGCTGCTCACCCGGTCGATGCTTGTCCTCGCCGGGGTGGTGATCGGGTTCGGGCTGCATTCGTGGCTGCATGTGGCGCCGTCGATCGTCGCGCTGCTCGGCGCCGGCGCCATGGTGCTGATCTCCGGGCTCGATATCCGCGATATCCTGCGCGAAGTCGAATGGGCGACGCTGGTTTTCTTCATGGGCCTGTTCGTGATGGTGGCCGGTCTCGTGCACACCGGTGTCATCGGCCTGCTCGGTGATGCCGCCGTCGCCGCCTTCGGCGACAACCCGCTCCTGGCCTCGGGTGTCCTGGTCTTCGGGTCCGCGGTGGTGGCCGCGTTCATCGACAACATCCCGTACACGACCACCATGGCGCCGGTGGTCGAAGGTCTGGTCGAACAGACACCCGACCCGAAACAAGGACAGGCGCTGTGGTGGTCGTTCGCTTTCGGCGCGGATTTCAGCGGCAACGGCACCGCGGTCGCCGCGAGCGCAAATGTGGTCGCGCTCGGGATCGCCCAGCGGGCCGGGCATGCGATCACGTTCTGGCAGTTCACCCGATACGGGATCGTGGTCACCGTACTCAGCAGCGTGCTCGCCTGGGCGTATATCGTCCTCCGCTATTTCTGACCTGCCGCCGTTCGTCCGCTCCGAAGAACCGGCCGGGCGGTTACCCGGTGATGCGGCGCACCGGTTCCCGACGGTCGCCGGATCAGGACGACTCCAGCGGGACACCGTTATCGGCGAGCCACGCGCTGATCTCCGCGAGGGCGCGGCCCGCCGCCGCGGTCCGCAGCGGCGGCGGGGTCATGAACAGATAGCGCTGAAAGGTGGCGCCCTGCCCATTTCTGGCCGCGGGGTCGGCGCCGGCTCGCAACAGTTCGAGGACGCTCTCGTGCTCGTCCAGTTCGGCGGCGACGTGTAACGGGGTCTCACCGGAGTTGTCGGCGATATCGGGGTTCGCGGCGGCGGCGAGCAGGGCGCGAATATTCCTGCCGCGCTGGTGGAAAACCGCCGTCAGCAGCGGGGTCCGGCCGTTGCGCGGATTGATCGCATCGGGGCCGGTGTAGTCGAGAAGATTTGTCAGGCATACGGAGTCGGCGGTCGCGGCCGCCAGGTGGACGGGGGTATCGCCGTCGTGATCCGGCCGGAGCGCATCGGCGCCGGCGGCCAGCAGCACGGCACATGCGGCATCTGCCCGGTTCAATACGGCCCAGTGCAGCAGAGTGATCCCTTCGGCACCCGCAATATCCGGGTCGATACCGCACGCGAGCGCCGCGGCCAGGCGTTGCTCGTCGCGGGCCGCGATCGCCGTCGCCGCAGATTCGATATCGGTTCCGTCGAACGGTGTCGCCATCGGCGGCCTTCCCTTCGATCCAGGCGCTGTCCGGAAATTCAACTGGCGGGCCGATCCGACCACGGTTGCGTCAGGTCCAGCGCGCGGCGCACACCCGGCATCTCGTGGATATCGATCGCATGCGCCATCCGGCCGTTGTTCTCGGCGAGCAGCGGATCGGGCAGATCTATTCTCGCACCGAGCGCGGGCCGCACCTGAGCGAGCCCACCCGCGGTACCGGCCGCGCCGGCCGTACCGCCGATCGCCGCACCGACAGAGGCCCCGACGAATCGGCCGGTCGTACTCCCGGTTACCCGGCCGGTGGTCCCGCCGATCGCACTGCCCACCGCACCGCCGAGCGACGACCCCAGGATCCCGCCGGCGAGCCCGCCGATCATCGAACGGTGTACCCGGTGCGAGTCCTGTAACACCGTCAGCGGGTCACCGGCGACAACATAGGTGCGGATATTCCCGGCCGCGGCGTACTCCCGTGCCGCCGTCGCGTCGATACCGAGACCGCGGATCGTCTGATCGGACAACCCGGCGGCGTTGAAGGTCACCGCCGGTGCGCCCGATTTGAGCGCGGCCGTGGTCGCCAGCCCGCCCCCGAGGGAATGACCGGTGATGACCAGCTCGTCACCGAAGGCCCCGCGGGCGAGTTTGCCCAACCGGCCCGCCAGAACATACTGGCGGGCCGGTATTCCCAGGCCCTGGGCGAAGTTGGTTTTCCAGCTGCGCAGGCTGGTCCGGTAGGTGCCCGCGAAGGCCAGGACGTACCGCCCCGCATCGTCGCGGTACAGCGCACTGGTCAGCCCACTGGGCAGGTCGTTCATCGCTTCCGGCGGGATTCCGGCCCGTTCTGCTTCCGCCTTGTCGAGCCGGACGAACCCGGCTATGGGGCGGGAGCGGTCCGGGAAATAGACATCATCGGCCAGATCGGCCAGTATCCGGTCGGCCGGTTGCGCCTTCCGGGAACGCATACCCACGGCGAAGGCGCCGCTCCCCCGGGCTCGGGAGTCGCTACCGTCACCGGATCGCCGCAACGGGCCGGCATCGGCCGCATCCAGCCGGTCGGCACGCCGGAATTCGCCGGCCCCCGAGTGCGCAGTCCCGGATATCGCGCGCACCCGTCCCGCCAGGTCGCCACACCCCTGGTGCACTGCCACCCGGATTCGGCCGGCCATATCGGCGAGCCTCTTCGCCGGTATCACCGCCGGAGATGCGGCGCGCGCCGGCCCGTCAGACCTCGACCGACGGAGAGAAGCAGGCCCGGACCCGGCTGTAACCGGCCGATATCTCCGCACATTCGGCAACAGTGGCCGCGAGGTCGCCCCGAGGCGGAGCGTTGTCCCATATTTGCGCGGTCACCGGAGCCATGGCGGCAACTGCGCCCCCCGCCGGTTCCGCACCGACAAGCCTGGAACAGTGCGAATCATGCGATTTCCTCTCGAGGGATGATGACCGATGACGCAACTCGACGTCACCGGCTGTTCCACCGTGTTCCGACGGTAGGCAGCGCCGGTCGGCAACGGAATGTCCCGCGTGACCACAACTTGTGCCGCCGGTAGTGCACTGTGCACATTCGACAGCCCGCGAAATCACTGTGCACTATGCACAAAACCGCCTCCCAACTGTGGCTCGCCGACACCTTTCCCGATCTCGTCCCGCTGGTTACCCTTCGGGTCACGCCGGCCAGGAAAGCTGAGGAAGGCACCGCCATCGGCCTACTCGTTCGCCATACCGTGAAAGGTCCGCGCCATGACCGTTTCCGCCGGACCCCCGACGCGCCGGGACGGAGCGGCCGAAGAACCGCTTTCGGCGCGGGTTTCCGCCCTCAGCGTTGAGATCGGGACGGGATTACGCACGCGGGAGTCGGAGATCGCAGCGGTCATGACCCGGCGGATCACCCAGCAGATCGATTACACCCGCGCCGAACCACGGCTCACGGAGTTACGCGCCGCCAGCATTCACGCCAATGTGGCGACCATGATCGAGGTATTGGCCAATGACATCCCGGTCGATCATCTCCAACCGCCGATGGCGGCAGTCGAATACGCGCGGCGGATGGCGCAGCGGGAGCTGCCGTTCAACTATCTGATGCGCGCTTACCATATGGGCCAGGACGTCATGATGCGTATGTGCCATGACGAGGTGGACCGGCGAGCCCTGCCGGCCGGGCTGGGACTGGCGGTACTGCAGCGACTCACCGAAAGCGTCTACGCGTATACCGACTGGGTCAGCCAATACGTCTGTGACACCTACGAGACCGAACGCATGCGGTGGGTGAACGCCCGCGGCACGGTACACGCCGCCACGGTGCACGCATTGCTGGGCGCGACGACACCGGACCCGGCGGGGTTCGAATCGGAAACCGGCTACCGGCTCGACCGGACACATCTGGCGGTAATCCTCTGGTACACCAGCGGCGACGAGTCCGGCACCGCCGCCTCGCTGGATGCCTGCACCCGAATGCTCGCACGCGCGTTACGCGCCGACGGCCCACCGCTGGTGACGGCCATCGACCGGCGCACGATGTGGGTGTGGTTTCCGTTCGGCCGGCGACCCGCCGTGGACCCCGGCGCGCTGCGGGCGGACGCCGGCCTGCCGGCAGGAGTACGGCTGGCCGTCGGCATGCCGGGCCGAGGTCTCGCCGGATTCCGCCGCTCCCATCAGCAGGCCGCGGCCGCGTACTTCGTCGCCACCGTGCCGGGAACGCCCGCAGACCACCGGACGATCGGGTTCGGCGATCCCGGTGTGGCGGTGGTCTCGCTCCTGGCCAGGGACCTCGATTCGACGCGCGAATGGGTCCGCGAGGTGCTGGGGTCACTCGCCGACGACACCGATCAGGCGGCGGCCCTACGCGATACCCTGAGCACCTTTTACGAGACCGGTGAAAGCCATGTCCACACGGCGCAACAGATGACCCTGCACCGGAATACGGTCAAATACCGCATCACCAAGGCGGTCGACGCCACCCGCGGCACCGGAACCGGGCACGAGAAGCTGGATATCGCGCTCGCCCTGAGGATTTGCCGGTTCCTGGGCCGGAACGTGCTCCGGCCACCGTCCTGACATTGCCGCCGCCCGGAAGATTTTCCTGGGCGCCGATCGCCGACTCGGGACACCGAACGATCACCGAACAAAGACAGGACAACCGATGCCCCACCCTTTTCCACCCGGCGGTTTCACCGGCGGCGGAAAAGGACTCGTCGCCCATCTCGTGACTCGGCTACGTGCCATTGCCGAGAATTCCACCGACGTCCTCGGAAACAGGCATATCCGCGGTATCTCAGGCACGCTCGTCAGCGGGTCGCGAATCACGACCGATCGTGACCGCGACCTCGCGGCGCGGATCGCTGCCGTGAGCCGAGACGGCAACGAACGAGATCGCGCCATCGACCGGCACCTCGATCCTGGCACGCACCAGGACATATACGGGCGACCGCTCCGGCGGCGGACCTTCACCAAGGCTGAGTACATCACCATGTGGGAGCGCCGGACCGGGCGGCGGATGACCGCGGACGAACTCGGAACCCTGGACCGCGGCTGTGTCGGAATGACCATGTTGCGGCTCGGCCGCACCAGCGGGAACCCACCTCTGAATCTGATGTTCGGCCATCCGAGAACACCGCGGCACGACACCGCGCTTGCGCTCGGCGAAGCCGCCAATGCCGAGATCCGCCGCTGTCGTGCACTACGGGTGGCCGCCTACGACGATCTCGCGGAGGCCCGGCACCGCCCGGGTGCCGACGACGCGAGTCCCGCTGTCCGGCAGCGAATCGATCGGGTGATGGAGACCGAGTACGACCTGCAACAGGCACGGGTAGCTGCCCGGAACGCCTGGGTGGATATTCCGGCCGAGCGGGTCCTACAGGCCCGTTCGGACCGGGCCGAGGCCCGTGTCCACGACGGTCAACAGGCGCTCGCCCTCGCCAGGAACTATGCGGCGAAGTTCGAGGACCTCTTCGCCACCCGGCCGGCCGGCACCACCGACCTGCTGCGCCGGATACAGGACGACCCGGACCTGTCGAAACTGTCCGGTGTCGCCGACAACCTACCCACAACCGGCGCCCCCGCCGACTGGGAGCCGGTCATCTTCGCCAAACATCTCTGGTCCGGCCAGGATTATGTCCGCGACCGGACCGGCCGGGAGATCCTGCACAACGGCCGCCCCCGCGGTGAAGCGACCGACACCCCGAAATACGGCCGCTTCACCCCCAGACAGGAAACCGGCCAAGTGAATATGTGGGGCGATTTCAATCAGAACCGCCTGGGCTTTCTCAACTTCGATTACGCCTGGTACGACACGCCGACGGATACCTGGTGGCGCGCCAACCACTCCGACACAGGAGACCCACAACGGCCGATGCTCGTCTATCAGAGCACCTCCGAAGATTTCCTCGCCGGCAGCGCCGACTTCGATACCACGGTCGTCGGAATCGGATTCACGGATACACGCCGATAGGTCGCCGCGCACATGTCCCGGCCGCGTTCATCAGCGGCCGCGTGAACCGCACGGCCCGATCCCGGGCACCGGTTATCACCGGTCGGCTCCCGTATCGAAAACCGCCTTCAGATAGCGGTCGCATCGATCGGAACCGATCAGCCCCGTCGCCATCCGGTTCATCGTGTAGGCGAAAGTGATCCGCCGGTCCAGATCGTTGACCACCATCGAACCGCCGTAACCCGACCACCAGCACACCCGCCCGTCCGGCACGTACGGCACGGTCTGCGGATGCGGCAGGCCGTAGCCGATACCGAAACGCAGCGGGGTCAGCAGTGCTTTGTCGATACCGTCGGCCTGCTCACGGAAGATCAGGTCGAGGGTGTCCGGTGACAGGTGACGCCGCCCGTCGAGCACTCCCCCGCACGAGATCAGCGATTGCACCCGGGCCACCGACCGCGCGTTGCCGTGCCCGTTGACCCCGCCGATTTCCGCCGCCCGCCAGGCCGGGGTCGCGGTTTCGGCAATATCGAGCAGCGGGCTGGTGAGGGTTTTGACGAGCACGCTGTCGCGGTCGAGTGCCGCCATATCGAACCGGGTTGCTCCCGGCGGTATCAGGGTGGCGATGCGGCCGGCCTCTTCGGGGCCGGTGCCGATGGAGAAATCGGCGTTCAACGGTCCGGCCAGTTCCGCGGCGAAGAACTGCCCGAGCGTTTTCCCGGTGATGCGGCGGACCAGTTCCCCGATCAGGTGGCCGTAGTTGAGTGCGTGGTAACCCGATGCCGTGCCCGGTTCCCACCACGGCGCCTGCGCCGCCAGCCGGGCCGCCGCGGCCTCCGCGTCGTAGATATCGGCCAGCTCGATCGGTGGTTCCCAGCCCGATACGCCCGAAGTGTGCGACAGCAGATGCCTGACCTCGATCTCGGCTTTCCCGTTGGCGGCGAACTCCGGCCAGTAGTGGGCCACGCGTTCATGAACGTCGAGTTCGCCGCGATCGACCAGCAGCAGCGCGCACAACGCGGTCATGGTCTTGGTGACGGAGAAGACGTTCACCAAAGTGTCGGCTTCCCACGGTGTCGTCCGGGCGGGATCGGCGTAGCCACCCCACAGGTCGAGCACCGGCTCCCCGTCGACAGTCACGCACAAGGCCGCACCGAGCTCGGCCTGCGATTCGAGCTGCTCGTCGAATACCGCACGCACCTGCGCGAATTCGTCACGGCAGAACCCGGCGGAACCGCTCGTCACCGCGCGCCCTGCATCGCAGCGGCGGACACGGGTAGCGCATTGCCCGCGGCGGCGGCACGGGCAGCACCGGCCTCGAGTTCCTTGGTCAATCGCTGGACATAGGGCTGGAACTCGACCTGGATGGTATGCCGCGGCGACTCGTAATACCGTCCGCTGCGCCGGGATTCCTGCTCACGTAGTTGCCGATCGATCTCCGCGCGCGCCGGCAGATGGTAACGCCCGGTCAGGTAGGCGGCGACGAATTTGCTCTGCTGTTCGGCGAAGTTGACCAGTGTCGGCAGTGGCTGGGCCAAGCCGAGGAAGAAGAGGTTGTCGATCTCCGGTTTCATCATCATCGCGAACAACGGAAACCGGTTCTCCGTATCCGGGAGCAACGTGGGGTCGGCGAAGAACGGGAAACTGATGTGATACCCGGTGGCGCACAGCACTACGTCGATCTGCTCGCTGCTGCCGTCGGCGAAATGAACACGGTCACCGGCCAATTCGGTGATCGCGGGTTTGAACTCGATATCGCCGCAGCCGGCGCGATGCAGAAATTCTTCACTTGCCGACGGATGCGCCTCCAGCGGTTCGTGGTCCGGTGCGGGCAGCCCGTAGTTCTGCATCTCCCCGCGGAATTTGCGCACGGCCCGCTGCCGCAGTTTCAAGCCGAGCTTCGGCGGAATCCAGGGCGGCAGCGAACGGCGGTCGCTCGCCTGGCCTTTCACATATTTCGGCAGTACCCAGACACCACGGCGCGCCGAGACGAACAGTTTCTCGGCGAGGAACCGTTGCGACAGCTCGGAGGCAATATCCAGACCGGAATTTCCCATACCCACCACGACGATCCGCTTACCGCGCATATCGATCGGGTCGAAGGGGTCGTTGTAGGCGTGACTGTGCATGAGTACGCCGTCGAATTCGCCCGGATAGTCGGGGAATCGGGGGTCCCAGTGGTGGCCGTTGCAGACGATCAGCGCGTCGTAGACCTCGGTGTCACCGGCGCTGGTCGTCACCGTCCACAGGCCGTCGGCGGCGCGTTCGGCGCCGGTGACCAGCGTGTTGAAGCGAATCCGGTCGCGCAGGCCGAAGTGGTCGACGTAATCCTTGAAGTACTGCAGCAACTGCGAATGGTGCGGAAAGTCCGGCCAGTCCGCGGGTGGCGGGAAGTCCTCGAATTGCAGCCGGTACTTCGACGTATCGATGTGGAGGCTCTGGTAGCAGGCCGACATCCCGTTGGGGTTCTTGAAATACCAGTTACCGCCGACCTCGTCGGATGCTTCGTAGCAATCGAACGGGATCCCGTATTCGGCGAGGCGTTTGGCGGTGGTGATCCCCGAGGGACCGGCGCCGATAACGCATACCTTGGGCAGTTCCGGTGAATTCATGCACAACTCCTGTCCGGCCGCGAGGAACGGCGCCGTGACCTGAACCACAACGTAACACTCGCTGGACACACCGTCCAGTGAGTGTTCACACCCTCTAGGATGGCGCTCATGCCGACCGAACCGCCCGCAGTGCGCCGCGGCACGCTGCGCGAGGAACAGAAGCGCTCGACCACCGCGCGCATCGTCGACGCCGCCCGCGACCTCTTCGAAACCCGGGGCTATTCCGCGGTGCGCGTCGACGACATCGCCGCCGCTGCGGGTTGCAGCAGGGCCACCTTCTACCTGCATTTCACCGGTAAGCCGGAAGTGCTGCGGGCGATTGCCAACCAGGGCCCGCAGGCCGCCGGTGTCCGGTTCTTCTACGCCGATCTCGACCGAGTTCTCACCACCGGGTCGCGGGAAGAATTCGCGGCCTGGATGGCCCGCGCCATCGATTGGTTCTTCGAGAACAAGGACATGCTGCCCGCCTGGGACGAGGCCACCGCCCTCGAACCGGAATTCCGCCGGACCGTCCGCGAGGGCATCATGACGCTCGCCGACAGCATGCCGCATTATCTCGACCGCTGGCCCGCCGCGCGCCGCGACGAGGCGCGGTTACGCATCGAACTGCTGGTGGCGCAGCTGGAACGTTTCTTCACACGCTGGGCCATGCAGGGCACCATCGAGGTCTCCGCGGAGCAGGCGGCCGAAGTTCTCACCGGTATCTGGTTCCCGGCCCTGCAAGCACCCGGGCACGAACAGGAGGCCGGGACACCGGGGCGGCCGGGATAGCATGGCCGGACGCCTCCTCGCTCGATCGGAGCCGCATGGACGCACCACCGCTCTACTACCTGACCGGCCCGGCAGGCCACCCCAACTACG
Source organism: Nocardia carnea NBRC 14403 (assembly GCF_000308515.1). Taxonomy (GTDB): domain Bacteria; phylum Actinomycetota; class Actinomycetes; order Mycobacteriales; family Mycobacteriaceae; genus Nocardia; species Nocardia carnea. The sequence continues at coordinate 31,234 of NZ_BAFV01000022.1, read as the reverse complement.
GGGATGAACTCATCACCGCCGGGTGGCTGAACCACCTCGCCGAAACCGCGCCCGAGGCGGAGGTGTGGGTCGATACGCACTCCCCCGGGCCCGCGCAGGTACTGCTCGGCGATCTGCATCCGCGGGTGCGCTTCACCGATACCTTGTGGCGGCTGTGCCGGGAGGCGCCGTCGGACGACCCGTGGCACGTGGCCGCATGGGTGCGCCGGGCCGTCGCCGACCCCGGTCTGGCCCCGCGGTGGGATCGCGGTATCGCGCTGCTGCGGCGCGCCGACATCATCCATCTACTCGGCGGCGGCTATATCAACCGGATCTGGCCACGACATATCGGGCTGCTCGCCGGGGCCGCCGCAGCCGCCCGCGCTTCAGGTGCCCGCTGCGCGGTGACCGGCCTCGGATTGTTCCCGGAGCCGGAAGGCGCCGCGGAGCTGGTGCGGGCCACCGCCGCCGAATTCGCGATCGCCGACGTCCGCGACCGGGCCTCCGCGGACCTACTCGGGACCAGCCCCGGCATCGACGATGCGTTCCTGGCGCAGCCGAAGCTCCGGACGAACGCGGACGATCCGCCCGACGTGATGCTCTGTCTGCAGGGCGATCAGGTCGATATCGGTCTCGACGTGCTGGCGTCGGCCGTCTTGCGGATTCTGCGCGCCTGGCAGATCCCGCCCGAACGGATCGGGGTGGTCGAGGCGATCCCGGGCGAAGACCGGAAGGTATTCGATCTCATCGAACACCAGCTACCCGGTGCACGGTTCTATCCGTTCGTCGATATCTGGGAGCACGGGTTACCGGTCGCCGCCGGACAGACCTGGCTGACCACCCGATTCCATATGCATCTGGTCGCGGCGACGGCGGGCGCCACCGGGGTGGCGATCCCGGTCAGTGCGGATTTCTATGCCACGAAACATCGGTCGCTCATCGAGCTCGGGTCGGGTTGGACGATGCTCGACGACCTCCATCAGGTGCCGCGGCGGCCGGCGGGCACCGGCTTCGACGACTCGGTGATCGCGGCAGCACGCCAGGCGAAGCTCGCACTTGCCCGGACCGTCTACGCGCCTACAGCGACGACCGACGATACTTTCGCGACGGCGCCCTGATCGCTCTCGGCGTGTGGCCACCGCACCGGCCGCGAACTCAGGGCAGCAGACGGTTCAGCGGTCGGCGGTCAGGACTACGGCCGAGTTCGGCGGCGCCGATTATTTCGCGGCCGGTGCGGCCACCGGGTGGTCTCGGATTACTCCGGGCTCGGTCCGCCCGGCACTAGGGTGGCGCTATGCGTGTTCTGATCATCGGAGGAACGCTGTTTCTGGGCCGGCGAGTGGTCGAGCGTCTCCACGCACGCGGCGACCAGGTACTGCTGATCCACCGGAGTCACAGTGAACCCGCGGACTGGCTACCGGTCGAGCACTTATTCACCGATCGGCACGATCTCCCACGGCATCGCGACCGAATCCGTGATTTCGCCCCGGACGCCGTTATCGACAGCTTCGCGCTGACCGGCGCGGATGTCGATGCGGTACTTCCGGTGCTACCCGAGGTACCGACCGTGGCGCTGTCCAGCCAAGACGTCTACCAGGCGCATGCGGCGCTGCTGGCCGGTCGTTGCGATTCGCCGGTGCCGATTACCGAGGATTCGGAGCTGCGCCGTAACCGTTATCCGTACCGCGGCGCGGACCTGCCGGAGGTGCCCGACGACTACAGCAAACGCGATGTCGAAGACCGCTGGCTCGCGCGCGGCGCGGTGGTGTTACGGCTACCGCTGATCTACGGACCGCACGACCGGCAGCATCGGGAAGACCTGATACTGCGCAGGTTACGCGCCGGCCGCACCCGGATCCCGATCGGTGCCGGAAATCTGCTCTGGACCCGTGGATACGTCGACGACCTGGCGACCGGAGTCCTCGCCGCCCTGGACAACCGGACAGCGGACGGCCTCCCCGTCAACCTCGGTGAAACGCAGACCGTGCCGGTCCGCACCTGGTTGCACCAGATCCTCGACGCTGCCGGGGCGACCGCGGAACTGGTCACGGTCCCCGACTCCGTCCTGCCACCGGACCTGGCCCTGACCGGCGCACCTGCCCAACATCTGCTGTTCTCCGTCGCCCGCGCGCAGGACCTCCTCGGCTGGGCACCCGCCGATTCATTCCAACGGGTCGCCGAGTCGGTGCGCTGGCATCTGGAAAACCCACCATCCGGCGCCGGATGGACCGATGCGGACACCGCCGCAGACGACGCAGCCCTGGCTCACGCAGAATGAACAGCCGCATCGAAGTGATATCCGGCGGAGCCACCATGAGGCAGTGAACCGGGCTCGGCGCACTCTGCCCGAACATCGGGCGCTGAAAACTCCCTCCAGGACCCCGGTGCGTGACCTCTGCTGGGCGCTTCGATGAATTGCATCTGAACTTGCAGGACTTGCACTCATTGCAAGTGAGATTGCGCTTAGCGTGACGGCGTGCTGATCACCAACCTCGCCAAGGCGCGCGGAGCTCAACTGACGGTGACGGACCGTCGCCTGGTCGCCGTGTTGCAAGCGCATCCGGCCGAGGCAGCATTCTGGTTCGCGGCCGATCTCACCGAACCATTGGGACTGCACCAATCCGCGGCGACCCGGTTGGCGCAGCGGCTCGGTTTCGACGGGTATCCCCAGTTACGCGAGGCGCTGCGCCAGGACTACCTCGCCGGCGACGGACCGTCACAGCGAGTTCGCGGCCGCCTCGACCGGCACCCTGACGATGTCCTGCAGGGGTTCGTCGATGATGAGATCGCGGCGCTCACCGCGCTGCCCCGGCATATCACCCAGACCGAGATCGACGATCTGGCGACTCGTATCGCCGGCGCCGAACACATTTTCCTCTTTGCGCACGGTAATGCCACGGTGCTTGCCGAACTGTTCGCCCGCCGCCTGCGCCGGTTCGGTATGCGCTCGACCATGTTGACCGGCGCCGATCGTGAACTCGCCGAACACCTGTCGTCCATGCAGACCGGTGATCTACTACTCGCCTGCGCGTTCCGCCGGGTGCCGGCCGCACTTCCGCCGGTGCTCGAGATCGCACTCGGCCGGGGCACATATTGCGCGCTCATCACCGATACGTTGCTCACCTTGTCGCCACAGCCCGACGCCGTCCTCGCCGCCCCCCGCGGCGGCAGCGACGACTATCTGTCGCTCACCGTGCCGATGGCGATCGCCAACGCTCTGGTGCTCACGATCGCGCGCCGATCCCCGGACCGCGCCATCCGCTCACTCGACCAGCTCGGCACGCTGCTCGAACGCTTCGACCGCTGACCACGCTCCCTACCGACCGTTGATTCACTCGAAAGAACAGGATCACCCATGTCCGCCACCCGATTCCGCACCCGCGGCACCCTCGCGGCACTGCTGGCCCTCACCGTCGGTCTCACGGCCTGCTCAGCCACCGATTCCACCGGCGGCAGCGATATCGACTGGGACGCCCTCGGTCACGAAGAACTCGTCGAACTCGCCAGGCAGGAGGGCGAGGTCGTGGTCTACGCGTTCACCAGCCGCATCGCGGCCGTCGAGAAATCGTTCGAGGCCGAATACCCCGGTATCGACGTAATCGCCAGTGATATCTCCTCCAGCGAGCTGATCACACGTCTGGACACCGAACATCGGAGCCGCAGCGCCACCGCGGACGTCGCCTATGTTTCCGACGCCCCTGTCGTCGTCACGGAACTGATGGCCGACGGTGTGCTCGAACCGTATCTGCCGAGCCGGGTCGCGGACGCCGTCCCTGCCGAGTACCGGGAGCCACTACTCGCCAATCGTCTCTCCACCAAGGTGCTGATGTACAACGAACAGGCCCACCCCGACGGCGCTCCGGTATCGAATCTCTGGGAGCTGACGGAGCCGCGCTGGGCGGGCAAAGTTGTCCTGGTCGACCCGAATGTGCGCGGCGACTACCTCGACCTCGCCACCGAGCTGTCGCTGCGTAGCGACGAGATGGCCGCCGCCTACGCCGACCATTTCGGCCGCGAGATCGCGCTGGACGACGGCGTACCCGATGCCGGATTGCAGTTCCTGAAGAACCTGTACGGCAACGACGCCGTACTGGTCGACGACACCGATACGGTCAACGCGGCCATCGGCGCAGTGGGACAGCAGGATCCACCGCTCGGGTTCACCTCCTACTCCGACCGTCGCGACAACGAAGACGAGGGCTGGGCACTGCAGGTCGCGGCCGGAGTCGCGCCGTCGAACGGGATCGTCTTCCCCGCCTACCTCGGCGTCACCACGAACTCGGCGAACCCGGCGGCGGCCCGGCTGCTCATCGACTACATGATGGGTGACGACAGCGAAACCGGTGGTACGGCATACGAGCCTTTCTACGTCGCCGGCGACTACCCGACACGCACCGATCTCACAGCACCGGCGGGGGCGCTGCCGCTCGGCGAACTCGGCGCCTGGCAGATCGACCCGGAGGCCTCCGCCGAGCGGCGCGACGAGGTCGCCGATTTCCTCCTGACCATCCAGTGAAGCCGCTGTCCCGCGCGGGCGCGGTGGCGCGCCGACCGGTCACCTGGCTGGCCGGCGCCGTACTCGCGGTTCTGCTGATACTTGTCGCGCTCCCCCTGTTCGGCCTGGTACGCGCCACACTCACCGACGGGGACGACGCATGGAGCGATGTCCTGGCAAGCCCGATGTCCGGGTCCCTGTTCTGGACACCGTTGATGGGATCGCTGGTCGTCGGGCTCGGCACCGGGCTGCTGGCCACGGTGCTCGGCGCGTTCCTCGCCTGGGTGGTCGTCATGAGCGACGTTCCCGGCCGCAAGATCATCGGTGTGCTGGCGGTGATCCCGTTCGCGCTACCGAGTTTCGCCATCGCCCTCGCGTGGGAGAGCGTGTTCCGCAACGATCTGGTCGGCGGAAATGCCGGTCTGCTCGCCTCGCTCGGGGTGCCGGTTCCGGACTGGCTCGCCTGGGGGCCGGTGCCCGTCGTACTCACTCTGGTGGCGCACTACTATTCGCTGAGTTTCGTCGTAGTCGCCGCGGCACTGGCGAATATCGGCGGCGACCTGGTGGCCGCCGCCGAACTGACCGGCGCTTCGCGACTACGCGTCGCGGGCCGTATCGTCCTGCCTGCCGTGGCACCCGCCGTACTGTCCGGCTTTCTGCTCGCGTTCGCAGAAGGCGTGTCCAACTTCGCGGTGCCTGCCCTGCTCGGGCTACCCGTACGGTTCCAGACGCTGAGCACCCGCCTGTACGGTGCGATCTCCACCGGCGACGCGGAACGCGGATACGTCCTGTCGATCCTGCTCGTCCTGGTGGCTGGGATCATTCTGTTCGCCGGCAACCGGATGACCCGCGGCCGCTCGTATTCGACGATCACCGGAAAGGCCACCCGCGCCCGCACGACCCGCACCGGTCCCTGGCGGCTGCCGCTCGCCGCCCTCGCGTGGGCACTCGTCGTGGTCACCGCGGTCCTGCCCGGGATCGTGCTGGCCGCCAGTACCCTGCTGCGGCGCACCAACAGCCTCGACGGCGGACTGACCCTGCACTATTGGATCGGCGAGTCCGACCCGTCCATCTCCCAAGGTATGCGCGGGATCCTGCGCGATCCCGTCATCCTGGAATCCTTCGCGGGCACCGTGAGCCTCGGCCTCGCCGTCGCGGCCGGAGCGGTGGCGCTCGCCGCCCTGGCTGCCTACGTGGTGCGCCGGATGCCGCGCGCCCGGCCGGTCAACGGGCTGATCGGGCTACTGAGCTATGTACCGTTCCTCATCCCCGGGGTCGCGCTGGGTGCCGCGTTCATCGCCCAGTTCGGTGCGCCCATCGGTCCGTTCGGGTCGCTGTACGGAACGTTCTGGATCATCGTGCTTGCCGGTATCGCCGCCAGCCTGCCGTTCGCCTACCAGACCGCCACCGCATCGTTCGGCCAGGTCTCCCCGGAACTCGACGAATCCGCGGTATTGACCGGTGCGTCCGGCCCGCGCCGATTCGGCCGGATCACCGCACCGCTGGTGGCCCGCGGCCTCACCAACGGTGGCGTCCTCGTCTTCGTGACCATGGTGCGCGATCTCTCGGTGGTAGTCCTGCTCGTCACGCCCGCGACCCCGTTGCTGTCGATGATGACCTTCCGCTATGCCTCGGAGGGCTTCACCCAGCAGGCCAATGCCATCACCCTCGTCATCGCCGTCATCTCGGTCGCGGCCACCCTCTTCGCCCGGCGCCTGACCGGGCGCACCGATCGGAGCAACCCATGACAACGCTCAGCATCCAGCGGCTCGGGAAGAGGTTCGGTTCCTCCATCGCGGTGCACGATGTCTCGTTCGAGGTGCCCACCGGCGCCTTCGTCGTACTGCTCGGTCCCTCCGGCTGCGGTAAGACCACCACGCTGCGCATGCTTGCCGGCTTGGAGGACCCCACCAGCGGCACCATTCATTTCGGGGACCGCGTCGTCGCCGACGGCGACCGCGGGCACAGCGTTCCGGCACGTAAACGCGGTCTCGGCATGGTGTTCCAGAGTTATGCGCTGTGGCCGCATATGACCGTGCGGCAGAACATCGAATGGCCGCTGGCGGTGGCAGGCTGGTCACGCGAACAGCGGCAGGAACGGGTCGGCGAGGTACTCGCCTCGCTCGAGATCAGCGAACTGGCCGATCGCGCGCCCGCCGGTATCTCCGGCGGGCAGCAGCAGCGGGTGGCGATTGCCCGCACCATCGCCCCGCGCCCGGAGGTCGTGCTGTTCGACGAGCCGCTTTCGAACCTGGATGCCCGCCTGCGGTTGGAGATGCGTGGCGAACTGGGCCGGGTGCATCGCGCGAGTGGCGCAACCAGCGTCTACGTCACCCATGATCAAGTGGAAGCACTCGCCCTGGCGACCCATATCGCGATCATGAAGGACGGCCGGCTCGAACAGTTCGGTATCCCGGCCGATCTGCTCGAGCGTCCGGCCACCGCGTTCGTCGCTTCCTTCCTCGGCAGCCCGCCCGCAGTGCTGCTCCCCGTATACGCGGACGCCGGATCCCTGACCTGTCAGGGTGTCCCGATCGCGCCCGCCCCCGACGGGATATCCCCTGCTCAGGCCATGTATCGCCCGCAGGATGTGCAGCTGGACCCGCAGGGAATGCTGGCCTTCGAGGTCCTCGAATCCACCCCGTCCGCGGGCGCCCATCTCATCACCGGATTCCTCGGCGGCGAATCGGCGCAGCGGTCGCGGATAACGGTGGTCGGTGACCGGCCCGCCCGCCCCGGCGAGCTCACCCGGGTCCGTCTCCCGGCAGAGCCCGCCGCACTTTTCGGGGCGGACGGCGCGCGACTGTGAATTCCGACGATCGGACCACACTCCTGCTGGTTCGCCACGGAGCCACCGCCTGGACTCGGGATCGGCGCCTGCAGGGCCGTACTGATATCGATCTGTCCGCGGCCGGCCGCCGCGATGTCGCCGCACTCGGCGCCGCGCTCGTGACCTGGGCGCCACGCTCGCTCGTGGTATCACCGTTGCGCCGCACCCGGACAACGGCCGCGCTCTTGTCCGACGCGTTCCGGCGAGCCGGCCGGGACATACCCGATCCGGTGATCGACGCAGGCTGGACAGAGCACGGCCTCGGCGACTGGGAAGGGTTGACGCCATCCGAAATCGGGGCCGATTACGGCCGCTGGCGCGCCGGGGAACTGATACCACCCGCAGGTGAATCTGCTGCCGGAATCCGGGCGCGGGTCACCGCGGCGGTTCGGCGCGCAGCCGCCCTACCGGGCCCCGTCCTCGTCGTGACACATGGCGGCACCATCCGCGCCGCGCTCTCGATCTGTGTCGGGTTACCGGCAGGTACGGTCGAACCGGTCGCGGCGCCCAGTCTCACCGTGCTCGACGTACCCGCTGTTCCTACCGATCGGTCCGGCGCGATCGCCGGTCGGCTACGCCATTTCAACCTCCGCTGATCATCGAGTCGCCCCCCGACGTGGAACTATGCGATGCGGCCACTTTCGGTGATACGAGCGAACAGGACGGCGACATGAACGACAACAGCGCACCGGATGACCGGAAATTGTCTCTGTTCGTGGGGCTTTCAACAGTCGACATCGCCTATAGCGTCGACAGCTACCCCGCAGAGGACACGAAAACCCAGGCCCGCAATCAGTACATCGGCGCGGGCGGGCCCGCCACCAATGCTGCTGTCGCCTACGCGGCACTCGGTGGTGCACCGACACTCGTCACCGCGGTGGGCACACAACGGCTCGGCGACCTGATCCGCAACGATCTGGCCGGGCACGGCGTGCGGATCGTCGACGTCTGCGCCGGTAGCGACCATCAGCCTCCGGTGTCGTCCATCGTGGTCGCGGAAGCGGCCGCCACTCGCACAGTCGTCTCCCTCGACGGCACCCGCATCGCAGTCGCATACGAACACGGTCTTGCCGAACTGCTCCCCGGAGTGAACATCGTGCTGGTCGACGGGCACTACCCGGCCTTGGCTGCCGGACTGTGCGAACAGGCCCGCTCGCTCGGCATCCCCACCGTTCTGGACGCAGGCAGGTTCAAAGACTCCCACATCGCCCTGCTCCCACACATCCGGTCCGCAATCTGTGCCGCCGCGTTCGCACCCCCCGGTATCCGGAAGGGAGACACCGCCGCCGTACTCGCGTACCTGCGCGCCGCCGGCGTCGAGAACATTGCGATCACGAACGGCGCCGAACCGATCATCGGCCTCGCCGGTGACCGCGAATTCCGCATCGATATCCCGGAAACCCGCGCCGTGGACACGCTCGGCGCGGGCGATATCCTGCACGGCGCGTTCTGCTACTTCACCAGCACCGGCCACGATTTCGTCCATGCGCTGACGTCGGCGTCGGAGGTGGCGAGTTTCTCCTGCCGGTTCTTCGGCACCCGGGAATGGTGCAATCGCCTCAGCGAGCTACCCGGACGAGGTACTTCTCGCCCCTGGGCGTGAGCACGAGATCGGCCCGCGCACGCGTTCCGGCGACGAGCTCGGCGTTGGGCAGATCGTTGTGCATGATCCGTGCGCGTGCGACCTCCGGAGCCTTACCCCCGGCGAGGTGTCGCTCGTGGAGCCGCTGCTCGATCAACTCCGTCCCGGCATCCAGATACCAGCACTCGTCGAGCAGCGATCGCACGTCCCGCCAGCCCGGTTCGTCGAGCAGCAGATAGTTGCCCTCGACCACGACGATCCGCTGCCACCGGAAAACCACACCGTCCGGCACCGGGTCGTGGATCTCGCGGTCATAAACCGGCCAGCCGACCTCGGCGCCCACCGGTGCCGAACGCAGCTCCCGCAGCTTCGCCGTAAATCCACCGATATCGAAAGTGCCCGGCCGTCCTTTATTTTCGAGCTCGCCCGCATCGGAGAGGTCCTGGCTGGTCCGATGAAAGCCGTCCATCGGCGCGATACCGGCGAACTCCTCGTCCGGCGAATTCGATGCCGTGCAGAGCGCGAACGCGAGCGTGGACTTTCCCGCGCCCGGCGGTCCGGCCAGTCCCACGAAATACCGCCGATCCAAGCCGTCGGAAGCCGCCCGTACCCGCCGCGCCAGATCGCCGACAGAGGCCACGAACACCGCGCTCAGCCGCCGCTCGGCTCGAGCGAACGCAAGAGAGCTGTGTCCAGCCACCGCTGCACACCACCGGTGGTGTGAGCGGAGCCGAGTGCTTCGGCGGTGAGCGTCCAGTAGCGTGCTGTCGCGCGATCGGTGATCGAGACCCCGCGGGCCAGCTCGCGCCGGAAGCCCTCGGTATCGCGCCGCCCGCGGGCTGTCGCGTGCGCGGCGATATACAGGTCCAGTTCCGGCCCCGGTTCCGGCGGGTCGTCGGCGATCATCCGCTGCGCCGCAGCGGTGTGGGCGGGCACGAGGTCGGCGAGGAACGCTCGCCGGTTCCGTATCACAGATTCCCCCGCTCCCCAGATCTGCCGGGAGGTCACCTGCATCAGCTCGGCTGATCGCGCCAGCTGCCCGAGTTCGGCGAACAGGAGCACGTGACGCGGTGCCGGCGCCGCGGGTAGCCGCGGGATATCCATCTCGACGAAATCGTCGAACGCCAAAGCCGGCATGGCAGCCAGGACCCGCCGCCAGAAGTCGATGAGGGTGGTGCGGACAGCGCCACGCTCGGCAACTGCCGCCAGTTCCGTGAGCATCAGCGGGTCATCGGCCTGTTCGATCGCGACCAGCACCGCATGCCGCCAGGACAGCGCAGCGAGATCGGCCTCCACCGCGGCGCGCTCCACCCTCACAGCCTCCGGAACAGCACGCTCCCCCGCGAGCACGTCGGCGATCGTGGCCAACCCGAGCCCCACTGCCCGCAGTTGCCGCACCAGCACCAACCGGTCGAGCGCTTCCGGTGTGAACATTCGGTGCCCACCGCTCGTACGCTGCGCCGCCAGGATCCCCTCGTCGCAATAGAAACGGATGGTCCGCACCGGGACGCCGGTGCGCCGGGACGCTTCCCCGATACCCACCGCATTAGAAGTGATGTAGGTCACAACCACTGGAACCTCCACCCGACTGGAATTCCTACGCTACCGGAAACGATCCAGCACAGGAGGCCCGCCGATGAACGTCACCACCACTACCGAAGAACTCGCCTGGACGGCCGTAGCCGCCGAACGCGCCGGCCTGGCCGACCTATTACAGGAACTGACCGCAGAACAGTGGAACCACCCATCCTTGTGCGAAGGCTGGCGGGTCCGCGATGTGGTCGCCCATATCCTTCTCACCTCCCAGGCAAAGCTGCCCTGGCTGCTGTGGCAGACGGCGCTCGCGCGCGGCAGCATCGCCCGGATGAATTTCGGCACCGCCGTCCGCTACGCCGACCGCAACTCCACCGAAGCCCTGCTCACCGAACTCCGTGCGATCACCACCCTCCGGCACCAACCGATAGCCACCAACGCCGTGGACCGCCTGATGGATCTCCTGGTCCACGGCCACGACATCGCGACCCCCTTGGGTATCCGCCGCGAAATGCCGATCGACGCCGCCCGCTGGTCCGCCGCCCGGGTCTGGCAGATGGGCTGGCCTTTCCACGCCCGCCGTACACTCGCCGGCTACCGCTTGACCGCCACCGACACGGACTGGTCCGTAGGTTCGGGGACACTGGTAACCGCCCCCATCGCCGACCTGCTGCTGCTCGTCACCGGCCGGAAATCGGTAGCCGGCCTGCGCCCGTAACAGCTTGGTTCAGTCGGTGAAGGATCCGGGCCGCCACGCTACGGCGACCGGACGGATCGCTCTCGATTTACTTCCACAGAAGGATGTCCACCGGCCCCGGGTTTCCTAAACTGATCGAAATGTCGAGCACCGAAGGTCCATTGCCGTACTTCTTTCCCAAATGGATCGATCGGCTCGGCTTCCGCTATCTCAACCCGTTGATGCGACGACTCGCACCCTCACTACCGGGCTACGCCGTGGTGGAACATATCGGCCGAAAATCCGGCAACCGGTACGAAACCCCGGTCCGCGTGTTTCGGAAGGCCAATGTGATGGCGGTACTCCTGCTACACGGCGAAACCGACTGGGCTCGGAATGTGCTCACCGCAGGCGAAGCCATCCTGCACCACCGCCGGACCACTGTGCCACTAGGCGACCCACGGATCGTCTACCCCCGCAAGGCAACACCGGACATTCCGCGCCTCGCGCGCCTGGGCAACCGCATCGCGGGGCTCCTCGCCTTCCGCATAGATGACGGCCCCGCCGAAGTCCGGCGGCTCGAACGAGACAGCCTCGATGAACTCATCACGGTGGCCGAAGCAGAGCACGGCCCGATCGGCGACGAAGAGGTCCAGGCGCTGCGCAACCGACTCCGCAACGCTCGTCGCGGGGACGACAACACCGTGTGAGCGGATACGCCGCCCCCGGCCGAAACCAGGACAACCGGCCAGTACTCAGGGGCGTCTCTTCCATACCGACTTGCCACTCCGGAACGACTCGGGCAGCGTGCGCGCTTATCGGGTCCGTTGCCCTCGGGACCCGCTCTCGACTCTGTGCAACGTCTCATTGCCACGTCCGAACGGCACACGGTGGAACCGGAAACGCTACCGGTGCGTCCGATACAGTGGGTCGGCGTACGGAAGGGCGGGCATACGGGTGGATATCGGGCAGGGGCAGGCTGCCGCATTGTGGGAGCAGGCGGGGGCCGGGACATTCCGGATGGATTCGGGGGCGGCAAAGCAATGCGCGGATGTGTTCGTGCAGTTCGCCGACAGTCTCGAGGACGAGTTGACGACTGCCGACGAGACGCATCGGGCTGAGGGATTCGGCGGGTTCGAATCCGCGACCGAATTGCAAACCGGCTTCGCAGGCAAAGGCGCGAAGCTGACAGAAGCGCTGGTCGGTCTTCAGGAGGCGGCGTTGCGGATGGCAGCGGCCTATCTGCGTGCCGGCCAACTGTTCGAAGAAGCCGACGACATGAATCGCCGGGCGTTGATGGCTACCGGGGAAGGAGTATCGGAATGACGCGGTATGTCGGAGGCATTGTCGCGGCACTCGCGGCGATGGTGGTGGTATCGGCGTGTTCGACAGGGTCCGAAACCACCGGGACCGCATCGCCAGCTCCCTCCGCGATGGAGGCAACGGCGCCTACTCGGCCAACGCTCACGGCACCGAGGTTGCAGCCGCCCGTTCAGGAAGGGCAGCATGTCAACAAGAACCGGCCGGACGTGGTGTTCGACCCTTGTACCTGGATCGACGATGACACCATTCGACAAGCGGGGTTCGATTCCGCAACCCGCAAGCGCGGACAAGACTTCCTTGCGGAGTGGACGTTCCTGATCTGCCGATTCGAATCCGATCTCATCAACGTCTCGGTGATGTCCGGAAACGTGACGCTGGAAGAAGAAACAGAGAAGAACGGTTCGTGGCAGCGACCGACCACAGTAAACGGACGTGAGGCGACCATCGGAACGGAACCCGACCGGGACGACTCCTGCACTGTGAATATCCGGACCGCCGCCGGCGTCGTGTTTGTCAACCAACGGCTGAATCTCGAGGGTCGGATCCAGCAAGCCGACCCGTGCACGGGGATCGAGAAGACTGCCGCGCTCATAGAGCAGGAAATCGGGGAGGGGAACTGAACAGTGAGCGATACACCCGGGGACGGATTGCCAATACTCGCGCCAGGTCTCGGTGTCCAACCCGACGGCGTGCAGACACAGATCGATACCCAAGAAGCGAAGATCCTCGCCCAGCAGGGTCGGGACAGCGCTGCCAGTAGTCAGCGGCATATCACCTACGATTCGCAGGATCCGTCGTATATCACCGCGATGGAACATTTCGAAGGTCTCTCGCACGCGGAGATCTACGAGGACGTGCGAGCCATGAATATCGGCGCCATCACAGCGCTCGGTAAGGCATGGCGCGATATCTCCAACGGATTGTCGGCCAAAGTGGTGGGTTCCCGGCTCGCGCTGAACAGAGCACTGTCGGAGGGGTTCGGTGGTGAATTCGCGGCTGCCGCAGCGACCGCCGCGGACACGTTCTTCGACGGTGCCGACAATTTGCAGCGCGCAGTCTCTGCGGTCGGGTACCGGATCGGTTCGGTGGCGGGTGGTGCCGAGGCAGTGCAACTGTCGGTGCCGCCCCCACCTGTGCGTGCCGTGTCCACCGACGGGATGACAGACGAGACCCAGCAGGTGGTGGCGTCGATTGTGGGCGCGGCAGCCCCGGCGGCGGACGCCGATTTCGCGCGGCAGCAGGAAGAGCAACGCCAGGTCGCCATCGGGGTGATGAACTCGGTCTACAAACCGACATATCAGCCCGCGGGTGACGGTGTGCCGACCTTCGTTCCGGTTTCCGCGCCGGGCGACGGACCAATCGGACCGGGGCCCACCGGCAACACAACCACTGCCGGACCCGGTGCGCCCGGGCCGGGCTCCACCACTGGAGGCCCGCCGGGCGAGAACCCGGCCGGCGACCAACCGGCAGGTCCCGCCGGCGAAGATCCGCAGTCCACCACGGCCGCGAGCACGCAGCAACCGAGCACGACGCCGGCGGGAACAACTCCGGGGACCACCCCGGGCGACCCCCAGCGCGGCACACCCACCGGAACCACCGCCGCCCCCGGCGCTCCGTCGTATCCGGGTACACCCGGTCGGCCAGGTACTCCCAGCACCCCTGGCAGCCCGGGACGTCCGGGAACACCGCAAGCGCCGGGACGCAACGTCCCGGGCACCCCCGGCGCACCCGGATCTCCGACAGCGCCCAGCGCCGCCCCGGCGGCCGCCGCCGCGAACCGCGCAGGCAGGCCCATGGGTACGACCGGTATGCCGGGCATGATGCCTCCGGGCGGCGCACGCAAGGGTGAGGACGAGCAGGATCGCCAGACCCCGGATTACCTGATCATCGACCGCCGCGAGGAATTGCTCGGTGCGGAGCAGCCGACGGTTCCGACCGCAATCGGCGACGATGCGGCGGCAGCCGAGCCGGCGGACGAGGGCAATCACCGGTGAGATGGGAGTTCAACCCCGATGAGTTCATGCACGTCTGGAGAGTCACCGGCCGGGACAGATATCCCTTCCCGCTGAGTGTGGTGTCGTCCGTCCGGTGGGAATCCGACTACGACCGGCTCGCCGCCGAACTCGACCGACGCCTCCCGACGAATGCGGACCCCGACCTGGACGCCGCCCTGCGAGTAGCCGCTGATCCGGAAACAACGGTCGCACTGTACGGCTCGCGCACCGAGCCCGTGCGCGCCTACGCCGCGCTCGACGGCACAGTCGGTATCGCCATGGTGCAGCGGCCCGGACCGGATGCCGGAACCGGCGGCACCATTGTGCTTCGAGCGGGAACACCCAAGGTTGTCCCCATGATGGTCGATGCCGTACTCGGCGAAGCCCCGAAGGGGTCCGGTCCTACGCTGGTCGACGATATCGACCGGATGCGGGAAACCGACGGCATGTGGATCAGTTCCACACCACAGACCCCCGACCGGATGCGCCGCCTGCTGCGCGCACCGCGCGTAGGGTCCGGTCATATCGAGGTCCGCCGCGGGATACGTGCGGAACGCCCGTTCCCGCCCGGCTACCTGAGCTGGTTCGATGTGCGCGACGACGGCCGCTACGTGTACCGGCAGGAGTACCGCGATTTCCGGATCGATCCTGCCTCGAATGCCGAACTGAAGCGTCTGCTCGTGCAGCTTCTCGGCCCCGGCTGAACCGCCACTGTCCGGTGCAGGCAGCCCCCCGCACTCGTCCACTGGCCACACCAGAGCCCAGACCAGCACCGCCAGAGGCAGTCCCACCGCCACCGCGAAGCCCAGCCCGATCAATGCCCGGCCCTTGCCATCGACCACCGGGCAAACGACAAACGGGGCAGGACCGTTTCGACATCGGCAATACCCATAACCCTGTTCAGCTCCAACGGGCCCAGATGATCCGGGCCGGGAATGACGACTGCGTCCACGTCGGCTGCACGCACCTGGTCCGGAAGCGGGAGCACTGAGGCCAGGTCGTGCCACATCACCAGATAGCCGAGATGACGTGCCAGACGTTGAACCTGGGCCCGGTCCCAGTCGATAGACCTGCTGATGTCCGGATCTACATATCCGAGGGCGGTCGGCCGGTATCGCATCGAATGTCCCCTGTCTGTCCCCTGCTGCCGCTGACTGCCACCGCCACCGGGGGCTCGAGGTCCGACCCGGCAGCGGTGGCGAGACGAATCCTGCGCGCAACGCACCGACCGCATCGGTAGAGGCGAACCACTGTGCCGGGTAGGGGGATTCCCCCTACCCGAGACGCTGGTGAGACCCCACCTGCGGCTCTATCCTGGGGATTACCTCTTCGCGGATCGCACCCCACCAGCCGAGGGGCCGGGGTAGCCGCGAAGCGGACCTATCCCGCGAAGAAGGCAGGCCGCTATGCCGACCCCTGACGAACTCGCCGCACGCGCAATAGGCGAGCGCATCCAGAACATTCGCACCCGCACCGGCCGAACCCGCGCGGTTGTCGCCGGGCTTGTCGGCCGGTCCGAGGATTGGTTACGCGATGTCGAGAAGGGCCGTCTACAGCATCCACCGGCACTCGACATGCTGTTACGAATCGGCCAGACCCTCGGCGTGCGGGATCTCACCGAGATCACCGGCGACCACGAGCTGCTGGTCGGCATCTCCCGCCGTGCCGGACATCCCGTGGTACCCGACATACGCGCGGCGATAGAAGGTGTCGACCTCACCCCATCGCCGTCGCCGGTCGACACAGTCGAACTCGCCGCGCGGGTCCGACGCGCTTGGCGCCTGTGGCATACATCGGCGACACCTCGCGCCGACGCGGGCGCGATGCTGCCCGACCTGATCCGCGACGGCCGCCGCGCCTTGCGCACTCTCGACGGACCGGACCGCCGCGCCGCCGCGGCGGCACTGTCGGGTACCTACGCTCTATCCGAGCAGGTTCTCGCCTGGGTCGCCGACGCACCATTGCTGTGGCTCGCCGCCGACCGGTGCATGTCGGCCGCCGAAATCGCCGACGACCCGGTAACTCTGGCGTCAGCATCCTGGGTGCTCGGCAACGTCTGGCGGTCGACAGGCCGGGAGGAAGACGCCTACCGCCTCATGGCCGAAGCTGTCGCGCTCCTCGAACCCCATTTGGACGGCAACCAGGACGCACAAGCCCTCTGGGGCGCCTGTCAACTCCACGGCGCGATAACGGCAGCACGGATCGGCCGTGAAGGCGACGCGTTGCGTGGTATCGATCACGCGATGGGTATGGCACGTGCGCTTCCCACTGGGGCAGCGCACCCTTGGACGCTGTTCGGCGTAGCAAACACCGAGATCAGCACCGTCTCCGTACAAGTCGACCTCCGAAAATCCGGTGGCGCGTTGGACGCGGCAAGTGCCGTCGACCCTGATGCCGTGCCGTCGATCGACCGCCGGTCGCGGCTGTGGCTCGAACTGTCCCGTGCATATGCCCAACAGCGAGATTGGCTCGGCACACTCGGCGCGCTGCGCACGGGCACAGCCGTAAGCGAAGAGTCGATGAAATGCCACCCGCTGGCACGCTCGCTCGCGGCTGAACTGGTCACGCACGGCGGCCGGCTCAACGAACGCGAATCACGCGCGCTCGCTTTGCGGCTCGGTGTCACCGCCTGACTCCCGTACCGCCTCGGAACGGTCACCTCGGTGGCAGGATCGATGGCTGGGACCTGGCCTCTTCGGAAACGTCGGATCCCGGCTCGGTGAGGTTGTCTAACGAGGTCCGCCGCAGGATACGTTCGGAACGCCCGTTCCCGCCCGGCTACCCGACATTCCGAGGTTGCGGAAAGACTGCGACAAGTTGCGCATTCGGAGACCGAGTCCAGAAATCTGGTACTCGCTGCCTTGAAGGAGTGGAACCGATGACCAACCTTTCCACCGCAAACTGGTTCAAAAGCAGCCGCAGCTCCGGACAGCACAACTGCGTAGAGGTCGCGTTCCTCGGCGGTGGGACGGTCGGCGTGCGCGATTCGAAGAACGCAGCCGGCCCGGCGCTGACCTTCGGCCCGGCCGAATGGGACGGATTTGTTTCGGCCCTCGCCACCGGACGGTTCCGGCACTGACAGAAGCTGCGTCCGGCCGCACGATCAAACCGATCGGGCGGCCGGTCCCCGAAAGCTTCCAATAGTTCATGAGCGGGTTTACGACCCGGTTCATGCCCTATTCGGGTGAGAGCAGATACTTGCCGTTCGGGGTGAGTACGTCGTGGCGGAGTACTACTGGAGGTCTTTTTCCGATGAAAATGAGCTTGTCAGGACCAGTGAAGTGCACGGTCTGTACGGGGTTTCCGCCATCCATGAAGAGATAAACTCCCTCTGATGTTCCCTCAGCCCACACGACATCATTTGTGAGTCCCTCCCAACATACAGAGGCCGGACCTGCCCAGGTCACAAGCTTTTCGGTGGTGGCATGTTCGGAAACCTCAATCATTCGGTCCCAGTTTCCATGCCAACCCGCGACTGCCGCGATAGCGTCCAGCGTGGTCGACTCTGTCCCGGTTGCCGCTCGATGGGCCTCGATATTGAAAGGTTCGTGCGGACCCAGCACGGCTTCACTGTCGAAGAAGTCCTGTGACGTGTCGATCTTCTTCGACGCCGAATCGGCTTCACGATCGACGGTTTGCGAACTTTCTTTGAGTTTGAAGGCGGTGTCGGCAATGTGATGAGTCTGCCACCCGAGTACTTGATCGATGGTCAATGGATCCGGGCTCATCGCGGTCCCATCTCTTCGAGTCCTTTGCCAGCTCCGCCTACGTCGCCGGCGATACCCTGATCGGTAGCTTCGAATGAGGCCGCTTGCCGATCGAGTTCATCGGCGAACCAGGTCTGCCGGCTCGGCGTGGTACTGCACCACCCTGTCCATGGCCTTGAGCGATTCCTCGATCTTGACCGCGAGATCGGAGTTGGTCATTCCGGCTCGGGCGGCGTCGCGGCTTGCCTTCGCGATCGGTGCGACGCCGTTCATGTTCGTGGCGTGCACCCGCAGTTCACCGGCCAATGCCCGCATCTTGGCGGGGTCGAGGTTCGTCATCAGCGCACGTGGTTTTGCTCGGTGGTGGCACGCTCACCGGTGCCGTTGAACGTCCGCTCGGCCGTTGCCATGGCCTCCGCCAAGGCAAGCCGGTGCGTATCGGCAATGACCGTTGCCAGATGGTCCGGGCCGTCGTCCATGGCATAGTCGGCCAGCCAGATCTTGGTGATACGGCCGGCTACATCGGTTTCGATGAGTACGCTGCCGTCCCTGGACCGGATCGAGCCACGGATTTCGGCCAACTCTGCGTTGATCCGGGCGATCTCCGCTGCCCGGTCACTGGTGTTCACTTGTTCTCCCCTCACCCCGGCGAACTGCGCCGCCATCGGGTGCCGTCCAGTTCAGTCGCGATCATCCTCGCATACCCGGTGCTCCAACGTTGCTGTCACACAGCCTCTCCGCCTCCCGCGGTGGCAGCCCGCCAGTCCGAGCCCCGGTACACCAGAGCGAGGCATGCGGCGACAGAACGCACCGCACACGCGCGATGCGCGCCTACTCTGTGGACCGTGGCGGTTCACGAGCAAGTGACCTATTCGGTGATCCGCGGGTTCAGGCCGTTGTTGCTGGATCTGTACGTACCCGACGACGTGGAGCGCCCGCCCGTGGTGGTGGTGTGGATTCATGGAGGATCGTTCCATTCAGGAGACCGGCGGTGGCTGCATCGCACGATCCCAGACGGCGCGGTCTTCACCGGACTGCTCGAGGCAGGATTGGCTTGCGCTTCGATCGACTACCGGCTCAGTAAAGAAGCGACTTGGCCTGCGCAACTCGAGGATGCGGCGGCCGCCGTGGAATTTTTGCGACTGCATGCCGATGAGTACGGACTCGACGCCGGGCGTCTCGGCATCTGGGGCGATTCAGCCGGAGGTCTGCTCGCATTGACGACCGCCTTCACCAGAACCGATGTTCGGGCCGTGGCGGCGTGGTATCCGATCACCGACATTCTCGATATGGAAAGCACGGAGGATGACTTGCCGTATTCGCCCTGGCTGGGCGGCTGGCCCTCGGAGATGCCGGACCGCTGCGCCGAGGCCAGCCCTATCACGTATGTACGCCCCGGCGTGCCACCGTGCCTACTCGTCCACGGTGAGCAGGACACGATCGTGCCGGCGCGCCAGAGCCGGCGACTGCACGCGCGCATGACCGCAGTCGCGGCCGAAATTACCTACCGCAGCGTCCCGGGGGCGGAACATGGATTCGAGGGGTATCAAGATGTGGCGGAGTTGGTGACCGAAACGATCACGTTCCTGCGCGCCCGGCTCGCCTCTGCCTGACGGACGAGGTGGCCCGTAGGTTCGGGCACTGAGTCCGCCATTCACCACCACTCGCGGGCGGCGGCGATGGCATCGACCTGCCGCATCGGGCCGAGGCCGACTGCGGTAAATGATTGGACTCGGCTCCGGGTTTGTGTTTGAGTTCCGGGCGACCGATCGTCCGTTTCGGGCTTTACGCCCTTGGAAGAGGTGTTTTGTGATCCGGCCCGCGCCGAGCGCGCCCGACTGCATCGCGTAGTCGTCTCCATCGCCGTGCCTCACGGCTGTCTATGAGACGACGTCCGTTGCCTTCGTATTCCCTGGCATCCCCTGATCGAGGCGGTATGCGGCCCTGACGTGGCCGAAACCGCCCACAGTCCTGCCCTGGATTCCGAAGCCGCTCGGCCTGCTCGCAGGGATCACTTCATCTCCCGGATCCCGGACTGATCCGGCCTTCCGCTCTGTCGGCATACGCCCGTGCGCAGTGGCTGGGCACACTCCGAGATCCCTGTTCAAGGGTTTCTACGTTGTCTTCTTCTTCATCCGGCACCGACGCGTCCAATATCGGCACCGACGCGGTGATCGAAGCTCTCTTCGCACTACACGAGGGCCTGGCCAGGCAAGGGCCGGGCTCGGACGCTACGACACTGCGGCTACTCGCGGCCGCCGGACCACTTCCAGAACGCCCTCGAATCCTGGACGCCGGATGCGGTCCAGGAGCCGCCGCCCTGCTGCTGGCCGCCGAGGCCGGCGCGATCGTGACCGCGGTCGATCTCCACCAGCCCTACCTCGATGAACTGGTCGCCGAAGCGGCACGTCGTGGACTCGACGGGCAGATCTCGGTGGTGAACCATTCGATGGACCGGCTGCCCCACCCCGATCACAGCTTCGACGTGATCTGGGCCGAAGGCTCGGTCTACACCGTCGGCTTCGACACGGCGCTTCGGGCTTGGCGGCGGCTGCTGGCACCCGGAGGTGTCCTGGCGATCACCGAAATCGAATGGACCGGTACCGATCCCGACGCCGAGGTCCGGGCCTATTGGGACGCTGCCTACCGGTTACGGACACATGCCGGCAACACCGACGCGGCACGGGCGGCCGGCTACCGAGTGGACGCGCACTGGCCGCTACCGGAGAGCGACTGGTGGCAGGAGTACTACACCCCGCTCACCGCGCGAATGCGTCTGATGGATGCGGACCGCTCGGGGATGCGCGAGGCACTCACTGCACTGCAAGCAGAAATCGCCATGCGCAACCGGCACGGCCGCGACTACCGCTACGCCGCCTACATCCTGCGCCCCTACGACCACACCACCGAGAACGGAACAACCATGACCACCTGGACCACTCGTCCCGAAACCCGCAGCGATATCCCGGCCGTCCGCGCGGTCGAACTGGCCGCCTTCCCCACCGCCGAGGAAGCCGACATCGTCGACGCCCTGCGCGCCGACCCCGAGGCGTGGATCGACGGGCTGTCCATGCTCACCACCACTGCCACCGGCGAGGTCGTCGGGCATGCGCTGCTCACACGCTGCCGCGTCGGCGAGGAAGCCGCCTTGGCACTGGCGCCGTGCGCGGTCCGGCCCGAATACCAGCGAACGGGCGCGGGCTCCGCGGCGATCCACGCAGCCCTCGACTCGGCCGCAGCCATGGGCGAAAACCTGGTCGTCGTCCTCGGACACCCCGAGTACTACCCACGTTTCGGTTTCACTCCGGCCTCACGGTTCGGAATCCACGCACCGTTCGATGCCCCGGACGAGGCAATGATGGCGCTGGCCTTGGACACCACCCGGCCGATTCCCAGCGGGACCATCGCCTACCCGGCGGCGTTCGGCATCTGACGAGACATGACGGAAAGGAATCAGGTCATGGACCTCCCCCGCATCTTCACCATCCGCGAAAACAACCACCGCATCCACAACCCGCTGACCCCATCCAAGTTGTCCGCCCTGGGCGAATCACTCCACCTCGCACCAGGGACGCGGGCACTCGACCTGGCCAGCGGCTCGGGCGAAATGCTGTGCACCTGGGCGCGGGACCACGGCATCACCGGTACCGGGGTCGACATCAGCACCGTCTTCACCGAGCAGGCCCAGGCCCGCGCTGCGGAACTCGGTGTCGCCGCTCGGGTCGAGTTCGTCCACGGTGACGCCGCCGGTCACGTCGCGGACGAGCCCGTCGATCTGGCCGCCTGTGTCGGCGCCACGTGGATCGGCAACGGTGTCGCCGGAACGATCGAACTGCTCGATCGCAACCTCCGCCCCGGCGGCCTGATGCTGATCGGTGAGCCGTACTGGCGGCGGCCCCCTCCGGACGAGGAGACCGCCAAGGCCTGCCGTGCCACCGCCATCGCCGACTACCTGGAACTCCCGGACCTGATCGGGCAATTCCAGGGTCTCGGCTACGACGTCGTGGAAATGATGCTCGCCGACCAGGACAGCTGGGACCGGTACACCGCGGCACAGTGGCTCAGCATGCGCCGCTGGCTCGACCGGAACCCGGACGACGAACTGGCCCCCGAGGTGCGGGAGGGTCTCGACACAGAACCGGCGAGCTACACGCGCTATCTGCGTGAATATCTCGGCTGGGGAGTCTTCGCCCTGATGAAGCGCTGACGCGCACCCGCGTGGGGCCGGACGGCACGCATTCCGGTCCCACGCGGGAACAACGCTCAGCGCCAGTCATTTTCGGGTTGTTTCTCGACGTCGCGACTCTGTCCCGGCCGTGCTACCCCGTCACCGGTCCGCCTGCGAAACCGGCTACCCCGCGAGGGGAGTTGAGCAGTTCCCCTCAGAACGGCGCAAGAATGACATCGTCCACGAAGCGGAGAAAGTCGCGATCGACCGCGGCCGGATCCGCGGCCGTGAAGTATCGCATGAGATATCCCTGGAGCGCGGTGAGCCCGACAACCGCACGGGTGGCGGCGATATCGCCGGGCATTCCGATGGCGACCAGACGTGCTTCGAAGTTGCCGATCAGCCGGTCCAGAGTTTGTGCGGTGTAATGGGCGTAGGGGCTTTCCTGGGCACAGGCGGCGCCGAAAACTTGCTCCAGAATCCGTACGCTGACGTGCTTTTCCCCACGGGTGATCGAATCCCAGTCGGCCAGAATGTAGGCGCGTAGGTCAGCGGCCGAGGAGGAGACTCCGGGGTCCGGCGCGGCCCGGCGCTGTTCGTGCTCTATGACTTCGAGAATCAGCTTTTCCTTCGAACCGAAGTAGTAGATCAGCATCCGTCCGCTGGTGCCCATCTGTGCGGCAAGCGACCGCAGGGAGGTATCGACGACGCCGCTGCGGGACAGTATTTCGCAAGCCTGGTTCAGCATCATTTCGCGTTTCTTCGAGTCGGGTCGGCCTGCCATAGCTTGACTGTAACAAGTGTTTCAACTAGACCTTCCCAGGTGAGCAGACACGATCACAGCTCGCTGCACTGCGAGCAGAGTGCTGTGGGATTCAGAACGGCGATCGGCCGGGGCCGGCCATGACACTGACTCGCACCCGCGAACGCCTACCTGTCCGCGTCACTGCAGACGATCCGGCGCAGCCTTATCGGCGGTGGCGTCGTATTGCTGTCGTAGCCGGTCTCATCGGTGCAGCCCTGGCCGTGCTTGTGCCGTTCCTACCGGTGAATCAGGAGCAGGCGTCGTTGTCGTGGCCGCAGCCCGGCCGATCGAGCAGCGTCACGGCACCGCTGGTGTCCTACTCGCCGGCCGATATGACCATCGTCGTGCCGTGTTCGGCCGCGGCGAGTCTCGGTGCGGCCGGCGGAAACCTGCTGTCGACGATCCCGCCGCAGTCCGGTCAGGCCTGGCATTACGGCCTGAACGCCGTGGTCACACCGGCCCAGAACGGTGGCCGGTTACAGATCGTGCTTCGCGACCGGACTCTGCTCGACACTCCGACGACCGAGCTACCTGCTGATTGCCGGGTGGCGGTCACCTCCGACAGCACCCGCACCAGCGTGGACACAGGCGTAGGCGAGCCCGTGGTGCTGCACGGCGATCATCGCCCGCAGTTGGTCGGGTTCTTCACCGATCTCGCCGACCCCGCAGCGGCGGGCGTGCACGCTGATGCGCGGATCGACTCCCGGTTCACGACCTCGCCGACGGTCTCGAAGCAGGGAACAATCGTCGCCGCCCTGCTCGCCACCGCGCTGGCATTGTGGGCCCTGCACCGGCTCGACGGTTCCGACAACCGCCGAAACCGGCGGGTGCTGACGCGGCGCTGGTGGCGACCGCGCCCGATCGACGGCGTGATTCTCGGAATCTTGGTGCTGTGGTACTTCATCGGTGCGGGCACCGCCGACGACGGCTACATCCTCGGCATGGCCCGAACCGCCGAGCACGCAGGCTATTTGGCGAACTATTTCGCCTATTTCGGAGTGCCCGAGACCCCGATCGGCATCCCCTATGACTACCTGTTCGGATGGCTAGCACAGATATCGACCGCGAGCATCGTGGTCCGGCTACCGGAACTGATCATCGCGGTCGTGTGCTGGCTACTCATCAGCCGCGAAGTGGTGCCGCGCCTCGGGGTTGCGGCGCGGACAGAGCGGGCCGCAGTATGGGCGGGCGGCCTGCTGTTCCTGGCGTTCTGGTTGCCTTACAACAACGGTCTGCGCCCAGAGCCCGCGATAGCCCTCGGGGTGTTGCTGACCTGGGTATCGATGGAACGCGCGCTGGCAACCCGGCGGCTGACACCGGCTGCGCTGGCATTGATACCCGCCGCGCTGGCCGTGGTCACCAACCCGTGTGGTCTGATCTGTTTCGCGGCACTCCTTGCGGGGGCTCGCCCGCTGACCCGGATCATCGTCGACCGGGCCCGCAGTTTCGGCTATGCGGCCCTGATCGCGCCCGCACTTGCCACCGGTACGGCAGTGCTCACAATCGCTTTCGCCGGTCAGCCGATTGCCTCTGTCACCGCGATGTACGAGGCACACAAGGTGGTCGGCCCGAATATGCCCTGGCACGACGAATATCTCGTCTACCAGAACCTTTTCCAGGCAATGCCCGACGGCTCACTGGCGCGACGATTCGCCATGCTCGCCATGTTCTCGGCTCTCGCAGTATCGGTTCTGGCGTTGTTCCGGCACAGCGGCAGGATTCCCGGACTGGCCGCGGGACCGGCGCGGCGGATCGTGGGCACCACAATCGCCGCGATTCCGTTGATGATGTTCTCTCCCACGAAATTCACTCATCACCTCGGTGTTTTCGCCGGACTGGCGGGCGCGGTGGCGGTGGTTGCCGCGGTCGCGGCGGGCCCCCGAGTACTGCGATCCCGGCGCAACCGGACATTGTTCGCTGCGGCAGTGCTCGGGGTACTGGCGATGTCGTTCGCCAGCTCGAACAGCTGGTGGTATGTGGCCAGCTACGGAATCCCGTGGTGGGACAAGCCGATTTCGATCGCCGGTATCCCGGTGGGCACCGTGCTGCTCGCCCTGTCCCTGCTCACCGTTGTGGCCGCGGGCTGGTTCCATATCCGCGAACCGTTCCGCCGTGCCGAGGGACCGGTCCGCAGGCGAATCCCCGCGTTCACGCTGGCAGTAGCCCTTGTGGTGACATTCCAGGTGGCGTCGTTCGCAAAAGCGGCCGCAGACCAGTACCCGGCGTACTCGATCGCGAAATCGAACCTCTCCGCACTCGCCGGGTACCCTTGCGGCCTGGCGAACGACGTACTGGTGGAGCCCGATCCCAACGGCGGGGTCCTACAACCCCTTTCCAGCGACCCAGCCACGGCGCTCGGCGCCGGAGGCAATGAAGGGTTCACCCCCAACGGAACAAATTTCGACGACCTGCTTCCCGACGCGTCGGACGCCGCGGCCGCTTCGGTCGGTCAATCGCTGGGCAGCACCGGCACAACAACCAGCTCCGATACCGCCACCAGCGTCGGAACCGGTGGCGTCGTCCGAGCGGGCATCAACGGCAGCACCGTTCCCCTGCCGTTCGGCCTGGACCCCGCAACCACTCCGATGCTCGGGACCTACGGCAACCCGGGACCGAAGAAGAACCTCGTATCCGGGTGGTACGTCCTACCGGACGGTGGGCGCGGCGAGATCATCGCCATCGCCGCCGCAGGCCGAATCGCCTCGACCGACCTCGATGGCCTTCCGGTCAGCGGACAGCGTCTCTACATCGAATACGGTGTCGCCGGAGACCGGGGCGTCCAAACGCTCGGCCAGATCACGCCCGACGATGTGAACGTGCTCCAACCGTCCTGGAGAAACCTCCGGATCCCGCTCGAACAGTTGCCCGACCAGGCCGATGCAGTCCGCCTGGTCGCCTCCGTCGACAGTTCGGACCCGACACAGTGGCTGGCCGTGACACCACCCCGCGTGCCGCAACTACAGACGCTCGACTCACTGGTAGGACACACCAGCCCGGTATTGATGGACTGGCTCGTCGGCCTGCAGTTCCCGTGCCAGCAACCGATGCGGCACAGATACGGGATCGCCGAAACGCCCGAATACCGCATCACCCCGGAGTTTTCGGCCGCCATCATGACCACGAACTGGCAGAGCCATGCTTCGGGTGGGCCGCTCGGCTACACCGAACTACTGGCCCGCTCCGAGGTCATGCCCTCCTATCTGCGCGATGACTGGAAACGCAACTGGGGTGAGATCCACAGACTCGTTCCGTACGACCCGACAGCCACGGCCGCACTGCCCGTCACAACAACTGTCCACCGTTCCGGGGTCTGGAATCCAGGGCCGCTGAACTTCGCAATCAGGTAGAGAAATATTCCCGCGCTGGAAGCCGCTTTCGCCGGCGAACATGCCGGGATTACGTCCAGGAAGGACTGGTGCAATCGTCACGCTGAGCATCCGCCACGCTCAGCGCCAGTCGTCGATCACGTACGTGTCGGCACGGTTGTAGCCGGATTCGTTGGGACGATGCATGGCCACGCCCTGCAACCCGGTGCGGTATCCGCGGTCGATCATGTGTCCGTAGGCGTCGGCGCGGGCCAGGTTCACCCCGGCGTCGACGCGTTCGAGTCCACGGGTGGCGGCGAGTTGCTCGCAGGCGTCGAGGAGGCGTTCGAAGCGGTTCGCGGCGTCGCGGCCCGGGCGGACGGCCCCGAACTTGACGTAACAGACGGCGGCGCCCGCCTCGGAGCCCGGGCCGAGGTGACAGACGGCGAGGCCGTCGAGCCCGGCGGCGCCCTCGAGTAGAACGGTGTCGCCGATACCCTGCGCGTGTACGGATAGGATCTCGCCTTCGAGGTCCAATCCCTCGTACACGGTGTCGGTCAGCGACCGGCACGACGCCAGGTACTCGGGGCGTTGCGCGGCGTCAACCGTTGCGTATGTCGGCGGCGGTGTGCCGCGCGGATCGGCCACGGGTTTGCCCATCACGGCCGTGAGGAATCGAGGCCAGAACCCGTACCGGCGATACAACTCCAGATGCTTCGGACTGTCCGGAAACGTGAACAGGCCTGCATGGCGGGTATTCCACGTTTCGAAGCACTCCATGATCGGGTCCATCAGGTGCCGGCCGATGCCCTGGTCCCACAGATCCGGGCGCACGGTCAGCGGTCCGAAATACCCGACGCTGCCCCAGTGCGCGGCGAAGTTCGATCCCCCGAGCCGGCCGCCGATATCAGCCGCGAAAGCGGCGTCCGGGTTTGCCGCCCAGCGAGTACGGACCAGCTCGGCGGATCCGAAGGTCGTACTCGGGTCGCGTACGCCGAGGGCGGTACCGAAGGCAATCCGGCAGATTTCGTCGGCGCCGTCGAGGTCCGCTCGAACCATCGGACGTACCGACACGACATCCTTCGACGAATTCATGACTTCCTCCCGTAATATCCGAACGGATATACTAGGCAGATGGCTGTAGAGCGTCTTCTCATGCAAGCCCGCGAAGCCGCCGGCCTGTCGCAGGCCGTGCTGGCCGAAGTGGCCGGCTCATCCCAGCCCACACTCTCCTCCTACGAACGAGGCCAGAAGTCACCTACCCTCCATACCGCTGCCCGGATCATCGGAGAAGCCGGCTTCGAATTCGCACTGACACCCAGGATCGAATTCGTCGAAGCCGACAGCACTCGTAGCCGCCCGATCATGACACCCACAGCCCTCCCCCGGCTGGCCCCAGAGAAGGCCCTGGCGACGATCGAACTTCCCTTGCACCTGAACTGGTCCGACCGCGGTCGCCGTTACAATCTGCGCGACCGACGCCAGCGCGCACGTGTGTACGAAATTGTGATACGCGAAGGCGGACCGGCCGACATCCTCGCCTATATCGATGGCGTTCTACTCGCGGACATCTGGAACGAACTCGTACTGCCACCTGCAGTACGGACCGCCTGGGAGCGAGTTGTCATTGACACGGGTGACGCGGAACCGGGTGTGGCGTGACAAACAAGGACTGCCCACGCGACGGTGCGGATCTGACGTTTGTGGGGCGGGTGGGGCTCGAACCCACGACCAATGGATTATGAGTCCACGGCTCTAACCGACTGAGCTACCGCCCCTCGTCGCGACCAGGGGCCGCAGGTGTGGGATGGTACCCGGTTGGCTGGGCGGGGGCCAATCAGGCCGGGTGCGGTTCTCGGCGGGTGGTTAGGGTGGGGATGTTGCCGAGCGGAGGAGGGCTTGTGGCAGGGTTGTTCGTGCGGGCGTTGCAGGCGCATCAGTGGATATACGAGAAGAGCGGTGGGCTGGTGGGACACCGGCTGCTGTTCGGGAATCCGACGCTGCTGTTGCGGACCGTGGGACGGAAGACCGGATTACCGCGGACCTCGGCCTTGACCTACGCGAAGGACGGCGCGGATTTTCTGGTGACCGCGTCGAACGGCGGGTCGCCGCGGCCGCCGGGGTGGCTGGCGAATGTGAAGGCGCGGCCGGAATGTGAGATCCAAGTGGGGCGGCGCGCGTTTCCGGTGGTGGCTCGGGCGATTCTGCCCGGCGATCCGGAGTACGCGCGCCGCTGGGGGTTGGTGGACGCGGTGAACAAGGGCCGGTACAGCGAGTATCAGAAGAAGACCCGGCGTCCGATTGCGGTGGTGGTGCTTTCGCCCGCGGTGGCGAATCAGTCGGAGTAGGTATCCGATCCGGCCCGCACCCGCTGTCTGCGCGAAACGAGTTCCTCCGGTGGCCGGCTGGCGAGATGGACTACGGAGGCAACGAGAATCAGGATTGCGAGTACTACCAATGCGGTAACCACGGCACGCACAGTAACGGTGGCGGGTGAACGCTGCATCCGAGAATGGTCTATGCCTGTTCATGAATTACGTTGATTCGGAAGCGGATTCGAAAGTTATCCGAAATTCTTCATGAACATCGAGTGTGGGCCGGATAATTTGAGACACAATCAGAGGCTGGCCGACATTCTGTGGAAAAGCGCGTTTCCACCCTATATCAAATTGATATAATTCCCGGCGTGGCGCACAACGGCCGAATCAAAGCCTCCAGGGCCACAACGGGTTTCGAGGGCCCTACAGAAAGCCCGTACACACCCCCTAGGGTCCCGTCGAATATTACACGCAACTATTGGTTACAGCCATTTCGGACGCGGTAGTGCCCGTCATTTCGATCAGCCACCCCCGCCTCCACCACCCCCGCCACCACAACCGCCACCGCCGCCGCCACCGCCGCCCCCGCAGCTGCTTCCGCCTCCCCCATCCGACCCGCCGTCACCCGAACTCCAACCACCTGAACCACCGTCGCCGACGAAATAGGTACCGCCCGCGGTATACCCGCCCCGCCGCGCACGGTTGCCCCGCCGCCCGCCGGAACCGGCCTTACCGACAGCGACGACGATTCCTACGATCGCCGAGACACAGAGCAGCCCCAGCATCAGAAGGACGAAAAACCCCAGCACCAGTTCCATTACTCCACGGTACCGACGAACGGCGTTGGCGCACGGTCTCATCCGAATGCAGGGCTTGACAGCCGACAGCGGCACGAAACTGCTTTCCGAGCCGAGCCACCCCGGTGCAGACGGATAATGACAGCGTGTTCACCTTCACCCGACCCCGGCGCCGAAATATCGAGCAGGCCGCCGCGGAGCACGCGGTCCGCGCACTCGACCTCCCGGAGGCCGTCTACAAAACCTGCCCATGGGAACCGCGGGAGCTCGTCGCCACCGGTTTACGGCAATGGCTGCGCTGCTGCGGCCCGGCGCTGGCCGACGACCAGGTCATCGGAATGCCGTCCCGCGCGGTCGACGAAGCCTGGCACGGTTTCATCCTGTGCACGCGCCGGTATGCCGATTTCTGCGAACGCGCCTACGGACAGTTCCTGCACCACCATCCGGAGGGCGCGGAACCGGCCGGTTCGGAGCCGGCCGATATGGCCGGTCAACTCGGCCGGACCGTGGTGGCATGGTCGCTGGTCGCGCAGCCCGGCGAGGAATGCGTACTGTGGGATCTGGACTCCCGGCTCGGGCTTGCGGACCCTTGGGGTATCCCGGCCCGGCGCGTCGCCGAGATCGAGGCGACGCTACAGGAAAGCACCGGCAGACATTGAATCCGGCTATCGTTCCGCGATAACCGCCCGAAACGGGCAATCCGGAAACAGGGAGCGTATTCTTCTGCGGTATCTTCGGCTGGGTGAGTTACTCAGCCGCCGCAGCGGCCACCACCGAACTTGCCCTGATGCCGGGTTTCCTCGATCCGGTCAATCTGCTCAATTCGTTCGGCACCTGGGTGTTGCTGGGCCTACTCCTTGTGGTGTTCATCGAATCGGGCCTGCTGTTTCCCCTGCTGCCGGGTGATTCGCTGCTGTTCACCGCGGGGCTCATCGCCGCATCCAAATCAACCGAAATCGAACCCTTCGCACCGATCGGGGTGCTACTCGTTCTGATTCCGATTGCGGCGATCGCCGGCGACCAGGTCGGATACCTGATCGGCTCACGGGGCGGAACGGCGTTGTTCAAGAACAACGACGCCAAGATCTTCAAGAAGGCCTACATCGACGAATCGCATGCATTCTTCGAGAAGCACGGGCCGATCACCATCGTGCTGGCCCGGTTCGTACCCATCGTGCGCACCTACGCTCCACTGGTCGCGGGCGCGGCGAAGATGAAGTACTCGGTGTTCCTCACCTACAACGTGCTCGGCGGTGTGCTGTGGGGCGCGGGTGTGACGATGCTCGGTTATCTGCTGGGGCAGATCGAGTTCGTACGCGACAACATCGACATCATCTTCCTGCTGATCGTGGCGGTTTCGGTGCTGCCCATCGTGTGGGAGGTGTTCAAGCGGTACCGGTCGGGACGGGCGAACGGTAATGCGCCGAAGAACAGCGAGGAACCGATCGACCACCCCGCCGCCTGATACCGGGCTCCCGGCCGCGCCCAGTTGCGGCCGGGGCGTCATCAGATGTCGGCACCGGGCCGTCTCCGAGGCTGTGTACAGCGCCTCGCAGACGGCCCGGTGCCGTATCCGGCACACACACCCCGCGGCCCGCGGCAACGATCTCGGTCGGCGACGCGCGGCTTCCGGCTCATAGACAACGACGCGGCCGACCGGTTGTCCGGTCGGCCGCGTCGTATGCACAGCTGCTGGCAGGGTGGGCCCGGCATTCTCGGGGC
>NZ_BAFV01000023.1 GCF_000308515.1 Nocardia carnea NBRC 14403 | reverse complement strand
TAAGGTCGACACCGAGATCCCGTCCCCCGCGGCGGGTGTGTTGACGAAGATCGTCGCCCAGGAAGACGACGTCGTCGAGGTGGGCGGCGAACTGGGTGTGATCGGTGAGGCCGGCGAATCCGCCGCCCCCGCACCGGCTCCGGAACCGGCTGCCGCCGAACCCGAGCCTGCACCCGCACCCGCGCAGGAAGCCGCGCCCGCACCGGAACCCGCACCGGCGGCGCAGCCCGCGGCGTCCGCGTCCGGCCCGGCCTCCGGGACCCCGGTGAAGATGCCGGAACTCGGCGAATCGGTTACCG
>NZ_BAFV01000024.1 GCF_000308515.1 Nocardia carnea NBRC 14403 | reverse complement strand
ACACCCTGCCGCCCGGCCGCGCGGTCGGCGGCAGCGGCGCGCTCACCGAAGCACTCGTGGCCCGGCTGCGCGCCGACGGCGGGGAGATCGTCGCCGGTGACGCGGTCACCGCGCTCGCCCGCCACGGCGACCGGTGGCAGATCCGTACCGCCGCAGGGCACGAGCACACTGCCGAAACCGTGATCGCCGGAACCCATATCCTGACCACCCTCGAACTACTGGGCGCCGGCGGGTTCGACCAGGAAACGCTGGACGCGTGGCGGCGCCGGATCCGCGTCGGTCCCGGTATCGGCATGGTGGTGCGGGCCGCGACCAGCGCACTACCGCAGTATCCGGGCGCGACGCCCGCCGAATCCGCGACCGGTCTGCAACTACTGGTCACCGACCGCCGGGAGTTGCGGCTCGCGCACGGAAATGCCCTCGGCGGCCGGCTCCCACCGCGGCCGGTGGTGCTCGGGATGAGTTTCAGCGCCCTGGACCCCGGAATCGCCCCAGCCGGAGAGCACCAGCTCTCGTTGTGGTCGCAATGGCATCCCTACCGGCTCGCCGACGGCACGCACTGGGCGTCGCACGCCGAATCCGAGGCCGACCGGATCATCGGTGAACTGGACCGGTACGCACCCGGCGCGGCGGCGACGGTATTGCGCCGCCATATCCAGACCCCGGTCGACCTGGAAACCGAGATGGGTCTGCGCGGCGGCAATGTCATGCATATCGAGATGAGCCTCGACCAGATGATGCTGTGGCGGCCGCTACCGGAACTGTCCGGGCAGCGGGTGCCCGGCGCGCCCGGCCTCTACCTCACCGGTGCCTCCACCCATCCGGGCGGCGGGGTATCCGGAGCGAGCGGACGTACCGCGGCGCGGCTGGTCCTGCGCGACGGCCGGCGTGGGTGGCGGTGGCTGCGCAGGTGAGCGTGGTGGTCTCGAAGATTCGGGTGGACAGCCCACGTGAGCTGGTGCCGGCAGGTTGCCTGATCCTGCTCGTCGCCGTGCAGATCGCGTATCCGCTGACCGACGGGTCCGCCCGCGATGCCGTCACGGTGGCGGTGGTGCTCGCCTCCGCCGGCACCGCCCTGATCCATGCGGCAATGACCCGCGGTCTGCGGTACGCGGCGGGGTTCGGCGTGATCGTTTCCGGTATCGGTCTCACCGCCGAAGCGGTGGGCACCGCCACCGGATTCCCGTTCGGCGCCTACGAGTACGCGGCCGGGCGGCTGGGCCCGGCACTGTTCGATGTGCCGCTGGTGGTCCCGCTCGCGTGGACCGGCGGGATATATCCGATCTGGGTGGTCGCGGGGATCCTGTGCCGTACGCCTGCGGCGCGGATCGCCGCCACCTCGGCAGGTGCGGTGGGCTGGGATCTGTTCCTGGACCCGCAGATGGTGGCCGACGGACAGTGGCAGTGGGCCGATACCGATTCGGGACTGCCGGGGCTCGCGGCCATCCCCTGGACGAACTATCTCGGCTGGTTCCTGGTGGCCGGTCTCATCGCCGGTGCGCTGACCGTATGGGACCGGACCGCCCCGCCCACCCGGCGACTGGGCGTACCGGTACTGATGTTCCTGTGGACGTGGCTGGGTTCCGCGCTGGCACACGCGGTTTTCCTCGGCCTGCCGTACTCGGCCGGCTACGGCGGAGTCGCGCTGGGCCTGCTCGGGGTTCCGCTGCTGGTCCGGGCGGTTCGCACCGGGACCGGACGCAACAACGCGCCAGGCGGCGACGCGGCCGGGCCCGTCGCATGGCGTCGGTGAGTCGCGGCCTGGCACCATGTCATCCGTGCCTTCGAGTCCCGTTACTGCGAAACCCGGCTCCCCGGTCCCTGTTCTGCGCTCGCGCCGCTTGCGGGCGCGGGTGACGGCGGCGATCGTACTGGCCGCACTGCTGGTGCCCGCCCTGGCCGGTTGCCTGCGGGTCCAGGCGTCGATGGGGTTGTCGTCCAACGACCGGGTCTCGGGCCGGATCGTGGCCGCGGTCGTCCCGGAGAACAGTGAGGACAAGGGACCTCAGTTCACCGCTCCGGAAGCACTGGCCACCAAAGTGCGGATCGAACCGTACAACCAGGACGGTTACGTCGGCAGCGAAATCTACTTCGACGACCTGAACTTCGGCGAGGTCGAACAGCTCGGCCAGCTGTCGGAACAGGCACAGGGCCTGTTCGATCTGAAATTCCAGCGCAACGGCGACCTGGTCAGCCTCAACGGCCGCGTCGATCTCGAAACGCTGGCCCCGCACGGTTCGGATGTGCAGTTGAGTGTGGCGTTCCCGGCCCGGGTCGCCAAAACCAACGGCACCCGCGAGGGCGATGCGGTGGTCACCTGGAAACTGCCCGCCGGTGAGGTGAGCACGGTCCGCGCCGAAGTCGGCTACGCCGATCCGAACACCCGCTCGTTCGCCGGCTGGGCCGGTATCGTCGGCGGGATCACACTGGCCGTCGCGGCCGTCGTCGCCGCGCTGGCCTACCTCTACCGCAACCCGCCCGCTTCCGGCGCCCCGGCCGGTTTCTCGCTGCGCCGCTGGTGGGATCAGGTCAAGAACGACGTATGAGGCCCACCGCGCGGCGCCGACCGGCACACTCCTCCCCACCGGCTCGCGCAGCAGGCTCCGCCGGGCCGGCGCCCGGGCGACTGGCACGGCTGGTGGCCGTGGGCTCCGGGCTGGCCGCCGGTTGTGCGGCGCTGACGGTGTGGAACCGGCTCACCGTGCCCAGGCTGTCAGACACTGCTGCGCCGATCGCCGAGGCGGTGACAGTCTGTGTCCCCGCCCGCGACGAAGCCGACCGGATCCCGGCCCTGATCGCCGATCTGCGCGCTCAGAGCGATATCCCACGGCTGCGGATACTCGTATTCGACGACGACTCCACGGACGGCACCGCCGCACGTGCAGCCGAGGCAATCGACGGCGACCCGCGCTGCACATTGCTGCGCGGGACCGGAAGCCCGCCGCCGGGCTGGACCGGCAAGGCCGCGGCCTGCCGGGCGCTCGCCGATACCGCGGAGCAGCTCGCGGACACCACGGTGCTGGTGTTCCTGGACGCCGATATCCGGCTCGCGCCGGGCGCCCTCGCTGCGGCGGTGACCGAACTACGGCGCCGAGATATCGCGCTGGTGTCGCCCTGGCCGCAGCAGCAGGCGCGGTCCCTCGCCGAGCACCTGGTGCAACCGCTGCTGTGCTGGTCGTGGGCGTCGACGCTGCCGGTGGTATGCGCCGATCGCGGATTGCGGACCTCGACCGTGGTCGCGTGTGGACAGTTCCTGGTGTTCGACGCGGCCGCCTACCGTGCGATCGGCGGTCACGCGGCGGTAGCGGACAGCGCCACCGAAGACCTCGATATCGCCCGCGCACTGCGCCGCGGCGGCTACCGCACCGGGCTGGCGGCGGCCGGCGATCTGGCCCGGACACGGATGTACCGGAGTGGAGGCGAACTCGCGACGGGCTACCGGCGCTGGCTGTGGTCCGCGTACGGCGGTTCGATCCCCGGCGGGCTCGCGGTCGCGGCGGTCGCGGCCTGGGCGTACTGGTTGCCTCCGCTGGCCGGCGTGCTCGGCCGCGGATCGGTGCGCCGGTGGGGGCTGTTCGGGTACGCCACCGCCGGTGCCGGACGGTTACTCGCGCGCGGACTGGAAACCGGACGGCGGCCGGAATCCGGCGATGTCGCTGCCGCAACGTCCCACCCAGTGGCAATAACGGCCTACTTCTTGCTGTGGGCACGCTCACACCGCGATCGGCGCCGCAACGCTCTGACCTGGAAAGGACGTACTCTCCGGCCCGGAAAAGAGCTGAACTCACCTTGATTTTCAGTCTTGTGCCCGACGTTCCCGTGGCCGGATGATGAACCGGCCCGGACCGATCGGCGGGCAACAGGCCCTTTCCGGCCGGGTTCGAGGAGGCTCGTATGACCATCGCCGTCCATCCCAGTGTCGATACCGACTGGACACAGTGGCACAGCCGCTACTCGACCCGCCTGCGCAGCACACACCGCGAAACGGACCCGCTCGCCCGGCATATCCTCGGCGAATCCCCCGAGCAGCTGCCCGGAATCCCCGGCACCTGGTGGGTCGTGGACGGCCGAGTATTCATCGCCGCCAAACCGGGCGACCGACTCGACCACGACGGCGCCCGGATCGCCGGGATCGAGATCCTCGATCCCGTGGACGGCGCACCCGGGCTGATCCTGCGCCACGACGACCATGCCCTCGAGGTTCTCCGCCAGGGCGAACGGACGACGATCCGCGTCCACGCCCCGCTCGCCTAGCGGCAGTTCCCAGCCGCAATTCCGAACACAGCGGTATCGGCCCGCAGACCCGCAGGCCCCCCACATCGCGATTCTGTCGGCCAGCTCGTTCGTGATCGCGCCTGCCCGTCCACCCCGAGCCGGTATCCGAGGTTCAGGCGCTCAGCGGTGCCGCGGTGACTCCGTAACCGAGGTTGGTCAGCACCTCGCTCGTGGCCTTGGCGAAATTCAGGGTGATGAAATGCAGGCAGGGGGCGCCTTCGGCGATCAGTCGTTCACCCATTTCGGTGGCGATCTCGATCCCGGCGGCGCGGACCGCGGCGCGATCCTCCTCCGCACCGGATCCCGCGGCGCGGCGCAACCGCTCCAGGACCGGCTCCGGAAGTGGGCGGCCGCACAGCTGTTCGGCTCGCTCCACAGTGCGCAGCGAGGTGATCGGCATCAGCTCGGGAATGATGGGTTTGGCGCCTTCGACCGGGTCCAAGGCGGCGATCCGGTCACGCAACCGCAGATAGTCGTCGACATCGAAGAACATCTGGGTGATCGAATATTCCGCGCCCGCACGCAGTTTCGCGGCGAGGTAGGCGGTATCGCAATCCAGGTCCGGCGAACGGTGGTGCCCCTGCGGGAACGAGGCCACCCCGACATGGAAATCGCCGAGGTCGCGCACGATCCGCACCAGTTCTTCGGCGTACTCCACGCCGTCGGGATGCTTCTGCCATTCCCCCAGCGGATCGCCCGGCGGGTCGCCGCGCAGTACGAGGATATTGCTGATCCCCGAGTCCGCGTAGGCACCGACGATGGACCGCAGCTCGGCGACACTGTGCCCGACCGCGGTGAGATGCCCGACCGGCAGCAGGGTGGTTTCCTGGGCGAGCTGCCCGGTGACCCGCACCGTGCGATCGCGGGTACTGCCACCGGCGCCGTAGGTCATCGAGACGAAGGCGGGATGCATCCGTTCGAAGGTGCGCACCGCACGCCACAACCGCTGCTCACCGGCTTCGTCGCGGGGTGGGGAGAACTCCACCGAGAAGGGCACGGCGCCACCCGCGTGCCGCTTCAGGCTCTGCACGACCGAAGGCGTCGCGGAGACGTCCGGTGACGTGGGGGACGGCCGGCCAGGGGTCGGGAGTCCCCGCGCGTAGTCGAAAGTCACCGGGCCAGTCTAAAGCCGTACCCGAGTCCGGGCGGCCCCCGCTCGCTGTGAGCACCGCCCACCGAATCGGGGCCGCCGCCCGCGCGCGCGTATTCTGCGATCAGGTCCCGTCGCCACGGCGGGTGACCATGGGACACCATCGGAGGGACCCTGCGGGCGATCTCGGTGGCCGGCGCCCATGGCGAGCAACGATCTGGGAGGTCATCCTGTCCGCCGGAACCGGAACCGAAACCCCGACCCGTCCGGGTCCCCTCTCGGCCGTCCCCGGGACAGCGGCCTTCGCGACCGCCGTCGAACAGGCCCTGACCGGCTATTTCGCCACCCGCGCAGAAGCCGTCACCGAACTGGGTCCGGTATTCATCGACGCGGTCGGCGCGCTCGAATCGTTCGTTCTGCGCGGCGGTAAACGCACCCGGCCCGGTTTCGCCTGGATGGGCTGGCTCGGTGCCGGCGGTGACCCGGCCGGCGCTCAGGCCGAGGCCGTACTCCAGGCCTGTGCCGCGCTCGAGCTGGTGCAGGCGTGCGCGCTGATCCACGACGACATCATCGACTGCTCCCGCACCCGCCGCCGGTTCCCCACCGTGCACGTGGACTTCGAACAGCGCCATCACCACCAGGGCTGGACCGGCGATTCCGCACACTACGGCGAATCGGTGGCGATCCTGCTCGGTGATCTGGCCCTGGCCTGGGCCGACGATATGGTGCACGGCAGTGGCCTGGACCCGGCGGCACTGGGGCGGTTCGCCCCGGTCTGGGCCGGGATGCGCACCGAGGTGCTGGGCGGTCAGCTGCTCGATGTGCACGGTGAAGCCAGCGGCGACGAATCGGTGGCGGCGGCTCTGCGGATCAACCGGTACAAAACCGCGGCCTATACGGTCGAGCGCCCCCTGCACCTCGGTGCGGCCCTCGCCGACGCCGATGCGGATCTGATCGCCGCCTACCGCACCTACGGCACCGATATCGGGATCGCCTTCCAGTTGCGCGACGATCTGCTCGGTGTGTTCGGGAATCCGGAGGTCACCGGAAAACCCTCCGGTGACGATCTGCGCGAGGGCAAACGCACCGTCCTGGTCGCCGAGGCGCTGCAACGGGCCGGCGCGGACAACCCCGCCGCCGGCGACCGGTTACGCGCCGCCATCGGCACCGACCTGTCCGACGAGCAGGTAGGCGAACTGCGCGAACTGCTGGTCGAGCTGGGCGCGGTCGACGCCGTGGAAACCCGGATCGCCGAACTCACCGACCAGGGCCTAGCCGCGATCGATGCAAGCTCCGCCACCCTCGAGGCCAAAGACCGCCTGAAGGCGATGGCGCTCGCCGCCACTCGGCGCGCGGCATGAGCGCGTCGGGCCCGGAGGCGGTAGCACAGCGTCACCACGCAAGACTCCTGCACAATCCCCATCGACACAGCATGAGCAGTTCGCCCCCGGGCGCGGCAGCGCAACGTCACCGTGCAGGCCCCTCGTACGTGTTCAGCATCAGCGGTTCGCGCCCGGAGGCGGTGGCGCGGCCGGCGTTCGGTGGGCTCCGATGAGGACTGTGCGTGGCCCCATAGAGCGTGTCGTCGTGGTCGGCGCCGGGCTGTCCGGTTTGTCGGCGGCGCTGTATCTGACCGGTGCGGGCTGCTCCGTCACCGTGGTGGAACGCGCCGATCACCCCGGCGGCCGGATGGGACGCTACCGGCTCGACGGCTACGATATCGACTCCGGCGCCACCATCCTCACCCTGCCCGAACTCGTGGACGATGCGCTGGCCGCCGTGGGTCTCGATACCGATACCGCGATGCCCCCGTTGCGGATCCGGCCGCTGGCTCCGGCGTATCACGCCCGTTTCGCCGACGGATCCGATCTGCGCGTGTTCTCCGATGCCGATCGGATGAGCGCGGAGGTGACGCGGGTCTGCGGGCCGGACGAGGCCGTGCGCTACCGTCGGCTGCGGGACTGGCTGGGTCGGGTATACCGCGCCGAATACGACGAATTCCTGGCCGCAAATTTCGATTCGCCCATGGATCTGGTCCGGATTCCGGCAAAACGCGCGGCTCTGCTCGACCTCGTCGCGCTCGGAGCGTTCGGCCGGTTGGGCCGGCGCGTCGCCCGTACCCTGCGCGACCCCCGGTTGAGCCGCCTGTTCACCTTCCAGGCGCTGTACGCCGGTATGGCGCCCGCCCAGGCGCTGGGCGTGTACGGCGCTATTCCTCATATGGATACAGGTCTGGGCGTCTATTTCCCCGAGGGCGGTATGCGCGCGGTCGCCGATACTCTCGCCGGGGCGTTCACCGCCGCGGGCGGCCGGCTCGAACTCGGCACGGAGGTGACCGGTATCGACTACCACCGGGGCCGGGCGCAGCGAGTGATCACGGCCGGTGGCCGGACCCTGCCCTGCGACGCGGTCGTGCTCACCGCGGATCTCGGATCGCTGGACCGTTTCGGGGTCCGGCCGCGGCGCGGTCTGCGGGCCTCGCCGTCGGCGGTGGTCGCGCATGGGCTCGTACCGGTCACTGTGGCCGGACAGTGGCCCGTGCAGGCGCATCACACGATCGACTTCGGTGCCGCCTGGGCGCAGACCTTCCGCGAGATCACCGCGCGGCGCGGTGGCCGGCCGATGAGCGACCCGTCACTACTGCTGACCCGCCCCGCCCTGAGCGACCCCGGCCTGTACCTCACTCACGATGGGGTCCGCTATGAACCGTTCTCACTGCTCGCACCGTGTCCGAACCTGGATTCGGCGCCGCTGGACTGGAACCGGCTGGGTCCGGCCTATCTGCGCGAACTCCTCTCGGTACTGGAAGCGCGGGGATACCACCGGATTACGAGCGAATTCGTCGTCGACCGGCTCGACACGCCCGCGACGTGGCGGGATCAGGGCATGATCGCCGGGACTCCTTTCTCCGCGGCGCACCTGTTCCGCCAGACCGGCCCGTTTCGTTCGCGCAACTTCCCGCGCGGCAGCGAGAACGTGGTCCTGGCAGGTTGCGGGACCACTCCGGGTGTCGGAGTTCCCACCGCGCTGCTGTCGGGAAAACTCGCGGCACAGCGCATTGTGGGCGAGAATCGCGGAGTCCGGACGCGTGCCTCCGCGACCGTCCGGCTGTCTTCCCGGAGGGAAGCCGTAAACTGAGCGCCGACCTATTCGCCTGCGGTTGCGACCGCCGACCACCCGGGGGGACCGACAACTGATGCCAGCCCCCTATACACACACCGCCGCCACCGCCGTCCAGCTCCCCGGCGCCGACGCTCCCGCACCGGCCGCACCCGCTCCTACACGGGTCTCCGGCCGGGACGGTTTCGCGCCCGGCGTGCTGGGCTGGTTGCGGTTCTGCGCCGATTTCCTGCGCAGCCCGGAAGGGCATGCGGCGCTTCTCGGCTTCACCGGGGCGATCATGATCACCTTCGGCGGGTTCGGGGCCGGCAGTGTGCGCGAACGCGATCCGATACTCGAAGCGGTGCACCTGTCCTGGCTGCGATTCGGCCACGGGTACGCGCTGTCGATGATCTGTGTATGGGCCGGCGTGCTGATGATGGTGGCCGCCTGGGTGCGGCTGGGCCGTATCACGCTGGGCTTCGGCGGTCACTCCGGCGATGTGCGCCTCAACGAATTACGCGCCATCGTCGGTATCTGGATCACCCCGCTGATGTTCGCGGTACCGATGTTCAGCCGTGACGCCTACTCCTACCTCGCCCAGGGCGCGCTGCTGCGGGACGGTTTCGACCCGTATCAGGTGGGCCCCGTCGCCAACCCCGGCATCCTGCTCGACAACGTGAGCACCGTCTGGACCACCACCACCGCCCCCTACGGTCCGGTGTTCCTGCTGATGGGTCGCGCCATCACCGCGGTCACCGGTGACAGCGTGGTCGCGGGCACCATCGCGCTCCGGTTCGTGATGCTGCCGGGCTTGGTGCTGATGATGTGGGCGGTGCCGTATCTGACCAAACATCTCGGTGGCCGGCCCACGGTCGCGCTGTGGCTGGCCGTGCTCAATCCGCTGGTCCTGATCCATCTGATCGGCGGCGTGCACAACGAGATGCTGATGGTCGGCCTGATGTGCGCGGGGATCGCGCTGGTCCTGGAACGTCATCATGTGGCCGGGATCGTGGTGGTGGCCATCGGGGTCGCGATCAAGGCCACCGCCGGTGTGGCGCTGCCGTTCCTCGTGTGGATCTGGATGCTGCACGAACGCGACAGACGCGCCGAGGACGGTCAGCGGGCGGCGCTCGCGACGAGTAGCCGGGAATTCCTGGCGCACCACTGGAAGATGTTCGCCAAGATCGCCTCACTCGGTTTGGCGGTGTTCGCCGTGGTGTTCGTGGCGGCGTCCGCGATCGCCGGGGTGGGGATCGGCTGGCTCACTGCGCTGTCCGGGTCGCAGAAGATCATCAACTGGCTGTCGCTGCCGACGATCCTGGCGCATATCACCACCTGGATCACCCCCTTCGAGCTCGGCTCGACCCTCGAGGTGACCCGCTTACTGTGCATGGCCGCGCTCCTGGGCCTGCTGGTGTGGACCTGGTGGCGGTTCAAACTCACCGAACGCGATGCGGTGCTGGGGATCCTGATCGCATTCGTCGCGATCGTCATCCTGTCGCCGGCCGCGCTGCCCTGGTACTACTCGTGGCCGCTGGCGCTGGCCGCCGGATTCGCGCTGTCGACCACCACGCTCATGACGCTGGTCGGCATCTGCACCTGGTTGATGCTGGTGTTCCAGCCGGACGGTTCGATCGGGCTCTACAACTTCTGGCATGTCGCCGCCGCGACCTTCGCCGCCGTCGTCGCCGCACTCTCGCTGCGGACGGTGGATCCGCTACGCCTGCGCGGAACGCCCCGGCAAGTCACGACACCCACTGTCACCACTGGACCGTGAACGCCGAACACGGCCCGAAACCCTTCAGCGAACTCGGTCTCCACGCCGCTGGACAGCCCGAAGCCGCCCCGGCAGCACCCGCCCGGTCCGCAACAGCGCCGCAGTCGGCGACACCGGCGTCGACGGCGCAGCCTCCGTCGAATCGCGTGTCGAGGAATGTGCAGGGCAGCCCACCCACTGCCTCCGGTACCGAGCACGGTCCCGGTGTCACCACTGCGCTTCCCACTGGGCACAGCACCGCGCCCCCGACCACACGCGACT
Source organism: Nocardia carnea NBRC 14403 (assembly GCF_000308515.1). Classification (GTDB taxonomy): domain Bacteria; phylum Actinomycetota; class Actinomycetes; order Mycobacteriales; family Mycobacteriaceae; genus Nocardia; species Nocardia carnea. The sequence goes on along the minus strand of NZ_BAFV01000024.1, from coordinate 47,760 downwards.
CCACGCCCCGAACGGAGCACAACGCCGCAGCCACGCACGGGCGATCAACCGGTCCCACGGTGAGCGGAGAGGATATCGATCACCTTGCCCGCCCGGAACCGCGTGAGCATCCGGCCGCAGCCGCCTACACCACCGGTTCCCACCGCATCGCCGACCCCGAAATGTTGCGCGGGGCGTACGAACGCTGTCGCCGGACGGCCGCCGTCCACGGACGCACCTACTACCTGGCGACCCGGCTGCTGTCCGCCGAGCGGCGCCCCGCCGTCCACGCCCTCTACGCCTTCGCGCGAATGGTCGACGATATCGTCGACGGCCCGGTGCGCCGGGATTCCCCGGCGGCCGTGCTGGACGCCGTCGAGTACGCGCTGCGCACCGCGTGGTCACCGTCCGCTGCGCCCCTCCTGTTCGTCCCGCCAGACCTGAGCGCGACCGTCCCGGCCGAGTCACCACAGGTCGGCACGACCGCGCCGTTCAACTCACCCCGGTCGACCGCGAACCGGCGACTCGACTCCCCCCGGCCGACCGCTGCCACCTCGTTCGACTCCGCCCGGCCCGGCGAGTACACGCCACTCGCCCCAGCCCCGCCCGGCCCGAGCACCCCGCTCGACCCGCCCCGACTCGCCGAGCTGCCCGCCGGGTTCGGACAGATCGCCCTGGCACTCACCGACACCGTCACCCGGTTCGACGTAGATCCGCGGTACTTCTGGACGTTCCTGGACTCCATGCGTATGGACGCCCCCGGTTCACCGCTGTTCCGGAACCGCTACCCGACCATGGCTGCCCTGGACGAATACATGCGCGGATCGGCGGCGGCCATCGGTCTGCAGCTGCTTCCGGTACTCGGAACGGTCGTCCCCCGGGCGGCGGCCGAACCCGCGGCGGCTGCTCTGGGCAACGCCTTCCAGCTCACCAATTTTCTGCGCGATATCGGCGAAGACCTCGACCGCAACCGCATCTACCTGCCCGCCGACGAACTCGCCGCGTTCGGCGTCGACGAGGAGCTGTTGGTGTACTGCCATCGAACCCGCAGCACCGATCGCCGAGTCAGCCGCGCGCTCGCGCACCTCATCGCCGTCAACCGCGACCTCTACCGCCGCGCGGATCCGGGCATCGAGTTACTCAGCCCACGCGTACGCCCTGGCATACGCACAGCCGCCACCGTGTACGCGGCCATCCTGGACCGCATCGAAGACGGTGGTTACGACGTGTTCGCACAGCGCGCCGTGGTCCCGGGCCCGCGCCGACTGCGACTGGCGGCCCGCGCCGCGCTGCGCCGGTAGCCCTACGCGTCCTGGGCGATGCGTGCGGCCGGGAGACCGGCGTTGCCGCTCCTCAGAGCACGGAGCGGAGAGGCAGTGTCAGAAGGGGTCGGCGGCCGCGCGGCGCAGTACCTCGCGGGCCAGCGGGCCGTGCAACGCCTCAACCGGTTTACCGGGCAGGGTGTCGTCGTCGGTGAAGATCCATTCCAGAATCTCCTCGTCGGTGTACTTGGCGTCACGCATCACCGTGATCAGGCCCGGCAGGAATTTCAGTACCGCACCCGTTTCGTCGAAGAAGATCTCCGGGATCCCCACCACGCGGTCCCGGCGCACCGCGAGCAGCTGGTTGTCCCGCAGCATCTGGTGCACCCGGGTCACCACGACACCCAGGTTCTTCGCGACATCGGGTAACGAGAGCAGCGGTACCGAGGCGGGCAGGACATCGGCACTGCAAGGAAAGGTACTCACGGAAGACAACCGTAGACGGCGGTCGTTCGCACGCGGTGAGACACCCGCACCGGTTCGGCCGATAACATGTGGGAGCCGCAGCGGCGGCGACCGTGTGGACGCGGTACGAGGGTGGAGAGGTTCGTGACAGCCGGAGGAGAATTGATCGGCGCCGTACTGGATCGGCGCTACCGGATCGACGCGCCGATCGCCCGGGGCGGGATGTCGATGGTGTTCCGGGGTGTGGACACGCGGCTGGGCCGGCAGGTCGCCATCAAGGTGATGGATCCCAAGTTCGCCGGTGATCCGCAGTTCCTGACCCGGTTCGAGTTCGAGGCGCGTGCGGTGGCGGGGCTGAAACACCCCTCCCTCGTCGAGGTGTACGACCAGGGCGTGGACGGCGAGTACCCGTTCCTCGTGATGGAACTGGTCCAGGGCGGGACGCTGCGGGAACTGCTGCGCGAACGCGGGCCGATGCCGCCGCATGCGGTCCGCGCCGTCGCCGAACCGGTGCTGGCCGCGATAGGGGTCGCGCATGGGGCCGGTCTCGTGCATCGTGATGTGAAACCGGAGAATGTGCTCATCTCCGACGGCGGCGATGTCAAGATCGCCGACTTCGGTCTGGTCCGCGCCGTCGCGGCCGCCAACACCACCTCGGCCAGCGTCATCCTGGGCACCGCCGCCTATCTCTCGCCCGAACAGGTCACCAGCGGTAGCGCCGATGCCCGCAGTGATGTGTACGCGTTCGGCATCCTGATCTTCGAACTACTCACCGGGAAGGTGCCGTTCACCGGCGACAATTCGCTCTCGGTGGCCTACCAGCGGGTCGAGAACGATGTTCCGGGCCCGAGCGAGTTCATCTCCGGGGTGCCGCCCGAATTCGACCGGCTGGTCGCCCGCGCGACCGCTCGCGAACCCGGGCACCGGTTCGCCGACGCCACGGAGATGGTGGCCGAACTACGGTCCATTGCCGCGCGGCTGAACCTGCCCGATTACCGGGTTCCCGCGCCGCAGGAATCGGCGGAACACACCAGCGCCCGTCATCCCGTCGCTCGTCCGGTGCCCGAACCCGTCGCGGCGCAGGGCCCACATCCGACCCGGATGGTGACCACGGCGCAGCCACGGAACGAACCCCCGCCGCCAGCCTATATTCCGCCGCAGCGCCCCACTCAGCACAACTCCTTCCAGGAAAGTCACGCCGCCAAGCGCCGCAACGGGATGATCTGGACGGCCGCGGTGGTGGTATTGACGCTGCTGGTCGGGATCGGCGGCTGGTGGCTGGGTATGGGCCGCTACAACTCGGTGCCCTCGGTCGCCGGGATGACGCTCGAGCAGGCCACCGTGGAACTCCAGGAGGCCGGTTTCGAGACCGGAACCCGGGACAAGGCCTCCGATACCGTGCCCGTCGGTGGTGTGGTGGGTACGGATCCGGGGCCGGGTGCTCGCGAGACCAAGGGCTCGACCGTCGATATCCTGGTGTCCAGCGGTAAACCGGAAGTTCCCGCGGTCTCGCCCGGCGCCGACTGGGACGAGGTCCAGCAGCTGATCCGGGATCAGGGCCTGCAACCGGTCGACGCGGGCGAGGTCGCCAGCACCGCACCCGAGGGCACCCTGGCCCGGATCGATCCCGCGCCCGGCACCGTGCTCCCCGCGGGCGCGCATGTGCAGGTCTGGATGAGCAATGGATCCGAACCGGTCCAACTGCCCGATCTACGCGCCGACACCCCGGAGCAGGCCCGCAAGAAACTCGAGGACCTCGGTCTCACCGTCGCCGGTGAGCAGCAGGTCTACGACGAACTGGTGGAAGTGGGCCGCGTTGTCGGCACCGAACCCGGCGTCGGCACCACCGTCGACGCCGGTTCCTCGGTCACCTTGATGATTTCCGAGGCGGTAACCATGCCGTCGGTGGTCGGCAAATCCGTCAGCGAAGCCCGCAGCACGTTGGAAGGCCTGGGTTTGCAGGTCGAGGTGCGACAGTTCGCACCGCTGGACTCTTCGGTCGTGATCTCGCAACGGCCCGCTGCCAACGCGAACGTCGAATCCGGTGCCTCGGTATCGCTGGTCGCAGTGCCGTAGTTCGCCCGCCGAAGATGCCGCGCGAACTACCGCAGCATCTCGGCGACGAGGAACGACAGCTCCAGCGACTGCTGAGTGTTGAGCCGGGGGTCGCAGGCCGTTTCGTAGCGACCGGACAGGTCCAGATCCGAGATGTCCTGGGCCCCGCCGAGGCATTCGGTGACGTCTTCGCCGGTGAGTTCGATATGCAGCCCGCCCGGATGGGTACCGAGGGCGTGGTGGACCTCGAAGAACCCCTGTACTTCGTCGACGATCCGGTCGAAATGGCGGGTTTTGAATCCGGTGGACGATTCGTGGGTGTTGCCGTGCATCGGATCGCACTGCCAGATCACCTGATGTCCGGTGGCCTGCACCTTCTCCACGATCGCCGGCAGTACCTCGCGGACGTTCGTATTGCCCATCCGGGAGACCAGCGTCAACCGGCCGGGCTCGTTGTTCGGGTCGAGCCGTTCCACGTACTCCACCGCCTGCGCCGGGGTGGTCTTCGGGCCGATCTTCAGGCCGATCGGGTTGGCGAGGAGTTCGGCGAAGGCGATATGGGCGCCGTCGAGCTGGCGGGTGCGTTCCCCGATCCACAAGAAATGGGCGGACAGATCGTAGAGCACGGGGTCGCCCGCGGAGTTCTCGGCCAGACGCAGCATGGCGCGCTCGTAGTCCAGCACCAGCGCCTCGTGCGAGGCGTAGATGCGGGCCGATTTGAGGCTGGGGTCGTTGACCCGGCACGCGGTCATGAACCGCAGGCCGCGATCGATCTCCTCGGCCAGGGCCTCGTAGCGGGCACCGGCCGGCGACTGGGCCACGAAATCCCGGTTCCAGTCGTGCACCCGGTGCAGATCGGCCATACCCGCGCTGGTGAGCGCCCGCACCAGGTTCATCGCCGCGCTCGCGTTGGCGTAGGCCCGTACCAGGCGCGACGGGTCGTGCTGACGGACACCGGCCTCGGCGACCAGTGAATTGACCATATCGCCGCGATAGGACTTCAAACCGAGCGCGTCGGTATCGGCGGACCGGGGCTTGGCGTACTGACCGGCGATCCGCGCGACCTTCACCACCGGCAGGCTGGCGCCGTAGGTGAGCACGACGGCCATCTGCAGCAGCGTCCGCAGGTTGCCGCGGATATGCGGTTCGGTGTTGTCGGCGAAGGTTTCCGCGCAGTCCCCGCCCTGCATCAGGAAGGCCTCGCCGCGCGCGACATCGGCGAGCTGTTCGCGCAGCTCGTCCACCTCGGCGGGCAGGCAGATCGGCGGCACACTCTCCAGCACCGTCCGCATATCCGCCGCCTGGCCGGCGTCCCAGGACGGTTGCTGCAGAGCCGGCCGTGCCAACGCGTCGTCGAGCCGTTTACGCAATTCGGCGGGCAACGGCGGCAGCTCGGGCAAACGGTCGATGGGTACGTCGACGGTCCAATTCACCAGTTCAGGATAAGTGGTGGCCGATCCGGGGATATTTCCGGAGGTGTTTGCGGGCGCGCCCCGGCACGTCGCCGGGCACAACTAAGCTCGGTGCGTTCTGTCGACCACCGAGGAGACCCACCGATTTTGAGGTATTTCTACGATTCGGAGTTCATCGAGGACGGTCGCGTGATCGATCTCGTATCGATCGGCGTCGTCTGTGAGGACGGACGGGAGTTCTATGCCGTCTCCTCGGAGTTCGATGCCGGTCGGGCCGGGCCCTGGGTGAGCAAACATGTCCTGCCGAAGCTGCCCCCACAGACATCGCCGCTGTGGCGGACCCGGGCGCAGATCCGGGAGGAGCTGCACCGGTTCCTGGTCCCGCGCACGACCGTGCAGCCCGAGATGTGGGCGTGGGTGGGTGCCTACGACCATGTGGTGCTGTGCCAACTGTGGGGGTCGATGGTGGATCTACCGCCCGACCTGCCCCGCTATACGAACGAGCTGCGGCAGCACTGGGAGGCACACGGCCGCCCGGAGTTGCCGCCCCCGCCGCGTGACGCACACGACGCCCTGGCCGATGCGCGGCACAACCTCGCCAAATTCGAGGCGATCGAGGCAGCCCGGCGCCGCTGACCCGCAGCGCCTACTCACCGAGCCGTGAGCGCTCCCAGGAACTGCAGGGTTCGCGACTGCTCAGCGGCCGAACCCACGGGCATGGCGACCAACTCCGTCGCGCCGGCTGCGAAAACACTGCCGATCAGGCGCTCGACCGTCTTCTCGTCACCGAGCAGGGCGGTCTGCTCCGGACCGGTGACTCCTTCGCGTTCCATCGCGGCCCGGTAGCTGCCGATCCCGCCCGCAGCGCCGAAACGGCCGGCCAGTTCTGTCCGGAGGTCGTCGGCGGCCTCGGTTATCGCGACGAATAGGCAGACCACGATGCGGGGACGGGGGCGACCGGCCTCGCCGGCGGCGCGGGTGAGAACCGGGACCACATGGTTTTCCAGCGCCGCCGGGCCGACCCAGGTGGTCACGGTGCCATCGGCCGATTCGCCCGCGATCCTCAGCATGGCCGGCCCGAGCGCACCGATCAGCACCGACGGCGAGGGCGTCGGCTCGGTGCCGATCCGGCCGACCGCCGTTATTTCCGAGCCGGTGAACGCCACCTCCTCACCACGCAGCAGCGGCATCAGCACGTCCAGGTATTCGCGGAGATGGTGCGCGGGACGTCGGAAGTCGTAACCCAGTTGCCCTTCGATGATGTGCGGATGACTCACGCCGATCCCCAAGGTCAGCCGGGACCCGACGGCCGACTGAACGGTCAAAGCCTGTCCCGCCAGCATCATCGGATGACGCGGGTAGGTCGGGACAACGGCCGTGCCCACTTCGACCGCAGGTACCTCCCGGCCGATCACCGCGGCCGCGGTGAGGGCGTCCCAGCCGAAGTGCTGCCCCAGCCAGACGCTCCGCAGTCCGGCGGCCGCGGCGGCGTGGGCGCGTTCCACCAGTGTGTCGACGGTGCTGCCCTGTTCGTGCACCAGCACTCCGATACGCATAGTCATATCAATCCTCGCTGCCGGACAGGCTTGCCCGGCTCAGACCGGCCGCTTCGGCGAACAATTCGGTGACGGCGGGACAGATTTCCCGCAGTATCTCGAGGGGGATTTCTCCGGGAGGTTCGAAACCACGGCGCACGGTGGTGGCCAGTAGCTGCGCCTTCCGTTCCAGGGCGAGATCCGGTGCGCCCCGCTCGTAGGAATCCTCGTTCAGATAGCCGTGCAGCACCGCGTGATAGCCGTAGGAGATCTCGGGTACCGGCATATCCGCACACAGCAGGCCGTGCTCCGCCAGCATCGACAGGTATTCCTCGAAGAGGCGGTGGTGCCGATCATCCTGGGCGGCGTGCAACCCGGCAGATCTACCGAGCACGTCGGAATCGGCGGTGTACATCGCGCGCAGCAGGGGTTGGCGCATCACGCCGAGGAATTGGACCTCGGTGAGTTTGTGCAGCGCCGCCACCGCGGGGTCCGCGCGCAGGGCCGCGACGAGCCGGTCGAGCGATCGGGCCACCTCACGCTGCAACACCGCGAGGAGCAGCTGGTCTCTGGTCTTCCAATGCAGGTAGACGGTGCCTTTACCGATTCCCGCACGATCGGCCACTTCGTCGACCGTGATCCGGCGCGCCCCGATGCGGAGCATCAGTTCCGCGCCGGCGTCGAGTATCCGCGCGGCCCGTTCCCTACGGGCTTCTTCGCTTCGCACACGCATTCCGGATGACATTTCATGACTATATGACCAAATTTCAAAAATAGTCAACTATATGGGCGCGGGCGCCCGATGCCGCTGATTCGCATGAGGTGAGCACGCTGCCGGCGACCGGCATCGATCCGTCACCGGCCCCGAAAACGCCGATGGCGCCCCCGGAAAATTTCCGAGGGCGCCATCGGGCGATATTGCGAACCGGCCGCAGGTCAGTGTTCGTGCCCGTTCGAGCGCGCTTCGTCCTGCACTCGCTTGAGGATGGCGAGCTGCCGGTGCTCCTCTTCCAGTTCGGTCGCGAAATGGTGTTCGCTCTCCGAAGGAGGATCGGGGCGCAGGAAGCTACCGGTGCCCGGCTGACCGGCCGAACCCAGCTGGTTCATCTTCTTGGGCACCACCGCACCTTGGTACTCGAGCGGCAGCGGGTGGCCGTGGTCGTCGACCGGGCCCAGCGGCTGGTGCACCTCGATGTACTCACCGTGCGGCAGGCGCTTGATCACGCCGGTTTCGATACCGTGCTCCAGCACCGCCCGGTCGCTGCGCTGCAGGCCGATGCAGAACCGGTAGGCCAGGAAGTACGCGATCGGCGGTCCGAGCAGCAGACCGATACGACCGATCCAGGTCGTCGCGTTCAACGAGATATCGAACTTGAGCGCGATGATGTCGTTGACGCAGGACAGCGTGAGCACCACATAGAAGGTGATCGCCATGGCGCCGATCGCCGTGCGGACCGGGACGTCACGCGGCCGCTGCAGCAGATTGTGCCGGGCAGTATCACCCGTGAGCTTCTTCTCGATCCACGGGTAGGCGATGAGGACCACGAACACGAGGCCCATGATCAGCGCCACCCAGAAGGCCGCGGGCACCGTGTACCGGCCCAGATACAGCTCCCAGGGCGGCATCAGACGGGCCATACCGTCGGTCCACATCATGTAGAAGTCCGGCTGCGAACCGGCCGACACCTGTGACGGGTTGTACGGACCCAGGTTCCAGATCGGGTTGATCTGCAACAACCCGCCCATCAGGGCCACGAAACCGAGCGTGAAGGCGAAGAACGCGCCCTGGTCGGCGGCGAATACCGGGACGATCCGCGAACCGACCACATTGTTCTCGGTGCGGCCCGGGCCGGGGAACTGGGTGTGCTTTTGATACCAGACGATCGCCACGTGCGCGGCGATGAGCGCCAGCATGATGCCCGGCAACAACAACACATGGGCGATGTACAGACGCGGCACGATGATGTCGCCGGGGAAATCGCCACCGAACATCAGCCAGTGCAGCCAGGTGCCCACCACCGGAACGCCGATGGTGATGCCGGAGAACGCGGCACGCAGACCGGTACCGGAGAGCAGGTCGTCGGGCAGGGAGTAGCCGAAGAAGCCCTCGAACATGGCCAGGATCAGCAGCAGCGACCCGATCACCCAGTTCGCTTCACGCGGTTTACGGAACGCACCGGTGAAGAAGATACGGAACAGGTGGATGATGATCGACGCCGCGAACAGCAGTGCCGCCCAGTGGTGCACCTGCCGGACGAACAGGCCGCCGCGCACCTCGAAGGAGATGTTCAGCGCGGTCTCGTACGCCCGCGACATCCCGACACCGCGCAGCGGCTGGTAGGCGCCGTCGTAGGTGACATGCGCCATCGACGGGTCGAAGTACAGCGTCAGGTAGATACCCGACAGCAGCAGGATGATGAACGCGTACAGCGCGATCTCACCCAGCAGGAACGACCAATGGGTGGGGAACACCTTGTTGATCGACCGTTTCACAAAGGCGGCGCCGCGATAGCGCTCGTCCATTTCGTTGGCTTGTGCCGCAATCTTGCGGCCTACACCGGTTCCAGCACTCATGATCGACGCTCCCAGAAGGCCGGGCCGAGGGGTTCGATGAAGTCACCGTTGGCGACCAGGTACCCCTCTGAGTTTACGGTGATCGGCAGCTGCGGTAGCGCCCGTGCGGCCGGACCGAAGATCGGCTTGCCCCATTCGGTCGCGGAGAACTGCGACTGATGGCACGGGCACAGAATCCGGTTGGTCTGCTGTTCGAACAGCGAGGTCGGGCAGCCGAGGTGGGTGCAGATCTTCGAGTAGGCGAAGTAATCGCCGAAGTTGAAGCTCTCCTGGCCCTTACGTTTGATCGCGTTCTTCGCATCCTCGGGCCGCAGGCGGATGAGCATCACGGAGTTGCGGATACCGCGCAGCGACTGCAGGGTCGCATGCTCGTCACCACGCCAGGATTCCTTCCACGGGAACACGGTTTCCATGGCGCCCGCGTCGAGATCCTCGGGGCGGACCAGCACGATGTCCTGCGGACGGCCGGTATCGCGGCGGATGTAGATGGTTTCGCCCTCGTAGTCGGGGGTCCAGCCGGACACCCACAGCGGCGATTTATCGCCCTTGGCCCACGGGTTCTTCACCATGCCGCCGACGAACACCAGCAGTGCGCCGATACCCAGCACACCGACGCCGGCGCCGGCGGTGCGGGTGATCAGCTTGCGGCGGCCCAGGGTGGAGGTCTCGCCGGCGTCGGACAGCTGGGCGGCCAGTGTGCGCCGGTCGACCTCGCTGGACTTGCCGTCGTGCCGGTCCTGGACCGACAGTTCCGCGGGAATGAACTTCTTGCGGATCAGCACCACCGCGATACCGATGGCCAGGATCGAGATACCGAAGGTCAGGCCGTACAGCGGGGTGGCGAGCGAATAGATGCCGTGGCCGGAGTCGTCTTTGCCCTTGTACTCCCAGGGCCAGAACAGGAACACACCCACCAGGGCGGCCGCGGCCAGACCGGAGATCGCGAACCACATCGCGACCTGCCGTTCGGCGCGTTTCTCCGCGCGGGTACCCGGCACCGGCCAGCGTTCCCTCCGGTAGACGACCTCGACACCGTCCCGTGCGGTGCCGAGCTCGACCAGCTCGTCACGCGACATCGCGTCGAGTTCGGCCTCGGTCGGTTCCGCCGGGGTCGCGGCCGCGGAATCTTTGTCCAGGCGACCCATCTCGTTTCGCTCCTGTTCTTCACTCATGGCTGAGGCCCTTCCACTGGGGCATGCCCGGCCGTGCGCCGCAGCTACGGCGGACGGCACCGGATACCGGCCCGATCATGTCCGGGATCCGATCCAGATCGCGGCACCGACAACCGCCACGATGCCGATCACCCAGATGGCGAGGCCCTCGGTGGCGGGACCGAAACCACCCAGACCCCAGCCGCCGGGATCCTTCGCTTCGGCAGAGTCCTTGACGTAGGCGATGATGTCGCGCTTCTCTTCCGGCGTGAGCTGCCGGTCGGAGAACTTCGGCATGTTCTGCGGACCGGTGAGCATCGCGGCGTAGATCTGCTGCTCGGAGGCCGGGTCCAGCGGCGGAGCGAACTTGCCCGAGGACAGGGCACCGCCGCGGCCGGTGAAGTTGTGGCAGGAGGCGCAGTTCATCCGGAACAGTTCGCTACCACGGCCGATATCGCCGCCCCGCAGCGATTCCTGGGCGATCTCGCCGTTGGCGTCGCGGATCACGGTCGGGCCACCGCCGTTGGCGGCGACATAGGCGCCGATCGCATCGGTCTGGTGGGCGTCGAACTTCGGAGGTTTACGTTCGGCCTGCGCTTCGTTGCGGACCATCGGCATACGCCCGGAGGACACCTGGAAGTACACGGCCGCTTCGCCCACGCCGATGAGGCTGGGGCCGCGGTCGGGCACACCTTGCAGGTTGGCGCCGTGACAGGTGATGCAGGAAGTCTCGTACAGCTGCTGACCCTCGCGGATCAGCGCCACCGAATCCTCGTTCGCCGTGGCGACCTGGGGCTCGGGGGTGAACGCAGAGGCGAGGAAACCGGCTCCGACGAGGCCCACCATGAGCGCGAGGCCACCCGCGATCCGTCGGCGGATGCGGCGCTGCCTGCGCTTCTTGCTGGCCTCGCCGTGCCCACCGCTGGCGGGCGCTGGCGCTGTCGGGGGCGATGAACTCATCTGTGTCCCTTTGGAGTAGACGGAACCGTGGTGGGCAGCCGGCGTCACTGGATGAAATAGATCACGGCGAACAGCCCGATCCAGACGATGTCGACGAAGTGCCAGTAGTACGAGACGACGATCGCGGCGGTGGCCTGCGCGGGCGTGAACTTGCTCATCTTGGTACGCGCGAGCAGGAACAGGAAAGCGATCAGACCGCCGATGACGTGCAGGCCGTGGAAACCGGTGGTGATGTAGAACACCGATCCGTAGGAGCTGCTCGAAATCGAGGTGCCGTGGTCGACCAGGTGGACGTACTCGTACGCCTGGCCCAGCACGAAGAACAGACCCATGAAGAAGGTCAGGGTGTACCAGCGGCGCAGCCCGAACACATCACCGCGCTCGGCCGCGAACACACCCATCTGGCAGGTGAACGACGAGGCGATCAGCACCGCGGTGACCGGGATGGCCAGGCCGAGGTTCAACTCGGTCGGCGGCATGGGCCATTCGGGCGCCTGACTGCGCGCGACAAAGTACATCGCGAAGAGGCCGGCGAAGAACATCAGCTCGCTGGACAGCCAGATGATGGTACCGACGCTGACCATGTTGGGCCGGTTCAGCGAATGCACACGCTGGGTTATGGCCGATCCTGAGGTACCTACTGCGGTCGTCACGGGGTAAGTATGACTCTTCGTAGTACGACAGTCGAAGTCGGGTTCCCATCTTGATCTTTTGTGTCGGGATTCACCGGCTCAGCGCGTCTCTCGCACCGGCCCGGCGTGTCGGATGCTCCGGCGCCGGGCCAGCTTGCGAACCTGCGCAGATGCGGTACCCGGTGTCCCCGGGGCACGCCCACCCGGCGACACCGGCTCTCCGAGATGGTTCGATCTCGACCGGCCCGCCTTCCTCATTCCGCCCGGATGGGCAGCAGTAGGGGCCCGTTCCGGACCCACGACCCGCCGCGCACACCCTCCGCTCCGGACAGGCATACCCCTGGCGGACCCATCCGCGCCCGGATAGCGCTGCGCTACCCGGCACGGCGCACATTAGGGTGTTGCATGACCGTTCGGTCACCGGTATCGGCGCGACGAGGAGATTGAGATGAGCGTGCGCAGCTGGCCCCAGATGCTCGGGGCCCTCGCCGACGGACACGACCTCACCGCGGACGATACGACCTGGGTGATCGACGAAATCTTCACCGACAACTCCACCGCCGCCCAGATCGCCGCGTTCGGCGTGGCCATGAAGATCAAAGGCCCCACCCCCACCGAACTGTCGGGTATGGCGCGCGGCATGCTCGGCCACGCGCGCCTGGTGAAGGTCGACGGCGACGCTGTCGATATCGTCGGCACCGGCGGCGACCGGTCGGGGTCGGTGAATATTTCCACCATGTCCGCGGTCGTGGTAGCCGCGGCCGGGGTGCCGGTGGTCAAGCACGGTAACCGGGCCGCGTCCTCCAAGAGCGGCGGCGCGGATGTGCTGGAAGCGCTCGGTGTGAAACTCGCTCTCGGCCCGGAATCGGTGGCCCGGTGCGTGCGCGAGGTGGGGATCGGGTTCTGCTTCGCCTCCCTGTTCCATTCGGGACTGCGTTTCGCCGGTCCGGCACGTAAGGAAATCGGGATCCCGACGGTTTTCAACGTACTGGGCCCGCTCACCAACCCGGCCCAGCCGCGCGCCGGGCTGGTCGGCTGCGCATTCCCCGATCTGCTGGAAACCATCGCCGGCGTCTTCGCCGACCGCGGGGCCGGAGCGCTGGTGGTACGCGGCCACGACGGCCTGGACGAGATCACCACCTCCGATACCACCGACGCCTACGTGGTGGCCGGCGGCCGGGTCCGGAAAACGGTGATCGACCCGGTACGACTCGGTATCCCCCGGGTTCATCTGGACGCGCTGCGCGGCGGTGATGCCCAGGTGAACGCACAGGTCGCCCGGGATGTTTTCGCGGGTGATCCGGGTGCGGTACGCGATGCCGTCCTGGTCAACTCGGCGGCCGCGATCACCGCCTACGATCTGTCCCGCGGCACGGAACTCGACGGTGACCTCGACGATCACCTGACCGCCGGGATCGAACGCGCCGCCGCCGCCATCGACAACGGCGCGGCCGCGGCCCTACTGGACCGCTGGGCTGCGCTCACCCGAACCCTCGGCGAGGACTGAACGGTCAACGGCCGGCCGGTCGATGGCCACCGTCCCCGCCTCACCCACCAGCCGCCGCGGACCGGACCGAGCGGGAATGCGCCGCTACTCCCCGATCGAGAACCCGGCTTCGACATCCGCGCTCGAATACGATTTGAACGCGATATGGGTGACGGTGCGCTGCACCCCGGCCACCTTGTCGATCCGCGCGGTGACCACCTCGGCGACCTGTTCGTGGTCGCGTACCCGCACCAGCGCGATCAGGTCGACATCGCCCGCACACGAGTACACCTCGGCGACGCCCTCGGTATCGGCCACCTCCTGCGCGGTCTCCGGGATGCGCCCATTATCGGCCTGGATCAGAACGATCGCGGTAATCATGGGAACAGCCTAACTGCGTGTCTGATAGCTCTGTGGCTATCGAACACCGCCCTTCTCGGGCGTCCTCACCTGGTCACGCCATACCAAACCGGTCGCCGCGACCTCGGTGACGCCGTCGGGGTCTACGTCGAGCAGATGTCGACACGTCCACCGTGGCCTCGGCTGGACACGGGCGGCGAAACCCCGCGCCTCGGACGACTAGCTCCTCTCCTCGGCGTAGGAATGCTCACTCCGCGCGGCGTCCGCCGCCGCGTCGGCCCAAGCAGCCCAGCGCGCCGCGCCATGGGCAGGTTCCGCGTAGCCCTCGGTGGTCCGGACGATTCGCACGCCCGGGCGTTCCAGCCAGCGCACGATCACCCCGACCTCCTCCGGTGGGGCACCCCGCAGCGGCGGGGGTCGAGAGCCGGCATCGGCCAGGGGTAATTCCGCAGGGCCCGCCGCCCCACCGGTGGGACGTACGGTCTGAGCGGCGGCCACGATCTGTTCGACCACCGGCATCGGTGGGGTGCCGCGGCGTGCGGTTCCGGCGCCGGCGAGGCGGCCGTAGCGGATCACGGCGAATTCCCAGCCGCCGGCGCCGTCGGGGTGGGCGGTGATCAGTTCCGGTAGCCGGGCCAGCGCGGCCAGGCGCTGGATGCGGTGCAGGGCGCGGATCACGGCGGCCACGCGGTCGCGTAGGCGCGCGGCGGATTCGTACTGTTCGGAAGTCGCGTAGTTCTCGATCCGGGCCAGCATGTCGCGGATCGCCGCGTCGTCGGTACCGGCGAAGAGTGCGTGCGCGGCCGCGGGGGCCGGGGCGTAGTCGGTGGCGGTGCGGGGCGTATCGGCCGCCGCGGGGCAGCCACCGACCGTTTCCGGCGCGCAGGTGTGCAGTGCGGTGCGCGCCAGCTTGGCGGTGCAGGTACGCAGCCCGCAGTATTCGGCGAGGGTGGCGGCGATATCCGCGGCCGCGGCCCGCGCGTGGAATGGACCGACCGCCGGGCCGGCCGGGTCACGGACCACGGTGAACCGGGGAAAGGCCTCCGCGCTGAGCGCGATCCACCAGGCCCGCTTGGGGAATTTGGACCGGCGGTTGTAGGGCGGCGCGTGCGCGGCCAGCAACCGTAGTTCCCGGACCCCGGCTTCCAGCCCGTGCGCGCACACGACATGGTCGACCCGGGTGGCCAGCCGGACCATCTCCTTGATCCGGCCGCGGGTTTCCGAACCGGTGAAATAGCTGCGGACCCGGCGCCGCAGATTCACCGCGGTCCCGATATAGAGAACTTCGTCCGACGGTCCGCGGAACAGATAGACCCCGGGCGCGGCGGGTAGGTCGACGGCGAGGGCGCGTTTGGCGCGTTGGCCCGCGGTCACATCGGGCAGGTAGTCGATCAGTTCGGGGAGGCTGTGCACTCCTTGGTTACCGACCCGGCCGATGAGCGCGTGCAGCACATCCACGGTGGCGCGCGCATCGTCGAGCGCCCGGTGGGTGGGTGTCGTACTGGCCCCGAGCAGCTGCGCCAGATAGCCGAGCCGCACCGAGGGCGCCTCGTCGCGGCCGAGTACCCGCCGCGCGAGACGCACCGTGCACACCACCTGCGGCCGGGGCCACGGCGTTTCGCAGCGTGCCGCCGCGGCCTTCAGGAAGCCGATATCGAAGCGAGCATTGTGCGCGACGAGCACCGCCCCGGCCGCGAACTCCAGGAAACCGGGCAGGACCGCGTCGATGGTGGGCGCCGCCCGCACCATCGCCGTGGTGATTCCGGTGATCTGGACGACCGCGGGCGGGATGGACCGCCCCGGATCCACCAGCGTGGCGAATTCGCCGAGCACCTCGCCACCGCGCACTTTCACGGCGCCGATCTCGGTGATGGCGTCCTCGGCCGGGCTGGTACCGGTGGTTTCCAGGTCGACGATCACGAAAGTGGTGTCGTAGAGCGGGGTATCGAGTTGATCGAATGCCAGCTGCCGGGCGTGCAGCGGCATCGATTCGGACACGGCGAGCAGAGTACGGACGGGGTCCGACAGGTTCGGCGAAACCGGACCGTGACGATCGCTGCGACAGACAGCGGAACCTGTTCCTGTTCCCCAGCGGGAGCCCATTCACCACATATATGTGCGCCAGTTCACAGTCGATGCTTATTTGCTATCCAATTGCCCGTTCGCGCGAAAAATGGTCGGTCGGCCCAAAACTTGTTCCACCGCCCAGGGCAAATATTCGGCCGCATCACATTCAAGCCATTGTCACCACTGCGACATCAACCCGCTCGCCCCGGGGAAATCGCATGACATTCGCCATCGAATCCGCTGTAACGCGACCGATCGATCCGCCACGAGCCGGCCGGACGTAACCGCGACGCAACCGAATCGCCGACTGTGACCCAACTCGCATAATTTGCCACCGGAAAACTGGCCGACCCACGCTTATCGACGTCTCAGGCTTTACAAACCACCGTGATCTGTTCGTAATCTTTTCGAGACCTCGCGGAGTTCGGCGCACCAACCCGGTACCGCCGGCGGGGAGATCGGAAGGACCGCATCATGGCGTTCAACACCGTCAAGCGACAGGCGCGGCGCGCTGCCGTAACCGGAGCCGTCGGCGCTGCCACCCTGGGCGCGTTCCTGCTGCCCGCCGCACCGGCAGCTGCCCAGCCGGTGACCATCCACGGCGTAGGAACCTTCGAGGTGCCCAACGAGATCCCGATCCCCGCGGGCATCCCGGGCGTCGAAGCGCCGAATTCCCCCGCCACCCCGCCGCCTTTCGTCACCCCCACCAAGACCGCCGGCGATCTGGCCCTCGACGCCGCACTGTCGAAGGTCGGCGCACCGTACGTCTACGGCGCCGCCGGCCCGGACGCCTTCGACTGCTCCGGCCTGGTGCAGTGGTCGTATAGACAGGCAGGACTCGAGCTACCCCGCACGAGCGGCGCCCAGCTGTCCGCCGGCTCCCCCATCTCGCTCAACGACCTCCGTCCCGGCGATGTGATCTCGTTCTACGGCGGCGGCCATTCGGGCCTGTACGCCGGCGACGGCAATGTGGTCCACGCGTCCACCTCCGGTACCCCGGTTCAGCTGGCGCCCATCTCGTCGATGCCGTTCGCCGGGGCGCGCCGCTACTGAGCCGGCCGCGGTCCCGCGGGGATCCACATGACGCGGTACTTTCATCCGACGACGTGACCGTTCCGTGCCGTACTGGACACCCCGCGGGCCCGTTCCGTAATCTGATCGAGACCTTCACCGGTTCATCGCACAGCGTCACAGGGAGAGCGGGGCACGGCAGGCCGTGGCAACACATCATCGGAGTCACCGCAATCTCGGGCCCTCTCGCCGGCCCGCCCGCACCGTCCTCGCGGCGGGACTCCTGGCGGCGGCGCTCTACGGTGGCGGCCCCGCCGGCGCCGATCCGGCCCCGGCACCCGCACCCGCCTCGGCCACCGAAGCGGTCCAGCAGATGATCGACCTGTCCCGGCAGGCCGAACAGCTCAATCAGCAGGCGCTCACCGCGCAGGCCGATCTCGACGCGAAACTCGCGATCCAGCGCGATGCCGACGCCGAGGTCGCCGCGGCCACCGGGGCCGTCGACGCGGCCCGCAACGAGGTCGCCAAGTACCGCCCGATGATCGATCGCACCGCCATCGCCGCCTACCAGGGCACGCGCACCAACCGGTTGTTCTCCGTACTGGTCAGCGATTCACCCCAGCAACTCCTGGACCAGATGTCGACGCTGGACGTGGTCACCACCCAAACTGCGGACCAGCTCAAACAGTACAAACGCGCCACCGACGCGGCCACGGCCGCGCAATCGGCAGCCCGGGCCGCTGCAGATACCGCGCGCACCGCCACCGATCAGGCCAATACCGTCCGCGACGATGTGGGTCGTAAACAGACCGATCTGCAGAACGCGGTCGCCAAGGTCATCGAGGTCTGGGGCAGTCTGTCCACCGCGGACCGGACCGCGCTGGCCGGTTCCCCGTTCCCGCCCGGTTTCGACCGCGACAGCCTGCTGGCGGACCTGGTCCCCGGCAGCGGAACCAGCGCGCTGGCCGCCGGGCTCACCCGCGTCGGCGACCCCTACGTCTGGGGCGCCACCGGCCCCGACCAGTTCGACTGCTCGGGCCTGGTGCAGTGGGCGTTCGCGCAGGTCGGCAAGCAGGTGCCGCGCACGAGTTCGGCGCAGGCCGCCTACGGCACGCCCGTGGACCGCGCCGATCTACAGCCCGGCGATGTGGTGTTCTTCTACGACGACATCTCCCATGTGGGTATCTACGCCGGTAACGGCCTCATGCTGCACGCCTCCACCTTCGGAGTTCCGGTGGCCGTCGCGCCGGTGGATTCCACCCCTTACCATTCGGCGCGCCGCTACTGAGCCCCGGAGCGGCGCTGGGCAGCGTTCGCCAATAGTGTGAGTCGTATGGCTCGAACTCTGCTGGTTACCAATGATTTCCCGCCGCGTCCGGGAGGTATCCAGTCCTATCTGCAGGCAATGACCGGTCAGCTGCCGCCCGACGATCTGGTCGTCTATGCGCCCCGCTGGCGCGGTGACAGCCATACCCGATTCGACGCGCAGCAGCCGTTCCAGGTGGTCCGCCATCCCACCTCCCTCATGCTGCCCACCCCCGCCGTCGCGCGCCGCGCGCGGAAGCTGCTGCGCTCCGAAGGCTGCGAAACGGTCTGGTTCGGTGCCGCCGCTCCCCTGGCGCTGCTGTCGCCGCTGCTGCGCCGGGCCGGCGCGGAACGGATCATCGCCAGCACCCACGGTCACGAGGTGGGCTGGTCGATGCTGCCGGCGGCGCGGCAGGCGCTGCGGGTCATCGGCGAGAACACCGATATCGTCACCTACGTCAGCAAATACACCCGGAGCCGGTTCGCGGCCGCCTTCGGCCCGGACGCCGCGCTCGAACATCTGCCGCCGGGCGTGGATACCGAGAAGTTCCGCCCCGACCCCGCCGCCCGCGCCGAACTGCGCGAACGCTACAACCTCGGCGACCGGCCCACGATTCTCTGTCTTTCCCGGCTCGTACCGCGCAAGGGTCAGGACGTCCTGCTGATCGCGATGCGCTGGATCCGGGAACGGATCCCCGGCGCGGTCCTGGTGATCGCCGGTAGCGGTCCGTACGAAGACCGGCTGCGCGGCCTCGCCGAGGCGCTCGGCCTCGGCGACGATGTCGTTTTCACCGGCCGGGTCGCCGCGGCCGAACTCGCCGCCCACCACACCATCGCCGATGTTTTCGCCATGCCGGCCCGCACCCGCGGCGCGGGCCTGGACGTCGAAGGTCTCGGCATCGTCTATCTCGAGGCCTCCGCCAGCGGAGTCCCCGTGGTTGCCGGAATGTCGGGTGGTGCACCGGAAACCGTGCTGGACGGCGAAACCGGTCGCGTCGTCGACGGCCGCCGCGCCGACCTGGTCGCCGAAGCGATCGGCGATATCCTCGCCGACCGTGACGCGGCCGCCGCCATGGGCGCCGCGGGCCGCGCCTTCGTCGACCGCCACTGGCGCTGGGACACCCTGGGCGCCCGCCTCCGCGGATTCCTGTAAGACCTCGGGCTTCGTCCCTGCCCGGCCCGACTCCCAGAGAACGACCACCATGGTGCCGACCCCAGCGGGACCCTGAAAGATCTCGCCCCACGAACAACACCACCCCGACCAGCGGCAGCGGCACCGTCGAGTCCAGCAAGCCCCTCAACGATCCCGCCCACACCGGCCCCAACGCGCCCAGCGGCACAGCCGAGTTCAGCGAGGCCCTGAGCGGTTTCGGCCCGTCCCTGCTTTCCGTGCTCGATGCGATGCGGCGCAGCCGCGAGTGTCGAGCGCGGAAAGCAGGGACCAAGGTGGGCCGAAACCCGCGCCGCCGCAGGTGGCGCAAAATAAACACAGCGGGCCAAAACCCCCGGCGCCGCAGGCGCCGCATGTTTCAGCATCTACTACGCTCAGCCGGGTGAGCAGTATCCAGGTCGCCGACCAGACATTTCTTGCCGCGCCGGGTGCCGCGGTGGCCGCCGCGCTGTCCGCCCCGGGAAAATGGCGGCGCTGGTGGCCCGATCTCGAACTCGATGTCCGGGAAGACCGGGGCGACAAGGGTATTCGCTGGGCGGTGCAGGGGGCACTGACCGGCACCATGGAGGTGTGGCTGGAACCCTCGCTGGACGGGGTGATCCTGCACTACTTCCTGCACGCCGAGCCGTCGCGGCAGCTGCCGCAGCGCAAACTCGCCGCGGCCAACCGGGAGCGGCGGGTCGCGGGCAAGGTGATGTCGTTCGAACTCAAGGATCGGCTCGAGGGCGATCGACCGGCCGGAGTTTCACCCGGGAACTGACGAATTCCATACCGCACCGCCGAAAGGAACCACTGAGAACCTATGGCCGACCGGACCCAGAGATCGATCGTCATCGCGGCGCCCGCCCCGCAGGTGATGTCCGTTATCGCCGATCTGGCGTCCTACCCGGAGTGGGTATCGGCGGCCAAATCGGTGGAGGTACTCGAAACCGGACCCGACGGTCGCGCGCGCACCGCTCGATTCGTGCTGGACGCCGGTGTCGTCAAGGACACCTACGTGCTGTCCTACACCTGGCGGCCCGATGACCTGGCGGTGAGCTGGACGCTGGTCAGCGGTGACCTGCAGAAGGCGCAGGACGGCCGCTACGAACTCGCCGAGCAGCCGGACGGGGGCACCGAGGTGCGCTACGAACTGACCGTGGATCTGACCATTCCGATGATCGGCATGTTCAAACGCAAGGCGGAGAAGGTGATCACCGATACCGCGCTCGAGGAACTGAAGAAACGGGTCGAAGGCTGACCGGGCCGCGCAGCACCGGAGCGCAGGCCCGACCCGACGGCGCGCCGGGCCACACCCGGCGCGCGCGGACGCGGGTGGAATTGTTCGTCGGCAAGGGCGGTGTCGGTAAGACGACGCTGGCCTGCGCGCAGGCCATGGGATATGCGCGGGAAGGCCGGCGGGTCCTGGTGGCCTCGCTGGACCAGGCGCATTCGCTCGGGGACGCCCTGGGTTTCCGGTTCGCGCACGACCCCGGCGCGGTGCCCGGAATCATCCGGGTCGTCCCCGGTCTGGACGTGATCGAACTCGATTCGCTGGCGTTGCTGGAGGACCGTTTCCGGGAGATCGCCGGTGTGCTGGCGGCCGATCCCGGTCACGACCACGGGCTCGACCTGGGGGCGCTGGATCCGGCGGAGCTGACCGGGCTGCCGGGTGTCCAGGAACTGCTGATGCTGGTGGAGATCACCCAGTACGCCGCCGACGACGACTGGGATGTGATCGTCCTGGACTGTCCGCCCACCGCAGATATGCTGCGCATTCTCACCGCGCCGGAAACTCTGCTCGGCTACCTGGACCGGATCTGGCCGCCGCATCAGCGGATGATGAGCGCGATCGGCACCGATCTGCGGCGCGCGGTTCTGGCGGCGACGATGCAGCGGATCGTCGCCGCCGTCACCGAGGTCCGTGATCTGCTCGCCGATTCCGAACGCACCAGTGCCCGGCTGATCACCCTGGCCGAACGGGTGGCGGTCGCGGAATCGGCGCGCGTGCGGTCGGCGACAGCGCTGCTCGGGCTACGTCTGCAGGCGGTGGTGGTGAACAAGGTGCTGCCGGAGGTTCCGCCAGCGGGGCCGGAACCGCAGCATCCCGCGGTGCGCTGGTATTCGCATCGCTACGCCGAACAATGGGATGTGATCGCCGGACTGCGCCGGTCGATGCCGGAGATCCCGGTCCTCGTGGCCGGCCATACCGGCGCCGAACCGGTGGGTATCGGCCCGCTCGCGGGACTGTCCTGCGTCGTTCCGGCGCAGTACACCGGCGACCGCGTATTCGCGGGCGGGAACGACCGCGTGCCTGCGGGCGGGAAAGGCTGCACCGAACCCGTGAGCGATACCGGCCACGCCGGGGCCGTTCGGCGTGACAGCAACGCGGCAATGCGCGACGATGCGGGTTCGGCGGCGGCCGCGACGGCCGCGGTGCCCGCCGTCCGGTTGGAATCGGGGGCGGGTTTGCATTCGGTATATGCGCTGCGTATCCAGCTACCGGTAGCGGATCCGGCCACGCTGCGCCTGGGACGAGTGGAGGACGATTTGATCGTGGGAGCCGACGGCGTGCGCCGGCGGTTGCGCCTGGCGCCGGTACTGCGCCGCTGCACCGTCAGCACCGCCGAGCTGGACAACGGATACCTGGTGGTCCGTTTCCGGCCCAACCCGCAGGAGTGGCCGCGATGACCGGGACCGATTACCGGCAGCCGGAGGGTATCGCCGAATTCGCCGAGGAACTGCGCCTGCTCGCAGAAGCCGTGCTGGAGCGGGTCGAACCGGTACTGCGCGACGCGGCCGCGGACGACAAACCGGAATGGGGCAATTGCACCTGGTGCCCGCTGTGCGCCGCGGCCGCACTGGTCCGCGGGGAACAGCACGAAGTACTGGCGACCGTCGCGGCACACGGGACGGCGATCGTCACCATCTTGCGGGAAGCGCTCGCAGGGGAACCGGTCGATCCGGTGATGCCGAATGGTCACGGAGCAGGATCCGCGGCCGCGCACGGCCGGTCCGGAACCGGACACCAGCACGGGCACGGCACGGCGGCCGATTCGGGCGACCAACCACCGGCCGGCGAATCCACTGCCGCGGCGGACGACCGGGAGGCTCGGCCGGACACCGGCGCCCCGGCCGAGCCGACCGCCGGCGCGGCCGCGTCCGGAAGGTCCCGGTATGTCGGTATACCCATAACCATCAAGCCATGAGCACTTCCGCTCCGAGCGCTCCACTGACCGTGGGGGTCGATATCGGCGGGACGAATATCCGTGCCTCGGTGGTCGACGGGACCGGCGAGGTGCTCGATACCGTGCAGTGCCCGACCCCGCATTCGGCGCCGGCGCTGGAAGGCGCGCTCGGACGTGCGGTCCGCGAACTCGGCGACCGCCACGAGATCGACGCCGTCGGCCTGGCCGTGGCCGGGTTCGTTTCGGCGGATCGCAGCACGGTCCGGTTCGCCCCGCATCTCCCCTGGCGCGACGCGCCGGTGGCGAAACGCCTCACCGACCGTCTCGGCCTACCCGTCCTGCTGGAGCACGACGCCAATGCCGCGATGTGGGCCGAATACCGGTTCGGCGCCGCAGCGGGCGGACACAATGTCGTTCTGGTGGCCATCGGCACCGGGATCGGCGCCGCGCTGCTGATCGACGGTGTGCTGTATCGCGGTACCCACGGTGTCGCACCGGAACTCGGGCATCTGCAGGTCGTCCCCGGCGGCCGCGACTGTGGCTGCGGTAAACGGGGTTGCTGGGAACGGTATTGCAGCGGAACGGCATTGGCCGAATCCGCGATCGAACTGGTGGCCACCGATTCCACGCCGTCGCTGCTGGCGAAAGAGGTGATCGCCGACCCCGGTGCACTCACTGGCCGCCGGGTGGCCGGCGCCGCCCAGGACGGCGACCCGCTGGCCCTGCGGGTGATGGCCGATTTCGCTCGCTGGCTCGGCCTGGGCCTGGCGTTCGTCGGCGATATCTTCGACCCGGACCTGGTAGTCGTCGCCGGCGGAGTGAGCAGTTCGGCGCCACTGTTTCTCGACGAAGCCCGCGAGGAATACGCGGCCTCGGTCACCGGCCACGGCCACCGCCCCCTCGCCCGCATCCGCACCACCCAACTGGGCGAAGCAGCCGGAATGATCGGCGCCGCCGAACTCGCCCGCACCGCCCTGATCGCCGGCCGCTGACCACGACGCCACAGACAGAGAATTAACATGGCCGGGCTTGGAGGAGTTCTGTGACCGGCGGTAGAGTCGGCACCCGAGGCTCTTCACATTTCCATCCCGATTCCCGGAGTAAGGACGTCATGTTCTACTGGCTGCTCAAGTTCGTGCTGCTGGGTCCGTTCATCAATCTCTACAACCGGCCCGAGGTGGAAGGTGTGGAGAACATCCCGGCCGACGGTGCGGCCATCATGGCGGGAAATCATCTGTCGTTCGCAGATTGGTTGTTCGCGCCCCTGTCGAGCCCGCGCCGGATCAACTATCTGGCCAAGGCGGAGTACTTCCATACTCCGGGTCTCAAGGGGCGGTTCCAGAAGTTCTTCTTCAGCGCCTCCGGCCAATATCCGATCGATCGCAGCGGCGCCGATGCGGCCGAGGATGCGCTCAATGCCGCCCGCGCACTGCTGGACGAGGGTCGCCTGGTGGGTTTGTATCCGGAGGGCACCCGTTCCCCCGACGGCCGGCTGTACAAGGGCAAAACAGGTATGGCGCGGGTCGCGCTGACCACCGGGGTCCCGGTGATCCCCGTGGCTGTGATCGGCACCGACGAGGTGAGCCCGCCCGGACCGTTCCGCTGGCGCCGCCGCAAGGTGACCGTGAAATTCGGTAAACCGATCGATTTCTCCCGGTACGAAGGTATGGCCGGTAACCGGTTCGTGGAGCGTGCGGTGACCGATGAGGTCATGTACGAGCTGATGCAGATGTCCGGGCAGGAATACGTCGACGTGTATGCCGCCAGCCTGAAGAAGAACATACCTTCCGGTCCGTCCTCGCATACGCCGCGAATTCCGGAATCCGCCGCAGGCTGACCCGACGACGGTTCAAGAAAGCAGGAAAGTAACGACCGGGAAGACGACTGCGGTGAACGCGGCGAAGGTAACCGCCGCGACCTTCCGTTTCCCGATTCGAGGCAACCGGGTGGCCGCGAATCCGTAGATGCCGAGAAACGCGCACAAGACGCCCCATGCGACGAGTGCCCGGCTTCCGACCTTTCCGAGTTCCTCGGCGAACAGCAAAGCCAGCAGCGCGATCGTGACCCCGGCTGAACTGCCCAGGGCAAAGAACGCGGCGCCTGCCGGGCTGTTCATGATTATCGGCGACCTGCCGATCGGCACGACGTTTTGTGGGTCGGTGTGGTGGCCCCCTTCACGCTGACACAGCATGTCGAAGACCCTCGCGGGGTTCACCCGGTCCCCCACCAGCGTTCTGACATCGGCCAGCGCGTGGACTGCCTGCGCAGTGGCATAGGTGGTGATGAAGCCCTCACGCGAGGTCCGGAAACCACCACGATCGCTGTGAACCGGAGACAGTTGCTGAAAATCCAGCAACTCGATAAATGCCTCGCGAAATACTGGGTGGAAGATCAGCTTGTCACCGCCTGCCGTCAAGGCCGACACCGACTGCTGCAGTGTCGCATGATACCAGGTCTGCGTCACCTGCCCGCGCCGAATAGATTCTTCCTCGAGCCTGCCAATGTTCGAGGGGAGCAAACTCAGAACCCGATCGACAGCCAGGTCCTTCGCTCGCCGAACTCGGTCACCGCCCAGCGCCGTGATCTGTGGAACCGCCAAGAGTGTGGCGATCTGCGCCGACGCGTACATCGGTTCAACCTGAGGACCACCCTCGAGCATCGCGGAAACGAGAAAAGTGGCACCTTTGCGCGCGGCACGCGCCGCGCGTTCATCCTCGGAACCCAGTTCGGTCAACGCTCGCACAGCCGCCACAGAAGCGGTCATCGATATCGGAGTCACGCTATCGCCCAGAGGCCACCCGCCAGTTTCGGAGTCCTGTGCAGTGATCAGAATTTCACGACAGGATTCGAGTTCGGCCCGGCTCCCTCCGAGGCACTTGAGCGCCCGGAGCCGCCAGGCGGCATCAACCGGCGCATTGAATTCCCAGTCGACCTCACTGCTGTGCCGCACCACTCCTCGGCGAATCAAAGTCAGAACAGTGGACTCGTCGGGAATCGGGTGCCCGATCCGAGCAAGCGCGCATACGACCTCGGCGGAGTCCTGTGGATTCGGCGGCACATCGGAGGACCATCCCCACCCTACGTAGCCAGCACCGTTACCTACGACATGCCGAGCAAACCAATCCGCTGCGCGATCGATACGGTCGTCCACATACGACATTTCGACCCCCGGATAAGTGAAACACCCTGCCCCTCAGGACAAAACAGCAACAATTGAGACTATACCCGATTCGGTTCAAGCAGGACGGTCACTGCCGATATTCAGCGTCGCGCACCGGGTAGCACGGTCCCCGGTTGTCTTTGTGATGTGGAAATTTGAGCCATTCTACGCAAAGATGGACGCGTGAAGCCGAGGGCGGGGGCCGAGACGAAGGTGTCTCGTACCGGATCGCACACAACTGGCCCTATGCCGGGACGCTGCCGTTGCAAGCTCGGCAACCCCCATGGGAACGATTCCGGTCGCATGACGCGACAGCCGATGGGTTCGGACACGATATGACCGAATACCGGACCACGATGTGCGCCCGCCCACACGCGCGACGGTCGGCCGCCCGACGCGCGGCTGCCGCGAGGGACACGATCAGGGGCGATCCACCCCGGGGCGCGTCATGATCCGGGCCTACCTGTTCACGCTCGAGCCGACCGACACTCAGGCGAAGTCGATGCGGTCGCACTGCGGAGCGGCGCGTGTGGCCTATAACTGGTGCCTCGCGCAGGTTCGCGCCAATTGGGCGCAACGCCGCGCCGAGCAGACCTACGGGCTGAGCAGCGACGAACTCACACCTTGGATCGACACATCGGCCTACAGCCTGCGTAGGGCATGGAATGCAGCAAAAGCCGAGTACGCGCCATGGTGGTCGGAGAACAGCAAAGAAGCTTACGCCTCGGGCTGCGCAAATCTCTCGACTGCCCTGGGCAACTGGAGGTCGGGCCGGGCAAAGCTGCCCCGTTTCAAATCGAAGCACCGCGCCCGGCAGGCGTGCCGGTTTTCGACAGGGAGCTTCGGCCTCGCCCGCGACCGTCGGCACATCCGGTTGCCGGTCATCGGCATTGTCCGTACTGCGGAATCCACTCGCAAGCTGGCACGCAAGATCGAAGCAGGCCAGGCGCGTATACGGTCGGCGACGCTGTCGTATCAGCGTGGCCGCTGGCATGTGTCGTTCTCGGTCGACCTGCCCGACCATGACCCGGTGCCGCGTACCTGTGATCGTGTCGTGGGCGTCGATCTCGGTCTGAAGCACCTCGCTACCCTGTCCACCGGCGTGCAAATACCCCATCAGCGGCGCTTCAGCGCCGACCTGCGAAAGCTGCGTCGCCTGCAACGGGCGTGCGCCCGGAAGCATAGTCCGGACCGCAGAACTGGGACGGAACCGTCGAATCGGTGGCTCAAGGCCAATGCCCGCGTCGCTCGCACGCATACGCGGGTAGCGAACCTGCGGCGTGACGACATCCACAAGCTGACGTCGGGTTTGGTGCGTGATTTCGACACGGTCGTGATCGAAGACCTGAATGTCGCCGGGATGGTGCGCAACCGCAGACTCGCACGCCATATCTCCGATGCCGGATGGGCTGAGATCCGCCGCCAGCTCACCTACAAGGCAGAGTGGGCGGGTGTACGTCTGGTGGTGGCAGACCGCTGGTTTGCCTCATCGAAAACCTGCTCTGGCTGCGGCGCAGTGAAAACCAAGCTGAGGTTGTCGGAGCGAACCTACTGTTGTTCGGTATGCGGGATCGTCCTCGATCGGGACGAAAACGCAGCCAGGAATCTCGCCGCTCTCGCGGCGGACACCGCACAGTTGGTGCGGGAGCAGCCCGACAGAACCGGTGTCAGACCGACGGCGTCTGCGCCGTCGGCAATCGGACTGCTGCGGGAAGAGTCGCATGCGACTCAACGCCACAACCGTGAGGTGGTGGCTCGATGAACGCGGCAGTGCCTCACGCCTTCATCGAACGGAGACGAATCGGATGTTCAAAACTCTGCTGGGTGCGCTCGGCACCAACTCCACGGAGGTGGAGACCGAACTCTTCACACCGGGCGTGCAGCCGGGGCAGCCGATACAGGGGGTGATCCGGATGCGCTGCCAAGATCGGCCAGTGCGGATCAACGGGGTCTCGGTTGAGCTGATCACCCGGGCGGAACGGGAATACGACGACGGGGAGCAGCTGCTCGATATGGCGTTCGCCCAGCTGCCCGTATTCGGCCCGTTCGAATTGCGGCCCGGGAATCCCCTCGAGGGCCGGTTCGAACTGGTCACGCCGTGGGAAACGCCGATCACCTTCTACAACGGCCGGCATCTGCACGGGACCGCGGTGGCGGTCCGCACCCGGGTCGATGTGGACGGCGGATTCGATGCCGCCGATACCGATCCCATCGGTATCGGTGCTCTGCCGCCGCAGCATGTGCTGCTCGCGGCCGTCGAGTCGTGGGGTTTCGGGCTCCGGCACGCCGATGTGGAGGCGGGCCGCGTGGACCGGATCCCGCAGCGGCTGCCGTTCTTCCAGGAAATCGAATTCGGTCCCTCACCGCGCTTTCCGGGCCTGAACCAGCTCGAGGTGACCTTCCTCGCCGACCCACACGGCATGTATGTCGTACTGGAAGCCGACAAACGCGCCATGATGTTCGCGCCGGGCCGCGATGTACAGGATGCGATCCGAGTCGATTTCGCGACCTTCCAACAGGTGAACTGGGTCGAGGTGATCGGGCAGCGGTTGCATCTGCTGGCCCGCTGACGGATTCGCCACGCCGGTACACCGGAGTTGTCCGGGTCGGCGGTAGACGTTCACCTACCGTCGACCCGGGCGCGGGAGACTCACCTCGCGCGAACCGGTCCCGGCAGCGAAATCCCCCTGGACATCGCTCGAATGGCCGGGCATCGTCCGCGGTGTTCCCCCGCCCCGGTCGAGAGCGGGGTAAACCCACAGGTCACGGTCCATTCGACAGGCAGGCGGGAGCAGATCTGTGATTCGATATCGCCGCGGCCGCCGCGCTGTGGTTAGCTTTCGTGCCATGAGCACGCCGCACATCGTTTCCCCCGCCGAGTACCTGCCTCGCGACACCGCGGATGTCGTTCGCACCGTGCGGAATTCCCGGAATCACGCCAGGCCGCTCACCGTTCACGGCGGCGATCCCGCCACCGACGGCCTCTCTCTGCCGGATCAGCAGGCCGTGGTCTCGCTGCGCCGGATGAACGCCATCGTCGATCTGAACCTCGGCCGCCGGACCGTACGGGTCCAGGCGGGCGCCCGGCTGTCCGATATCGACCGCCGCCTGGCCGCGCACGGACTGGGCCTACCGGTCGTCGGCGACCATCGCGAGATCACCGCCGGTGGATTCGCCTCGGTCGGCGGTGTCAGCACCTCCTCGCACCGGTACGGGTTGTTCATCGACCGGATCGTGGACCTGGAGTACGTGGACACCGACGGCCGGATCGGTACCTGCGGGCGCACCCATCACACCGAACGTTTCCATCGCATCCTCGGTGCGGGCGGCCGGGCGGGCATCATCACGGCACTGACCCTCGACGCGGTCGAGGTGGACAAGGACAACACCTGGCTGTCCACCGATTCGCACCGCTTCCTGGATTTCGACAGTTTCCTCGACTACGCCTACAGCGAGATCGCCACCCCCCGCGACTCGGTCCTGCAGGTGGGCCGCTGGGTGGATACCGCGCCGCTCAAGGTGACCCGCCCGGTGGGCGCCGGGCAGGTGCAGCTGGGCACGGTCCGATTCGGCCAGTGGTCGAGCCTCTACCCCACCGCGCCCACGCGTTCCCTGCGCGCCCGCCGCGAGGTCGGGAGCCGGGCCCGTAAATCGCTCGGCGCCATCGCCTCGGCCAGCAGCGGCAAGGCCGGTATGCCGGTCCGCAACGCGGCGGCGGGCGCGGTGATGTTCACCCCCAAGGTGCTGACGCTGCGCGATGCCGAATATCTCGCCGATACGGTGATCAGCTCATCGGAGCGCGGGCCCGCCTACCGGGTCGGGGTTTTCGCTCCGCTGTCGAACTACACATCGGTCTTCTACCGTCTGCACGATCTGTTCAACGGGCACCGGGAACGGACGGGCTGCTTCACTGTCATCTCCGCCATGACCTATGGGGTGCGGTCGGATTATCTGCGCGCCGAATCCGCGGCCCACAGCCTGCCTGCGGCCGACCACGGGCTGATCACCTTCACCTGCCGGTTGCGACCGTATGCGCTGCCCTCCGAGCAACTGCGGGATATCGTGACCGGTATCGAGGAGATCTGCCGGTCGGAGAACAGCATCCGGTACGAATCGGTGGATTGAGTTCTCGGGAGAAGTCGGGGGCTGCGCGGCGGGCTTGTTGCGACGGGTTTCGGGGTCGACCATCCGTACCGGGGCTATGTAGCAGCCGGGTTTCGGGCAGACCAGCTACGTAGCAGCCGGGCTTCGGGCAGACCATCCGGGAAGGGGCGGGCTGTAATTTTGGAGACGCTCCGCGTCTCGAGGGTGGGGCCCTGTTGGGCCCGGTTCTTCACTCCTGCGCTCCTCCGCTTCGCTCCCCCGCTCCGTCGCTCCAGAACCGGGCGGGCCCCACCCCGGGAGAGGTGGGGCATTCGGGGTGGTTCTATCGGCGGCAGACCCGGCCCGGTCGGGCGGCGAGATGTCGATCGTTCGGAGGGCCCACCGTCTCCCGCGGCCGTCGGTTCGGATGCCAGGACCACACAACACGAACCCCGCTGTCCGTCCGGACAGCGGGGTTCGTTCGCTCCTGCGCCGTTGGTGGCGCCTGAACTCAGTGCTTCTCGGGGCCGAGGTAGTACTCGAAGACCAGGCCGCCGGCGGCGGCGAGGACCAGGATCACCCCGGTACCGATCAGCCAGGGCTCGAAGAAGGCGAAGCCCAGGGCGGTGACCGAGGCGGCGCCGGCGAGCATGATCGGCCAGGGGCTACCGGGCGAGAAGAACCCGAGGTCGCCCGCGCCGTCGGCGATTTCCGCGTCCTCGTAGTCCTCGGGCCGCAGGTCGAGGCGGCGGGCAACAAAACGGAAATAGGTGCCGATGATCAGCGACAGGCCGGCGGTCAGGACGATCGCCGTGGTCCCCGCCCATTCGATACCGGTGCGCGATTGCGCGGTGAAGAAGCCGTAGATCACACCCACGATGATGAAGAACACCGTGAGCAGTTCGAACAATCGTGCTTCGATCCTCATCGGAGATCAGTCCTCACTTGCTCTCGGTGGTATCGGTTTGGACCGTGCGATCGGTGTTGAACGGCTGGGTGGAGGTGGCCACCGGCGATTCGCCGATGGATTCCAGTGCCGCGGCGTTGGTCATACCGGATTCCCGGGCCTTGATGTAGTTCTCGAACTTCTCGGGAGTCACCGCCCGCACCTCGAAGTTCATCATCGAGTGGAAGGTGCCGCACATCTCCGCGCAACGGCCCACGAACGCGC
Organism: Nocardia carnea NBRC 14403; assembly: GCF_000308515.1. GTDB lineage: Bacteria > Actinomycetota > Actinomycetes > Mycobacteriales > Mycobacteriaceae > Nocardia > Nocardia carnea. The sequence continues at coordinate 16,754 of NZ_BAFV01000024.1, read as the reverse complement.
CCTCACGATCGATCTCGGTGATCTGGAAGACGTTGTCGGAGTTGTTCTCCTTCGGGTTCGGCATCACGTCCCGTTTGAACAGGAACTCCGGAACCCAGAACGCGTGGATCACGTCGGCGGCGGCGAGCTGGAACTCGATCACCTTGCCGGTGGGCAGCACCAGGATGGGCACCTCGGTGCTGGTACCGACCGTTTCGATCTTGTTGTAGTGCAGGAACGACAGGATGTCGTTCTCGGGGAGGCCGTGCACGGGGCCCGGCTGCTCGTGGCCGTCCTCGTTCGTCCGCTCGGCGTATTCCCGCAACTGCTCCTGGTTGGCGTCCTCACGCACGGTGTCGACACCGTTGTGGGTGAAGCCGTTCTTCAGGTCGACCTCGCGGTAACCGAACTTCCAGTTCCACTGGAAGGCGGTCACGTCGACGACCACATGGGGATCGTCGACCTTCTCGTGCACGTAGTTCTGCACGACCACGGTGAAGTAGAACAGCACCGCGATGATCACGAAGGGGATCGCCGTGTAGCTGAGTTCGAGCGGCACGTTGTAACCGGTCTGCCGCGGGAACTCGGGCGAGTCCTTCTTCTTACGATGGAAGATGATGGTCCAGAAGGTCAGACCCCAGACCAGCACACCCATGATCAGGGCGGCCACGACCGACCACGTCCACAGTTCCCGCATCCGGTGCGCCTGCGGGGTGACACCCGAGGGCCAGCCGAACCGCAACCACACATTGTCGATCGAGCAGCCGGAGACGAGCATCGCGGTGATCCCGAGGGATACCGCCAGTCCGGCCCGCCGCAGGACACTACCCCGCCGCCGGGCAGGCCGTGCCCCGATCTCGTCGCTCGCCTTGTGCGCCACGCTCACGCCTTCCTGGTCGCCACACATTCCGACATCGCATCCACGGTGGCGGGACGCCTCCGGTGATACAGACAAACAGCTCATCGGGCCTTCCGGGGGCTCCGCGCACCACGCGGCACCACCCGGAACAGTCCGAGTACTACGCAGCGTAGACCAAACACGCGCCCGGTACGCCGTCGGGTCGGCTTCGACACTCCGCGCGACAGCGTAGCCGCAGAACGGAGGTGTATCGCACGGGAAAACCGGGCGTGCGGCATACTCGGACACTAGATTTCGCCCGCCGCGCCCGCATCCCTCGGCGCGGACCCCCGACCAGAGGAAACGAGGTTAGCGCCGCAGTGTGTGGACTGCTCGGATTTCTGACGTCCGATACCGCAGCGCCGGAAACAGTGGAACGGGTGTACGACGCCCTGCACTGTGTGCGGCACCGGGGGCCGGATGAGCGCGGTACCTGGCACGACGACCAGTTGATCTTCGGCTTCAACCGGCTCTCGATCATCGATATCGAACATTCGCATCAGCCGCTGCGCTGGGGCCCGGCCGACGACCCCGAGCGTTATGCGCTCACCTTCAACGGCGAGATCTACAACTATCTGGAGCTGCGCGAGGAACTGGCCCGCGACCACGCGGCCGAATTCGGCGAGCGGCCGATGTTCGCCACCGAAGGCGATGGCGAGGCCATCGTGGCGGCGTTCCACTACTGGGGTCCCGAGGCGGTGCGCCGGTTACGGGGGATGTTCGCCTTCGCGATCTGGGATACGCGCAGCCGGGAACTGTTCCTGGCCCGCGACCCCTTCGGTATCAAACCGCTGTTCCTGGCCACCGGGTCCGGTGGTACGGCGTTCGGCAGCGAGAAGAAGAGCCTGCTGGAGCTGCTCCCCGATCTCGGGCTGGACGAATCGCTCGACCATCGCGCGCTCGAGCACTACACCGTGCTGCAGTACGTTCCGGAACCGGAAACGCTGCATGCCGGTATCCGGCGGCTGGAATCGGGGAGTTATGCGGTCGTGCGGCCCGGCGAACGGCCGGTGACGACCCGCTACTTCGTACCGAAATTCGATATCCGCCCGTTCGCGGCGGGTAGCGAGGCCGCCCGGTACTCCGAGATCGCGGCCGCGCTCGAGGATTCGGTCGCCAAACATATGCGCGCCGACGTCACCGTCGGCTCGTTCCTGTCCGGTGGTATCGATTCGACCGCCATCGCGGCGCTGGCCATGCGGCACAACCCGAACCTCATCACCTTCACCACCGGTTTCGAGCGCGAGGGTTATTCCGAGGTCGATGTGGCCGCCGAAAGCGCCGCCGCGATCGGGGCCCGGCATATCGTCAAGGTGGTCTCTCCCGCCGAGTTCGCGGCCGCGATCCCGGAGATCGTCTGGTACCTCGACGACCCGGTGGCCGATCCGGCGCTGGTGCCGCTGTATTTCGTGGCCAAGGAGGCCCGGAAGCACGTCAAGGTCGTGCTGTCCGGCGAGGGCGCCGACGAACTGTTCGGCGGCTACACCATCTACCGGGAACCGCTGTCGCTGGCCGCGTTCGACAAACTGCCGGGCGGACTGCGCCGGCTGGCCGGCAAGGTATCCGATCTGATCCCGGAGGGCACGCGCGGGAAGAGCCTGCTGCATCGTGGATCGCTCACCCTGGAACAACGCTATTACGGCAACGCCCGTAGTTTCAGCGACGCCCAGCTGCGGTCGGTGCTGCGGGAGTTCCGCCCGGAATGGACCCACCAGGATGTCACCGCCCACATCTACGAACGGTCCGCGGGCTGGGATCCGGTGACGCGGATGCAGCATCTCGACCTGTTCACCTGGTTGCGCGGCGATATCCTGGTCAAGGCCGACAAGATGACCATGGCGAACTCGCTGGAGCTGCGGGTGCCGTTCCTGGACACCGAGGTGTTCCGGGTGGCCGAACAGGTCCCGCTGGAGCAGAAGATCACCAAGGAGACCACGAAGTACGCGTTGCGGCAGGCGCTCGAGGGCATCGTCCCCGGGCATGTACTGCATCGCGCGAAACTCGGGTTCCCGGTCCCGCTGCGGCATTGGCTGCGCGGTACCGAACTGTACGACTGGGCCCGGCAGCAGATCACCGAATCGCAGACCGGCCACCTGCTCGACAAGGCGGCCGTTATGGCGATGCTCGACGCACACCGCGCCGGGGACGGCGATCACAGCCGCCGGTTGTGGACGCTGCTGGTGTTCATGATCTGGCACGGGATCTTCGTCGAGGACCGGATCAAACCGGAGATCGCCGAACCGACCTACCCGGTGCAGGTCTAGCAGGCACGACCTATCGAAGGCCCCGCTCGATGAACGAGCGGGGCCTTCGGAGTACTACTGCCACCCGCTCTCCTTATGAGCCCGGCGCGGCATGCGGTACAGGTCAGCGCAGCAGCGGTTCGAGCTCCGCGGCGGCCTCGGCGCCGTAGGCTTCGCCGAGCCGTTTCAGGGCGGCGTCGGCGTCCAGCGTCCATTCCTGGGTGCCGACGGTTTCCAGCACCAGCACCGCGATCAGCGAACCGAGCTGGGCCGAGCGCTGCAGGCTCAGGCCGGAGGTGTGACCGGTGAGGAAACCCGCCCGGAAGGCATCGCCGACACCGGTCGGATCGACCTTTGCGGTTTCCGGTACCGCCTCGACCCGCACCTCGGTGCCGTCGGTATCGACCACCAGCACGCCGTCCTTGCCGAGGGTGGTGACCCGCACCCCGACCCGGGCGGCGATCTCCTCGTCGGTGAGGCCGGTCTTCTGCTTGAGCAGGCCCCATTCGTATTCGTTGGTGAACAGGTACGTGCTGCCCTCGATGAGCTGTACGGCCTGGTCGCCGTCGAGGCGGGCGAGCTGCTGGGAGGGGTCCGCGGCGAACGGCACGTGCAGTTCACGGCATTCGGCGGTGTGCCGCAGCATGGCCTCGGGATCGTTCGCGCCGATCAGCACCAGCTCGAGGGGGCGCTGTTCGGCGAGCGCGGTCAGCGAGATATCGCTGGCCTCACTCATCGCCCCGGGGTAGAAGGAGGCGATCTGGGCCATATCTTCGTCGGTGGTGCAGACGAAGCGGGCGGTATGGGCGGTATCGGAAACCCGGACCGCCGAACAGTCGACACCGCTGTTCTCGAGCCAGGTGCGGTAGTCGTCGAAATCGCGGCCGACCGCGCCGATCAGCAGCGGTGCACGGCCGAGTAGACCCATGGCGTAGGCGATATTGCCGCCCACCCCGCCCCGCCGGACGACCAGATCGTCGACGAGGAAACTCAGCGAGACATGCTCGAGCTGATCGGGCAGCAGTGCGTCGGCGAACCGGCCGGGGAAACGCATGAGATGGTCGGTCGCGACGGACGCGGATACAGCTATGGACACGTAGGTGGGCCCCTTCGGAATCAGCGCGAACAGAAAGTGAACGGGGCCTTGCCCCCGCTGAGTTACCGTATCAACTCGCCGGGGCTACGACTATGTGTCGTAAACGGTGTTTATCCTGCGATACCCACGGGCAACAGCCGATTCCGGCTCGCAATCCGGGTTGACGATGCCGGAGTCCACAGCCCGGCCACGCGTTCAAGCCACGACACGCTGTTGCGGCGCAACCGCGAGTATCGCGGGATGAACGCTTGGACCGAGGTGCATGTGCCGCCGCAGCGGCACACACTCAGTTGAAGGAGTCGCCGCAGGCGCAGGAACCGGTAGCGTTCGGGTTGTCGATGGTGAAACCCTGCTTTTCGATCGTGTCGACGAAATCGATGGCGGCATCCTGCACGTACGGGGCGCTCATCCGGTCGACAGTCAGTGTGACACCGCCGAATTCGGCGGTCAGGTCGCCGTCGAGGGTGCGGTCGTCGAAGAAGAGCTGGTAGCGCAGCCCGGCGCAACCGCCCGGCTGAACCGCGATCCGCAGCGCGAGATCGTCGCGGCCCTCCTGATCGAGCAGCGCCTTTGCCTTACTCGCGGCCGTATCGGTCAGCTTCACGCCATGGGTTTCGGTGGCGGTCTCGTTCTGCACAGTCATGAACTCTCCTATGGACAGCGTGGTCGGTCCGTGAACAGCGCACGGTTCAGGGGTCAACACCCTCGGACGGGCTGCTATTCCCCATCTTGCCATCTAAGGCCCCGCTCGCCACAGCACCCGGGTCGGTTCGCGAATCGTATCCGGACCTACCGCCCGTGAGGACCGCCACGACCGGGCCGGGTGGTGACCGTTCCCACCCGCCAACCGCCCGGCTTCCGGGCCGGTCAGCCGACCGATTAGCCTGGTTACCGTGAAGTTGTTCCGACGCGGTGAGTCCAGCGGTACCGACGTACCCGCCGACAGCTCGCGGGCCGCGACCGCCACCGAGGCCGACGCGGCACCGGCAAAAGCCACCCCCACTGCAGGAAAAGGCCGGCCGACGCCGAGCCGGCGCGAAGCCGAGGGCCGCCGCCGCGGCCCCGTCGCGCCACCACCGATGACCGCGAAGGAAGCCCGCGCCCGCCGCAAGGAGACCCGCGGCAACAAGGCCGATCGCAAGGCCGCGGCCGCGGAACGCCGGGCCGCCGCACAGGACCGCCGCGCCCGGATGCTCGCCGGCGAGGACAAGTACCTGCTGCCGCGCGACCGCGGGGAACTGCGCGCGTACGTGCGCGATATCGTCGACGCCCGCCGCAATCTGGTCGGGCTGTTCATGCCGATGGCCCTGCTGCTGATCATGTCCATGTTCGCCGCCCCGGCATGGCAGTCCATCGTCACTCTGGCCATGCTCGTGATGATGGCGTTCATGATCGCCGAGGGTTTCCTGCTCGGCCGGATCGTGAACCGGCGGGTCCGGGAACGCTTCCCCAAGAGCACCGATACCGGTTTCCGGCTGGGCTGGTACGCATTCGTGCGCGCCTCGCAGATGCGCAAGATGCGCGCGCCGAAACCGCGTGTCGGCCCCGGCGACGCCATCTGACCTTCCGGTACCGCCACCCGAGCCCGCGGGGCACCTGTCCGTGGCTGGGTGTGCTCGGCGACGCCCGGTCGGGAAATCCACCTACGCCGAATCCGTGGGCGGTGGGCCCTGTCCGCTCAATCGCCACCGCGATCCCCGATCCGGCGGATACCGATATCGCCGCCCGCGGGTGAAAGCCACAGCCCGAATCACTGTGCATGCTCGCGGGCACACAACCGGTTCACTCGACGAACGCCTGCTGTGCACGGATACCCGAACTGATCTCGGCGCAGAGCAGCGGGGCCGTACTGCGCCGCGCCGAACGGTTCCTGGTTCAGCGCATGGCACGCGCCCGGGAACCGGAGGCGGCGGGCGACGTCATGGCACGCACGGGCAACGTCCTGGCGTGAGACACGGTGGTCCGGGTCGTCGCGCGCCCGCGCCGATATGTCATAGACGCGTGCTTGCATATGCCTCGTGGAGAACATGCCGCGTGCCGAGGTCTGGGCCGCGATACACCGGGAACGAACCGCATTGGCCGAGGAACTCGCCGAGTTGACACCGGATCAGTGGGCCGCCCGCTCATTGTGCGGGCAGTGGACGGTCGAGGAAGTCGTTGCACATCTCACTGCCGCGGCGAGTACCGGCCGGTGGCGGTGGATCCGCAGTATGGCCGGCGCGCGTTTCGATCCCGACCTGCACAATCAGCGGCGGATGCGCGAGCATCGCGGGGCAGGTCCCGATGAGACGCTGGCCCGCTTCCGGGCGGTGGTCACGAGTACGACCGCTCCCTCCGGGCATACACCGGCCTGGCTCGGTGAGATCGTCGTGCACGGTCAGGACATCCGCCGGCCGCTCGGACTGTCCGGGAGCCCGGAGCTCACCGCGGTCACCGAGGTCGCCCGGTTCTTCGCCGAACGCGATTTCACCGTGGCCGGTCGCACGGTCCGCAAGGGTGTGCACCTCGTCGCCACCGACGGGCCGTTCGATATCGGTACGGGCCCGGAGGTCCGGGGCAGCACCCTGGCGCTGGTCATGACAATGGCCGGCCGCACCGACTACTGCGCCGAACTCACCGGGCCGGGTGTACCCACCTTGCGGTCCCGAATCGCGGATTGATGCCTCCGGCCGGGCGGTGACACCGGCGGTGACGGGGCCGCCGCCGCGCTGCCCTGGATGTCGACCGGAGCTGTGCCGCCGACGGCGAACACCCCCGGAGACCGCGGACACAGCGCGGCATGCCATGCAGGTTGCGCGGAAGCCGCCAGGAAACCGCGGCGGGTAGGCCTGATGAGTGGGCCGACGATCGTGTGCGGGCGGGTGCCTCGCGCTGTCACCCGGACGGGCGGGCAATATTGTCGGAAGGACCGGCCATCGCGGCCGGGGGCCGGTCACCGGCTTCCGGTCTGCGTCCCGGCCTGTCAGCTACCCGACCGGAAGGCTCCACCAGTGTCAGAGGGATTCGCACCCGTTGCTCCGCCGGATGCCGGCGTCCGGGCGGCGGCCGAGCAGCGGCAGGCGTCGCTGACCAAACCGCCGGGGTCGCTGGGGCGGCTGGAGGAGCTGGGCAACTGGGTCGCCGCCTGCCAGGGGGTGTGCCCGCCGCGGCAGTTCGAGCGGGCGCGGGTAGTGGTGTTCGCGGGTGATCACGGTGTGGCCGCCCATGGCGTCTCGGCATTTCCGACCGAGGTCACCGCGCAGATGGTGGCCAATTTCCAGGCGGGCGGGGCGGCGGTCAACGCGCTGGCCCGAGTGGCCGATGCCGGCGTGCGGGTGGTGGATATCGCGGTCGCCGCCGATACCGACCCGGCGGTGAGCGCGCACAAGATCCGCCGGTCCAGCGGCGCCATCGACCGGGCGGATGCGCTGACCTCCGCGGAGGTCGCGGCCGCGCTCGCCGCGGGCCGGGCCATTGCGGACGAGGAGATCGATGCGGGCACCGATCTGCTGATCGCCGGGGATATGGGGATCGGCAACACGACACCGGCCACCGTGCTGATCGCGACTCTCACCGGTACCGAACCGGTGAAGGTGGTCGGCCGCGGCACCGGCGTCGACGATCACGGCTGGATGCGCAAGGTCGCGGCTGTCCGGGACGCCATGTGGCGGGCCCGGCCGGTCGCTCGGGACGGGGTCGAATTGCTGCGGGTGGCCGGTGGCGCCGATATCGCGGCGATGACCGGTTTCCTGGCCCAGGCGGCGGCCCGGCGTACACCGGTCCTGCTCGACGGGGTGATCGTCGCGGCCGCGGCCCTGGTGGCCGAAGATCTGGCGGCGGGCGCCTCGGCCTGGTGGATGGCCGCGCACCGCTCCACCGAGCCCGCGCATACGGCCGCGCTGACGAAACTGAAACTCGACCCGATCCTCGGCCTCGATATGCGGCTCGGTGAGGGTTCCGGCGCGCTCACCGCGCTGCCGGTGCTGCGTTCGGCAGTGGCGGTACTCGCCGAGATGGCGACCTTCGCCGACGCCGGGGTCAGCACGGCCGCCGCTCCCACCGGCCCTGCCGATAGCCCGGCTATCGATATGCGGAAGTGACGGCTTCCGGCACGGAGACTGCGCTGTGCTGACCCTCCGGCTCACCTTCTCCTGGCTCACGGTGCTCCCCGTCCGCGGGCCGGACGAGGTCGACCGCCGCGCGGCCGCCCGCGCGATCGCGCTCGCCCCGATCGCCGGTCTTGCGCTCGGGCTCGCGGCAGCGGCCGTGCTGTGGCTACTGGAACCCGCGGGAGCGGCGGCCGGGTTCGCCGCGGTCGCGGTACTGGCGCTGCTGACCCGGGGAATGCATCTGGACGGGCTGGCCGATACCTTCGACGGCCTCGGTGTGTACGGTCCGCCGGAGCGCGCGCGGGAGGTCATGAAAAGCGGCGGCGCCGGACCGTTCGGGGTGGCCGCCATCGTGGTGTCCGCCGGTATTCAGGCCGGTGCGTTCACCACCCTCGCCACATCCGGGCACTGGTATGCGGTGATCCTGGCGGTGACACTGGGCCGGGTCGCGGTCGTGGCCGCATGCCGCCGCGGTATCGAACCCGCGCCCGATACCCGGTTCGGCGCGCTGGTCGCCGGAACTCAGCCCCGGATCACGGTCGCGGTATGGGGTGTCCTGGCTGCCGCGGTATCGGTTTTCGCGGTGCCCGGGCTCGTGTGGTCCGGGCCGCTCGTTGCGGTCCTCACGCTGCTGGTGGCGGTACGGCTGGCCGATCACGCGGTCCGCCGGATCGGTGGCCTCTCCGGCGATCTGCTCGGCGCCGCCGTCGAGCTCACCACGGCGTTGTCCGCGCTGGGGTTCGCTGTTGCGGCGAACGCTGCCTGAAACGGCACCACACGACAATCGCCCGGCATCATTCGATCGGAGGCACCGGGTGAGACCGACGTTGGGCACATCACCGCGCCGCCGTGCGGCACTCCCCCGCCGACCCGGTCGGACGACTCACGAAGACCCCACGACCCGATCGCGGCGCGCGATGGCCGGTTCGTTTCCGTGTGGCTCCGGCGTGTCTGATCTTCGGTGCATAGTGACCCAGACACGTGGTGCGCCACAATGCCGGCAGGCTCTGATGTCACCCGCCTCAATATTGCGAACGCAGCGTCTCACCGCCGCGTCACTGCCCATAAGGTGGAAGGTATGTCAGCCGAGCGCCTCTACTTCCGTCAACTGCTGGCCGGCCGGGACTTCGCCGTGGGCGACCCGATCGCCACACAGATGCGTAATTTCGCCTATCTGATCGGTGACCGGGACACCGGTGAATGCGTCGTCGTCGACCCCGCCTACGCCGCGGGCGATCTGGCCGGTATCGCCGAGAACGACGGGCTGAAACTGTCCGGGGTACTGGTCACCCACCACCATCCCGACCATATCGGCGGCTCGATGATGGGTTTCACGCTGCGCGGTGTGAAGGAACTGCTCGAAGAGTCCACCGTCCCGGTTCATGTGAACGACGAGGAGAAATCCTGGGTGGCGAATGTCACCGGGATCGCGCCCAGCGAACTGACCGGACACGGGCACGGCGACAAATTGAGTGTCGGCGTCTTCGATATCGAATTCCTGCACACCCCGGGCCATACCCCCGGTAGCCAGTGCTTCCTCGTGGACGACAAGCTCATCGCCGGAGACACTCTGTTCATCGACGGCTGCGGTCGCACCGATTTCCCGGGCGGTGATTCCGCGGCCATGTTCGCCAGCCTGCGGTCGCTGGCGGATATGCCGATCAACCCGGAGGTGTACCCGGGTCACTGGTATTCCGCGGACCCGCATGCCTCGCTGGACTCGATCCGCGACAACAACTACGTGCTGCGCCCGCGGTCACTGGCCGAATGGCACGCCCTCATGCCGGGCTGACCCCGCCGCCCGGGTACCGGACGCGATCCGGTACCCGGTGATCACGGGATGTAGCGGGGATTCAGAGCACCCGCATCCACTGGTGCACATCGGCGAAGGTGCCGCGCTGGATTCCGGTGAGGGTATCGCGCAGCGCCATGGTCACCTCGCCGGGTTCGCCGCCGCCGATCACGAATTCGCCGTCCGGCCCGCAGACCGAGCCGACCGGTGTGATCACGGCCGCGGTACCGCAGGCGAAAACCTCGGTGATCTCCCCGGATTCCGCGCCCGCGCGCCAATCCTCCACCGAGATCTTGCGTTCGGTGACCGGATAGCCGGAGTCGGCGGCCAGGGTGAGCAGCGAATCGCGGGTGATTCCCGGCAGCAGCGACCCGGACAGTTCAGGGGTCACCAGCCGGGCGTCGGCACCGGAGCCGTACACGAAGAACAGGTTGTTGGTGCCCATCTCCTCGACGTAGCGGCGTTCGACGGCATCCAGCCACACCACCTGATCGCAGCCCTTGGCCGTGGCCTCGGCCTGGGCGAGCAGCGAGGCCGCGTAGTTACCGGCGACCTTCGCCTCGCCGGTACCGCCGGGCGCCGCGCGCACGTATTCGGTGGACAGCCACACCCGTACCGGTTTCACGCCGCGCGGGAAGTAGGCCCCGGCGGGCGAGCCGAGCACCAGGTACTTGTACGAGGAAGCGGGTTTCACACCCAGACCCGATTCGGTGGCGAACATGAACGGCCGCAGGTACAGCGATTCCTCGCCGCCGGCGGCGGGCACCCAGGCCGAGTCGACCTCGAGCAGCTGACGCACCGATTCGATGAACAGTTCCTCGGGTAGTTCGGCCATCGCCATCCGGCGCGCGGAACGGCGGAACCGGGCCGCGTTCGCGTCGATCCGGAAACACGCGACCTGCCCGTCCGGCTGCCGGTAGGCCTTGAGCCCCTCGAAGATGGCCTGCCCGTAGTGGAAGACCATGGTCGCCGGGTCGAGGGTGAGCGAGCCGTACGGTTCGACGACCGCGTTGGTCCAGCCGTCGGCCTCGGTGTAGTCGATCGTGACCATATGGTCGGTGAAGAACCGGCCGAAACCGGGTGCCGCCAGAATCTCCTGTACCCGCTGCGCCGGGGTGGGCGCAGGATGAGGGATACGGGCGAACTGTGCAGCAGCGGTCATGACCAGCAGTCTATGTCCTGGGGTCGGGCAGAATACGCGGTGGTCTGTTCTCCGGCATCCCGGGAGGCGGTTTCTCCCCGCTACGCGGCCCGGATCAGCTGGTGCGCGGTTTCACGAACGGCGGCCGCACCACGGTGCAGCGCAGCGCCCGCCCGCGCACATCGACCTCGACCTCGCTCCCCGGGGTGATCGCCGGGTCGAGCAGGGCCAGGGCGATCCCGATCTGCTTGGTCGGCGAGAAAGTTCCCGAAGTGGTCACGCCGGCCTCGCGGCCGTCGTGGCGCACGGTCTGGTTCTCTCGCGGGATCCCGCGGTCGAGCGCCTCGAGGCCGAGCAGGATCCGCCGCGCGCCGGCCGCACGTTCGGCCTCCAGTGCCGCCTTGCCCCAGAAGTCCGTCTTCGCCCAGCCGACAGCCCAGGACGCCCGGGCCTGGACTGGCGTGATCTCGGTGGAGAGCTCGTGTCCGTGCAGCGGATAGCCCATCTCGGTGCGCAAGGTATCGCGTGCGCCCAGCCCGGCCACCGCGCCGCCGGCGGCCCGCACCTGCTCGACCAGGGCCCGGAACAGTTCCTCGGCACCGGTCCAACCAGGCAGCAGTTCGTATCCGTGCTCGCCTGTGTAGCCGGTCCGGCAGACCCGGACGGGCTGTCCGTGCCAGTCGGCATCGGTGAACGCCATGAACGACAGGTCGGTGGGGAGTCCCAGCGCGTCGAGGACCTGTGTCGACTGCGGGCCCTGCACCGCGAATACCGCGTAGTCGCGGTGTTCGTCGGTCACGGTGATCGCCGGCGGCGCGGCGGCCGCCAGCAGTTCCACCACCGTCGCGGTGTTCGCGGCGTTCGGCACCAGGAAGATCTCGTCGTCGCGGACGAAGTAGGCGATCAGATCGTCGACCACTCCCCCGTCGGCGGTGCAGCACAGGGTGTACTGGGCTTTCCCCGGGACGATCCGGCCCAGATCGTTGGTCAGCGCCGAGTTCACGAATTCCGCCGACCCCGCCCCGCGTACCGTCGCCTTGCCCAGATGGCTCACGTCGAACAGCCCCACCGATTCCCGGACCGCGGTGTGCTCGGCCACGGTGCCCGCATAGGAGACCGGCATCTCCCAGCCGCCGAACGGCGCGAATTTCGCCCCGAGTTCGGCATGAACTCCATGGACAGGTCCCTGTTTCAGCCCGGCGTCACTCACCCGGCGAGCTTATCCCGCCCCTGGGCGTCCCCAGCGAGCCCCGCGCCGGGTCTCGGTGTTCCCCGGTAGCAGTCTCCCCGTCGCCGGTTCGGGCCCGAGCCGCTCAGGCCCGGTGCCCGCGGACTCGGCGGCTGCTTCGGGCCGGGTTCTATCGGGGCCCGGCAGCCTGTGGCCGTCGACGCCGGTTCGGCCTGGGCCTCAGATCTCGGGTACGTGAGGACACGACGGCAGAGGGCAATGCTCAGGCCTCGAACCACATCGGGATCAGCGTCGGCCCGTCTTCCGGCAGGGTGTGGGTTTCGCCGATCCGCACGAACCCCTCCCGCTCGTACAGGCGCGACGACCGCTCGGTACTGGCCTCCAGATAGGCCGGCATCCCCGCTGCGGCCAGCGCCCGGGTGCGATGGCGGAGGATCGCCGCGCCGGCGCCCCGTCCCCGGAACTGCGCAACGGTGACGATCAACTCCAGATAGCGGTGCGGAAACCGCCGCGGATGTTCCCTGGCCAGCAGCTCGGTGACATAGGCGGAACGCTGCAGCGGGCGCACATCCGGCGCCCGGTCGGCATATTCGCGGGCGGTGGCGGCCTCGGCGATCAAGCGATCGACCGAATCGACGGCCTGCCAGACCGAGACCGCCCAGATCTCGTCCCCGGCGCCCGCCACCCAGATCTCGTCGCCGTCGAGCCCGCGTTCGACGATCTCCGGCAGGTAGATATCGAGGAACTGGTCCATCGGGTGATCGCGCATGATCCACTCTGTGACCGCCTCGTCCGGGGTCGCTGCCCGGAGCGCGGTCATCAACGCGTCGAAATCGTTCTTTTCCGCACGCCGCACAACCAGTTCCGTACCCACGTCGCCTCCTTGTGAATGGTGTTCCTGTAGGCGAACTTATGCTCCTCACCACAGCAGAACCACTATTTCGTCACGGAATTTCGTGTGTTGAAATCGAGTTCGTGACCCACTGTGCGCGCTGCGGCGCGGAACTACGGCAACCGGCCCGGGGACGGCGCCGGCGGTATTGCACCCGTTCCTGCCAGGCGCGTGCCTACCGTGCCCGGCAGACCGCGGCACCGGCGCGCGAACGTCCGGCGCCGCGCCGCCTGTCGGCGGTGGCGATCACCCGGGCGGCCGTGGAACTCGCCGACCGCTCCGGTCTCGACGGCCTCACCATGCGCCGGCTGGCCGGGGAACTCGGGGTGACGACCGCGGCGCTCTACCGGTATTTCGACGATCGCGAACAGTTGCTCGCCGCCATGGTCGACCTGGTTGTCGACGCTCCCCCGCCACCGCCCCGCGAGTTGTCCGGGTGGCGTGCGCGCCTGCGTTACGAGGCGCAGCGCGAATGGCAGCTCTACCGGCGCCACCCGTGGGTGCTGCCGGTGCTGTCGCGCCTCCGGCCACCGCTCGGGCCCGGCTTGCTGGACACTCTGGAACGCGCCCTGTCGGCCTTCGACGAAGTGGACCTGCCGCGTACCGAACTGATGTCGGCCTATCTGAGTTACTCGGCGCTGGTACAGGGCCTGGCCCTGCTGTGGGCGTCGGAACGAATCGACCGGTTCGGCGGGCCGGACGGCACCGAGTCGGTTCCGGCCGGCCTGGCCGACCTCATCGACGCGACGACCCGGCCCACCCTGTATCGCGTATTCGATCCGCAGGCCGTGCCGCCGCCGCAGCTCGACTTCGACGCGCTGCTGTCCTACGGCGTGGACATGCTCCTCGACGGTGTCGCGGTACGGCAGCGGACCGCCACCGAATAGCCTGAAAGCCATGACAGCTGTCGCAGATCGTCCGCTCGGACCGGAATTGGCACGTACCCAGACCATCGAGCCCGGCACCGACGTCCTCGTCGTCGGTGTGGCCACCACCGACGACGGGCCCGTCCTGGTGCCCGAGGATCTTTTCGGCGATGTGCTCGGCGCCGACCTGCGCGCCCGGCTGCTCGATCAGGTGACCGCGGTCGGCGGCACCGGTAAGGCCGAACAGCTGATCCGGGTGCCCGCACCGGCCGGGCTGGACAATGTCACCAGCGTGCTGGCCGTCGGACTCGGCAGCGCCGCAGACCTCGACGTCGAGCAGATCCGCCGCAGCGCGGGTGTCGCCGCCCGCTCGCTGACCGGGGTCACCCGGGCCGTCACCACGCTGTCCGGTCTCGATATCGGCGCGGCCGTGGAGGGTTTCTACCTCGGCGCCTACTCCTTCACTCCGTTCCGGTCCGCGAAATCCGCGCCGAAACCGGAGGCCGCCCCGCTCGCCCGGCTGGAACTCCTCGTCCCCGAACCGGATTTCGGCGGTGACGCGCTGCTGCGCGCGCAGCTGACGGCCGAGGCCGTGGCCACCGCACGCGATTTCGTGAACACCCCGCCGAGTCACCTCTTCCCGGCCGAATTCGCGCGCCGCACCGAACTGCTCGCCGAGGGCGCCGGGCTCGAGGTCGAGATCCTCGACGAGAAAGCGCTGGAAGCCGGGGGTTACGGCGGCGTCGTGGGTGTCGGCAAGGGGTCCTCGCGGCCGCCGCGACTGGTGCGGCTCACCTACCGGGGCGGCGACAAGAAGGTCGCGCTGGTGGGCAAGGGCATCACCTTCGACACCGGCGGTATCTCCATCAAACCGGCCGCGAATATGGAGAACATGACCTCGGATATGGCCGGGGCGGCGGCGGTTGTGGCGACGACCCTGCTGGCGGCACGCCTCAGCCTGCCGGTCACCGTGATCGCGACCGTGCCGATGGCGGAGAACATGCCCTCGGATACCGCGCAGCGGCCCGGCGATGTGCTCACCCAGTACGGCGGCACCACGATCGAGGTCACCAATACCGACGCCGAGGGCCGGCTCATCCTGGCCGACGCCATGGTCCGCGCGGGCGAGGACGATCCGCAGTACCTGATCGACGTCGCCACGCTCACCGGCGCGCAGATGGTCGCGCTGGGTACCCGCACCCCGGGTGTGATGGGCACCGACGAGTTCCGCGACCGCGTCGCCCGCATCTCCCGTGAGGTCGGCGAGCACGGCTGGCCGATGCCGCTGCCCAAGGAATTGCGCGCCGACCTCGATTCCAAGGTCGCCGATATGGTCAACGCGACCTCGCACCGCTGGGGCGGAATGCTGGTGGCCGGCACCTACCTGAAGGAATTCGTGCCCGAGGGCGTGCAGTGGGCGCATATCGATATCGCGGGTCCGTCGTACAACACCGGTGGACCGTTCGGCTATATCGGCAAGGGCGGTACCGGCGTTCCGGTGCGCACACTCATTGCGGTGCTCGAGGATATCGCCGCCGAATAGGTCGCAGGCCGAGTCCGGGCAGTTAGCGAAGCGAGCCACATCCGGCGCCGTCCTCGGGCGGCGCCGGATACCGGACCCCCGCCCGGCCGAATCCGGCGCCCGATCGCGACTACCCGCGTCAGCGGCACGTGTCCCAGGCGGGACACTCATGGACGAATCCTCGGTTCGCGGCCCGGGATGCCACGGCGGCGACCGATACCGGGTGGGCACACACGCGGCCGTTCGCCGGAAGTAGCGCCCGCCGCCCGTGGCGTACCGGTGCGGGTGCCGACTACACCGCCGGGGGATGCGCCGATCAGTCCTCGCCGAGTTCACGTTCGAGCGCGTGTTTCCGTTCGATCCGGCGGCGGGCGTCGTAGTCGCGCATCCGTTGCGGGTAGCCGGTCTTGCCGACGTCGTACACCGGGATACCCAGATCACGTGCCAGTCGCCGGGCGCCGCGTTCGCCGACGATCCGCCGGGTCCACTCCCCATCCGCGGCGACCAGCACAGCGGTGACATCGGTCACAGTTGTCTTCGGTTCTACGAAACCCTCCACTCCGGTATGCGTACGCACCCAGTCCGCCAGATACGCCGCCTCGGGCGAGCGGCCACGGGAAACACGGCCACGCCCAGGTGCGACGCGACGGAAACGATCGAGTAAGCCCACTGCGGCCCACCTCCTGCTCGCTACCGAACCCGCCGTACAGGGCGGTGATTCCATGGTGCCGGATAGCAGAATGGGATGCCCTCCGGTAACCGCGCGCGGCGACGGGTGCAAGGATGGTTCCCGGAACAACAACCACACGGATCTCCGGCGCCGCGCAGAATGAACGTCGGCTGGAACACTGTCGCGACCCGCGACGGGATCCACCGGAACGAACTGTTGTAGACCCGTCGAGCAGTTAGAGGAGTCAACGGACATGGCCTTCTCCGTCCAGATGCCCGCTCTTGGTGAGAGCGTTACCGAGGGAACGGTGACACGGTGGCTGAAACAGGAAGGAGACACGGTCGAGGTCGACGAGCCGCTGCTCGAGGTCTCCACCGA
>NZ_BAFV01000025.1 GCF_000308515.1 Nocardia carnea NBRC 14403 | reverse complement strand
CCGCACCCACGAACTCGGCACCTACCTCGGCATCCGCGAGCAGGGCAGGCTGGTGGCGATGGCGGGTGAACGGTTGCGGCCACCGGGATGGACCGAAGTCAGCGCGGTCTGCACGGCCCCCGAAGCACGGGGTAAAGGGTATGCGGCCGGTTTGATCGGTGAGCTGGTAGCACGGATCGTGGCGCGCGGTGAGCGGCCGTTTCTGCATGTGGTCGAGGCCAATACCGGCGCGATCGCCCTGTACGAGCGGCTCGGTTTCCGCACCCGCACACAGGTGACCTTCCGGGGGTACCGCGTGCCCGGTGATCGGTGAACGACCGGAATTCCTCGTGAACCGCAAGGCGGCTCTCCGGTGCGTTTCCTGTGCAGTTTCCGGCGGCCCGGCTCTTCCGGTTTCTCCGGCCCGGCGCGACGGGCAAAATAGCGTGGAGATCGGCGCCGGACTGTTCCGTACCGGCGGATTCTGGCGAGTTCGCCACGGACGCCCGCGGCGACCCGACCCGAAGGGAGCGGTGGCATGACAGACGAGGCAGCGGCGCCCATTTCGGTGATGGTGGTCGACGATCACCCGATCTGGCGCGAGGGTGTGGCGCGGGATCTCGAGGCGGCCGGGTTCCGGGTGGTGGCCACCGCCGAGGACACCGCGACCGCGGTCCGGCGGGCCGCCGCGGTGCGGCCGCGGGTGGTGCTGATGGATATGCAGCTCCCCGACGGGAACGGCGCCCAGGCCACGGCGGATGTGCTGCGGGTTTCACCGGACAGCCGGGTGCTGGTCCTCTCGGCGTCCGACGAACGCGACGATGTGCTGGATGCGGTGAAAGCGGGGGCCACCGGCTATCTCGTCAAGAGCGCGTCCGCGGCCGAACTGGTTGCCGCGGTCAACGATACGGCCGCCGGTCAAGCGGTGTTCACGCCTGGACTGGCCGGTCTGGTGCTGGGTGAGTACCGGCGGATGGCCACCGCACCCAGCGATCCCGGGACCCCGGAGCAGCCGGCGCTGACCGAACGCGAAACCGAGGTGCTGCGCATGGTCGCCAAGGGACTGTCCGCCAAGCAGATCGCCACCCGTCTGCATCTGAGTCATCGCACCGTCGAGAACCATGTGCAGGCGACCTTGCGCAAACTTCAACTCGCGAACCGGGTGGAGCTCACCCGCTACGCGATAGAACAGGGTCTCGATGATTGAACCCGCCGCGGCCTGAGCCGAGGGTCACGTCCTGTCCGGAGGTGGCCGCAGTGTGCGGTGTCCGGATGGACAACGGCCACCGGAACCCGGTTCGGGCCGCAACCGGTGCGGGCGGGCCGCGCGGCAGTGCAGTGCTTCCCGCGGGGTCCTGTTCGGTGGCGGCCGGCCGGAACAGGTAGATCCCGGGGCGGCGGCGAGTAGTTCTACTCATCCGTGGGGAACCCGCACGCCCGACCATCGAAATATGACGATTTCGATCGACCCGGCGCTGGTCGCCCGCCTGTCCGGCGAGTTCGGCTCGCTGGCCGGAGAATTCACCGCGCTCGGCGGACAGATGAACACATTGGGCCACGACCTGGCCTCCCTGCACCGGCAGGTGCTGTCGGCGGCGCCGGCGAAGACCGCGGCACCACCCGGCGCTCCGCCGGATGCGGTGCCGTCAGCCGGTGTGCGCGTCGGCGGGGTGCACACACCGGAACAGCCGGACTCGGCTTCTTCCCCGGGAGAGGCCGGGTCCGGCACCCACCCCGGCACCCCGCCACCCACACATGAGTCCACCGCTTCCCCGAAACACCTGGCAGACCAAGCCTCTACTCTGCCGGGTTGGGGTGCTCCGGCACCGAAGACGGCCCCGCACCCCGCACCGCCGAAACCTCCCCATAGCGGACCGGTACGCGGCGCGTTGCCGCAGCGCGGGCAGGCGCAACCGGGCGGCACCGCATCGTCGCGCGGCCACTCAGCGACAACGGCGAGCATGTACCGGCAGGCGTTGGGTCAGGTTCCGCCTACCGGCGCGGCACAGCCGCCCCGCGGCCCCTTGCCGCCGCGGCAGGGTGGCCCGGGCTCGCGTCCTCCGTCACCGCCGTGGTGGCAGCGGGAGGGCATCATCAGCCGGCTGCTCGCGGTCGCCGGAGTGGCGGTCACACTGATCGGTGTTGTGATGCTGCTGGTTCTCGCCGCGCAGGCCGGGATCTTCGGACCCGTGCCACGGGTGGTCGCCGGCGCGGTCCTCTCCGCCGCGCTGGTGGGCGCGGGGATGCGTGTGTTCCGGCGTCCCGGCGGGCGGGTCGGTGGTATCGCGTTGGCGGCCACCGGTTTCGCGGGCGCCTACCTCGATGTCATCGCGATGACCACGATCTACGACTGGCTGCACCCCGTACCCGGTTTCGCCGCCGCGCTCGGCGTCGCGGCGGCCGGAGTGGGGCTGGCGGTGCAGTGGCGGTCCCAGCCGCTGGCCGTGCTGGTGGTGGCGGGGGCGGCCGTGCTGGCGCCGTTCGTCACGATCGAACTGGCCCTGCTCGCCTTCCTGATCGTGCTGCAAGTGGCCTGTGTCCCGGTGCAGAGGCGATACGACTGGCCGTTCCTCCATCTGGTGCGCACGGTCCCCGCGGTGCTGGCCACCCACTTCACGATCCTCGCGTTCGCGATCGAACAACCGGACGATCGCCAGACGCTGGTAGTTGCGGCCGCGACGGCGGTGGCCGCGGTCGGCCTGGGCGGCGCGATCCTGGTGACGCGGCAGCGGCCGGGCGATCTCGTCGCGAGCCTGACGTGCGCGCTCGCCTGCACACCGCTGCTCGCCGCGCCCGCCCTGGTCGACCGGCCGGCGGCCACGCTCCTGTCCGCGGGTTATGCGGCGGTACTGCTGGCGGTCGCCGCGACGCCGCTGGTCCCGAAACTGCGTGACGTCGCCCGCATCCCGGGCCATACCGCGATCGTGGCGGGCACCGCCGGCTCCTTCGCTCTGCTGGAAGCCCTCTGGGGTGTGACGACGGGGTCCACCCTGCCGCTGGGGCTGCTGCTCGTCGGCGCCTGCTATCTGGGCGTCGCGGGTCAGGCCCAGAACCGGGTCGCCGCCCTGTTCGGGACCGGCTACGCGGTACTCGGCGGTATCGGCTTGCTCACCGTCGCCGACTTGGACACCTTGGCCATATCCCGCCGGGCCCTCGAGAACCTGAGCACCGCGACCGCGGCCGCCGCACTCGCGGGCCTGGGTGTCCTCGCGGTGGCATTGTGGACGCTGCGCCGGCTCTTCGGCACGACCACCGACGAATCGGTGACCACCCTGCTGTGGATCGGCGCCAGTGGGGCGGCCCTCTACCTGGCGACGACCGCGGCGGTATCGCTGGGTGTCGCGGCCGGCGCCGCGAACGGATTTGTCATCGGCCACAGCGTCTCCACCATCATCTGGATGGCCGGTGCGCTGGCTGCACTCTTGTACGGTCTGCGCCGGCTCGGTGCCGACGTATCGGCCACGGTGAAGGTCGCGCTGGGGTCCGGGTTGCTGGTCACCGCCGCTGCCCTGGCGAAACTGTTCCTGTTCGACCTGTCGACACTGGACGGACTGATCCGGGTCGCGGCCTTCCTGATGGTCGGAATCCTGTTGCTGGTAGCCGGAACCCGGTACGCCCGAGCTTTCGCCGAAGCAGGGTCGCGAGAGTCCCGCACCGAGTAACGCACTCTCGGCCGTCGCCGGTCCGGCGTGCCGATTCCGGGCGTCGACCCGGCCACCGGCCGCCGCTGCGCATCTCCCCTCCGGGTGCGCAGCGGCGGCCGTTCGGCGCCTCAGGTGGACAGCCGGTCGAACGGAGGTCCCGAACCGGCGCCGAGGCCGCGGTGCTGGGTCCGGGCGAGCTCGCCGAGATGCTCCGGGCACGGCACCACCGTGGTGTCGGGCTCGTCAGCCGGCACGATCCCCCGCCGACGCCGCCGCGACCATGGCGCGGGTCACGGTCTCGAGGTCCGCGGTATCGCAGATGAACGGCGGCATGGCGTACACCAGATCGCGGAACGGCCGGATCCAGGCCCCCGCGCCGACGGCCGCATCGGTGGCCGCGCGCATATCCACCGGGCGGTCGAGCTGGATCACCCCGATACCGCCCAGCACCCGAACGTCGATCACACCCGGGAGCTCCCGGGCCGGTGCCAGCCCTTCCCTGAGCCCGCTCTCCAGCCGCGCGACCTCACCGCACCAATCCCGCGACAGCAACAGTTCGACGGAGGCGACCGCGACAGCACAGGCCAGCGGGTTGCCCATGAACGTCGGCCCGTGCATGAGACCGCCGTGGGCCGCGCTGACGGTTTCGGCGAGTTCCGTGGTGCACAGTGCCGCGGCGAGCGTCAGATAGCCGCCGGTGAGCGCCTTGCCCACACACATGACATCGGGTGACACCCCGGCATGTTCGGCCGCGAACAATGTTCCGGTGCGGCCGAATCCGGTGGCGATCTCGTCGAAGACCAGCAGCACCCCGTGTTCGTCGCAGAGCCGGCGCAGATCGGCCAGATAGCGGGGGTCGTGCCAGCGCATCCCACCGGCACCCTGGACCACGGGTTCCACCACGACAGCCGCGAGTTCGGCGGCGTGGCGGGCGACGGCCGCTTCGAGCTCGCGCACGTAGTCCGGCCGGTACTCCCGCGGCGGCGCGGAGACGAAGATCTGATCGGCCAGCACATCGGTCCACAGGGCATGCATGCCGCCGTCGGGGTCGCAGACGCTCATCGGAGTGAAGGTGTCGCCGTGATAGCCGCCGCGCCAGGTGAGCAGGCGGCGTTTGCCGGGTTTGCCCACCGACCGCCAGTACTGCAGGCACATCTTCACCGCGACCTCGATCGATACCGAACCGGAGTCGCAGAGGAACACCTTGTCCAGACCGGCCGGCGTGTGCCGCACCAGGAGTTCGCAGAGGCGGACGGCAGGTTCGTGGGTGAGTCCGCCGAACATGACATGACTCATCCGCCCCGCCTGCTCCGCGAGCGCCGCGTCGAGGACCGGATGCCGGTAGCCGTGCACGGCGGCCCACCACGAGCTCATCCCGTCCACGAGCTCCCGGCCGTCGGCCAAGGTGAGCCTGGTGCCCGAGGCGGAGGCGACGACCAGAGGTTCGGTGGTGGCCGGGAACCCGCCGTAGGGATGCCAGACGTGGCGGGCGTCCAGCGCCGAGATCTGCGCCGCGGTGAGCGGCGCGGCAGCAGTGGTCACGAAGATCCTCACCTCGGAGACGGCGGCCGCCCCAGACGACCTGAACGCCGTTCAAGTTACCAAAGCCACTCAGCGACCCCAACAGTCCCGCATCCCGCAGCGGACACATCCGACGCCGGCCCGGCACTCGACCGCGAGCACCGAACGCCGTGAAACAGCGGTGGCACTCCACCACTACCGGAGGTGCGCGACGCCGGCCCCGAAAGAACCCGAAACGGTCGCCGACCCGCGCCGATACCCACGGAGGACGCCGCGCCACGACTACCACCACCGACAGCCCGGTCGCGCCACGGGGCGGCGGCCACCTCCGAGATCATCAGCACATCCCCACAACACCCCCGGGTTCCATTCCGGCCGGACTACTGCGGCAACCCACCAACTCTGTCGCCCTGCGTCGCACCGAGAACATCCACAACCCGCGTGAGCAGGTTCAGCAAATCGTCCATACCTGCCGCCCCGACCTCACGCGTGATCCGCTGCTCGATTCCGGCGATCCGCTCCCCGGCCAGCGCCAGCGCCGCCCGGCCTACCGGAGTGCACACCACTTGCCGGGCCCGCCGGTCGGCCGGATCCACTTGCCGGCGTACGAGGCCCGCACTTTCCAGCTGCCCCACCAGTTCGCCCATCGACTGCTGCGTCATCCCCGCAGCCTGCGCCAGCTCGCCCACCCGCGAGCCGGCCGGGTCGAGGTGGCGGAAGACCGCGTAGTGCGCGGGCCGCAGGTCGCCGGACAGCCGGGCCCGCAAGTCGGCGTTCAGTTCGTCCTCGACGGCCCTGGAGGCGAGGGTCAGCAGTTTCAACAGAGACGGGCGTTCGGATGTTGACATATTATGAAGGTTACCTTTCTAATTGAGGTATGACATCCCGGGTCGCCACCTTCCGCAACGGTCACCGCGTCACCCTCGTCGACCAGGGCACCGACGACCGCGGCCCGTATCTGCGCCTGCGGCACGACCTTCCCGAACCGGGCCGCCAAGCCGGGCCGCATTGGCATCCGGTGCTCACCGAGGAGTGGACGGTGCGCCGGGGCGCCGTGCGATTCCGGATCGACGGCCGCGAAATCCTCGCCCGGCCGGGCGATACTGTCACGGCCCCGGCGCGCGCCGTGCACGAGTTCCACAACGAGGCCCGCGATACCGTGCTCGATCACGAGATCCGGCCCCCGCTGCGGCATTGGCAGATGTTCACCCTGTGGAGTGCCCTGGACGAGGCCGGTGCCACCACCGGCGCCGGCGTCCCGCGCAACCCCTTGGCGCTCGCCCTGCTCTGGGAACTCCAGGACGGCTACCTCGCCGGAATACCCCCCTGGCTGCAACGTGCCACTCTCGGAAGTCTCGCCGCAATCGCCCGGCGAACCGGCTACGCCCGCCGCCTGGGCGCGCCACCCGAACCGAACTGAACAGTTGACCAACGACCCCCGGCGGAACTCCGCCGGAATCGCGCTAGGGTTTTGACCATGCACGCGTCCGACCCGCTGCCCGAGGGTGCGGCACCACCACCGCGATCGCCGGATCTCACCCGGCCACGGGGCCACGCCTATCACCCCCGGTGACCCGTTCCCGCCGATAGTCGCGCAGCCCACATCTGTCCGCCGTGCCACCCCAGGACCCGACCGAGAACCGTATGCCCGCAGACCCGCCGCGTTTTCGCCCCAATCCGCGACTCACTCCGGTCCGCAGCACCTACCGGCTGCAGCTGCGACCGGACGGCCTCACCTTCGCGCAGGCCGCGGCGATCGCGGAGTATCTCCAGCAACTCGGGGTTTCCCATATCTACCTGTCCCCGGTGATGACCGCCACGCACGGTTCCACGCACGGCTACGACGTCACCGACCCCACCGCCGTCTCCCCCGCACTCGGCGGCCCGGTCGGCCTGAAGGCATTGGCCGACGAGGCCCGCAACCGCGGTATGGGGCTGATCATGGATCTGGTCCCCAACCATGCGGGAGTCGCGGATCCACAGCAGAATCCCTGGTGGTGGCATGTATTGCAGTTCGGCCGGAAATCCCAGTTCGCGCCCTTCTTCGATATCGACTGGAGTCCGGGTAACGGCGTGGGCGGGCGGCTGGCACTACCGGTACTGCGCAGCGAGAACGATCCGGCCGCGCTGACCGTCGACCGGTCCGGGCCCGAACCGCTGCTGGCGCTCTACGATCTGCGGTTCCCGATCGCGCCGGGCACCGACGGCGACAATGCGCTGCGTATCCACGACAAACAGCACTACCGGCTGGTGAGCCGGAAATCCGGGATCTGCGGCTACCGCCGCTACCTGTCGATCGACGGGCTGGCCGCGCTGCGCCAGGAGGATCCGCATGTTTTCGAGGCCACCCACCGCGAACTGGCGGCCTGGTGCGAACACGACCTCATCGACGGTGTCCGGGTGGACCACCCCGACGGGCTGGCCGACCCGACGGACTACCTGCAGCGGCTGCGCCGGCTGATCGGCCCGAACCGGCTGCTGCTGGTGGAGAAAACCCTCGCCAACCGCGAACCCCTCGACGCCACCCTCCCGATCGACGGCACCACCGGCTACGACACCCTCGCCGATTTCGGCGGTGTGCTGCTCGAACCCGCCGGCGAGCCGATTCTCACCGAACTGTCCCGGCATATCACCGGCCACGGCAGCGACCGCGTATGGGTGGGTGAAAAAGAACACCGCATCAAACGCGCGGTGGCGGAAAGTATTCTGCTGCCGGAGATCCGCCGGCTGGTCGCCGCGATCAAACAGGACGCGGATGCCGAAGATTTCGACACCATGGCGCTCACCAACGCCACCATCGAGGTGCTGTCGTTCCTACCGGTGGCCCGGGCCGACTACACCCCGCTCGCGGGCATGATCAGCGCCGTGCTGGCCGAGGTGGAGAAGCGCAATGCCGAACTGCGGGTCCCGCTGTCGGTGCTGGTGACGGCGCTGACCCGTGGAGCTTCCGCGTGGAGCCGGTTCCATCAGGTGAGTACGGCGATCGGCGCGAAGGCCGTGGAGGACATCCTGTTCTACCGCGCGGTGCGGCTGGTCTCGCTGCAGGAACTGGGCGGGAATCCGGCCCGTTTCGGTCGCACCGTCAACGAATTCCATCTCGCCAACGCGTCGCGGGCGCTGCGCTGGCCCGCCTCGATGACCACCCTGTCGACGCACGACACCAAACGCGGCGAGGATGTGCGAGCGCGGATCGGGATCCTGTCCCAGGTACCGCGGATGTGGGCGCGGGCGGTGACGCTGTGGCTGGAGAAATTACCGCCGCCCGACGGTGCGACCGCACTGTTCCTGCTGCAGAACATGTTCGGGATGTGGCCGGCCGACGGCCGCCCCGCCTCCTCGGTGCCCGGGCTGCGCGAACGCGTGCACCGCTTCGCCGAGAAGGCGATGCGCGAATCCGGGCTGCACACCGCGTGGGAGGAACCCGACGTGGAGTTCGAGAGCGCCGTGCACACCTGGCTGGACCAGGTGATCGACGGGCCGGTGGGCCGCCAGCTCACCGATCTCGCGCACGATCTGGCACCGCACGCCTGGTCGGATTCGCTGGCGCAGAAACTGCTGCAACTGTGCGGGCCGGGTATCCCGGATATCTACCAGGGTTGCGAGGTCTGGGAGGACTCCCTGGTCGATCCGGACAACCGCCGCCCGGTGGATTTCGGCTCCCGGATCGCGATGCTGCACACCCTCACCACCACTCCGGCCCTGGATATCACCGGTGCCGCGAAGATGTGGGTGGTGGCGTATGCGCTGTGGTTGCGCCGGGAGCGGCCGGAATGTTTCGTCGGTGGCAGCTATACGCCCGTATTCGGGCACGGTGAGCACGCCGACAAACTGGTCGCCTACGCCCGCGGCCGGGTCGGGGCGGATCCGGAGATCCTGGTGGTGGTGACCCGGCACAGCGTGGCGATCGGCGAAACCGGCTGGGCCGATACCTATATCGAGCTGCCGTCCGGTTCCTGGACCGACCGCCTCACCGGCCACACCTTCCAGAACCGTGCCCGGACCGAGAAACTGTTCGCCCGCCTCCCAGTCGCACTCCTGGTCCGCTGAGTGCCGCGGAAAGCCGTCAGGATTCGGTGATCCGCGGGAACGGCCGCTGCGCCTCCAGCAGAAAGGCCAGTTCGAGCAGCGTCCGTTCGTCGCCGTAGGCACCGCTGAGCATCACCCCGACCGGCAGGCCGGTATCGGTGAGCCCGGCCGGGACTGCAATCGACGGCGATCCGGTGACATTGTTGATCGGCGTATACCCCACGAAATTCGTGACCCGGTCGAGTAGTTCGTCGAACGGGACACCCGGGCGGAGATACCCGAGTTCGGGTGTGGTGTGGGTGAGCACCGGCGAGAGGATCACGTCGTAGCGGGTGAGGACCTCGTCGTAGTCGGCGCGGGCCTTGTTCAGCCGGTACAGGGAGCCCGGGGTCGCCAGGAGCCGCCGGCGGAAGGTGGCGGCGAGGCCTTTCGTGAATGCGTCCAGGCGGGCGGCGTCGAAGCTGCGGCCGTGGCTCAATTTGCCGGTCACTCCCGACATCTGCGCCAGGAAACCCCAGTAGCGCAGGAAATCTTCCACCAGACTCGGCGCGACCGGGGAAGCCATCGGCTCGATGGAATGTCCTGCCGCTTCCAGGATCTGGGCAGTGCTGTGAACGGCCGCCGCTGTTTCGGCATCGGGTTCGAGGCCGTTGCAGGCGGTGGTGAGCAACCCGATCCGCAACGTGCGCGCCGACGGGCCCTCGACGGTCCCGATGGGCGGGAGCTTCGGGTTGCGCCAGTATTTTTCGGCGGCGGCGTGATAGGCGGCCTGGTCGCGTACCGATCGCGTGAGGACACCTTCGGAGATCAGTTTGATCGGCAACTGCCGGGCCTCCGCATTGTCCAGATGCCGGAACCGGCTGGGTTTCAGCGACACCAGGCCGGCGCAGGCCGCCGGAATCCGCAGGGAACCGCCACCGTCGTTACCGTGCGCGACCGGCACCACACCCGCCGCGACCATCGCGGCCGAACCACCCGAGGACCCACCGACCGTATGCCCGGTATCCCACGGGTTGCGGGTGGGATCGCTGCTCTCGAATTCTGTGGTGGAGGTGAAACCGAACTCCGGCATGGTGGTTTTGCCGAGGACAGTGATTCCGGTGCTGAGCAGCTGGGCGGTGAAACGGTCGTCCTTCCCCGCCGGATGCGGGGTGATGGCAGCGCTACCGTGGCAGCTGGGCAGGCCGGCCACGTCGGCGTTGTCCTTCACGAAGGCCGGAATGCCGTACCAGATACCGGAATCGTCCGCCGCGTGCCGTGGGGTGGGGCAGGGGTGCGCGATGGCGTTGAGCCGCGGATTCACTGCCTCCGCGCGCGCCAGCGCCGCCGCCGCGAGTTCGTCGGGACGCACCGCCGCGGAGCCCACCAGCTCCGCCAGCGCTACCGCGTCGTGGTCGCCCAGCACGTCGTCGGTGAAGGCATGTACTCGATCGCTCATATCTCGGCTCGCGTGTACCTCGGGGCCGGCGGAGGACCGGCCGGACCAAGTTGGACATAAGTTCAGTTCGGCCCCAGGGTAGTACGTGAACGACCGTTGCGGAGCCGGAGCGACACACCGATTCCGGGGGCTGCCACACGCGCGGGACTACCGCGCTGTCCGCCACCATCCCAGCGTCCACAGCACCGCACCGACAGCGGCACCGAGCAGAACGCCCGCCTGTAGCGATCCGAGAACGAGCGCCGCAACCAGAACAGACAGCAGACCGGCCCCCAGCGCCTCCAGTTTGTACACCGGCCAGAACGTCCCCGCGATATCGACCTCCGCCCCGGCACGGACGGGTGCGCGGGTGTCGAGAGTCTGCGGTGCGGTCATGCAATAAGGCTACCCGCGCACCCAGTGTTCGGTCCATCGAACTTTTGTCTTCCCGCACACATATCCCGCGGCGCGACCGCCGTGACCGGGCCGGGAACAATCGCCGCAACCCCCGACGTTTTCCGGGGTATGCCATTGACCGGAGAATACGCACCGTCCACGTCCGATTGGGCCCGCGAGCAGGCCGAAAAGATCGAGAACTCGGGGGGCACCGAGGGCACCACCTTGAACGGTATGCCCGTGATCGTGCTGACCACCGTCGGAAACAAGACCGGCAAACTGCGTAAGACCGCACTCATGCGGGTCGAGCACGAAGGCGAGTACGCCGTTGTCGCCTCGCTGGGTGGCGCACCCAAACATCCCGTCTGGTACCACAACATCGTCGGCGAACCGCATGTGGAACTGCGGGACGGCGCGGTGACCAAGGATTACACCGCGCGCGAGGTATTCGGCGAGGAAAAGGCCGTCTGGTGGGAGCGCGCGGTCGCCGCGTATCCGCCCTACGCCGATTACCAGACCAAAACCGATCGGCAGATCCCGGTCTTCGTGCTGACACCGCGCTGACCCCGGGGCCCGGCCGCCGTGAAATGAACGAAAACCCCAGTACAGACCACCCGCCGCAGTCCGCGAGGGCGGCGGGTGGCACCATGGGGCGGGTGTCCGATGTGCTGACCCATCTGCCCGAAGCCCGTCCCGCGCTCACCGCGGACGAGATCGATGCTGCGGCCAAGCGTATTGCGGACATTATCGAGCCCACTCCGCTGCAGCTGTGCCCGCGGTTGTCTCAGCTCACCGGCGCGCAGGTGTATCTGAAGCGCGAGGATCTGACCGTGGTGCGGTCCTATAAGCTCCGCGGCGCCTACAACCTGGTCGTGCAGCTCAGCGAACCCGAGCGGGCCGCCGGTGTGGTCGCGGCCAGCGCCGGCAATCACGCCCAGGGCGTGGCATTCGCCTGCCGGGCCATGGGGATCACCGGCCGGATCTACGTACCGACCACCACCCCGAAGCAGAAACGCGACCGGATCCGAGTGCACGGTGGCGAGTTCGTCGAACTCATCGCGGTCGGGGAAACCTTCGACGCCGCCGCCGCGGCCGCCGCCGCCGATGTCCGGCGCAGCGGCGCCACCATGGTGCCCCCGTTCGACGACACCCGCACCGCGGCGGGTCAGGGCACCATCGCCGCGGAAATCCTGGACCAGCTCGATACAGCCCCCGATCTGGTGGTCGTCCCGGTCGGCGGTGGCGGATGCCTCGCCGGAGTCGGCACCTATCTGCGGGAACGCTCGCCGCGGACCGGCATCCTCGGGGTCGAACCGGCCGGGGCCGCGTCCATGACCGCAGCATTGATCGCGGGAACACCGGTCGCTCTGCCCGAGGTCGACCCGTTCGTCGACGGTGCCGCGGTGCGCCGCATCGGCAAAGTGCCCTTCGACGCGGTGTCGGGTTTCGGCGGCCGGGTGGTCTCCCATGCCTCGCTGCCCCTGCTCACCGGCACCGAATACCCGCCCGGAGCGGGATCGTTCCGCCTGCTGCGGGTCGACGAGGGCGCCATCTGCACGGCCATGCTGGACCTGTACCAGAACGAGGGGATCATCGCGGAACCGGCGGGCGCGCTCGCGGTGACCGCGCTGCTCGAGGCCGCCCCGGAACCCGGTTCGACGGTTGTCTGCCTGGTTTCCGGCGGCAACAACGATGTCTCCCGCTACGGCGAGGTGATCGAACGGTCCCTGGTGCATCAGGGCCTCAAGCACTACTTCCTGGTGGACTTCCCGCAGGAACCCGGTGCGCTGCGTCGTTTCCTGGACGAGGTGCTCGGCCCCGACGACGACATCACGCTGTTCGAGTACGTCAAACGCAACAACCGGGAAACCGGGGCGGCGCTGGTGGGTGTCGAGCTCGGCGAACGCAGCGGGCTGCAGCCCCTGCTGGACCGGATCGCCCGATCGCCGATCCAATGCGAACGGCTGGAACCGGGCTCACCGGCCTATCGCTATCTGACCTGACCGGCGCCGTCCGCTGCCCGGCCCGCCGGTCAGGCAGCGGCTTCCCGGGGTGCGCGGCGGGCGATCCGGCGGGCCGACCGGGCACCACCGACCACCAGCGGTAGCAGCCATGCGAAAGCCGGCTGGTCCACGGCCAGCGTGTCCAGCGACAACCGGTTGTGGGCGAAGCCGACCGAGAGCCCGCTGTCCGGGTCTGCCCAGCCGAACGAGCCTCCGAGCCCGATATGGCCGAAACCGCGGGGCGCGCCGACCGTGGGCATCGCGTGATAGCCCAGATGCCACAGCGGCCCCATGTACAGGAACAGTCCCGTATCCGGGCGATACCGTTCGATCCGGCGGATCGCCTGCATGGTGGCTCCGGACAGGTACCGCTGGCCACCGGCCATACCGTCACAGGCCAGCGGCTCGTACATGGCGGCCAGCCCGTTGGCCGTGCACACTCCGTTGGCGGCGGGCATCTCACTGTCGAGCACCGGCGGGTTCGGTCCGGCGAGAATGGCCTCCGCGCCGGGGATGAACATCGACCGGCTGCTGACGCCGAGCACACCGGGAATGCTCTGCAGCAGGGTGACCAGCCGCGAGCCGTGCGGAGTGCCGGCGAAGGCGAAACCGGTGCCGAAACTTTCCGCGGCCATGGTGATCGATCCCGCGGGCGGGCGGCCCAGATGGATACCTTCGATCCCCAGCGGCTGCGCGACCTCCTGCTGGAACAGCTCCTTCATACTCGCCCCGGTCACCGCCCGCGCCAGCCCGGCGAGCAGCCAGCCGTAGGTCATCGCGTGGTAGGCGGGTACACCGAGCAGCCGGTCGGGTGTGGCGGCGGCGAGCCGTTGCGCCATGAGCTCGTGGTCGAGCAGTTCGGAACCGTGCGCGGCCAGCGTGCCCACCCCCGACAGCCCCGCCGAATGGGTGAGGACCTGGCGAACGGTGATGCAATCCTTCTTGTTGCAGCCGAACTCGGGCCAGTACTCGGCCACAGGGGCGTCGTAGTCGATCAGCCCGCGGTCGGCGAGCCGGTGCACAACGGTGGAGGCGATCGCCTTGGTCGCGGAGAAGACCATGGCGCCCGTATCGCGGGTCCACGGCCGTTCGGGTGCGGACTCCCCCGTCCAGATATCGAGAATCGGTTCCCCGTGCCGATAGACCGCCAGCGCCGCACCGACACCCTTCCGGCCACCGTAGACCCGGGTGAAGGCGGACGTCAGCCGCCGAAATCCTGCTCCGGCGGTGCCGGAATAAGCGACGCTGCTCATCCTTACACAGTAAGGTCATTCAGCACGTTCCGGCAACGTCCGTCCGGGACGGTATACGGCGCGGCGACCCTACGCGCCGGTGTCCGCGGGATGCTGTGAGCTGCCGGGGCTGCGGTTCGGCCCGATTCCCGAATGCGATTGTCCGGGACAGTCACATGTCCCGAGATGTGCAATCGGCCGAGATAATTCCCGTCCGAGGATACGAAATAGTTACCACCGGGACGCGAAATGATTCCGGATAATTCCCTCTGCGAAATATCGAGGACACTCGATAAACATGCGAAACGGCAAAATTCTCGAAACGAATAATTCCGTGGATATAGTGGGCCGCATGACCTCCTTGGAACCGCCGATCGTGCGGGACCAGGTGCGCGACGATGCGCTCCCGGTCGCCGACGCGACCCTCTACGCCGGCTGGTTTTCCTGCCTGGCCGACCCCACCCGGGTCCGGTTGTTGCACCAGGTCGCCATGAGCCCCGCCGGAATCCATATCGGCGAAATCGCCGAAGCGCTCGGAATCGGTCAGCCAACCGTCTCCCATCACGTCCGTAAACTCACCGACGCCGGATTCGTCACGGTACACAAAGAGGGCACCGCCACACTCGTCATGATCAACCCCGACCGCTGTACCGAACTCCCCCATACCGCCGACGCGGTCATGGGCATCCTGACCCCGCAACCGCCGTGCCCCGACGATCCGCCCGCGGACGTCACGGTGCGCGCGATGAACGGCGACGACTGGCCCGCGGTCCGGGCGATCTACGCCAGCCGCGGCACCACTTACCCCGCGGTCTTTGCCGCCCAAGCACCCGAACGGGAGGTCCTGGACGGGGAGTGGCTGCCCGGCCACCGCTGGATCGCCGAAACCGGCGGCCGGATCGCCGGATGGGCCGCCCTCACCCCCGTCTCCGGGCACGAGTTCTACCGCGATATCGCCGATAGCTGCGTGATGGTCGCCGACGAGCTGGAGGGCCGCGGTATCGGCACCGCGCTGCTGCGCCGGCAGGTGATGGCCGCCGAGGAGGCGGGCCTGCGCACGTTGCAGACCACCCTGTACCCTGAGGACCGGACCGGTATCTCGGTCCATCACGCGGCAGGGTTCCGCACCGTCGGAATCCGGGAGCGGATCGGCCGGTTCGAAGGGCGCTGGCGCGATGCGGTGCTACTGGAACGCCGCAGCCCGCTCAACTGAGCACGGCCTGCGATTCACGGGCCGGTACGGACCGGCCGCAGGATCACCTTCAACCACAGCGTCGACAGACCGCACAGCACACACAGCACCGCCACGACCGCAGTCAGCCAGTCGAGGAACGACAACCCGCCGAGACCGTGTTCCCCCAGGACGGCGAGCGGATGGACACCCGCCATGAGCATGGCCACGGTGCCGAACAGTGACACCAGAGAAGTCGGCACCCAGCGCATCCAGCGGAACGGCCGCACCACCTCGTCCGGCGCCCGGCCCGAGAACACCTGCTCCACCCGCCACCAGGCCAGGCAGTTCGGTACGAGCACGGCCAGATCGATCAGCAGTGCCGCCAGCGCGACCCCGAGCGCCGCACGCGGCACAGCGGTCACCGGCCATGCCACGGGCACTACACCACTCACCAGCCCGCAGACGGCAAGCACCGCCCCCACGGCCGCGACACCCGACCACACCACCGACCAGCGCCACCGCGACGCCGCCAGGGCGACCGTATCGGCGCGCTCGTCCCGCGTGCACGCGTCATACCATCCGGGCGCACCGGCCGAAATCCTCATAGAACTTCCCCGTACCGATCGATCCTGATGCAAGGCGCCGCGTACGGCCCGGTACCCGGCCTCCGCCATGCCTCGCCAACCCTAACGACCGGATCGATACCGCGGAACTTCCCCCGCTCCCGGCCCCGAGTCGGCAGGAGTACCTCCATTCAGCCCGGAACGCGGCCGGTGCCAGTCCGACGCCCATTCCGCGCAGTGCCATACCGGATCCCGTGGAGTCGTCCCTTCGGCTGCTTTCACCCGCCGGGGACGGAGTGCTGCGTTGGACCGGCACCACGTACCCCGCAGGATCCGGGGATCGACCGCCACTCGAACCAGCCCTGAACGAACCGATCGAGGTCAGGAGGAACCGACACCCGTACCGGCGCGGGTAGCTGCGACGGCCACCGGTTGCACAGCAATCTCTCGGGTGCGCGGCCGGGACCGCCGCCGGCGCGTCGGCAAGCACCGCGCACCGGGCTTTCCCCGTGGCTGTCCGCGGCGCCGGCCCGATCGAGCCCCGGGCGAGGCGATCCTGCGGTGTCCCGGGTGGCAGTCCGCCACAGGCGGTAACACCGGTCGGCGGCTATTCGGCTCGGGCTGAGCCGAATTCGCCGGCGGAGTCCGGAAATGCCTGTTCATCCGGCTACGGAGCACACAGGCACGGTCGTGGACATCCGACCAGGGGTGTCCGATCCCGCGAAGACCGGGGTTTAGGGTTGTCGATCATGGCCAGACTGTCCCGTGCGCTGCTCGCGGCGCTACTGCTCGCCGTCGCGCTGCTCGCGACGGCCTGCGGTGGCGGCGACGGCGGTGATAGCGCCGCCCGTGATCTGTGCGCCCCACCGGGGCCCGAGGCGGCGTCGGCGGCGCCGGAGAAACTGAGCGCGCCCGCCGGCGGATCCGAGGATCGGTTCACCACACCGTCCACCATCCCCGTCGAATCGGTGGACATCTCCCGGCTGGGCCTGATCGAGCCCGGGGTGCTGAGCGTGGGCACGCTGTCGGACGCGCCGCCGAGTATCTGCGTGAACTCGGCCGGTTCGTTCACCGGTTTCGACAACGAACTGCTGCGGGCAGTGGCGGCGAAACTCGGGCTGCAGGTGAAGTTCTCCGGAACCGAGTTCGCCGGTCTGCTGGCCCAGGTCGCCGGTCAACGTTTCGATGCCGGCTCGTCCAACATCACCACCACCGATGCGCGGCGCGAGCAGGTCGGTTTCACCAACGGCTACGACTTCGGCTACCACTCGCTGGTGGTGAAGGACGGGAGCCCGGTCGGCGGGTTCGACGATCTGGGACCGGGGTCGCGGGTCGCGGTGGTGCAGGGCACCGTCCAGGACGAGTACGTGGTGAACGAGCTGGGTCTGGACCCGGTCAAATTTCCCGACTACAACACCGCCTACGCGAATGTGAAAACCGGCCAGGTGGACGCCTGGATCGCCCCGTCCGCACAGGCCGACGGCGCGATCGCACCGGGGGATGCCACCTCGGTGGTGGAGAATTCGTTCAGCCTGGACAATTTCGCGGCCTGGGCGGTCGCGAAGAACAACCAGCCGCTGATCGACGCCCTCAATGCCGGCCTGGATGCGGTGATCGCCGACGGCACCTACGCCCGTCTGTACAGCGACTGGGTGCCCCGGGAACTGCCGCCCGGCTGGAAACCCGGGTCCGAGGCCGCGCCCGCACCGGACCTTCCGGATTTCGCGGCGCTCGCCGCGGAGCGCGAACCGCAGGAACGCACCGAACAGGCGCCGAAATCGACGCTGGAACAGTTGCGTGACACCTTCTTCGACTGGTCGCTGTACAAGCAGGCGTTCCCGGAGCTGTTCAAGACCGGGCTGCCCAACACCCTGATCCTCGCGGTCGTCTCCGGGATCCTGGGCACCGTCATCGGCATGCTGCTGGCGGTCGCAGGGATCGCCCGCACCCGCTGGCTGCGCTGGCCGGCCCGGATCTACACCGATATCTTCCGCGGGCTGCCCGCGGTGGTGATCATTCTGATCATCGGCCTCGGTATCGGACCGGTCGCGAGCGGGATCACCGGTAACAACCCCTACTGGCTGGGTGCGGTGGCGCTGGCCTTGCTCGCCTCGGCCTATATCGGCGAGATCTTCCGATCCGGTATCCAATCGGTGGAACCCGGCCAGCTGGAGGCGGCCCGCGCGATCGGCTTCGGTTACCGGCAGGCGATGACGCTGGTGGTGATCCCGCAGGGCGTACGCCGGGTACTGCCCGCGCTGATGAACCAGTTCATCGCCTTGATCAAGGATTCCTCGCTGATCTACTTCCTGGGCCTGCTGGCGACGCAGCGCGAACTGTTTGCGGTCGGCCGCGATCTGAACGCGCAGACCGGGAATCTGTCCCCGCTGGTCGCGGCCGGTCTCGTCTACCTGCTGCTGACCATTCCGCTGACCCATCTGGTGAACTACATCGACCACCGGATGCGCACCGGACGCCCCGACCAGCCGATCGACCCGGTCGAACAGCAGACCATCACGGAAGGGCGGGGATAGCCGATGAGTTCCTCACTGACCGGTACCGGATTGCATCTGCGGCTGGGTAACAACCAGATCCTGCGCGGCGTGGACATCCACGTGGACGCGGGCCGGACGACCACCGTGATCGGGCCCTCCGGATCGGGTAAATCCACCCTGCTGCGGGTCCTCAACCGGCTCTACGAACCGGATTCCGGCGATATCCTGCTCGACCGCAAATCCGTACTGGCCGAACATCCCGACCGCCTCCGCCAGCGCATCGGGATGGTGTTCCAGCAGTTCAACCTGTTCCCGCACCGGACGGTCGCCGACAATATCGCGCTGGGCCCGCGCAAACTACGCGGGCTGACCAAGGAGGAATCGCGCGCACTGGCCATGGAACAGCTCGAGGTGGTCGGCCTGGCCGGTAAAGCCGATTCCCGGCCCGCCAATCTCTCCGGCGGCCAGCAGCAGCGGGTGGCGATCGCGCGGGCGCTGGCCATGAAACCCGACATCATGTTCTTCGACGAGGCCACCTCGGCCCTGGACCCGGAACTGGTCAAAGGCATCCTGGCGGTGATGTCGGATCTGGCCGCGGGCGGGATGTCGATGATCGTGGTGACCCACGAAATGGGTTTCGCGCGCAGCGTTTCCGACCATGTGGTGTTCATGGACGCCGGCCAGGTCGTGGAATCCGGCCGGCCCGAAGCCCTGTTCGACGATGCCGAAACACCCCGGCTGCGCCGTTTCCTCGATCAGGTGCTGTAGGTGCTCGGCGTTCTGTAGGTACTCAGCGTTGCCGCCAGCTCAGCGGACCGGGTAGATCGACACTGTTCTTCTTCGTCCGGGAGTTCCACGACCACGGACCGATCTTTATCCCCCACGAGGACATACCCGACTGGGTGAAATTGAACTTCAGCGGTCCGAAGGATGTGCGTTTACGGAACCTGATGGGCATGACCGACCTCCCTGACTCGGCCCCAGGATAGCGGTTCCGGGTGTTCCCCCATGGCGTTCGATCACGCCGGGTGCCAGAGTGGAGAGCGTGGGAATCTACCGCGATCGTTTCGTACCTCGCCTGGTCAACGTCGCCTGCGGGATGAAAGCGAACGAGCCGCTGCGCGAGCGGGTGTGCTCGGGGCTGTCGGGCCGGGTGATCGAGCTCGGTTTCGGGTCCGGTCTGAACGTGCCGTACTACCCGGCGACGGTGACCTCGGTGAGCGCCGTCGAACCGGCCGACCTGGGGTGGAAGCTCGCGGCCGGACGGCTGGCGCAGGCCCGCGTACCGGTCGAACGGGCCGGCCTCGACGGTCAGCGACTACCGTTCCCCGAGAACAGTTTCGATACCGCGCTGTCGACCTGGACCATGTGCACCATCCCCGATATCGACGCCGCCCTCGCCGAGTTGCGCCGTGTCCTGGTGCCCGGCGGCACCCTGCATTTCGTCGAACACGGACTCGCCCCGGACCCGAAGGTCCAGCGCTGGCAGCACCGGCTCGACCCGCTCCAGCAGCGGATCGCCGGTGGCTGCCATCTGAACCGCGATATCGCCACCATCATCCGGGCCGGTGGTTTCGAGATCCGCGATCTGGATGTCTTCAAGGGACAGGGGCCCGCGTTCATCGACTCCCAATCGCTCGGAGTCGCCGCGGCGGCGTAATCGGGTGCGCGTCCTTCCCGGTCACCGGGAACCATAAGGTGATCGCATGCGTCGAAGGTAGAAAGAACCCGACGCGGGCAACGAGGAAGGGCGACCGATGGGTATCGATGATCGCGCGGCCACCCAGGCGGCCAGCGAGATCCTGCGGGACAGCGTGGACGAGCTCATGGCCACGTTCGAACGGCAGCGCGCGGAAATGGCGGAGGTCGGGCAGCGACTGGCGGCGACCACGGTGACGGCCTGGTCGGCGGACAATCTGGTCCGCGTCGACGCGAATACCGCCGGTGTCCCCGTGGATGTGCAGTTGACCTCGGAGGCATTCAAACGATCCACGCCCGAAAAGCTCGGGCGCTCGATCCTGGAGGCCGTACAGAGCGCCGCCCGGCAGGCCGCCGAGGTCTCTCAGCAGGCGTGGGCGCCGCTCACGGAGCTGGCCGACGATATCCCGGACCTGCCCGATATCGCCCCGGGCATGCCGAGTATCAAATCCGTGGTCGACAGCCTCTTCCCCGATCCGGTCACCGATCCCGTCCCGGCGGAACCGCTGAACGACGAGGACGAAGACGAGTACTTCCGTAATCGCGGCTACCTGGACGGTGCGAAATGAGCGAGATCAAGGTCGACGAAGAAGCTCTGCAGGCGGCGCGGCCCGCCATCTCCAGGGTGGCCGACCAGGTGGCCGATGCGGTGAACGCGGCGCTCGGGGTGATCAACGGCGAGGGCGAATGCTGGGGCGGCGACGAAATCGGCCAGAAGTTCGCCGAAACGTACAAGCCCGGCGCCGAGGAAGGACTCACCGGGCTGAACCTGCTCAACCAGGCGGTGAACGGGGTCGGTGACGGCGTCGGGGCCGTCGCGACGAATTTCGGCAACCAGGACGAAACCAACGCCGCCGCACTCAACGCCACCGCCCCGCAGTAATCCCTTCCGGAATCACGTTCGGATCAGCGCTACCGGTCAGGGGCGCAGCCCCACATTGCCTGCGAGGGCTCTGCCACTGCAGAGCCTCGAGACAGTGCGCTCCCGGTTCAGGTGCTGGGGCCGGGGTACCGTTGGACACGCCCGCTGTGTCCAGCACGAAACCCCGGCGCGGTCAGGTCAGGCAGCCGGGACCCAGTAGAGCTTTCAGGTCGCCCATGAGGGCCGACGACGGTTCGACCCGGAGGCTGTCGTCGAGTTTGAGCAGCGTGGTCTTTTCCCGGGCGCCCACATGCCGCACGTGCACATCGGAGGTGCCGGGGTGCCGGGAGAGCACCCGCTTCAACTCGCTGATCTTGTCCCGGGTGCACATCCGGGTGGAGATGGTCACTGCCAGCGGTTTCGCCACCCCGATCGCGGACAGGTCCGGGACGGCGAGATCGTTGGCGATGAGCGAGATTCGGTCGTCGCGCATGGAGACCCGGGCCTTCACCAGCACCACCGCGTCCTCCACCACGTCCATTCCGTAGACGGAGTAGGCCTGCGGGAAGAACAGCACCTCGATACCACCGGTGAGATCCTCGAGCTGCGCCGAGGCCCAGGCCAGGCCGTTCTTGTTGATCCGGCGGTTCACCGAGGCCAAGATGCCGCCGACGGTCACCTGGGTGCCGTCCTTGATATCGCCCTCGAGAATTGCCGGGATCTGGGTATCGGCCGCGGCGGCGAGCACATGGTCGATTCCGTTGAGCGGATGACC
Source organism: Nocardia carnea NBRC 14403 (assembly GCF_000308515.1). Lineage (GTDB taxonomy): Bacteria > Actinomycetota > Actinomycetes > Mycobacteriales > Mycobacteriaceae > Nocardia > Nocardia carnea. The sequence continues at coordinate 56,602 of NZ_BAFV01000025.1, read as the reverse complement.
GGACACGTAGAGGCCGAGCATCTCCCGTTCCAGTGCGAGGCGGTGTTTGCTGTCCCATTCCTCGTCGGGCACCTTCACATCGAAGACCGAGGACATGGATTCCTCGCCCTCTTCGCCCATCCCACCGAAAAGGTCGAACTGGCCGATGGCCTCGGCCTTCTTGGTGGACATCACCGCGTCGATCGCATCGGAATGCACGAGCATGAGCCCCTTGCGGGGATGCCCCAGATCGTCGAAGGCACCGGCCTTGATCAGTGATTCGGTGACCTTCTTGGTGCAGGCCACGGCATCGATCTTGTTCAGGTAGTCGGAGAAATCGGTGAATTTCGATTTCTCCGCACGCGCCGAGATGATCGACGACACCACGTTGGTACCGACATTGCGGACCGCCCCCATACCGAAGCGGATGTCCTTGCCGACCGAGGTGAAGTTGTGCTCGGATTCGTTGACATCCGGCGGCAGCACCGTGATCCCGAGGCGCCGGCAATCCGCCAGGTAGACCGCGGCCTTGTCCTTGTCGTCACCGACGCTGGTGAGCAGCGCGGCCATGTACTCCGCGGGATAATTGGCCTTGAAGTAGGCCGTCCAGTACGACACCAGGCCGTAGGCGGCGGCATGCGATTTGTTGAACGCGTATCCGGCGAACGGGAGGATGGTGTCCCACAGCGCCTTGATGGCGGCCTTGGAGAAACCGTTCTCCTGCATACCTTTCTCGAACCCCTCGAATTCCTGCGCGAGGACCTCGGCCTTCTTCTTACCCATCGCGCGGCGCAGGATATCGGCTCGTCCGAGCGAGTACCCGGCCACTTTCTGGGCGACGTGCATGATCTGCTCTTGGTAGACGATCAGACCGTAGGTTTCGCCGAGGATCTCACTCAGCGGTTCCTCGAGCTCCGGGTGGATCGGTTTGACCTCTTGGCGCTTGTTCTTGCGGTCGGCGTAGTCGTTGTGCGCGTTCATGCCCATCGGGCCGGGGCGGTACAGCGCGCCGACGGCCACGATGTCCTCGAAGGCGTTGGGTTGCATCCGGCGCAGCAGATCGCGCATCGGCCCGCCGTCGAGCTGGAACACGCCCAGGGTGTCACCGCGGGCGAGCAGTTCGAAGGTTTTCGGATCGTCCAGCGGCAGCGAGTCCAGGTCGACATCGACACCGCGGTTGGATTTGGCGTTGTGGATCGCGTCGCCGAGCACCGTGAGGTTGCGCAGGCCCAGGAAGTCCATCTTCAGCAGGCCGATGGCCTCACAGGACGGATAGTCCCAGCCGGTGATGATGGCGCCGTCCTGAGCTCGCTTCCACACCGGGATGGCGTCGGTCAGCGGCTCCGACGACATGATCACCGCACAGGCGTGCACGCCCGCGTTGCGGATCAGGCCCTCCAGGCCCTTCGCGGTGTCGTAGATCTTGGCGATATCCGGATTGGACTCGATGAGCGTGCGGACCTCGGCGGCCTCTTTGTAGCGCTCGTGTTCGGGATCGGTGATCCCGGCAACCGAGATATCCTTGGCCATGATCGGCGGCGGTAGCGCCTTGGTGATCTGGTCGGCGATCGCGAAACCCGGCTGCCCGAACAGTACCCGGGCGGAATCCTTGATGGCCGCCTTGGTCTTGATGGTGCCGAAGGTGATCACCTGGGCGACCCGGTCGCTCCCCCACTTCTCGGTGGCGTAGCGCACCATCTCGCCGCGGCGGCGATCGTCGAAGTCGATATCGATATCGGGCATCGATACGCGCTCGGGGTTGAGGAACCGCTCGAACAGCAGACCGTGCGGCAGCGGGTCGATATTGGTGATCTTGAGCGCGTAGGCGACCAGCGAACCGGCCGCCGAACCACGGCCGGGACCGACCCGGATACCGACCTCGCGGGCATGGTTGATCAGATCGCCGACGACCAGGAAGTAGGCCGGGAAGCCCATCTCCAGGATGACGCCGATCTCGTATTCGGCCTGGTCGAGGTACTTCTGCGGGACACCGTCCGGGAAACGGTATTCCAGCCCGCGCGCGACCTCCTTGCGCAGCCACGATGCCTCGGTCTCGCCCTCGGGGACCGGGAATTTGGGCATCCGGTCGCGGTGGGTCCAGATCTCCTCGTAGGACTCGACGCGTTCGCCGATCAGCACCGTGTTGTCGCAGGCCCCGGGCACTTCGGCATCCCAGAGTTTCCGCATCTCCGCGGCCGACTTCAGGAAGTAGCCGCTACCGCCGAATTTGAACCGATTGGGATCCGACAGCGTCTTACCGGTCTGGATGCACAGCAGCGCTTCGTGATTGGTCGAATCGGATTCGTGCACGTAATGGCAGTCGTTGGTGGCCAGCGGCGGGATACCCAGCTTCTTGCCGATTTCGATCAGGCCGGAGCGAACCCGCGTCTCGATGGACAGGCCGTGGTCCATCAGCTCGAGGAAGAAGTTGTCCTTGCCGAAGATCTCCTGCCACTTCGCGGCAGCCTCGAGCGCCTCCCGCTCGTGCCCGAGCCGCAACCGGGTCTGTACCTCGCCGGACGGGCAGCCGGTGGTGGCGATGATGCCCTCGGCATACGTGGCGATGAGCTCCTCGTCCATCCGCGCCCATTTACCGAGCTGGCCCTCGATACTGGCCAGCGACGACAGCTTGAACAGGTTGCGCAGGCCGGTCGCGTTCTCGGCGACCATGGTCATATGGGTGTAGGCACCCGAGCCCGAGACATCATCGCTCTTCTGGCTCGGATCGCCCCACTGGATACGTTTGGTGTCGAACCGGGAACCGGGCGCGATATAGGCCTCGATCCCGATGATGGGTTTGATCCCGGCCTTCGTCGCCGAGTTGTAGAACTCCGCGGCACCGTACATATTGCCGTGGTCGGTCATCCCGACCGCGGTCATACCGAGGCGATCGGCCTCGGAGAACAGCGGCGAGATCTTGGCGGCACCGTCGAGCATCGAGTACTCGGTGTGGTTGTGCAGATGAACGAATCCGGACGAGGCCAAGATCTGTCCTTCCTCCCAGTGGCTCGGCGGGGGTTGGTGTAGCGAGTTTATGCGTACGCACCGACAGCCTCGCCCCCGGATCGGCGTGCCAGGCGGGAACCGGCGTGTCGCTTCCCCGGCGACCTTGCGGCGCCGCCGAATCGGCCACCGGCCGCGCCGGACGCTGGTAGGGTCGGGCCGCGTCACGATCGGATCAACCGGAGGTTCGGAGGTCCACCTGCACCACCACGGCCCGGACCCCCGCGGATCGACCCCGCAAAGCCCACGAACGACCCAGCGAGGTGAACGATGACAGCACGTATGACGGCGTTCGCCCTCCCGGCGGCCGCGACGGCGCTGACGGTGGGGGCGCTCACGGCCACCGCGGCACCCGCGGCGGCGGACGGCGGCTCGTTCCAGCCCGTCTATTCGCTCGCCCAGGGCGCCTGCGTCGCCCAGCTCGACGCTTCCGTCACCGGCGACGCCTATCCCGAGCACGCGGCTTTCACCGTCTCGACCATCATGTTCGGCGTCGGCTCGTGCACCCTGCCGGTAACCCTGAACTGGCGCAATCTCGATACCGGTGCCACCGGATCGGTCACGCAGACGGCGAACGGGCCCGGGCACTGGATGAACGACGGGCGCTCCGCGCTGTTCCACCCCGGCGTGGGCCGGTTCACCGCGACCATCACAGTCGGCGCGGCGCACGTACCCGAACCCGGTTCGGTGGACTTCACCGTCACCGAGTACCGGGGGTGAGCGGCGGCCCCCGATAGCGCGAAGCGCGCTGGTCACGACCGGCCCGGTACAGCCCGGGGTATCTCCCGGCCGGCCCCGCTCTCCCACGCACCGATCCCCCCGTCTGCCGACTCGCCGGCCCGGGCCGGTTATCGCCTCCGGAGAAGGTTTCCCGCAGCAATGGCGGTTGCTGCGGGAAGCGTGAGACGATGACCGGCCCCGGCCGGCGAGCCGGCGGATGGTCCGGAGGAGAGAAGGGGTCGCCGAATGGCCGCGACCGTCGTCGCGATCTGTGCTTCCGCGGCGCTGCTCGCGGTGGCGCTGCTGGTCTGGGCCCGGCCGAGACGGATGGTCACCACGCCCGCGGAACGCGCGGTGCACGCGGCACTGCACACTGCTTCGCTGGCGGCCCGGTCATTGCGTCGCGGTCTCACTGCCACCTCGGCGCTCGATGCCGTCCCGCATCTGCGGGCGCTCGTCGGCGCCGAAGGGCTCGGAGTGGCCGATCCCGACGGGGAACTCCTGGCATGGGACGGCGCGCAGCACGTCTCAGCGGATGAGTTCACCGCGGCCGTCCGCGAGGCCATCGCGGGGCAGCGGCCGGTACTCGTTCATCTGCCCGATCCCGAGCATCCGGGCCGCACCCTGGTGGCCCAGCCGCTGCTCACCGACAGCGACGCCGTGGCGGGAGCGCTGGGTATGGTCACCTCGGCCCGGCCCGGACCCGGTACCCTCGGCGCGCTGGCCGAGGTCGCCCGCTATGCATGCGGTCAGCTGGAACTGGCCGAACTCGACGCCTCCCGGGCCCGGCTGGATCGTGCGGAGGTGCGGGCGCTGCGAGCGCAGATCAGTCCGCATTTCATCTACAACGCACTCAACACCATCGCCTCGTTCGTGCGCACCGATCCCGGGCGGGCTCGCGAGCTCATCCTGGATTTCGCCGATTTCACCCGCTATTCGTTCCGGGTCGCCGGTGAATACACCGTGCTGGCCGATGAACTCAGCAATATCGAACGGTATCTGGAATTGGAACGCGCCCGGTTCGGGCCGGCGCTGCAGGTGCGGTTGCGGATCGCGCCGGAAGTGCTCGGTGTGACGCTGCCGTTTCTCGCGTTGCAACCGCTGGTGGAGAACGCAGTCCGGCACGGGCTGGCCGGCCGGCCCGGGGGTGGCACGGTGACCATCGAAGCGCTCGACGCCGGTACCGACTGCCTGATCAGCGTGGAGGACGACGGTGCCGGAATGGACCCGGAGGTTTTACGGTCCGGGACGCTGGATGCCGCCGGCGACGTACGCGAGGCACCGCATATCGGGCTGGCCAATGTGGACGATCGGTTACGCGCGGCGTTCGGCAACGACTACGGGCTGGTGGTGGATACGGCGCCGGGGGCGGGCACGAAGGTGAGTATGCGGGTGCCGAAATTCCGGGCCGGAATCCGGCCCTGAGCACAGGAGGAGGCCGGGCCCCGTTCACCCTCACAGAACGGGGTCCGGCCCTCGCTGCCGGGAATCGCCCGGATGCCGCCGACACGGCATCCGGGTCCCGGTATCAGTGCGCGACGGCCTTTTCTGCGCCGACGCCGGTCAGTGCCCTGACCTCCATTTCCGCGGCCTTGGCCGGATCCTCGTCGTTACCGCCCAGATAGGTGCCCACCACGCCGAGCACGAAGGCCAGCGGGATGGAGACGATGCCCGGGTTCGACAGCGGGAACCAGTCGAAATCCATACTCGGGAGCATGGCGCTCGCCGAGCCGGAGACGGCCGGGGAGAACACGATGAGCACGATGGTGGAGATCAGCCCGCCGTACATGCTGAACAGTGCGCCCCGGGTGTTGAAACGGCGCCAGAACAGCGAGTACAGGATGGTCGGCAGATTGGCCGAGGCCGCGACCGCGAACGCCAGCGCCACCAGGAACGCGATGTTCTGCCCGTTGGCCAGGATGCCCAGCCCGATGGCGAGTACGCCGATCACCACGGCGGTGATCCGGGAGACCCGCACCTGGGCGTTGTCGTCCACCTTTCCGCGGCGGATCACATTGGCGTAGATATCGTGCGCGAACGAGGCCGAGGCGGTGATGGTGAGTCCGGCGACCACCGCGAGGATGGTCGCGAAGGCCACCGCCGAGATCACGCCGAGCAGGATCACCCCACCCAGTTCGAAGGCCAGCAGCGGAGCCGCCGCATTCTGCCCACCGGCCGCTGACAGAATGCGGTCGGGGCCGACCAGGGCCGCCGCACCGTAGCCCAGAACGAGGGTGAACAGGTAGAAGGCGCCGATCAGGCCGATCGCCCAGACCACCGAGCGGCGTGCCTCTTTCGCGGTCGGCACCGTGTAGAAACGCATCAGCACATGCGGCAGGCCCGCGGTACCGAGTACCAGAGCCAGACCCAGCGACAAGAAGTTCAGTTTCGACATTTCGCTGCCGCCGTATTGCGCGCCGGGCGCCAGGACATCACGCGCGGCGACCTTCGAGTCGGTGGATCCGGTGATCGCACTCTGGGCCCCGCTCAGGATGTCGGACGGGTTGAATCCGAATTTCGCCAGCACCATCACGGTCATCACGGCCGCGCCCGCGATCAGCAGGACCGCCTTGATGATCTGCACCCAGGTGGTGCCCTTCATCCCGCCGACCAGTACGTAGACGATCATCAGCACACCGACCACGGCGATCACCAAGGCCTGCCCGGCCTCGCTCGATACGTTCAGCAACAGCGCCACCAGACCGCCCGCACCGGCCATCTGCGCGAGCAGATAGAACAGCGATACCGCCAGCGTCGTGATCGCGGCCGCGGTGCGCACCGGGCGCTGCTGCAGCCGGAAGCTCAGCACATCGGCCATCGTGAATTTGCCGGTGTTGCGCAGCATTTCGGCCACCAGCAGCAGGGCCACCAGCCAGGCCACCAAGAAGCCGATCGAGTACAGGAATCCGTCGTACCCGTAGACGGCTATGGCGCCGGCAATCCCCAGGAAGCTTGCGGCGGACAGATAGTCGCCGGCGATGGCGACCCCGTTCTGCGGGCCGGTGAATCCGCGGCCGCCGGTGAAATAGTCGGTGGCGCCGGAGGTGTTGCGGCCGGCCCAGAACACCACGATCATCGTGACAACGACGAACAGGGCGAAGATGCCGATATTGGCCGCGGGGTTGCCGACCGCGCCGTCGGCGGCGTAGAGCGTGGTCACGACCCGCTTCCTTCCAGTTCGGCGCGCAGCGCAGCGGCGCGCGGGTCCAGTTCCCGATTGGCGAACCGGACGTAGAGACCGGTGATGAGGAAGGTCGAGACGAACTGTCCCAGGCCGAGCAGCAGCCCGATATTGACCTCACCGAAAACCTCGGTGCCCATGAAATCGTGCGCGTAGGCGCCGAGCAGCACATAGCCGAGGTACCAGAGCAGGAACAAGGCGGTCATGGGGAAAATGAAGCGGCGCAGCCGATTACGGAGTTCGGTGAACTCCGGGCTGGCTTGTACTGCGACGAAATCGGGGGGCGCCGTGGGCTGCCCGCCGCTGTCGTCGAGATCCGTATCGGTCATGCTGCATCTCTCTCTGCATGCCCGAGGGGCCCTACGTGGTTACGCAGGCTGCCGCCTCCGGGCCCTGACTCGGTCATGCATGGTCCTCGCAATGTGATGTGTGTTACCTGAACTGAAGCTAGCGAGCTCGGTCCGGCCGCAACAGATGTGATCGCGGTCACTCGGCGAAGGTAGGCGACTGTGCGGTGAATGGTCGCTGTGACGCGATGAGCGGTCGGGTCCGAAACCCGGATCGACCCGCGGCGGTTCAGCGATCCGAGCGCGTTCCCGGCTCACGGTCGGCGCCCATACCGAGCCGTTCCGGCGCGTGCATCCGGACGAAAACCCGGCCCAGCTCCGCGGGTTTCGCGGTGAACCGGCTGACCAGCACCATCGTCCCGAACGACAGCGGTACCGCGACCGCCGCGGGATACCCGAATATCGCGGCGGGCCAGCCGCCGGCCAGTTCCGGGGAAACACCGCCGAATACCGAGACCACCGTCGCACCGCCCGCCACGACACCTCCGACCACCAGCCCCGCCACCGCACCCGCCGCGGTGAGCCCACGCCACCAGATCCCCAGCACCAGCAGCGGGCACAGGGTGGAGGCCGCGAGCGAGAAGGCCAGCCCCACGGTGCGCGACAGGTCGAGTGAAACAACCGACAGCGATAACGCCAGCGGAACCGCCCCCGCAGCCAGCGCCGCCAGCCGGAAATCCCGGATCCGCCCGCGCAGCACATCCGTGCTCAGCACCCCCGCGATGCTCACCACCAGCCCCGAGGAGGTCGACAGGAACGCGGCCATCGCCCCCGCCGCGACCAGAGCGGCCAGCAACTGCCCCGGCAATCCGGCCAGCGCCGAGGACGGCAGCAGCAGAACCGCGGCGTCGGAGGTCCCGGTGATCAGCAACTGCGGTACGTAGAGGCGCGCGAACACCCCGAGCAGCACCGGAAACAGGTAGAACACCCCGACCATCGCGATCACCGTCAGCGCGGTGGCACGCGCGGCCCGGCCGTCACGATTGGTGTAGAAGCGGACCAGGACGTGCGGAAGACCCATGGTGCCCAGGAAGGTCGCGATCATCAGCGAGTACACCTGGTACTGCGGATGGGGTCCGGCGAAACCCCCACCCGGCCGCAACCAGTGCGCCCCATCGGCCGGCGCACCCGCCACCACCGGCACCGCCGATCCCGGTTCGAGGACGAGCCGGGTATCGCGCGCCAGCTCATGGGTGCCCGCGGTGAGCAGCACCGGCCCGTCCACCGGACGGGCATCGAGTTCCCCGTGTACCGAAACCCACTGCGGCGCCGGTAACTGCACCAGTACCGGGGTCGTCACCTCCACGGTGGTGCGTTCGGTCACCGTCGGCGGGGCCGCCGCGCCGATCTCGCGTTCCTCCGCACCGCTACCGAAGAAATGCCCCAGCAGAACGAGAGCGGGTAACGCGACCGCGGTCAGCTTCAGCCAGTACTGGAACGCCTGGACGAGGGTGATCGAACGCATTCCGCCGCCGACCACATTCGCCACCACGATCCCGGCGACCGCCACCGCCCCGACCCACCCCGGTACCCCGAGCAGAATGCGCAGGGTCAAACCGGCGCCCTGGAATTGCGGGATCACATAGACCGCGCACACCAGCACCACCACCAGGGCGGCGAACCGGCGGGCCCGGGGCGACCCCAGCCGGAACTCGGCGAAATCCGGGACGGTGTAGGCGCCGGACCGGCGCAGCGGCGCGGCCACGAACAGCAGTAATGCCAGATAGCCCGCCGTGAACCCCACCGGATACCACAGGGCATCGGCACCGAACTTGGCGATCAACCCCGCCACACCGAGAAAGGACGCGGCCGAAAGGTACTCGCCCGAGACCGCGGCGGCATTCCACCGGGGCCCGACACTGCGCGAGGCCACCAGGAAATCGGAGGTGGTGCGGGCCCAGCGGACCCCGTACACGCCGAGGGTCACCGTCGCGACCGCCGCCGCCAGCAACGCGGCCACAGTGAGCCCGGACGAGTTCACCGCTGCTCCCCCACGCGCAGGGTGCCGGGATATCCGGCGTGCCGGTGGATATCCCGGGCGCCACCAGCAGTCGTCGTTGCAGGCACCGTCAATCCCGGGTGAGTTCGAGGAAATCGTGCTCGTTGCGTTCGGCGAGCCGCACATAGATCCGGCCGGTCAGCCACAGCAGCGGATACGCCGCCCCGCCCAGCAGCAGCCACGGCAACCGGATCCCGAGTACCACCGTCTCGGCGATCGCGGTCACCCGGAACAGCAGTGGCAGTGCCGCAAGAAGCAGCGCCATCACCAGCGCACAACTCGAGGCCAGCCCGAGTTGCGCGCGGATCAGGCCGCCGATCAGCGCCGCCCCGATCTCGGTCTGCTCGGCGACCTCCACCCGCGTGCGCACCCGCCGCGCACCGCGGCGTTCGGCGAGTACCACCCGCTCGCGCGGGCCTCTGGGCGGCGGGCCGATCATCGCCGGTCCGGGTGCGGGCCCTGTACCAGCCGCTGTTTGAGTTCGCGGACCTGCCGCCGGCTCACCGGGAGCTCCACCTGCGCGGCGCCGCGCAGGCAGACCCGGGTCGCGGCGCCGACCGTGCGCAGGCCGGTGACCCGGTCCAGTGCCACCAGATACGAACGGTGCACACGCAGGAAGCCGTCCCGCCAGCGGTCCTGCAATGCCGATAGCGGGATCCGCACCAGATGCGAACCGGTATCGGTATGCAGCCGTGCGTAGTCGCCCTCGGCCTCCACCCAGCTCACCTGCGACCGGTGTACCAGTGTGGTCACGCCACCGAGTTCCACCGGGATCACCTCGTTGTTACCGGCCGGCGCGGGCTCCGGACCGGTACGGGCGCGCCGGTCGGCGACCCGCCGCAATGCCGCGCCGAGTCGAACCTGTCGCACCGGTTTGAGCAGGTAGTCCACCGCGCCGAGGTCGAAGGCCGCCACCGCGTGGTCTTCATGGGCGGTGACGAAGACAACGGCCGGCGGATCGGCGAATTCGGCGAGCACCCCCGCCAGTTCCATACCGTCCAGGCCCGGCATATTGATATCGAGGAACACCACATCGGCACCGTGCGCGCGCAGTATCCGCAACGCGCCGGTCGCATCGGCGGCGCCGTGGAGTTCGGTCACCGCGGGTTCGGCGCGGAGGAGATACAGCAGCTCGTCCAGCGCCGGCGGCTCGTCGTCCACGGCCAGAACCCGCATCCGCCCGACCTTTCCTGCGACATCGACCCGATCATGGTAATCATCGGTGCCGAGCGGCGGTGGCCGGTCCGGTTATCCCGGCGAGAACGGGGTGCAGCCGGGGTCAGGAACCGAGCTGGTCCATACGCCGCTGCATTTCTTCCGGCTCGATATCTTCCACATGAGTGGCGACCGTCCACTGATGTCCCCACGGGTCGACGAACGAACCGGTGCGGTCGCCGTAGAACTGGGTCTCCGGGGCGCTGATCTCGGTGGCCCCACCCGCCAGCGCGACAGCGTAGGCGGCATCCATATCCGCGACGTACACGTACAGGTTGACCGGCGTACCGCCGATCGAATGCGGATCGCGGAAGGCCATATCGGGCGCCGGATCGCCGAGCATCAGCACGGAGTTGCCGATGAGCAGCTCGCAGTGCATCACCGTGCCGTCCGGCCCGGGGATGCGCATCCGCTCGGTGGCGCCGAAGACACGTTTGTAGAATTCGACCGCATCGGCGGCGCCGGCGATCGCCAGCCCGGGCGAAATGGTCGGATAACCTTCGGGGATCGGGGAGACATCAGACATCACAAGACCTCCGGTCTCGGATCGAATTGTCGGATACTGCGAGCTTAGGCCCCCGCCGCACCGATCGCCGGTGTCCGACACAACCCGGCCAGGATCAGTCGCCCCAGCTCACGTTCGTCTCGATGACCTGCCGCAGTTCGGTCGCGTTCTGCGGGTTGCGGTAGAACTGGTGCCCGCCGATGGTGATCGATCCGGCGACCGGAAGCGGCAGCCCCAGATCGACGGTGATCTCGCCGCTGCCCTGCATCGTGTAGTCCTCGATATCGAGGGTGCCGGCCGCGTTCGGCAGATCCCAGGTACTCGATTGTGGTGTCTGGGTGACGTCGAGCCGGATGGACAGCCGGCCCCCGTCCCGGTCCACGAGCGTGGCCGTGGTGACCTGATCCAGATCGACCCCGCCGCCGACCGTCTGCCGTACCTGCCATACCGCGCCCACCCCGACCGGTTCGTCGGGGAATGTGATGGACCGGTACACCGCTTGGTAGAAGGCCTGTTCCAATGCGACCCGCGCCGAGTTCGACGTTTCCGGCGAGGGCGCCAGCCGCAGCGCGGTGATACCGCCGAGTTCGCTCATCTCCAGCCCGGCATGCGAGCCGTCGGCCGCGGTCAGCGCCTCCGACAGCGCCGGATCGGGGGTGGTGACCTCGCCGAGGGTCAGAGCCACCCCGTCGGAGTCCGCGGTGGCTGTCATCGGGATGGTGAGCGCGGGACTGGAGAAGTCGCGGACCTGCTGGGCGTCGATCTGCTGCTGGATATGGTGGTCGGTGCGCAGGGTGACCGCTTGGATCGTGCCGTCGTAATAGGAGGGGCGCAGTAGCGTCCGGGGCTCGCTACCGGGATCCACCATGTTCACCTGCGCCGCGGCGATCGGCACCGTGACCTCGTTACCGATACCGAGGGGTTCGGTACCGTCCGCCTCGGCTGCCGATTCTCTCGTATCGCTGCAACCGGCGCCGAAGGTGGTCAGTCCCAGCGCAAGAACCAGCATCAGCACTCTGGACCGCGTCTGGCGGACCGAAGGAAGCGAACACAACACCGTCACGCCCGACAGCCTACGAGGCGTTCCTGAGGAAGGGCTGGGACGTTCACAGCCACTGTTCCGGGAAACACCGGTGGATGGACCGTATGCACACGTCCGGGTGCCCACGTGCCGGGCCGTGCTGCCTCGAGAGATGATGGGCGGTGTGACTGAGGACCCGACGCGCGAGCAGGACCCCGACCGCCCGAGCGGGGACGGACAACAGCCCCGCCAGCGGCTGCCGCTCCTGCTGACCATAGCGGTGACCCTGTTCACGCTGGATCTCATCACGAAAGTCGTGGTCGTCGCGCAGATCCAGCCCGGCGAACGGATCCCGTTGATCGGGGATTTCGTCCAGCTCGTCCTGGTACGCAATCCGGGCGCCGCGTTCTCGATGGCCACCGGGATGACCTGGCTGCTGACGCTCATCGCGGCGGCAGTCGTGATCGGTGTCCTGCGGATCGGCCGCACCCTGCGTTCGCCGCTGTGGGCGATCGGCCTCGGCGGAGTACTGGGCGGCGCGTTCGGCAACCTGATGGACCGGTTGTTCCGGGCGCCGGGCCCGATGCAGGGGCATGTGGTCGACTTCTTCTCGGTCGGCTCCTTCCCGGTGTTCAATGTGGCCGATTCCTCGATCGTCTGCGGTGCCATCCTGCTGGTGGTGCTGACGGTGTTCGGTTTCGAACCCGACGGCACCCGCTACCACCGCAACGCCTCCGCCGCCGGCACCCCGGCCGCCCGCACCGGCGAGGACAATGCCGCATGAGGGAGACCAGGACCATGCCCGTCCCCGACGGGCTCGACGGAATGCGGGTGGACGCCGGACTGGCGCGTTTGCTGGGCCTGTCCCGGACGGCGGTGGCCGCCCTCGCCGAGGAAGGGTCGGTACAGCTCGACGGTGTGGCCGCCGGAAAATCCGATCGGCTCATCGCCGGCGCCTGGCTGGAAGTCGTGTTTCCCGAACCCCGCCGCGAGCTGACCATCGAGGCCGAGCCGGTGGAGGGCATGAAAATCCTCTACGCCGACGACGATATCGTCGCCGTCGACAAACCGGTCGGCGTGGCCGCCCACGCCGGCGTCGGCTGGACCGGGCCCACTGTGGTGGGTGGCCTGGCCGCGGCCGGGTACCGGATCTCCACCTCCGGCGCCCACGAACGGCAGGGCATCGTGCACCGGCTCGATGTCGGCACCTCGGGGGTGATGGTGGTCGCGCAGTCCGAGCACGCCTACACCGTGCTCAAACGCGCCTTCAAACAGCGCACCGTGGACAAGCGCTATCACGCACTGGTGCAGGGCCATCCCGATCCCAGCAGCGGCACCATCGACGCACCCATCGGCCGCGCCCGCGGCGGCGAATGGAAATTCGCGGTGACCTCCGACGGCCGGCCCAGCGTCACCCACTACGACACCGTGGAGGCGTTCCAGGCCGCCAGCCTGCTCGATATCCATCTGGAAACGGGCCGCACCCACCAGATCAGGGTGCATTTCTCGGCGATCCGGCATCCCTGCTGCGGCGATCTCACCTATGGCGCGGACCCCCGGCTGGCCGAACGGCTCGGGCTGCAACGGCAATGGCTGCATGCCCGGGCACTGGGCTTCCAGCATCCGGCCGACGGCCGCTACCTGGAGATCACCAGCGACTACCCCGACGACCTCGCCGGGGCATTGCGGACCCTGCGCGAGGCCTGACCCGCCGTGCCCGCCGACCTGGACCCCGCGGCACCGCAGCCCGCACGCGACCGCAGCCGGCTGCGGGCCCTGGGTTTCGGTGCGGCGGCCGCGGTATGCGCGGCGGTCGTCGTGGCGCTCGGTATCACGAACCCGCCCGCGCCGGACGGCATCTCCACCGACCGGCTCGGCCCCGATACCGGGGAAACGATCGCGGAATATCTCGACCGGGCCCGCGATTCGCTGTCCGGCACCGACGACGGTGACCGCTGGGCGCTGGTGTCGTTCGCCGACTACGGGCCCGCCGCCGCGCTCCCCGGCCTGTCGAGCGGTGTGCGGATGAGCCAGGCGCTGTATCAGGTGCCGCTCCCCCGGGTGGCGACCCCGCTGGTGGCGGTACAGGTTCCCGCGAACGCGACAGCGCTGACACGGTCCGGTACGGACGCGGCCTGGCAGCTGACCGACCGCCGCCCTTATACCGCCGACGGCACCCGCGGCGCCCAGGTCCTGGATGTATCCATCGCCCGGCTGCGTGCCGGCTGTGCCTGCTCACCCGGACTGGTTGTCCGGGCGCCGCTGTCCCGGTTACGCGAACTGGCGGGCCGGCCCGGGATCCGCGCGGTCCAGGCGCTCCCGGTGGATGCCGTCGCCGAACGGTTCGCGGTGGCACCCCTGCTCCCGGACAGCGCGGACCCGGTCGCCCCGCGGCCCGACGACGGACCCGTCCCGGCGGGCTGATTCAGAAATCCAGGCTCACCACACCGTCGAGATACCGGCGGCACCGGCCGCTCAGCAGTACCCGGTCACCGGCCAGTTCGACCCCTAGCGTGCCGCCCCGCCGGGACAGCTGCCGCGCGACCATCCGCCGCCGCCCGAATTCGGCGCTCCACAGCGGCGCGAGCTGCGCATGCGCAGAACCGGTCACCGGATCTTCCGGTACCCCTGCCCCAGGTGCGAAGAACCGCGATACGAAGTCCACCTCGTCACCGGGCGCTGTCACGGTCACACCGCGGGGCAGCGACGGGAAGGCGCTCAGCGCCGGCGCCAGATCCCGGACCTGCCGCTCGGACTCCACCACCAGCACCACATCCGTTCCCGTGAACGCGCGCACCGGTTCCACGCCGAGCGCGGCCACCAGCGCCGGATCGGGATCGGCCGGTGCGGACCCGACGACGGGCAGGTCCAGGATGTAGACATCATCGTCCGTGCGGTCGACTCGCAGCCAGCCGCTGTGGGTGAAAAAGCTGACCTGGTCCTCTCCCGGCGCGATATCGGTGAGGATCTGCGCGGCACTTGCCAGGGTCGCGTGCCCGCACATCGCCACTTCCACTGCCGGGGTGAACCAGCGCAGATGGTAGGCGGGTCCGTCGCCGGGCGGCGGTCCCGCCTCCGGAGGCAAGCGCGAGGTGTAGAAGGCGGTCTCGGCGAGGTTGTTCTCCTCGGCCAGCTGTTGCAGCACGCTATCGGGTAACCAATCCGGTAACGGCATGACCGCGGCCGGATTCCCGGAGAACGGTGCGTCGGCGAACGCGTCGATCTGGTGCAGCAGAACCTCCATGCCATGAAGGTACTCCAGCCGTGAATAAGCGCCCTGCACAAGCCATCTGGGCCACTATGGACGCGACTCCCGCCCCGGTCGGGCCACGGATCGCCCGGTCGGGCCGGGGTGTCGCGAGCAACCTCCGTGTCCCGCCACCACGGGTTCGGCGGCGACCCGCCCCCGGCGCGAAATACGGCGCGGACAGCGCCCGGCCCTCTCCCTGGCGGAACCATCGGAGTTCGCTGCCCGGACCTGAACATCGGCGAAGCTCCGGGCAGCGGGTTTCGGCGTAGGCCCACCGGCCGACGAGGTCCGGTTGCTCAGGCTCCGGTTCGCGGCGCGCGCCACATCGGCCACAGGTCCGGCCCGTCGGGGATGCTGATCGTGCCGGTCACCTCGAAGCCGAACCGTTCGTAGTAGCCGATATTCGCCTCTTTACTCGATTCGAGATAGGCCGGTACGCCCTCGCGGTCGCAATGTTCGAGCCGCCTGTTCATCAGGGCCCGCCCGTACCCGCCGCCGCGTTGCGCCGGGTCTGTGCCGATGGTCGCGAGATACCAGTGCGGTTCCTCCGGGTGCGCGGCGGTCATGAGGTCCACCAACTGCTTCCCGGCCCGCATCCGGCTGCCGAACGCCCGCACCATCTGCGGAAGCATCCGCACCTCGGTGAACGGCGGTGTTTTCCACCGGCCGGGTGGATCCCACAGCGCGGCACCGGCGACCTCGCCCGCCGAGTCCGCGGCGATATCCACACCGCCGGACGCGAAATGCTGATGTCTGGTCTGGGCGTCGAACAGCCGCTCCAGGCCCTTCTCCCGCCGCCGCGGATCCGGCAACATCCACTCCATCACCGGGTCGTCCCGGAAGGCAGCGGCCAGCGTCCGCGCCAACGCCGCGATTTCGTCGCGGCGCGCCGGACGTACCTCGAACTCGGTCGGCATTGCGGTGTCCTATCTCTCGTCGAAACTTCCCGGCCCGTCCCGGCTCGGCCCAGGGCGATATCGGCCGCAGCCGCGGAGATGCCGTGACAGTAACCCGGCCCGGTGACAAGTGCCGGAACGCAGCACACTCGCGCAAGCGGCGCGGTACCCACCGGCGGCGATTCAGGATTCGCCCGGCGCCGCGGGGACCAGTTTGTGCGATTCGCCGCGTAACGTCGCACTCACCCACCAGGCAACTTCCACCAGGACGATACCGACGGCGCCGCAGACGAAGGCGGCGGCGGTGAGGGCGATATTCGACGGGTCGAGTGCGAAGAACTCCCGGGTGAACGGCACCGTGAACAGCACCAGGTACGCGACCACCGAGACGACCAGCAGCACGATCTTCCACCAGTTGTACGGCCGGGCAACGATCGCCAGTACCCAGACCGCGATCATGATCAACGTGATGAGCGCGGTGGTACCCGCCTGCACCTTCTGCTCGTCGCCGGCTTCGGGTCCGGCGTAGGCGATGAGATAGGCGAGGAAGGTCATCGTGCCGATCACCACACCCGACGGGATCGCCAATCGCATCACCCGGCCGACGAAACCGGGCCGGGCGCGTTCGTTGTTCGGTGCCAGCGACAGGATGAAGGCGGGGATACCGATGGTGAACCAGGCCGCGATCGTCACATGCCGGGGCAGGAACGGGTAGCCGATCGGGTCGTATCCGAAGATCTGCGAGCCCACCCCTGCCGCGCCCACCAGGAAGGCCAGCAGGACCGAGTACACGGTTTTGGTGAGGAACAGATTGGAGACCCGTTCGATATTGCCGATCACCCGCCGGCCCTCACCCACCACATACGGCAGGGTCGCGAATTTATTGTCCAGCAAGACGATCTGGGCGACCGCCCGGGTCGCCGGACTGCCCGCGCCCATGGCGACACCGATATCGGCATCCTTCAGCGCCAGCACATCGTTGACCCCGTCACCGGTCATCGCCACGGTGTGCCCACGCGATTGCAGCGCGCCCACCATGGCGCGTTTCTGATCGGGCCGCACCCGGCCGAAGGTGCTCCGCTGCGCCAGTACCCCGGCCAGTTCGTCCCGGTCCTCGGGCAGGGTGCGGGCGTCGACGGCGTGGTCACCACCGGGCAGGTCGAGCGAGGAGGCGACGGCGCCGACCGAGACGGCGTTGTCACCGGAGATGACCTTGATGGAAACGTCCTGACTCGCGAAATAGTCCAGGGTGTCGCGGGCATCGGGCCGGACCTTCTGCTCCAGCACCACCAGTGCCACGGGAGTGATCGTCCCGGGCGCATCTGCTGCGTCCACCGGCCGGTCCCCGCGGGCGAGCAGCAGCACCCGCAGGCCGGTCGCGCCCAGTTCCTCGGCGGCACGAGCGTCGGCCGTCGCCGCGTCCAGCAGTACATCGGGAGCTCCGAGCAGCCAGTCGCCGTGCTCGCCGTAGGAGAAACCGCTCCATTTCTTCGCCGACGAGAACGGCGCCACCGCGGTGTATTTCCAGCCCGGAGTATCCGGCAGCGCCTCCGCGATCGCCTGCACGCTGGCATTCGGCCGCGGATCGTCGGCGGCCATGGCCGCCAGCGCCTGCCGGGCGGCGGCTTCCGCGCCCTCCTCGAGCATGCGGAGTTCGGCCAGGCGCATCCCGTTCTCGGTCAATGTGCCGGTCTTGTCCGCGCACACCACATCCACCCGCGCCAGCCCCTCGATCGCGGGCAACTCCTGCACCAGGCAATTACGCTGCCCCAGCCGCACCACCCCGACCGCGAACGCGATCGAGGTCATCAGCACCAGCCCCTCCGGCACCATCGGCACCAGCGCCGCCACCATCCCGGTGACCGCCGGCCGCCAGGATTCCCCACTGGATACCAGCTGGTTGTAGATACTGAGCGCGCCGGCCGGGATGAGCAGGTAGGTGATGACCTTCAGGATCGTGTTGATCCCGTTGCGCAGCTCCGAATTCACCAGGGTGAACTTGCTGGCCTCCTCGGCCAGTTTCGCGGCGTAGGCGTCCTTACCGACCTTGGTGGCCCGGTAGGCGCCCGAACCGGACACTACGTAGCTGCCCGAGAGCACCTGGGCGCCCGCCTCTTTGGCGACATCGTCGGATTCACCGGTGAGCAGTGATTCGTCGATCTCGAGCAGTTCGGCTTCGGCGACCACACCGTCGACCACGATCTGATCACCGGGACCGAGTTCGATCAGATCGTCGAGCACCACATCCTTGGGCGCGATCTGCTCGGCGCGGCCGTCGCGGCGCACAGTGGGCCGGGCCTGGCCCACGATCGCCAGCCGGTCCAGTGTCCGTTTCGCCCGGACCTCCTGGATGATGCCGACCGCGCTGTTGGCCACGATCAGCAGCCCGAACATACCGTCGATCACCGAACCGGTGGCCATGACCAGGACGAACAGCACACCCAGGATCGCGTTGATCCGGGTGAACACATTCGCCCGGACGATATCGCGGACCGAGCGGCTCGCCCGGTCCGGTACATCGTTGGTGAGCCCGTCCCGGCGCCGCCGGTCCACCTCCGCGGCGGTGAGCCCGGACGACCCGACAGCCTCCACAGTTGTCGACATGACGGTCAGCGTAACCAGCGCGGCGGCCGCCGGCTCACCAGGCGACGTTGATCGGACCCGGTGTCCAGGTGCCCGGGTGATCCTCCTGCGTGACCTGCGGACGGGCGGGTACCGTATCCGGATCCCGCGGCAGGAACTGCTGGAGCTGGCCCCAATCGCGATCCCAGTCGTGGTTCAGGTAGGTCGGCAGGGTGCGGGCGTGCAACAGCAGTTCGGTCCAGCCGAGCGGGCCACCGCCGTCGTGGTTCTGCCACAGGCTGGTGTCGTGGGCGCCGACCCGGTCCGGCAGGATGCGGTACTTCGGCACCTCGGCGATACCGATGCGGTGGTCGAACGGCCGCTGGCACGGGAACTGCAGCCCGACGGCCCAGTCGAGCAGCACCGGATCGGTGGAACCGACCACCGTGTTCAGGTCCTGGGTCTGCGGCATCCGGGGTGGGGTGAACGCCAGCCACTGCCGCGGATCGCGGTCCCGGTCGTGGGCGACGATACGTACGGTATCGGCATCGGCGTACGGCTCCAGCGGAACCCGCAGGTTACGCCAGGACGGCGCGGGACCGATATCGATCGGGTTCACCCGCCGCAGCGCAACCGGTTCGGTGGCCGAGGCGCCGGGGGCGGTGGTGGACCCGAATTCGAGTTCGAACGACTGTCCGTGGGTGACAACCCCGTCGGCGTCGCGGGACCAGATCCGGCCGGCGGCGCTCACGGCGAGGATATCGGCGCGATCGGCGACGGGCGGCAGCCGGAACCAGCCGCTGGTCAGTTCCGCCGGACCGTCGGCCTGGAAACTACCCAGTACCGGAGTTGCGGGGTCGAGACCGAACGGCAGGGCGGGACCGGCGGTTTCGGTGGCGACCCCGGTGCCGCCGCCGTCCCCCATCGAATCGGCAATGGCGGCATCGGCGCCCTGTTCGGTATCGGCACTCAGGTCCGCCGCCACACCGGCCGGCGTGAAACCGGTACTGCCGTTACCGGCCAGAGTGGTGGCCGGGTCGCCGGCCAGCGGGGCGAGCATGCCGCGGTTCGGATCGGTTTCCACCAGGACATGCGGGGCCAGCCCGCACGCGTTGCCGGTGAGCGCGCCGAAGTTCGAACTGGCCAGGGAGAACGCCGGATACTGGCTGACCGCGCCCTTGGCGAACGAGGCGACCTCGAAGAGCACCATGAACGCGGCCGCCACCGTGAGCGGCGGAATCTTCGCGAAGCGCCATCCCCACCGAGAGATCCGGTGATGTCCGGTATCGGGTGCCCGCACATGCCACCATGCGGCCAGTGCGAGCAGCAGTACAGCGCCCAGCAGGAAAACCTTGTTGAGGGCGATACCGGCGATCGAGGGCTGTTTGTCCCACCACGGAATACCGAAGGAGGAGACGTACCACCAGCCGTTGGGCCCGGAGAACACCAGCGCCATCAGGAATGCCACCCCGGCGGCGAACAACGCCCGGTTACGCGGCCCGCGCATGACCCGCGGCCCGACCGCGACCGCGGTGAGCACCGCGACCGCACCCGCCAGCCCGGCGAAAACCCCGAGGTGGTGGGTCCATTTGGTCGGCGTCGTCATCATGAGCACCATGGCGCCGATGGTGACCCCGAGGATCCGGCGCGACGGCCCCACCGCGGCGGTCGGGATACGGCCGCCCTTGTGCAGCAGGGTCAGCAGGCAGACCGCCAGCCCGGCGACCATCACGAAGATCCCGAACCGGCGGGCCAGCGAACCGTCCACCGTGCCCATGAACAGGTACTGGTAGCGGAGGTACTCGTCGAACCACAGCACATTCGGCCCGGCCAGTTTGTGTACCCGGCTCATTTCCTGCATGGCACTGAACGTCTGGTCCGCGAAGGCGACGACGAGCACCAGCACGCCCGCGGCACCGAGTGGGAGCAACTGCGCGAGCCAGCCGACCCGCCGCGCCCGAGCCGAAACGATCTTGAACAGCGGACGCAACCCCGCCAGCAGCGCAGCAAGACAGATGAGCCCGTGCGGACCCGCCGTACAGCTGAACGCCGCGATCAGAATGGCGACCGCGAACGGCAGCAGCCGCCGGGTCGCGATCCCGCGCTCCACCGAACACCAGGTCAGCAGCACGCCGAGCGCGACCAGCGGCTCCGGCCGCAGGCCGTTGTTGTACGGCAACCACACGGCGAGGAAGACCAGCGCACCCGTCCACGGCACGAACCGGTTGCGGTGCAGCGCCGCCCCGAATCGGGGCACCACTTCCCGGCTGATCACCAGCCAGGCGACGATTCCCGCCAGCAAGGTCGGCAGGCGCACCCACGGACTGGCGGTACTCACATCCGCCATCAGCCCGATGAGGTCGTAGTACGGGGTACCGATCGGGTTCTCGGGGACGCCGAAGTACCGGAAGTAGTTCGCCATATACCCCGCGACCTGCGAGGTGCGGCCCATCCCGAACTGATAGCCGTCATCGGAAGTGGTGGCGCCGATGAAATGCCAGAGCACCAGCGTGCCGAGCACCACGAAATCCACCGGCCGGAAGGTCCACCAGCGGGCGGGCAGGAAGCGGCGGGCCCGACGACCGTCGAGGTTGTCCAGGCGGTGCAGGGCCACCAGCGAGATCACGGTCGCCAGCACGGCCGCCCAGATGACGATCTGTTTCACCAGGGTCGGGGTGGAGCTGAACCGGCTGTCCACCTCCGCGGTGACGCTGGTACCGGCCGGGTCGGCGAGATCGCTGAACACACCCACCATCTGCGGCCGGTAGTCCCCGCCCAGCACCACCGGTTCGTGCCCGGTGAGCGTGGCCACGGTTTCGGTCATCCCCGCGCCCACGGTGAGCTCACATCCGGGCGCCAGTTCGGCCACCGGCACGCTGAACAGCGACTGGTTACGCAGCGTCACGTCGAGTACAGGTCCGGATTCGGGCGTGGGCGGCCGGACCTGGGCCAGGAACCCGTACCGCTGCAGATCGGGGGCGCTGTAGGGCGCGGTGGCGGAGAGCACCCCGCCGGCGGGCAACTGCTGGATCGCCGCGCAGGGCACGGTGGCTTCGAAGCTCAGCGGCGCATAGGCGACCAGCGGCGCCTCGATCGATGCGGCGGAATCGTCCTGCGGCCAGGACACCGTCGCGGCGTCCACCCGTACCGGCAGGAACGGAACCGCTACCGCGAGCAACGCGCCGATCAGTGCCGACACCAGGGCCACCGGCCGTGCCCAGCCGCCCCGCATTCGGGGTCGCGGACTTTCGGAGATCTCTGCCGGCTCGGACGCCGCCACCACCATCGTGTCAGCCACGGAGCGCAATCCTAACGGGCGCGATCACGGCGGCCACATCCACAGCGCAAAGAGGTCCGCCCGACACAGAATCGGCCGGTCCGCACGAATGCGGACCGGCCGATTCTGCATGACGCCCGGCTCAGGCCGCGCAGGCAGGCGACTGGATCTGCGCGTTGGCGAGCATGGTGCAGGTCCACTGCTGCTGGACCTTCCACACCCCGTCCTCGGCAACGAACGGCACATCCGCCACGCTGGTCTGGCCGTTCAGTGTGAGATTGGCCTTGGCCTGGATCTCGGTACCGAAATCCTGTACCTCGGTGACCTCGATCGTGGCGCCCGACTGGGCGTAGAACTGGCTCAGCTTCGACGGCAGCTCCGGATCCGCCTCGGCGCCCTGCACCATCTCCAGCTTTTCCTCGTTCGGGACGTTCGGGTCGAGCGCGCGCTGGAGCTGCATGTTCAGATCGGCCGCGGTCGGGACGGGCGGCGTCTCGGCCTCCGCCTCCGTGGTTTCGGCCGCGGCCGTGGTGCTCGTCGCCGCTGCGGTGTCCGAGTCGGAATCATCGCTACCACACGCCGTCAGGGTCAGCGCGGCCGCCGCGGCCAGGCCGGCGATCGCGATACGTCCGGTTTTGCGAAGCTTCAACTGCTCGTCCTTTGCGTTCGGGGTTCGGTGTCGTGCGCTGCGGCAGCCCCACCGGAACCGGCGACGCTGCCCGGCACCAACCTACCCGGCGGGATTCAGGACAGGCTGCCGAGCGGGTCCGCAGGGCGCAACTCGGTGTTGTCGGCAGCGAAAGTACGCGCGATCCCCGGCCCTGTCGAGCGGGACTCGAACCGCACGGTCACCCGCCCGTGGCCCGCTCCCTGCACCCAGCCGAAACCGAATTCCGGATGGCGAACATCCGATCCGGCCCGCCAGTCCACGACTCCACCAGCGGTTACTCCCGGATCCGCCGCCGCGCCGACGGTTTCGGCGGTAGCTGCGCGCGACTCCCCGTCCGCCCCGGCGGAGGCGCCGGAAGGGGGCTCGGCCACGGTAGATCTCACCGAATCCACAGAGCTCTCTTGCTCTGGTGCCACAAACTCGGATGCAGCCACCCGCTGACTCTCACCGGCCGGTCGCGGGTCGCTGTCCACCGGACCCGCAACCGCGGATGCCGCAGGGAACTCCTGCCCTGCCGGTCGACTCGTTTCGTCGTCCGGTGACCCGCTCGCGAGATCGCGCCCCGGCGCAACCGTTCCGCCGGGGCCGGCCGTATCCGCACCGGGATCCGTGGAATCCGCGCCCGACCGGTCCAATTCGGGAAACAACGATTCCTGCCGGATCGTCGACAAACCCGCGTACCCGACCCCCACCAGCCGCACCGGCCCCAGGTCCCGCGGGTCCAGCGCCGCCCGCTGGGCCGCGGAGGTGAGCGTAGCCAGATCCTCGGTCGCATAGGGCAGGGTGCTGGACCGCGTGGTGATGCTCATATCAGCACGTTTGAGTTTCAGCACCACGGTGCGCGCGGCCCGCCCGTCGCGCACCAGCCGCCGGTGCGCGGCCGCGGCCATCTCGGTGATCGCCGGGCGCAGCCCTTCCAGCGTGACGATATCGGTCTCGTAGGTGGTTTCGGCACTGATCTGTTTCGCCTCGGCACGCTCGGCGACGGGCCGATCATCGATACCGCGGGCCAGCCGGTGCAACGCGGCGCCGATACTTCCGCCCAGGATCGATACAGCCTCCACCTCGGGTAACGCCGCGAACGCCCCGACCGTTTCGATCCCCAGGGTCCGCAACCGGCTCTCCGCCACCGGCCCGATCCCCCAGAGTTTGCGCACCGGCAACCCCGCCAGCAACTCCTGCTGCTCACCGGGCGCGATCACTTTGATCCCGTCCGGTTTGGCCATCCCCGATGCGATCTTGGCGAGCTGCTTGCCCGTCCCCGCACCCACCGACGCCACCAGTCCGGTGCTGTCCCGAACCGCCGCCCGTAACTCCGCGCAGAAATCCAGCACTGCGGACACACTCGCGCCCGCCAGTTCCGCGGGTTCACCGAACGCCTCGTCGAACGACAGCGTTTCGAGTACCGGAATCCGCGCCCGCAAGGTATCGAACACTCGCCCGCTCAGCACGCCGTACAGCGCACCGCGCGGCGGCACCACCACGGCGGTCACCCCGACCAGCCGCCGCGCCTGATGCATCGGCATGGCCGACCGCGCCCCGAACACCCGCGCTTCGTAGCTGGCCCCCGCCACCACCCCGCGCGCCCCGGTCCCCCCGACGAGCACCGGCCGGCCCCGCAACGTCGGCCGGGTGAGCTGCTCACAGGAGGCGAAGAACGCATCCATATCGATGTGCAATACCCAGCGCCGCGCCGTTTCCCGCGCGAACGCGTGCCGAGGTGCTCCGGAACCCTGTTCGAAGCGGTCGCCGTTCACCACCGGACCTGGTTCCACATCACCCGCACCGCTGGTCACACCCCTGTTGGTACATACCGCGCAATCTACGCGCGAGCACCGACAGCCGGCCGGCGACCGCTGTGCGTCGCGCCGCGCCGACGCAGGATCGGATCGGCGCCGGGATCGCACCGGCCGGGCACCGGGCAACGGTTCGCCGTCGGCTCCGGACGCGACATGGCGGTCAGGCCCATTTCGCTTCGAGGGCACGGGGAGGGGCCGAAAACCGCGGGGATACCGTCGACGCCGACACCGCCGGATACCTTCCGAACCGGCGGGCCGTCGCAGGCTTTCGTCCGACTCCTTGCCGGTGGGCGCGGTCGGTCCGATATCGGCCCGCATGCCGGATACCCTGCACGCTCGATGGCACGCCGACACCGGAGCACTCGGAAATCGAGCCTGCGCCGTGCACCGCAGTTCCTTGCTCACGACCGACCGGGCCTGGGGCCGGGAGCTACCGAGCCCACCCGTACCGGGCACGGGCATAGTGGTGCTTCGCCGAATTCGGGCCGTGGAGGGCCATCGCGGGCCGTACCACTCTGTCCGCTCTGCCGTGCCGGCAAGTCTGCCCCGGCATCACCGCCGGCCGCGTTCGGCAAGGTCACGCGGGCGGTTCCCCAGCGGAAACGCGCAACCTTGGGGCCGCAACCCACGCGCGCCACGGGAGAGCCATAAACTCGGCCCATGATGATCCGCAAGGCTGTCATTCCCGCTGCCGGTATCGGCTCCCGGCTGCTGCCGCTGACGAAGGCGATCCCCAAGGAGATGCTGCCGGTCGGCGACAAGCCGGTGATCGAGCATACGGTGCGCGAGTTGGTGGCTTCCGGTATCACCGATATCACCATCGTGGTCAGTGGTGGAAAATCGCTGATCCAGGATCATTTCCGGCCCAATCCGGCGCTGGTCGCCCAGCTGCGTGCCGACGGTAAGACCGCCTACGCCGACGCGGTGGAAGAGGTCGGCGAACTGTCGCGGCTCGGGCATATCACCTACCTGGATCAGCACGGCCCGTACGGTAACGGCACCCCGGTGCTGAATGCGGCCCGCGCTGCCGGCGACGAGCCGATGCTGGTGCTGTGGCCCGACGATGTGTTCGTGGCCGAGGTCCCGCGCGCGCAGCAGCTCATTCGCGCCTACGAGGCCACGGGATGCCCGGTACTGGCGTTGATGCCGATGAACCCGAACGAATCCCAGCGCTACGGCGTCCCGGTGGTGCGTGAGGACCTGGACGACGGATTGTTGCGGATCTCCGGCCTGGTGGAGAAGCCGAAACCGGCCGACGCGCCGTCGGCCTATGCGGCAATCGGCGGCTATGTCGTCACGCCCGGCATCATCGACGAACTGCGTACGCAGACCGAGAACTGGTACACCCATCGCACCGGTGAGGTGTACCTGACCGATTCGATCAACGCCTACGCCGCCGACCACGCCGTGTACGGGCAGGTCATCCAGGGTCGCTGGTACGACACCGGCAACCCGGGCGACTACCTCGTCGCGCAGTTCGCCTCAGCGCTGGCCCATCCCGATTACGGCCCGCTGCTACGGCGCCAGGTGGAGTGAGCGGGTCCGGCCCGTGACCGCCGGACCACTCGGACGGCTCAGAAGCGCCGGATGCTGTGCACGTAGAAGTGTTCGAGTGGCGTGAGCCCGACCGGGACACCGGCACCGTAGGCATTGAGCACCTGGCCGGATCCGGCGTAGATACCGACATGGGAGGCATCGCGGTTGATGATCACCACGTCACCGGGGGCCAGCGCATAGGGCGGCACCGACGCGCCGACCTCCGCCTGCTCCCAGGTGGTGCGCGGTAGTGCCACCCCGACCTGGCGGAATGCCCACTGCACCAGTGCCGAACAGTCCCAGGTGTCCGGTCCCTCGGAGCCCCATTCGTACATCTTCCCGGTCTGCGTACCGGCGGCGGCGAGGGCGCCGAGGCCGGCGAGGGTCGATACCGGGAGCCCGGCCGATCCGCTGGCGCTGAGTGAACTGGAGCCGGAGGCCGATCCGCTCGCGCTGCCGGAGGGTTGTGCCCAACCCGGTGCGGCCGCGCCCGCGGTGACGGCCGTGGTGAGAAGTAAGCCGGCGATACCTCGCCGCAGTGCGATCCCGATCACGTGCCCACCCTTCTGCCGGTCGATGCACGAGACACCGTGGGGCGCCCCGGTTTACTCGCGGCATCCGCCGAGTAGCCGGCCACCGCGGACCACTGGAGCTATGCCGGAGCGAATTCACTCCGACACAACTCCACTCAGGTAGAACCGAGCGAAATGATCACCGTTCCCGCTGCTCCCGAGGGAACGGTCGCAGCGGTATCGCGATGATTGTGCCCGGCAGAAGGGCGTTCACCAAGCACCCTGGCAAACTTCTAGCATGTGATCTAAATCACAAAAATGTTTATTGCGTTTGCGTCAGGATGTCGTTCAGGGTCTTGAGCACCGCGTCCTTGGTGGCCGACGGCGACTCCACGAAGACCCCCACCTGCCAGACCGGTTCACCGCCGGGCTCGGCGGCGACATACCGGCTCAGATCGATCGTGTACTCGCCCTTGTCGTTGGTGGGCGTCTCCACATACGAGGTGTTCGGATCGAACTGCTCCGCCGCGCCTTCCTTGTCGAACCAGGCCGCGTCGAACTCGGCCCGGGTGGCCGCATCACAGGTGGACGGGCATTTACGCAATATCAGGTTCACTCGCTGACCGGCCGAGGAGTCCTGTTCGTCGACGCATCCCCATGCCTGCGCATCCGGGATGGTATCGATCGAACCCTTCATACAGCCCCAGGATCCCGGCGTCCGGAACGCGAACGGCCAATCCTTGAAGGCCATGGTGTAGGTGTCCTCACCGTCCTCGAAGGTCGGTCCGAACAGCACGACCGGCGACAGCCCCTCCTTCAGGACCGGTGCCCCCTCCACCGGCGGGGCCGCGCTCGTTGTGGTCGCGGAGGCCGTAGTCGTTGTCGCACCGGTCGTTTCCGTGGTGGTGCTCGCCGCCGCGGCAGTGTTCTCCTCCGATCCCCCCGACCGTAGGATCACCAGCCCGGCCACACCGGCCAGCACCAGAACCACCACCACGGCCAGCACCGCGATCAGGGTGGCATTGTTGTCCCGCGGCGGGCCTCCCTGCCCACCGGAGCCGAGCGGCGGCACTTCCCATGCGCCCGACTGCGGAACAGGTTGCGGGACCTGCCCCGCGGTCTGTCCCCATTGCACCCCCGGCTGACCGCCCTGGGATTGATAACCCTGTTGCCACTGCCCCGACGGGGCATCCTTCTTCTGTTGACCCTCGGGCGCATGTTGCCACCACTCGTCGGGATTGTCCGAAGCCATAGGTGCCTACCCTAGTGGGACACGCCGTCTCGGTCATGGCCATAACCTCTCGGGCACCTACCCCTCCGGATGACGTTCGCGCACAGGGCCGGAACACTGCCGACATCCGTACGACGAGGCCCGGCAACAGCCGATGCGGTGGTCGCCGAGGATCCGGCGACCACCGCAAGGTGCGTAGGACTTCGCGGCGACGGTGTTCGCGAAACACCGGCTCCATGCGTAAAGGCCGGTCACCGGCTCGCTTGGACCGGAGAAGCCAGGTGGATCGGTGGTATGCCCTCGCACACCACCGATCAATGGGGTAGGCCCGAACCCGGCGAGGGCCTCCCTACCGGCCGACCTTCGCGATCCGCGCCCGTGACCCGCCCGTCAGCTCGGCGCCCTCCGAGCCGACCGCGCCGAATTCCAGCTCCACAGCGAGGACCTCACCGGCGATGAGTTCCCGGTGGGTCCGCGCCCACTCCTGCCGGTCCGCCGGTACCTCGAGTGTCGCGGTGATCCGGTCGGAAACCTCCAGTCCCAGCGATTTCCGGGTCTCCTGCAGGTCCCGGATGATATCGCGGGCCCAGCCCTCGGCCTCGAGTTCCTCGGTGACCACCGAATCGAGCACCACCAGACCGGCGTTACCGGGCAGCGCCGCGGTGGATTCCGGTTCGGCGGCCACGAGCCGCTGCGTGTATTCCTCGGGCAGCAACTCGATTCCGGCCGCGGTGACCACACCGTCGGCGCTTTCCGTCCACTCGCCGGCCTTCACCGCCTTGATCACCTGCTGGACCTCGCGACCCAGCCGCGGCCCTGCCGCGCGGGCGTTGACGGCCAGTTCGAACCGGCCGTGCGCGGCGACGTCGGTGGTCAGATCGACCTTCTTGACGTTCACCTCGTCGGCGATGATATCGGCGTAGGGCGCCAGCCTTTCGGCGTCGGAGGCGGCGATTGTCACCTCCGCCAGCGGCAAGCGGACCCGCAACTGCTGTGCCTTGCGCAGGCTCAGCACGGTCGAGCACACCGTGCGCGCCTCGTCCATCGCCGCGACCAGTTCCGGGTCGGCGGGCAGCGTATCGGCAGCGGGCCAATCGGCCAGATGCACCGACCGTTCCCCGGTGAGACCGCGCCAGATCACCTCGGTCACCAGCGGCAGCAGCGGTGCCGCCAGCCGGGTCGCGACCTCCAGCACGGTGTGCAGGGTATCGACCGCGTCCCGGTCCTCGGCCCAGAAGCGCGAACGCGACCGGCGCACATACCAGTTGGTGAGTGCGTCGGCGAAGGTCCGCAGTTCCTCACAGGCTCCGGCGATATCGAACTCCGTCAGCGCCGCGGTCATCACGTCCCGGGTCTGCGCCAGCTTCGCCAGGATGTAGCGGTCCAGCACATTCGCCGAATCCGTGCGCCAGGTGCCGGTTTCGGGGGCGTACAGCTGCAGGAAGGTCCACGCGTTCCACAGCGGTCGCAGGGCATGGCTCGCCCCCTCCCGGATACCGCGTTCGGTGACGATGAGGTTCCCGCCGCGCAGGACCGGCGAGCTCATCAGGAACCAGCGCATGGCGTCGGAGCCGTCGCGCTCGAACACCTCGTTGACGTCCGGGTAGTTACCCTTGGACTTACTCATCTTCAGGCCGTCGTCGCCCAGCACGATGCCGTGCGCGACCACGTTCTCGAACGCGGGGCTGTCGAACAGCGCGGTCGCCAGCACATGCAGGGTGTAGAACCAGCCGCGGGTCTGCCCGTTGTACTCGACGATGAAATCGCCCGGGAAGTGGGAGTCGAACCAGTCCTTGTTCTCGAACGGGTAGTGCACCTGAGCGAAGGGCATGGATCCCGATTCGAACCAGCAGTCCAGTACTTCCGGTACCCGGCGCATGGTCGAGCGCCCCGTCGGATCGTCGGGGTTGGGCCGGGTCAGCTCGTCGATCATCGGCCGGTGCAGATCCGTGGGCCGCACCCCGAAATCGCGTTCCAGTTCGTCGAGCGAACCGTAGACATCGATCCGGGGATAGGTGGGATCGTCGGAGGTCCACACCGGGATCGGACTGCCCCAGTAGCGGTTACGGCTGATGTTCCAGTCCCGGGCGCCTTCGAGCCATTTGCCGAACTGGCCGTCCCGGATATGTTCGGGCACCCAGTTGACCCGCTTGTTCAACTCCACCATCCGGTCGCGGAACTCGGTCACCCCGACGAACCAGGACGGCACCGCCATATAGATCAGCGGCTGCCCCGACCGCCAGCTGTGCGGATAGGAGTGCTCGATGGTCTCGTGCCGCAACAGTTTCCCGGCGGCCTTGAGGTCCTTGATGATCACCGGGTTGGCATCGAAGACCATCAGCCCCTCGTACGGGGGCACCATCGAGGTGAACTTGCCGCCCGGATCGAGCGGCTGCACCAGTTCGATCCCGTTGGCGCTGCACACGTCCATATCCTCTTCACCGAACGCGGGCGCGAGATGCACCAGGCCGGTACCGGAGTCGGTGGCGACATAGTCGGCCGACAGCACCCGGTGTGCCCGGGGATGGCCGGCGAAGAAATCGAACGGCGGCCGGTACTCGAGGCCCACCAGCGCGGCGCCGTCGTACTCGCCGAGTACCGCCGGTTCCTCCCCGAGTTCGCGGGCGTAGTGGCCGAGCCGTTCGGCGGCCAGCAGGTATCGCTTACCGTCGACACCACGGACCTGCACGTAGCGCACATCCGGGTGCACCGCGATCGCCAGGTTCGAGGGCAGGGTCCAGGGGGTGGTGGTCCAGACCAGCGCCGCCGCGCCGTCGAGTCCGGCCAGCGGATGCTCGGCCGGTACCTGGAGCACCATATCCACGGTGACCGCCGGATCCTGGCGCATCTTGTACGCGTCGTCGAGCCGGGTCTCCTGGTTCGACAGCGGCGTCTGCTCGTACCAGCTGTAGGGCAGTACCCGGAAACCCTGGTAGATGAGGCCCTTCTCGTACAGCGATTTGAATGCCCACATCACCGACTCCATGAAGTCGAGATCGAGGGTCTTGTAATCGTTGTCGAAGTCCACCCAGCGCGCCTGGCGGGTCACATAGTCGCGCCATTCCCCGGTATAGCGGAGTACCGAATTCTTGCACGCCGCATTGAATTCCGCGAGACCCATCGAGTCGATCTGTGATTTGTCCGTGATACCGAGCTGCTTCTCCGCTTCTATTTCCGCGGGCAGTCCGTGGCAGTCCCAGCCGAATCGCCGATCGACCCGTTTCCCGAGCATGGTCTGAAAACGTGGGATGACATCTTTGACGTATCCGGTGAGCAAATGACCGTAGTGCGGCAGACCGTTGGCAAACGGCGGGCCGTCGTAGAACACGAACTCACCGGCGCCGGCCGGTCCCGCCGCATCCGGCGCGGGGGCGCGGTTGTCGATGCTGGCGCGGAAGGTTCCGTCGGCGGCCCATGCGTCCAGGACGGCCCGTTCCATCTCGGGGAAGGTCACGCCCGATCCGCCGCCGAGATCGACGCGCGGGTATGCGCTGCTGCTGGAATTCTCGTCCGCCATCGCGGATTCACATCTCCTCGTGCCCGGCGCCGCAGCGCTCTCGTATCCGGCACGGGGACGACGACCGGCGCAATCGGTGCTCCGGTACCGCGGTACCACCCCGCTTGTCCACCCTGCCCGGCAGGGCGGGCGGACCACTCGTTTCCAGCTGTGACGGGCTGACCCCGTTCGGTTCTACTGAGCGTGTAGTGCAGCGCACGAGAGCCGCTGCACGGCGCCGTTCTTCCGAAAGCTCCCCGGTGATGGCCGGATCGTCGCCTGACAGGTTTGATTCTAACCGTGACGGTCAACTACTTATAAGGCCCGCCCCCGCCGCGCACCACGGAAGGACAGTTCGGTTCTCGTTCGCAGTAGTCCTCGTCAGTGTTTCGCGTGCTGATCCCGCGGCGGCAACTCCTCCTCGGGTGCACGCATCGACAGCGCGCTCACCAGCAACACCACAGCACCGAGCCCGCACACCACGATGCAGCCCCAGGCCCAGATCACCGACCCGGTGGTCAGCGACAGGATCAGCAGGACCAGGCCGATCGCGGCGAGCGCCAGTGTCAAGACAAGCATGATGACCCCCAGGACAGCAGGCCGGGTGCCCGTTCGCGCCCAGCGGTATCGAGCGCTTACTCGCCCTGGCCGAACGATGCGGGAGCCAGCTGGTTGGCCCCGGTATCGAAGGTGTCACCCTCGTCCACCGGTACGGCCGACCCACGGTTCTCCAGCTCTTCGAGCTGCGATTCCAGATACGATTTCAAGCGCACCCGATACTCGCGTTCGAAGGTTTTGAGGGTCTGGATCCGGCTCTCGAGGACATTGCGCTGCTGGGTGATGGTGCCCATGATCTCGGTGTGCTTGCGCTCGGCATCGGCCTGCAGCGCGTCGGCCTTCTCCTTGGCCTGCCGCAGCTGGCTGTCGGACCGGGTCTGCGCATCGGAGAGCATGGCATCGGATTTGTGCCGGGCGTCGGCGACCATCTCTTCCGAGCGGGCCCGCGCATCGTTGACCAGCCGCTCGGAATTGGCGCGGGCATTGGCCAGCAAATTCTCGGCTTCGGTTTTCGCGTCGCTGGTGAGCCGGTCGGCCATCTCCTGCGCCAGGCTCAGTACCTTCGCGGCCTGCATATTCGCGTCGGCGCCCGCATCCGCTACGGCGGGCGCGGCCGGAACCGCCGGGATGGGGACCGAAGGCGGCGCCTGGACCGGCGGTTTCACCGGTTCCGGCGGCGGCGCCTGCTGCACCGGTTTACCGTGCCCGGCACCGGCCGGACCGCGGCTGCTCTTGGCATCGGCCAGCTCCGCATCGAGCTCGGCAACCCGCTGGCGAAGATCCGCATTCTCTTCGATCAGCCGGGAAAGTTCCTGCTCGACCAGATCCAGGAAGGCATCGACTTCGTCCTCGTTGTAGCCGCGTTTCCCGATAGGCGGTTTGCTGAACGCGACGTTGTGCACATCGGCTGGGGTCAGCGGCATGGAAGGATCCCTTCGCGCGTTGTCAGATCTAGCGGCTCTGGCAAGTCTTCTCGGACCATTCTGTCACACCGGAGCTACCGACCCGCCGAGGCCGCTGACGACGGACATCAGGATGAACACCAGGAACAGCAGGACCATAATCGACAAATCCAGTCGAATTCCGCCCAGCGAGACCGGTGGTATCAACCGTCGCAGCAGCTTCACGGGAGGATCGGTGATCGTGAAGATCACCTCGAGGATCACGACGACCACCCCGGTGGGACGCCAGTCGCGGGCGAAACTACGGATGAACTCGACGATCACCCGGCTGATCAGCAACAGCCAGAAGATGAACAGTACGAAGTACAGCACCGCGAACAAGGCCACGGTCTCACTCTGCCGCAAAATCGGCGCGGTGCAAAATGCCCGCGCCGACTTCGGTCCCGGCAACGTCGCGCCCCCCACGGGCGCGACGGCCGCTATTTCTGGTTGTAGAAACCGGTTTCGGCGATACGGCGACGCTCCTCGGCCGATACGTCGACATCGGCCGGAGAGAGCAGGAACACCTTGGTAGCCACCTTGTCGAACGAGCCGCGCAGGGCGAACGCCAGCCCGGCAGCGAAGTCGACCAGGCGTTTGGCGTCGGCATTGCTCAGGTCGACCAGGTCCATGATCACCGGGTTGCCCTCCCGGAACCGTTCGCCGATGATCGCCGCTTCGCTGTAGTCACGCGGGCGCAGCGTGGTGATCTTGGACAAGGGACCTCCGTCCTCGAAGATCGCGGGACGGCGGGCGGCGGCCGGTTCGGGACGGACCCGTTCGGCCAGCCGTCGCTCCTCGGCATCGGGATCGACTGCCAGCGCTCCCCTGGTCGCGCCGCGCAGGGAGGCACCGCCGCCCGGACGATACCGGCCGGAAGCGGCGGCGTCGATCCGGGTGGGGCGGCGCGGGCCCTCGTAATCGTCGGCGTAGGTGTCGCCCGGGTAGTCGTCCCGCCGGGGCGGCGGGTAGCTGGGCTGGTACGAGGACTTGTACGGCGCCTCACGGTAGTCGGGACCGTCGTAACGGTCCTCGGCGTACCGGTCGTAGTCGGGACGGTCGTCGTAGTCGCGGGGAGCGCGGTCGGAGTAGTCACGCGGCCGGCGCCCGCCACGATCCTCGACCCCACGGGGCGTGCGATCGTCGACGTAGTCGTCTTCGTAATCCTCGAGCGGAACCATGCCGAAGTACGCCTTGAACTTGTGCAGTGTGCTCATGACTGCGCCTCGCTGACGCTCGGCTCCGTCACGACCACACTCGTGGCTGCGCCCATAAGTCGCTCGCTGCGCTCACTCCGCGACCGCACCTCGCTGACGCTCGGCCCGTTCACGACCACACTCGTGGCTGCGCCCATAAGTCGCTCGCTGCGCTCACTCCGCGACCGCACCTCGCTGACGCTCGGCCCGTTCACGACCACGCTCGTGGCTGCGCCCACTACTCGCTCGCTGCGCTCGCTCATTCTGGTCGACCTTCCTTCGGCCCCGGTGGCGGCCGGGTGTTGAAGTCTTGCTCAGCCCTCGTCGTGTCCCAGCATATGTGTCGAATGTGACTGATGAGGTTTGTTTGCTACGCCGAGGTTATCGGTCGCTCGCCCATGAGGGCGGTACCGACACGCACACACGTCGATCCATGGGCAATAGCTCTTTCAAGATCATTGGACATCCCCGCGGACAGTTCTGTGGCAGTGGGATGCGCGGCGCGTAACCGGCTGTGGACCTCGGCCAGCCGCGCGAATTCCGCATCTGGATCGGCGACCAGCGGCGGAATAGCCATAATCCCCGCCAACCGGAGTTCCGCGGAGCTCGCGATCCGGTCCGCCAGCGCCGCGACACCGGCGGGTTCCACCCCGCCACGGGCCGGGTCGGCGTCCAGGCTCACCTGGATCAGTACCTCCAGCGGCTGCTGCCGTTCACCGGCGTCCAATGCCGCGGCGACCGCCGTTTCCAGGGCGGTCGCCAGACGTTCGCTGTCCACCGATTGGACGGCATGCGCCCAGCGCGCCACCTGCCGCGCCTTGTTCCGCTGCAACCGGCCGATCAGATGCCAGCGCAGGGG
This sequence comes from Nocardia carnea NBRC 14403, assembly GCF_000308515.1. Classification (GTDB taxonomy): domain Bacteria; phylum Actinomycetota; class Actinomycetes; order Mycobacteriales; family Mycobacteriaceae; genus Nocardia; species Nocardia carnea. The sequence continues at coordinate 21,849 of NZ_BAFV01000025.1, read as the reverse complement.
CCGTAAATCGTGCAGTTCACCCGCTTTGGCACCGGCCTCCTGAGGCCGGTTCTCGCCGAAGTCGTGGCGGCCCAGACGATGAAGCAGGGCGATATCCGAGGCCGGAAAATATTTTGTCACCGGCAACAGCCGTACCTCGCCGGAATCGCGGCCTGCGGCCGTGCACGCTGCCTCGATGCGGGCGAGCAGGCCGGTGAGTCGGCGGGCCAGCACATCGGCGCGGGCCGCACTTCCCGGCTCCGGTGGTCCACTGTCCGGGACAGCGGGTCCCGCGACTCGGGGAACCGCGCCGGCTGCGTTCTGCGGACCACCGCCGGGCGTGGGTCCGGCCGAACCCCCCGGACCCCCGGTGCGTTCGCCCCGAGCGTCGCGCCCGATCCCGCCGCTCATCGTCGGCCGCCCAACCGGTTTCCGCGTATCGCTGTGATCATGAATCTCCTCCTCCGCGCTCGGAAACCGGATCCGCGGCCCAGCGCAGTACCGGGCCGCGGCTGCCCCCGACGATGCCGGAGTACCTAGGTGGCGGGCTCCATCCAGATAACGCTGCCCAGCCGGCCGGTCGGCGCACCGCGGCGATGGCTGAACAGGGTGGTGTCCTCGATGGTGCAGCGCGGATCCTCGGCGACGGCGCCGACCCCGGCCGCGGTGAGCTGACGCCGGATTCCGGCGCGCAGATCCAATCCCGGTGTACCCCGCGCTGTTGTCGTGGCACTGCCGGGCAGATGCGCCTCGACATCGGCACGCATCTCGGCGGGCACCTCGTACTGCCGCCCGCTGGCCGCCGGCCCCAGCAGCGCACCGATCCGCTCGGGCCGCGCCCCGGCAGCGACCATCGCCTCCAGCACGCGAGGCACGATCCCGATCCGCGCCCCCACCCGGCCCGCGTGGACCGCCGCGATCACACCGGCTTCGTCGTCGGAGAGCAGGATCGGCACACAGTCGGCAGTCAGCACCACCAGCGCCAGCCCGGGCCGCGCGGTGACCAGCGCATCGGTGCCCGGCACCGGTTCGTCACGCGGACCGTCGACCGTCACGACGGTCCGCCCGTGGATCTGATCCATCCAGATCAGATGATCGGCGGGGAGGTCCAGCGAGGCGGCGAGGCGGGCGCGGTTGCGCCGCACCGCATCCGGATCGTCACCGACATGGTCGCCCAGGTTGAACGAATCGTAGGGTGGCGCGGAGAAACCCCCCGCGCGCGTGGTCACTACCCGTCGAACGGTGAGTACCGGTGGCGCAGTCATGATGTCGAGCCTAATGGGCACAGCGTGGTAGCCCACTCACCGGCCGTTCCGGCGCGGCCTGTCGGCCGCGCCGGATATCGAGCAAGCCGTGGTGCGTCAGCGGCGCATGAAATCCGGGACGTCGACGTCGTCGTCATCGTCGGGCAGCTCCGGCGACGGCTGGATATGCGACCGGCTGTTGTGCGTGAGGGTCGGATCCACCTGCGGGCGGCTGCGTTCGGTATCGCGGTAGCTCGGCGCCGGGCCCCGGGCCACCGACGAACCCGTTTCCGACGACCGCAGGGACGCGGGCTCTTCGGAATGACCGCGTGCGGCACCGAGTTCGGCGGTACGGGAGTGGCCGAGTTCGGCGCTGCGCGCGGACTGGGCGGAGATCTCCGCCGTTCGCCCGGAACCGAGCGAACCCCGGCTGCTCGCCGTATCGAAGGTGCGTCTGGTCGGACCGCCGCCGTCGAACCCGGCGGCGATAACGGTGACCCGCACCTCGTCGCCGAGCGAATCGTCGATCACCGTACCGAAGATGATGTTTGCCTCGATATGGGCGGCTTCCTGCACCAATGACGCAGCCTCGTTGATCTCGAACAGGCCGAGATCCGAACCGCCGGCGATCGAGAGCAGGACACCGTGCGCACCGTCCATCGAGGCCTCCAGCAGCGGCGAGTTGATCGCCGCTTCGGCCGCTTTCACCGATCTGCCCTCCCCCCGGGAGGAACCGATACCCATCAACGCGCTCCCCGCACCGGACATCACGCTCTTGACGTCGGCGAAGTCGACGTTGATCAGGCCCGGGGTGGTGATCAGATCGGTGATGCCCTGCACACCGTTGAGGAGTACTTCGTCGGCGGAGCGGAAGGCATCCATCAGGCTCACCGCCGCATCGCCGAGCTGCAGCAGCCGGTCGTTGGGGATCACGATCAGGGTGTCGCAGGATTCGCGCAGCATATTGATGCCGACCTCGGCCTGGTTACCGCGGCGTTTGCCCTCGAACGAGAACGGCCGGGTGACCACACCGATGGTCAGCGCGCCCAGTTTGCGCGCGATACTCGCGACCACGGGCGCACCGCCGGTACCGGTACCGCCGCCCTCACCCGCGGTCACGAAGACCATATCGGCGCCCTTGAGCACCTCTTCGATCTCGTCCTTGTGATCCTCGGCGGCCTTACGGCCTACCTCCGGGTCGGCGCCGGCGCCGAGTCCCCGGGTGAGCTCACGCCCGACATCGAGCTTCACGTCGGCATCGCTCATCAGCAGTGCCTGGGCGTCGGTGTTCACCGCGATGAACTCGACACCCTTCAGGCCTTGCTCGATCATTCGGTTGACGGCGTTCACGCCGCCGCCGCCGATACCGACGACCTTGATCACGGCAAGGTAGTTGTGCGGGGGCGTCATGAGCTCTCGCCTTCCTTCGATCCAAAGTCTGTCGTTTCCGGATACCCCGTACCGGTCCGTCTGATCGCAATCCGCGAACCGTGATCCGGGCGAACCCTGAACCTCAACCATAGGGTTGGAGTTATGTCAAGTATCCGACTGGTGCCGAACGCTATTCGCCGCCGTCTCGATCCGCTCGCAGGCGCGCCGAGACGATCAGCAGTTTCTTCGGCGAACTCGCCGCCGGCGGGACGGTGCCCGTCGTATCGTGAACGGTTACCGTACGGCCCGCGCCCACATCGTGGTACGCCCCCGGCACCCGCGGCGGGTAATCGCCGCGCGATCGCCCGGGTACGCCGCGGCGCGGCGAACCGGACAGGGTCGAACCGAACAAGATTGCTGGAACTCATTTTACCGTGACCAGACTGGGACTCGAGACGTCGAACACGGTTCCCGGACGCGTCAGTAGCGGTAGCACCACCGCCGATTTGCGTTCGCCGTCCTCGCTGCTGCCCCACAGTACAGTGCGACCGTCGCGCAGTGTCAGCGAAATATCCGAGACGGTTTCGGCGTGCACACTGTCCACCTGCACCGTCAATTCCGGTGGCAGCACTCTCACCACGGCAATCGCCGCCCGGGTGAGTGCATCCGCACTGCCCGGTTTCTCGGTCTCCAGCTTCGGAACTCCGATCGGCGCGGGCTCGATCGCGTACTCGATTCCGTCTGCGTCGAGCAGATGTGCCCCCTCGGCGGTGTCGTAGTACAACACCGGGGTGCGCGGCTCGATCCGCACCCGCACCGTCGACGGCAGCACCCGCTGCACGCGCGCACTGCGCACCTTCGGAATACTCGCCACCCGCTGGGCCATTGCGGCGGTATCGATCCGCAGAATCGATCCCTGGTCCGGAATCTGCAGCAACTCCCGAATCCGATCCTCGGGTATCGCACCCGCTCCCTCGATCTGCACCTCGCGAACCGACAGCATCGGCGAGAACCACGCCAGCGCGGCGAAGGTGAGCACCAGCGCTACCGCGGGTACCGCCCACAACCGGAAACGCCGTGACCCGAACATCCCGAATCGCCGCGCCCCGGACCGCACTCCGCGTCACCGCCCGTACTGCGGACGCGCGCGTAGTCCGTCCAGGATCTGGCTGCCCAGCATGGTGACATCTCCGGCGCCCATCGTGATCACCACATCGCCGGGCTGGGCCAGACCGGCCACCTGCCGGCCCACCCGCGACATATCCGGCTGGTAGTGCACGGGTTTGCCGACCGACTGGGCGACGAGGGCACCGTTGACCCCGGGTAAGGGTTCCTCCCGGGCGCCGAACACATCGAGCACCACCACCTCGTCGGCCAGATCGAGTGCGGCCCCGAATTCGGCGGCGAAAGTCGCGGTGCGGCTGTACAGGTGCGGCTGGAAGACCACGATCACCCGGCCGCGGCGCGACCGCGCACCGTCGCGCGCCTCCTGATCGACCAGTTCCGCGGCGGCGCCGAGCACGGCGCGGACCTCGGTGGGATGGTGGGCGTAATCGTCGAAAACGCGGACGCCGTTCTCCCGGCCCACGAACTGGAACCGGCGATGGACGCCACCGAAACCCTCCAGCCCCTGGATGATCTCGTCGATATCGGCGCCCGCGGCACGCGCGGCCAGCAGTGCGGCCAAGGCGTTGAGCGCCATATGCCGGCCCGGTACCGAGAGCCGCAGGGTACGCGGCGCGGGTTCGCCGCTGAGCTGGAACTGGGCGATACCGCCCACATCCCGCGGTTCCCAGCTGTGCAGCCGGACACCGACCGGAACCGGTGCATCGGGCAGGTCCCCGGAGCCGTAACCGAGGACCCCGACCCCGCGCTCGGCCAGCCGCGGTCCGACCCGCTCGGCGAGGGCCCGCGCGCCCGGATCGTCCAGGCACACCACCAGCAGTCCGCCGGCGGCGAGCCGGTCGGTGAAATCGTCGAAAACCTGTACGTAGGCATCGTCGGAGCCGAAGAAGTCGAGATGATCGGATTCGATATTGGTGACCACGGCGACATCCGGGTCGTACTGCAGTAGCGATCCGTCGCTCTCGTCGGCCTCGGCGACGAAGGTGTCACCGCTGCCGTGATGGGCATTGGTACCCGCCTCGTTGAGCTCGCCCCCCACCGCGAACGACGGGTCCAGCCCGCAGTGCTGCAGCGCGACGATGAGCATGGAGGTGGTGGAGGTCTTACCGTGTGTCCCCGAGACCAGCAGGGTGCGATGGCCGCTCATCAAGGCGGCGAGGACCGCCGGCCGCAGCACCACCGGAATATCGCGGCGCCGGGCCTCGACCAGTTCGGGGTTGGTTTTGGGAATGGCGGCGTAGGTCGTGACCACCACCGTGGGGCCGCCGGGCAGCAGGTCCAGTGCGCCGGCGTCGTGGCCGATGCGCACCTGCGCCCCGCGCGCCCGCAGGGCCAGCACACCGCGGCTCTCCTTGGCATCGGAACCGGACACCGCACCCCCGCGCGACAACAGGATCCGGGCGATCCCCGACATTCCGGCGCCACCGATTCCGACCATATGTACCCGGAGCAGCTCCGGCGGGAGCGTGCCCGGTCCGGCGGGAACCGCCGTCACCTGCTCCTCGCTCACCGGCCCGCCGCCCGCAGCACGATCCGCGCGACCTCGTCGGCGGCGTCGCGGTGACCGGCACCGGCGGCGGCGCGGCCCATCTCGGCTATGCGTGCAGAATCCGTGAGCAGCGGTATCACCTCTTCGATCACATACTTCGCGGACAGTTGCGGGTCACCGACGATTCTGCCACCACCGGCAGCGACAACGGGCCGGGCATTGAGTTCCTGTTCGCCGTTTCCGTGTGGTAGCGGCACATACACCGCCGGCAGGCCCACCGCCGATACTTCGGCGACGGTCATCGCGCCGCTCCGGCAGACCACTGCGTCGGCGGCCGCGTAGGCCAGGTCCATCCGCGAAAGATAGGGCACGGCGACGTAAGGTGCGCGAGGATCCGGGGACGGCACCTCGAGGGTGTTCTTCGGGCCGTGCGCGTGCAGCACCGAGATACCGGCCGCGGCCAGTTGCGGGGCGGCGCCGGAGATCGCGTCGTTGATCGACCGTGCGCCCTGCGATCCGCCGAACACCAGCAGCACCGGCCCCTCGGCGGGTAGCCCGAAATGGTCGCGGGCCTGCGCCCGCAGTCCGGCCCGGTCCAGCGAGGTGATCGCCGAACGCACCGGGATCCCGACCACATCGGCGTGGAGTCCCGAATCCGGGACCGCCGCCAGTACCCGCGCGGCACGGCGGGCGCCGACCTTGTTCGCGATTCCGGCTTTGGCATTGGCCTCGTGCACCACGATCGGCACGGCACGCCGGCGGCGCAGCACACCGGACCCGGCGGCCAGATAGGCCGGCAGCGCGACATAGCCGCCGAATCCGACGATCACATCGGCATCGACCGTGTCGATGATCTCCCGGGTACGCGCCACCGAGGCCCGTACCCGGCCCGGCAACCGCAGCAGATCCATACTCGGTTTCCGCGGCAGCGGCACCGGCGGGATCAGCTCGAGCGGGTAGCCGCGCTCGGGAACCAGCGTCGTTTCCAGCCCGCGCCGGGTGCCCAGCGCGGTCACCCGGGTGCCCGGGGCCAGCCGGCGCAGCGCATCGGCCACGGCCAGGGCCGGTTCGATATGCCCCGCGGTGCCGCCGCCGGCAACGATCACCGATATCGCGTCCGCACGCGGCGCCGGATCCGCCCGGCCCGCTTCCGGCCGGGTCGAATCCTCGTGGGCGGACTGAGCTGCGCTCACCTGTACTTTCCCCGTTCTCGTCCGTGTGTCACCGAATAGCTGGGTTCCCAGGCCCGCGTCGCCCGCAGCGTATCGGTACCGCGGCTGTTGGCCCGGGTGCGGGTACGCGGCCGGTCGCCGTCGCGCGGGGTCGCGCGGGCGGGTGCTTTCGCGCCGGCGGCCGGTGCCCCCGAACGCGACCGGGGCGGGTGGTAGATCTCCGGTTTGGGCAGGCGCAGCAGCCGGCTGACCCGGCCGTCCTGCCCGGCGTGCAGCGCCGCCACCGCCTCGGGTTCGTGCCGGGCGGCGTTGGCGATGATGCCGAACATCAGCAGGGTCAGCGCGAGCGACGAACCACCGGCCGACACCAGCGGCAGCTGCAGGCCGGTCACCGGCAGCAGGCCGACCACGTACCCGATGTTGATGAGCGCCTGAGCGGTGATCCAGGTGGTGGCGGTGGCGGTGAGCAACCGCAGGAAGGGGTCCACCGAACGCGCCGCGATCCGCAGACCGGTGTAGACGAACAGCGCGAACAGACCCAGCACCAGGGCACACCCCAGGAAGCCCAGTTCTTCACCGATGATGGCGAAGATGAAATCGTTGTGCGAGTTGGGCAGGTAGCTCCATTTGGCCCGGCTCTGTCCCAGCCCGCGACCCCACAGCCCGCCGTCGGCGAGCGAGTACGTCGCCTGGCGGGCCTGGTAGTTGATGCCCTGCGGATCGTCGCCGGGGTTGAAGAACGCCCGCATCCGGTCCGAGCGGTACCCCGCCGACAGCGCCAGTACCAGGGCGGCGATGGCGCCGGAGGCGAGGATCGCCAGGAACAGCCGCATCGGCAGGCCGCCGAACCACAGCAGCGCCAGCAGGACGATACCCATGGCAATGGTGGTGGACAGGTTCGGCTGCAGCACGATCAGCAGGCAGACCAGCAGCCCGGCGGGCACCAGCGGCACCAGCAGGTTCTTGAGTCCACCGGGATCGTTGGCGGCCCGGGCCGCTGCGCGGCGCGAAACCAGCAGGTGGGCGCCCCAGATCACGAAGGTCACCTTCACGACCTCGGACGGCTGGATCGAGAACAAGCCCAGGTCGATCCAGCGGCGTGCGCCGTTGACAGTACTGCCCACCCCGGGGATCAGTACCAGCGCCAATAGCAGTACCGACGCCGCGAACAGCGGAAACGACACCTGCCGCAGCCAGCGCAGCGGGATCCGCAGCGCCAGATAGAACAGCACCGCGCCGATCACCGCGTACATGGCCTGCTGGATGAACAGCGCATAGGCCGATCCGCCGTCGGCGTAGGATTCCACGCTCGACGCGGACAGCACCATCACCAGGCCCAGCACGGTGAGCAGGGTGGCGATGGTGACCACCAGGTGGAACGAGGCGAGCGGTCGCGCCAGCCAGGCGCCGAATCGGCCGACCTGCACCTGTCGCGTACCGCGCGGGCTCATAACCGCCGCCCGAGGTCCTCGTCCTTCAGCTCTTCGACCGCGCCGGCAAAACTGCGGCCCCGGTGGGTGTAATCGGTGAACATATCGAACGAAGCCGCCGCCGGTGCCAGCAGCACCGTATCGCCCGGCCCGGCGAAGGCCGCCGCCTCCCGTACCGCGCGGGCCATGACCGCGTCGCCGACAGCGTAATCCGGCGTGCCGGTGATCGCTTCGTTCATGAGGGCCTGACCCATGCCGGAATCGTCTCGCGTATCCAGCTCCAGGACGGGGACTTCCGGTGCGTGTCGCGCCAGCGCGGCCGCGATCACGGGGGCGTCCATACCGAACAACACCACGGCGACCAGCCGCTCGGCCACCTCCTCCACCAGGTCCTCGACACCGGCACCCTTCAGCTGGCCACCCGCCAGCCAGATCACATGCTGGTGACCGAGGATCGACGAGCGCGCGGCATGCGGGTTGGTGGCCTTGGAATCGTCGACGAACTCCACCCCGCCCAGTTCCCGCACCAGCGCCGACCGATGCGGGCCGACCTTGTGCGCCACCAGCCCCTCGCGGACGAACTGCGGCGCCACATCGATCGCCCGGGTGAGCGCGGCCGCGGCCAGCGCATCGGCGATACCGGCCGGGCCGGGTGGACTGATCTCCTTGGACTCGGCCAGGATCGCCGCCTTGGTGAATGCGCGGTCGAGGAGTTTGCCGTCGACCACGCCGAGTTCACCGTCGGCGGGCACACCGATACGGAACCCGATGGTGCGGCGTGCCTTGGACCGGCGGGCCAGGCCTGCCGCGATCGGATCGTCGAGCCCGACGACCCCGATGCGGCCCAGCAGGGCCCGCGCCTTGGCTGCGGCATAGGCGTCGAGTCCGCCGTGCCAGTCCAGATGGTCCTCGGCCACGTTCAGCACCACACCGGCCTCCGGGCGTACCGAGGGCGCCCAGTGCAGCTGGAACGAGGACAGTTCCACTGCCAGCACCTGCGGCCCCGGGCTGCGGCGTAATGCGTCCAGGATGGGCAGGCCGATATTCCCGCAGGCCACGCTGGGGATGCCTGCGGCCCGCAGAATGGAGTGGGTCATCGCGGTGGTGGTGGTTTTACCGTTGGTTCCGGTGATCACCAGCCATTTCCGTACCGGGCCGTAGAGCCGGGCCTGATCGACCCACCAGGCGAACTCCACATCGCCCCAGACCGGGATCCCCTCCGCCACCGCCGAGGCCAGCACGGGCGAATCCGGCCGCCAGCCCGGGCTGGTGATCACCAGCGCGAACCGCGACCAATCGGTGTTCTCCAATTCGGGTGTCGGGGCGATATCGAGCCCCAGTTCGGCCGCCTCGGCCAGTGCGCGGGCTCCGTTGTCGGTGACGACCGGCTTGGCTCCGATATCGCGCAGCGGCGCGATCAGCGAACGACCCGACACTCCCCAGCCGGCGACCAGTACTTCCCGGCCGCGCAAGAATTCCAGCATCGGCCCCGGTGACCGCAGGGCCCGTGGTGCATGATCCTCCATCGTCAGTTCACCCGACCGCCGAGAGATATTCGCTGTAGAACAAGGCGAGTCCGGCCGCCGAGGCCATCGCGGCCAGCAACCAGAATCTGATGATCACCGTCGTCTCCGCCCATTTGCTCAGTTCGAAATGATGATGGAACGGCGCCATCTTGAACAACCGGTTGCGGGTGGTACGGAAGACCGCGACCTGCAGCGCGACCGACGCCGCTTCGGCGACGAACAGCGCGCCGATGACGACCATCAGCAGTTCGGTGCGGGTGGTGACGGAAATACCGGCGAGCAGACCACCCAGCGCCAGCGAACCGGTATCGCCCATGAAGATCTTGGCGGGTGCCGCGTTCCACCACAGGAATCCGATACACGCCGCGGTGCCGGCAGCGCAGACCAGCGCGAGATCCAGCGGGTCACGCACGTTGTAGCAGCCGGTCTCGGGTTTGGTCTCGCACGAGTGGTAGTACTGCCAGAACGTGATGACCACGTAGCCGCCGAGCACCAAGCTCATCGACCCGGCGGCGAGGCCGTCCAGGCCGTCGGTGAGGTTCACCGCATTCGACCAGGCCACGACGATGAAACAGATGAACGCCAGGAACACCACCACGCTCATGGTGACGGTGTTGATATCGCGTACATACGACAGTTGCCGGCCGGCCGGGGTGAGCCCGTTACCGCCCGGGAACTGCAGGGCCAGCACACCGAACACGACCGCGGCGGTGACCTGTCCCAGATACTTACCGGCCGCCGTGAGCCCGAGGTTGCGGCCCTTGCGGAGCTTGATGAAATCGTCGATGAATCCGACCACGCCCAGCGCCGTGGCCAGGCCCAGCACCAGCAGCGCGGAAGCGGTGGGCCCCTCGGCGTCGTAGCCGATACCGATGAGATGCGAACCCAGGTACCCGGCCCACATACCGATGATGATCGCGACGCCACCCATCGTGGGAGTGCCCCGCTTGGACTGGTGGCTGGCCGGTCCGTCGACCCGGATCTCCTGCCCGAAACCGCGCCGGGCGAATATCCGGATCAGCAGCGGGGTCAACAGGATCGACACCGTCAGTGCGATCGCCGCCGCGAACAAGATCTGTCTCAACGCACTGCCTCCGTGCCTGCCCCATCGGCGGTCGAGCCGCCCGGCGCCGGAGTACCGGCACCCGTGTTCTTGCTTCCCGCGGCCAGCAGTTTCTCGGCCACCGCCCAGAGTCCGACCGACTGCGATGCTTTCACCAGCACCACATCACCCGCTTCGACTTCGTCGTCGAGCAACTGTACGGCCGCTTCGATATCCGGGACGAGCACCGACTCCTCACCCCATGAGCCTTCCATGACCGCTCCCTGGTGCATGCCCCGGGAGGGCCGTCCGGTACCGACCACGATCAGCCGGTCCACATCCAGGCGGACCGCCAGGCGGCCGATACCGTCGTGTTCGACCACCGATTCCGGCCCGAGTTCGGCCATCTCCCCGAGCACCGCCCAGCTGCGATGCTCCGTATCACCCGACCGGGCCATGGTGACCAGTGCTTTGAGCGCGGCCCGCATGGAATCGGGGTTGGCGTTGTAGGAATCGTTGATCACCGTGACTCCGGCGGCGCTGGTGCGTACATCCATCCGGCGTGCCGAGACCGCGCGGGCCCCGGCGAGCGCGGCCGCGAGCGTATCGAGATCGGCGCCGCATTCCAGCGCCACCGCGGCCGCCGACAGTGCGTTGCCCACCTGGTGTTCGCCGTGGACGGCCAGGGTGATGTCGCGGTCGCCCTGCGGGGTGCGCAACGTGAACGAGGCGCGGGCCTGCTCGTCGAGCGCGACTCCCTCCGCCCGGATCTGCGCCCCGGCGCTCTGCCCGACCATCAGCACACGCGCCGAAGTCCGCGCGGCCATCGCACTGACCTGTGAATCGTCGGTGTTGAGGACGGCCAGGCCGGTATCGGGCAGCGCCTCCACGAGCTCACCCTTGGTCTCGGCGATCGCCTCCCGGCTGCCGAACTCACCGAGATGGGCGGTACCGACGTTGAGCACTACACCGATACTCGGGGGCGCCACCCGGGCGAGCGCGGCGATATGGCCGGGCCCGCGGGCCGACATCTCCAGTACCAGGAACCGGGTGTCCGGGCCGGCGCGCAGCGCGGTCCACGGATGTCCGAGTTCGTTGTTGAACGACCCCGGCGGCGCCACCACCGGACCGAGTGGCGCCAGTACCGACGCCAGCAGATCCTTGGTCGAGGTTTTCCCCGAGGAACCGGTGACACCGATAACGGTCAGCCCGCCCGCAGCGACCAATCGCCGCACGTGGGCCGAGGCCAGCGCCGCCAGCGCGGCCAGGACCGCGGCGCCGGAACCGTCGGAATCGTGTTCGAGGGCAAGCGCATTGGTCGAGGAGGCGGATACCGGCGGGACGACAACGGCCGGAACACCGACCGGCCGGGCGGCCAGCACCGCCAGGGCCCCCGCCGCGAGCGCGGTAGCCGCGAAATCGTGGCCGTCGACCCGTTCCCCGGGCAACGCGACGAAAAGACCGCCCGGACCGATACGGCGCGAATCGAATTCGACCGATCCGGTGACTACCGCCTCGGGATCGTCGACATCGTGGAGTTCGCCGCCCACGATCTCGGCGACCTCCCGCAGTGTGAATCCCGCCCGGAGCGGCCGGGACGGGCTGCCCGGCACATGGGCGTCCGGTGTCTCGGTGGGTTCCTGGTTCACCGGCCACCGCCGGGAAGGTTTTCGGAGCTACGCGGTCTCCACCGGTAACCGGCTCCGCGTATGCCACGCCTCGAGGTGATGTCGATCATGGAATCGTCAAGTCCTCCGCATTCGCACCCTGCGGACGGCCCGGCCGGGTCGACGTGATCGCCGCGGTGAGCGCCTCCCGGTCGTCGAACGGATATTTCACGCCCTGGATCTCCTGTCCAACTTCGTGTCCCTTACCAGCCACCAGCACCACATCGCCGGCGTGCGCCCAGGCGACGGCGGCCTCGATCGCCGCCGTCCGGTCGCCGATATCACGTACTTCGCCGCGCTGTTCTGCGGGCACACTGTTCGCCCCTGCCACCAGCGCCGCGCGGATCGCGGCCGGATCCTCACTGCGCGGATTATCGTCGGTGACGATCAGCAGATCCGCGCCGCGCGCCGCGGCCGCACCCATCAGTCCACGTTTGCCGGTATCGCGATCGCCACCGGCACCCACCACCACCGCCAGCCGGCCCGCATCGCCCGCAGCGGCCAGATGGGCGCGGAGGGTCGCGATCACCGATTCCACGGCCGCGGGTTTATGCGCGTAATCCACCAGGGCCAGGAAATCCTGTCCCCGATCCACTCGCTGCATCCGGCCCGGTACGTCCACGGTGGCCAGCGCGGGCGCGGCAGTGGCCGGATCGACCCCCGCCGCCGCGCATACCGCGAGCGCGAGCAATCCGTTGGCGACGTTGTAGTCACCCGGCAGCCGCAACCGCACCGCCGTCTCCCCTGCGGGACCGGCCGCGGTGAAATTTTGCTCACCACCGTGCGTGCGCGCAGGCCCGGCCAGCGACCAGTCCGCGGGGCCGGTCGTACAGACCCGCACCGGCGCGGCCAGCCCGTCGGCGAGCCGGCGCCCCCATGCATCGTCGATATTCACCACCGCGATACGCGCCGCCACCGGCGAATCCGGCTCGAACAACCGGCGTTTGGCGGCGAAATAGTCTTCGAAATCGGCGTGGAAATCCAGATGGTCCTGCGTCAGGTTGGTGAACGCGCCCACCGCGAATCGCACACCGTCCACCCGGCCCAGCGCCAGCGCGTGACTGGACACCTCCATCACCACCGCATCCACACCCTGTTCCACCATCAGCGCGAACATGGCGTGCAACTGCGGTGCCTCGGGAGTGGTGAGCGCACTGGGTACGCGACGACCGCCGATCCGGGTCTCGATGGTGCCGATCAGCGCCGTGGAACGGCCCGCGGCGGCCAGCCCGGCCTCCACCAGGTAGGAGGTGGTGGTCTTACCGGAGGTCCCGGTGATCCCGACGATCGCCAGCCGCTCCGACGGATGGCCGTAGATCGCCGCCGACAGCTCCCCCAGGACAGCGCGCGGATTCTCGCGTACCACCACCGGCACCGGCAGCTCACCCGCCACCTCGGCGCCCGCGGGATCGGTCAGCACCGCGACCGCGCCACGCGCCACCGCGTCCGCGGCGAACCGGGCGCCGTGCGCGCGGGAACCGGGTAGCGCGGCGAACAGATCACCGGGTAACACGGCGTCGGAGCGCTGCTCGATACCGGTGATCCGCAGATCGGCGGGCACCGCCGGCCGCGGGTCGGCGGCGATAGTTTCCAGCAGATCGGACAGCGGGGTCGACGGCGGCCGGGCGGGCCGCAGCACGTGCTGGCTGGACTGCGCGGGCACGGGGTTCCTCTCTGCATGATGTAGCGCGCGGATACGACGACGAGTCAGGTTACCGACGCCGCGTCCGGGCCGGGTAAGCCGGTTCGCCGAATCACGACGCCTGCAGGACGAACTGTTGCTCCGGTTGCCGCGACGGCGGTATCCGGTCGCGCTGCAGCGCCCAGGAGGCGATATCGTGGAACAGCGGCGCCACCGACTGTCCACCGCCGCCGTCGGAGCTGCGTTGCGGTGCGTCCAGCATCAATCCGATCACATACCGGGGGTCGTCCGCGGGCGCGATACCAGCGAAGGTGATCCAGTAGGAATCGCTGGAATAGCAGCCACAGTCCGGGTCCACCTTCTGCGCGGTTCCGGTCTTCCCGGCGATCCGGTACCCCTCGACGGCCGCGGCGGCCCCGGTACCGGTCTGGACGCCGGTCGGATCGTCCTGGACCACCGACTGGAACATCGTCCGCACGGTGCGGGCGGTTTCCGGGCTCACCACCCGCACTCCCTCGGGTGCCGGTTCCTCGCTGCGCGAACCGTCCGGTGCGACCGTCGCGCGCAGGATCCGCGGCGGCACCCGCACCCCGTCGTTCGCAATGGCCTGGTACATACTCGTCATCTGCAGTGTCGTCATCGAAAGCCCCTGCCCGATCGGCAGGTTCGCGAAGGTCCCTCCGGACCACTGATCGCGGGCGGGCAGCAGACCCGAACTCTCCGCGGGCAAGCCGACCCCGGTCCGCCGGCCCAGGCCGAATCGGTCGAGCATATCGGCGAACCGGTCCTCCCCGATGCGCTGCGCCAGCATCAGGGTGCCGACATTGGAGGATTTCCCGAAAATTCCGGTGGTGGTGTAGGGCTCGACGCCGTGCTCCCAGGCATCGCCGACGGTCACCCCCGACATCTGGATCTTGCCGGGAACCTGGTGCACTTCCTGCGGATCGGTGAGGCCGTGTTCGATGGCGGCCGCGGCGGTCACCACCTTGTTCACCGACCCCGGTTCGAACGGCTGGGTCACCGAGGGGTTGTCCAGTCCGGCGGGATCCCAGTGTTCCGGTCCCAGGGCAGGGTTGAACGTATTGTCGTTGGCCATCGCCAGGACCTGGCCGGTTTTGGCATCCAGCACCACCGCGGACCCGGATTTCGCGCCCGATCGGTCCTTGGCCTGCTGGATCTGCTGCTGCACGTAGTACTGCAGATACGAGTCGATGGTGAGTTCGACATCGTTACCGTCCACCGCGGGCTGGCGGTCGCGCCAGCTACCCGGGATGACCGCGCCGTCGGACCCGCGATCGTAGGTATAGGAACCGTCGGTACCGGCGAGTGCCGAATCCAGCGCCCCCTCCAGACCGACCCGGCCGTGCCCGTCCCATCCGGTGGCGCCGACGATATTCGCCGCGAGCGAGCCGCCCGGATATTCACGCAGGTCCTGCCGTTCCGACCCGACCTCGGGGAACTTCGCGGTAATGGTGTCGGCCTTACGGGGATCGACATTGCGGGCCAGATACACGAAAGGTTCGTCGCTGCGCAGTTTGTCCAGCAGTTCGTCCTCTTCGGGCCCGTCGGGGCCGAGCACTTCATGTACGGTGCGCGCGATCTCCTGCAGGCGCTCATCGGGTTCGGGCGCGGTATCGTCCGCGGCCCGGGCGTCGGCGAGATCTTTGCGCACCCGCACCGGCTGGAAGCTCAACGCCTGCGCGATCACCGTGAGTGCCAGCGATTTACCGTGCCGGTCGGTGACAGTTCCGCGGGTGGCGGGCAGGTCCTGGTAGGTGGTCCGCTGTCCGGCCGCCTGCGCGGAAAGTGCGGGCGCGGAAATGGTCTGGATCCACAGCAGCTGCACCGCCACCACGGTCAGCGCGACGAGCATGATCACCCGGCCCACGCCCAGCCGCAGCCGCACGGGCCCGTCCTTTTTCGCACCGGCCCGCGAACGTTTGGGCCGGCCGGGGGCCGGACGGCCCTTCGCGGAACCCCGGTTCCCCGCGGTACGGGACTTCGGCACGCCGCGCCCGCGTCCCGACCCGCGCGGATTCACCGCATCTCCTCCCCGGCAACCGCTCCCGGGGCCCCCGCGGGCACCCCGGCCGGAGCCGGTGGCGGTACAGCCGCGCCGCCGTCACCGGCGGCCGGACCTTCCCCGGCGACCGGCGCGCCGGCAGGCGGCGGTACGGCCGGGGCCGAGCTTTCGTTCGAACCCACCGGAGCCGGTGGCGGCACGGCGGCCGCGCCCGGTGCGGCCGGATCCGGCACCGCGGCACCATCCACCGGAGCGGGAGCACCCGCAGCAGGCGCGCCGAGACCCGGAACAGCGGGAGGTGCCGCCTCGTTCCCCGGGACCGGAGCAGCCGGCGCGCCGGCATTGTCCGGCGCGGGGCCGGTATCCGCGGGCGGCTGACCCGGTACCGGTGCGCCGCCGGGTGCCGGCACCGGCTGCGGCTGTGCGGGGTCGGCGCCCGGGGCGGCCAGCACATTGCCCGGATCGGCACTCCCGGCGGGCACCGGCGGCGTAGCGGGCACCGGAACGACCCGCTCCCCGGGATCTGCGCCGTTGGGCGAGGCCGTCCGCGGCGGCGCGTTCAGCGGCGGTGCGGGCGGGCCCTGCGCCGGCGCGGGCTCACCGACCACAGTGATCGTTCCGTCCGGCGCCACCACCAGGCGAGCGGGGTCGTCGGCGGGAATCATGCCGAGTTCCCGGGCGCGGGCGGCGAGTACGGGAGCGGAATCGGCCGCGGCCACTTCCCGCTGCAACGCCGCACGTTCGTCGGAGAGCACCCGGTTGGCCTCGCGAGCATCGCTGAGCTGGTAGCTGTCCTCGGCGGCGCGCGTCGTCAGGACCAGCGTCAGCGCCAGGCCACAGCCGAACATGGCCAGGATCGCGGCGACGAACGGCGCCCGCCCGGTCAGTTCCGAACCGGCCGGCGCGGCGGGTGTCGTCACCCGCTGCCGGCGGCGCTCGTAGGCCCGCTGTGCCGCACCGGATTTCACCCGCTCGGCGCTGTGTGCGCGCCGGGCCGGCCGCCCGATTTCGGTACGTGTTCCCACACTCATACCAGACACCCCCGTATCGGTGTGATGGCCCGCGACGTCCTGGCGCGTGCCCTTGTGCTGTATCCGTCCGCTGTGTCCGACCGCTTCTCCTCCGGTGCCGCCGGACACCTGCTCACGGTGCGGTACACGGGTACCGCATACACCTTGTAGTACTCGATATTTGGTTCGGGGACAATCGAATTCGATATACCCACAGGATCGGATAAGGTACGCACGGACGGGCGGGGGTGCCGCTTCATACCGCCTCCTGCACGATCTTCTCCGCGGCCCGCATCCGGACCGGCGCCGCGCGCGGGTTGTCCTCGATCTCCGCGGCGCTCGCCTGTTCGGCGCCGCGGGTCAGGATCCGGAACAGCGGGCCCATACCGGGCAGTTCGACCGGAAGGTCCACCGGCGTCCGCGATTTCGCCCGGTCCGCCAGTTCGTGTTTGACCACCCGGTCTTCGAGCGACTGATACGACATGACGACGATCCGCCCACCGGGGCACAACGCGTCCAGCGCGGCGGGCAGCGCGGCCCGTAGCGACTCCAGTTCGGCATTCACCTCCACCCGCAGGGCCTGGAAGGTGCGTTTGGCCGGATGTCCGCCCGTTCGCCGGGCGGCCGCGGGGATGGCGTCGTAGAGCAGGCTCACCAATTCGGCACTGGTCCGGAACGGCTGCTTGGCCCGGCGGCGTATGACCTCCGACGCGATCTTGCCCGCGAATCGTTCCTCGCCATAGGTTTTCAGCACCCGGGCGAGTTCACCGTGACTGTAGGTGTTGAGCACATCGGCGGCCGTAGGACCGGTGGTCGGATCCATCCGCATATCCAGCGGCGCGTCCACCGAATAGGCGAAACCGCGTTCGGCTTCGTCCAATTGCATGGACGAGACACCGAGGTCCATCAACAGGCCGTGCACCGACCCCGTCGCGGGCAACCCCGCCTCGGCGAGCGCATCGGCTATCCCGTCGTAGCGGGTGTGCACCAGAGTGATCCGGTCCCGGAAAGGCCGTAACCGTTCGGCGGCATGGGACAGTGCGTCGGTATCCCGGTCCAGCCCTACCAGGCGCAGACCGGGATGGGTCCGCAGGAAGTATTCGGCATGGCCACCCAGCCCGAGGGTGGCGTCGAGGTACACCGCATCCGGCCGGTCGAGTGCCGGGTCGAGCAATTCCGCCGCGCGAGTGAGCAGAACAGGGACGTGTCGCGTGCCGTGCTGCTCACGGTTCACCTGACCTCCCGGAATTGTGCCTTGCGACCGGCTGCGGGTCGTATCGGACCGCGGCGCCGGCGTGGATGCCGTCGCCGAAGCGGTGCGGAAATATGCGTGAGATGCGGCGCCGCCACCGCGACGGGGACGGCCACAGAATGTGCGACAAAAGGAAATCGGTGACCGGACGAATGCCGCGGGGTCTCTGACCGAAGCGGCACCTGGCGTCGGGGAAGTACGTCAGGGTCCGCATCCGGGCAGAGGCCGCGTGGCACTCGCCGCGGGCTAGAAGATTCCGCCCAGTGCCTCGTCTCTCGCTTGCGCGTAGTCCTCCTCGTGTTCGGCGAGGTAGGTCTCCCACGCCTGCTTGTCCCAAATCTCCAGGAAGTCCACCGAACCGATGACCGTGCAGTCGCGGGTGAGGTTGGCGTACCGGCGATGTTCGGCCGACAATACGATCCGGCCCTGCGTATCCAGCCGCTGTTCGTCGGTTCCCGCCGCCAGCGCCCGGATGAATGCCCGCGCCTGCGGATTGCTCCGGGATGCCGAAGCAGCTCGCCGGGCGAGCGCACTGAACTCTTCCTTCGGATAGACGGCCAGGCTGTGGTCCTGTCCTTTGGTGACCATCAACCCTCCCGCCAGATCGTCTCGAAACTTCGCGGGCAACGTGAGTCGCCCCTTGTCGTCCAACCGAGGTGTGTAAGTACCGAGAAACAACCCCGATACCTCCTACCGGACCACCTCGAATGGTGTTGGCCGGCTGGGCCGGCCGAGCGCCTTACGGCCTCTCCTGTAGTGCGCGCTCCACATTACCCCACTTTCCCCCACTTTCAATCGAAACACGGGGTGATGTGGCTCCCCGGTTCACGGATTTCGCAGGTCACCCCAGCTATCACGGGCCGAGCGAACTTTTCGCGCGCTCTGCCTCCCTGCGCGCGTCCGCACGCGGAGAACCGAACGGTCCCCGTCAACTTCCAGCAAACCTCCTGTTCACGCACCGTCACCGCGTGCAGTGGGGCGTCGTGGAGGGCTCCGGTGGGGGGAAGTGGGAAGAGGTGTCCGGGCGTTCGCCGGGCCCGGCCAGAGGGCCGGGCCGCACGGCACCGGACAAGCGCCGACAGCGATGCCGCACCGGATTCCGGTGCGGCATCGCTGTCGGCGCAATATGTGGGAGGTTCGCCCGGCGGGCTACTACTCCTGTTCGAACCTTCTACGGAACCGGTCTTCCATCCGCTCGGTGAATCCACCGGAGCGGCGTTGCCGACCGCGACCACCGCCGCGCGGCGACGATCCCGACGCGGCCGGCGGATCGTTCGGGGACGTATCGCCCCCATCCGCCGGTCCGCCCTTCGTTCCGCCGAGCAGGACCAGAACTCCCGCACCGAACATCACGATGAATCCGATCAAACTGATGATCGGGAAACCACCGGGCCGCACCGGAAGGGCGATACCGGCGATCAGCAGGACGAGGCCTATCAAGAACAGGGCCGCAGCCTGGAGTCTGCGGCGACTCGACGGCGTACGGAAGCGTCCGCCGCGGACGGACGACGCAAACTTCGGATCCTCAGCATAGAGAGCGCTCTCGATCTGTTCGAGCATGCGCTGCTCGTGCTCGGAGAGTGGCACGGTACCTCCCCCGGCACTAGGACGTGGCTGTCGCCTCCGGGTAGGCGACAGATAACCCCTTGGCGGCTATCTGTCACCAATGATACGAGTTCCCTCAGAGCCGTACCACCATATGGGTACAGCCGAGCGAACTTCGTGATCGCAGCGAGCCCGGCAAGTACCGAAAGCCGTGGTAGACGACCCGTGCCGGCGCAAGCGCAAGCGCGCCGCGCCCGACGCCGGGGGTGCGTCGTCGGCCGCGGGCGGCCCCACCGGTCGGCAGCACCTACTCATCCGGGATCTTCCGGCCCGGCCCCGCTCTGCTGTTCGTTGACATACCGAGCCGATGCCTCTTCCCGTCGGCGCCGCGCGCGGACCGCTCACGGCGCCGTGGCACGGGCTGCCTATGTCCTCACGGCGTATCGTTCCCGTCCCCCGCGGCACGCAACCGCGCCGCCGGTGCGATCAGATCCTCCACATCGTGAAGGAATGCGCCCACCCGTGCGTAGAACTCATCGGCGCGGGTCTCGCCGATTTCGCGCGGCAGACCGGCCTCCAGCGCCGCACGGGTCGCGGAATGGCCGCTGAAATAGTCCGCCCACATCACGAATTCGGGCGCGGCGCGCTGCAGCATCACCCAGGCGTTACGCGAGCGGGCCCGCGGCGCGGAATCGGCGCCGGTGAGTGCCAGTACCGCCCCCGCCCCACGCAACGCGGCCAGATATGCGACCCGGAATCGCTCCCGGGGGTCGTGCTCCCCCGCCGCTTCCATCAACAGTCCGTCGGCGCGTTGCAGCAGCATCCCCGCGCGCCCCGATTGACCCGGGTGAACGTTTCGTTCCGCCATGGCCGTCCCTCCGTATCTCCCCCGCCGACCCCCGTGGCGGTCCGCCGGTATGGCAGGCTGAGCGTGCACCGTGGGGGCCGAACAGGTATTCGAACGTTTGGCTCGAGCTTGAATATAGAGACGACCACCGACATGTTCGCCCGCCGGAAAGTCCCAGCTCCGCCCCGCCGACCGCGAAAGAGCCCACCGATACCGCAATGACCGCCGTCAAACCCAACCATCTCCCCGCCCCGGTCGTCGTCGACCTCTCGGTCACCGCCCTGCGCGCCCGGCTGCACGACGCACTGTCGGTGTATGTCGCGGCCATGGACTATCCGCGCGGCACCGAGCACCATCGCGCGCCGATGTGGACCGAGCACACCCAGCGCGCCGGCTGGCAGGCCGTCGCCGCAGTCGTCCCCGAGGACCACGGCGGCTTCGATATCCGCACCTCGCCCCTCGTCGCCATCGCCTACGGCTATCGTGGCGGACCACACCAGTGGTGGCAGCAGCAGGTGCACGCGGGTATGCGGCGGTCCGGCTGGTCGGAAGTGGCGACCCAGGGGCTGCTCGGCAACTACTTCGAACTCACCGAACTGCACGTCCATCCGAGCGCGCAGGGTCGCGGTATCGGCGCGATCCTGCTCCGCCAACTCCTGCGCGACCGGCCCGAAGGCGCGGTGCTGCTGTCCACACCCGAAGTATCGGCCGAGGACAACCGCGCCTGGCGGCTGTACCGGCGGATGGGTTTCCGGGACGTACTGCGCGATTTCGTCTTCGCCGGCGACAGCCGCCGCTTCGGCATTCTCGGCCGGCCGTTACCACTTCCGCTGCCATGACGACGGTGATCGTCGGCTCCGGGCACAACGCGCTGGTCGCCGCGTGTTATCTGGCCCGGGCGGGCCACCGGGTGCGCGTACTGGAACGCGACAGCGTCCTGGGCGGTGCGGTGTCGACCGTGGAGCGCTTCCCCGGGCATCGCGTGGATCGCGGATCGTCGGCACATCTGATGATCCGGCATACCGGCATCATCGAGGAGTTGGCGCTGGACCGGTTCGGCCTGCGCTATCTCGACTGCGACCCGTGGGCCTTCGTACCCGCCTGCCCCGATACCGGCGCGGCCCCGATCGTCTTCCACCGCGATCTCGACCGCACCTGCGCGTCCGTGGCGACCGCCTGCGGCGACCGTGACGCGGCGGCCTACCGGCGTTTCGTTGCCGTCTGGAAACCGCGCGCAAGCCGGGTGATGCGCTCGTTCGGGGGCGCCCCGGCCCCGGGCCATCTCCTGCGTTCGTTCTGGGGCCTGGATGCCCGTGCGGGTGGTAGCGCCCTGTCGCGGGAATTCCTGCAGACCGGTGACGCGCTGCTGGACAGCTGGTTCGACGATGAACGGCTCAAGGCCGCGCTGGCCTGGTTCGGGGCGCAATCGGGCCCGCCGATGTCGGAACCGGGGACGGCACCGATGGTGGGGTTCGCGGCGCTCAT
>NZ_BAFV01000026.1 GCF_000308515.1 Nocardia carnea NBRC 14403 | reverse complement strand
GCTGTGGCGGGTCTGGCGCGACGCCCCCGGGGATTCGCAACGGCTGACCGGCAACCTCGACGAGACCCAGACCACACTCCGGGCCACCTGGGAGCGCTCCGAGTCCGAATTGGACCCGCGCACCTGGGAGCACGAACTCGATATCGTCTTCTCGCGGATCGTCTGAGCGGGACCACGCGGATAACCACTGGTATCGGCCCGATACCCTGGTGCTGTCGTACTCAGCCGCTGCACAAGGACCGATACCACCATGACATCCCGTATCGAGCTCGCCCGCGTAGATCTGCGCGGCCGCACGCCCACCACCGCGCAGCTGCGCACCGCGCTACCGCGCGGCGGGGTCGATGTGGACTCGGTACTGCATCAGGTGCGGCCCGTGGTGGAGGCGGTCCGGGACCGCGGCGCGGCCGCGGCCCTGGAATTCGGCGCGAAGTTCGACGGGGTGACCCCGGAAACCGTGCGCGTACCGGCCGTGGAACTGGCCGCCGCCCTCGACGGGCTGGATCCGGCGGTGCGGGCGGCACTCGAGGTCGCGATCGCGCGGACCCGTGCCGTGCACGCCGATCAGCGCCGCACCGACACCACCACCGAGGTGGTGCCCGGCGGCACCGTCACCGAACGGTGGGTGCCGGTGGAACGGGTCGGGCTGTATGTGCCCGGCGGTAACGCCGTGTACCCATCCAGTGTCGTGATGAACGTCGTCCCCGCGCAGGCCGCCGGGGTGGAATCGCTGGTGGTGGCCTCGCCGCCGCAGGAACAGTTCGGCGGGCTGCCGCATCCGACCGTGCTGGCCGCCGCCCGGCTGCTGGGCGTCGAGGAGGTATGGGCCGTCGGCGGCGCGCAGGCGGTCGCCCTGCTGTCCTACGGGGGTGCCGATACCGACGGCACCGATCTGGCCCCGGTCGATCTAATCACGGGTCCCGGAAATATCTACGTCACCGCCGCCAAACGGCTGTGCCGCGGCCTGGTCGGGATCGACGCCGAGGCCGGCCCCACCGAGATCGCGATCCTGGCCGACGCCACCGCCGACCCGGTACATGTGGCCGCTGACCTCATCAGCCAGGCCGAACACGATGTCCTCGCCGCGAGCGTGCTGGTCACCGACAGCCCCGCCCTCGCCGATGCCGTCGACGCGGCGCTGACCACGCAGCTGACCGTCGTGAAACACGCCGAACGGGTGACCGCGGCGCTCACCGGCGCCCAATCCGGCACGGTGCTGGTCGACGATATCGACCAGGGGCTGCGGGTGGTGAACGCCTACGCCGCCGAGCACCTGGAGATCCAGACCGCACAGGCCACCGCGGTCGCCGCCCGGGTGCGCAGCGCGGGCGCGATCTTCGTCGGGCCCTACGCCCCGGTGAGCCTCGGCGACTACTGTGCCGGCTCCAACCACGTCCTGCCCACCGCCGGATGCGCCCGGCATTCGTCCGGGCTCAGCGTGCAGACCTTCCTGCGCGGTATCCATGTCGTGGACTACACCGAGGCGGCGTTGAAAGATGTCGCCGGACATGTGGTGGCGCTGGCCGACGCGGAGGATCTGCCCGCCCACGGGCAGGCCGTACGCGCGCGTTTCGAGGCGCTGTCATGAGCGCGCAGGTCCCCGTACCCGGCGCCGGGATCGGGCTCGACGCGCTGCCGTTACGGGAGAATCTGCGCGGTAAATCCCCGTACGGCGCACCGCAGCTCAGCGTGCCCGTCCAGCTCAACACCAACGAGAACCCGCATCCGCCGACGCCGGCGCTGGTGGCGGATGTCGCCGAAGCGGTACGCGCCGCGGCCGCCGATCTGCACCGCTACCCGGACCGCGACGCGGTGGGGTTGCGGACCGATCTCGCCGCCTACCTCACCCGCCAGACCGGTATCACGGTGGATGCGGCGAATGTGTGGGCGGCCAACGGGTCCAACGAGATCCTGCAACAGCTGCTGCAGGCCTTCGGCGGGCCGGGCCGGCGGGCACTGGGTTTCGTCCCGTCGTATTCGATGCATCCGATCATCTCCGAGGGCATCGATACCGAATGGGTGGAGGCGAAACGGTCCGCCGATTTCGCCATCGATATCGACGCGGCCCTGGCCGCCATCGCCGAACGCCGGCCCGATGTGGTGTTCGTGACCAGCCCCAACAACCCGACCGGGCACAGCATCCCGGCCCCGGAGCTGGCCCGGATCCTCGAGGCCGCCCCGGGGATCGTGATCGTGGACGAGGCCTACGGCGAATTCTCCGCACAACCCAGCGCGATCGGCCTCATCGACAGCTATCCGGCGAAACTGGTGGTCAGCCGCACCATGAGCAAGGCGTTCGCCTTCGCCGGCGGCCGGCTCGGCTACCTCGTCGCGGCCCCCGCGGTGATCGACGCCCTGCTGCTGGTGCGGTTGCCGTATCACCTGTCGGTGGTCACCCAGGCCGCGGCGCGCGCCGCCCTGCGGCATGCCGGCGAAACCTTGGCGAGCGTCGCGGAACTGGCCGCCCAGCGCGACCGGGTCGCCCGGGAACTGACCGCCCTCGGTTTCCAGGTGGTGCCCAGCGACGCGAACTTCCTGCTGTTCGGGACGTTCCACGATGCACCCCGCGCCTGGCAGCACTACCTGGACGAAGGTGTCCTCATCCGGGATGTAGGAATCCGCGGGCATCTGCGCACCACCATCGGGCTGGCCGCCGAGAACGACGAATTCCTGCGGGTCAGCGCGAAACTGGCCGCCACCGAACTGACCGCGCAGAACTGAAGCGACAACCGGAAGTGAGCATGAACCGAACCGCGCGAGTGGAGCGCACCACCAAGGAATCGAGCATCGTGGTGGAACTGAACCTCGACGGCACCGGGCAGACCGATATCTCCACCGGTGTCCCGTTCTACGACCATATGCTCACCGCGCTCGGCACCCACGCCAGTTTCGACCTCACGGTGCGTGCCGAGGGCGATATCGAGATCGAGGCACACCATACGGTCGAAGACACCGCCATCGTGTTCGGCCAGGCACTGGGCCAGGCACTCGGCGACAAGTTGGGCATCCGCCGCTTCGGCGACGCCTACATCCCGATGGACGAAACCCTGGCGCACGCCGCCGTCGACGTCTCCGGCCGCCCCTACTGTGTGCACACCGGCGAACCCGATCATCTGCTGCACGCCGTGATCCCCGGCGCACCGGTACGGGGCCGCAACGACCCCGGCGCACCGTATTCGACGGTACTCAACCGGCACGTCTTCGAATCCATCGCACTCAACGCCCGGATCGCCCTGCACGTACGGGTGCTCTACGGCCGCGATCAGCATCACGTCACCGAAGCCGAATACAAGGCGGTCGCCCGGGCCCTGCGCGCCGCGGTCGAACCGGATCCGCGGGTGCAGGGCGTGCCGTCGACGAAGGGGGCACTATGACCTCGGTTGTCCTGCTGGACTACGGCTCCGGCAATCTGCATTCCGCCGAACGCGCCCTGGTCCGGGCGGGCGCCCAGGTCGAGGTGACCGCCGACCACAAGGCGGCGCTGGCAGCGGACGGGCTGGTGGTTCCGGGCGTCGGCGCCTTCGCGGCCTGTATGGCGGGCCTGCGGGAGGTCCGCGGTGAGCGCATTATCGGTCAGCGGCTGGCCGGGGGCCGGCCGGTGCTCGGGATCTGCGTGGGTATGCAGATCCTGTTCGACCGCGGAGTCGAATTCGGTGTGGAAAC
The DNA here is from genome assembly GCF_000308515.1 of Nocardia carnea NBRC 14403. Lineage (GTDB taxonomy): Bacteria > Actinomycetota > Actinomycetes > Mycobacteriales > Mycobacteriaceae > Nocardia > Nocardia carnea. The sequence goes on along the minus strand of NZ_BAFV01000026.1, from coordinate 34,945 downwards.
CGAGGGCTGCGGGGAATGGCCCGGTACCGTCGACAAACTCGACGCCCCCGTACTGCCGCATATGGGCTGGAACACCGTCGAAGCCCCCGCGCAGAGCGTGCTGTTCGCCGGTATGGACCCCGGCACCCGATTCTATTTCGTGCACACCTACGCCGCCCGGTCATGGGAACTCCCGTCCAGCGATCACCTCGCCGCCCCCGAACTCACCTGGACCGAACACGGCAGCCGCTTCCTGGCCGCGGTGGAGAACGGCGCGCTCTCGGCCACCCAGTTCCACCCCGAGAAGTCGGGTGACGCGGGCGCCCAACTGCTGTCCAACTGGGTGAAATCCCTCTGACCCACCGGCCGTCTGCCCAGCTCGACCCCTGTTCGGGCCGGTCGGTTATCCCGGCCCGGGTGCCTCCTGCGGACCCCGGCGCGCGGCCGCGACGGAACGCGATTGCACCATTTCCAGTTCGCCGAGCGTCTCCATGAGGTTCGTGCGATGCTCGTGCAGGCGTTCGAGCCGGTCGTTCAGGACGGCCAGCCGGTCACGGTAGATCTCGAGGGCGTGCCCGGGGTCGTCGCATACGCCGGTATCGGGCAGATCGAGGCAGGCATCGAGCTGTCTGATTCCTTCCACGGTGAGTCCTCGCCGCAGCAGGTCGGCGATCTTACGTACTCGACCGACAGAGGGTTCGTCGTATTCGCGCCAGCCGTTGGCGCTGCGGCCGGACCGGAGCAGCCCGTTCTGTTCGTAGTACCGCAGGGAGCGCCGGCTCACGCCGGTCCGCCGCGACAGTTCACCGATACGCATATCGCCTTCCGGGCTTGCTCTTGACACCTGTGTCACTGTTTAGCGTCGGTGCCATGGCAATTGATTCCCCCGCACAGCATTCCTCGTCGAACAGCCGGCCGTACGGTGGCCTGTCCGGCCTTACCGCCCTCGTCACCGGTGGTGGTTCCGGTATAGGGGCCGCCGTCGCGGTGGCGCTGGCCGGCAGTGGGATGGATGTCGTGGTGACCGGCCGGCGACGGCCGGCGCTCGAGAACACCGCACGCCTGTCCCCGGCCCTGCGCATCCACGTCGGCGACGTCTCCGATCCGCACGACGCCGCCACCATGGTCCGAGCTGCCCAGGACGTGAACGGACGACTCGACGTGGTCGTCAACAATGCCGGGTTCGGTATCGCGGCTCGGTTGGGCGAGATAGATCCGGACGATGCCCTGCGCATGTGGGCCACCAACGTTCTGGGACCGACCCTGGTGACGCAGGCCGCCCTGCCATATCTACGGGTCCGTGGCGGCGCGGTGATCAACGTTTCCAGTACTTTCGGCGCCAGGTCGGCGCCCGGTATCAGCCATTACGGGGCGGGGAAAGCCGCGCTGGAACAGCTGACCCGGAGCTGGGCGGTGGAATTGGCCGATGCCGGAATCCGAGTGAACGCGGTGGCGCCGGGACCGACCGAGAGCGAAGCACTGGACCGTATGGGCCTGTCCGCCGCCGAGGCCGAACAGGTGAAAGCGCAGGAAGCCGCGCAGATTCCGCTGGGCAGGCGGGGTCACCCCGGCGAGGTGGCCGAATGGGTGGTCGCGCTGGCGCGTCCGGATTCCTGGATCACCGGGCAGGTGCTCGGTGTCGACGGTGGGTATTCGGTGGTCTGAGCGGCTCGAACGTTATGCCGCGCATTTCGCGTTGGGAGGGGCCGGGGGCGCGGCGACGACGCCGGCGGCCACATCGACCAGGAAGTCGCGGTTGCCGTCGAGGGGTTCGGTGCCCAGGAGCAATCGTTCGACCACGCAGCCCGCTTCGAACAGTGCCGGGCCGACATTGTGGCGGCCCGGTTCCACCACACCGTCCAGGGTGCGACCGCTGACAATGGAGTACATGGTGCTCGGTTTACCGGCCAGCATGAGGGCGGCCCGCATCTGCATACTGGCCGCATAGGGCACCACCTCGTCGGCGGTGCCGTGGACGAGGAAGGCGTGCCGGATATTCATCCGGCCGGCCTGCAGCGCCGGGGAGCGTTCGGCGTAGGCGAGCGGGCAGACGGCCGGAACACACCCACCGGCATCACGCTGGATCTGGGCCTGCAGCGCCGGGTAATCGGCGGCAGGACCCTGGTAGTGGGTGAACAGATCCGACGGGCCGAAGGTGTCGACCCAGTAGTCGAACAAACCGGCGGGGCCGTGGGCGGCGGCCAGGCCGGAGGTCATCGCGCCCTGGCTCCAGCCCCACAGCACGGTGCGCGTCACCCCCGGATTCGACCCTTTGTACCACTGGGTGCCGGCCACCAGATCGCGCCAACCGGCCCACAGATTCCAGTCGCCGGTCGGCCACTGCGGGCTGCCCCGCAGATCCATCGACAGGATCGGGGTCGCGGTGCGGGCGGCGATCGAGATCAGGTACTCGGAGTACTGGGCCGCGGACCCCTTGTGCCCGTGCGCCGCCACCACCAGGGCGTTACCGACCACGCACCCCTGCGGCTCGTACACCAGGCCCGTGGCCTGTTCACCGTCGACCGGTATCGCGATCGGGCGCGTATGCACCGAGCAGGCATCGATCGCGGCCGCGGGGGCGGCGGCCAGCAGGGTCGCCGTCAAGGCCGGGAGCAGCAACCCGGCCAGATAGCTCAGTGCACGTCTGCTCATAACAGGAATATTTCCACGTTCGAGGCCGTAAGAGCGGGAACTCGGCTGGGCCCGTCGGCAATTCGCGTACAGGTTGCGCCCGCGGACGCACGCCGCCGTAGGTGTCGGTGGGCCCGGCTAGCATCCGCATCATGTACGCCTTCACCACCGAGCAGCGGCGAGCGCGGCTCGGTATCCGGCATCGGCTGGCCTCCGAATATCGCAGCGGCGACGTCCCCGAGATCGCGCGTTCCCTGGTGGTGCTGCACGCGACCGACCCGGCCACCGTGCACCTCTCGGTGGCCGCACGGGGCACCGAGATCGGTCCCGCGCAGGTGGAGCGCGCACTGTACGAGGACCGCTCGCTGCTGCGCATGCTGGCAATGCGGCGCACCATGTTCGTGGCACCGGTCGAGCTGGCGCCGGTACTGCACGCCTCCTGCGGCACCGAACTGGCCACCAGGCAGCGCCGCACCTATGCGAAGTACCTGGCGGACGCCGGTATCGGCGACGGGGATCCGGAGGCCTGGCTGGCCGCCGTCGCCGACGAGACCCATCGCGCGCTCCTGGCCCGGGGCAGCGCCACCGGGGCCCAGCTGAGCAAGGATGTCCCCGCGCTGCGCACCCAGATCAATACGAACCCGGAGAAGTCGTACTCCAAGCCCACCTCCATCACCACCTGGGTGTTGCTGCTGCTCGGCACCGAGGGCCGCATCGTCCGCGCCCGGCCGGGTGGCAGCTGGTCCAGCAGCCAGTACACGTGGGCGCCGGCCGAATCCTGGCTGCCGGCGCCGATCGGCGAGCTGGACGCAGGCGTTGCCCGCACCGAACTGGTCCGCCGCTGGCTGCACACGTTCGGCCCGGCCCCGATCGGCGATATCAAATGGTGGACCGGGTGGACGCTGGGTCAGGTCCGCACGACACTGGCCCGGCTAGACACGGTGGAGGTCGATCTCGACGGCATCACCGGGCTGCTGCTCGCCGACGATCTCGACCCGGTCCCGCCGCCGCGCCCCTGGGCGGCCCTGCTGCCCGCACTGGACCCGACACCGATGGGCTGGCAGTCCCGCGACTGGTACCTGGGCGGACACAAAGAACAACTGTTCGATCGCAACGGCAATATCGGGCCGAGCCTCTGGTGGAACGGCCGGATCGTCGGCGGCTGGGCGCAACGTAAGGACGGCGAGATCGTGACCAGGCTGCTGGAGGATATCGGGGCCGATGCCCGCGCCCTCATCACCGCCGAGGCCGAGCGCGCGGCCGGCTGGTACGGCGAGCTCCGGCCGGTCCCCCGCTTCCGCACTCCTCTGGAACGGGAACTCACCGCCTGAAACGTCTGCGCACCGAGATAGGTTGTTCACCATGCGAATCCGAACGTTCGAGGAACGGGACAGAGCGGCACTGCGGCAGCTGTCACTACGGGCGGGTCAGGGTTCACCGACCGAATCCCTCTGGGGTCATCCGGAATCCGAGGCGCAGATCTACCTCGATCCCTATATGGATCACGAACCCGACTCGTTGTTCCTGGCCGAATCCGACGGCGAACTACTCGGTTACCTCACCGGCTGCGTGGACACAGATTCTTTCCCGAGCGAGGACCGGCGAATCGCGGACGCCATCCGGGCACACCGCCTGATCCTGCACCGCCGGCCGGTTGCGTTCTTCGCCCGCAGCGCATTCGATGCCGCGAGCGCGGCAATACGCCGCACACCGACCGCCGGCGAAATTCACGATCCGCGCTGGCCCGCGCATCTGCACATCAATGTGGTCCCCGAGGCGCGCGGCACCGGCGCGGCGGACGGCCTGATGGAGCAGTGGTTCGAACGGCTCGGCTCGGTGGGTTCACCCGGCTGCTTTCTGCAGACACTGGTCGAAAACACCCGGGCCGTGCGGTTCTTCGAACGGATGGGTTTTGCCCCGCACGGATCGACACCGCCGGTGCCGGGGATGCGCTACCAGGGCAAACGCGTCCACCAGCAGACCATGGTCCGCAGCTGCTGACCGGCCTCCGGCGCCGATCGGCCGGCCTATTTCCCCACCGGCCGGGTCGCGTGATCGTCGAGTATCCGGCCGAGCAGGGCGACCAGGGTACGGCGTTCCGTCGCGGACAGGGCGGCGAGCAGATCCTGCTGCGCGAGGTCCAGCTTGCGGTCGAGTTCACGAAGATGTTCGCGGCCGGGATCGGCCAGGTTCACGATATTGCGGCGCCGATCGTCCGGGTCGGCGGCGCGGTCCACAAACCCCCTGGCCACCAGATCGTTCAGGACCGCAACGATATCGCTGCGATCGATTCCGGTGCGGCGCCCGAGTTCGGCCTGGCTGGCGGCACCGCCTTCGCTCAGTGTGGTCAGCACCGCGTAGTGGTACCGGCGCGAACCCGTACCGGCCATCGCCTGTTCGGTCGCCCGGCCGGCGAGTAGCGCGGTCTGGTTGATCAGTCGCGTCGGCAGACTACGCAGCCTGCCCGCGGCCCCCTGGTACGCGGCGTCCATACCGGCAATCTAGCAACCATTCGTTGGCAGTTCCCACAAACTTCCGCTCGCGCGTAGCTGCATCGCGGATATTCACGCCAGGCTTATGCGTGTTCCAGGTTCAGATCCGGAGTATTCACCTTTGTCGGGATCTGACCGTCCTCTCGGGACAGCCGTGTGCGACACTGACGACGTGCAGCCGAAGCGTAGGGTTCACTTCGTGGGCAGCTTGCCCGCACAGTTGGACAGTCCGGCGAAGGCGATGGCGTTCGCCGTCGACACTGCCGGTGAGTTCCTGGATGGCCTGGTTCCCGGCGGCGAAGCGGATCCCTATCGCGCCCAGTGGTACATCAGGCCCATCATCGATCGGCTCGACAGCATCCCCGTACTGGAGCCGGTGCGTCGCGGTGATTGGTCGACGCTGCGTTCCCGCAACACCTTTCGTCTCCGGCCGGGCCGATCGCTGGGCGAAGCAGATATCGACGCCGCACTCGGCTATGCGGAGGAAGCCGACCGTGCCATCGAGGCGTTGACCGATATGCGCCGAACAGATCCCGGCCTACGTTTACAGGTAGGCATACCGACGCCGTTCGTCATCGGTTTCATCGCTTTCGAGGCACGGATGCTCGTGTGGCGTCGACGCTCGGCGCACCGCGGTGACCGACGCCTCCCCTACTACCGCCCGATCGTCGACGCCACCGCCAGGGAAATCCTCCGGATCCACGAGACGTTGGGGGACAAGGTCGTATTCCAACTCGAACTTGCCGCGGAGACGCTCCTCTGCGCGCGGATGCCCGCGGTACTGCGGCAGGCTGTGGCCACCGCGACAGGTCGAACGATCGCACGCCTCGTGGCACGGGCACCCCACGGTGCCCGTTTCGGGGTACACCTCTGCTACGGGAGCCTCGACGACAAGCCGGTCGTGGCGCCGAGGTCCACGGAGGCGGTCGTCGTGCTGGCCAACGCGATTGCGCGATACTGGCCTGCGGGGAGGCATCTCGAGTTCGTCCATCTGCCGATCGGCAACGGCACGCTGGCACCGGTGCGACCGCGGTACTACGAGCCCTTGGCCCGCCTCGAATTGCCTGCCACTACCCGAGTTGCCGCCGGGCTCGCGCATCCGGCGCAGCCGCTCGACCAAGCACGGCAGAGCCTGGCGGCGGCGGAATCGGCCTACGGCGGCCTGTTGGACATCGCGGCCCCGTGTGGTCTGGGCCGGTACAGCACCGTCGACCGAGCACGGTCCGCGGTAGCGCACGCGGTCGCCCTGGCCGAAACCGATCTGTGAAACGGCCGGTGGTCACGGCAACGTCGCCGGCCTTCGTCGCCGACCCGAGCCATCCGGCGACGACAAGTGGAAGGATTTGCCGCGCACCTGACCCCCGGGGTACCTGGATCGCATTTCACCGGAACATATTTCGTCGATAGGCGGTGCCGGGGAGCACGGTTCGGCCGGACCGAGCGCTGACTCGTTCGCGTAACGCGTACTCCGCTCCGTATTAGGCCGAGAGATCTCCGGAGGAACGCACACCCGAGGTGGCCGTCGGCTACGATTGCACCCGTGGTCGAAGGAACCGAAGGCCCTGCACCGGAAAGCAGCCGGATGCCGCGCCCATTCGACACCGAACAGCTGGCTTCCGCCCGGGTGTACGACTACCTGTTGGGCGGAAAGGACAATTACGATGTCGACCAGGACATGGCTCGTCAAATGTTGTCCAGCACACCCGAACTCAAGACGCTGGCCTGGTTCACCCGGAGTTTCATGCGCAGGGCGGTCGAGATAGCCGCTGATGCCGGTATCCGTCAGTTCATCGATCTCGGCTCGGGTACCCCGAATTCGCCCAATGTGCACGAAGTGGCTCGGGAGATCGAACCGTCGGCGCGGGTGGTGTATGTCGACTACGACCAGGTCGTGGTCTCCCATTGCGATGCCCTGCTGGCCCGATCGCCCGGTGTCACAGCACTGTTGGGAGACGTTCGTCGTCCCCACGACCTTCTCGATCAGCTGATCGAGCACGACCTGATCGATCTCGACGAGCCCGTGGCCATCACACTCGTCAGTGTGCTGCACTACGTGATGGACGACGAACACCCCGCCGAGATCCTCGCCGCGCTCCGTGATCGGATGGCGCCGGGCAGTTACCTGGCGATCACTCATGGCTCCAGTGATTCCTCCCCGGAGATACTCCGGGTACTCGCCGGCACCAACGGCACATCGGCGCAGGTGGCCTTTCGGTCCACAGCGCAGACGGAGGCATTCCTCGCCGGTTTCGAGCTGCTCGATCCCGGTGTGGTGCCGGTACAGCAGTGGCTGCGCCCCGACTTGCCGGACACTCGAATGGTCATGCTCGGTGCCGTCGGCCGCAAACCGTGAGGAGCCGAGATGACCAGAAGTAGTCCCGGACACGCCGATTTCTCGGCCACCTGCATATTCGAGTCTGCAACAGGTGCTGTCCCGGTCCATCAGAGGATGAAAATGAAGACCCTCAAAATTATCGCCGGTGTCCTTTCGACAATCGCAGCGTTCACCACCGGCGCGTCGGTTGTCAATGCTCCTGCCGCTTCCGCGGCACCGGGTGAGTTCCTCATCACCCGGGAGGTTCCTACCCTGGAAGATCTGGACGCCCAGGTCGCGTTCCTGATCGAGAAACCCGCCTCCGACGAGGCGAAGGCGGCCAATATGGAAGGCGGTATGCGGGCCGTCGTGGTGGCGCGCACCCTCTACAACATCGGCCTGTACCGAGCTCCGCGCGGGTCGAACGAGATCACCGGTCCCGAAACCCACGACGGCAACGTGCACACCGCGATGCTGCGCAGCAAGACTGCGGGCCAACCGGATCTGGTCGCACGCGTGGTCTGGAAGCGTATCGACGGTGTCTGGAAGCTGTCCAACAGCTCCGTGTGTGAGGGTGTCAAGGCCGTGGGGCTGGCGATGGCCTGCGATTTCTGACCGGCTGCGAGCACTGTGATCGACATCCGTGACCTCACTCTGGGCTATCCAGGCGTCACCGTCCTCGAAATCTCCGAATTGACGGTGGCCGACGGGGCACTCACCTACCTGCTCGGCCTCAACGGCACCGGTAAAACCACACTGCTGCGGAGTATCTGCGGCGTCATCGCGCCCGCCCTCGGCACCATCCAGGTCGACGGCACCCTCGTCCGCGCCCATCACACCACACCGGCGACGCTCGGAATGCATATCGACTACCGGGCCTTCGACCCACGTCACACCGCACGGCGGCACCTACGCTGGATCACTCGCGCCCGTGGGCTCCCCGCCGGGCGGGTGGGCGACGTTCTCGAGATCGTCGACCTCGCCCGGGTCGCCGATCGCCGATTGGGGCACTATTCGCTCGGTATGCTCCAACGTGTCGGTATCGCCGCCGCGTTACTTTCCGAACCTCGAACTCTGTTGCTCGACGAACCTCTCAACGGCCTCGACATCGCGGGCATCCGCTGGATACGCGAACTGCTGCGCGACCTCGCCGATGCCGGGACCTGTGTCCTGGTTGCCACGCATCTGCTCGATGAGGTCGAACGCAACGCCGACCACATCGTCATCCTCGGAAACCGGCGCATTCTGGCCGACCAGCCGTTCGCCCACCTCATGGACACCTCAGGCCCCGGCGAAACCAGCCTCGAGGACGCCTATCTGCGAATCGCCGGCCTGCCTACCGATATCGCGTCCGGCACGGCCTCATGAACAGTCCCGGTGCGGCCACACTGATCCGCCGCGGCATCGCCGCCGAATGGACCCGTACCACCGGGCGCAGTTTTCTGTGGATCGTCGCGGTTCCCCTCACGTTCTTGCTGCCGCTGATCGTCACCTTCGGAATCGCCGCTGTCGCAGAACGGCTCGCAGAACTCCCTGGACAGAGTTACCTGGCCACAGTCTCCACGACCAACTCGGTGTACTGGGTGATCACCTTGTCAGTATCGGTCATGATGGTCACCACCGCCTACGCCCACGCCGCGCAATGGCGCGGTCGGACAAGTGATCTCAATACATTCCTGTTTCCCCGGCTGTGGACGGTTGCGCTGGCCCGATGGTTCTACTACGGCGCCATCACCGCGGTGTCGACAGTTGTTCTGCTCGTCGTCGTCATGGTCACCCTGCCGACCCAGTTCCCCCAGATCTATGGTGCTGTGGACATCACGGATTCGGCCGGCATCCGGTTCCTCTGGACCGTCCCGAGCTACGGGTTCGCCGCTTGCGGTGTGGGTGTTGCGGTCGGGTCATTGATTCGCACTCCGTCCGCCGCCGTGGCCGTCCTCCTGTTCTGGGTCTATGTGGCCGAGAATTCCATCAATCTGCTGCCCCACGGGTACACCTTGCAGGCCTATGCCCCATTCCTCAACGCCGTCGCCGCAACCGGCCAGGAAGTCGCGTTCCTCCCCCGCTTCGGCCGCAACGGATCTCTGCTCTACTTCGTCCTCTTCGCAGTCGTCCTTTTCGTCGCCGCGGCTGTCCTGCCTGCCCTGGTTCGCAAGATTTCGGCATATCGCAGAGCAGCGGTCACCAGATCAGGTGCCTGATTCACGGCGCCGACTGCGGGGTCGTCACGGTAATCGAATCGGCCACACCGTTACCGGGAGACCGGACGAACCTCGAGCGGAAGCTTGCCGATCCCGGGGATCGGCCCCATGGCTCGCGGGATCTTCTCGGTGACGACCGGCCGAAACTCCCACTTCGACAACAAACTGTGGAGCGTCGTCTGCAATTCCAGCCAAGCGAAATTGTTGCCGATGCACATCTGATTGCCCATGCTGAACGGGACGAAGCTCCGGCATTTCGTCCCGGAGCTCGAGGCCGGCCACCGGTCGGGGTCGAAAGTGTCCGGCTCGGCGAAGATATCCGGGTTTCGATGAATGGCTGCAATGCTGTAGCCGATATCTATCCCGGCCGGAAATGTAAAACCGTCGAGATCGACCGTGGTGACGGTGCGTCTGGTTTGCAGTAGTGGTGAATGGATCCGCGTGACCTCGTTCAGGAACCGGTTCAGATAGTCGAGCCCGCCGAGGCTTCCGGGGTCGAGTTCCCCCGCATCGGCGATCTCCTCCCGCAGTTTCGAAACCAACTCCGGACGCTGCGACAACTCGTACAGAGCCCAGGTCAGCGTGGTGGTCGCGGGGTCGATTCCACCGAAGAGTACGGTCACGGCCTGGTCCGCCAGGAACTTGTCACTGTGGTGTTCGTCAGCTGAGGAATCCAGCAGGATGTCGATCAGGTCGTTACGGCGATCACCGCTGACCCGGCGCGCGACGAGCAGATCCTGACAGTATTCCCGCAGTTGCGTGCCGGCAGACAGGAATTTGCGGTTCACCGGTAACGGCAGGTTCGCCAGCTTCTTGGGCAGCACACTGCCCACCATGGCGCCCGCGCCTATATCCTCGACCAGACCCGAGATGAACTGCAGCTCTCCGGTATCGGGTTTATGCGAGAACATGGACTCGAGCAGGTTGGCGATCACCACTTCCAACATTGCCGACCGCACCTCGACCTGCTGGCCCGGCCGCCACGAACTCGACAACGCGTCCGCGTTCCGCTTCATGGTGTGCGCGTGGCTTGCCAACTCTGTCCGGTGGAACGCTGGTTGAATCAGACGACGAAGATCCCGGTGCTGCTCACCGTCCGCTACGATCAGCGATTCCCCGAATATGAGACGGATACGTTCGAACAGGAGCCCGCGCTCGTAGGCATCCGAGTTCTCGACCAACACCCTGTGGAGCAGTTCGAAATCGGTGACGATATAGATGACGCGACTGCCGATATCGACACGCGCGATCTTTCCGACGCCGGCCAGCTCCGCCATGAAGCGGACCGGATCACGCCATAGTCCCCAGCCGTGTCCGACGACAGGCAAACGGCCGGGTGCGCGCGGGACGTCGCGGATATCCACAGTATCTTGCCCCTCATGATCGGCAGGTCCGACGCCACGGACTTCGGCGGATCGGTCGGATCGCTGAGGCCTGTGATCGATCCACACGTTACCTCAGCCCGGATACGTGCGCCGGGGAGTTGACAGGCGAATATGGCTGTCCCGCAGAGCATAACGTCACGCTTCGGAGGAAGAGAAGCTCCGGCGAGGGACCGGTGTTCGATCGTGCCCCCAGTAAAGGGACACGCCGGCGAGCGCGGCTCCGGTTCCGTATTCCGCGCAATGGGTTATCTGTCCTCGATCGAGTCACCCGGCCGAGAGTGATTCTCCAGCTCCTCGATGTCAGCCGACTGCGTCGAGGAGCTCCTGGAGAAGAATGGGAGTTCTCCCTACGGGGTGGGCGTAACCTGCGCACAGGGTGTCCATCAGTTTCCGATAGTGCTGCAGGTCGGCGGATTTGTCGAGATAGAGTGCGCTGGTGAGCTGTTCGAGATAGACAATGTCCGGCAGTTCCTCTTCGGGAAAACGCAGCATGCTGAAGGAGCCACCTTCAGCGGGCGTGGGGCCTGCGGATTCCGGAAGCACCTGGATGGTGATATTGGGCTGCTCGGTCAGCTCCAGCAGGTGCAGCAGCTGATTGCGGGCCACCCACGGATCCGGGGGCAGCCTGCGCAGCACGTGCTCATCGACAACCGCCCATACACTGGGAGGGGTCGGTGTGCGAGTCAATATACGCTGGCGCCGCATCCGCATATCGACCAGACGCTGGGCGTCCTCCCGGGAATCGAGTCCGAAGATATAGCGGGCGTAGTCGGCGGTCTGGAAAAGGCCCGGGATGTAGTGGGTCTCGTAGATGCGGATGCCGAGGGCAGCCTGTTCCAGACCGACATAGGTCTCGAACCAGGAGGGCAGCAGATCATTGTAGCGATGCCACCAGCCCGGCTGGTTGGCTTGACGAGCCAGAGCGAGGAATCGGTCACGCTCGTCGGCGTCGTGCACGCCGTACAGCGTGAGCAGGTCGCCCATATCGCGTACTTTGAATCCGGTTCGCCCCAACTCGAGCCGGGCGATCTTGGAATCGGATGCGCGCAGTGCCTCGCCCGCCGTCTCGCGGCTGATCCCGCGTTCCTCGCGCATTTTCCGTAGCTGGACGCCGAGCGCGATCCGCAGGACGGTAGGACCGCGGTCGATGGAGGTTCGAGCCGTTACATCGCCGTCGCGGTCGAACCTCGCTGCCATGGAGTCGGCTCCGGCTGTCATCGAGTCGACTCCCATTTGGTAAGCATCTGTAGCCCCTCGCGGTTGTACCCCCGCAACACCTTACAGCATGAGGCTATCGAGGCGGCCGCCCTTGATATCGTGCAGCAAGGCAGCGAACTCCGCGCGTGTGCAGATCAGCACGGCACCCTGGGGATCTCGGGAGTTGCGCATCCCGATGCGGTCGCCGGGAAACGAGCCCAGCTCAACACAATTGCCGTTCGGTCCGCTGAAAGAGCTTTTTCGCCAGGCGATTTCATCCTGGCTTGATGGGGACTCGGGGATGGGATCGGACATGACACTCTCACTGTTCCTGTCGATGAACGAGACTTTCGGCCCTACCGTACACACAGATGCACTTGCAGTTGCATATCTATTCGAAGATGAAGATGCATCTCCCGTTGCATCTTCACCCGGAGTTTGGAACACTGCCATCAACCGGAAATGCCTTGTGCGGGCGTGCAATGCGGGTAGCTGAGTGCCGTTCTGTGACAGGAGGACTGGATGCCGCTCCGCGTTGGACGGCCGGCCACCACCTTGCCTGTCCCGTATCTCCCGGTACCGGCCCGCGGCCGCGACATAGCGGGCGTTTTGGCTGTGAAGCTGCGGTCCACGTCCCCAGGTCGGCGAGCGCCGTTGGTGGAATGGCTATTCCGTTCGCCGCGCAGTTCGTTTCACGGGGGACGGCCGACAGTGGCCCGATCTCTCGCGTCCGGGCGGCGAACGCATGGGTGCACAGTCCTCCGCCGGGAACCACGAGCCGCAAGGAAGCCGAATGAAGCGAGAAGGACTGCGTACGACGACGACCATCGACGGGAAGAAGACCGCGGACTGGTCTCTGACACGCAAACGGCCGTGGATTCGGCGCGTATTACTGCTCGACGACTCGAGTCCCGCGATCCAGTGGCCCGGCAAGCCGCTGCCACTGGCGCAACCTGGAATGATCGTCTTCGCTGCAGACGCGGACCCGCTGGATCTTGCCGATGCCCGTGAGGTGTTGCCGCAACATCAGGACCTGTGGGATGCAGTGCAACAGGAATTCTGGACGGCTCTACTCGACGTCAACCAGCCCCAAGGGTAGAGCTGCCGAGTCGGTGACCTACAGGCGCGCCCGCGCGACCGGTGTCGCCGATGGTGAGTGCACCGCAGCGAACAGACCGAGCCGGCGCGTCGGCGTGTCAGTAGCTCGAAGGCGCTCGGTCAGCCCAAGGCCCACGGGGCGCGAAGCAGTGCCGCGGCGTCCTCGTCGGGGAGTTCGATATCGAAGACTTTCGCCAGCCGTTCCGGCAGTTCCACGAGTTCCAATTCCCGCGACCGGCTGGAACCGTCGGGATATTCGGTGGTCAGGATGCGGCCGTCGAGGATGTGGTGGGCGTCGGGATGGAAACGCTGCACGAACGGCCGCCGAGTGAACGGCGACCGCGGCGAGGTGGCAACGAAGTGATTGCCGACATCGTAATCCACCCGGTACTGCGGGGCGAGGGTGAAGGTGTAGCGGTCCACCCATCCGTCCTTCGCGAATTGGTGCAGCACCCACTGTTCGGTCTCCAGCTCGCCGAGTTCCCGGGCGAGCCGGAACCGCCATTCCCCGAGCGTGAACTCCGCCGGACTGTCGACGAGTGCATAGGGTTCGGCCGGACCCGCTCCGAACCCCACGTCGACGATCCATATCCGGTCGTCGTCGGTCGTGGTGACCCGCAGCAGCGCATGGGTGGCAGGTCGCACCCCCTCCGCCCCCATCGTGACCCGCCCGGACAACCCGGTCACCCCGAACCCCAGCCGTTCCAGCACTGCCGCGAACACGGCGACGTTCTCGTAGCAGTAGCCACCCCGCCGCTGCCGTAACAGTTTGTCCTGCAAGGTTTCCAGGTCCAGCGGCACCGGCCTGCCCAGTACCGCCTCCAGGTTCTCGAACGGAATGGACGTCGTATGGGCACCGACCAGCGCCCGCAATACTGTCAGCGTCGGGGTACGCGGTCCGGAGTATCCGATCCTGGCCAGGTACAGCTCCAGATCCAACTGCTCGCCGTTCCAGTGGTATGCCGCATCGGCAGGCTTCGGCATGGCACTCCTCGTTGTCGTCCGGTATCGATACGAGCAACCTTCCGCACACGGCATATGTTCCGTGCCATCCCCCGGACCACGAGCACGACCTGCCGATCGAGCTCGCCCGCGTTATTTCCGGTTGCCGCGCGTCCACACGCCGCCCGACTCACCACCAGCCCAGGACTCGGACCAATCCCAGAGGGACTGCAACGCCTCACTGAGGCCGATCCCTGCTGCCGTCAGCTCGTAGGAGCCTTTGGATCCATGCTTCTCGATCAACCCCGCCGCCTGTAACTGCTGTAGCCGATTCGACAGCATGCTCGAGGAGCAATTGCCCATCCGGCGGCGCAGTTCCAGAAATCCGAGCGGCCCGGGTTCCAGCTCCCAGAGGACGCGCAGTATCCATCGCTGCCCCAGTAGCTCGATGGCGGCGAGGATCGGGCCGTGCGCCGGATCGACATCGCCACTCACTGCAAGATCCCAGCAGTTGCACTTCTCATTTCGAAGCACCATAGTTGGTTCTGAATTAGAAGCGCCGGAGTGGGAGGAGTCTCGATGGGCCGCTCGGATACGAGCCGGCGGGTGATGCTGATCACCGGCGCGTCCCGCGGAGTCGGCGCCGCCACGGCACAACGCCTCGCCGCCACGGACACCCATGTGGTGGTCAACTACCGGGAAAAGTTGAAACGAGCGCTGGCCGTGGTCGACGGGATCGTCGCGGCCGGTGGCAACGCCTCCGCGATCGGCGCCGATCTATCCGATACTGCGGCGGTAACTGCCATGCTCGACAAGATCCGCCGCGAGTTCGGCCGGTTGGACGTACTCGTCCTCAACGCGTCCGGCGGGCTGGAACGCGATGTCGATCCCGGCTACGCCCTGCGGCTCAATCGCGACGCGCAGGTCCGGCTGGCCACGCTCGCCCTGCCGCTGATGCCCACCGGCGGGCGAATAGTCTTCGTCACCAGCCATCAAGCGCATTTCCACGATCGGGGCGGCCCGCTGCCGCAGGGCTATGAACCGGTGGCGGCGAGCAAGCGCGCCGGTGAGCACGCACTACGAGCGCTCATCCCGGATTTCACCGCCCGCGGGATCGGATTCGTCGTCGTCTCCGGTGACATGATCGACGGGACGATCGTCGTCCGGCTATTGGCGCGCCGGGACCCCGAAGCCGTGGCCGGCCGCCGCACCGGCGGGCCACTGCCCACCCTCGACGAATTCGCCGAAGCAGTAGCCGGATCGGTGGACATCGCGGTGCCCTGCGGGCACACCACCTATGTCGGTGGGCACGACTACCTCACCTCCGGAGTCTGATCGGCCGTTCCCTGCCGAGTGTTCGGCGTAAGGCCGGCCGAGGACAGTCGAAGACTGTTTCGGGAAATGGGTGGCGCGGGGAGCGCGGTCGCAGTTTGACTGGGAGGCATGCTGGTATTCGATGCTCGGCCGTTGTTTGCCCGGGAACGCCGCGCACTGCTGGATCTGCTCGGATCGCTGGACGTGGCGGAGTGGTCCGCACTCACCGTATGCCCGGGGTGGGCGGTGCGGGATGTGGTCGCGCATCTTCTCGACGACTATCTGCGCCGGCTTTCGGGCAGCCGGGACGGGTACGGCGGCGTTCCCTTCGCCCCGGGTGAATCACTGCCCGCCTATCTGGCGCGAATAAACGGTGAATTCGTGACGGCAATGCGCCAGTGCAGTCCGTCCACCATGGTGGATCTGCTGGCCCATCTGGGCCCTCAGCTGGACGACTTGTGGGAACGCACCGATCCCACCGGGCCCGCATATCTGGATGTGTCCTGGGCCGGGTCAGGCACGAGCCCGGCCTGGCTCGATTGTGCCCGCGAGTACACCGAATTCTGGGTGCACCAGCAGCAGATCCGGGACGCGGTGGGGCGGCCGGGGGCCGACGAGCCGGAGCTGCTCCGGCCGGTGGTGGTGACATTTCTGCACGCACTGCCGGTGGCGTTGAGCGGGTCCGTCCGGCCGGCGGGTACGGAGATGAGCTTCGAGGTCACCGGGTCGGCCGGTGGGCGCTGGGTGGCCGTCAGCGATGGCACAGGATGGGGTCTTCTGGACCGAGTCGGCCCGGATCCCGCGGCCGCGGTGCGGATGGACGCCGATACGGTGTGGCGTCTGGGCAGCCGCGGAATCACCGTCGGGGAAGCTCGCCGGCGTGCGAAGGCGACCGGCGACCCGGAACTCACCGCGGCCGCGACCACGCTGCTCGCGGTAGTTGCCTGAGCCGCGCGGTGCACAGGCCGGCGGCCCGTTCGCAGGGATATCGCGCTACATATCGAGGCCCAGGTCGAGGACCCGGACGGAGTGGGTCAGAGCACCCACGGCGAGATAGTCGACGCCGGTGCGGGCGTAGTCGGCGGCCATGTCCAGGGTGAGTCCGCCCGAGGATTCGAGTTTCGTCTCGGGGGCGGCGGCGTTGCGGCGCTGGACGGCGGCCTGGGTCTGCCAGAGGGGGAAATTGTCCAGCAGGACCAGCTGGACGTTCTCGGCCAGGACCGCGTCGAGCTGGTCGAGATTGTCGACCTCCACTTCGCAGTCGATATCGGGGGCGGCGGAGCGGACGGCGCGCAGAGCGTTCACCACCGAACCCGCGGCGGCGACGTGGTTGTCCTTGATCAACGCCGCGTCGCCCAGGCCCATGCGGTGATTGACGCCGCCGCCGGCGCGGACCGCGTATTTCTGCAGGGCGCGCAGGCCGGGCAGGGTTTTGCGGCTGTCGCGGATCCGGCAGTTCGTGCCGGCCACGGCGTCCACCCAGGCGGCGGTTGCCGTGGCGATACCGGACAGGTGACACAGCAGGTTGAGCATGGTGCGTTCGGCGGTGAGCAGGCCGCGGGCCGGGGCGACGACACCGAGTACGGAATCACCGGCCGCGATACGGGAGCCGTCGGGGAGACGTTCGGTGATCTCGTAACCGTCGGCGCCGATCACTTCATCCAGGACGAGCAGGCCGATATCGATACCGGCCACGGTGCCCGGCTGGCGCGCGACGACGGCGGCCTTCACAACGGTGTCCGCGGGAACGGTGGCGACGGTGGTGATATCGGGGCCGTAGCGCAGATCCTCGTCGAGCGCGGTGCGGATGAGGCCGCGGATCGCGTCGGGGTCCAGCCCGGGGTCCAAAGTCATTCTGTACTCCTCTTTTCCGTCTTCGCGTCCGGCACGCAATCCCGGCTGTCGCGCGGGCCCGGACCCCGCCCGCAACAGGTGCAGTCCCGGGTTCCGTCCGAGCCGATCACGATGGCGCGTCCGGTGGGCCTGCCCCGGCGGCGGCACATGCGGGAATCCCGTCGTCGACCGTTGCGGCGGTCGGGCCTTGGATATTCGTGGCACCGGTCGCCGTACCCACCTCCCCGGTACCGCGATACCGCAGCACAGGACTATCCGGCATTCGGTGGCGAATACCCTCGGCGAGATACGGGGCGCCTGAACCGTCCAGGTATATCACCGTGGCCTCAGCCGAATCCTCCCTCGGCAGAGGATGTTCGGCGCGGGTATGACAGCCGCGGCTTTCGGTACGCGCGGCGGCCGCCAGCAGTACGGCGCGAGCCGTGACCGCCAGTGCGGAGCTTTCGAAACGCGCGATCAACTCTGCCGGGGAAGCAGGCGGGCGACCGGATATCGAGGCCGGCCGGGTTTCCGGGGACGTCGGCGTGATTGCCGGTGATTCCACCTCGGCACCATCGGCGCGCAACCACGCGTCCGGGCCGATTGCGGCCTCGAGGATGGCCGTGGCCTGTGCGAGACCTGGCCCGCCGCGCACCACCGACGCGTGTTCGGTCATCGTCCGCTGGACAAGTGCCCGCGGGAGCGCGGGACGATCCACGAAAGACCGGCCGGACACCAGCGCCGGTTCGCCCAGCCGTTCGAGCGCCGCCAGACCCGCACGTTCGCCCATCACCAAACCTTCGAGCAGACTGTTGGAGGCGAGCCGGTTGGCGCCGTGCAACCCGGTGCGCGCGACCTCTCCGGCCGCGTACAACCCGGGTACACCGGTGCGGCCGTGCAGGTCGGTAACCACTCCCCCGCACTGGTAGTGCGCGGCGGGCGCCACCGGTATGAGGTCGCGGCGCGGGTCTATCCCGGCGACCCGGCAGGAGGTGGTGATGGTGGGGAACCGGGCGGTGAAATCGGGGACGGCGCGGGCGTCGAGGTAGACATGGTCCTCGCCCAGCTCCCGCAGCCGCGCGGCGATCGCCCGCGACACCACGTCCCGGGGCGCCAGATCACCGCGCGGATGGACCCCGGCGGTCACCGGATCACCGTGGGAATCGACCAGCACGGCACCCTCACCGCGCACCGCCTCGCTGATCAGCGGCTGCCGGCCGATGCCGCCGGGTGAGTACAGCACGGTGGGATGGAACTGCACGAATTCGAGATCCGCCACCGCCGCCCCCGCCCACAACGCCAGCGCGACCCCGTCCGCGGTCGCTCCGGCGGGGTTGGTGCTCAGCGCGTACAGCTGGCCGAGACCGCCGGTGGCCAGGAGTACCGCCGGGGCGTGCACGACACCGGTGCCCCGGCCGGAGACCGCGACGACTCCCTGAACACCGGAGTCGTCGGTGACTACGTCGAGTACGGCTGTCCCGAACAGCACCGGTAGGCCGGCCGCCGACAGTGCCCGCTGCACTTCCGCGCCCGTCGCGTCGCCGCCGGCGTGGATTATGCGGCGTGTGCTGTGCCCACCTTCGCGGGTCCGCGAGATCTGACCGTCGCGGCCGAGGTCGAACACGGCGCCGAGATCGGTCAGTGCGGCGACCGCCTCGGGCCCTGCTTCGACGATGGATCGCACCGCGGCGGGGTCGCACAGTCCGCCGCCGGCGGCGAGGGTGTCGGCGACATGGGAGTCCACCGAATCGCCCTGCGGCCCCACCACCGCGATACCACCCTGCGCGTATTGGGTCGCGGTATCACTGGGGCCGCCCTTGCTCAGAATCAGCACGCGCAGGCCCCGGCGCGAGGCGGCACGTGCGGCGGTGAGCCCGGCGACACCGCCGCCGATCACGACCAGGTCCGCGCGCTCTTCCCACGCCGGATTCCATTCACCAGTCATCGTGTCCTCCACTGCCCGGAGCAGTCACCGACAGGGCGCCGGCACTGCCGGTAACCGGGTCGGCACACGTATCGGCCGTTCGCCGTGCTCCGCGGCCCGGCACATTCGCGCCGTGCACCGGGAGACCGCTCGTTCACCGAACCGGTCGAATCCTGCGGTGAGCCCGGCCGCTTGCCGGGCTGCACGGCTTGCCGGCTCGGGTTCGAGCCGTACGCCCGATCAGCGAGCCGATCCGCCTTTCCGCCGCTCCCACCTGCTCACAGGGCCGATGTGAATGCCGCGTCGACGTACCCGCCTGTTCACCGAGCGGCCGGCTGCACCCGTCGAGCATCAGATGTCGCGGGCCGCGGTATGCGCCTGCGGCCACCGAGCCCGGCGTCATTCCCCGCCGCCGGAGTTCCCGATCTCGATCATGCGCTGGACCGAGTTCCGTGCCTTGGCAGCGGTTTCCGGGTCGACGTGCACCTCGTCGCGGTTCTCCTCCAGGCAGCGCAGCAGCGCGGCCGGGGTGATCATCTTCATGTACTTGCAGGCGGCGCGGTCGTTCACGGCCTGGAAGTCGATATCCGGGGCGGCCTTGCGCAGCTGGTGCAGCATGCCGACCTCGGTCGCCACGAGTACCTGGTTCGACTTGGCGGTGCGGGCCGCGTCGATCATGCCGCCGGTGGACAGGATGTGCACGCGGTCGGCCGGGAATTCGCCCTCTCCGGCCAGGTAGAGCGCCGAGGTCGCGCAGCCGCATTCGGGGTGCACGAACAGTTCGGCGTCGGGGTGGGCGCGCGCCTGGTCGTTGAGTTCGTCACCGTTGATTCCGGCGTGGACGTGGCATTCGCCCATCCAGATGTGCATGTTCTCGCGGCCGGTTTCCCGTTTGACGTGCGCGCCCAGGAACTGGTCGGGCAGGAACAGCACTTCGCGGTCCGGGTCGATGGAGGCCACGACGTCCACGGCGTTGGAGGATGTGCAGCAGATATCCGTCAGGCCCTTCACGGCCGCGGTGGTGTTGACGTAGGACACCACCACCGCATCGGGGTGCTCGGCTTTCCAGTCGCGCAGATCCTCGGCGGTGATCGAATCGGCCAGCGAGCAGCCCGCGCGCTGATCGGGGATGAGCACGGTTTTCTCCGGGCTCAGGATTTTGGCGGTTTCGGCCATGAAATGCACACCGCAGAACACGATCGTGCCCTCGGGGGCCTCGGCCGCGATCCGGGACAGCGCCAGGGAATCACCGACGTGATCGGCCACGTCCTGGATCTCCGGGAGCTGGTAGTTGTGCGCGAGAATGGTCGCGTTGCGCTGCCGCGCGAGGCGTTTCACCTCGGCTGCCCATTCCGGTGTCGCCTCCACCCCGGTGTAGCCCGTGGGCCCGTCGACGATCCGCTCCCGCAGTGCGGTACCCGGCGCCGGGGCCAATTCTGCTCCCATCGTCGCCATGGTCGCTCCTTCCTTCGCGCTCTCGGCAACCCTGCCGATTCGCACTCAACCAGGTTTTCGACTTATGATCGAAAACGTGGACCAGTTTAGCACCATCCATGAATCGCTCACCGCGGTGTTCCAGGTTCGCCGCTTCCCCGCCAATATCGCCGCAGGTGAGAGCGGTCACGACGGGATGATCGACCGCCGCCCGCCGGGACAGCGCAGCGAACTCGCCGTCCTGCTGTGGCAGCGCGCACTCGAACCACAGCAGGGCACCTGGTCGCTACCGGGCGGCCGGTTGCGCAACGACGAGGATCTCGATACCTCGGCCCGCCGCCAGCTCGCCGAGAAGGTCGATGTGCAGGAGGTGGACCACCTCGAGCAACTGTCGGTGTTCAGCGCCCCGGATCGGGTGCCCGGCCCGCGCCGGATCGCCTCGGCCTATCTCGGACTGGTACCGCTCACCGCCGACCCGAAGCTCCCCTCCGATACCCGGTGGCATCCGGTGTCCGCACTCCCGGAGATGTCTTTCGACCACGGCACCGTGGTGCAGCACGCCCGCACCCGCCTGGCCGCGAAACTCTCCTACACCAATATCTCCTTCGCCTTGGCGCCGGACCGGTTCACCATGTCGACATTGCGTGAGATCTATTGCGCTGCATTGGGCTATGACGTCGACACCACGAATTTGCAGCGAGTTCTGACGCGCCGCAAGGTGATCACACCCACCGGCGCTACCGCCACACCGGGCCGGGCGGGTGGCCGGCCGGCCTCGGTGTACCGTTTCACCGATTCGGACCTGCGAGTGACCGACGAGTTCGCAGCACTACGGCCCCGCAACTGAGCCCCGAAACCGCACGGACGCAAACCCGGACACTCGGCGAGCAGGGCCGCTGTGCCCCCACCGAACACCGGCAGAAAACCGGATGCGTTCACCGGTCGGGGCGGCTACGTTCTCCGATAGCACAGTCGGGTATGGAGTAACGGCAGCTCATCGGATTTTGGTTCCGGTGGTCCAGGTTCGAATCCTGGTACCCGAGCGTATAACTCGCCCGGCCGTCGTCTCCGACTCAGGTTCGCATCTGTGGCCGTGGGACCCCGGTACGACGATCCGGCGGCGCGAGCCGATCCGCCGGCCAGGCGAGCAGTTCGACGAACCAGAACAGCACCAGGAACACCACGACCACAACGGTCGGTATCGCCACGAAAACGATCGACAGCACGGCGATCACCAGGAACACCGCGAACGCGGTGGGTGAGATCCCCTGCAACCGGCTGCCCAAACGCACCGCGGCCCACATCATCCAGCGCCGCGGCCGGGATACATCGCATTCCCGCAGCGTCCGCCGGAAGATACCGTCGGCATCGGCCGCGCCGACCCGTTCCGTGCGCCGCAGGTAGTCGTGCAGGATCGCCGCCCGCGTATACACCCCGTAGCGCGGGATCAGCCACACCAGCGGCCGCGGCACCGAAGCGAAATCGGTGCGGAAGCCCGCCGGTACCTCGAATTCTTCGTCCGCACCCTGATAGCTCAGCGGCTCCCGGACCTTCCAGAACTTCCCGTCGATCTCCTCGACCACGAGTGAACTGGTGAACCCCACGACGTCTTCTCTCTGTCGTCCTCCCGTACGCAGTCAGCGTACGGCGGGGACGCCGGGGCCGCGCGGCGGGCGGCATGCGATCCCGCTGCGCGGGACAGGACCCGGCCGGCGAGAACCGTTGCCGCTCCGCATTTCCGCCGGCGGCCGCGCTACTTCGACAGCGACGGCCCCGGCGGTGACTCCTGCGGCGACAGCGAGGCTGCACCGCCGCCCGGGACCTGCGCTCCGGGTTCGGCGACGCCGTTCGCCGGCACCCGGGCGGACGGTTCACCGGGGTAGACGGCCTGGTCGTAGTCCGGGTATTCCGCAAAGGGCTGGGGGCGCGAGTCCCCGAAGGGACTCATGAATCCGCTACCGAGATCCTCCGTCGTGCTGAGCCCGGCCAGGATCAGGATGACCAGCGCCACGGTCAGCGGCTGGACCAGCAGGGCGAGCGGGCTTTCCAGACCGACGGGCAAGGAGACGATCTGCCCCACCGGCGGATCGTCGGGCCGCGGGTTGTCCCAGGCGTTGACCGCTTCCCCGATCCACGCCATGACCCACGCCCCGGCCACCGAACCCAGCAGCAGCCCGACGAGCTGGATGGGGCCGCGCATCCGCCGCCACCGCCAGGCCGCGGCCGCGGACAGCACACCGGTCACCGCACCCAGACCCGCGAAGATGGCCAGGGCGTCGAACCTGTGCAGGCTCTCCCCCACCAGCGTGGCACCGCGGCCCGGTTCGACCACCAGCACCGACTCGGTCGGTACCAGTAGACCCCAGACCACGCCGGCGAATACGCTCAGCACGACCACGGCGGCCAGTAGCACCGCCGCGGCACGCATTTCCTTGCGCGCTCCACCCCGGCGCGCCCGGGCGGCTTCGCCCCCGCGTGACCCGGGCACCGCTACCGCCTCTCCGCGCACGCCGAATCGAGGACCCCGTGCCGCGAGCAACGCGCCCGCCAGCCGCCCGGATCGATCTGCACGACCATCCGGCGCCCGCAGTGCGCGCAGAACCGCGGCGGTTCCAGGCCCAGTACCACGGCCCGGGAGGCCGGCTCGTCCTGCCCGGGCACGACCCGCGTACCCGTGAACGGGTTGTAGCGCTCGTCCATATCGCCGACAGTACTCATCCGACCCTGCCTTCCGCGGTTGACGCCGCCGATCAGAAGGTCTCGTTGAGTGCCTTGATCGGCATCTGGAGTTCGCCCAGCAGGTCGATGTCCTGTTCGGCCGGGCGGCCCAGGGTGGTCAGGTAGTTGCCGACGATCACGGCATTGATGCCGCCCAGGATGCCCTGCCGGGCGCCCAGGTCACCGAGGGTGATCTCGCGGCCGCCGGCGAAGCGCAGGATGGTCCGGGGCAGTGCGAGCCGGAAGGCGGCCACAGCCCGCAGGGCGTCCGCGGCGGGCAGGACCTCGAGGTCGCCGAACGGTGTGCCGGGGCGGGGGTTGAGGAAGTTCAGCGGTACCTCGTCGGGTTCGAGTGCGGCGAGGTCGGCGGCGAATTCGGCGCGCTGTTCGAGGGTTTCGCCCATACCGAGGATTCCGCCGCAGCAGACCTCCATCCCGGCTGCCCGCACCATGCGCAGGGTGTCCCAGCGTTCCTCCCAGGTGTGGGTGGTGACCACGTTCGGGAAGTGGGAGCGGGCGGTTTCCAGATTGTGGTTGTAGCGGTGCACGCCCATCGCGGCGAGCCGGTCGACCTGATCCTGGGTGAGCATTCCGAGCGAACAGGCGACCTGGATGTCGACCTCGTTGCGAATGGCCTCCACCCCGGCGGCCACCTGCGCCATCAACCGTTCGTCCGGGCCGCGGACAGCGGCGACGATGCAGAATTCGGTGGCCCCGGTCTTGGCGGTCTGTTTGGCCGCTTCGACCAAGCTCGGGATATCGAGCCAGGCCGCCCGGACCGGGGAGGCGAACAGCCCCGATTGCGAGCAGAAATGACAGTCCTCCGGGCAACCACCGGTCTTGAGACTGATAATGCCTTCGACTTCCACCTCCGGGCCGCACCATTTCACCCGGATCTCGTGCGCGAGTTCGAGCAACTGCTCGAGCCGGTCGTCCGCGAGGCGCAGCACGTCCAGGGTCTGTTCCCGGGACAGCCCGATACCGCGCTCTAGTACCTGTTCCCGCGCAACGGCCAGCACATCGTCCGCGGATATCCGATTGGTGGCAGGGGCCTGGGTCACTGGCGAATCCCTTCGTCGGGAGGTGCCCGGCGATGGGCCGGCACACCGGACTTGAACAGCGTTCAGGACAGGGTAGCGGCAAAGATTGAACAGCGTTCAGGCTGGGGTAGCGTCAGGGGCGGTATCGAAGCCACCGGGAGGACCGACTGTGCAACTACACCGAGACGATGTCGTGGACGGGGCCCTCACCATCCTCGACCAGTACGGACTCGCCGACCTCACCATGCGCCGGCTCGCCGGTTCGCTGAACGTCCAGCCCGGGGCGCTGTACTGGCACTTCCCCAACAAACAGGCACTGCTCGGCGCCGTCGCCGACCGGATCCTGGCTCCGATGGAACAGCCCGTCGCCGCGAGCGACTGGTCGGGGGCCATGACCGAATTGGCGCACCGGCTGCGCAACTGCCTGCTCACCTACCGCGACGGTGCGGAACTGGTTTCCGCCACCTACGCCTCCCGCCTCACCACCAGCAAGGGCCGGGAGCGTATCGCCGGCGCGGCGATACGCTCCGGTATGCCCCGCGAACAGGCCGAACTCGCCGCCTACACGCTGCTGTACTACGTGCTCGGTCACACCGTCGACGAACAGTCCCGGATGCAGATGGACTCGGCCGGAGCCTTGCCCACAGCCGACTCCCCCGAGCCCACCGAGGGTCCCGACCCGACCGCCCGATTCGACTTCGGCCTACAACTGTTCACCGCCGGCATCCGGCACCGACTGGGCGCGGAAATTCGCTGACCCGAACCGGTCCACCCACCTGCAGAAACCCTTTACACGCACCCGCCCCGCGCCCCGTCGAGGCAAGCTTCACGCCCACAGACGGGCCTCACGAGACCACGCTCCGGTCCGCCACTCCACCCCGGAGCGGCGCCCCCACGCCGGAGCAGCCCGGGGTGACGAGGCCGGACCGAATCGACGCTTAACCCTGAAACGGCGTCGAACTCACCTCATAGACAGCACAGGCAACAACTCGCGGTAGCTCCGGTGTTACGCGAGGCCGAAACCCCCGGCGAGCCGACAGCAAAGGGACCCCATAGCAATCTTGAACGGTGTTCAAGTATGGTGCCTGGCGTGACCTCGGACCCACTGGCCTGGCTCGACGACCACGCGGCGACCCGCGTGACCGCCGGACTACGACGGCACCTACACCCGCGCACCGCGGGCTCACCGGCACTGGACCTCGCCTCCAACGATTACCTCGGCCTCACCCGGCACCCGGAAGTCCGCGCCGGAGCCATCGAGGCGGTACATCGCTGGGGGGCCGGATCGACAGGTTCGCGGCTTGTCACCGGAACCACCACCGACCATGAGCTCCTGGAAAACGAACTGGCCGAATTCACCGGATTCCCGGCCGGGCTGGTCTTCTCCTCCGGTTACTCCGCCAACCTCGGCGCCGTGACCGCACTGGCCGGCCGGGGTTCACTGATCGTCTCCGACGCCGGGTGTCATGCCTCCCTCGTGGATGCGTGCCGGCTCTCCCGCGCCCGGGTGGCGATCGCACCGCATCGCGACACCGCCGCCGTCGCCCGGCTGCTGGCCGAACGCACCGAGGAGCGCGCCCTCGTCCTCACCGATTCGGTGTTCAGCGCCGACGGCGATCTGGCGCCCCTTGCCGAGCTGCACCGCGTGACCCGCGACCACAACGCGCTCCTGCTCGTCGATGAAGCGCACGGGCTCGGTGTACGCGGCGACGGAGGACGGGGCCTCGTCCAGGAGACCGGGCTGGCGGGCGAACCGGATGTGATCGTCACCGTGACCCTGTCCAAAGCCCTCGCCGCCCAGGGCGGTGCGGTACTGGGCGGCGAACGGGTGCGCGCACATCTCATCGACACCGCCCGCACCATGATCTTCGATACCGGACTGGCCCCTGCCGCCGTCGGCGCCGCCCGCGCCACACTGCGGATTCTGCGCCGGGACCCCGGGCTGGGGCAGCGGGTACTGGATCGGGCCGCTGATATCGCCCGGATCGCCGGGGTCGCGGCACCGGATTCGGCGGTCGTCCCGATCGTCCTCGGCGACCCGCAGATCGCCCACGACGCCGCCCGCACCTGCCGCGAACACGGCGTGGAAGTGGGGTGTTTCCGCCCGCCGTCGGTTCCCGAGGGCACCTCCCGGCTGCGTCTCACCGCCCGCGCCGATCTCACCCCAGCCGATCTCGGCACCCTCGCGGAGGTCCTGATCCCGGTGCTGGCGCACGCACGGAGCAGCGCGGCGGTGCCCGTATGACCTTGCTGTTCGTCACCGGCACCTCCACCGAGGTCGGCAAAACCGTCACCACCGCTGCCCTCGCGGCCACCGCCCGCGCCGCCGGCCGCACCGTCGCGGTCTGCAAACCCGCCCAAACCGGTGTCGCGGCCACCGAACCCGGCGACCTCGCCACGATCACCGCACTCTCCGGGGTGACCCGGACGCTCGAACTGGCCCGCTACCCCGACCCACTGGCCCCCGATACCGCCGCCCGCCGGTGCGGTGGCCCACTACTCACCCTGACCGAAACATCTACCGCCATAAGCGACTTCGATTCCGCCGATCTGACGCTGATCGAAGGCGCCGGTGGCCTGCTGGTACGCCTCGGCGAGTTCACCCTCCTCGACCTCGCCCGCGAGCTCGCGGCACCGGTACTGGTGGTGACCGCGCCGGGCCTGGGCACGCTCAACCACAGCGAACTGACCATCCGAGCCCTGGAGCAGGCCGGTGTGCCGTGCGCCGGCCTGGTGGTGGGCTCCTGGCCGCAACACCCCGATCTGGCGACCCGGACCAATCGCACCGACCTGCCGCGAGTCACCGGCACCGCCATCGCCGGGACTCTTCCCGCGGGCGCGGGCTCGTGGCCGCCGCCGCGATTCCGGGCTGCCGCGCCCGGCTGGTTCACCCGGACCTGGACACAGCGGTACCTGGGTATATCCGAAGGCGATCACGCATTTCGGCCTGAGCCGAGCACGCTCACTGCTTAGAGTGCGGGTATGGCCACGACCAGGCCCTCACGGGGGTTGCCGTACGACGCACCCGACCCCGCCGACGCCGCGACCGCGCCCCTGTGGCGCGCGGTCCAAGCGTTCCGGCTGGTCACACTGCTGTATGCGGTGGGACAGCAGATCGCATCGGTGCAGTATTACGAGAACCGATTACTGAGCTGGTTCTTCATCACGCTCATGGTGATCTGGTCCGGTATCTCCGCCCTGCTCCTGACCCACCGGCGCACATCCGATACCGCACGCACCCGCACGCTGGTCGTCCTGGGCGACCATATCGTGGTGCTCGGGCTGATCGCGGCCACTCCCCTGGTCGCCGATTACGACTGGTATCACGGACACCAACCGCTGCCCACCACCATGTGGTCGGCGAACGCGGTCATCTCCGCCGCTATCCTGCGCGGCCCGCTCGCCGGGGTCGCCTCCGGCCTGCTCATCGCGGCCACGATCATCACCATGCGGCAGCAGTGGGGCGAGGATGTGTGGGCCGATGCGACGGCACCCGTCCTGGTGTCGGTGGGTCTGGCGCTGGGCCTGGCCGCCAATACCGCCCGCCGCGCCCAGGAACAGTTACAGCGCGCGGTACGGCTCACCGCCGCCGCCGAGGAACGGGAACGACTGGCCCGCCAGGTGCACGACGGTGTCCTGCAGATCCTCTCCTACATCAAACGACGCGGCAATGAAATAGGCGGCCCGGCAACGGAACTGGCGGAACGCGCGGGTGAGCAGGAGATCGCGCTGCGGCGGCTCATCTCCGAACAGGCCGCACAATCGGACAACGGCGAGACCGCCGTCGACCTACGTCCACAACTGACCGCGCACGCCACGCCCAGGGTGGTGGTCTCCACTCCGGGCGAACCGGTACGCGTCGGCCGCTGGACGGCCCAGGAGATCACCGCCGCAGTCGCCGCCGCCCTGACCAACGTCGAACTGCACGCAGGACCCGACGCCCGCGCCTATGTCCTCCTGGAGGACACCGGTACCGAACTGGTCGTCAGCGTCCGCGACGACGGTATCGGTATCCCACCCGGCCGCCTCGCCGAAGCAGCGAACGAGGGCCGAATGGGGGTGTCCCGCTCGATAACCGGCCGTATCGCCGCCCTCGGAGGTACGGCCGAACTACTCACCGCAGATATTGTCGGCGAAGGTACGGAATGGGAATTCCACATCCCGCGGACCTGAGATCGCGCACTGCGGCCGAGGGCCCACACACAGCGCACCGCACACAAAGCGACTGGACCACAGCAGTACTCAGAATGAACCCACCCGAGGCTTTTCGCCGACGAGTGCGAGGAAGAAGTCCCGGATATCAGCGGCGAGCAGCTCCGGCACCTCCATCGCCGCGAAGTGGCCACCACGATCGAATTCCGACCAGTGCCGGATGTCGTACAGCCGTTCGGCCAGCGGCCGTACCGATTGTGTGATGTCGTACGCGAAAACCGCCACGCCCACCGGTACCGGGCACGGCGTATGCCCGCGCGCAGCTTTCCGGTGCAGTCGAGCCGAGGATGCCGCGGTGCCGGTCAGCCAGTACAGCGAGATATCGGTGAGCATCCGATCGTCGTCGATCGGCGTCCGCGGATCGGTCCAGTGGGCGAAACGTTCCGCGATCCAGGCCAGCTGACCGACCGGCGAGTTCCGCGGACCGGATATGGACGAAATGGATGTTCTGCCCATCGATCTCGGTGATGTAATGCGGTAGTTCGTTGAGCTCGGCTTCGTGCGCGCGCCAGTCGTAACCGGTGCGCCAGTATTCGGCGAGTTCTTTCAGCCGCGCAATCGGGAAGCCGTAATCCCACCCTGCGCCGACGACCTCGTTGGGCCACCGAGTGCGGGCCAGCCGGTCTGCCAGATCGTCCAGGTCGGCTTGGGGGATTTCGATACGGAACGGTTCGATCACGGGTTTCACTCCAGCGGGCTCGACGCCAATTCATTGGCGCAACCAACATTTCCTACACCAACATACACATTTGTTGGTCAAGCCAACGATTGGTAGACCCGACCGAGCGCAACACTCGGAAAACCCCCGATCGGAAACGCATGGACAGCGTGTGGTGTTCAGCCGCCGTCGACGACGAAAACAATCGGCGCGCCCACCGATATCAGCCCGGCGGCAGCGCAAAACTGCTTGTACCGACCACTACTCCATGGCAATCATGGCCCGCATGGGAATGCTGCAGGTGGACGACCCCGCGCGGGTAGGGATAACGAGACTGCGAGATGGGCGCCGGTTGGGATGGGCGGAATGGGGCCCGATGGACGGCCGGCCGGTACTGTTCTGCCCGGGCGCGGGATGGGGATGTCGGCTCGGGTTCGGGTTCGGCGCGGCCGCCGAGCTGGGAATCCGGCTGATCTCGGTGGAGCGGCCCGGGTTGGGGGAATCCACCGGGATGCCGGGGCGCACGCTGCTGGACTGGGCCGACGATATCGATCAACTGGGCGTCCCCGGTCCCGCGGTCGTCGGTTTCTCGCAGGGAGCCCCGTTCGCGCTCGCCCTGGCCGCACGCGGGATCACTTCCGCGGTGGCGATCGTCTCCGGAGGTGACGAACTCGCCCACCCCGCAACGATTCTGCCGGATGAAGTGCGACAGCTGGTCGATCTGGTGGCCGCCGATCCCGCCGGTGCCGAGCGTGATTTCGCCCGCTTCGGGAGCGCCGAGGCACTGTGGCGGTTGAGCGTCGAGGGCAGCTCCGAGGCCGATCGGGAGATCTACCTGCAACCGGAATTCGCGGCGGCGTTCCGGCGCGCGCTGGATTCCGGATTTACGCAGGGGCCGGCGGGCTACGCGCGCGATACGGTCCTGCATTTCGCGCGCTGGCCGTTCCGGGTGGAGGACCTCACCGCCCGCGTCCATCTCTGGTACGGCGGGCGAGACGACAACCCGACCCATTCCCCGGACCACGGCGTCACCCTCGCCGCCCGGATCCCGAATGCCACCAGGCACTACCTACCCGACAGCGGCGCCGCACTGCTGTGGACACATGCCGGCGAAATCCTCCGGCAGCTCCGCACGCCGGGCACCCCGGCGTAGGCCACATGTGCTCGATAGAGGTTCGGTGAAAAAACTTCACGGACAACGATGACTCCGCCGGTGATCCCCCGTCTTATCGGTTGAACGCGCTACCAACCCGGCGCGACCGACCAGAAGGACCAGCCATGACCACCGCGAACCCCACCACCTCCGTTGTCACCGACCGCCCCGGCACAATCCGCAATCGCGTCCTGTGGACCCTGCAGATCCTGCTCGGCCTGTTCTTCGTCATCGCCTCCGGCGGGCCGAAGCTCGTGATGCCCAACGCGCTGGCGGACAACGCCCCCGAGAATCTGACCATCCCCTTCGCGCTGCTCATCTTCATCGGTGTGGTCGAGGTCGCGGGCGGTATCGGCCTGATGGTGCCGCGACTGTCCGCCCTCGCCGCCGCGGGCCTGACCGTCCTCACCGTGCTCGCCGCCGGAACACAGGCTTTCATCGCCGACAAGCCCTCGATGGCGATCTTCCCCCTGGTCCTCGCTGCGATCTTCGCCTGGATCGCCTACGAGCGCCGCGCCACCGTCACCGACCTGCGCAACTCTTTCGCACGATGACAACTCCATAACCGCGATCGGCGATCGGTGACACCACCGATCGCCGATCGCGCGCTCCCGGATCGATCACCCGTCGGGTTGGCGGTGATCGATCCAGCGACCATCCGGTCCGTGGCGTCCCCGCCTGCGCCACACCGGGTGGCCGTTGTCGCGCACGGTCGCAATCGCTCGCTGCGGAGTTGTGAGCGACCTATCGGTCATGATGAAAGGGTGCGCGATTCCGCAGCGAGAATCGATTCGAGAATCTCGCGAGCGGCCAGTCGTTCTTCGATATCACGGTTCATGCGCTCCAGTTCGGCGCGCAGATCCTGGGCCATCTCCTCGCAGGTCGGCGCGAGATAGCTGCCGGTGGCGATCATGCAGGGCAGCACTTCGGCGATGACGCGGGTGGGCAGTCCCGCAGCCAGCAGGATCCGGATTCGGCGCACCGACTCCACGGCGGTTTCCTCGTAGTCCCGATAGCCGCTCGACCGCCGCCGCGGCTGGAGTAAGCCCTGTTCCTCGTAGTAGCGCAGCGCGCGAGTGCTCTGACCTGTTCTGCACGACAGTTCGCCGATTCGCATGTGATGCCCGCCTCATATCATTGACCTTCACGTCGACGTCAAAGTTTAGCTTCGCTACATGACCGAAAAAGAACCCCGTAAACCGTTGGCAGACAAGAAGGCAGTCGTCACCGGCGGCACTCACGGCATGGGGCTGGCCATTGTGCAGACCCTTCTCGACCGCGGCGCCGAAGTGGTCCTCACCGGACGCAGCGAGGCCGGGATCGATAAAGCGCGATCTCTTCTGCAGCCACTCCCCGCGCACGTCATCCGCTCCGACGCGACCGACGCCGCCGATATCGACAACCTCGGCCGCCTCGTCGAAGAACGCCTCGGCGGAATCGACTATCTTTTCGTCAACCACGGCATCGCGGAATTCCAGACCCTCGCCGACGCCACCGTCGCCCACTGGGACCGCGTCTTCGATGTCAACGCCAAAGGCGCCTTCTTCACCACCCAACGCCTGGCACCCCTCATCCGCGACAACGGCAGCATCGTGTTCACCACTGTGTCGAACGATCGAATTTTCCCCGGTCTCAGCGCATATTCCGCTGCCAAAGAAGCCGTCCGCGCATTCGCCAAAGTTCTCGCCGCCGAGCTGCTGCCACGCAACATCCGGGTCAACGCGGTAGCTCCCGGGTTCATTCTGACCCCCAGCATGGGCGTCGCCGAGCTCACCGAACAACAGCGAGAAGAGTTCATCCGAGACGGCAAGGAGACCACCCCGATGGGCCGGCCGGGAACTGTCGAAGAAGTCGCCGCCGCCGCGCTGTATCTGGCGGCCGATGCCACTTTCACCACCGGTACCGAACTCATCGTCGACGGCGGCTTCGCCCAGGGGCTCAGTTGAGAAAGCTGCCGGGACTTCGATAACCCGGCAACCCCTGGAGCTCGAATCCGACCTCGAAGGCGAGGTCTGCGGTTGGATCGGGTATGACCATCGACGGATTCGAAACCGCCAGAAACCTGGTGTACGAGCGGTTCCCGCAGGCGCGAGCGGCGTGGCTGGGGGGCAGCACTGTGCTCGGGACTGCCACGCCGACCTCCGATCTGGATATCACCGTGCTACTCGCGGGTCCGCCCGCGCCGTACCGCGAATCGCTGCGATATCACCGATGGCCCGTAGAGCTTTTCGTGCACACCGAAACGTCGATGGAGTATTTTCTCGCCACGGAAAGCACGGCCAGGAAGCCGACGATCCTGCGATTGATCGGACAGACGCAGATTCTGCTCGACAGCGACGGGAGCGGTGCATATCTACCGGAAACGTGCGCAGCTCTGCTGGCCGCCGGCCCGTAACCGCTCAGTATCGAGGAATTGCGGGCCGAGCGCTACGGGCTCACGATCTGCTCGATGATCTCGTAGGCTCCCGGGACGACGACGAACGCCTGCTGATCGCGTTCAACCTGTGGCGGGCCACCGCAGAACTGATCCTCACCGGGCACGGCCGGTGGAGGGGCCGCGGCAAATGGTTACACCGCGAGCTGGCCTTCTTCGATCGAGAGGCCGGCACGGACTACTCGCGCGCGCTGGCGCACGGGGTCCGGTCTGTGGCACTCGGCGCCGTCGAACCGATGGCCGGCATCGTCACCCGGGTACTGAACGACTTCGGGGGCCGGCTGTTCGACGGATTCAAGGCCGACGGCCCCGGCTGAGCCGGCCTGGCGACATCATGTTCCGCACCCGGGCGCCGCGCGCCGTGATTTCTCGATTGCGAGCGAGTCGGTGAATGCCGAATCGCCAAGAATGTCATTGCCCTTATGAGAGAATGACGTTTTCCAACTGTAGAGGAAGGCTCGATGAGCGCAGAAGTACTTGCGATACCCCAGGACTGGGACCAGATCACACCCGAATGGATGACCGCGGCGCTGACGCGGGACCACCCGGGCGCGATGGTCGAATCGGTCCAGGTGAAGCTCCGGGACGACGGCACCAACCGGCGCGCCAGGCTGGAACTCACCTACGCCTCCGGGCACGGCCCGGCCACCGTATTCGTCAAAGCAGCCGATCCCGCGCACAAAGAACTGATCCGGATGACCAGCGGGATGTTCCACGAGCCGCGCCTGTTCAATTCCGGCATCGCGCTACCGCTGGAGCATCCGGCGGTCCATACGGCACTGATCGACGAGGACGCCTACGACTTCCTGCTGGTGATGGAAGATCTCTCGGCCCGGGGCGCGGACCCCCGCGACGCGACGCGGCCACTTACCCCGGAACAGGCCGCGTCGGGCGTTCGAGGTTTGGGCGCCGGATGCACGGTCGGTTCTGGGGGCAGCGCGTGAGCGACGATCCCGCGCTGGCCTGGCTCGAACCGTTCCTGCCGTGGGACGGTATGGAAATCGCCCCACTACAGGAAGCGCTCGACCGTCTGGGTGACGACGCACCGGCCGAGATCACTGCGCTGACCATCGGCCACCTCATCGAAGGTATCTGGAAGCCCTATATCCGCACCCTGACCACCACACCGCAAACCCTGCTGCACGGCGACCCGCATATCGGCAACACCTATCTCCTCGCCGACGGACAGGTCGGATTCCTGGACTGGCAGGTCGCACGCCGCGGCAACTGGTCACTGGACCTCGGCTACTTCCTGCAGGGCGCGCTCACCACCGAGGACCGGCGCCGCCACGAGAACGATCTGCTCGACGAATACCGCGACGCACTCGCATTGCCGGCCGCCGAAATGCCGTCCCGTGAAGAGATCCGGCTCGGATACCGCGCCTCGGTCGCGCACGGACTGACCCTGTGGCTGTGCACGGCGAGCGCCGGCGAACTCTGGCAACGCCCCGATATCGCGATCGCCCTGGCCCAACGCTATTGCGCGGCCTACAGCGATCTCGATACAGCGGCTGCCCTGGCCACTCTCAACCGGTAGCCGCAGAACACCGCAGGCGCGCGACGTATGCACGGCGGCCGGGGGCGCTCGCGGCTCGTTCGCCTCGCGCGGGCAACCGGCATACTCGCTGTGTGGACAACAAGGGGTACAGCACGGCCGTGGACTGCGCCGTCGAACTGGACGATCCCGTGAATGAATCGCTGCGGGGACGGCATGCGCATCTGAGCCGGTGGGCCGGGCGGGCAGGCATGTATCTGCCGGAGGTCGCGTCGTTCGCCGCCGTGGGTAACGACCCGGACGAGCAGACGTGGGAGGATCTGGCCCGGCTGGGTCGGTCGGGGCGAGGTCGCGGATATGTTCAGTTGCCCGGCGCGGCCGCCTGGCGGACTGGGAGCCGGTTTTCGCTCTCGACGGCCGGCAGATGATCGGGCCGGAACAGGTGGTCCGGCCCGCGTGCCGATGTGGTGGAGCTCGGCGCGGACAGTGTG
>NZ_BAFV01000027.1 GCF_000308515.1 Nocardia carnea NBRC 14403 | reverse complement strand
CTCAGTGACTGGCGAACCAGTACTTCGTTTGGGGCAGGTTTTCTACCTTAACCGGCCAGTGGCTCAGAGTCAAACTCCGCATCTTCGGCCGATCTGCCAGGCGCTCCTCGTACAACCTCGTTGTCCCTGGTCCCTCCGGCTCGGCGTTTCCGCCTCGCTCCGGGCCCCTGGTCGGTGTCCGTGTCGCTCTGACGTTGAATAAGTTACGCGGCGGATAACGCTACGTCAAATCGCCACTTCGAGGCTATGTTTGCGCTGGTCAGAGGCTTGCAGACGGGCGATCCGGTGGGCCGGATCGCGAATTTGTGACCCAGCCCACCAAGATCAATTTCTGGCACCCCGCCGAACCCCTGCGAAATTGCGCTTTCCGCGTCGCAGCACCAGCCACTTACCGTGCAGGTAGTCGCTGGTTTCCGGGGTCCAATCCAGGTCCTTCACCCGCTCGTTGTTCACGGATGCTCCGCCCTCGTTCACGGTGCGGCGGGCCGCGCCACGGCTCTCACACAGGCCCGCGGCCACCAGAAGGTCGACGATCGTGTCCTGGCCGGGCACTACTTCCGCGACCTCGCCCTCGCCGGCGGCCTCGCGCACTGCGGCTGCCAGCGTCGGCTCGTCGAGATCGCGGAGTTCGGCGCGGCCGAACAGTGCCTGGCTGGCGAGTTGTACGGCGCGGGTGTTGTCCGCACCGTGCACGAGTGTGGTCATCTCGGCCGCCAGCCGGCGCTGGGCCTCACGGGCGTGCGGCCGTTCGACAGTCGCCACCTCCAGTTCGGCCAGCTCTTCCTGTTCCAGGAAGGTGAACCAGCGCAGGTAGCGGACGACGTCGGCATCGGCGGTGTTCACGAAGTACTGGAACCAGGCGTAGGGACTGGTGAGTTCCGGATCCAGCCACAGGCTGCCGCCGCCGGTGGATTTGCCGAACTTCTTGCCGTCGGCCGAGGTCACCAGCGGAACGGTGAGGGCGTGGACCGCTGCCCCGTCCACACGCCGGTTCAACTCGACACCGGCGATGATGTTGCCCCACTGATCCGAGCCGCCCACCTGTAGTACACAGTCGTGTGTGCGGCGCAGCTGCAGGTAGTCGTTGGCCTGCAGCAGCATGTAGCTGAACTCGGTGTAGGAGATGCCCTCGCCTTCGAGCCGCCGTTTGACGGTATCGCGGGCGAGCATCACGTTCACCGAGAAGTGTTTGCCGATATCCCGGAGGAAGTCGACGGCACTCAGCGCGCCGGTCCAGTCCATGTTGTTCACGATGAGGGCGCCGGTCGGCGAATCGTCCAGGTCGACGAACCGTTCGAGCTGGGAACGAATCCGGTCGGCCCAGGCGGCGACGGTATCGGCCGAGTTCATCGTGCGCTCGCCGACGTCGCGGGGGTCGCCGATCAGTCCGGTTGCGCCACCGGCCAGGACGATCGGCCGGTGCCCCGCTCGCTGGAACCGTTTGAGGGCCAGCAGCGGGACGAGATGCCCAGCGTGCAGGCTGGCGGCGGTGGGGTCGAAACCGGCATAGAGATTGCGCGGGCCGGTGGCCAGCGCCTCCCGGAGCGCGTCGAGGTCGGTGGACTGCGCGATGAGACCGCGCCAGGTCAGTTCGTCGATGATGTCGCTGCTCACGGGTTCATCTTCGCGTATTACCGCAAGCGCATTGCGGGCGGTGCGATCGGATGCCCGACCCCGCCTCAGGCCGATTCCTCGATACGTGGTGCGCGCGGGCTGCGGCGGTAGGTGGATACCGCGCGGGAGTGGTGCAACCAGAGCCGCCACGGGCGGTCGGCCTCGGTGCTGACTCCTACCCGCGGGCCGGCGAGGATCCGGGCCGGATCGGCGGGCGGGCCGAGTTCCAGCCGGATCACCGAATCCGGATCGAAGACATCGGTGCCGTAATCGTCCATATGGATTCCGAGGGCACTGCCCAGATTGCCGGGGCCGCGGGCCAGGTCGTCGGCACCACGGGCAGCCGGGCGGCGGGCACGGGCGATATCGTGGCCGGCGATGATCTCCGCGGATCGCAGGAGCACACCGGAGGCCACTCCGTCCGGCCCGCTGACGATATTCGCGCAGGTGTGCATTCCGTAGCTGCGATAGACGTAGAGCCTGCCCGGCGGGCCGAACATCGCCGCATTACGCGGGGTGCGGCCGCGCCCGGAGTGGGCGGCCGGATCATGCCAGGGGCCGGCCGGGTCACCACCATAGGCCTCGACTTCCACCAGGTAGGCGCCCACCGAGCCCGACCACAGGGTCGCACCGAGCAGGCGCCGGGCGGCGGTCAATGGATCAACAGCCAGTTCCTCGGCACTCACCCGAGGATTGTCGCAACCGGTGCGCGCCGACGGCGCCGGGGCCGGGTGTGCGAGCACCTCTTCCCGGACACGGACAACCTGGTTTCGCCGGCTGGACGGTGAGGGCGGTCGGCGCCGGACCGATCTCCAGCGTGCCGTTGTGTCCGCGGGCCAGGTGCCCCACGCTCTCGGCGTGCATTCGAATCGGGGGCGATACCGGCAGTGGAGCAGGACCTCCGAGCTCCTCCGCGTCCTGTCGACAAAGCAGTTCCGGCCGGGATGTCGCACCGGGTTGACGCGTTTCTTCCGTACAGGCCTTGCGGTGCGCGGCGTATGAAGCGAAGAATTCAACACACGATGAATTCCAACCGGATGAACAGGGGCCGCTCATGTCCGTGACCGGTACGCAGGACGCGGTGGAGGTACGGAACCTCACGGTGCGACGCGGTAAACGGGAAGTACTGCGCGATATATCGCTGACCATCCCGCGCGGCTCGATCACCGGGCTACTGGGGCCCTCGGGCTGCGGGAAGACCACCCTCATGCGCAGCATCGTGGGCACTCAGATCGTCACCGCCGGGCAGATCACGGCGCTCGGGGCACCGGCGGGCAGTGCCCGGTTGCGGCGGCAGATCGGTTACGTGACCCAGGCGCCGAGCATCTACGCCGATATCAGCGTCCACGAGAACGTCGCGTATTTCGCCGCGCTCTACGGCGCGGGCCGTGAATCGGTCGATGCGGCACTCGGCGCTGTAGGACTGTCCGACCATCGCGACCAGCGTGGCGACGAACTCTCCGGTGGACAGCGCACACGAGCGTCGCTGGCATGCGCGCTGGTCGCCGCACCGGAGCTACTGGTATTGGACGAGCCGACAGTCGGGCTGGACCCGGTTCTGCGGGTGGAACTGTGGAAACAGTTCCGAGAGCTGGCGGCCGGCGGTACGACCCTGCTGGTATCCAGCCATGTGATGGACGAGGCCGAACACTGCGACCGGCTACTGCTCATGCGAGACGGCCGGCTGCTGGCGCAGCAGAGCCCCGACGAACTGCGCGAACGCACCGGCGAGCAGAACCTCGAACAGGCTTTCCTCGCCCTCATCACGATGGGAGAACCGGCATGAGCGGATCGACCCCGGGCGACCTGGGGAAACATGCGGCCTCTTCTACCGAGAGCAGTACGGACGCCGCACCGGGACATCCCGCCCCCGCCGCACAGGTCATGGACCGCGGTACCGGGCCGCGGCCGCTCGCGGCGTATGCGGCGACCACCAGCCGGATCCTGCGGCAACTGCGCAACGATCACCGCACGATCGCGATGATCCTGGTGGTACCGGCGCTGCTGATGGCCCTGCTCTACTTCATCTACCAGGATGTACCGGCCACACCTCAGCAGCCGGTGAGCCTTTTCGACCGGGTCGGGATCAGCATGCTCGGGATCCTGCCGTTCATCGTGATGTTCCTGATCACCGCCATCGCCATGCAGCGCGAGCGCAGCTCCGGCACACTCGAGCGGCTGCTCACCACGCCGTTGAGCAAACTCGATCTGATCGGCGGGTACGGGACCGCGTTCTCCCTCGCGGCCGCCGCGCAGGCGGCCGTCGCCTGCCTGGTCTCGTTCGGCCTGCTCGGCCTGGACGCGGCCGGAAACCCCGGGTGGGTGGTGCTCATCGCGATGGTCGACGCGGTGCTGGGGGTCGCGCTGGGGCTTTTGTGCAGCGCCTTCGCGCGGACCGAGTTCCAGGCGGTGCAGTTCATGCCGGTTGTCGCGGCGCCGCAGATCTTCTTGTGCGGGCTGCTGGTGCCACGCGAACAGCTGCCCGATTGGCTGGAGGTGATCAGCAATGTGCTGCCGCTGAGCTACGCCGTCGACGCGCTGCACGAGGTATCGGTACACAGCAGCCCCACCGGGCTGATGTGGCGTGACCTGGCGATCGTCACCGGATTCGCGGCGGTGGCCCTGTGCCTGGGCGCCGCGACCCTACGCAGGCGCACCGCATGAGCGCCGCACCCGGTCACCGGTCCGCCCGGCCGGGACGCAGGCCGGGTACCTCGGATACCCGCGCAACGATCCTGGACGCGGCCCGGCAGCGATTCGCGAAAAACGGGTTCGACAAGACCTCGATCCGCGCGCTGGCGGCGGACGCCGGCGTCGACCCGGCCCTGATCCACCACTATTTCGGGACGAAACAGCAGTTGTTCGCGGCCGTGGTGGAACTACCGGTCGACCCGGAGGTCGTACTCGGCCGGGTCGATACGACCCCCCTGGATCAACTGGGCGAAACCCTGGTGGGCGCAGTGATTGCCGTCTGGGATTCGCCTGCGGGTACCGGTGCCGTGGCCCTGTTCCGCAGCCTCGTCGCAGGTGGTGACACCTCGCCGGCGCGGGATTTCCTGCTGTCGGTGATCTTCGAGCGGATTCGGCGGCGTATCGCCACGGATACCGACGACGGCCGGCTCCGGGTGGCGCTGGCCGCGTCCCAGATCATGGGCGTGATCATGTCGCGCAAGATCGTGAAGCTGGATCCGGTCACCGAACTGCCGCTCGACCGGCTCGTCGCTGCCGTCGGACCCACGGTGCAGCGCTATCTCACCGGCGATATCGGTGAGGTTCCGGCGGCGGGCGGCGCGGAATGAATGCCCGGTGCTATTCGCCGAACTGGCGCGCGAAATCGGCATTCTCGGTCTCGTCGACCGGGCGGGCCTCGTCGGCGAGCAGTACCGGGATCCCGTTGTCGATCGGATAGGCCACGCGCAATCGCGGGTTGTACAGCACGTCAGCGCCGTCGCCGGCGCGGACCAGGTGCAGTTGCCCCTTGTCCTGCGGGCAGGCCAGCAGGCTCAGCAGCGTGGGATCCAGAATGGTGTGCTCGGACATGGAATGGAAGCGTACCCGGCCACGGATCGAGCACCGGCGCCCTCCGATATCGCGCTCACACCGCAGGCCGGCGGAACGAGATGTACTGGTGGCCGAAGAAGGTGCCGGCGGCTACCGCACCCATGACCACCACGGCGGACAGCGCCCGCGGGAATCCGAACAGGTTCACGGCGACCTCGAGCAGCACCGCGTTGGCGACCAGACCCCCGCAGTTCACAGCGGCGAACCCGAGAAAATCACGGAGAACCCGCCCGCGGACCCGGAACACCAGTCGGCGGTGCAGGACGAACGCGACACCGATGCCGGTGCAATAGGCCGCAACGACCCCCACGGACGGCGGCACCGATTCCCCCAGCACCGCCAGCCAGGCGACGGTGAGCCCGATACCCATCACGGTATTCACGACCCCGACCATCGCGAATGCGATTTCCCTGCGCCGCACCAGACGAAGAAGCGCGCCCCGTCCATCGCCGCGGATCCTCCCCGCGCCGGTACCGGACAGCAATGCGGCCGGAACACCCGAGCGCCGCACGGCGTCGTCCGGTGGATCTCCCCACTCGGCTGCGACCCGCACCGGGCGCCCACCGGATGTTTCCGGCCCCTTCGGGAACTGGACCCCATCGACAGATCCCATGACGTGCCGGGAGTCCGCGGAGAGCCGGTCCGGCTCCTCGTGATCGCCGGGCCGGTGATGTTCGCGCGCGATACCGTCGTGGCCGGCGCCGTGAGCCGGGGTTTCGGTGTGCTCGCTCGTCATGACTTCGTTCCGGTCTCCCGTTCAGTGGGCGCTGGGCCGCTCGGCCGAGGGCCGCGCAGATGGACGCTCCGGATGTGTTCGTGTTCGAACCCGGCCTGCGGTGGATCGAGCAGACCGGCTTCTTCGATCGTGTGCGCACCGGCCGGCCGACGCCCGGGCACCCGCACCGCGGACTTCCCCTCCCGCAGGGAACGTCCGGCTATCACCCACAGCGGCGCGTACCGGGCCTCGGTGTCGCCGGTGTAGAAATGCCGGAGATTCGCCGGCAGCACCGCCGAATGGGCGGCCACCGCCCCCACCGCGCACATTCGACCCCACCGGAGCACATCCCGCCGATCATCGGCTCGACCATCCGCCACGGGTCCCAGACCCTACCGGCCGCGGTCCGGCAATCGACCGTAACGACGCATATCGAATCTGCCCGCACAGCGCCGGGTACACCTGCTAGAGTTCGCATTTCTCGGGCTCACCAGCGTCATCGAGACCCGGCACGCGTTATCCTCCGTCGAAAGTCGATCTCGCCAATGCCGTTTCCGCCCAGGTCCGTTTCCGTACCGGACACCCGCCGGCCTGTATCGGCCGGCCCCACCGACCACCCGGCTCCCGGGTCACCGTGGCCCCAGCCGGGCACGACATATCACCGACCGGATCCCGATTCGCCCGGAGTGTGCGGGGTTTCGGTTGTCGTACCGGTCTACCGTGGCGAACAGACTGTCGCCGGGCTCGTCCGGGAACTGGACGAATTCGCCACGACCACCACCACACCGGGCGGTCTGCGTTTCCGGGTGACCGAGATCGTGCTGGTGCACGACTGCGGGCCGGACGGATCCGATCTGGTTCTGCAGCGGCTGGCCCGGGAGAACCCGCTGGTACGGGCGATCTGGTTGAGCCGCAACTACGGTCAGGACGCCGCCACTATCGCCGGCATGGCGGCGGCGCGCGGCGACTGGATCGTCACCATGGACGAGGACGGCCAGCACGATCCGGCCTGTATCACCGAATTCCTGGATACGGCCTACCGGCAGCGCGCA
This sequence comes from Nocardia carnea NBRC 14403, assembly GCF_000308515.1. Classification (GTDB taxonomy): domain Bacteria; phylum Actinomycetota; class Actinomycetes; order Mycobacteriales; family Mycobacteriaceae; genus Nocardia; species Nocardia carnea. The sequence goes on along the minus strand of NZ_BAFV01000027.1, from coordinate 122,173 downwards.
GATCTGGTGTATTCGCGGCCCACCAACACCCGCCCGCACGGGCCGCTGCGCAACCTCACCTCCCGCGGCGCCAAACTCGTTCTCGCCGGCCTTTTCGCGTTCCCCGACTCGACCCGGTTCGAGAGCTTCCGGCTGATCCGGGGCGATATCGGGCGCCGCCTCGCCGAGGTCGCCGCCAACGGCGCCTATCTCGATGTCGCACTGACCTGGGTGGTCGGCCGGACCGCGACCTCTCCGGTGCGGTTACGCAGCGAGGGCCGCCCGGAATCGGGATACAACTACCGGCGCCTGTTCTCACTGTTCTGGAAGATGGTGCTGTGCACCGGAACTCGCGGCCTTCGCGTCGTGAGCCTGCTCGGGGTCACGCTGGCGGCAGCCGGCACGATCCTGGCCGCGGTGATCATCTGGTCCGCGGTGACCGGCGGCGACGGCAATCCCGAGGGCTGGGCATCGATCATCGTCGTGCTCCTGCTGTGTTCGGGCGCGCTGCTGTTCTCGCTCGGGCTCATCGCCGAATACCTCGGCGTGGTGTTGCACATCCTGGTCGGTAAACCGCTGTACCTCACCATCGAATCCCCGACACCCCGGCCGCCGGCCGATACCGCGCAGTCGCTCACCCGGCCGCGTGCCGAGGTGGCGGCCGGATGAGCGGGACGGCGACGGCCACGACAGCGCGACGTGACCACACCGCGCCCCCACCTCTCCGCGGCGACCGCAGCGACCGGATCATCTTCAGCCGGCCGTACCGGGCGTCCGCCGAACTGGCCAATGTGACCACTGTGCTCGAATCCGATCACTGCCACGGTGACGGCCCGTTCACCGCCGCCGCCACCGCGAAACTCGCCGAGATCACCGGCGCCCCGCATGTTCTGCTCACCACTTCGTGCACGCATGCGCTGGAACTGGGCGCCCTGCTGCTCGAACTGGGTCCCGGGGATGAGGTGATCGTGCCCAGTTTCGCGTTCACCTCCGCCGCGACCGCGTTCGCCGTACACGGCGCGACCTGTGTTTTCGTCGATATCGACGAGACGACCGGCAATATCGACCCGGCGGCCGCCGCGGCGGCGATCACCGAGCACACCAAGGCGATCGTGGTGATGCACTACGGCGGAGTGGCAGCCGATATGGCCGCGCTGGGCGATCTGGCGCGCGGGCACGGCCTGGCACTCATCGAGGACAACGCGCACGGCCTCGGCGGCACCTGGCGGGGCAAGGCCCTGGGCACGCTCGGAACCCTGGGCACCCAGAGTTTTCACGACACCAAGAACGTGCACTGCGGTGAGGGCGGCGCCCTGCTACTCGCCGACGACATCCTGATGGGGCGCGCGGAGATCATCCGGGAGAAAGGCACCGACCGAGCGCGTTTCCTGCGCGGACAGGTGGACAAGTACTCGTGGCAGGACATCGGATCCAGTTATCTGCCCAGTGAACTGAATGCCGCGGTGCTCGACGCGCAACTGACCGAATTCCATTCGATCCAGCGCGCCCGGCACCGCGTCTGGCATACCTACGCGGCCGGAGTGGCGTCGTGGGCGGCGAGCCAGGGCGTCGCGCCGATGGCCGTGCCGCCGGATCGGCGGCATACCGCCCACCTGTTCTATCTCCGCATGCCCAGGGAGGAGATCCGCGACGCATTCATCCGGCATCTTGCTGCGCGGGGCATCGTGGCCCCGTTCCACTACGTACCGCTCGACTCCAGTGCCGCGGGACTCAAATACGGTCGTGCGCCGGTCCCGTGCACCCGCAGCGCGCGGTTCGCGGCGACGATCGTCCGGCTGCCGTTGTGGCCCATGCTCACCCGCGGCCAGCTCGACCGGGTGCTCACCGCCGTCACCGAGTTCCGCTGCTGAGCGCCGGAGAGCAGCCGGCGCCGCTGGTCCCCGGCTCTACCGACCCCCGGGGCAGCGGCCGGCTTTCAGGTGAGCAGCCCCAGCGAACCCACCTCGGTGAGCTCCTCATAGGTCTCCGAATCCGGGTTGTACCACCAGGTGTGTGGGCCGGGCCGGGGCGCGTAGGTTTCCTGCACCGCGTGGGCCGAGGGCCGGTAGGACGGGCTCCGCGGAATATCGTCGACGACGTAGACCAGGTCGGGGCGCTGCCCGGGCGGCAGCGACCGCAGCGCTTCGGTCACATCGGCGGCACCGAGCTCGTAACCGGGCCGCACGCTCACTGCCGCCACCGCCAGCACCCGGTCCCGGGACGGCAGCCCGTAGGCGACCTCCATATCGACCGCGGCGATATCGTTGAGCACATCCACGATCGGCTGGGTGAACACCGGGCCGCGACGGGTCCGGATCACCGTATCGATCCGGTCGACCAGCCAGTAATCACCTTCGCTGTCGCGGCGGAACAGGTTTTCGGTGGGCAGCCAGGAATCCTCCTGTTCGAACACTCCGCGCAATCCGCCGCGAGAAAGATCGATGTTCGCACCGGCGGAGCCGATCAACAGCCCCACCTCGTTGTCCGCGCAACGCCGGGCGTACCCGTTGTCGTCCACCGTGACCTGGCCGGATACCGGGTCGAAGGCCACCAGTTCGACCCGCGCCGTGCCGGGCACCGGGCGGCCCTTACAACCGAATTTCACTCCGGGCACATTCGCCAGCACCACATCGCCCTCGATGGAGGCGTAGAACTCGAGGACCCGGGCCGGCGCGAACTGTTCCATCGTGCGCCGCCACAAACCGGCGGGCATACCGGAACCGATGAACAGCCGGATCGGATGGGGATACCCGGCCGGGAAGACTTCGGCGTCGAGGATATCGCGCAGCATCGTCCAGGTGTAGGTGACGACCGTGACCCCGTACCGGTGCACTTCCTCGGCGAACTGGGCCGGGTCCAGCGATCTGGCCAGCGCGATCCGGCTTCCGCCGGCGATCGCGCCACCCAGGCTCACCAGCAGACCCGACGAATGGTGCAGCGGAGCCAGGCAGTACACCGTGTCCTTGTGGTCCAGATAGGCCGCCGAGGCGGTACCGAACGCCGACAATGCCCAGCGGTGGTTGGTGATGTACTTGATATCCAGGCGGTCGCCGGTGCCGGAGACCAGGATGAACGCGAGCTCACGCGCCCGGCCCGGGTCGGGGCGGTACCAGCCCGGAATGTGGACCCGCTGCGGATCGATCTGTTCCAGGTCGACGAGATCGGTACCGGCCGGGACCGCCAGGCCCCGCGAATCGCCGCCACCGAGCACGAGGACCCGGGCACCGGTCGCCACGGCGTGGCGCACATTCTCCGGATCGGACACCAGGATCACCGTCCCGGTCTGTTCCAGGGCGGTGGTCAGATCGCTGTCGGGTGCCAGCAGCACCGCGACGGCGCCGATCCGGGACAGCGCTGCGAGTGTCACCAGAGCACTGGGCCGGGTCTCCATCACCACCCCGACGCGGGTCGCCGGGCGGATACCCACCGAGATCAACCCGCGCACGACGTTCTCGATCCGGGCATCGACCGCCGCATGAGTATGCACCCGGTCGTCGAACAGGAAACATTCCGCGTTGGGTGTCCGGCGGGCCTGTTCGGCCATCAGCCGGCCGATCGAGATCCGGGTTCCGGATTGGATCGTGCCGAGCCGGGTCAGGCGGGGCAGCGTCCGCGCCGCGCCCTCGACCAGACCGACCGAGCCGCGGACCGTGTTCGCGGCCACCTGCTCCAGTGCCCGGCCGACTCCCGCACCGGCCTCCGCCAGCGCCGTAGCGGTGTGCACGGCGCGTATCAGCGCGGTCCGCGGGGCGTCCCCGGCCGGCTGGTCGGCCATCGGCACGATCTCCTCGGGCAGCGGATCGCCGCCCTCGACCCAGCCCACCCAGTCCCGCACTCGCGGCCAGGTGCACTTGGTCGCCATGGAACCGGCGACCAAGCCGAAATGCCCGGACACCACCGTTGATTCGTAGACTTCGGCGCGCGGCGCGGCACGGACGATCCCGCGCACCGCTGCGGGCTGACCGATTTCGTCCACCTCGCCGACGAACGCCAGGATCGGGCATTTGAGATCGGCCAGCGAGATCGGCTGATCGCGGATCACGAAACCACCGAGCATCATCCGGTTGTGCACGACGAACTGTTTCAGCAGATCCGCCGCCGCGGGGCCCGCGTAACCGACCCAGCCCTCGTTGCTCAGGAACCGCCGCTGGCGTTCCTTGGGCAGCAGGGCCTCGCGGTCGTGCAGCTGACGCAGGAAGTCGATCCGTGCCTTCGTGGTTTTCACCGGATCCAGCAGCTGGAAACCGATCCGCACCATCCGGTCGGTGATCGGCAACCGGGGCACGACATGGTCGGCGGCGAAATCCACCAGATCGGTCACCGCGGCGTGCGGCAGCCCGAGCGGCATCCCGGCGACGATATCGACCGGGCTGCCGAAGGTCACGATGCTCGCGATCCCTTTTCCCGAACGGAACGCGGCCGCCTGATAGGCGAACATCCCGCCCTGCGAGTACCCCATGAGGTGCACGGTGCGGCCGGTTTCCGCGCAGACGGTGTCGATGGCGCTGTGCACGGCCAGGACGTGGTCGGCCAGATCGCGCTGCCAGCCGCCCTCCTCTGTCGAGGGGGAACCGAAATCGACCACCCAGCAGTCGATTCCGCCGCGGTGCAGAATCCCGACGGCGCCGTCGTCACCGTTGACATCCCAGATATCGGCACTCACCATCAGCGGCGGCACGAGCAGCACCACCGGACCGCCACCGGTTTCCGCGGGAAAATAGTGCCGCAACCGGTACATGGGCCGGCGCTCGACGATCTCGAACGGCGAGGAATCGGTATCGCGTCCGAGCCCGCCGAAGCGGATGACTTCGAGACCGTTCTGCGCGGTGGCCATCACCCGCTGCGCCGATCCCACCAAACCTCGCACACTCAACTTCACGTTCCACTCCCAGCCCTGCCCGTGGCGTGGTCTACCTCACAAACCACAAGGTATGTACCAAAGCCTGCCATATCGCACTCCGGACCGGCCGTCCGTTGTGACATCTACATCATGTACCCGTCACCTCGGCGGACCTATCCGCCCGCGCCGATAAGGTGGCAACGTGACCGATACGACCCAGCTGCCGACCGCCCCCACCGACCGGGAATCGCTGCCCGTGGAATTGGTGGACACAGCCGGTAACACGGTCGGATCGTGCGCGGTCTCCGAAGCCCACCGCGCCCCCGGCGCACCGCATCGGGCTTTCTCGGTACTCGTCTTCAACAGCCGCGGGCAGTTACTGCTGCAACAGCGCGCGCTCGGCAAGACCCGGTTTCCCGCGCGCTGGTCCAACACCTGTTGCGGTCACCCGGCACCCGGCCAGCCGGTCGCGGAGGCCGCGGGTATCCGGCTGGGCGAGGAGATGGGATTGCGGGTCGCGCTCACCGAGGTCGGGGTCTACCGGTACCGCGCCGAAGATCCGCGTACCGGTTACGTCGAGCACGAATGGGATCACGTGTTGATCGGGTTGCTCGACGATGCGGCCCCGCAACCCGACCCGGCCGAGGTCGCCACGTACCGATGGATGAATCCCGACGACCTGCGCCGGCAGATGCGGGACGAGCCGCACGAGTTCAGCCCGTGGTTCGCCGGGGTGCTCGAGGTCGCCACCGCCCAGCCGCTCATTCCCTGAAATTCGACGCGATAATCTCCGGCATCTTCCCTGTTGCATCAACCTCTCGACCCCGATGGAGAACTAATATTTAGATGCGCATATCTAAGTATGAACAAATGTCGCACCAGACCTTTGGCGTTCCACGCGCTTGTCGAGGAGTCTCGGTCGGCGGGCCACGGCTCCGGTCGCCGTCCCTGTGGCCGACAACGACCCCGGCGCAGAGATGGCGGATCGGCCACGCCGTGATCGATACCGGCGGCCGGCACAACCCCTGCCGCACCAAGAGCCGGGCGGCGCCGCGCAACACGCGGATCGCCCGGCAGCGGACCGCCGACCTCGCAAGCCGCGCCCCCGCCACCTTCGGCAGCCTCGACGAGCACGCCCGCACCCCGTCGAGATGCGGAATATACGCGCTGGTCAGCCCAGCCAGGCGCGGATATCGCCGGCCGCCTGCTGTACCTCGGCGAGCTGTTCGCGCACTCGCTCCCCCGCCGTGCCGCCGCGAGCGTTCCGCGATGCCACGGAACCCTCGACGGTCAGAACCTCGCGTACCTCCGGGGTGAGGGCGGGATCGATCGCGGCGAATTCGGCGTCGGTCAGCTCGTCGAGCCCGACCCCCCGCGTCTCGGCGGCGCGGACACAGGCGCCTGCCGCTTCGTGCGCGACCCGGAACGGCACGCCGCGGCGCACCATCCACTCGGCGATATCGGTCGCGAGGGTGAACCCGGCGGGCGCGAGTTCGGCCAATCGCTCGGTGTGGAAGGTCAGCGTGGAGACCAGTCCGGCGATGGCGGGCAGCAGCAGTTCCAGCTGGGCCACCGAATCGAACAGGGGTTCTTTGTCCTCCTGCAGATCCCGGTTGTAGGCGAGGGGTTGCGCCTTGAGCGTCGCGAGCAGTCCCGTGAGGTTGCCGATCAGGCGTCCGGCTTTGCCGCGGGTGAGTTCCGAGACGTCGGGGTTCTTCTTCTGCGGCATGATCGACGACCCGGTCGACCAGGCATCGGCGAGGGTGACATAGCCGAATTCGGGAGTGCTCCAGATGATGACCTCTTCGGCCATCCGACTGAGGTCCACGCCGATCATCGCGAGCACGAATGCCGCCTCGGCGGCGAAATCGCGCGACGATGTGGCGTCGATGGAGTTGGCGGCGGCGGCATCGAAATCCAGATCCGCGGCGATCGCTTCCGGGTCGAGCCCGAGCGAGGAACCGGCCAGCGCACCCGACCCGTACGGGGAGACGGCGGCGCGTTTGTCGAAATCACGCAACCGGTCGATATCGCGGAGCAGCGGGTGGGCGTGCGCCAGGAGATGGTGCGCCAGCAGCACGGGTTGTGCGGCCTGCAGATGGGTTTTCCCGGGCATCACCGCGTCGGGATGGGCGGCGGCCTGCTCGACCAGGGCGTCCACCACGGCGACCAGCCCGGTGGCAACCCGGCGCACGGCGTCGCGCAGCCACATCCGGAAAAGGGTCGCGACCTGGTCGTTCCGGGACCGCCCGGCCCGCAACCGGCCACCGAGCTCGGTGCCGACGCGTTCGATGAGCCCGCGTTCGAGCGCTCCGTGGACATCCTCGTCCGATTCGGCCGCCACGAAGGCACCCGATTCGACGTCGGCAGCCAGCCGATCGAGGCCGGCGAGCATCGCGGTGAGATCGGATTCCGACAGCAGACCGGCCTTGTTCAGCACCCGGGCATGCGCCTTGGATGCCCGGATGTCGTAGGGCGCGAGGGCCCAGTCGAACTGGGTCGATTTACTCAGCGCCGCCATCGCCTCGGCGGGACCGGATGCGAACCGCCCGCCCCACAACGCGCCCTCGTTGGTGCCCACTGTCTCTCCCACGTCTCGATATGCCGGCCGGGTCGGCCCCTACGGTATTGGTTCTGCCTGTCGCCGCGTCCGGCCGCTCCGGAGCGACTGCGCAGCATTCTGGGTTCGTTCCACGATCATGCTGTTCCCGCCACCGACGACCAGTCGTCCTCCGGCCCACCACGGGCGTCCGAACCGATTCCGCAGTACCGTACCGACCGCAGCGCGGACCGTCCGCCGACGCCGCGCCCCTCGGACCCGGAATGCCGAACGGCTGTGCCGCGGAATCTCGGGCGACGGCAGTCGGCCGGATTCACCCGCTTTCCTGTCCGGACGCGAGGCGCGACCGCTCGAAGACCATCCAACCGCCCGGCGACCGATTGCGAAAACCGCCCGGCCGCCGTTGCGGGCGACCGGGCGTGGCGTCCTTCTACTTCTGATTCAGATCGCGCTTGGCCGCGACCTTCGAGGACAGGCCGTGCAGCTGCACGAAACCCTTGGCCAGCGACTGGTCGAAGGTATCGCCCTCGTCGTAGGTCGCCAGGTTGAAGTCGTAGAGCGACTGTTCGCTGCGCCGGCCGTTGACGGTGACGTTGCCGCCGTGCAGGACCATGCGGATATCGCCGCTGACGTGCTGCTGGGTTTCGGCGACGAACGCGTCGAGGGCGCGCTTGAGCGGGGAGAACCACAGACCGTCGTAGGCCAGCTCGCCCCAGCGCTGCTCGACCTGCCGCTTGTACCGGCCCAGTTCCCGCTCGAGGGTGACGCTCTCGAGGGCGCGGTGCGCGGTGATCAGCGCGATGGCGCCCGGCGCCTCGTAGATCTCCCGGCTCTTGATGCCGACGAGGCGATCCTCCACCATGTCCAGCCGGCCGACACCCTGGCGGCCCGCCCGGCGGTTCAGTTCCACGATCGCTTCGAGGACGCTGACCTGGCGGCCGTCGATGGCCACCGGGACACCGCGGTCGAAGCTGACGATCAGCTCGTCGGGGGCTTCGAAGTTGACGGTGGGGTCGGTGGTGTAGTCGTAGACATCCTTGGTGGGCGCGTTCCACAGATCCTCGAGGAATCCGGTTTCGACGGCCCGGCCCCAGACGTTCTGGTCGATGGAGAACGGCGACTTCTTGGTGACGTTGATCGGGAGCTTGTTCTCCTCGGCGAAGGCGATGGCCTTCTCCCGGGTCCAGGCGTAGTCGCGGACCGGGGCGATCACGTTCAGGTCGGGGGCCAGCGCGCCGATACCGACCTCGAACCGGACCTGGTCGTTGCCCTTACCGGTGCAGCCATGCGCGACGGTGGAGGCGCCGTGGAATTTCGCGGCCTCGACCAGATGCTTGACGATGAGCGGCCGGCTGATCGCCGAGACCAGCGGGTACTCGGCCTGGTAGAGGGCGTTGGCCTGGATGGTGGGCAGGCAGTACTCGTCGGCGAACTCGTCGCGGGCGTCGACCACCACGGCTTCGACGGCGCCGCAGTCCAGGGCACGCTGGCGCACCACGTTCATATCCTCGCCGCCCTGCCCCAGGTCGATGGCGACGGCCACGACCTCGGCGCCGGTCTCCTTGCCGATCCAGCTGATGGCCACGGAGGTGTCCAGCCCACCGGAGTAGGCGAGTACGACGCGATCGGACATGTTCTGGTGCTCCCTAGGATGTATGCGTTGGTCTGCTGTTCGTTCTCGGGTGCGCGGTTTCCGCGGGATCCGGTGACCGCTGTCCAGCAGTATGCTGGCCCTTTGCCGGTCCGGCTCGCGCCGCCGTTGCAAATGATTATGCACGATGGTGCAATCTCATTCATAACCGGGGGTCGCATGGGCCGTTACCTGCGATAACCACACCACACCCCGCCTCCCAACTCGATAACAGCCCTTGGCCACCCACCGCAGAGGTGCGACGCTGGTCACATCCCATCAGCGCAATCGCGAAGGGAGGAGAAGACCGTGCAGACATTGCAGCAGTGGGCGCAGGACAACTACGAGACCATCGGCTTCATCGTCGTCACGCTGGGAAACGCCGCCCTGGCGCTGGGCGTGATGGGCATCGAACTCGCCACACCGTTCCTGCAGGAACTGGTGAACAACCACTGAATCGAGCCCGCGACCATAAAGGCATCCACGTAATGGAAGCCGGGTCGTCACTCCAGGACCGAGGAGAATACGCACTTTCTGCGGCTGCCTGACTCCTCCGCGGCCCGAGCGGTCAGCGAGCCGCGTCGTCGACGACCGCCCTGCGTCGGTCGTCGCCCAGGCACTGCACCTTTTCTACCTACCTCGCAGATCCGCAGCGACCCAGCGACTGCCCACCCGAGGGTGCGGTACCGTCACAGCGTTCGAAAAGTGACGAAGGGAGCAGCAGTGCAGGGGGTGGGTTCGGCATTCGCCGGATATCAGATCGAAGGCGTACTGGGCCAAGGCGGTATGGGGACCGTGTATCTCGCCCGGCATCCACGATTGCCGCGCAGCGTCGCATTGAAGCTGCTGAACCGCGAAGTTTCCACCGACCCTGAACTCGTCCGCCGTTTCGAACGCGAAGCCGATGTCATCGCCCAGCTCGAGCATCCCGGCATTGTCGGTGTACTCGATCGCGGTACCGACGACGGGCGCCTGTGGATCGCTATGCAATACATTCGCGGCACCGACGCCGCCTCCTTGGATCCCCGAGCACATCCGGCGGACACGGTGGTACGGCTGCTGGGCGAGACCGCTTCGGCACTGGACTACGCACACAGCCGGGGTGTCCTGCACCGCGATGTGAAACCGGCCAATATCCTGATCTCCGAAGCCGACGCCTTCCGCGAACCCCACGCGGTGCTCACCGATTTCGGAATTGCCCGGCTCACCGACCCGACCAGTACGAAGGTCACGGCGACCGGAACCTTCTCCGCGACCCTGTCCTACGGATCGCCGGAGCAGTTGTCCGGGCAGGTTGTGGACCACCGCTCCGATCAGTATTCGCTGGCCTGCACGTTGTTCGCGATTCTCGGCGGCCGGCCGCCGTATCTGGCGACGAACCCGGGCCAGGTGGTGATGGGGCATATATCCCAGCCTGTGCCCCGGCTCACCGCCACACGCCCGGATTTACCCGGGACTATCGATGCGGTGTTGGAACGGGCCATGGCCAAACAGCGCGACGACCGCTTCGCGACGTGCAGTGAATTCACCGCTGCGGTGCGCGCCGCCCTCGAAGGCCGGCAGATCGCGGCGGATATGGCCCGCTCGGCACCGACCATAGCGAACAGCTCCCCATACGGACACCCGATCCCTGCCGCCCAAAACCGGAGCACCAGCCGGTTCAACCCGCGTGGCCCCCGGAAAGGCAGCCTGGTTCAACCGGCATGGCCCCCGCCCGCACCGATTGCCGCAGCAGCCCCGGGCCCGCATGCCGCATGGGCGAGCCCTCCGGCGGAATGGCTCGGACCGAAACCATCGGCGGCTACGGCCATGACTGCAGCGATTGCCACACTGATCTTTGCGCTGTTCGGGACCATCGGGTTCTTGGTCGGACTCGTAGCGGCAGCACGTTCCATCGCTGCGGGCAGCCCGGACGTCGCGAACATGGCCGTGGCGCTCCTCATCGGTGGGATGCTCGTTCTCCTCTGGAACAGCGCCTGGCTTCTCCTGTTGTCGGGCAGAAGCCTCGGGCGAATTCTGACCATTGCGTGTTCCGGGTTGGGCTCGGTAATCGGGGCTCTCACCTTCGCGGCCTCCCCGTACATTTTCGTGCGAGACCTCTTATGGGGTATACCAGCAATCCTGCTGGTCACTTCGACAATCGGCCTGGTGGGTGCTTGTCTCGGCGCGACCGGCCGTTGGATCGCCTACCGCACAGCACTCCGGAACCGGCCACGCTGGCCGTAACGGCCTCGCCCGGCCATCTCGATTCCGTGTAACCAGTTTCCGGACAAGACGTATGCGCCGTGATCCGGAAAGGTGACGCCGGTACCGGCCCCTCCGTACCGAAGAACCGGCGCCGCCGCGCTCCTGCCGCAAACTCAGGCCAGGTTTTCGATTTTCGCGGCGAGTTCGGCGCCGGTCAGGGGTTCACGGGCGATCACGGCGATGGTGTCGTCGCCGGCAATGGTGCCGACGATGTAGGGCAGGACCGACCGGTCGAGGGCGCTGGCCAGGAAATGGGCCGCACCGGGCGGGGTGCGCAGGACCGCAATATTGCCGCTGGAATCGGTGGAGACCAGCAGATCGCCGAGGAGTTTCGCCAACCGGCCGGTACCGCCGGTGACCCCGCGGACCGGGCTGCCGTCCTCCGGGACCACGTAGACACCGGCGCCGCCGTCGGCCGCGCGGAGTTTGACCGCGCCCAGTTCGTCGAGATCGCGGGACAGTGTGGCCTGGGTGGTTTCGATCCCTTCGGCGGCGAGCAGATTGGCCAGTTCGGTCTGGCTGCGGACCGGGTGCGCGGCCAGCAGCGCGATGATTCGCGATTGCCGGCCTGCCCGGGTGGCGGCCGTGATGGGGCCGGTGGAATGCGTACGAGCCTCACTCATCGTCGCTGTGCGCCCTCGCGTTCCAGCAACCACGCGAGCAGCGCTTTCTGGGCGTGCAGGCGGTTCTCCGCTTCGTCCCACACCACGCTCTGCCGGCCGTCGAGCACATCGTCGGTGATCTCCTCGCCGCGATGCGCGGGCAGGCAGTGCAGGACGATGGCGTCCTTGGCGGCGCCGGCGAGCAGTCCGGCGTTCACCTGATACGGGCGGAAAGGTGCGACCCGGTCCAGGCCGTCGCTTTCCTGACCCATGGAGGTCCAGGTGTCGGTGACCAAGACATCGGCGCCCGCGGCGGAGGTGTACGGGTCGTCGGTGACCGTCACGCTGCCGCCGGTTTCCGTGGCGCGGGCGCGGGCGGCGGCGAGCACCGCCTTCGCCGGCTGGAATCCGGTCGGCGCCGCGATCCGCACATGCATCCCGGCCGTGACTCCGCCGAGCACCAGCGACTGCGCCATATTGTTGGCACCGTCGCCGAAGTAGGACAGGACCAGGCCCTTCGGATCACCTTTGTGTTCGGTGACGGTTTGCAGATCCGCCAGGACCTGGCACGGGTGGAAATCGTCGGACAGTGCGTTGACCACCGGAACCGTCGCCGTTCCGGCCATTTCCTCGAGCCGCTGCTGACCGAAGGTGCGCCAGACGATGGCGTCGACGTAGCGGGAGAGCACCCGGCCGGTATCGGCCAGGGTTTCATCACGGCCGAGCTGGGTGTTCTGTCCGTCGACCACCACCGCGTGCCCGCCGAGTTGGGCGATCCCGAGTTCGAAGGAGAAACGGGTGCGGGTGGAGTTCTTGTCGAAGATCACCCCGACCCCGCGTGGCCCCTCCAGCGGGCGGCGGGCGAACGGGTTCTTCTTCAGTTCGGCCGCCAGGGCCAGAACCTCGGCCTGTTCGGCGGGAGTCAGGTCGTCGTCACGCAGGAAGTGCCGGACGGCGGGCGAAGCGGTCATGAGCAGTGTCCTTTCGACATGATCGGAAGCGCTGCGTGGTTACGCTCCGCTACCGCCTCCGCGCTTGACCCGATCATGTCGGGGCTCCTTTCGTCGCGGCCAGTACCTCGTCGAGGATCACCGGCAGATCCAGCACCAGATTGTCGGCCTGGGTTTCGGTGAGCACCAGCGGCGGCGCCAGCCGGATGACATCGGGTTTCGCCGGGTTCACCAGATACCCGGCGGCGCGGGCGCGGGCCTCGACCTGCGGTGCGACCGGCTGGGTGAGGCCGATACCGATGAGCAGGCCGGCGCCGCGCACATCGGCGATCAGCGGATGTTCGAGGACCGCGATACCGTCGCTGAGCCGTTTGCCGACCGATTCGACATGGTCGAGCAGGCCGTCCTCGGCGATGGTGCGCAGGACCGCCAGCGCCGCGGCGGCACTGATCGGGTTACCACCGAAGGTGGTGCCGTGCATTCCGGGGGTGAACAGATCGGCGGCATGCCCGGTGGCCAGGACGGCGCCGATCGGCAGACCCGCGCCCAGCCCTTTGGCCAGGGTCATCACATCGGGGGTGATTCCGAATGCCTGGTGCGCGTACATCTTCCCGGTCCGCCCGATACCGGTCTGCACTTCGTCCAGGATCAGCAGGGCGCCGTGCCGGGCCGTGATCTCCCGGGCCCGCACCAGATAGTCCAGCGGCGGGACGACCACACCGCTCTCCCCCAGCATCGGTTCCAGGAATACCGCGGCGGTATCGGAATCCACCGCGCGCTCCAGGATCGCCGCATCGCCGTAGGGCACATGCACCACACCGGGCGGCATCGGTTCGAACGGTGCGCGCTTCGACGGCTGGCCGGTGAGCGCAAGTGCACCCATGGTGCGGCCGTGGAATGCCTCATCGCAGGCGATGATCTTGCGGCGGCCGGTGAGCCGGGCCAGTTTGAACGCGGCCTCGTTGGCTTCCGCACCGGAATTGCAGAAGAAGGCGCGCCCGTCCCCGTCGCCGAAATGCGCCAGCAGTGTTTCGGCGAGTTCGATCACCGGTTCGCTGCCGTAGAGATTCGAGACATGGCCGAGCGTCCCGAGCTGCTCCATCACCGCGCTCAGAATCGCCTGATGCGCGTGCCCGAGACTGTTGACCGCGATCCCGCCGACGAAATCGACATAGCGGTTGCCGTCCGCGTCGTACACCACCGCACCGTTGCCCCGGGTCAGCACGACCTCGGGGGTGGGGTAGTTACGCATCATCACATTCGACCACCGTTGCCGCAGTTGCGCAGTGTTCATGCTCTGACTCCGTTTTCCTCGTCCGCCGCCGGTGTGACCATGGTGCCTATACCTTCCCCGGTGAACAGTTCCAGCAGTACCGAATGGGGTATGCGGCCATCGATGACATGCGCGCCCGGGACGCCGCCGCGCACCGCGCGCAGGCACGCCTCCATTTTGGGGACCATCCCCGAATCCAGCGACGGCAGCAGGTCGGCGAGCGCGTCGGTGTCGATCACGCTGGTCAGCGAGGAACGGTCGGGCCAGTCGGTGTAGAGGCCCTCGACATCGGTGAGGACGACCAGTTTCTCCGCGCCTATTCCCTCGGCCAGCGCGGCCGCGGCGGTATCGGCGTTGATGTTGTGCACCACGCCGTCGGCGTCGGGTGCGATGGTCGACACCACCGGGATCCGGCCGGCGCCGATGAGATCCAGGACGGCGCCCGGATGGACATCGGTGACATCGCCGACCAGGCCGATATCGGTGGCCGAGCCGTCGATATCGACGGTGCGGCGGGTCGCGGTGAACAGCCGGGCGTCCTCACCGGAGATACCGACGGCATACGGTCCGTGTGCGTTGATCAGCCCGACCAGTTCCCGCCCGACCTGACCGAACAGCACCATCCGCACCACCTCCATCACCTCGGGTGTGGTGACGCGGAAACCGCCGCGGAACTCTCCGGCCATCCCCAGCTTTTTCAGCATGGCCGAGATCTGCGGGCCGCCGCCGTGCACGACCACGGGGTGTACGCCGACGGTGCGCAGGAAGGCCATATCGCCGGCGAACGCGCGTTTGAGGTCGTCGTCGATCATGGCGTTACCGCCGTATTTGACCACGACGATCTTATCGCGGAACTTCTGCAGCCACGGCAGGGCGCCGGCGAGGATATGTGCTTTGTCCAGCGCAGACAGCTGGTGGATCGCTTCGGTCATGAGCTGTAGGCCGAGTTCTCTTCGACGTAGGCGTAGGACAGGTCGGTGGTGCGGACGGTGGCGGATCCGTCACCGAGCCGCAGATCGACCACCACATGGATATCGGCGCCGGACAGGTCGGCGTCACGGGCACCCGGCGCGCCGGTGCCGTCGATACAGACGGGGAAGCCGTTGAACGAGACCGAGATCACGTCCGGGTCCAGTTCGAAGGGTGCGGTACCGACCGCGGCCAGCACCCGGCCCCAGTTCGGGTCGGATCCGAACAGCGCGGTTTTGACCAGGCTGTCGCGGGCGATGATGCGGGCCGCGGTGAGCGCGTCGCCCTCGCTGCGCGCCCCCTGCACGGTGATCAGGACGCGTTTGGTGATGCCTTCCGCGTCGGCCATCAACTGACCGGCCAGATCGTCGCAAACCGCCAGGACCGCCGCATCCAGCTCCTCCTGGCTCGGCGCGACCTCGCTGGCGCCGTTGGCCAGCAGCAGCACGGTGTCGTTGGTGGACATCGAACCGTCCACATCCAGCCGGTCGAAGGTGCGCCGGGTGGCTTTGCGCAGGGCGGTGTCGAGTTGTTCCGGGGTGGCGACGGCGTCGGTGGTGAGGACCACCAGCATGGTCGCCAGCGACGGCGCGAGCATGCCCGCCCCCTTGGCCATCCCGCCCACGTTCCATTTGGCCGGGTGGTGCAGGGAGGCTTCTTTCGGCACGGTATCGGTGGTCATGATGGCGTGCGCGGCATCGGTGCCGCCCGACATACCGCCGCCCATCTCGTGCACGATCTCGGTGACGGCGGGGATCAGCTTGTCCATCGGCAACCGGTCACCGATCAGGCCGGTGGAGCACACCGCGATCTCACCGGCACCGGTTTCGGTACCCCAGTTGCTCAGCGCGGTGGCGAGCTCCTCGGCGGTGCGGTGAGTGTCCTGGAATCCCAGCGGGCCGGTGCAGGCATTCGCGCCGCCGGAATTCAGGATCACCGCGCGCAGCCGCCCGGATTTCAGCACCTGCTGCGACCACTGCACGGGGGCGGCTTTCACCTGGTTACTGGTGAACACACCCGCGGCGGCGTAATCGGGGCCCTCGTTGAAGACGAGCGCGAGGTCGGGTTTACCGCTGGCCTTGAGTCCGGCGGCGATCCCGGCCGCCCGGAAACCCAGCGGCGCGGTGACACCCTGGTTGTGGACGAGGTTGGCGTCGGTGGTCACGGAGCCACTCCTACGGTGGGCAGCCCGGCCGTCTCGTCGAGGCCGAGCGCGAGGTTCATGGACTGCACCGCGGCGCCCGCGGTGCCCTTGGTCAGATTGTCGACGGCGCCGATCACCACCAGCCGGGCGGCGTCGGGGTCTACGGTCACCTGCAGGGTGACCGTATTCGCGCCGAGCACCGCACCGGTCTGGGGAAGGACGCCTTCGGGCAGCAGGTGCACGAACGGTTCGTCGGCATAGGCCTTTTCGTAGACGGCGCGGGCCTGCGCGGCGTCGACACGCACCGGGGCGGTGCAGGTGGCCAGGATGCCGCGCGGCATGGGCGCGAGAACCGGGGTGAAGGACACCCGCACAGGATTACCCGCCGCAGCCGAAAGATTCTGCGCGATCTCGGGCGTATGGCGGTGCGCGCCGGCGATCCCGTAGGCGCGGGCCGAGCCCATGACCTCCGAGCCTAGCAGGCCCACATCGAGTTTCCGGCCGGCCCCCGAGGTGCCGGTGACGGCCACGATGTTCACGTCCGGATCGATGATGCCCGCCGCGACCGCGGGCGCCAGCGCGAGGCTGGCGACGGTGGGATAGCAGCCCGGGACGGCGATGCGGGTGGCGCCGCGCAGGAGCTCCCGCGCGCCCGGCAATTCCGGGAGACCGTAGGGCCAGCTCCCTGCGTGGGGACCGCCGTAATAGCGGTCCCAGGCAGCGGGATCGGTGAGCCGGAAATCGGCGCCGCAGTCGATGATCACCGTCGAATCGGGCAGTTCCGTGGCCAGTGCGGCCGACTGGCCGTGTGGCAGGCCGAGGAAGACGACGTCGTGCCCGGCCAGGTCGGCCGCCGTGGTCGGGGCGAGGATCCGATCGGCCAGCGGCAGCAGATGCGGCTGGAGCGTCCCCAGTGCGGTTCCGGCGTTACTGCCCGCGGTCAGCGCCCCGATCTCGAGGCGCCCGGCTCGGTACTCCGGATGCCCCAGCAACAGACGCAGCACTTCTCCGCCCGCATAACCACTGGCACCGGCGACGGCCACCCGCAGGGGCGCGGTCCGGTCGGGCATATCCGTGTGATCAGCCATGTGATGATTATGCACGATCGTGCAAGCTCATTCATCGATGGGTTCGGGCGTTCCCTCCATCATCCACATGAGCGCACCACCTGACGACCGCGCGCGACCCCGCCGGCCGCAACACAGAGAAACCGGACGAGCTGCACCGGATCCTCGACGGACCTGGAGGCGCCGGATTCGAGAGCGCTCACCCCGACCCGACCATGAGAATCACCCACCCGTTGCATACCTCGAGCAACCGTCCCCATCGAAGCGCCGCGGCCGAGCCTCCGCAGAGCATGCGGTACCATTAGAACATGTGTTCGAATGGCGCGCTCAGTTGTCATATTCGCGCCTTGGAACACGCCGTCGACGCGCTGCTCGACGCCGACCTCGACGCCGCGGCCGAGGCCGAACTGGCCGAGGCGCTCACCCGGGTCGCGGCACGCGCCCGCAATCTGACGGCACTCACGGTGCGGATCAAGCACCACCACGAGAACCGCCCGGTCACGAGTGCACATCGGCCGACCCGGACGGAATTGCCGTTTCCGGACGACACGATTACCACGCAGCCGGCGGCCGGCGAACCCATGGCAGCGGAACGGCGCCGCGGCCGATCGGGCATTGTTGCCGGAGACAACCGCAGCATCGTGGCCCGAGGAGCAACCGTGACCGCACCCCTGCGCGTGGAGCGCACCGGCGATATCGTCGTCTGGACCATCGACAACCCCGAACAGCGCAATCCGATCTCCGACGAGGCGACCATCGAAGCCCTGGAGACCGCCGTGGGCGAGGCCAACCGGGATCATTCCCTGCGCGTCGCGATCCTCACCGGTGCAGGCACGGCGTTCAGCGCGGGCGGCAACGTGAAGCATATGCGCGATAAGGCCGGAATGTTCGGCGGCACCCCCGCCGAACTGCGACAGGGTTACCGGCACGGAATCCAGCGCATCCCGAAAGCGCTGTACCACTGTGAAATCCCCACCATCGCCGCGGTGAACGGACCCGCCATCGGCGCCGGCTGCGATCTGGCCCTGATGTGCGATATGCGCATCGCCTCGACCACCGCGACCTTCGCCGAAAGCTTCGTCCGTCTCGGCCTCATCCCCGGCGACGGCGGCGCCTGGCTGCTGCCCCGTGCCGTCGGCATGGCGCGCGCCAGCCAGCTGGCGTTCACCGGCGCGGCGATCGATGCGGCGACGGCCCTCGACTGGGGCATGGTCAACGAGGTCGTCGAACCCGATCGACTGCTCGAGACCGCCCACCGACTGGCCGCCGATATCGCGGTGAATCCGCCGCACGCTCTGCGCATGACCAAACGCCTGCTCCGCGAGGGACAGCACCAGAGCCTGGAAACCCTGCTCGAACTGTCCGCCGCCATGCAAGCGATCACCCACCACACGGCCGACCACGACGAGGCCGTCTCGGCAATGCTGGAGCGGCGTACGCCCGGGTTCACCGGGAACTGACGTCCACCATGCGCAGCTCACTGACGATCGAGTCGGCGTTCGCTCCGGCTCGAAGATCTTCCTACAGGGCCGCC
Source organism: Nocardia carnea NBRC 14403 (assembly GCF_000308515.1). GTDB lineage: Bacteria > Actinomycetota > Actinomycetes > Mycobacteriales > Mycobacteriaceae > Nocardia > Nocardia carnea. The sequence goes on along the minus strand of NZ_BAFV01000027.1, from coordinate 103,378 downwards.
CGAACAACCACCGGCGCACGATTCCGCTCCGCGAACCACGACATCGAGAATCCGGCTCATCCGAAGTGCTGCACGGTATCGGAGCTGTTGTCGTAGGCAGCCCATCCCGGGGAGCCCTTGCGTACCATCGCGAGCCAGGCTTCATGCATTTCCCGGGCCAGGCCGTGCGGTGCCGGATCGGGCCCGAGTAGGCCCGTCGGCCCGTGCAGCCATTCGGCATCGGCGATGTCGAAGACGAAGGGGAGCTCTACGGTGTGGGCGGCACCGAGCCGGCCGTGCAGTGCTGCCGAGCGGAAGCCGAAACTGTAGACGTAGGTGCCACGGTTCGAAATCCGCGAGTGGGCCTGCGCCATGCGGGCGGAGCCGGCACCGAAGAGTGCGTCACCGATCAAGGCCGAGCGTAGTTCGCCGGAGGTGGCCTGCGGACGTCGGGCGATCAGCGCTTTCACGGCATTCTCGGGGTCCCTGTGCGCCTGTCCGGCGACTGCCAGCACATCCGCCGGCTGCGAATTCTCGAAGTTGCCTTGGGGTACGAGGTACAGGTTGCCTTCCTCCGTGTTGGTACCTATCAGCAGATCGATATCGGCCGCTGGTCCGTGCGCGAGCGCATCGGCGGGTTGTTCGTCCAGGACGAGACCGAACGGGCTGAGTCCCACCAGTGGATCAGTAGCGGAGGCGGTGCGCAGATCGAGCCCGGTGAGCTCCGGCAGCACAGCGACGAACTGTTCGTCGGGAATGTCGGCAAAGCCGTCCGTGGTGGTGTCGACGCCCAGCTCTGTTGCGGCCGCGCGGGTGACCCGCTCTGCTTGCTCAGGAGTGAAAGCTCCTGTGCCGCTGCCGCTCTGCATGACGGCGTGCTGGAACAACCCGGTGGCTTCCGGTGTCGCGAGCAGCGCTCCGACCAACGTGGCGCCGGCAGACTGGCCGGCTACCGTCACGTTGGCGGGATCGCCACCGAATGCACTGATCGCGTCGCGAACCCACCTGAGGGCGGCCAGCACGTCGAGCAATCCGCGATTGCGCGGTGCCCCGTGGACGTCGAGAAAGCCGGGGATACCCAAGCGATAGTTGACGGTGACGACGACGATTCCCGCGCCGGCGAAGGTGTGGCCGTCGTAGAGCGCGGCCTGCGAGGAACCGGTGACGAACCCGCCGCCGTGGACGAAAACCAGCACCGGTCTACCGGCGCTGTCCGACCCCGGTGTACGCACGTCGACTGTCAGATAATCTGCGCCGCGCACCCAGCCGGGCCCGAAGTAGGGGCGCATATCGAGTGGGCCGAAGTCGCGGACCGGCTGTGGTGCCGTCGCCCCGTGGCTCGTTGCGTCGCGCACTCCCGCCCACCCGGGGTGCGGCGCCGGCGGGGCGAAGCGGGCGATACCCGTCGGGGTGGCGGCGTAGGGGATGGCGCGATAGACCTCGCCGTGGATGTCGCGTACTCCCTGCACAGCACCGGAAGGCGTGCGAACGACAAGATCGTTTTTCTGAGACAAGAGTTTTCTCCTGACGGGGTGAACAGCAGATCAGTTGATACGGGAGAAGCCGGCCCAGTCCTTGATCGCGAACGAGGAGCCGTTGCGGACCACTTCGGCGGCGCCGTGGCCACCGAGGTGGGCGGGAAACAGGAGCGCGTTGTCGTCGCTGGCGCGGCCCAGCAATTTATGCCTGGTGGCGCGTGCTTCCGCGGGATCCTCACAGAAGCAGGTGTTGGTATGTGGTGCCACGATCTGCAGTGGCGTGTGGATGAGGTCGCCGACGAACAGGGCACGGTCACTGCCGGAGGCCAAGGTCAATGCCGAGGATCCGGGGGTATGTCCCGGCGTCAGGTCCAAGCGCAGGTTCGTGTCGATCTGGTAGGTCTCGTCCCACAAGTGGGTCAGTCCGGCCTCGTGGACGGGAGCCACGCTGTCTTCGAACACATTCTGGTTGCCACGGCCGAGAACGGATTCGTGACCGTTGGCCGGGTTCCAGAAATCGAAATCGCGTTGCGGCATCAGGTAGGTGGCGTTCGGGAAGGTCGGCACCCAGGTCCGGCCCTCGAGACGGGTATTCCAGCCGACATGGTCGATATGCAGGTGGGTGTTGATGACGAGGTCGACGTCTTCGGGCCGGACGCCGGCGCGGGCCAGATTGTCCAGGAATCCGGTGTCGCGCCTGCTCCATACCGTGGCGTACGGCCGCTCTTTGTGGTTGCCGACGCCTGTGTCGACCAGGATGGTGCGCCCTTCGCTGCGCAGCACCCAGGTCTGGATCGCCGAGACGCACATGTTGGTCTCGGGATCCCAGAAGTCGGGTGCCAGCCAGTTTCTGTTGCTCTCCCAGTCGTGTTCGGTGCTGTCGGGGAAGAAGTCGCCGGGGCTCAGCTCCACCGAGCCGTAGTACTCCTCGACCCGGGTGACGGTGACGTCGCCGAGCTCGATCTGTTCCATGAATGTCCCCTTGATCGTCGATGGGTGGCTTCATCGAGGGTGTCGACGAGAAGGGCCGGTAACCACACCTGCGTTGTCCTACCCCTGCGAGGGTGTGGCTGCGCTCCGGCAGCGCACGGATACTGGAGCGATGGACGGACCCGGCCCTCTCGGTGAGTATCTGCAGGCGCGACGCGCGCGCATTCGCCCCCAGGACGTCGGCCTGAGAGATTTCGGTGCGCGCCGACGGGTACAGGGGTTGCGCCGTGACGAGGTGGCGCAGCTGGCAGGCGTCAGCGTGTCCTACTACACGCGGCTCGAGCAGGGCGTCTCTCGCGGCGCGTCGCCCGAGGTGCTCGCAGCGATTGCCGGTGCACTCCAGCTCGATGCGCACGAACGTGAGCACGTGGAACGGTTGGCCGGTGCAGCCCGGCGAGTGCCGCGGGTGCGGCGGCCGCGACCGGTGAGGGTCAGCGACGAGACGCGGGACCTGATGCGTGCCCTCGATGGCGTTCCCGCGCTGGTCTTGGGCCGGCGCACCGACGTCCTGGCCTGGAACCACCTGGGGCACGCGCTGCTGGCCGGGCATGTGGATCCGGCCGCCGTGGACGATGTCGCGAACCGGCCGAACATGAGCCGAATGATCTTCCTGGACGGGCACAGCCGCGAGCTCTATCAGGATTGGTGGCGTAAGGCCCGGGCGGTGGTGGGCAATCTGCGGATCGCCGTCGGGCGCCACCCCGACGATCGTGATCTGGCCGCTCTCATCGGTGAGCTCACGATGAAGAGCCCCGAGTTCGTCTCGATGTGGTCCGACCACCGGATCGCCCCGTGTGATGCGGCGTCCTACGATCTGCACCATCCACTGGTCGGTGCCCTCACTGTTACGCAGCAGACGCTGGCGATAGCCCGTTCGCCGGAACAGAGCCTGATCGTGGTCACCACCGTCGAAGGCTCCGCCTCGGAGCAGGCTCTGACGCTGCTGCGAAGCCTGGGCGGGTCCGTACGCGAAGTACACCAGAAGTCCAGTGCTCGAGGGTCATTCGACGATATCGCTCGGCACCATGGTGGAGACCAGCACGTTGAGTACATGGACGGTCGCGCTGGTCTGCAGATCGACAGCCACGCCGCCGGTCAGCACACGTGATGCTGCACCGTTACCGCGCGGCTGGTGTGATCCCCGTGAGGCACGTCCTCGATCTCCGCATCGACCGTGTCGCCCTCCCGCAGAGTCAGCACGTCGGGTTGCGCGACGCTGGACAGGTGAAACCAGGCCGGTAGCCGACCGAACGCTAGCGGTCCGTGGCGTCCACCGGGTCCGGGAGGGGGAGTGTCGACGCCGGACCCGCAGCGCTGCCGTCCCCCAGTGCCGCGCACGCCGCATCCAGGGCCGCGGTGCGCAGTTCGTCCACCGGGACGTCAGCCAGAAGGATCAGGCAATCACCGAGACCACCCAGTGCGACGATGGCGCGTGCCCGGTCTGCGATATCGGCGTCCGAGCCGACCAGCAGCGTCGTGAGGCGGCGGCGCCAGTCGACCACGTTCTGCAGGAAACCCAGTTCACCGAGGGGCGCGATATCCCGGAGCAGCAAGGCGGTTACCGCGCGGTGTTTATACGAGACATCGAAATAGCGGGTGAGCAATTCGCGTGCGTTCACCGGCCCGCCGTCGGACCGGGCAGCCTCGTCCTCGGCGATCACGGCGTCGACCTCGTCCACCAGTGGCTGCACCAGGCTACGCAGGAGGTCCTCGCGCGAGGCGAAATGGTAGTACAGCGCGGGCTTGGTGATACCCAGGCGCTCGGCGATCTGGCGGAGGCTGGTCTCCCGGATCCCGTGGGCGGCGAACAGTTCCAGCGCGGCGGCCTGGATACGGTCACGCGTCTCGGTGGATCGGGCTCTGGGCATCAGCCAACCCTAGCGCGTTGACCGCCCGGTAAGTAAACTCGTTTACCGACCGTTAAGTAAACGAACGAGGAGCCGTGGTGGATATCCTTATTTCCGGCGCCAGCGTCGCCGGACCCGTTCTCGCGTACTGGCTGCGGCACTACGGGTTCACGCCGGTGGTGGTGGAACGCACCCCGCGGCCCAGGCTCGGGCTGGGCGGGCACGCGGTGGACCTGTTCGCTCCCGCGAGCGAGGTGATGGACCGGATGGGCCTGCTCCCCCGGCTCCGCGCGGTATCCGTCGAAACCTCCGCGCTGCGCTACGAACGCCCCGGCGGTTCCCCCATCGAGGTCGACCTGCGCGATATCTCGGAGGCATTCGCCGACGAACGTCACCTGGAGATCATGCGCGGCGAGTTGGCGGCGATCCTGCAAGAGGCCACCGCCGACCGGGTCGACTACCGGTTCGGCGATTCGATCGCCACTCTCACCGAGGACGACGCCGGTATCGACGTCACCTTCGAGAGCGGCCGTACCGGCCGATTCGATCTCGTCATCGGCGCCGACGGCTTGCATTCCACGGTGCGCCGGCTGGTATTCGGGCCGGAAGACGAGGTGAGTCACCACCTTGGGGCGTATCTCGCGGTGGGGACCCTGCCGAACTATCGCGAACTATCGACCCACACCGTCCTCTACAACGCGGTGGACCGGATCGCCGCCATGTACCCCGTGGCGCAGACGGGGCAGGCCCGCGCCGTATTCCTGTTCCGCCGCGCCACCGAACCGGTCTACGACCACCGCGATATCGCTGCCCAGCGCCGGCTGTTGCGCGCGGAGTACCGGGCCGAGGGCTGGGAGATTCCCCGGCTGCTCGACGAGATGGATCGGGCGGACGATTTCTACCTCGACGCGATCAGCCAGATCCGGCTGGACTCGTGGTCGCGGGGGCGGGTATCGCTGGTGGGGGACGCGGGATACGCACCGGGCCCCGCGGTGGGCGGCGGCACCACCCTTGCGGTCGTCGGCGCCTACCTCTTGGCGCGCGCTCTCGCCGAAACCGGCGGTGCTCACGAGCGAGCATTCGCCCTCTACGAACGACAACTGGGCGACTACGTGCGAAGGTGCCGAGAGGTGGCCCCCGGAGTGCTGCGGCGTGGAATCCCTCGCTCCCGCACCCACCTACGGTTCAACGCCGCCGCCACGCGTCTGCTGACCGAGCTGCCGGCCACGCTGCGCAAGCGGCTCCTTGCCGGTGGCGCGAGCAGCACTCTTTCGTCATTCGCCCTGCCGGATGAATCGACGCCACTGGATATCGAAGCACCGGGACGCGCCCGGTAGACGCCGGATTCCGGACCTTCGCCACGGGGCAGGCAATATGCAGTGTCGGTGCCGCGACCACCTCGGTGGTAACAGCACGGCCGACCGGTGCCGATGTTCGGTCCGCACCGTGACGAACAACGCCGTGACGTGGTGCGCGGGCCGTCGCCGGGCTTACCGCTTCTCGACGACCCGCTCCCCCTCGCCCGGCTTCCAGATCGTGATCTTCAGGGTGTCGTCGCCGACCTCGACCGAGGACGCGGAGGTAAGGTCGGCGACGAAGAAATGGTCGAAGGCTTGGCCGCGTAGGTCCATTCCGCTGTCCTCGTACAGGAACTGGGCGAAACGCGCGTGTAGCGCGGTATCCGGATCGTCGACCACGACACCGAAGAGTTTCGCGTCGCCGTCGGAGACCATCGTGTCAACCGTGGCGGTATGCAGGCAGAAACGTGGATCACGCAGGAGATCCCGGAATTTGGTGGTGCCGGGCATACCGGCGATGACCAGTTTCTCCTCGAAGATCATCGGTTCCACCGGGCTGATACGGGGATACCCGTCCGATCGCAGGGTCGCGAGCATGCACAGGTTGCCGGTCGCGGTGTGACGGCGCCGGAAGACCGTGCTGATATGGGGCGCCTCGGCGATGAACTCGCTCCATGTCGTCATACCTGCCACGGTACGACGCTCCGATCACACTGCGGTCGAGGCAGCCGGATCGTTCACTCGCACAGGTGGCCTTCGACGGAGCGAAGGCCGCCGCGACCAATCCGAGAAGGGGGACGGCAGCGGCAGCCCACATGGCCGGTTCGAACCCCTCGATGAAATCGACGGGAGAAGCGTAGCTGCCGTATCGGGAGAATGCGGCCGCCAGGATCGCGATACCGAAAACGCCGCCCAACTCGCGAAACGCGGTGTTGGTACCCGCGGCGACACCCGTATCGCCGACGGGGACGGCGGCAGTGGCGGCGCTCGCCGTCGTCGCGAAGATCATCCCGATTCCGGCGCCCGCCACAATGAGCGGTACCACGAGAACGGAGTAGGCAACGCCGGGCTCGACGACGGCGGCGAGCCAGCCCAACCCGGCCGCTTGCAGGATCAGGCCACCGACCATGAACGGTCGGGTACCGATCCGTTCGGAGACTGCACCGGCAATCGGTGCCACGATCATCGGCATTCCGGTCCACACCAGGATCCGCAACCCCGCTTCGAGTAGCGAGTGGCCCAGGCGGAGATGCGGGTCGCGTTGCCCGCCCTGGTGCGCCGCTTTCCCACACTGCGCCTGGCAGTGCCGGTCGCCGATATACCGCTGCGACACGGCCTCGACATCTACGGCGCACACGCACTGCCGGTCACCTGGTGAGGGAACGCCGAGGAAAATCATCGTCGACCGCGGCCGCTGCATCGGTTCCGGCCACGTGCGCCTTGACCGCACCACAGCTCTTCGACCAAGACGAGGAGCGCATTTCGGTCGTGCTGGAATCCGAACCGACCGGCCACCGTGTCGGCGACGCGCGCGCCGCCGAACGGGTATGCCCGGCAGGCGCTGTCCGGATCAGCGAGACCGGCCGGCCGCGATGAAATATTCGGCCGCCGGCGCCGGTTTCTCGTCCGGATTCCGGCCGATCCTCATCCGGAGTTGCGCAGGGCGGTAGCCAGACCGTTCATGGTGAGCAGGATGCCGCGTTTGACCAGTTCGGAATCGTCGCCGCCACGCAACCGGCGCAGCAGTTCGACCTGCATCTGGTTCAACGGCTCCAGGTACGGGAACCGGTTGTGGATGGATTCCGACAGTGACGGGTTGTCGGCCAAGAGGTGCTCGTTACCGGTGATCGCGGCATGCATGGCGACCGTCCGGGCATGTTCGCGTTCGATCATCCCGAAGATCCGCCCACGCAGTTCGCTGTCCTCGACGAGTTCGGCGTAGCGGGCCGCGATCGCGAGATCGCTCTTGGCCATCACCTGGGCGAGGTTCGACAGCACAGTGCGGAAGAACGGCCACCGCCGGTACAGGTCCGACAGGCGGGTGAGCCGCTGCGGATCGCCGTCCACCCACTCCTCGAGCGCGGTCCCGGTCCCGTACCAGCCGGGCAGCATCACCCGGGCCTGGCTCCAGGACATCACCCACGGGATGGCGCGGAGGTCGCCGACGGATTTCGTGGGTTTGCGGGAGGCGGGACGGCTGCCGATATTGAGATCGCCCACTTCGGCGACCGGTGTCGATTGCCGGAAATAGTCGACGAAACCGGGGGTGTCGTGCACGAGGCGGGCGTAGGCGGCGCGGGCGCGGGCGGCGAGATCGTCCATGAGGGCGTACGCGGATTCGGCGTCGGAACCCAGACCTTCGACGTCGAGAAGTGTCGATTCGAGTGTGCCCGCGATGAGCGATTCCAGGTTGCGATACGCCGAACCGGGTTCGGCGTATTTCGCGGCGATGACCTCGCCCTGTTCGGTGAGTCGCAACGCTCCGCGCACCGCTCCGGCGGGCTGGGCCAGGATCGCGTCGTAGCTACGCCCGCCGCCGCGACCCACGGTGCCCCCGCGACCGTGGAAGAGCCGCAACCGGATTCCCTGCTGCTCGGCCAGCTCCACCAGGTCCAGTTCGGCGCGGTACAGCGCCCAGTTGGCGGCCAGATATCCGCCGTCCTTGTTCGAATCGGAATACCCGAGCATCACCTCCTGCCGCATACCGCGCGCGACCACCAGGTCCCGGTACTCCGGAACCTGCAAGGCCGCACCGAGGGTGGCGGCCCCGGCCGCGAGATCCTCGATGGTCTCGAACAGCGGCACGATCCCGGCCGGGCAGAACGGATCGCCGCCGGCCTCGCCGGGATCGAGCAGGCCCCCTTCCTTCAGCAACAGCGCCGCCTCCAGCAGATCGCTGACCGAGGTACACATGGAAATGATGTAGTTCGGGACCGCTTCCGGCCCGAGCGCGGTCACCACTTCGGCCGCGGCCCGGATGATGCCCAGTTCCTTGGTGGCCAGCTCGCTCAACCGTGCATGCGGGCCCAGCAGCGGACGGCGGGTGCGCAGTTCGCGGGTGAGCAGATCCACCCGATCGGCCTCGGCCAGGCCGGCGTAGTCCGGGTGCACCCCGGCCCACGCCAGCAGTTCGGCCACGACCTGTTCGTGGGTTTCGGAGTTCTGCCGCATATCCAGGCCCTGCAGATGGAACCCGAAGGTTTCCACGGTATGCCGCAGGGCCCCCAGCTGGTCGTCGGCGAGCAAACCGTCACCACTCGCGCGCAGGGAGGTGTCGACGGTGGCCAGGTCGTCCAGCAGTTCCTGCGGTGACGAGTAGGGGCGGATACCGGATACCACCGCGCCGCGGCCGGTGAAGTCCCGCAGTGGGCTGTCGCTCGCGGCGACCGAATCCGGCAGGGTCGCCGCGGCGTCGGTATCGCCCGCTCCCACAGCACGCAGCGCGTCCCGTGCGGTTACCGTGAGCCGCGCCCGGATACCGTAGAGCGCGCGGCGATACGGTTCGTCGGCGTGGATATCCGGATCCGGGTATCCCGCATCCGACAGCGCCTGCAGCGCGGGGGTCACCGGAACCAGCCGCGCCGACAGCGCGAGAGTTTTCTCCAGCTCCGCCAGATCCCGCAGATACCGCCCGAAAGCGACGCCCGCGGCATGCGCCGCGGCGGTCCGCACCACCTCGGCGGTCACATACGGGTTGCCGTCCCGGTCGCCGCCGATCCAGGACCCGGTACGCAGGATCGGTTTCGCCAGTATCCGCTGCTCGGGCCAGCGCGCCCACAGCGCCGCCCGGACATCGGCGTTGATCGCCGGGATCACATCGAGCAGCGTCAGCTCGTAATACCGAAGCCCGACCGCGATTTCGTCCTGGATCCGCAACCGGGACAAGCGGATCAGCGCCGTCCGCCACAGGGTGAGCACCTGGCGGCGGATCTCCCGGTCCAGTGCGGGCTGTTCGACCGCCGCGGCACGCAACCGCTGCCGCATGAGATCGGTGATCCGGGTCTGGGTGTCGAAGACGGTGCGCCGGCGGGTCTCGGTGGGATGGGCGGTGATCACCGGCGATACCAGGGCATCGGTGAGCAACTCGGCCACTCGCTCCCCGGGAACGCCCGCCGCGTCCAGCTTCCGGTAGGTGGCGGCCAGTGAGGAATCCTGCGGCGGCTCCCCCGCCGCCTCGTGCACCGCGCGGCGGCGGTCACGCTGGATATCCTCGGCCAGATTCGCCAGCAGCACGAAATAGCTGAATGCCCGGATCAACGGGAGCGCCACCGCGATATCCACGCCGGCCAGCATTTCGGCGACCGCGCTGCGCCGCACCTCCTCCCGGCGCACCCGGAATGCCTCCACCCGGACCTTCTCGACCAGGTCGAATACCTCCGGCCCCTCGTGATCGCGAATGGTGTCCCCGAGTACGCCACCGAGGAACCGGATGTCCTCGCGGAGCGGCCGGGTCGCGTCGTTTCCACTACCGGTCTGCGCGTCTCCCATGATCGGACAGTATGGTCGCCCGGCCCGCCCTGGTCTGTGACGACGCACACGGCCGCGCCGAAACCGTAGTCGACCGGGCCGACGCGCCCCGGGTCAGCGGAGCGGCTGGGAGAAGCGCAGGAAATTTCCCCAGGGATCGGCGAACCCGCAGTCGCGCACACCGTAAGGCTGATCGGCCGGTTCCTGGGTCACCCGGACACCGGCGTCCCGCAGCCTCGCGAAGGTCGCGCCGGTCGACTCCGTGGTGAAGATGAGCGTCCCGTGCGCGCCGGCACCGAGCCGCCGTCGCGCCTCGTCCTGCTGCACCGGGTCCGGCACCATCTCCCCAGGATGAACTCGATAGCGGGCTGCCGGGCCGGTCCGACGGTCACCCAGCGGATCGGCCCCAGCGAGACATCGGCCCGCGTCTCGAGACCGATCACAGCGCGATAGAACTCGAGGGCGGCCTGCTGATCGCCGACCATCAGGCCGGCGTGTGCTTGTGGTCACTACCTCGGACGCCTCCCACGTCCGGAATTCATCGCTCGCCGGACACTCGGGCGGATGGAGCCGGCACCCGCCCGGGGCCCGGCAACCACATCGCGGTCGCGACGATGCCCCAGGCGAAGAAGAGTTCGGCGGCGTTGGTCAGCAGCATCGGCAGCATGGCCGCGGAGACCACCGCCATCGTGGCGGTCGCCACCGTCCACAGCCGGTATCCGCGCACCCGCCACACCGCAACGGCCGCAACCAGCACCACCACAACGGTAATCACCGGCGGCAGCAGCCCGGACAAGGACGAATGTTCGGTCGTATAGCGGATCGTTCCTGCCCATTCCGTCGGGCGCAGGGTCAGCCGCGTCAGTTCGCCGAACACCCCCAGCGCGATCACCGCCAACGTCGCGGCACCGACGACCACCCGTACCCACATCAGGCGCATCCACCCCACACCCGCCAGACCGGCCGCCGCGCACGCCCACGGCATCAACAGCGGAGTGAGTACCAGATGCGCCACGAACCGGAAGACCGACAAGGTCTCCAGAGTGCCGCCCACCCCGATCCAGCGGCCCGCGGCCACGATCGCGTTGTCGTACACCAGGGCCGCGCACACCACGGCGGGCACGATGAGCATCCGGTCACCGGTGCGGCGATACCGCATACCGCACCAGCCGACCAGCGCCAGTTGCCCGGCGGCGAGTACCGCGAAAAGTATCGAAGCCGGCACGGCGACCCTTTCCGGTCCGCTCGACCGCCGACCGCGGCCCACCTTACTTCGGGGCCGCGGTCGCCACGCCGGGCCCAGCGGCCGATATCGGCGGCTGCAGTAGGCCGCTCCCTGTACACCTCTGTCACGTTCTCGGACCGGCACCGCCGACCGGCCCGCTCTCGCGGGTGTGCCGGTGGTAGAGGCCACCGCGCTTCGGGCTGCCCGGCACCGGTTGTCGCGACGGCGTGCAGGGGCTGGACCGGACGACGATCCCTGCGCTCCGGTTCCGCGCTTACCCGGGTTGCCGGGGCCGGTGCCGCCGGTCGCGTTGTCCATAGGGGCTCGCCGGTCCGGCCGTGGCCGAGCCGGCGGGCCCCTGCTCGGCGTCGCTTCCCATGCCCACGGGCATCACACGCTCCCGTGCGGCCCACGAAATCGGTGGCCGATCCGTCGTTACGCTGTCACGACCGCCTCGGACGGGCGTCCGCCGAGGACGGAGCGGCAACACATGGCCACCAGTAGCGCGGTCGCGACCAATACACCGCTGCTCACGACCGGCCCGAGCGACCCCAACTGCGTTCCGAGTGCAAGTGCGGCCACAACGGGTCCCACGGCTGCCCCGATATTGAGCGCGGCGGTCGCATAGGACCCGGCCATGGCCGGCGCCCCCGCAGCCTCGTACAGAACGCGGGTGATCAGGGTGCTGCCGAGCGCGAAAGACAACGCGCCCTGGACGAAGACGAGAACCAGCAACACCGGGGGCCGGTCCGCGCACACTGCGGTCGCGAACCATCCGGCGCACAGCAGTGGTCCCGCGAGCGCGACCACAACGCCCGGCCGAGTATCGGAGAACCGGCCGGCGACGGTCACCCCGGCGAAGGACCCGATACCGAAGAGCACCAGCGCCGCCGGCACCCACAGGTCGCCCAGTCCGGCCCGGCCCGTCAGCAGCGGAGCGAGGAAGGTGAAGGCGCCGAAGGTGGCGGCATTCACCAGGGCACCGAGCAGCATGACGACCATCAGCCGGGGCCGGGCCAATACCGCGAGCTCGGCGAACAACCCCGGTCCGCGATCCGGCACATCCCGCATCCGTGCCGGGATACCGGTGAGCACGCCTATCGCGGCGGGCACGCAGAGCAGCGCGACCGCCCAGAAGGTGACGCGCCAGCCGAATACCGCGCCCAGCAGCGCGCCGCCGGGCACACCCGCGATGGTGGCCATGGTGGTTCCCGAGAGCAGTACCGCCAGTGCGCGGCCTCGCCGATCCGCCGGAACCAGTCCGGTGGCGGCGGTCAGGGCGACAGCGAGAAAACCGGCATTGGCGAGGGCAGCGACCACGCGGGTAGCGACCAGCACCGTGAACTCGGCGGTGACCGCACCGGCGATATGCGCCGCCAGGAATACGGCAAGGAAGACCAGCAGGCTCGACCGCACCGGCCGATTCCGGGCAAGCACCGCCATGACCGGTGCGCCGACAGCCATTCCGACCGCAAACGCCGAGGTCAGCAAACCGGTACGGGCCAGCTCGACGTCGAGATCGGCGGCGATATCCGGGACGAGCCCGGCAAGCATGAATTCCGAGGTACCCATGGCGAAAACCGCCATGGCAAGCAGATAGAGAGCAAAGGGCATCGAAAACTCCGAGGTGGGAGAGACAAGAGTTCACGTCTCGCCACCCCGGTCAGCTACCCGGAGGCCGACTGTGGGGCGGTGCCGCCGTGAGGACGGCACCGCTGCGGAACGAAGGATCAGGGGCTGACGGGGGTGACCGGCAGCCCTGCCCTGGATGCTTCGGGACTCGACATGCCCGGCAGGTTACCTGCAATCCTGCTCACGGCGCACCGCCTTTTCCGCCGCCGGTTACCGGTCAGGCGGTGGTGTCCGGCCGGACCCGCACGGTCACCCGGCCCTTCTCGTCGCGCCGGGCCGTGGCATGCCCGCGCAGCTGCCCGTCCCGGAAATGCAGCAGGATCGGGCTGCCCTCGCCGAGAAAGTTCCGCCACCACGTTTTCTTGTCGGGCAGGGCGACGCGGATGACGTATTCGTCACCTTCCTTCACGAAGTTGACCGGAGTACGGAAAACCCGGCCCGACCGCCGGCCCACGTATTCGACCTCGGCGAACACCTTGCCCAGCAGCGGTCCCAGAACCGGGGCGCCCAGCAGGGCCACTATTCCGCGGTTGAATCCCCGAACGGCCCGGCCCATCGGTGTCGTTGCCACGAAATCCTCCTGGTAGGTAGCGATATTTCCGACCCTAGCGGCTACCCGGGGTCCGCGCCGGTCGCGGACGATTCGCCGGACTGCCGGTTGCGCGCCGAGCCGGCCAGGCGCCGAGTACCCGTCGACCGTGGGCCGGACTGTCCGCCCACCTCGTGGCCGGTTTGCGCGCCGTCTGCTGGACTGCCACTATCACCTGCCGTGTGGTGCCGGGTCTCGGAAGGACACCACGATCGACCCGCCGGTCGGGAACCCCGCCCGGCGGTGTAAAGCAGCGTTTCGATACGGAGTTGGGTGGATGTTCAAGGGTTTCAAAGAGTTTCTGATGCGCGGCAACGTCATCGACCTCGCCGTGGCGGTGGTGATGGGTACCGCGTTCACCGCCATCGTCACCTCGGTGACCAAAGGTGTGCTGGAGCCCCTGCTCGCTGTTCTGGGCGGCAGCAGCCAGCTCGGTTTCGGCGTCACCCTGGTCGCCGGTAAACCCGCGACGTTCATCGCCCTCGGCCCGATCATCAGCGCCGCCATCAATTTCATCATGGTCGCGGCGGTGCTGTACTTCGCATTGATCCTCCCGATGAAAACCGTGCAGAAGCGGTATCTGGCCCGAAAGGGCGCCGATACGGACAAGCCGGTCCCGACCGATACCGAGCTGTTGATCGAGATCCGCGATCTGCTGGCCGAGCGCGCCGCCGTGACGCAGGTCAACTCCGCGAGCAACGGGGCCGAGAAGGATTCGGTGCGGGCGCACTCGCCGTCTGCGTGACATCTGCGGCCGAACACCAGCCCGTATCGCACCGGTCACCGATGAGGGCCGTGGCGTGTGCCGGCAGCCCCGCTCCCCGCTGAGCTCGCGGGGCACCCGGCCGGCTACCCGTTTCCGCGTGCCCGCCCGGCGCCGGCCGACTCGACGAGGAGCCGGTGTAGCACCCGGGCAGGCGGTGAGGCGCGGCCCGCGTCGAGCACCACCTCGGTGAACGCCTCGGCCAAAGCCGCCGCCGGTTCGAATCGGCCATCGCGAAAGCCGCCGGAGAGCTCGGCACGCCACTGCACGAATCCGGTGACGGTACGCCCCAGTGTGCTCGTGGCCTGCGGGCTCGCCAGCGGCAAGTAGGCGGCGAGCAGAGCGCGCCGGCTTGCGGGACGAGCACGGAAACCTCCGGCAGCGTCGAGTGCGCGGCCCAATTCCCGCACAATCGACGAGTAGACCGGCCGTTGCGCACATCCGGGAGCGAGCAACCCCGCGTCCTCATCGGCCCGTACGGCGTGTTGCAGCTGGTCCGGTTCCACGGCGACCGCGGTCGCCAGTGTGATTCGGACGCCGAACCGTTCCTGGCCGGTGTCCGGATCCGGCCGGGCAGCGGAATCGGATTCGTCGGCGATCGGTTCCCTGTCGAGGCGGGTCACACAACCCCCATCGATCTCGTCGATACCGATGGCGCGCAGGGCGATCGCCGGATGCCGCGGCAGGACATCGTGCACTGCCGCCGCCAGTTCCAGCAGCACGCCGCGACCGAGAGCCGGGGTATCGAAACCGAACGCCCGTACCCCGTATTGTTCGGCGAGTTCCCGGGTCAGGCGCGCGGCGAGTGTCTCGTTCACCGCGTCGACGGGCCGTTCCGGTTCTTCGGGCTTGTCGTTGGGCCGCCGCGGAGGTTGTGCCGGCATCCGAGGCGGCGGGGCCTCGGCGGACCCCGTTCCGGGCGCGGTGACGCGGGGGGCTCCCGCCCCCGCTGCCGGACGCGACCACGGAGTGGCCGGGGAACCCGCGGATGCGGCGGCCCTGTCCGCGTGTCCGGGCATATCCCGGGCTGCAGGCGAGGGAGCCGGGTTGGAGGAAGCGGATACCGGCCCGCCCGGCGAACCAGGCGCCGGGAGTGCCGCCGGTAGCCCGGCGGAGGTGAGCGGATGATCAGTGGCCGATCGACCGTGCTCCGGTGAATCCGCTGCTGAATCCGCTTCCGGTTGCCGCGATTGCTGCGACGGACGTTGCTGTCCGTCCTGCGGTGCCGCTCCTGCTCCGGAGGGTGTGACGCCCGGCGTTGCGGTGGTCGCGGCAGCGGGGTCCGAGACCTCCCCGGCCGGGCCCACAGGGACCGGGCCGTTTCGTGCCGGATACACCGGCGCACCACCGGAGTCGGCCGGCGGCAGCAGACCGGAATCGTGCCCGGGCACCACGGGATCGGCGCCGACCGGAACCGCCGCTCGCTCGGCGAGGACCGGCTCAGCGTTTTCCACCACCCGGCGGCCGAGCTGGTCTTGTTGCTCGAAGTTCGCGGCGACCTGTCGCAGATCCGGGCCGGTCTGCCGGATAACCTCGGTGAGGCCGTCGAGTTCCGAAAGCGTCTGTTTCTCTTCCGGTTCAAAGCTCTCGGCGAACGCGCGGCCGGTATCGTCGGCGCCCCACGGAGCGATATCGGATGTCACGATATCCCGCAGCTGCTGTACGAGCGCCTCTACTTCGGCCCCCAGCTGTTCGAACGCGGGCGCGGTCGAGCGCAAACGGTCGGTATCCGCTCGAAATTGCTCGCTCATCTCGTGGCTCACTCCTGGCCGGCGCACGAATCCGGCTCCCACGGTGCCATATTCCCCGTGATGGGAGGCCGATCGATGAGGGAGAGCAGGAAAACGACCTCCGACTGTGGGAATATCGGGAACCGGACCGGTTCGACGCGAGGGACTCGACCGGCAGGACAGAAAGTTCCGGGAGGCGTGCCGGGATGGAAGCCAGCGCTCTCCTGGCCGAGGTGCCGGCTGCCGTCCGCGATCTCGTCATCGGCCACTGGCCCGAAACCGATGTCGAGTGCATGCGCGCCCGCGGCGACTGCTACATCCGCACCGGAAACGGCCTGAACACGGCGGCCGACGGCTACGAGTCCCGGGCGAAGGAAGCCGAGGAGTCGGTCTCCGGCGCCACCCGGACGGATCTGGCCCAGCGCAATCGCACGGTCGTGGCAGCCATGCGCAGTCAGGCCACGGTATGCGCGGATATGGGTGGGCAGTGCCATGAGGTCGCCGATGTCACCGAGCAGACCCAGCATCTGCTCGTGGTCACGGGGATAGTCCTGGGCGTACAACTTGCCTACGACGCGATGCTCTTCTTCTACGGTGGCGGGTTCAAAGCCATGGCCGACCGCCTGGCCGCCGAACAGGCCATGCGTCTGGCGGTCGGCCGGCTGACCACACATGTCGCCACCCAGGCCGCGGCCGGGGCCGCGCGGCGGGCCGCGCTACACACGGCGGTCCACGCCGCGGCGATCGGTGGCCTGACCGGTGCGGCGATCAGCGTCGGCGCGCAGTTGTGGGATATCCAGAGCGGAGCGCGCGACGGATTCGATCTCGGTTCGTTCGGGGAAATGGTCGCGGGTGGTGTGGTCGGCGGTGTGGTCGGCGCGGAGGCCGGGCGCCGGATCGCTCCGCGGGTACTCGGAATGTTCGGACGCCGGGCAACGTCCGATATCGGCCGTTTCGGCGCGCATCTCGGCGGGACCGTGCTCATCGGTGGTGTCGGCGGGGTGGCCGGTGGTGTCGCCGGAGCCATACCGTCACTCATCATCCACCACAAGGACATCCACAGTCTCGGCGATATGTTCGACATGGTGCGTGAGTCGGCCGTCGTCGGATTCGGCGGCGGATTCGTGGGGGCGGCCGGGAATGCGCTACGAGTCCATCGAGCCGGGGTCGCCGGCGCCCGGGGCGGCCTGGACCTGCCTCCGATTGCGCGCCGGCAACTGGAATTCGGCAGGCGCGTGGAGGGATTACTCGCCGGCGAACCGCCCCGGACCGAACCGATGGCCCGGCACAGCACACAAGGGAACTCGGCCAGAACCGTCGAGTTGCTGACCTTTCCGGACGGCAGCCAGGTGGTGCACAAGGTTGTGTCCGACCCGCGGCACGCACAGGCCGAATTCCTGACCTCCTTGATGGGCGACGCAGTCGGCGCGCGGGTGCCGGCGGTGCACCTCGACGGCCGCCATGTCTACATGGAGGTGGTTCCGGGGAAGAACGCGCAGGAAGCCTATCCGAAGGATTGGTCAGCGGAGACACGCTTCCACGGCACTCCTTCCGGGACACGTCTCGGTGTTCTGGATGCGCTGGTCGGCGTGCCCGACCGTGGCGCCGAGAACTGGATGATCACACCGGACGCAGAGGTCTGGGCTATCGGCAACAGTCTCGCCTTCACACCGGAGGTGCATATCGGCGCGTTCGCGAAACAGTTCCTCGAATACGGCTCGGCGGATGGCACCCACCAGTGGAAAGAGCACACCGTCACCCGTGCCGAACTCGGCGAGATCCGGCAGCGTGTCGAGGAACTGAGCCCGGCGTTCTCCGCCTTGGGCCGAAGTGACTGGCACGATTCGGCACTGACCCGGCTGGACCAGATGGCTCACCACGCTCCCCCCGGGCCGAGCCGCGGCCCCGATATCGTTGTACCGCAGTCCCATATCGCCGGTGAAGCGCAGCCCGCGCGGCCGCCGGCGACCGCAACCCGTCCGGGCGTGGAGGGACGTACCGGCGACACCGGCTCGGCCGCACGGCCGACGCAAGACGGCCCGCCGGGCTCACCACAACGCCGAGTCACGGCCCACAATGGCGAGACCGAACGGCCGCCGGCGCTTCCTGGGCAACAGGAATCGGCCGGTCAACCGAAGACCGTGGATGCCGGTGCCGCACCGAAAGATCTACCGCCCGACGCCGGACCGCTCTCGCGCGAGGAAGCCGACGGGCCACCGACCCGGCCACTTCCTCGTATCGACCCTCCCGACGATCCGCGACACGACCCCGCACCGGCTCCGCCGGCCGCCGGGCAGACCGGATTCTTCCGGCACCCCGAGAGCGGACATGTGGACGTCGTGTTCACCCCGCCAGGAGGCGCGGAGATCCCGTTGCGACTCACCCCGGGCAACGAATACGTCCTGGGCAGTAACAAGGGCGCCTTGCTGCACGGTGTCGCGAACGACTACGTATCGCGTCAGCACGCCACGATCCGGGTCGACGAAGCGGGCCATGTCTTCCTACGCGACGACAATTCGATGAACGGCACCTTCATCGACGGTAAGCAGATGGTCGGCGGTGAATGGGTCCGCGTCTACGACGGCCAGCAACTCATGCTCAGCCGCGGGTTCGAACTGGGCCTCGATTTCAGGCGGCAGGTCGCGGAGGTCCGGTTGTTCGGAAACGACGCACCACCACTGCGCGTACACCGGGACAGCAGTGTCGGCTTCGGCCGCGATCTCTTGAATGCCAACAGTGTCAACAGACTCACCATGTCCCGTGACCATGCCCGGATCGGGATGGACGAGCACGGCCGGGTCTGGCTGCAGGACGACGGGTCCACCAACGGAACTTGGGTGAACGAGGTCCGGCTCGCAGACGGTGAACAGCGAATACTCCGTCCCGGCGATACTGTGCGTTTCGGATTGGCCGGCGGGGACGCGCAATTCCTTCCCGCAGACGCGGTCCGGGTCGCGGCTCCGGTGCAGCTGCGCCTCGGAGGTCCCGATGCGACGCCGATCCACCTCGAACCCGGCAGGCCGATCGTGCTGGGCACCACCCCCGAGTCGCCACTCGCAGCACAACTGCGCCAGGCCGAGGGCATCGGGAACAAACACGCCACGCTCGGACTGGATCACGACGGCCGCCTGTGGATTCGCGATCATCCCGGCTCCAATGGAGTGTGGGTCAACGGTGACCGGATAGATGCCGGACAACGCGTCACAATCAACGAGGGGGACCGGATCGGGCTCGGACCCGAATTCGTGAGTACCGCGCGCCTGGGCGGACCGGACACCGACCATCCACCGGCGGCATTTCATTTCCCTGCGGAGCTCCGAATACCACCGATCCGGCTGCACCCCGGGCAAGAGGTTCCGTTCTCCATGCGCTACTACGACTCGGACCGCAATGTCCCTTCGGGTCATGCGCAGGTCTTCAGGACGGGCATGCGCGATGTCTACCTGGGTAGGGATGCAGACGGCCGCGTGTGGGTCCGGGATCCACAACCGGATCTCCCACCACCGGTGGAGGTCAACGGCAGGGCGCTCGACCCCGGGGAGAAGCGTTATCTCCAGCCGTCCGACACGGTGAAGATCGGCGGGCATCCGGCCCGGATGCAGATCGGCGACGAGCCGCCACTGTCGGTGCGCCTGTCCGACGACGAGCAGGCGCCGCCGTTGACGCTGCGCCGCGGCGAGGAAATACCGATCGGCCGGGACCCTGGCTCTCCGATGGCCCGCCAACTCGCCGGAAACGATTCCGTTTCTCCGCGTCATGCCACACTCTTCCGTGACGAGTACGGCGCCCTCAAACTCCGCGACGAGCATTCCGAACGCGGGACCTGGGTCAACGGCACCCGGATCGATCCCGATGCCCCAGCGGTGACACTGCGGCCTGGTGACACCGTCCGGTTCGGCGATTGGCCGGGCAGCGCGCGATTCACCGACAGCGGCAATCCCGTCCTGCCGAAAACGCTACCGGTGAAGCTCAACAGCACCCACGGGGATCTTTCGTTCGATCTGCCCCGAGGGGGCGATCCGCTGATCCTCGGCCGCAACAATTCCGAACTGCCCACCGATCTGCCCCGTCGCGAACTCCTGTCCAGACAGCACGCCAGTCTGGGCGCGCATCCTTCGGGACGTGTCTGGATCCGGGACGACGGGTCGTCGAACGGCACCCGGGTCAACGGTGAAATCATTCCGCACGGCGTTAAAGTTTCCCTGAATCCGGGCGATCAGGTGAACCTGGGCAACGCCTACGAATTCACCGCGTCGTTCCTCCCCGCAGAGGGCGGGCCTTTTGTCGATATCACCGATGCAACGCCGCAGACCCGCAAGATGGTCGAAGAACTCTCCCGCATCCCTTTCCGGATCTATCAGCGGGTGAGTGAACATATGAACGCGATCCCCGGCGGGGGGATAGTGATCGGTAACCGGCAGATGCTGGACCTCCCCGGAACGAGCAGCCTCCAGGGCTCGACACCCTACGGGCGCAAACCGGGTACCAGCTGGAATACGGTCCGGGGCGTCTACCTGCCGGGGCCACGCCGGATCGTCATCAACTCCGGTGGCCGCGGCGGTAGCGAGAACGTGGTCTGGCACGAGTTCGGGCATGCCACCGACGCCGCGTACGGGACGGGTGGGCGCTGGTTGAGCGATGCACCACAGTGGCGCGAGATCCACGACGCGATGAAGCGTGATCTGGGCCCGAAACGCGATTGGAACAGTTACTACGACCACCCCAGGGAGGCGTTCGCCGAGGCTTTTACGGCCTGGACCTTCGGAGGCACCTCTATGCTGAAGAAATTCACCCTCGGTGATCAGGTGATGGCCGATCGATTGAAGGCGTATTTTGACCGCGTATTCCGATGACACCACCCCGCCCGCGCTCGCTGAAGACGGCGAGACGATACTCATGCCGCTTCGCGGCCGGACCGCAGACGGCGTCCACTACCACGGTGTCGAGGAGCTCCACCCCGGCGATCCCGGTTACGACGAACTGTTCCCGATCGCCCGGGACAACCCGGTGGAACAACTCGGCGAACCGGAACGCCCGGTCGATCCCGACACCATGGCCGCGATCCTGCGCGATTCCGGTCTCGACCGGTTCGACGACAAAGGCTAGGCCGCCAGGATAGCCAAGACCTCGTCCGAGTAATAGAACGGCTCCAAACGTTCCCGCAGAAGCTGTTCCAGCACCCCGTCGCGTTTCGCGGCCTCCACAACGGCCGGGCCGTAGCGCAGGATCTCGGTGATGATGTCCTGGCCCGTCAATCCCAGCTCTTCGAGTACGGCGGCCAAGGTGTGGTCCCGGTACTTCTCGTGGAACACCTGCACGCATTCGTCGACGAGCAGGCCGAAATATTCCTTCTCGCGGGTGGTCACGGCGATCCGGTAGCACAACCCGACCAGCTCGTTCAGGTCCTGTTTGGTGAGGTATTCGCGCAGGCCGCTGATCGGTTCGTCGGCGTGCAGATCCCAGAACTCCATGGTGGCGTCGTGTACGGGCGCATCGCGCAGCATTTCGCGGATCGCGTTGTTGGTGCGTTTGAGTGCGTACAGGGCGCCTTTACCGGCGATATCACCCAGGATGGTGTTGCTCTCGGCGGCCTTACGGGCACGGTCGGCGGCGGATTGGCCGAGCGACATCAAGGTGCCCATCCCGGGGATCTTCTCGGCGCGCTGCCGGTTGGCCTCCACGAAATCGCCGACCAGTTTGTCCACGAATTTGGAGGCGACGGTGGCCACGAGTGGGCTGTCGGTGAGGCGTTCCAGAACCCGCTCCTGGGTCTGGTGCATATCGACGATCTTCTGCAGCAGCGCTTCGACCGGTTCGCGTTCGACGAGTTCACCCAGGGTGTGGTCTTCGTTGGTGGCGATACTGTCGTAGATCGCGTCGGCGAACACCCCCACGGTATCGGCGAGCACGGCACTACCGCCGACCTTGTCCACGACCGTGGCGACCGTGGTTTCGAGCTGCTCGACCCCGACCACCTCACCGGCGGGCACGGTGGCCGCCACATCCAGGACGGCCGCCACATCGCGGGCGACGACCTCGGCGAACCGGTCGCCGCTCACCTCGGCGAGCAGCCACCGCACCTGCGCGTCGAGGAGCCGGTCGGCGAGCGCGCGAGCGGTCGGGTCGGCGGTTTCGGTCATCGGATCATCCCTTTTCGACGGTGGTACCGGCCCGCCACGGGCCGGAACCGGCCGCGGGGGCGCTGTAGCCAGACGACCCTATACCGGGTCCGGCACCGCGGGTGCGCTTGTCTGAGACGGATCCCGGCGCCTGCGGGGCACGGCCCCGACCTCCCCGGAGGCATACCGCTTCCCCTGCGCTGACCTGCGAAAACCGCTGGGCTTACCGGACCGGCGATAGCTCGCCGCCGCCCAGGTGGGCAGAATCACAAGCCGCGCACACTACCGGCGGTCGCCCTCGTGCAGGGAGGTCCTGATCTGTTCGAGGCGTTCCCGCGCCGCCTGCTCCCGGGCTTCCCACTGTTCTTCGACACCGCGCCCGGCCGCGGACTGCCGATCGAGCTCCCGGTGGCCGAACGCCGTTCCGATCCGCCGCTGGAACTTATCGCGGACAGAATCGAAGGTCGGCATACCACCGCCGGTGTAATCGGCCGCGGCACCGCCACTTCCGGCCAAGGTGCCGATACCGCCGGGCTGGGTTACCACCCCCACCTCGCCACCGGTGGGAATCCCCGCCGGCGGGCTCCCGGCGATCCCGGCCGGTGCAGCGCGGCCGGTTTCCGACAGCAACCGGGTCGCGACCTCGTACAGGGAAGCCAGTTCCTCCCGGCCCGCCGTGGCGACGACCAGCACGGCCAGCAACTGTTCGTCGGGCAGGGCCGCCAACCGCGCGGCGAGCGCGCCCGGATCGCCTGCGTTCGGTTCACTCATACGACCAGCCTACGACTTCCGGCCCGCCCTTTCGGACGGACCGCAAGCCCGATGCTCAAGAACGGATCGCGGCACCCACCGCGTCCGTGGCGGCGGCCACCGCGGCGTCACGGGCGGCACTGGCCTCGTCCTCGGTGAGAGTGCGGTCGGCGGCGCGGAACCGCAGCGCATAGGTGAATGATTTACGGCCTTCACCGGCCTGCGCGCCCTCGTAGACATCGAACAGCGCGATATCTTCGAGCAGCTCTCCGCCGCCGGACCGCAACGCCGTCTCGACCGCCGCCGCCGGAACCTCCGCCGGCACACTCACCGACACGTCCTGCAGCACAGCCGGGAACGGGGAAATGGCGGGCGCCGGCCGGGATTCGGTCAGTGGCAGCGCATCCAGGTCGAGTTCCACGGCGCAGGTACGCGGCGGCAGGCCCGACCGTTCCAGCACACCGGGATGCAGTTCACCCGCATACCCGACGACCGTCTCGCCGACCACGAGTTCGGCACAGCGACCGGGATGCCACGGCAGGTACTTCCCGGGACGCCGCTCGATCCGCACACCGGCCGCCTCGGCGATCACATCGGCAAGGGCGAAAGCGTCGGCGGCCTCGGCAGCCCGGCCCGGCCCCCACGGGCCGCGGGGTTCCCGGCGGCCGGTCAGGACCAGCGCGACATGCTGCGGCTGCGCGGGCAGTGAATCCAGCAGTTCGGTGATCTCCGTATCGGACGGACGACGGTCGACCGGCAGCGGATCCACCGGTTTGGTCCCCGGCCCCGGCAATACCACCTGGGCGATCCCGTAGAGCGAGAGATCGCGGGCGCCACGCGAGATATTGCGGGCGGCGATCTCGAGCAGCCCCGGCAACAGGGTCGTGGCCAGTTCGGCGCGTTCGACATCGAGCGGGTTCAGTACCCGGGTGGTCGTGCGGCGCGGATCGTCGGCCTCCAGACCCCAGGTGTCGAAAACACCCGCGGGCAGGAATACCGGCGGCTGCACCTCGACGCAGCCGGCGAAGGCCAGCGCACGACTCACCGCGCGGCGGCGGCGCTGCACCGCGGTCAGGCCACGGCCGGCCGGCGCCTGCGGCAGCACCAGCGGGATCTGTTCGAGACCTTCCAGCCGCAAGACCTCCTCCACCAGATCGGCGGGCTGCTCCAGATCGGGCCGCCAGGACGGCGGGGTCACCACCAGCTGGCCGTGACCGCTGCTCTCGTCCACGGCGACCTCCACATGGCAGCCGATCTGGGTGAGCCGGCGCGCGGAGGTCCCCGGGGGGTAGTGGACACCGGCCACCCGGTCGGGCAGATCGATATCGATCCGGATCGGAGCCACCGGGTCGAGCTGGGTGCGGATATCGGTGAGCGTGGATTCGACCGTGCCCCCGGCGATTTCGGCGAGCAGGCTCGCGGCGCGGTCCAGCGCGGCCAGATTGAGTTCCGGATCCACCACCCGCTCGTAGCGTTTACTCGCCTCCGACACCAGTTTGTGCCGGCGCGCGGTGCGGTAGATGAGCAGCGGATCCCAGGTGGCGGCCTCCAGCACCACATCGGTGGTTTCGGCGTTCACCTCGGTGGACGCCCCGCCCATCACACCGGCCAGCGATACCACTCCGGTGCTGTCGGCGATCACCACATCCTCGGCGTCGAGTTCACGTTCGGCGTCATCGAGGGTGCGCAGGGTTTCGCCGGTCCGGGCCCGCCGGACCACCAGGCCACCGCTGAGTTTCGCGGCATCGAACGCGTGCAGCGGCTGCCCCAGTTCGAGCATTACGTAATTGGTCACGTCGACCGCGGGCGAGATCGGCCGCACACCGGACAGCAGCAGCCGCCGCTGCAACCACCACGGACTCACCGCCTGCGGGTCGATCCCGGTCACCCGGCGGACGCCGAAGCGGGTGCAACGCGATTCCGATTCCACCCGCACCGGCCACGCCTCCGGCCCCTCCGGCAGCGTGCGCACGGCCGGGTCGGCGTATTCCAGATCGAATCCGCACGCCAGTTCCCGGGCCAGGCCGCGCACCGAGAAGCAGTAGCCGCGATCGGGGGTGATGTTCAGTTCGATGACGGTATCGCCGAGGCCGAGCAGTTCGTTGGCGTCGGTACCGGGCTCGGCGGTACCGGGTTCCAGGACGAGGATCCCGGAGTGGTCCTTACCGATACCGAGTTCGGCGACAGAGCAGATCATGCCGTTGGAGGTGTGCCCGTAGGTCTTACGCGAGGAGATGGCGAACCCACCGGGTAGCACACCGCCCGGCAACACCACGACCACCAGATCGCCGACCGCGAAGTTGGTCGCTCCGCAGACGATCTCCTGGAGCTCGGGCGCTCCGATATCGACCTTGCAGAAACGGATGGGCTTTTTGAACTCGGTGAGTTCGGTGATCTCGGCCACCCGGCCGACCACCAGCGGATGCTCGATCTCACCGCCCACCCGTTCGAGCCGGTCGACCTCTTCGACCTCGAGCCCGACCCGGACGAATCCGGCGTCGAGTTCCTCCGGCGTGACCTCCCAGTCGGGGACGGTGCGGCGGATCGTTTCGGTCAGCCAGGACTGCGCTACTCGCACTGTGACGTTCGCTCTCTCGCTCGGGAAATCAGGACCGGATACCGAAGGGCAGGGTGAACCGCACATCACCCTCGACGATGTCGCGCATATCGGGGATGCCGTTGCGGAACTGCAGCGTGCGCTCCAGCCCCATCCCGAACGCGAAACCGCTGTATTCGTCGGGGTCGATACCGCTGGCGATCAGCACCTTGGGGTTGACCATGCCGCAGCCGCCCCATTCGACCCATCCCGCGCCGCCCTTCTTGTCCGGGAACCAGACGTCCACCTCGGCGGAGGGCTCGGTGAACGGGAAGTAGTTGGGCCGGATCCGGGTGGTGGTGTCGGGACCGAACAGCGCCCGCGCGAATGCGTCCAGGGTGCCGCGCAGATGCGCCATGGTCAGGCCTTTGTCGATGGCCAGACCTTCGATCTGGGAGAACACCGGCGTATGGGTGGCATCCAGTTCGTCGGTGCGGAAGGTCCGGCCCGGGCACACCACGTAGATCGGCAGGTCGCGTTCGAGCATCGAACGCACCTGTACCGGCGAGGTATGGGTGCGCAGCACCTGTCGCGACCCGGCAGGCGCGATATGGAAGGTGTCCTGCATGGTGCGCGCGGGATGGTCCGGGAGGAAGTTCAGCGCATCGAAGTTGAAATGCTCGGTTTCCACCTCGGGGCCCTCGGCAATCTCCCAGCCCATCCCGACGAACACATCGGCGACCTGTTCGGAGATGACCGTGATCGGATGCCGGGCGCCGACCGGCCCCCGGTTCGCCGGCAGGGTGACATCGATCGCCTCGGCCACCAGCACCGCCGCATCGCGTTCGGCCTCCAGGGCCTGCCGGCGTTCGTCGAAAGCCCGCGAGACCCGGCCGCGCGCGACATTGACCCGCTTACCGGCGTCGGCCTTCTCGGACTTCGGCAGACCGCCCAGCGACCGCTGCGCCAGCGAGATCGGCGATTTACCACCCATATGCTCGGTTTTCGCGGTAGCGAGGGCATCCAGGTCGGCGGCGGCCGCGAAGGCTTTTTCGGCGGCCGCGGCCGCTGCGGCCAGGGCTTCCTCGGTGAGCGCGGATTGCTGCCCGCCGGTCGCTGTGCCTGCGTCGGTGTCGTCGGCCACGGTCTACTCGTCTCTCCCCTAGGCTTCTGTGAGCGGACCCCGGTAGGCTCCGGCGCCCGTATTGCTGCTGGTGGAATCGTATTCGATGGCCGGTGGCCGGTTCACGCCGATATCCCCCGGCGATCACTGCCGGAGTGCGACGACACCTCGAACCGGTAAAGTCCCTCACGATGACGAACGCCCCGACCCACACCGAGACGCTCGCCGGACGTGCCCGCCAGCAGGCGATCTGGCTGCTACCGCTACTGGCGATGATCGTGACATGGGCACTCATGTCACGATCGGTGGACCCGTTCCGCGGGATCAGCGGCGAATACATCGATCTCGAGGTGTATCGGCTGGGGGTCGAGGAGTGGCGTTCCGGCGGTGATCTCTACGGGCAGTTGCCGGAGACGGCCGCCGATATCAGCCTGCCGTTCATCTATCCGCCGTTTGCCGCGCTGGCCCTCGGCATCTATGCCCTGCTGCCGTGGGCGGCCGCGGTGATCGCCTATCTCGCGGTCTCGGTGGGTGCGCTGGGAATCACGCTCTACCTGGTGGCCCGGCAGCTGTGGCCCGCCCAGGACCAGCGCAAGCTCGCCCTGCTGGTATGCGCGACGGCGACGCCGCTGGCGCTGCTGCTGGAGCCCATCTGGTCCACGCTGGACTTCGGCCAGGTCAATCTGATCCTGATGGGCCTGGTGGCGGCCGATTGCCTGACCCGTAACCCGCGCTGGCCACGAGGCATGCTGCTGGGCCTGGCCGCCGCGATCAAACTCACACCGGCCGCCTTCGTGTTGTTCTTCCTCATCCGCAAGGACTACAAGGCCGCAGCGACGGCCGCGGCGACCGGTGCGGCCGCCACCATCATCGGTTTCGCGGTCATGCCCGACGAATCGGTGCGGTACTGGTTCGGCGGGTTCGGCAATGTCGGCGGATTGAGCGGTTCGGAGTACCAGACCAACCAGTCCATTCAGGCCGTGCTGGCCCGTTTCGGGATCACCGGCACACCGGCCACGGCGCTGTGGCTACTGGCCGCCGCCGCCATGGTCGCCCTGGCCGTGGTCGCCATCCGGCGGGCCGGGACACCGCCGATGATCGCGCTCGCCGTGAACGCGGTGGTCGCGCTGCTCGTCTCGCCGATCTCCTGGTCGCACCACTGGGTGTGGGTGGCGCCGGCCCTGCTGGCGATGGCCGGTTTCGCGACGACACTGCCGTGGCCGCGGGCTGCGGGCTGGTATGCCGCGGTGGTGGCCACCGCCGTGGTGTTCGTCCTCGCGGAACACAGCGACCTCCCCGGCAACGACGGCCGGGAGCTGGATTGGTCGGTGTGGGAACAGGTGATCGGCAACGGCTACGTCTGGTTCAGTGTGCTGCTCGTCGTGCTGTATGCGACCGCCGCCCGGCGCCGTGCGCAGAGCACACCCCTGCCCGCCCCCGCTCCTGCGGACGGATCCCTGGTCACCGTCCACAAAGGCTGATCGGCTGTCCTGCACCGATGCCCCGGCCGCCACGGTGGCCGTCACGCGCAGGGCCGCCGGCGCGGAATACCACGCCGGAATCCCCGCCGCGCCTCATTCTGTCCGCACCCGCCCGGGTAGCAGGGCCGCGGCCAACGCTCCAGCGGCCACGATCGCCGCGCCCACCCATACCGCGGGCACCAGTCCGTCCACGTAACCCTGCGGGTCGGTGTAGGCGCCGTAGGAGGCGAACACCGACGCCAGGACCGCGATCCCCATGGCGACGCCGACTTCGCGCACCGTGTTGTTGGTCCCCGAGGCCACGGAACGATCGACCTCCGGTACAGCGGCCATCACGACGGTCGCCAGCGGGGCGAAGGTCAGGCCCATTCCGATACCGGCCAAGAGCAGCGGGGCGACGAAGGAGCTGTAGGCGAGGTCGACCGTGGTCACCGCCGCCATCCAGGCCAGTGCCGCCGCCAGCAGGGCCTGGCCCGTGACCAGCAGGATCCGGGCCCCGACCCGATCGATCACCAGGCCCGCGAGCGGCGCCACCAGCATCGGTGCCATGGTCCACGGCATGGTACGGATACCGGATTCCAGCGGACTGTATCCCTGCACCACCTGGAAATACTGGGCGAGCAGGAAGATCGATCCGAAGACGCCGACCGAGAACGCGAAGGCCACTACGTTCGCGACGCTGAAGGCGCGCACACCGAACAAGCGCGGCGCCAGCATGGGGGCGGCCGCACGGTGTTCCCAGCCGATCAGTGCCGCCAGCAGCAGCGCACCACCGAGGAGCGCCGTCAGGACACCGCCCGAGGTCCATCCGTCGTCGGCGCCGTGCACGATTCCCCAGACGATCGCGACCACCCCGCCCGAGGCCAGGATCAAGCCGAGCGGATCCAGCCGCCCCGCACCGCCGCGCGAATCGCGCAACACCCGGGCGACCAGCGGCAGTACCAGGATCCCGATCGGCACATTGATCCAGAAGATCCACTGCCAGCTCAAACCGTCGACCACCGCCCCGCCGACCAAGGGCCCGAGGGCGACCCCGAGGCCGGAGATCCCGCCCCATATACCGATCGCGGCGCTGCGCAGGCGTTCCGGCACGGCATCGGAGAGCAGAGTGAGCGAAAGCGGCATCACCGCCGCGCCGCCCGCGCCTTGCACCACCCGGGCGGCGATGAGCACGGCCGGGTCGGTCGCCAATGCGCAGGCGGCGGAGGCGAGCGTGAACAGCGCGATCCCGGCCAGGAAGACGCGGCGGCGGCCGAGCCGGTCGCCGAGTGCGGACGCGGTGAGCAGCAGCGCGGCGAACGACAGGGTGTAGGCGTTGACGAACCATTGCAGATCGCTGAGCGAGGCACCCAGGTCGGTGCGGATCACCGGAAGCGCGTTGGTGACCACGAGGTTGTCGAGCGTGACCATGAACATGGGGATGCCGACCGCGGCGAGAACGAGCGTCAGCGGCGGCCGCGGCTCGACGGTTCCGGGGCCGGCCGGTGTGGGTTTCCGAGTGATGACGGCGGGTGAAGTCAGTGCTTCTGTCATGTCGAATCCTTGTTGTAATCGACTGATAACTAACTACCGGCAACGGTATGCATCGACTGATAACCTGTCAACAGCCCGACCGAACCAGAGGAGGACCATGCCGGAATCGAGCAGGATCAGGATGACCGCCGAAGAACGCGGCGCCCAGGTCTTGGAGGCGGCGGTCGCCGCCTTCGCCGAAAGCGGCTACGCGGCCACCCGCACGGACGAGATCGCTCGGCGCGCGGGGGTCTCCCAGCCCTACGTCATCCGCCTCTTCGGCTCCAAACAACGCCTGTTCCTCGCCGCGGTCGGCCAGGTCTGCGACCGTATCGAGGAAGTTTTCACCGAAGCCGCCACGACCGCCGGCCCGGGCGCACCCCTCGACGCGCTCTCGGAGGCCTACGACCGGTTCCTCACGGACCGCAGCCTGCTACTGGTTCTCCTGCACGCCTTCGCTGCCGCGGGCGACCCCGATATCGGCCCGATCATCCGCGACCGCTACGGCCGCATCTACCGCCTGATCCGCGAGCTCACCGGCGCCCCGATCGCCGATTCCCGGCGCTTCCTCGCGACCGGCATGCTGCTCACCGTGATGGCCGCACTCCGGGTGACCGGACCGGAAGCGATCCCCGCCGACTGGGCCGACGAGATGTTGACCGACCTTTACGAGTTCGGCATGTGAATCGGCCCCACAGAGAGGTCGCCGCGCATATCCGGACCCCGGGGATGTGCTGTAGCCCCGTCGAATTCCCTACGAACCGGGGCAGCGGACAGCGGTGGCCAGTACGCTCCGGGCTATGGGGATTTGGGTGAAGTCACCGAAATTGGCTGCCTCGGAGACGATTACCTGGCAGCGCTCGGCCAATCGCACACAGTCGGCGAACCGAGCGGTCGGCGGGAGGTTGTACCTGACAGGTGAACGACTCCTGTTCGAGCCCAACCATATCGACGCCCTCACCGGCGGCCGCTCCTGGAACAGCGCGCTCGCGGATATGGTGGAAATCGGAACGCAGGCACCCACCGGGGAGAAGTTCAACGGCGGTCTGCGCACCCGGCTGCGGATCGGACTACGTGACGGCACAACGGAATTGTTCGTCGTGAACGGCGTGGACCGGGTTGTCGAATTGCTGCGGGGCGCGGTCGCGACCGGTCCCGCCGATTCCTGAACCACCGCCCCGCCGGCCGCACGGTGCCGTCGAATCGATCGAACGCCGAATCCGCCGCGGGTCCGGATTCCGGGCAGGTCGCGGCCGCCGTCGGCACGCCGGGCCGGGCGCGCCGGGACCGCCGGCATCCGGCCGCGCCGGTAGCTAGGTCGCCGACCCGTGCCGTACCCGGGAATTCGCGTATAGGCAGATCGCGGCGGCCGCGGCGATATTGAGACTTTCGGCCCGCCCGTGGATCGGGATCCGGACCCGGTGCCGCGCCCGGCGCGCCACCTCCGGATCGAGACCGTGCGCTTCGTTGCCGAACAGCCAGGCCACCGGACCGGTGAACAGTTCCCCGGCGTCCTCGAGGTCGAGCTCGCCGTCGGCCGCGGTGGCCACGGTGGCGACCCCGGCCGCTTCGATCCGATCCAGCACCGAGTACGTCTCACGCTCACGCACGATCGGCACATGGAACAGGCTGCCCGCGCACGATCGGACACATTTTCCGTTGTGCGGGTCGACACTGTCACCGGCCAGCACCACCGCGTCCGCGCCCACCGCGTCGACCATCCGGATGAGCGTCCCCGCATTACCCGGATCCGCGATACCGACCGGCACCGCCAGCATCCGGGGCGTATCCACCCCGGGTTCCGCCGGCAGGATCCGGTCCAGCGGTACATCCACCAGATCGCAGACGGCTACCAGGCCGGGCGGGGTGACCGTCTCCCCCAGTGTCTGTGCGGCTCGATCGGTGACGAGCGTCGTCCGCACACCGGTCGCCGCGGCGCCGGCGATCAGCGCATGCTCACGGGCGGCGCCGCCGGCCGAATAGAACAGTTCCCGGACCCGCCCGGTATCGAGTGCGGCCTCTACCGAGTTGGCGCCTTCGGCGAGGAATCTCCCCGCCCGTCTGCGCGCCGCACCGCGGTGCAGCTTCGCCGCCGCGACCACCCGCGAGTTCCGTAGATCTATCGGTTCTTGTCGGTCACCCACCAGGAGATCGTAGAGCCCGCCCCGCGCCGAGACCGGTCGCCGGGTCGGCCAGGAAGTCGCGGACGGCCGCCGCCATGGCGCGCGGAGCATCGTCGTGGACCCAGTGGCCGGCGCCCGCGATTTCGACGAGACGAGTATGCGGCCGTTGCGTGGCCATCCGCGCAGCCAGCGGCGCCGGCAGCATACTGCTCTGTTCCCCGCGCACGACCAGCGCCGGACACGCCGAGCCGAGCCAATCCGCCCACCAGTCCCCGACGCCGCTGAGCTGCACCGCCATCATGTCCTCCCAATCGAAGAGGAACCGGCACCGCCCGTCCGGTGTCGTGACAGCGCTCTGCAGGAAATAGCTCGCATCCGGGATTCCCCGCGCCTGCAGCGCCGCCCCCAGATCTGCCTCGGTCGGCGCCGCCGCAGGCCAGCCCCGCACCGGCAGCACAGGATCGGCTATCTCGGGCTGCCGCATGACCGGACCGACATCCTCGATGATCAGCCCCGCAACGAGTTCCGGATGCCACGCGGCGAGCTGATACGCGGTGATTCCACCGCGGGAATGGCCGAGAACCACCACCGGTGCCGGCTCGAGCTGCTCCAGCACCGCGGCAGCATCCGCGACGAAATCCGCGCAGGTGTAGCTTTCTCGCCGATCGGTGCGGCCGTGCCCCCGCTGATCCGGTGCGATGATACGTGCCACGCCGGCCAGCTCACGCGCCAGTCCGGCGAAAATTCTTCCCCGGCCGAATGTTCCGTGCAGAGCCAGCACCGGGATCCCGGACCCGCCGAAATCCGTGTAACAGACCCGCACCCCGCTCGGTATCGACACCCACTGTTCACGCATTCCGCAAGGCTGCCAGTTGCCACGGGCGGGAAGCGAATGGATTCCCGAGGCAAGTCGACCGCTTCGCCCGCTGTGCCCTGTACTCGGGGCAAGGGGGCGGACAGCACGAAGGCCCCTTCCCTGGGGAAGAGGCCTTCGTGCTGAGCGTGCCGGACAGTAAGACCGGAACCAGAAGCTGCGCTCAGGCAGCCGGGGCGTTGACATCGGCCGGCAGCGCAGCCTTGGCGACGGCGACCAGGCCGGCGAACGCTTCGGCGTCGGAGACGGCCAGCTCGGCGAGGTTCTTGCGGTCGACCTCCACACCGGCAGCCTTCAGGCCCTGCACGAAGCGGTTGTAGGTGATGTCGTTGGCGCGGGCCGCGGCGTTGATACGCGCGATCCACAGCTTACGGAAATCACCCTTACGCGCCCGGCGGTCCCGGTACGCGTAGGTGAGCGAATGCAGCTGCTGTTCCTTGGCCTTGCGGTACAGGCGCGAGCGCTGCCCGCGGTAGCCCTTGGAGGCCTCGAGGATCGAACGGCGCTTCTTCTGAGCGTTGACGGCCCTTTTGACGCGTGCCACTGGTCAGTCCTAATCGATCTTGGGGGTGCTGGTTGGGCGCACCCGAGTGGGTCGGTTCATCGGCGTCCGGTCGCGTAGGCGGTACCGGACGGTATCTGCCCCGGAGCGGGAGATCAGATACCCAGCAGCTTCTTCACCCGGCGGACGTCGGCGGGAGCGACGGCCTCCGTACCTTCCAGGCGACGGGTCCGGCGGGAGGACTTGTACTCGAACAGGTGCCGGCGGTTGGCCTGCTGACGGCGCAGCTTGCCCTTACCGGTCACCTTGAAACGCTTCGAAGCGCCGCTGTGGCTCTTCATCTTCGGCATGGCAACCTCAATCTGTGTCGTGCCCGCGCAGGGGCGGACCAGGTGTGCTGATCAGCGTTATTGCGGGCTCGACGCAATATCGCTGCGGCGTACGCCGCGGGTGCGGCGGTGCGCCGCAGTGTTCACGGCTACGCCGTTGTTATTGCGCGACCGGCCGGCCGGCATTCGGCGCCGCGCCGCCGGGCTGCGGCCGGGCCGAATCCTGCGCGGCCTTGGCCCGCGTCTTCGCGCCCTTGTGCGGGGCGAGGACCATCGTCATGTTGCGGCCGTCCTGCTTGGCCGAGGTCTCGACGAAACCCAATTCCGCCACATCGGAGGCCAGCCGCTGCAGCAGCCGGAAACCGAGTTCGGGCCGGGACTGTTCGCGTCCCCGGAACATGATGGTGACCTTGACCTTCGCCCCGGCTTCCAGGAAGCGCACGACGTTGGACTTCTTGGTCTCGTAGTCGTGGTTGTCGATCTTGGGCCGCAGCTTCTGTTCCTTGATCACAGTCTGGACCTGGTTCTTCCGGGACTCGCGCGCTTTCTGCGCGGTCTCGTACTTGAACTTGCCGTAGTCCATGATCTTGCAGACCGGCGGACGTGCGTCCGGTGCGACCTCTACGAGGTCCAGGTCTGCCTCCAGGGCGACGCGGAGTGCATCTTCAACACGCACGATCCCAACCTGTTCTCCGCCGGGTCCGATGAGCCGGACCTCGGGAACACGAATGCGATCGTTGATGCGGGTCTCAGTGCTGATGGGGCCTCCTAGGTCTAGCGGTGTCGTCCGACGACCGCTCGAAATGAACCCCTTGTTCAACACGAAAACCCCGTCGCGGTATTTCACCGCCGACGGGGCCCGATGTCGACCGATCCACGCAGGTGCGATACCTGCGCCACACTCCCGGTTCATCCGGGACCGTGGTCCCACCTCGAAGGTGGGTGACCGGACCGTTTGACCAGGCGATCACTCGCCGGCAACGGTGGGAGTCGGGCTCCACTTGTCTGCCCCGGACAGGACCGGGGCGGTCGTCGTGCACGAGTTTAACAGTTTCGCGCCGGATGAACGAATCGCCCGGTCGGCGCCCGGTCACGGAATTCGGTTGCCGCTCGTTCGCCCGTCTGCCAGGCTCGGCGCCCGTGAGCAGCCGACGTGACCTACTCCGCTGGCAGTTCGACCTGATCTGGTCGCTGTCCCAACTGCATTTCGACGCCTTGACCGACGACGATACCCATTGGGCGCCCGCGGAGGTGATCTGGACGGTGCACCGCGGCACCGACGGGAGATGGCGCCCCGATTTCGCGGAAACGGAGCCCGATCCTGTCCCCGCGACCACCGTCGCCTGGCTGACCTGGCATATCGGCTGGTGGTGGAGTTCGGCGATCGCGCACGCCGAGCAACGGCCGATACCCGACCGCACCGAGGTCTACTGGCCGGGCGATACGGCGGCCGCCCTCACCTGGATCCACGACCTGCGCGACCAGTGGCTCCGAGTGCTCGACGGCTGCGATGACACAGAGCTCGAACGGGCCACGTCCTATCCGTGGCCTGCCGACGCGGGACTCACCGTCGCCCATCTGGCGGCATGGGTGAACGTGGAACTGCTGAAGAACGCGTCCGAGATCGGCCAGTTGCGGATCCTGCGCGCGGCCGGGGCGGCGGGCCGGTAGAAACGAGTCGCGGCGCACATCCGCTCACGGCCCCGGCACGGCTGCCGCCGAGGCGCGCTTAGGCTGAACACCATGACCGAACAGCCCGAGGGCGATGTGCGTGAACTGGCCGAAATCCCCGCCGTGGAGGTGATCAGCCGGGCAGCGGTGATGCTGATGAGTTCGGCCGCGGAGAAACTCGGGCTCGGCGACGACGATCCCGAGAACAGTCCGCGCCGGGATATGGACGAGGCGCGGCGCCTCATCACTGCGCTGGCGGGCCTGATCACCGCGTCGGTGGAGTACCTCGGACCACACGCCGGGCCGCTGCGGGAGGGTCTGCAATCGCTGCAGAAGGCCTTCCGGGAGAGTTCCGCCGTACCCGACGCTCCGGGGACGGGACCCGGCGAGAAGTACACCGGCCCCGTCCACTGACGCGTCACCCCGACTGCTGCCGGGCAGCGGGCCCGGGCCGAAACCGCCGGGCCCGCCACATCGACGCGCTCCGTACTCAGCGCAGTGCTGCCGCCTTACGGGCCAGGCGTTTCGCCTTCTGCGCGTCCGGCGATTTCACAGCCTTATCGGGCGATTCCGCCGCCTTCTTCTTCGCCGCCGGTGCCTTCTCGGCCGCGGATTTACGAGCGGGTGCGGTATCCGGTTTCACCGCACCGGTATCCGGAGCCGGGCCTGTGGCAGCGGGCTGCGCCAGGATCTCCTTCAGGAACTCACCCGTGTAGCTGCCGGGTGTGGCCGCGATATCTTCGGGCGTTCCCTCCCCGACCACTGTTCCGCCGCCGGACCCGCCCTCGGGACCCATATCGATCACCCAGTCCGCGGTCTTCACGACATCCAGGTTGTGTTCGATGACGATCACGGTATTGCCCTTGTCGACCAGGCCGTTGATCACCGCGAGCAGTTTGCGGATGTCCTCGAAGTGCAGGCCGGTGGTGGGTTCGTCCAGGATGTAGACCGTGCGGCCGTTGGAGCGTTTCTGCAGTTCCGCCGCCAGTTTCACGCGTTGCGCCTCACCACCGGACAGGGTGGTCGCGCTCTGGCCCAGCCGCACATAACCCAGGCCGACGTCGACGAGGGTGGCCAGATAGCGGTGGATCGAGGTCACCGGTTCGAAGAACTCGGCGGCCTCCTCGATCGGCATATCCAGGACCTCGGCGATGGTTTTGCCTTTGTAGTGCACCTCGAGGGTTTCCCGGTTGTAGCGGGCGCCCTGGCAGACCTCGCACGGCACGTACACATCCGGCAGGAAGTTCATCTCGATCTTGAGGGTGCCGTCACCGGAGCATGCCTCGCAACGGCCGCCCTTCACATTGAACGAGAACCGGCCCGGCTGATACCCGCGCACCTTGGCCTCGGTGGTGGCGGCGAACAGGCTGCGGATCTTGTCGAACACCCCGGTGTAGGTGGCCGGATTGGATCGCGGGGTGCGGCCGATCGGTGACTGATCCACCCGCACGAGTTTGTCCAGTTGATCCAGCCCGTTGACCCGGGTGTGCCGGCCCGGCACCTGGCGCGCGCCGTTCAGCTTGTTGGCCATCACGGTCGCCAGGATGTCGTTGACCAGTGTGGATTTACCGGATCCGGAGACCCCGGTGACCGCGGTGAGCACGCCCAGCGGGAACGCCACATCGATACCGCGCAGGTTGTTCTCGGTGGCGCCGACCACGGTGACCCGCCGCTTCTTGTTCACCGGCCGCCGCATCATCGGGATCTCGATACGTTCCCGGCCGGAGAGGTACGCGCCGGTGAGCGAGGCCGGATCGGCGAGCAGTTCCGAATAGGGCCCGCTGTGCACTACCTGGCCGCCGTGTTCACCGGCGAACGGGCCGATATCGACGACCCAATCCGAGGCGCGGATGGTGTCCTCGTCGTGCTCGACCACGATCAGCGTGTTGCCCAGGTTCTTCAACCGGGTCAGCGTTTCGATCAGCCGGCGGTTGTCGCGCTGATGCAACCCGATCGAGGGTTCGTCCAGTACGTACAGCACCCCGACCAGCCCGGACCCGATCTGGGTGGCGAGCCGGATCCGCTGCGCCTCCCCACCGGAGAGGGTGGCCGCGGCACGGGACAGGGTCAGATAGTCCAGGCCCACGTCGAGCAGGAACCCCAGCCGCGCCTGCACTTCCTTGAGAACCTGACCGGCGATGGCCGCCTGCCGCTCCCCCAGGGTCAGCGCGTTCAGGAACTGCGCGCAATCGCGAATCGAGAGTTCACTGACCTCGGCGATGGATTTCCGCTCCGCGTCCGCGGACAGCGTGACGGCCAGGATCTCCGGCCGCAGCCGCGCACCGTTGCACACCGGGCACGGGACATCCCGCATATAGCCCTCGTAGTGCTCCTTCATCTGCTCGGATTCGGTGTTGTCCAGCCGCCGCTGCAGGAACGGCATCACGCCCTCGAAATCGGCGTAGTAGGAGCGTTTCCGGCCGTACCGGTTGGTGTAGACGATATGGACCTGGTCCGAGCTGCCCTCGAGCACCGCTTTACGCGCCCGCGGCGGTAGTTCGCGCCACGGGGTGTCCAGATCGAACCCCTGCGCGGCGGCCAGCCCGGAGAGCAGGCGCACGAAATACTCCGCGCTCTGCCCGCGCGACCACGGCGCGATCGCGCCCTCGGCCAGGCTCAGCTCCGGGTCGGGGACGACGAGTTCCGGGTCGACCTCTTTGCGGATACCGAGGCCGGTGCAGTCGGGGCAGGCGCCGTAGGGCGAGTTGAACGAGAACGACCGCGGTTCCAGATCCTCGATATCGAGGGCGTGGCCGTTCGGGCAGGCCAGTTTCTCGGAGAAGCGGCGTTCGCGATCGTGGGCGTGTTCGTCGCGGTCCACGAAATCGAGGACGACGATCCCGTCGGCCAGGCGCAGCGCGGTCTCGATGGAATCGGTGAGGCGCTGTTTGGCGGCCGGTTTGACGGCGAGGCGGTCGACCACCACCTCGACATCGTGTTTCTCCTGCTTCTTCAGCTTCGGCGGATCGGTGAGCGGATACACCACGCCGTCCACCCGGACCCGGGCATAACCCTGCGAGTTCAGCTGGTCGAACAGGTCGACGAACTCACCTTTGCGGGTACGCACCACCGGTGCGAGTACCTGGAAGCGGACCCCGGGCTCCATGGCCAGCACCTGGTCGACGATCTGCTGCGGGGTCTGTTTGGCGATGAGTTCGGAGCACACCGGGCAGTGCGGGACACCGGCGCGGGCATAGAGCAGGCGCAGGTAGTCGTGCACCTCGGTGATGGTGCCGACGGTGGAGCGGGGGTTGCGGTTGGTGGATTTCTGGTCGATCGAGACCGCGGGCGAGAGGCCTTCGATGAAGTCCACATCGGGTTTGTCCATCTGGCCCAGGAACTGCCGGGCATAGGCGGACAGCGATTCCACGTACCGGCGTTGCCCCTCGGCGAAAATCGTATCGAAGGCCAGGCTGGACTTCCCCGACCCCGACAGGCCCGTGAAGACGATCAGACTGTCGCGGGGCAGGTCGATATCGACCCCTTTGAGGTTGTGCTCCCGCGCGCCGCGGACAGTCAGGCGTTCCGCCACCAGGTGGGTCCCTTCTCGTATCTGTTCGTCGTCGCGCCGCCGGGCGCGCCGTGATGTCGTTCCGCTGGAGCCACCGCCGGCCCGGTGGGGTGGCGGTGTGGAGGACGGCCTGTACTACCCGGTCGTCGCTTTTTGCTCGGGCCGCGGATCGGCCCGCGCTGATGCTAGGCCGGGCCACCGACAAGTTTCGCCGAACGGCCGGGTGGATACGGTGCGATTCCGCCGGCTGCACGGTGTAAACCGGCACATTGTCCGCACGCACCGGCAGGACCGCAGGCGGGCCGGACGGGCTCCCATCCCAGGGTAGGTCAACCGGGCCTGTCACCGGGGCGTGTCACCGATCACCCGGAGCGGCCGGTGCCCGCCGCCACGCCGCGGCACCGGCACTCCCGGCGGGTCTCGCGACCCCGGCCGCAACCGCCGCCCGCACCGATCCCGGTGATCGACATAAGATCGATGGTGAAGTCCGGTGTCTTGCACAGCATTTCCCTCCCGGCCCCGGTCACCCGGGGCACCGCGGGGGACACGTTGTGACGTGATCGCCGGGGGCATCCTGTCCGCAAGCCGAGTTCGCTGTGTGTGGATGCCGCAGTTGTGCCGTGTTTGAATGTCCGGGTCAACCGACGATGGGGGTTGGTATGGGAGATCGCAGGGCCTCCGCCGCCGAGCAACTCGCGCATCGGTATCGATCCCTGGTCGAACACTCCCCGGACGGAATCTTCGTCCACGAACGCGGCATCGTGGTCTACGCCAACCCGGCGTGCCTGCGGCTCCTGGGCGCGAAGAATCTCGCCGGAGTCCTCGGGCAGCGTGTCGCCCGTTTCATTCACCCCGATTCCCGGGAGACGATGTTCGAGCGGCTCGCCGGCCTGACCGCGGCCGGTGTCGCCACCGACCCCACCGAGATGACCCTGCTGACGCTGGACGGCCGTGAGGTCCCGGCGGAAACGGTTTCCGTGCTCACCGCCTGGCACGACCGCCTGGCCTACCAGGTGGTCCTCCACGACCTGTCCGCCCAGCGCCGCGCCGAACGCGCCCAGCGCCGCGCCGAACAGCACTTCACCACGGTGGTCGCGCAGCTCGAGGAGGGCGTGGCGGTCATCTACCAGGACGGCATCATCGGCTCCGCGAATCCGGCGGCCCGCCGCATCCTCGGCATCGACGAGAACATGCCGGTGGTCGGCTCCAAGATCGCCCAGCTACCGGTGGAATGGCTGGACGCCAACGGTGCCCCCTTACCCCCCACCCGGCATCCGGTCGCGCGGACTCTCGCGACCGGCGAGACGGTCACGGCCTTCGTCTTCGCGATCGGCCGGCCGGACGGCCGCCGCCGCTGGCTCAGCGTTTCGAGCCGCCTGCTGACCCCGGACGAACCCGGTGCGGCGGCAGTGTGCTCGTTCACCGATATCACCGAATATCTGGCGGGACGCCGTCAGCTCGAATACCAGGCCACCCACGACCCGCTCACCGGCCTGGCCAACCGTTCGCTGATCCTGTCGCAACTATCGGGGGCGCTGGCCGCGAGCGGGGCGCACCGCCGGGTGTCCACCGTGATGTTCATCGATCTGGACCGCTTCAAATCGATCAACGACACCATGGGTCACGCCATCGGCGATACGGTGCTGCGGATCGTGGCCCACCGGTTGCTGCGCGCGCTGCGTGCCGAGGATCTCGTGGGCCGGCTCGGCGGCGACGAATTCCTCGTCTTGCTGGCCGGGCGCCCGGGCGACGAAGAACTCGAACCGCTGGTGCAGCGGCTGCGCGCGGCCATGGCGGAGCCGATCGTGGCGCGCGGGCACCGGATCGCGGTCAATGCCTCCATTGGGGTCACCACGCTCGAACCGGGCGATAACCGCACCCCGGAAGCGGTCCTGCACGACGCCGATATCGCCATGTACGAGGCCAAACCGCCGGGCCACCGCGACGCCACGGGCGGACGCGGACTCCGCGGTGACAACAGCAACGTCTCCTGAGAAATAGGTCACCGACCTGGGGGAACGTCATGTCCCCGGAGTCCGCAGTAGACTCGACAACTCTGTGCACACCCCAGCGCAACGCGTGCACACCGTGATTTCGTGTCCGCCGAACTTGTCCCGCGTGGGTGAGAAGGAGCCAGAACTTGCCCGACAACCGCACCCAGGAACGCGCAGGCGCCCTGGACTCCGCCGAGTCACCGCCGGACGCGGCGACCCGAGATATCGATCAGGAGCAGGCGCACCTGTCGGTGCTGTACGACCGGCTGGACGGCATGCGCGCCTACGCCGACCAGCGGTTACGCACGGTACTGCTGGAAACCGGCGGCACCCCGCAGGCACGTACCGAACGCGAATCGTTCAGCCAGCTCTACACCGAGGACCTGGCCAAATACGACGCCGCCGAGCACGGCCTGTGCTTCGGCCGGATCGATATCACCGACGGCGAGGAAGGTCCGGAACAGCGCTATATCGGCCGCCTCGGCATCCTCGACGAGGACAACGATTACGAAACCCTGCTCCTGGATTGGCGTGCTCCGCTGGCCCGGCCGTTCTACCTGGCCACCACCGCCGCGCCCGACGGCGTGGCCCGCCGGCGCCATATCCGCTCCCGCAACCGCCGGGTGACCGCGGTCAACGACGAATACCTCGATCTCGACGCCGCCCGCCGGGCCGGCGCCACCGCCTCCGACGGCGGGGTCGGCAGCGAGAGCGCGCTGCTCGCGGCCCTGAACGCGGCACGCACCGGGCATATGTCCGACATCGTGGAAACCATCCAGACCGAACAGGACGCGATCATTCGCGCCGAACACAAGAGCGTTCTGGTGGTACAGGGCGGGCCGGGCACCGGTAAGACCGCGGTCGCGCTGCACCGCGCCGCCTACCTGCTCTACACCTATCGCCAGCAGCTGGCGAAGAGCGGTGTGCTGATCATCGGACCCAATGCCACCTTCCTCGACTACATCGGCCAGGTCCTGCCGTCGCTCGGTGAGACAGGGGTACTGCTGTCCACCATCGGCGACCTGTATCCGGGCGTGAAAGCAACCCTGGAGGATTCGCTGCGGGCCGGTGAACTCAAAGGGTCGCTGCAGGTTCTCGACATCCTGAAGAACGCCGTCCGCGACCGGCAGGAGGTGCCGCGCGAACCCATCACCCTGACCTTCGACGGCTATCCGGTCACGCTGGACCGCAAGATCGTGACCCGGGCCCGGGGCCGGGCCCGCTCTTCGCGCCGCCCGCACAATCTGGCCCGCCCGATCTTCGTATCGATGGTGATCGAAGCACTCACCGATCAGCTGGCGCAGACCATGGGCGCCGACCCACTGGGTGGTGGCCGCAGCCTGCTCAGCGCCGCCGACCTCAGCGAGATCAGCGACGAACTGCGCGCCGACGCCACGGTCACCCGGGTGCTGGCCCAACTGTGGCCGCTGCTGACCCCGCAGCAGGTCCTCAGCGATCTGCTCGCCGACCCCGAGCGGCTCGACCGGGCCGCCGGCAAAATCCTCGAACCGGAGGACCGCGCCGAACTCGTGCGCACCGGCACCGGCGAGTTCAGCGCCGCCGACGCGCCCCTGCTCGACGAGCTGGCCGAACTCCTGGGCACCGACGATGCGGAGGAACGCGAACGCGCGCGGCGGCGCTGGCGTGCCCAGCTGGCCGAGGCGCAGGACGCCCTGGACATCCTGACCGGTTCGGCCCCGCAGGATCTCGAGGACGAACTGGACCCGGAAATCCTGATGGCCTACGACCTGATCGATGCGAGCCAGCTCGCCGAACGTCAGCAGGTGCGCAACCGGCAGACCACCGCCGAACGCGCCGCCGGCGACCGCAGCTGGACCTACGGGCATGTGATCGTGGACGAGGCGCAGGAACTATCGGAGATGGCCTGGCGCATGGTGATGCGCCGGATCCCGAACCGGTGGGTCACCGTGGTCGGGGATATCGCGCAGACCGGTGATCCGGCGGGCGCGCATTCGTGGGCGCAGATGCTGGAACCGTATGTGGCCAAACGCTGGAAACGCACCGAGCTGACGGTGAACTACCGCACCCCGGCCGAGATCATGGCGGTCGCCGCGGATGTACTGTCCGCCATCGACCCCGCCGCCCAGGTGCCGCGCTCGGTACGGGAAACGGGCCGGATACCGCGGGCGCATCGGGTGGCCGCGGCGGAGATCGCCGACACCCTGGCCGCTTTGCTCGCCGAGCAGCAGGGCCCGGGTACCGCGGCGGTACTGGCTCCGGCCGAGAACATCGGCGAACTCGCGCATCTGGCCGGCGAATCGGTACGGGTACTCACGGTGACCGAGGCCAAGGGCCTGGAATTCGATGCGGTGTACCTGGTGGAACCGAGCGCAGTGATCGCCGATTCACCACGCGGCCGCAACGATCTGTACGTCGCCCTCACCCGCGCAACCCAGCAGCTCACCGTGGTGCACAGCACCGATCTCCCGCCCGAACTGCACCGCCTCGCACCCTGATCCGGGCCCGCGCATACCCGGCACCCGATACCAGTTCAGAGCCCCGCCATCGCCCCGGCTCCCGGAGCCGGAGCAGCAGTCCGGCCACACCGACCATCGGCGGCCCGATCAGGGGCATCCGATGCGGTGTCACGTGGGCAGCCCCAGTTGATCCCGGGTGTGCCGACCGTGTCCACCGGCCCGCCGCGCCCCGGTACGCGAACGCCCCGCCCGGAACATGTTCCGGGCGGGGCGAAGCGACCGATATGCGGCTCAGCGCACCGTGTGCACGATCAGGACATCGGATTTCGATTTACGCGCTACATCGGAGGGCACCGAACCCAGCAACCGTCCGGCCAGCGTGTTCAGGCCCCGGTTACCGACCACGAGCAGGTCCGCCTGCGTTTCCTTGACCAGGTCCAGCAGGGATTCGACCGGTTCACCGACCATCGCCTTCTCCACGATCTCCTTGGCGCCCGCTGCCACGGCCCGATCCCGCGCGGTACGCAGAATCTCGTTGGTGGGCGCCGAACCGCGAACCTGGTACGCCTCGTCCTTGAGCATATCGCTCGCGGCGGCGACGTCACGGTCGTCGGTCGGGTAGTAGGCGCAGGCCAGGATCAGTGTCGAACCCGCGGCTCCCGCCAATGCGGCGGCCTTGTCCACGGCGACATACGACGAGTCCGAGCCGTCGGTACCGACGACAATGGTCCGGTAGGCGGTCATTCTCTCCTCCAACTGTGCGGGGTATAAACGCGGCTGCGCCGAACGCTGCCGGAAAGTCGGCAACGGCGCAGCGACTGCGTAGACCATAGCCGTAACCGAGGCCCGAGTAACCTGATTCGTTCTACATCACATTGCGTCGCGGCGGTGTCAGTGTTTCACATTTCCGCTTCCCGGAGCGGCAGCGACCGCATCTACCTGGATGTTCCCGTCACCATGCGGTCGAACATGTGAGACATCACAAGAAGTGCGAACACCATTGGCGCCGTGGGATTTTCCTCACAGCCCAGGTGACCGCAACCGGCACCGGATCACCGAATAGGGGCCACTGCTAGAACAGCGGACCGGTAATGGTCAGCCCCAATTCCTCGTTTTTCGCGAAGAAACCGAACATCATCACCAGGGCGCCCGCGAGGGCAAGGTCCTTGTTGAACTGGATGGTTTCGGACTGGGTTGCCTCCGGATCGGTTTCCTTCCAGAAACTGTGCATCATGATCATGGTGGGGACGATCATCACCAGCAGCAGCAACGCACCCAGGTCGGCCCAGATGCCCAGCAGAATGCTGATACTCCCGAGCAACATGAGCGCACCGGAGGCCCGGACCGCCATCTCCGGCATGGGCACGCCCTTGGACTGCGCATAGCCGGCCATCGCCTTCGTCTGGGTGAAATGCCCCATTGCCGAGCTCAGAAACAGGATGACGAACATCACCCGGCCGATCAATACCACGACATCCATGTGCAGCTCCTCGCTCTCACCGACGGGTACCGCTTACATGTCGAATCCGAAATTCGATTATGAGGCAGGCAGCACCTTGGAAGTCACCTCATCGCGCGAGCGTAACGAATTCTTGGCATATTCCAGCGGCGCCATTCCGACCTCCGCGGTGAACTCACGGGTGAAATGCGCCTGATCGAAATATCCGAGGTCGGCGGCGAGCGCGGCGAGATCGTCGGTACGGCCGCGGGCCAGCAGATCGGCACCGTCCTGGAGCCGGTACCGGCGCAACACCCATTTCGGCCCGGCACCGATATACCGCCGGAACAGCCGCTGCAGGGTCCGCGGTGAAACACCGAACCGCTCGGTGACCTGATCGACCCGGGTGAGTTCCGGATCCTGCGCCATCACGGCCGCGATCCGCAGCACGAGCCGATAGTTCGGATCGTCGCGCCGGGTCCGGGCGCGCAGATAGTCCTCCACCAACCGGCGCCGGCCGGCATCGGCGGGTGTGGCCAGCACCCGGTCGGCGAGATCTCCGATATCGGGCAGTACCTCGGCGGCGGGCACGGCC
Organism: Nocardia carnea NBRC 14403; assembly: GCF_000308515.1. GTDB lineage: Bacteria > Actinomycetota > Actinomycetes > Mycobacteriales > Mycobacteriaceae > Nocardia > Nocardia carnea. The sequence continues at coordinate 58,384 of NZ_BAFV01000027.1, read as the reverse complement.
CGGTCTCGCAGCCCGCCCACATCGAGGCCGGTGAACGCCCCGAACCCGCCGGGCCGGAACCGCACCCCGAAGGTCTCCCCGCGACCGGCGAGCTCCCGGACGTATTTCCGGGTGCACACACCGTTGACGAATCCCCCGAAACGATCGCCGTCGCGTTCGAAGGTGAGATGCACACACGGAAACGGAAGCACCTCGGCGACGTAGGGCGCCCGCCCGCGCATATCCCAGCGCACGGCCCAATACCACTCGACGTACTCCGCGACCGCCGGGCCGGCCGGCAACCGCTCGAGCGTGCGATAGCGCTCCTGCTCATGCGGATGCAGTATCGCCTTCCGATCGCCGGCCCCCGGCGGTACTACGGCCCCGGAATCACTCATCCCTGGACTCCCCGATCCCGCAGCGCCCGATTCCGAACCCTCGTGCGCCGGTCTTCCCCACGGCCGGCGGCAAGTCCGCCGGTGGGTTGCCGCGGCTCCCCCACGCGGCCCCGATCGAATCGGGCCGACATCTCCATCCACCCGGCCCTCCCGCTGTGTATCCCCGTCGCCCCCGGTGACGATCCGCCGGTCCGGGAGCGCAACCACGTCGCCGGGTGCGATATCGATAGGCCCAGCACATCCGACGGCGCGGCAGGCGCGATAAGGCGGTATCGGAAGTCCGCGAAGGCCGTACCGGTCTGCTGCCGACGGCCCACTCGGTTTCGGCGCGCCCCGGTGCACCGAAACCCATCGGTGCACCGGCTCCGGGCCCACCCGCCATCGGCTTCGGCGAGCTGTCGCTTTCTTACAAGATCCAGGCCGCGCACCCGAGCAGAATCGAACTCATGAGCGAAACAGTGAATCCGATTCCCGAGGGCTATCACTCGATCACCGTGTTCATCGCGGTGCCGGACGGCAAGGCCGCCCTCGACTTCTACCGCGCCGTTTTCGGTGCCGAGGTGCTCTCCCGCAACGATATGCCCGACGGGCAGCCCGCCCATGCCGAACTGAAGATCGGCGATTCCACGATCCAGCTGGGCATGCCGGTACCGGACCAGAACGTGCTGGCCCCGACCGGTGAATGGGTGCACACCTCGCTGGTGCACTACTGTCCGGATGTCGACGCTGTGATCGCCCGCGCGCGTGCGCACGGCGCGAAGGTCGCCGAGGATCCGGCCACCTTCGTCACCGGCGACCGCTACGGGGCCCTGCTGGACCCGTTCGGTCACCGCTGGGTGGTGATGACCCGGGTGGAGGACGTCTCCCGTGAAGAGGCCGAACGCCGGGTCGAGGAATGGATGGCCACCCAGGGCTGACCGTCCGCGGTAACGCGACGCGGTCACTGCAATCCGGCCGCGTCCATACCGCGCAGCTCCTTCTTCAGGTCGGCGATTTCGTCGCGGAGCCGGCCCGCGAGCTCGAACTGCAGTTCGCGGGCCGCATTCATCATCTGATCGGTGAGCTCGGCCACCAGATCGGCCAATTCGGCCCGCGGCATCGACTTGATATCGCGACCTTCCACGATGCCCGCGCTCACCGCCCGGCCCGGCTCCCCCTGCGCCCGCCGGCCGCGGCTGGCATTACGACCGGATCCGCCGACCGCGACCTCGTCGTCGGCCTCGGAATAGACCTGATCGAGGATATCGGCGATCTTCTTGCGCAGCGGTTGCGGATCGATCCCCATTTCCGCGTTGTAGGCGAGCTGTTTGGCACGACGGCGTTCGGTTTCGTCGATGGCGTCGCGCATCGAATCGGTGATCTTGTCCGCGTACATGTGCACCTCGCCCGAAACGTTTCGGGCGGCACGGCCGATCGTCTGGATGAGGCTCTTGGTGCTGCGCAGGAACCCTTCCTTATCGGCGTCCAAGATGGCCACCAGCGAAACCTCCGGCAGGTCCAGGCCCTCACGCAGCAGGTTGATCCCGACCAGTACGTCGTATTCGCCGAGACGCAGCTGGCGCAGCAACTCGACACGGCGCAAGGTGTCGATCTCGGAATGCAGGTAGCGCACCCGCAGGCCCAGCCCGAGCAGATAGTCGGTGAGATCCTCGGCCATCTTCTTGGTGAGTGTGGTGACCAGTACCCGCTCGTCGCGTTCGATCCGCTGCCGGACCTCGTGCACCAGATCGTCGATCTGCCCCTTGGTGGGTTTGACCACCACCTGCGGATCGACCAGACCGGTCGGGCGGATGACCTGTTCGACCACCTCACCGCCGACGCGGCCGAGTTCGTAATCGCCCGGGGTGGCCGACAGGTACACGGCCTGACCGATCCGTTCGGCGAACTCCTCCCACGTCAACGGCCGGTTGTCCACCGCCGACGGTAGCCGGAACCCGTATTCGACGAGGTTGCGTTTGCGCGACATATCCCCCTCGTACATACCGCCGATCTGCGGCACCGTGACATGGGATTCGTCGATGACCAGCAGGAAATCGTCGGGGAAATAATCGAGCAGGGTGGCCGGAGCCGAGCCCGCGGGCCGCCCGTCGATATGCCGTGAATAATTCTCGATACCCGAGCAGAAACCGACCTGCCGGATCATTTCCAGGTCGTATTGGGTCCGCATCCGCAACCGTTGCGCTTCGAGCAGTTTGCCTTTGCCTTCCAGATCTGCCAGGCGTTCTTCCAGCTCGGCCTCGATATCGGTGACCGCCCGCGCCATCCGGTCCGGCCCGGCCACATAGTGGGTGGCCGGGAAGATCCGCACCATATCGACCTTGCGCACCACATCCCCGGTGAGGGGGTGCAGATAATAGAGTTCCTCGATCTCGTCACCGAAGAATTCGATCCGCACCGCCAGTTCCTCATAGGACGGGATGATCTCGACGGTATCGCCGCGCACCCGGAACGATCCCCTGGTGAAGGCCATATCGTTGCGTGTGTACTGGACGTCCACCAGCATGCGCAGAAACGCATCGCGGTCGACCTCCGCGCCCACCTCCAGCAGCACCGAACGATCCAGATACGACTGCGGGGTGCCCAGGCCGTAGATACAGGACACCGAGGCCACCACCACCACATCGCGCCGGGACAGCAGTGCGGAGGTGGCCGAATGGCGCAGCCGCTCCACATCGTCGTTGATCGAGCTGTCCTTCTCGATATAGGTATCGGTCTGCGCGATATAGGCCTCGGGCTGGTAGTAGTCGTAATAGGAGACGAAATACTCCACCGCGTTGTGCGGGAGCATTTCGCGCAGCTCGTTGGCCAGCTGCGCCGCGAGGGTTTTGTTCGGGGCCATCACCAGCGTGGGCCGCTGCAATCGTTCGATGAGCCAGGCCGTGGTGGCGGATTTACCGGTACCGGTGGCACCCAGCAGCACCACATCGGGTTCCCCGGCCGTGATCCGGCGTTCCAGCTCCTCGATCGCGGCGGGCTGATCCCCGGCGGGCTGATACGGACTGACGACCTCGAACTGCCCGCCGGTCCGCTCGATCTCCCCGACCGGGCGGAACTCCGATTTCGCCAGGGGAGTTTGCCCGTCGGCCTCGGTTCCGCTGACGCCGGCCGCACGGAGTTCGGTTGCGAATGCCATATCCCCAGACTAAGCCCGCCCACCGACACGATTCCGGACTCCACCACGGTGGCGGCCCCGCCGGGTACGGCACCGCGCACATCACCGCGGTCCTGGGTAGATTCTCCAGCTGTGACCAAGGCAGCCAGTGTGCACGTCCACCGGCCGAAGGTGGAGTACTTCGATATCGCGGAACTGACCAATACCGATCCGAAGGGGTTCATCCGCGCGGTCGAGCGCTACCATCTCGAGCCCTGGGGCCTGTACATGGCCCGCACCGCCGACCACCCCCAGTTCCACTACCTCGAATCCTGGCTGCTGCCCACGCTCGGCATACGTGCGACGGTGTTCCACTTCCATCCCGCGCATATGCGCGACCAGGACTACTACATCGATATCGGGGAGTTCGGCGAATTCGAGCCGAAACGCTGGCGATCGGTCGACCACTACCTGGACCTGGTGGTCCGGACGGGCCGCGAAACCCAACTGCTGGACGTCGACGAACTCCTGGCGGCCCACGCGACCGGCCTCCTCGACGCGGCCACCGCCGAGCAGGCCGTGGCCACCGCCACCCGCGCAATCGACGGTATCGCCGCCCACGGCCACGACTTCCTGGCCTGGACCGAGTCTCTGGAGATGCCGCTGACTTGGATGTGAACTCCTCTTCACCCTCCCCGGGGCCGCGGCCATTCCGCATGGCCCAGGCACCTGGGTGGCATAGCAGACGTCCAGAGGCCGCCGCTCAGGCATCCGTTCGCCCAGGGACCCGGAAACCGACGGTGAGGTCTGTACAAGGGCAGCAGCATGGCCGGGCAGACCGATCGACCGGGACAACGGTGCGGGGCTCGCCCGCGTCGAGCGGCGCCCTACACGTCGGGCAGCCGTGTGTGGCTGCGCTCCGACGGTCCGATCGCGAACCGGGGCCGGCGCGTCACGGTGCTATCGAGCTGCGCCGACCGGAAGTCCCGCGGAATTGCGCAGCACCGACCGGCGCGATACGACACCCGGCCGGCTCCTCGGGCACCGCCCTTGCCCGGACGTGGGAGCACGGCGCCCCACCCGCCGACCAGCCGGGGCAGTCGAGACCGCGGACTCGGCGAGGCCGGGCCCCCGGTGGCCTCCGGTCGGCTCGACATCCCCGGCGCTCGGTGTTCTAGTCGACCACCCGCTGGACCATTCCGGTCAACCATGGCTCCCGCGCCGCGGTATACGCCGCCCACGCCTCGTCCCCCGCGAGCCCCTCGGTCTTTGCCGCCGCCGCACGGATCACCTCGGTGTACTCAGCGCGGAGCTGTTCATCGGCCCGCAACCGGTCGCGGAACGCCAGGGCGAATTCCTGCCGGGGGCTTCCCTCCATCCGGAGGTATACGAAAGCAGGACGGCCCGGATCCGCGCTGCCGTGCAGCCGGCCCTCGGTGAATCCGTCTCCTTCCGCGAGTGCCGGTTCGCGGAACGGCGCCGGAAGTTCCGGGAATCCGGCACCGGCCAACGCGTCCCGAATACCGTCGGCGCCGGCCCGGTCAGCGACCGTGATCTGAAATTCGAGAACATCCGGCGCGGGTAGATCCGGCACCGCGGTGGCACCGATATGGTCCACCCGCTCGGCTGCCGCACCGGCCGCGACCTGCAACCGCGCGATCAACCGCTGCGCCTGCGCGGCCCATTCCGGCCTGGCTTCCACGTCCACGATGCCGAACTCGGGCCGCACCGCGATACCGGCGCGCATATTCGCTTCGAACGGCACCAGCCGCCGCTCCCACAGGCGCGCGACCTCGGCTTCCACCGCGCCCGCGGCACCGTTGTTGTCCAGGAGCACGTCGGCGGCGGCGTAGCGCTGTTCGTCGGTGGCCTGCGCCGCGATCCGGGCGCGCGCATCGGCTTCATCCACGCCGCGGAATTCGACCAGCCGCCGCAACCGGGTTTCGGTGGCGGCGTCCACGACCAGCACCAAGTTCACGAACGGCGCCATATTGTTCTCTACCAGCAACGGAACATCCTGCACCACAATGGCATCCGGTGCAGCCGCGGCGAGCAGCGCGGCAGTGCGCTGCCCCACCAGGGGATGGGTGATGGAGTTCAGGGTCGCGCGGGATTCGTCGTCGCGGAACGCCTTGGCGGCGAGGGCGGGCCGGTCGAGGCTGCCGTCGGCGGCCAGGATATCCGCGCCGAACGCCTCGACAAGGGCGGCCAGTCCGGGAGTTCCGGGTGCCACCACCTCCCGGGCGATGACGTCGGAGTCGATGATCACCGCCCCGTGTTCGGCGAGTGCCCGCGCGACCGTCGATTTGCCCGCGCCCATACCTCCGGTGAGGCCGATTCGTAACATTGGCTCAGTTTCGCATCCACGGCTCGAACCGCGGCCGACAGGTGGTACCGCGGTCGCTGGTCCGACACGCCCACGGGTGCCCGATCCGGAAATGTCCGGACCACGAGATTCACTCGGATAATCTGCGTTTGCCGCAATATCGACGGGAATTGCCCTTTTTCCGATAGCACTTGTTACGACAAGCAAAGGAAAGAGTATGCGCACCAGAGAAATCCGTACAGGCCGCCACCGGCTGGGTTCGGCGGGTCGCGTGCATTGCGTTTTTATTCCGGCCGTCGCGAGATATCTGCGCGAAAACCGGCGTTCGTGGTTCACCGTTTTCCTGGTCCCGGCGCAACACAGTTTCGCCGCCAAACGCCACCGGCCCGTCGTACCCCGAGTGCGTATGCGCTGGATTCCCGCGCCCGCAGGCTGACGAAAAATACTGGTGGACGGCCCGGCACCGAGGTGCCGGGCCGTCGTCGTTTTCCGTACTCGTCAGGTACCGATAGCGAAGACCCCCGGTTCGCGATGAACCGGGGGTCTTCGTCAGATCTTCGGGGCTACCCGATTACGCCTCAGGCGTTACCGGAGAGCTTCTCCCGCAGGGCCGCGAGCTGGGCATCGCTGGCCAGCGAACCACCCGACTCGGCGGGAGCGCTGGTCTGCGCGCCGCTTTCGGAGGAGTAGTTCGACGCACCGCTGCCGTTGACGGCCTCGGCCGCGGCGTCGGCGGCCATCTTCTCCATCTGCGCGGTGTGCATCTTGTGCCGGCGCTCCGCCTCGGCGTAGCGGCCTTCCCACTCTTCGCGCTGCTTGTCGAAGCCCTCGAGCCATTCGTTGGTCTCGGGATCGAAGCCTTCGGGGAAGATGTAGTTGCCCTGCTCGTCGTAGCTGTCGGCCATGCCGTACTTCGACGGATCGAACTCGGGGCTGTAGTCCTCGTTGGCCTGCTTGAGGCTCAGCGAGATCCGGCGACGCTCCAGGTCGATATCGATGACCTTGACCATCGCGTCGTCGCCGACGACCACGACCTGGTCCGGGACCTCCACGTGGCGCTCGGCCAGTTCGGAGATGTGCACCAGGCCCTCGATGCCCTCCTCGACGCGGACGAACGCGCCGAACGGGACGAGCTTGGTGACCTTGCCCGGCACGATCTGGCCGATGGCATGGGTGCGGGCGAACTGCCGCCACGGATCTTCCTGGGTGGCCTTCAGCGACAGCGAGACACGCTCGCGGTCCAGGTCGACGTCGAGGACCTCGACGGTGACCTCGTTGCCGACCTCGACCACCTCGGACGGGTGATCGATATGCTTCCAGGACAGCTCGGAGACGTGCACCAGACCGTCGACACCGCCGAGATCGACGAAGGCGCCGAAGTTGACGATGGAGGAGACCACACCCTTGCGGACCTGGCCCTTCTGCAGCTGGTGCAGGAATTCGCTGCGCACCTCGGACTGGGTCTGTTCCAGCCAGGCACGACGCGACAGAACCACGTTGTTGCGGTTCTTGTCCAGCTCGATGATCTTGGCCTCGATCTCCTTGCCGACGTACGGCTGCAGATCGCGGACGCGGCGCATCTCGACCAGCGACGCGGGCAGGAAGCCGCGCAGACCGATATCGAGGATCAGACCGCCCTTGACGACCTCGATCACAGTGCCGCGAACGGCCTCGTCCTTCTCCTTGAGCTCCTCGATCGTGCCCCAGGCGCGCTCGTACTGAGCCCGCTTCTTGGACAGGATCAGGCGACCCTCTTTGTCCTCCTTGGTGAGGACAAGGGCCTCCACCTCATCGCCCACGGAAACGACCTCGTTCGGGTCGACATCGTGTTTGATGGAGAGCTCGCGAGACGGAATGACGCCTTCGGTTTTGTAACCGATGTCGAGCAGGACCTCGTCGCGGTCGACTTTGACGATGGTTCCTTCGACGATATCGCCGTCGTTGAAGTACTTGATCGTGGCGTCGATGGCGGCGAGGAAATCCTCGGCGGAGCCGATGTCGTTAACGGCTACCTGCGGCGAGGTGACGGTGGTGGGCATGTGGCGGTTTGCTCCGGACGGATTGTGATCGGTTGCGGACATTGAGACTTTCGGTACGCTGCGATACACCCAGCTGCTCCGGGTGTGATCACTTGCGGGTTCAGCGTACGCGACCCGTATCCAGCCGGGCAAACGACCCCCCGCTGCGGATCTATAAGCTTCGCGTCGTGTCCGACGACCTCGTTCAAGATCGCCACGCTCAGGCCACCGCACTACTGGGAACCACGGGTGCCGCACGCTCGCGAGTCGATTCGAAAGAAAGCGAGCGGGCGAGCCGGCGCTGGTGGGATGCCGACGCCGGCGACTACCACGATACCCACGGAGAGTTCCTGGGCACCGCTAGTCCGGGGGGTGAGTTCGTGTGGTGCCCGGAAGGGCTGCACGAAGGCGATATGCGGCTGCTCGGGGAGATCGCTGGGAAACGGATCCTGGAACTCGGCTGCGGTTCGGCACCCTGTGCGCGCTGGCTGGCCGGTCAGGGGGCGCATCCGGTGGGCCTGGATCTGTCGATGGGAATGTTGTCTCGGGGGCTTGCCGCGATGGCGCAGGGCGGGCCCCGGGTCCCGCTGGTCCAGGCGGGCGCGGAGGATCTGCCGTTCGCCGGCGAATCGTTCGATCTGGCGTGTTCGGCCTTCGGTGCCGTGCCGTTCGTCGCCGATTCCGCCCGCGTCATGCGGGAGGTCGCCCGGGTGCTGCGGCCCGGCGGTCGCTGGGTTTTCGCGGTGAACCATCCGATGCGCTGGATCTTCCGCGACGATCCGGGGCCGGACGGCCTCGAGGCCGTGCTCCCCTATTTCGACCGCACCCCGTACACCGAATTCGACAGCGACGGCCGCTGCACCTATGTGGAGCACCATCGCACGATCGGCGATCGCGTCCGGGAAATCGTGGGCGCGGGATTGGTGCTCGACGATATCGTCGAGCCCGATTGGCCGGAATGGCTCGACCGGGAATGGGGGCAGTGGAGCCCGCTGCGGGGACAGATATTCCCGGGTACGGCCATATTCGTCAGCCATAAACCGGAATAGCGACCCGTAGCACGCGCAGAAAACACCCCCCGGGCCCGCGGTGGCCGCGGGCCCGGGGGGCGCCGGAACTGTTCAGGAGTCGTCGCTGCGGGGAGCCCGCGGTGAACGGCCGGCCTGGTCGAGAGCGCGCCGTAGCGCGAACTCGATCTGCGCGTTCACGCTGCGCAGATCGTCGGCCGCCCATTTCGCCACGGCGTCGTATACCGCCGGGTCGAGCCGGAGCAGGACCTTCTTGCGCTCGGCCATCAGCTGTACAGCGATCCCGCATTGACCACGGGCTGGGCGGGCCGGTCACCGCACAGCACTACAAGCAGGTTCGAGACCATGGTCGCCTTGCGTTCCTCGTCCAGATCCACCATGCCTTCGGCGGTGAGTCGTTCCAAGGCCATCCCGACCATGCCGACCGCGCCCTCCACGATCCGGGCCCGCGCGGCGACGACCTGGTTCGCCTGCTGGCGCACCAGCATCGCCTGGGCGATTTCCGGCGCGTAGGCGAGGTGGGTGATCCGCGCCTCGATGACCTCGATACCCGCGGTTTCGGTGCGATCGCGCAGTTCGACGGTGAGTTCTCCGGCGACCTCGGCGCCGTCCCGCAGGCTGGTGCGGTCGTCGTCGTGGGCGTCGTAGGGGTGGGTGGTGGCCAGATGCCGGACCGCGGCCTCGGACTGTGTCGCCACATATTCTTCGTAGTCGTCCACGGCGAATGCGGCCTTGAAGCTGTCGACCACCTTGTAGACCACCACCGCGGCGATCTCCACGGGGTTACCGTCGGCGTCGTTGACCTTCAGTTTCTGCGTTTCGAAGTTGCGGACCCGCAGGGAGATGCTGCGCCGGTCGGTCAGCGGCAGGACCGAGAAGAAGCCGGGATCGCTCACCGACCCGATATAGCGGCCGAAGAACTGGACGACCTTGGCCTCGTTGGGGTTCACCACGGTCAGCCCGGTGATTCCGAGGAACAGCAGTACAGCCACGACGCAGGCGACGATGGCCCCGGCCAGCGCGGCGGCGTTCTCGTTCTGCCCGAAGGCGACGAAACCGGCCACCGCCACGGCCGCCAGCGCGATCGTCAGAACCAGCCAGATCAGCAACACCACGAACCCGTTGACCCGTGCGGCGTCCCGAAACTTCATGACATCCTCCCTCTATCAAAGTGATATCACTAAGATAGCAACGAGCGGTGGTCCCGGCAAGCTCCGGCCCAAGGGCGCAAGCAGCCAGAGGAACCGGAACAGTGCGGGATCGACGGCCACCGCCACGGCCTTCGCACCGGCTCGCGACACCGGCCTGCCGGTCCGGACCCAGCGCGCATTCTGCGACGATGACCGGATGGACGGGACGGAATCGGGACAGCGGCTTCGACTGGGTCTCGTCGAAGGCGACGGGATCGGGCCGGAGGTGGTGGGTTCGGCGCGGCGGGTGGTGGACGAAGCGCTGACGGCCACCGGATGCCTCGCCGCGGAATGGGCCGAACTGCCGATGGGCCGGCGGGCGATCGACGAATTCGGATCGGCGCTACCGGAATCCACCCTCGAGGGTTTGGCCGGCACCGACGGCTGGATCCTCGGACCGCACGACAATGCGTCCTATCCCCCGCAGCACCGCATCGCTCCGGGCGGCGCGATCCGCCGCCACTTCGGCCTGTACGCCAATATCCGTCCGGCGCAGGCTTTTCCCGGAATCCGTGCGGTCGCGCCGGATATCGATCTGGTGATCGTGCGGGAGAACAGCGAAGGGTTCTACGCGGACCGGAACATGGCCGTCGGGTCCGGCGAGTTCTGTCCCACCCCGGATATCGCGCTGTCGGTCGGCCTCGTGACCCGCGCGGCGAGCGAGCGGATCGCGCACGAGGCGTTCCGGCTCGCCGCCACCAGGCGTGGCCGGGTGACGATCGTGCACAAGGCGAATGTGCTGCCACTGACCATGGGCCTGTTCAAGGATGCCTGTTACACGGTGGCGGACGAATACCCCGGGATCGCGGTCGACGACGAGCACGTCGACGCGGCAGCCGCCCATCTGGTCCGCGCGCCCGGCGACTACGACGTCATCGTCACCGAGAACCTGTTCGGCGATATCCTCTCCGATCTCGCCGCCCAGCTCGGTGGATCGCTGGGCACGGCGGCCTCGCTGAACTGCTCCACCACTCACGCGATGGCGCAGGCGGTCCACGGCGCGGCGCCGGAGCTGGCGGGCCACAACCGGGCGAACCCCGTGGCCCTGCACCGCTCCACGGCCATGCTCCTGCGCTGGCTCGCGCAGCGCCGCGAGGATCCGCCGCTGGCGCACGCGGCAGATCGGATCGACCGCGCGGTGGCCGCGACCTTCGCCGCCGGTATCGCCACCGCGGATCTCGGCGGACTGGCCTCGACCGCGGAATTCACCGAGCAGGTCACCGCACGCATCCACCGCCGTTGACGCATGTCACGCGCGAAGCTCCTTGACGATTGCCGGTAACGATTCGCCGGTCACGGCGCGCGGAACCGCCGGTGCGAGCGGACGCCGGACAGACATCGAACCAGGTCGCAGCGGTGATCGGCGCGCCGGCGCCGGCTGTGGCCGCGTACTTCGTGATCCGGCGCAGTCTGCGCCGGCGGCAACAGGTGGCGGAGATCGCCGCCGACACCGCCGGCCGGTGCGCAAGGTTTGCGCACCGAGCGTTCCCCCGCAACGACTCCGGCGCACCGGACAACACTCGGTGCACTGCGGTCCCGGCGACCGCCCCAGGGGTGCGCGGCAACCCGAATGTCGTGCGCTGGGACGTTTCCCACGCACTACTATTCCAGCAATCGTGAGAGGAACTCTTTCGTACGCCCGTGTTCCGGTTTCGCCAGCAGTTCCCGCGGCGGCCCCGCTTCGACCACCACACCGCCGTCCATGAACACCAGCTTGTCGGCGACCTCCCGTGCGAAACCCATCTCGTGGGTGACGACCACCATCGTCATTCCGGAATCGGCGAGTTCGCGCATCACCGTGAGTACCTCGCCGACCAGTTCGGGGTCCAAGGCGGAGGTGGGCTCGTCGAAGAGCATGAGTTTCGGGTCCATCGCCAAGGCGCGGGCTATCGCGACCCGCTGCTGCTGCCCGCCGGACAACTGGGCGGGATAGGCATTTGCCTTGTCCGCCAACCCGACTCGATCCAGGAGTTCCTTCGCGCGGGCGGTCGCGTCGGCCTTGCGCATTTTCTTCACCTGCATCGGTGCCTCGATGACATTGCCGAGCGCGGTCCGGTGCGGGAAGAGGTTGAAATGCTGGAAGACCATCCCGATCCCGCGGCGCTGCCGCGCGGCGTCACGAGGGTGCAGTTCGTAGAGCCGTCCGGCTTTCTCGCGGTAGCCGACCAGTTCCCCGGCCACATACAACCGCCCCGCGCTCACCTGTTCGAGATGGTTGATACAGCGCAGGAATGTCGATTTTCCCGATCCGGAGGGGCCGATGAGGCACAGCACCTCACCGTGCCGTACCTCCAGCGATATCCCGTTGAGCACGCGCAACGCACCGAAGTTCTTGTGCACCCGGTCCGCGCGGACCATCGGCTCCGTACTGGTCGCGGTCATTTCGCCCGTGCCTCCCCTTGTGCATCGGCCAGCTCCTGGAGCTGTTTGGCCGTCAGCTTCCGCGATATCCCGCGTGAATAGTATTTCTCCAGGTAGTACTGGCCGACCATCAGCACGCTGGTGATCGCCAGGTACCAGGTCGCGGTGACCAGCAGCAGCGGGATGGGCAGGAAGTTCACGCCGTAGATATCGCGGGCCCGCCCGAACAGGTCTGTGCTGAGCGGGATGGCGGTGACCAGGGCGGTGGTCTTCAGCATGCTGATGAGTTCGTTACCGGTCGGCGGGATGATCACCCGCATGGCCTGCGGTAGCACCGTCCGGCGCATGGTCTGTGACCAGGACATTCCCAGGGCCGTGGAGGCTTCGCGCTGCCCCTCCCCTACCGAATTGATACCGGCCCGGACGATCTCGGCCATATACGCCGCCTCGTTGAGGCCCAGCCCGAACGGCACGCCGAGCGCGACATGCTGGTACAGCGACGGCACCAGGCCCCAGAACACCAGCTGCACATACACCGGGGTGCCGCGGAAGATCCACAGGTACACCCAGGCGGTGGCGCGTAGTACCGGGTTCGGCGACAACCGCATCACCGCCAGCGTTGTGCCGAGCGCCACGGCGATCACCATCGCCAGCACGGTCAGCTCCAGGGTGACCACGGCACCGGAAGCGATTCTGGTATCCCGCAGGTACTGCCAGTACACATCCCAGCGATAGGCAGGGTTGGTTGCCGCACCGTAGAGGAACAGGCCCACGAGGACCAGGATCAGGACCGCCGCGAGCCACCGGCCCGGGCGCCGCAGGGGGACCGCCTTGATCGGTTCGGGTTCGTGGTCGTCGCGGGTCACACCCGGGTCGGTGGCCATGGTCAGCTCCTCGCGCCGTTGATCACGGAGGTGCCCAGCGCACCCTCCTGCACACCCCAGTTCTCGGTGATCTGCCGGTACTTCCCGCTGTCCATCAGATGCTGCACCGCATCCCGCAGTACCGGTGCGAGCGGGGACCCCTTGGCCACCGCCCAGCCGTACGGTGCGGCATCGAATACCGGGCCCGCCGGTTCGATCTTCCCGCCGGTTTGTTTGATGGCGTACGCCGTCACCGGGGAATCCGCGGACATGGCGTCGACCTGGCCCAGGACCAAGGCGTTGGTGACCGAGCTCTGCTCGTCGAACGCGTCGATGATGATCGGATCCTTCCCGGCGGCGACACACGCTTCGCTCTTGGCCGGGACCTCCTCGATATGTTCCACGGTCGTGGCCTGGACCGCGACGCGTTTACCGCAGGCGTTCTCCGGATCGATATCGTCACCCGTGCGCTGTGCCCACTGCACACCGGCGCTGAAGTAGGTGACGAAATCGACCTGCTGCTCCCGTTCGGGGGTATCGGTGATCGACGACATCCCGATGTCGTAGGTTCCGGCCTGAACGGCGGGGATGATCTTCTCGAACGCCGATTCGGTGTAGCGGGCGCGGATTCCCAGTACCGCGGTCACCGCATCCATCAGGTCGATATCGAAGCCGACGATCGCGCCGTGCCGGTCGCGATACTCGTTCGGCTGATACGGCACGTTCACGCCGACCACCACTTCCCCTGCCGCGGCGATATCCGGTGGTACCCGGGCCGCGAGCTCCGGCACGGTCTGCACCGTGATCTTCGGGGGGACCGGCCCGGTGTCCTCGATATTGGTTACGCACCCGGCCGCCAGCAGCACACCGGCGATCACGCACACCATCCGCCGGATCCGGGAACCGGATCGATCAGCCACCGTCACACCACCTGCCGTCGCAAGGAATCGGGCCCGCAGTCCGCTCGGTGGACGCGGCCGGCACTTCCACTCGAGGACGTTGTCAGCACAGTAGGCGAACCGCGGGTGCAACACGGCCGTAGTAACCGAGATTTGACCCACGCGCAGCACGAGCCCGGCCGATCCGCCGGATATCCCGCGGACGAACGGCTACCGTCTGCAGATCATGGTGCAGTCGGTGGAATTACTGCTCGACGACAAGTCCGAGCAGCGGATCCGGCGACAGTGGGAACTGCTCGCCGAAGCGGGCCTGCCCGGCCTGGGACGCGGGGCCCGCGCCGGCGACGCCGAAAGTCACCGGCCCCATATCACCGTGGCGGTGGCCCGGCAGATCTGGCCGCGGATCGACACCGACCTGGACCGTTTACCTTTCCGGCCGTTCCCGATCCGTCTCGGCGGTGTACTGGTGTTCGGCGCGCGGCGGCCGATTCTGGTGCGCGCGGTGGTGCCGTCGGAACAACTACTGGCCTGGCATCGGCGGGTGTATCAGATCGTGGCACCGTGCCCGGATGTTCCGGCGAACCTGCATCCGAACCAGTGGACTCCGCATATCACGCTGGCCCGGCGGGTATTGCCGCAGCGGATCGGAGAGGCGGTGAGCGCGGTGGCCACGGACAAGGACACCGCCGCGACCGTGGTGGGTCTGCGACGCTGGGACGGGAACCGCCGCCAGGCCTGGCCGATCGCCGAACACGGCTGACCGGACGCCCACACGAGCCGATATATGACAACGTAGGGTGGGGCCCGGTGGCGTACGACACCGCCGTGGAACAACCGCGGCCGGGGCCGGCGTTGCAGCCTGTATACCGACCACGAGAGGACGTCATGGCCACCCAGACACTGACGCAACAGAACTTCGATGAGGTAGTCACCGGCAACGACGTGGTACTCGTCGATTTCTGGGCTTCCTGGTGCGGACCGTGCCGCAGTTTCGCACCCACCTACGAGGCATCGGCGGACAAGCATCCCGATGTCGTGCACGGCAAGGTCGATACCGAGGCCGAACAGGGCCTGGCCGCGGCCGCCAATATCCAGTCCATCCCGACCATCATGGCTTTCCGCGAAGGCGTCCTGGTCTTCGCCCAGCCGGGTGCGCTGCCGCCCGCCGCGCTCGAGGATCTGGTTTCTCAGGTCAAGGACCTCGATATGGACGAGGTTCGTAAGCAACTCGCCGAGCAACAAGCAGCCAACGGCGAAGTGGCCGAATAGAATCGACGAACGACGGCGGGCTCCACACTTTCCGGGGATGGTGTAGAGCCCGCCGTCGTGTCGTATCCGGCACCGGGTCGATCCCCGGTGCCGGATCAGCGGATCAGCGCCGGGCGACCAAGCGGTTCACGCTGGCGATCATCGCGCGCACCGAGGATTGCGCACCGTCCGCCGCGAGGGCCACGCCCCAGCCGCGCCGGCCGTCGAATTCGCATTGCACGAAGGTGGCGGTTCCCGCGGCGGTCCGGCGCTGATGGAAGCGCAGGATCTCCACGGGATAGCCCGCCTCGTAGAGGGCGGAGGTCATGGCCGCGATCGGGCTACCGGCGGCCACCACCGAACGCGACCACCCCGGAAACTCTAGGGTGGCGGTGAACGCGCCGCCGCGGGCACCGGTGGACGACCAGCCCGCGAGGCTGATCGGACCGGCACATTCGCCGAAGCGTTCATGGAATTGGGCCGCGGTGAGCTCCGCGCATTCGGTGCGCAGGCTACGGGGAGCGGCAGTGGTCAGGGCGTCGTTGTCCAGCGTCAGTGTGGTCATGAGCACGTAGGTCTTCCCAGAGAAGGTCGGCAGGTTGGGGGACCAGCAAAAATCGAGAAAAGGGGCCCGCAGCGAGGGGGCCGGTCCGAATCAGACCCCGCTACGGCGGGTTACTACTACGGCAAGAACCCGCCCGGCCGGCTTCGCGATACGCGCAAGAAGCGCCGCGCCCTCGCGGTCCGCGAGAATCGGCGCGGCACGTAGGCCGTCGGCGTGGATCTGCACGGTGTCGAGGATAAAGACTCACCCGGCGGATAGCAACCACATACACGCCGCGGTTCGCGCTACCCCACAGTAGTGTTTCCGCTGGTCATCGGCACGTAACCCAGAATTTCCCGGACCCGCCGGTGACGAAGCAGACTCCGCGCCGGTAGTCCCGCCGCTCGGGGCGAACTTCCGGCCGACCGTCAGGGGCCTGCCTGGACATGTGGATGACGACGCAGGTCGGCACCGCCTCGTGTCGACCTGCGCCGGGCGAGCCCGGGCCACGCTCCGCCTTCCCTGTCGCGGCTGTACCGCCGGGCGGTCCGGGCGCGGGACCGAGCCTTCGGGCCGCGGCTGCGTCAGGCTGCTCGACGGCCCGATATCCGACGCGACCCGCGGCACTTCGGTCAGTGTGCGGCGGCGTCCCAGCTACGCCCGATACCGACCGAAACGCTCAGCGGCACAGAAAGTTCGATCGCCGAGGACATATTGTCGCGCACCAGGTCGCGCAGTTGGTCCTGCTCTCCCGGCGCCACCTCGAGGACGAGTTCGTCGTGGATCTGCAGCAGCACCCGGGACCGCAGGCCCGAATCGGCCAGCGCCCGGTGCACGTTGATCATGGCGACCTTGATGATGTCGGCGGCCGTGCCCTGGATGGGGGCGTTGAGCGCCATCCGTTCCGCGGACTCGCGGCGCTGCCGGTTGCTGTGGTCGAGATCGGGCAGGTAGCGGCGGCGGCCGAACAGGGTCTGGGTGTAGCCGACCTTGCGGGCCTGGTCCACGACGGCCTGCAGATAATCGCGGATCCCGCCGAACCGGGCGAAGTAGACCTCCATCTGCTCCTTCGCCTCCTGGGTGCTGATCTTCAGCTGGGCGGACAGCCCGTAGGAGCTCAGGCCGTAGGCCAGCCCGTAGGACATGGCCTTGATCCGGCGGCGCAGTTCCGGCGACACCTCGGAGATCGGGATATCGAAGGCCTTCGACGCGACGAAGCTGTGCAGATCCTCGCCGGAGTTGAACGCTTCGATGAGCCCCTCGTCACCGGACAGATGCGCCATGATGCGCATTTCGATCTGGCTGTAGTCGGCGGTCATCAGCGATTCGTAGCCGTCGCCGACCACGAAGGTATCCCGGATCATGCGGCCGGTATCGGTGCGGATGGGGATGTTCTGCAGATTGGGTTCGGTGGACGACAGCCGGCCGGTGGCGGCGATGGTCTGGTTGAAGGTGGTGTGGATCCGGCCGTCGTCGGCGACGGCTTTCAGCAGGCCGTCGACGGTGACCTTGAGGCGGGTGGCGTCGCGGTGGGCGAGCAGATGCTGCAGGAACGGATGCTCGGTTTTCTCGTACAGGGATTCCAGCGCGTCCGCATCGGTGGTGTAGCCGGTTTTGGTGCGTTTGGTCTTGGGCATATCGAGCTCGTCGAACAGCACCACCTGCAGCTGTTTCGGCGAGCCGAGGTTGATCTGCTTGCCGATCACGTCGTAGGCGGCGTTCGCGGCGTCGGCGACCTTGTCGGCGAACTGACGTTGCAGCGCGGTGAGCTGATCGTTGTCCACCGCGATGCCGGCGTCCTCGAGTTCGGCGAGCACCCCGAGCAGCGGCAGTTCCATCTCGTCCAGCAGCGGCCGGGATTCGATCTTGCCGAGCTCTTCGTCCAGGGCGCCGGCCAGATCGGCCACGGCGCGGGCGCGCAGCATCTCGCCCTGGGCGAGTTCGGTATCGACCGCGTCCTCGGCGTCCAAGAGCGAAAGCTGCGGTGCCGCCTCGGTTTCGGTGCGCAGTTCGCGATGCAGATAGCGCAGCGACAGATCGTCCAGGTTGAAAC
Organism: Nocardia carnea NBRC 14403; assembly: GCF_000308515.1. Lineage (GTDB taxonomy): Bacteria > Actinomycetota > Actinomycetes > Mycobacteriales > Mycobacteriaceae > Nocardia > Nocardia carnea. Next base: position 40,386 of record NZ_BAFV01000027.1, on the reverse strand, counting down.
TGCGCTGGCCCGGACGGACCAGGTAGGCGGCGAGGGCGGTATCACTGGTGAGTCCCGCCAAGGTCCAGCCGCGGCCCCGTAGCGCGTGCAGCGCGCTCTTGGCCTCGTGCAGCGCTTTGCCGGGGCCGGGATCGGCCAGCCACGCCCCGAGCGCCGCCTCGTCCTCGGGTGTGAGGGCGGTGATATCGATATAGGCGGACTCTTCGTCCGCGGCCGAAATCGCGAGGGCACGCACATCCCCGGCGGCCGGAACGCCGCTCCCGACGATCGAAATACCGTGCCGGGCTCCGGCTTTCGCATGTTCGGCCAGCCAGTCCGCCACACTGCCCGGCGTCAGCGTCTGCCCGCTGATCTCGAAACCGGATTCGGCCTCGACGGTGGGCGGGGCGAGGGTTTCGAACAGCCGGTCGCGCAGGACCCGGAATTCCAGATCGTCGAACAACTGATGGATCCGCTCCCGGTTCCAGGCGCCCTGGGCGAGCTGGTCGGGGGTGTAGGGCAGCGGGACATCGCGGACCATCTCGGTGAGCTGGCGGTTGAGCACCACGCTGCTGAGATTGGCGCGTAGCGCGTCGCCGACCTTGCCGCGTACCTCGTCCACCTTGTCGACCAAGGTGTTCAGATCGCCGTATTCCCGGATCCATTTGGCGGCGGTTTTCTCGCCCACCCCGGGGATGCCGGGCAGGTTGTCGCTCGGGTCGCCACGCAGGGCCGCGTAGTCCGGGTACTGGGCCGGGCTCAGACCGTATTTCTTGTCCACCTCTTCCGGAGTGAACCGGGTGAGTTCGGAGACGCCCTTACGGGGATAGAGGACGGTGACGTTCTCGTCGACCAACTGGATGGCATCGCGGTCGCCCGTGACGATGAGCACCCGGTAGCCCTGCGGTACCGCCTGGCTGGTGAGGGTCGCGATGATGTCGTCGGCCTCATAGCCCTCGATCGCCATCACCGGGATACCGAGGGCACCCAGCACCTCTTTGGTGAGCTCGACCTGGCCGCGGAATTCGTCCGGAGTCTTGGCCCGATTCGCCTTGTACTCGGGGAACGCATCCACGCGGAAGGTCTGCCGGGACACGTCGAAGGCGGCGGCGACGTGGGTGGGCTTCTCGTCGCGCAGCAGGTTGATGAGCATGGCAGTGAACCCGTACACCGCATTCGTGGTCTGGCCGGTGACGGTTTGGAAGTTCTCCGCCGGCAGCGCGTAGAACGCGCGGTAGGCCAGGGAATGTCCGTCCAGTAGCAGCAGCGTGGGCCGGGTTTCCGGCGATCCGGAAGTATCGGCGGTGGCGGGGAGGCTCGGCTGCGCAGTGGTCGGTGGGGTCACACCCGGAGAGTCTAGGGACTACCTCCGACACAGGACCCAGTGAGTGTCGCCGGTTCCATCGCCGGCCGGGAAATACCGGTGACTCGGCGGTCGGCACAGCCGCGGGCCCTCGGCCCCGAGGCCCGCAACGACCGTCGGCACTGTGATGAGAGCGCGCGCTGTCGCTTGGTTTGTCGACCGCGTGTGCGCCGCCCGGCGGGCGCCCTGTATCAGCCGACGCCGAGATATGCCGCCTGTACAGCAGGATCGTCCAGCAGTTCGCGACCGGGCCCGGATTTGGTGACCGCACCGGTCTCCAGGATGTAGCCGCGATCACTGCGTGCCAGCGCCTGCCGCGCGTTCTGTTCCACCAGCAGCACCGTGGTCCCGGTGGCGTTGATCTCGGCGATGATCCGGAAGATCTGCTGGATCACCATCGGCGCGAGCCCCATGGACGGTTCGTCCAGCAGCAGCAGCCGTGGCCGCGCCATCAGCGCGCGGCCGATGGCCACCATCTGCTGTTCGCCGCCCGACAGGGTGCCGCCCACCTGTTTCTCCCGCTCCCGCAGCCGCGGGAACAGTTCGAACACCCGGTCCAGGGCAGCGGCATGATCGCTCTTGTTCCGGAAGGGCCGGGCGTAGCACCCCATATCCAGGTTCTCCCGCACCGTCATCCCGGGGAACACTCCGCGCCCCTCCGGTGCCTGCACCAGCCCGGCGAGCACCCGCCGGTGCGCCTGTACGCGGCTGATATCGCTGCCCTCGAACAGGATCCGGCCGCGGGTCAGCGGGAGCAGACCGGAGAGCGCGCGCATGGTGGTCGTCTTCCCGGCACCGTTGGCGCCCAGCAGCGTCACCAGCTCCCCCTCGGCGACCTGCAGTGAAATCCCGTGCAGTGCCTCGATTCTGCCGTAGCCGACGACGATATCCTCGACCTCGAGAAGTGGTTCGCCGCCGGGTTTCCCGCGCTCGGATGCGGTCATCACCGATCCTCCGATTCCTCGCCGGCACCGGCGGCCGGATCGTGTTCCGCGCGCAGTGCCACAGTGGACACCGAGACATCCTCGGCGGTCAGTTCGTCGTCGGGCACCCCGAGATACGCGGCGATCACCGCGGGATCGGTCCGGATATCGGCAGGCAGGCCGTCGGCGATCTTGCGGCCGAATTCCAGCACCACGATCCGGTCGGTCACGCCCATGACCAGCCGCATATCGTGTTCGATCAGCAGTACCGTGAACCCGTCGTCGCGGATTTTGCGGATCAGATCCATGAGCGCGGATTTCTCGCTCGGATTGAATCCGGCGGCCGGTTCGTCCAGGCACAACAGTTTCGGCTCGGTGGCCAGTGCGCGGGCGATCTCCAACCGGCGCTGATCGCCGTAGGAGAGATTGCGGGCCTTCTCCACCGCGCGGGGGGCGATACCGACGAATTCCAGGAGGGCCATCCCCCGGGCGATCGCATCGTGTTCCTCGCGCCGGTGCCGCCCGGTCCGCAGAATCGCACCCGGCACGGAGGTGCGGTGGCGGGCATCGGTTCCCACCACCACGTTCTCCAGGGCGGTCATCTCACCGAACAGGCGCACGTTCTGGAAGGTCCGCGCGATACCGAGCCGGGTGATCGCGTGCCGTTTGGTCTTGGTGAGCGGTTTCCCGTCGAAGAACACCACCCCCGCGCTCGGCCGGTACACCCCGGTGATGGCGTTGAAGCAGGTGGTCTTCCCCGCACCGTTCGGCCCGATCAGTCCCAGGATCTCACCGCGGCGGATGTCGAAACTCACCGAATCCAGGGCGGTGAGCCCGCCGAACCGCACCGTGAGGCCCTCCGTGCGCAGGAGCGGTTCGCCGACCTGGGTCCGGATCTCCCGGTGCGCGGCCACCGCTTCGGCAACGGCGGCGTCGTCGGCGAGCGCCGGATCGACCGCGGTCACATCCACCTCCCCCGCCGATTCGGCGCGGGGTTCGGCGGTATAGCCCGCGGCCATATCCTCGTTGTCGAACAGGGCGTCGCCTGCGTGCGGGCCGGTCACGACGTCACCTCCACGGTCTTGCCGGGCACCGGACGCCGGACCGCCCGCACGATCTGCCGGCCGAAGGCGAGCAGTTTCTGGCGAACCGGGAACAGGCCCTGGGGGCGCAGGATCATCATCACCACCAGTGCGATACCGAAATACAGATACTTCAGGTCGCCGAGGCGCTGTTCCCCGCCTTCGTCGAAGAGCAGCAGGCTGCTCAGCAGCAGTACGGCGTACACCGCCGCCAGCACGCTCGCCGCGAGGTACACCCACCGTGACCAGCCCGTCAGCGCCCGGAACCGCCACCGCCGGCCCACCAGCAGCGCCGCGCAGAGTATCGCGACAATCGTCAGCTGCACATAGGCGTCGGCCCGGGTCTCGACGATCGACACCGACATCAGCCGGTTCGGCAGGTACACCACGAGGAAGGCGCCGACGATGACACCGAGCTTGTTGCCCTGACCGCCGATCACCACCGCGCACAGGAACAGCATCGAGTTGATGATGTTGAACCCGGTGGGATTGATGAACTGCACCTGCCCGGCGAACAACGCCCCGGACAGACCGCCGATGGCGGCGCCGATCATGAACGCCCACAGTTTGAACTTGAAGGTGGGTACGCCCATGATCTCGGCGGCGTCCTCGTCCTCGCGGATCGCCACCCAGGCCCGGCCCACTCGGCTCCGTTCTAGGTTGCCGACCACGAGTAGCACCACGACCACCGCGAACATACCGACCCAGTACCACCAGGTGCCGGAACTGGCGCGGTCGAGCAGATTCGAACTCTCCGGTGCGCCGACGTTCCCCGCGGAGAACACACCGTTGGGGTGCGCCTCGGATTCGCCGACCCGCGGGTAGGCGATACCGGACAGGCCCAGGCTGCCGTTGGTGAGCTCACCCAGGTTGTCGGCGAGCAGGCGGACGATCTCGCCGAAGCCGAGGGTCACGATGGCCAGATAGTCACCCCGCAGGCGCAGGGTGGGCGAACCGAGCAGCAGACCCGATACGGCGGTCACCATGATCGCCAGCGGTACACAGGCCAGCCAGGCCCAATCGGAGTTCAGCCAGCCGTCGCCGGTCTGGTTCCACGGACTGTTCGGGCTGGTCAGCAGACCCACCGTGTACGCGCCGACGGCATAGAACCCGACATAACCGAGGTCCAGCAAACCTGCTTGTCCCACAACCACGTTCAGGCCGATGGCGATCAGCGCGTACATCGCGAACTGCGCCAGCACACCACCGAAACTGGTGCCGGGGGTGTCCAGCAGCGGAGGGGGGAACAACGGAAGCGCAGCGAGCAGCAACAGCGCCGGTATCCCGACCGCCCACTGCGCCGGCCTGCTGAGCCCCGTCCACCACGCCCGCAGCTCGTCGCCTAATCCGTGACCTTTCTTCTCGGTCGCCGCAATACTCATGTGCGCGCCCTTCCGAGACTTTCCCCGAGGATGCCGGTCGGCCGGAAGAACAACACCAGCACGAGCACCAGGAATGCCACCACGTCGCGCCATTCGGTGCCGAACAGCATCTGCCCGTAGTTCTCCACCAGACCGAGCAGCAGGCCGCCGAGCACTGCGCCCCGCAGATTGCCGATACCGCCCAGCACAGCGGCGGCGAAAGCCTTGATTCCCAGGATGAATCCGCCGTTGAAGATCACGGCGTGCGGAATCTTCAGCACGTACAGCATGGCGGCGGCGCCGGCCAGCAGGCCGCCGATGAGGAAGGTGAGCATGATGACCCGCTCCCGCGAAACACCCATCAGCGTCGCGGTATCGGGATCCTGGGCCACCGCGCGGATCCCGCGGCCGAACCGGGTGCGATTGATCAGCACCTCCGCCAGCAGCGCCAGCGTCACCGCCGATACCACGATCACCAGGGTCACATTCGTGACCTCGGCCCCGGCGATGGTGAACTGTGTTTCGGGTTCGACCAGGGTGATCTGCTGCTGGGCGTTGTTCCCGCCGAGGCCCGGCCACAGTTCCGGCAGCACGAAATGCACGAACTCCTGCAGGACGAACGACATACCGATCGCGGTGATCAGGAAGGTCAGAGGTTTGGCGCCGCGACGCCGCAGCGGCCGGTAGGCCACCCGTTCCAACCCGACCGCGGCCGCCCCGGACACCGCCATACCGATGAGCATGGCGATCCCGAGGTAGACGACAGTGAGCAGGATGCCCTCGCTGTAAGCGTTACCGCTCGGCGCGAAACCCAGCAGCATCAGGCCCACATACTGGCCGAACATCCCGAGCATGAACACTTCGGAGTGGGCGAAGTTGATCAGCCGCAATACCCCGTAGACCAGGGTGTAGCCCACCGCCACCAGCGCATAGATCGCGCCGTAGGACAGTCCGTCGACGGTCAGCCGCCAGAACTGGTCTATGACCCCCTCGTAGTTGAAATCGATCGATCCCTGCGCCCAGACGACCGTATCGGCCGTAGTGGCTGCTCTCATCGGCTATCCGCCCTCACCATGGATCTGCACCGGGGCAGCGAGCGGTACGCGCCCCGGATCCCGTCCGGTGCGCGTACCACTCGCGCAGCGGTCAGCCGACCTCGTACACCCAGATCAACGCGGCGGACAGTTCCCCGTCCGCGTCCCACTTGTAGTGCCGGGCGAGACCGTCACCGTCGTAGCCGCGGACGTATTCCAGCAGGTCGGGGCGGGTCAATTCACCGGCGTCGATACCGGTCGCGAGGATGGTGGCCAGATCGTAGGCCTCCACGGAGTACACGCCGGGGGCCTGGCCGTGCAGTTCCTCGTAGGCGGTGGCGAACTCCGCCGGGGCCGGACCACAGGGGCAGGACAGCACCGCACCGGTCGCCGAATCGCCTGCCTGGCTGACGAACTGCGGATCGTTGGTGCCGTCGGCGGAGACGAACGTCGCTTCCACATTGCCGTCGCGCAACTGCTGCACCAGCGGCGCCGCCTCGGCGTAATAGCCGGAGTAGAAGATCGCGTCCGGCTGCGCGTTCGCGATCTTGGTGACAGTGGCCGAGAAATCCTTGTCGCCCTTCTTGATACTGGCCGCGCATGCCGGATCGGCGGCCGCACCGAGACCGGCGGTGACGCTCTTCGCCAGTCCGACACCGTAATCGGTGTTGTCCTGGACCACGCAGACCTTCTTGTAGCCGGCGGTATCGACCAGGTACTTCGCCACCGACGGTCCCTGCACATCGTCGTTGGCCAGACCGCGGAAGAAGGTCTTCCAGCCGTTCTGTGTGAGGGTCGCGTTGGTGGCCGACGACGACACCGCGACCAGCCCGGCATCGCTGAGGATCTGCCCGGTCGCCTTGGTCTCGCCCGAGAACGCCGGGCCGACCACACCGATGATCGACGGATCGTTCACGATCTGCGGAATGACCTGGCTCGCCTTCTGCGGGTCACCTTCGGTATCGAACCGCTTCAGCTGGATCCGGCAGCCCGGATTGGCGGTGTTGTGCTGGTCGATCGCCAGGTGCACACCGTTGACGATGTTGATACCGAGCGCCGCATCGGGGCCGGTCAGCGCACCGGCCATGGCGATCGACGTGGTGGGTGGACAGGTCGCCTTACCGTCACCCGCCGGATCCGCCGCGGTGGCGGCGTCGGCGGCCGGGACCTCCTTGCCCGCGGCATCGATCTGCATCAGCGGTTGGATGGACAGCCCGCCGGCACCGGGCCCCTCCGGATCACTCGCGGATTTGTCCCCGCAACCTGACAGAACCAATGCGGCCGCTGCGCCGACCGCCAGAATTCCACGTACTCGGCGGCTTCGCCGCGGCATACCCGACCATGTCGAAACGAACACGATCTACCCCTATGTTCCTCATCATTCCCCGGCCGGACCGGGGTAGCCGACTACGCCGGCCTGTGAGAAACATAACTCCGGTATGTTGATCCCGCGTGACATTCGGGTCATCGCGATGATCTCGTCGCAGATTCTTGCCCGAGTATTGTTTCGAGCTGGTAAAACCGTCCCACTCACCGATAACGCACCGCCGGCGAGCGGGTCGCCTCACTGCGGCGCGAGATTCTCCAGGACGACCTCCGCGACCGCCTTCATCGTGGTACGGCGATCCATCGCGGTGCGCTGAATCCACTTGAACGCCTGCGGTTCACTCAACCCCTGCGTCTGCATCAGCACCCCCTTGGCCCGCTCGACGAGCTTACGAGTCTCCAGCCGCTCCCCCAGATTCGCGACCTCGCTCTCCAGCGCCGTGATCTCGTGGAACCGGCTCGCCGCCAACTCGATCGCCGGCACCAGATCCGATTTGGTGAAGGGTTTCACGAGATAGGCCATGGCACCGGCGTCCCGCGCCCGCTCCACCAGATCCCGCTGGCTGAACGCAGTCAGAATCACTACGGGCGCAACCCGTTTCGACGCGATCTCGGCCGCCGCATCGATCCCGTCGCGGCGCGGCATCTTCACATCCATGATCACCAGATCGGGTCGGTGCTCCACCGCCAGATCGACGGCCTGCTGCCCGTCGCCGGCTTCCCCGACGACCTGGTAGCCCTCCTCGGTCAGCATCTCCACCAGATCCATCCGGATCAACGCCTCGTCCTCGGCGACAACCACACGTTTCGCCGCGGCGTCCGCACTAGTGCCCATAAACGACCCCTCTGGTTCCGATGCCTCGTCCCGATATCGCGGACGGCGGATCGACACCGACGCCCGGCCGTCGATCCGCCGTCACGCGATCGGGTGGTGTAGAGACTACCGTTCACCAGGAACGCCGTCGCATTTACCCTGCTTACCGCCCCTCCCACCCTTGCACCCGACCCGGAATTCGGCGATTCGGCCGGCTCGGGCTATCATTTGCACCCGGTGCGCCGAGTTGGCGGAACTGGCAGACGCGACGGTCTCAAAAACCGTTGTCCGAAAGGACGTGTGGGTTCGAGTCCCACACTCGGCACCAAGGTCGGACAATATTTCGCAGCGCTGCCCATCTCCCCCGGCCTCACGCGGTCCGCAGGGAGTCCGCGCACCGAGGTCCGTTCCATTCGCCACCGCGTCCAGATCGTCCGGGAACAGGTGCCTGTTCACGTCGAGCGTCAGCGTGGCCGTCATTGCGCCTGAACATCCGCCACCTTGATGCTTCCGCCGACGCTGATGACCAACCATCCCCGCCGTATGTCGTAGGCCATTGGCAGCGACACCGGCAAGATCGACGTCTCCCGCCACCGAATCGAACACGCCAGCAGATCCGTTGCGGTCAGGAACCACCCTTGTTGGCTCGGAAAAACCAGCGCACCCGCCCGGCGCCCGCCAACAGGTTCTCCATGTCCTTGGCCAGCAGGCCGGAATCGGCACCACCTAGTTGTGTGGTTCTTCGTGTCCGTTTCCACGATCCCTTGACTGGGCACCGGTGAAGGAAAACTGTATCTCTCCGCGGTCAAGGACGTGTTCCCGAACCGGATCATGGGCTACACCTATCGACTCACGCATGAAATCTAGGCTCGCGGTCACCGCATCGGACAACGCCGTCGCACGCCGAGGTGAGGTGGCCAGTCACATCCTGCACACCGACCGCGCGTCACAGTTTCGATCCAGACGATTCGTCAACGCGCTCAACCGTTTCGACATGGTCGAATCCATGGGCTGCGTTGGTGCGGTCGGGGACAACGCAACGATGGAAGCTTCGTCAGCCTCATTCGACGCCATGTCTTGGACCGGCAATGGTGGGACACCCGCGAACAGTTACCGATCGCGATCGTGACCTGGATCGAACGCACCTACCGCCGACGCCGCCAAGCCCGACTCGGCCGGTTGACCCCGATCGAATACGAAGCGATCATGACACCAGCAGCAGCTGGCCATGCTGCATAACCACTGTCAACTGACCGTGCAGCAGCCCTCAGCCGGGTTGACAAGCGTGCACGGTTTGGAGAAGCTGATCCGCGGTATAGAAGTGAGTTGCTTGAAGGTAAAAAAGGGGGGGGTACCAGCGGCTTTGAACAGGTAAGAAGCAGCATCGCGTCGAAACGGTAAGCGCGCACAGGCAGGACTCGCCAGTATGTCACCGCCCGAATATACCGGTGGATTTTTCAACCATTATGATGACCCAGACGAGTTTTGGGACGACGAACCGATTGTCAAGAACGAGTCGACGTTATCAGTGCACACCTCGTCCGCTTCTCTTCCCCCGTCCGAAACTCAGATTCGTCGCCGTGAGTCGGCGGTTTCACATCTCGAGACTGTCAGTCAGGAACCAGCATCGCGAGTGGGTTCGTCCTTTGCGTCGATGGAAGTCGACCCAGGGTTCTTGCCTATCCATGTTCAGTTCCACCCAAGCTGGCGCCGATATGTGGCGCCTGGTGAAGTTGGCGAAGAACTCTTGGCGGCGTATCGCGGTGCAGTAGTCGTATACCTCAACAGGGCCTACTCATCCACTTCCAGCCGCTTGCCCACACCACAGGATGTGTCGACCACTGCGATACCCGGTCACCGAACAAGACTGGCGGTACTGCTCGAAACTCAGACGTGGGAGCAATTCTGCGAGGTGTCGAGCAGCATGATAAACGGCGGACGATACCGCGCGGAAACCGTTGCCGGGACTGCAGGGAATCGCGCGGTCACCCTCCTTGCCGACCGCCGCTATATACGTTCCATCACCGTATCGAGCGAGTGGGCGGCGACTGCTCACCCCGACGATATCGGCGACAAGATTCTGGAATGCGCACATCAAATCCGCTCGGCACGTCCCGAGTTCGTAGCACAGCAAGACTATTCACGATATTCCGATGACGATCTCGAGTACCATTTGAGCCGACACCGCCTCCGGCTCCTGCTGGAAAAGACGAGCTAATATGGCAGAACTCAGAGCCTCGCTGACCGCGATGAACGCCGCAGCCACCCACTGGGGCCTCGCCGCAGACCACTTGACGGCGGCAAGTCGGCAGACTTCCAAGCTCCACATCCCCGTCAGGGAGGCTGGAACCTTCACGGAGTCACTGAAAACGTACCTGGAGGTGCCCGACTACTTTCGGGATCGCTTCAACGAAGGCGCCACCGTGTTCGATGACATCGCTACAGCGCTAAATAACGCCCGGCGCCAGTACGAGGCGACTGATGCAGCCAACCAGGGCAAGCTGCATCAGTTGGAAGGCGAGATAAATGACTAGCGCAAGCGAAACAGCGTTGACCGAAAAAATCGCATACATTCGAGAGAAGGCGCAGCGTCTCGATGACCTGCCGAACGATGTCGAGGCATTCTGTGGAGACCTGGTCAAAATCGTCCGATCCGCAGGCTACGGGGGATATGCAGCCTCGGTCGTCGCTACGTTCGGCGCTACGCTCGTGGCCGCTCCGGTCGCGCCGGCCGTAATCGAACAAGCCGTGGACAAGGTCTGGGACGAGCGGGACAAGATAATCACAGCACTGGGGGATTCCAAACTTACCCTCGCGAACTTCGATCCGGATATGGAAGTCCCGGTGACGATCATCAGGGTTGCCGACGAATGGCGAAATCTTAAGACCATGGTGCAGCAGGCGGAATCAGATGTCGACAAGACCACGCTCAGTTCCTTCTGGCACGGTGAAGCCGCGACCCGGTACAACGAGATGCTGACGACACAGAAGAAACCGCTGAGCATAGTCGCGTTACCTCAGGTCTTCGAGGAAATCGCGGTCAGCTTGGAGAATATCGCGACGGCGGAACTCGAACTGTACAAAAATCTCGCGACAAAGTTGCAGGAACTCGAAGCGGCGATAGTAGACGCTGCCAGTGGTGCATTCAGTAAGTCATTTGATGCGCCCTGGGGGCCGGTTTCCGCCGCAGGTGATCTTGCGAACGTTGCGGAAGCAGCGAAGACCTTTATTGTCGACACCATCGGAGACATGGCAGAGGCTGCCGCCACCCTGATGATCGAAACCAACAGAATCAAGCAGAACGCGGGTTACCAAACGGGGTTGCCGGACAACAAGTGGCCAGCTGGTGTCCAGACATCGGTGTACCCAGGCGGAATCAAGCAGTCGATCGGCAACGGGACCTCCACGGCCGCTAGCGACGACCCCTGGGAAATCGGGCCTGCCGTGGGAGTCGCACAGCAATGAGATCCAAACTCAGGGCAGTCATCGCGATCGGAGCTTTAGCGCTCATTTCGGCGTGCTCCCCTCCCTCTTCGGTACCATCAACACCCACGTCAGACAGTGCGCTACCTGCGATGACACTGTCACAGCTATGTGACGAGGTGGTCGCCTTCTTCAGAGACGAGCTCCACGTCGTGGATTTGAGGTGGATCTCGCCGTTCCGACCAGAGTCAATCGTCGAACTGAGTGGGAATTGCTCGATAGCTCAAGGGGTTAATCAGATTGCCCGCTGGGAGTCCCGGGACGCCCCTAACGATCCCGATCCGACCGAGGGGGGAGAGGGTTTCGAGAAGTCGACAGAGTTCGACCACCCGGTATGGATCCTGCAATACGATGAGGAACGATGGATCGATCCCGGGCACGCCGTGTCATACGTAACCGACCAAAGACTTGCCACACGAGTCGGTAGCTGGAATGCGAGACTCATGATCATCCACGACGCAGAGATACGCACCACTGATGGCACCTTGGCTGTGAACGAGGAGAACACTCGGAAGCTCGGTCAATTCCTTATCACACTGACCCGGCGGTTGTCCACAACCTAATGCCCGTCCAGATAGCTTGCGCCGGTAATCCGGGCGTCGGTTTGAGCCGCTACTTGTTTTCGGTGGTGTCGTTGCCGGAGTGGCGGGGGCTGCCCGCTGAAGCGCGGGTGGTTCGACTGCGCGCTACGTCGTCACCGCGCCGACCCCGACTCCGACGTATACGCATCCTCGGCGCGTCCTGCGGATCGCGACCAACGCTCGAGAAATCCGCAACCTCAGCGTGATAGATCCGCAACTCTGCCTCGAGAAATCCGCAAAGTTTGCTTGATAAATCCGCAGAAGTACCTCGAGAAATCCGCAACTTATGCCTACCATGGCAGGCATAACAGCGATCTGATCAGGCGGAACGCGACTCGTCTCGCCCATGAGACTCTCGCCGATGCACCGATCACGGTCATCAGTGGCGCGCGGCAGGTCGGCAAGACCACGCTCATGCACCAACTCGTCCGTGACCATGACGCACGGGTAGTAGCCTCGACGACACCGTAGACTACGAGGCCGCCGAGGCCGATCCCGATGGGTTCGCTGCGCAGTACCCCCGGGGGACTTCTCGCGATCGCTGAGATCCAGCGAGTCCCCGCACTGCTCACCGCACCCCGGTTCCAGTGCTGGCAATTTGTGCCACAATGCACGTAGACCGTGCTTTATCCATCGCAAGCCAGGAAGGAGAGCCCCGATGATCCGGACGATGAAAGACCGGCGTTCCGGGTTGATGTTCAGTCGCGTGCTCGCCCTCTTGGAGCGCGGCGAGGTGCGCATCGACGACCCCTGTGTGCTATGGCGGCTCGAGCTGCTCCGGAGAGGGGTTCACGGCTCCGGAATGCATCGATACCTCGATCAGTGGGAACGTTGGATCCTCCTGCGAGATGTTGACTCGATTCGCCGCCTGGACGGGTCGGAGGACGAGTACTCGATGCAGATGCTTACGCTCTCGCCGTTGAATGCCCTGCTCAGCGAGGATCAGCGGCTCGAGGTTCTGCGCGAGTTACACGGGGTTTCGAACACCCTGCAGCCGGTATGAACCAAGAAGAACTCGCGCACGCGATGCGCGCTGCTCAATGAACCCTGTGTGGTGGTGTTCGGATCCCAATCACTGCTGGGCTCGCATCCGGAGTCTGAACTACCACCAGAAGCGGCGCTTTCGATAGAGGTCGATATCACCCCAGGCAAGGCGGTACAGCACAGCCTTTCCGAACCAGAGTTGAATATGAAACTCTGGCAGGTCAATGCTGATCTAGGCGAGAACTCCCCCTTCCATGAGACCTTCGGCTTCTACGTCGAAGCTATCCACCGGGACACAGTTGCCCTTCCTCGCGGATGGGAAGGCCGCCTCGTACGCTTCACCCCCTTGGCCGAATACGGTCACATCGGGTACTGCCTCGATCCTGTCGACCTCTGCGTCGCGAAGGCTATAGCCGGCAGGGAAAAGGACAAGACGTTCATTACGCACTGGTCGACGCAGGAGTAGTGGCAGCGGCGGATGTCTTGGCCCGGCTGGACAGCGCGTCTATCGAATGGCCCGCCAACGAGACTGCTGCTGCCACCGGAGATGCTGTGGACCTGGATCTGGCTGTCAACCGGGCCCGGGGGCACCTGGCTCGCTGGATTTGATGCCGGCGCGCCAACCTGTCCGCAACGCTCGGTCCGCCGGACCTGTTCAGAGTGGCAGGTTGTGCATCAGCACATCGAACGTGGGGGCGTTCTCCCAGTTCGGGCGCAGCCAACCGACCCGGTACCAGCCCCATTTCCGATACCGCGCATAGGCGCGTTCGTTGTCCGGCTCCACCAGCAATGTCGCGCGCTGCTCGGGCCGGCTGCGCAGCAGCTCGTCGTGCAAGGCGCGGGCGAGCCCGCGGCCGGTGTGGTCGGCGCACACCATGATCTCCGACAGGGCGAATGTCCGGTCACCGGTCTCGGCGGTGAACTCATCCAGGTTGTTGTCTTCGAGACCGCCGTCGTCGAGGTGCAGGCCATCCCACCCCGCTGCGCCGGGTCGAAGCGGCCAGCCCCACGTCTGCCCTGCCGCAGCACCGTCGATATACGCGACCACCAGGTCGAACCCCAAGCTACGTGCGGGGTCGGTGTAGGCGTCGTATCTGTGCATGAACGCTTCAGGGGAATCGAACGGGTCGCCAGAAGCAATCGCATCGGTATAAGAACGCTGGTAGACGTCTTCGACAACAGCTCGTATCTCGCGAGCTTGGGCAGCAGTGTGATGCCGGAAATCTGGTTCGATCACACCATTTCCTTTCGGGTGGAACTCTCCAGTGCCGCGAACCCGTCGCGGAACTCTTCGGCCGCAGGATGGTGGATGGTTCGGATCGGTTCCATAACTCGCAGTGTCCGGCTCGACGTGACGTTCTCCAGGTCGGCCAGCACAGCTGTCCCCAAAGCGAGAGCCGACTCGACGTCCCCCATGCGGGCATGAGCTACGGCGGCGTGCGCCCGATCATTAGCAGCGTTGCGGGTGCTTGTCTCCTCCGCCGCCGCAACTTCGAGAAGCGCAATGCTCTTGCGTGTTTCGCCGATCTCGCCCAAACCGCGTGCCTCGTGTCCACGTACTTCCGAGGGCGACACGAACCTTAGCCACTGGGGGCACTCTTCGAGCGCTTCGAAACCGATGGCCTGCTCCATCTCGCGCCACGCAGTGCCTATTGCACGTCCGAACCCCATCTGGTTCCCCAGCAATCCCTGCGTCTGGGCTTCTCGTACAGCAATCAAGGCGTGAATCCGGCCCGGCGGCCGACCTCGCATCAGTACTCGAGCACGGTCGATCAGTTTCAAGGCATGGTGCGGGCTGCCCTGCCCGTCCCGGGAAAGTGCGATCGACTGGTTCGCCGAATACAGGCAGGTGTGGGCTACCAGGTCCTCGTCGCCCGTTTCACTGCCCAGCGCGAGGGCGTCGGCGTAACAACGCCGCGCCACCTGGTGGAGGTCGGAATCGTAGGCCAACCAACCCGCGAGCACCGCCAAGTACCCTGTCGCCGAGGCGAAGGCGTTGCCGGTCGTGGTGTCATAACTCGCGGTATCCAGGGTGTGTTTGGCGTGTGCGAGTTGTTCGAGAGCGCTTTGGACCAGGGCCCCGCTGCCGATCTGCTGATCCTGCTCGCCCAGCTCGTGAACAGCTCTCAGCAGACACTGCGCGTCTGCCGGTCCGATGCGTTCCCCGAACGGCCAGGCCACTGCCGTCACCGTGGCCGCGGTGGCCAGCTTCCCGAAATCACGACGCCTCATACAACTATCGACTTCCCAGGCATACCCACCGAGCGTCATGCTCGACTGTCCGACGACCTCCACGCTACGCCGCCCAGGATCGCTCACAGCCGCTATTTCTGCGTCGAACCGGGCACGTTGATCGGTGTCCAGATCGCGCAGCATCGTGTCGAGCGTTTCCGCCGAACGCGCCCGCACCGGTTTATCCCATGTCGCCCGATGCCATTTCTTGATCGTCGCGAGCGAATACCCGGCACGCTCGGCGAATTCCTCTCGAGTTTCGCGGAGCGCGGCCACGCGGAGCGCCCGGACTTCCGTGCTCGACCATCTACTGACCGCCATCCCGCCCCTCGAAGTCATGTCCCACCTGCTGGTATCCGAAGCATATTCCCTCCGTGGTCTTTTCGAGGCTTCTCCGGAACCAATGGGTGAACAACGCTGGGAGCAGCCCCGGCGCCGGGTGGGCACAGATATCACGACATTCGGTACCGCATCTCGCCGATCCGTGGATCACCCCGGCGCCGGGCGCTCCGCAACGGGAACACGCGAGGAGACGCCATGCACAGCGAGGAAACCCAGCCCCCGCCACCGCTGCCGAGGCGGGCGACCGACCAGGCGATAGCCGCAGCACTTCCCCTATGGGGTGAAGCCGAATGCTGCGACCGCGAAACGCTCGAACTGTGCCTCGAGGGGTTACGCGCGCTCGATACGCCGACAACCACCGGACCGCAATCCGAGATAGACGGTGTGATCGCCCGGTGGCGCGCCGCGCACCCGAGTGAGGTGCGACGTGCCCGCTGAGAAGCGCCGACGCGCGATCGTCGTCCGCAGATACGGCACCGAAATCTCCGGCCTGGACGAACTCATCACTCGCCACCATCTCGAGGTGGTTTTCACAGTCTTCGGCCCCTCGGCGCCGAAGCTGGTCACACTGATCGCCGTCCAGCACATCCTCGAACACGACGCCGAAGTAGTGGTGATCCCGCATCTCACCGCTGCCGAGATCCGGGCCGAGCGGCGATGGCAAGCGGTAGCCGGGCTCGCCGATATCGTCACCGTCGACGGCGGCCGCTATGGGTGCGATCCCGCGTGACACCTCATCGGGTGGTCATCCGCTCGGTGCCGGTTACGCGCATCATGTCGAGTGCCGAGGCTTCGCGGGTGCCGGCTGCGGCGGAATAGACGATCATCGACTGGTCGGTGTCGGGCAGCAGCAGGGTATCGCAGTCCAGGACGAGCAGTCCGAAGTCCGGGTGATCGATGGTCTTGTGCATCGACCGCCATGTCGTGGAGTTTCCCTCCTGCCATATCCGGTGGAATCGGCGGCTGCCGGCCATCAGCTCGGCGATCAGCGCACGCAGGTGGGGGTCGTCGGGGTAGCGCGAGAGCGCGGTGCGTAGCGATCCGACTGCCTGCTGCTCCGTCGATTCGGCTGCCTCCGGATCGAGTGCCACGCGAGTGTCGCCGGTGCCGAGGAAGCGCTGGCGGAACAGGTTGCGTTGTCCCTCCGGCCGGTCGGCGAGATCGCCCAGGAGAGCGCGGGCCATCGAATTCTGCACCAGCACATCACCTTTTGCCGAGAGTACGAGCGCGGGTAGATCGGTCATCCGTTGCAGCAGCCGCAGCACACTCGGCCTCAGCGACATCTCGACCCGCCCTGCCAGCGGCGGGGCGCTGCCGGCGAGCCGGAAGACCTGATCGCGTCCGTCGCGGTCGAACCGTAACGCCCTGGTCAGCGCGGTGAGCACCTGAATCGATGGGCGCGGCGCGCGACCCTGTTCGAGGCGCACCACGTAGTCGACGCTGAGCCCGGCGAGTTGCGCGACCTCCTCACGTCGCAGACCGGCAACCCGCCTCCTGGGGCCCGCCGCGAGGCCCACTTCTTCGGGCGCGATACGTGCCCGCGCGGCTTTCAGCACATTGGCGAGTTCGGCACGATCCATGCATCCGAGTTTCCTCGGCCGGAGGCTCGCTGTCCTGGTACCGCGACTCCTAGCTTCGGAGGTCTCTGGACCACCTCCCACCACCGGGCCATCGTGGTGTCAGGTGCCGGTCGCGAGCACACAGATTCCCCCCGACTACGCATACGGGGCAGCTCCCGGCATCCCCACCTATTCGATCGTCGGAAAGTCCCGAGGAGGACGATATGAACAGCGGAGACAACGCAGAAGTGCCCGGCTACTCGATCGCCGAGCGTGATCGCCGCTGGCGCCTGGCGCGCGAATTCATGCAGCGTGAAGGCCTGGATGCACTGCTGGTTTTCGGTGAGCACGAAGACGCCGGTCCCGCGCCGTTCGCCTTCGACACGTGGTTCACCAACGCCAGGGCGGGTACGACGGTCGTCTTTGCCCGCGACGGTGACCCGCTGTCGCTGTTGCCGATGGAGATGTTCTGGCGGGACTATCTCGAGGGCAGCCGCCGCGGCGGCATCTCCTGGATCACTCCCGATAACATCCGGGCGTCTCGTAACTCGGCGGCGATTGCCGAGACGCTCACCGCACTCGGACTGTCGACGGCAACGATCGGCGTCGTAGGCCTGGAGCCGTATCCGCCGTGGCATCCCGAAGGGCTCGTGCCCTACCGGCAGTGGAACACCATCCTCGATACGTTCCCCGATGCGGAATTCATCCCCGTCGCCCGGCCGCTGTCCCGTCTGATCATGCCGCTGAGTGCCGAAGAGATCGCCGTCGTCCGCCGCGCGGGCAGCATCGGAGATGCCATGGTGGCAGCCATGGTCGCCACCGCTGCGGCCGGTGTCTCGGAAAGCGACGTCTACGCCGCGGGAATGGCTGCGGGTTACGCACGGGGCGCCACGCCGGCTGCGATGCATCTGTACTCGGGCCCCGCCCCTTTGGCCCGGGCCTTGCCGCCGTGGAGCTACCGTCCGCAGGCGCCGCGCATCCTGGCCGACGGTGATGTCGTTTCGGCGGAGGTTTTCGCCAACCTGGGCGGACGTCATACGCAGCATCAGGTCACGATCACGGTCGGCGAACCGCATCCGGATCTGCTGCGCGCCGCCGAGGTTGCCCGCGCGACGTATGACGCGGGTCTGCAGTCGCTGCGCCCGGGCCGGACATTCGGCGACGTCGTCGATGCCATGCGCGAGGTGCTGGACGCCGCCGACGGCTGGGAGTTCGGGCCGTCCGTGCATGCGCTCAACCCGGCGATCGCGCTCAGCGGCTTCCCCGCAGACGCCGGGCAGTGGATTCCCGGCGCCGAGGCCTACCCACCCGAGACCGACCACCCCACGATCGGTGCCGACCTGGAACTCCGGCCCGGCATGACCTTCGCCATGGAGCCCAACTACGTCTTCGGCCGGCACCTGGCCTACCTCGGCGGCACCGTGATCGTCGGCGACCCCGACCCGATCGAACTCAATCCGTACACCGCGCAGATTCTGCGCGCCCAAGGCGACAACCCGGCCGTATCGGCATAGCCGCTACGCGCCCCAGTCAAGGAGACAGTGTGACAACAGTTTTCATCACCGGCGGTCATTCCGGCATCGGACTCGAATGCTCCAGGCAGCTCGCCGCCCGGGGAGTCGACCTCGTACTCGCCGGCCGAAGCCCGGAAAAAATGCAGACGGTCGCCGAAGAATTGCGCGCGGCGCACGATATCGACGTGGCGACGGTCGAACTGGATACGTCGTCCCTCGCCTCGGTGCGCACGGCGGCCGCCACGTACAGTTCGCTGATCGAACGTGGTGCGGCCGCGCCGCTGCAGGCGCTGATCTGCAACGCAGGTGGCCGGTTCGACGGCAAGGAGAAATACAGCCCGGACGGCTACGAACTGACATTCGCGACGAACTGCCTCGGTCATTTTCTCCTCGTCGAACTCCTGGTTCCGGCGATATCCACGAACGGTCGGATCGTGTTCACCGCGAGCGGTACGCACGACCCCGCCACCATGGACGGCAAGCTGGTCGGCGCCGCTGTCGAGCCGAACGCCACCATGCTGGCCGGCGGCGGGCTGAACGGGGCGAAGCCCTTACCGGCCGGCAAACGCTATTCGACCTCGAAACTGTGCACCGTCCTGTACGCCTACGAACTGGCGCGCCGCCTCGACCGCGCCGGCAGTGGGATCTCGGCCATCGCCTACGACCCCGGATCGGTTCCCGAGACAGGCTTCTTACGAGATATGCCGAAAGCGGTGCAACGGCTGGCAACGAGCTCTCTGATGAAATCGGTATCCACACGCATCGGCGTCACGACATCGACAGTCGCGTTCTCCGGTGCCGCGCTGGCCGATCTCGCCGTCGGCAAGGAGTACGCCACGGTCTCCGGTAAGTATTTTCAAGCCCAGGAGGGCAAGCTCCTGCAGCGGCGGTCGTCGAAGGTTTCCTACGACGAGGAGCGCGCGCTTACGCTGTGGAACGATTCGAAGCGGCTCGTCGGCCTCCGCTCGGATGAGGAATCTGCCCCACTGCGCCAGCGATTTCGTAACGCGCCGGGGTCGCAGAGAAACACCGTGCTAAGCGGAGATGAATTCACCGGCCGGGTGATGTGATATTGAGCGAACACCGGTTCTGCGCAGGTCGCGGGCGTCTTACCGTAGCCACATGCACATCCTGTTCGTCTGCAATGGCAATGTGTGCCGGTCGGCGATAGCCGAACGACTCACCCGTTCCATCGCGGTCGAATACCGGCTGACCGGGATCACCGCCGAAAGCGCCGGTACCCGCGCTCTGGTGGGTTTTCCGGTGGAACCGCGGGCTGCCGAGGCCATCACCGGCTTGGGCGGGGATCCGAGTAACTTCCGGGCCCGCAAACTCAAAGCCGAGCATATCGATCGCGCGGATCTGGTTCTCACCATGACCGAGAACATCCGGGACGAGGTTGCCGAGATGGGGGCGGCGGGGCCACGGACTTTCACATTGCCGGAGGCGTATCGGATCGCCCGGGTCACCGGGGCGCGCAGCGTGGCCGAACTGCATCGCAGCCGGCACAACCTGTCGCTGGTCGGACGGGAGAACATCGGCGATCCGGTAGGACTTTCGGCGCAGGCGTATTGCGAGGTCGGGGATACGATCGCGGAGGCACTGGTGCCGTTGCTGGTGGCGCTGGCACCGGTGAGCACACCGGCCGAGCGGCAGTGGGGACGGCCGCCGCTGGTGGTGCAGCCGGCGCCTTCGGCGGCACGGTTGTCACCGCTGGTCGCCGCCCAGCACACCGGCTGGTACGCGTGAATACGGGCGCCGCGAATTTCGGTAATCGACAACGATGGCGACTCGGAGTCTGACTTTCCCGGCCGCGCCCACTACACTCGCGGTCCGGAACACCGACAATCCCATCCCGTTGCAGGTTCGACACACGACAGGAATCGCGCATGCCGAAACGCATTTCGGATGTTTCGCTTCATGTTTATGTGACACCGGAAACCCTGGACAGACTCGTCGAATCCGTGCGCACGGATCTGGCCGAACACCTCGATGACGGTGAGGTCTGCGCGTGGCGGTTCACGCTGCCGGTCGCCGAGGACGATTCGCGGCACCGGGAATTCGACAGCCGCTGGCGCGCCGGGAATCCCGGCGCGGAACCCTGCGGGCATGCAACATTCGAGATCGCGCTCAGCCTGGTCGGCGATCCCGCCGAACTGACCGACGGTTATATCGATGCGCTGGAGCACCGGCTGCTGCGGGGTCTGGACGAATTCGGCCCCGGGGCACCGTTCACGCTCAGCGCCGAACAGCGCACCGATGTCGATCTCGAACTGCTGTCGGCCGAGCGGCTCTGAACCGCTCGGCCGCGGTCAGCGCCGCGCCGGGAAATGGCGGATAACGCCTTCCTGGACGGTGGTGGCCAGCAGATCACCCGACCGTGAGTAGAAACGCCCGGTCGCCAGCCCCCGTGAGCCCGCGGCCACGGGGGATTCGGTGGCGTACAGCGCCCATTCGTCGAACCGGAACGGGCGATGGAACCAGATGGAGTGGTTCACCGTGGCGGCGACGATCCGGTCCAGACCCCACGACAGGCCGTGCGTGGTGATGATCGAATCCAGCACCGTGGTGTCGGAGGAATAGCTCAGCGCGGCCACATGAAGCAACGGATCGTCGGGCAGGGTGCCGTCGGCGCGCATCCACACGCGGTTGTGGTTCAGCTTCTCGCCGGTGCCCTTCAGGATCCAGGCCGGATCGTTGGTGTAGCGCATATCGATCGGGTGCGGAGCGTTGACGAACATCTCCAGCTTGTCCTCGAACCCGGCGAAACTCTCCTGGATCCGCGGCAGCGTCTCCGGATCCGGGACCTCCGGCCGTTCGTGCGCGTGTTCGAGCCCCTTACCCCACCCCTGGAAGGAGGCCAGCATGACGAACAGTTCCTGGCCGTCCTGGACCGCGGTGACGGTGCGGTTGGCGAACGCACGCCCGTCACGATGCCGTTCGACGTGGAAATCGATCGGCTTCTTCACATCGCCGCCCCGCACGAAATGCGCGTTGAGCACGTGGATCGGCCGATCCCCGGCCGTGCGGCCGGCGGCGATCACCGCCTGCGAGACGAGCTGCCCGCCGAAGGTGCGGCTGGCGACCTTCTCCGGATGGTGCCCGCGGAACACATCCTCGGACACCTCCTCGAGGTCCAGCAGCTCCAGCAGGGTGTCGAGATCGCGGTGCCGGCCGGTCACGGTCTCGTCGACCGGCGCGCTCACCGGGCGACTCCGGAATTGCTCGGCATCAGTGGTCCTCCTCGCCGATACGGTGCACGTGGATCAGGTTCGTGGACCCGACGGTACCCGGTGGGGAGCCCGCCACGATGACCACGAGGTCACCCTTGGCGTAGCGGTTCATGCTCAGCAGCGCCTGATCGACCTGTTTGATCATCGCGTCCGTGCTGTCCACGGTGGGCACGATGAAGGTTTCGGTGCCCCAGGTGAGCGCCAGCTGGCTGCGCACCTCCGGAAGGGGGGTGAACGCCAGCAGCGGGATCGGAGTGTGCAGGCGGGCCAGACGGCGCACCGTATCGCCGGACTGGGTGAAGGCCACCAGCGCCTTGGCGTTGAGCCGTTCCCCGATATCGCGGGCGGCATACGAGATGACACCGCGTTTGGTGCGCGGGGTATGCGTCAGGGGCGGCACGTTGGTGGATTCGGTTTCCACCGCGTGCACGATGCGCGCCATGGTGCGCACGGTCTCGATCGGATACTTGCCGACCGAGGTCTCACCGGACAGCATCACCGCGTCGGCGCCGTCGAGGACCGCATTGGCCACATCGGAGGCCTCGGCGCGGGTGGGCCGCGAGTTCTCGATCATGGATTCGAGCATCTGGGTCGCGACGATCACCGGTTTCGCGTTCTCGCGCGCCATCTGGATGGCACGCTTCTGCACGATCGGCACCTGCTCGAGCGGCAATTCGACACCGAGGTCGCCGCGGGCCACCATCACCGCATCGAAAGCCAGGACCACGGCCTCGAGGTTGTCGATCGCCTCGGGCTTCTCCAGTTTGCCGATCACCGGGACCCGCCGGCCCACCCGGTCCATCACATCGTGGACGAGTTCGATATCCGACGGTGAGCGGACGAACGAGAGGGCGATGAAATCCACGCCCAGGTTCAGGGCGAATTCCAGATCCTCGATATCTTTTTCGGAGAGCGCGGGTACCGAAACGTCCATACCCGGCAGCGACACACCCTTGTTGTTGCTGACCGGGCCGCCTTCGGTCACCTCGCACACCACGTCGTTACCCTCGACGCGGATCACCTCCAGCCCGACCTTGCCGTCGTCGACGAGCAGCCGGTCACCGGATTTGGCGTCTTCGGCGAGCTGTTTGTAAGTGGTGGAGACACGGTCGTGATCACCGACGATATCGTCGACGGTGATGCGGACGACCTCACCGGTCGCCCAGATGGTGCGTTCCTCGGCGAAACGCCCCAGCCGGATCTTGGGGCCTTGCAGATCGGCGAGAATACCGACGGCGCGGCCGAGATCTTCGCAGGCCTGCCGCACCTTCTTGTAGTTTTCGGCGTGGTCGGAGTGCTCGCCGTGGCTGAAATTCAGCCGGGCGACGTCCATACCGCTTTCGACGAGCTCTCGAATACGTTCCTCGGTGGCAGTGGCCGGGCCGAGGGTGCACACAATCTTCGTCCGTCGCATCACGTGTCGAGCCTAATCCTGCCGCGCTACGGCGTCCCGCCCGGCCCGCGGGCGGCGGCGAGAGCACCGAACTCTGGGTGAACGGCGGCCCAACGCCGCCCGCCTCATGATGAACCGGAGTCCTTACGCGACTGTTATCTCGGCGCTACGAATCGCCTCGGATACACGAATGCGGGCCCGCCGTAGTGGACCCGCACTCTGCACACCGGGGCATTTCAGTCCCGCAGGGGACGACCGTGGTTATCGGTCACCTTGCCGGTAAGGATCAGGACACCGTCGATGAGACCCCAGATCGTTCCGGCGATACCGCAGGTGACGATGCTGGCCGCGATCTGGCCGACGCCCATCCCGGTATCACCGAGGTAGAACCGGCCGATCCCGAGCGAGCCGAGGAAGATCTGCAGCAGGCCCGCCACCAGCTTCTGCTTGTCGGACAGCGGTACGCCGTACATATCGCGGCCGTAAGGGGCCTCCGGATCCATCGGGTTGTACCCCATGGGCGCGCCGTAGCCAGGCACCGGCTGACCGTACGCGCCCGGCTGCCCATATGCGCCCGGCTGACCGTATGCAGGGTCCTGCTGCCCGTACCCGGGGCCCGGTTGCCCATAGCCGGGTGCGGCCCCGTACTGCGGGTCCGGCTGACCCGGATACGGCTGCGGCTGCGAGGCGTACGGCTGGGACGGGTAGGGCTGCGCCTGCGGCTGCGACGGATACCCCGGCGATTTACCCAGATCCGGGCCGGTGCCCGGCGGGCCGTACTGCGGTCCGCCCTGCTGGTACGGATCGGTCACTGCTCCTCCTGTGTTTATGGCGCCGCCTCCGGCGCCGCGGGGTTCGGGGCCCCATGGGTCTCGTTCTTCACTCCGCCGCTCCAGAACGAGACGGGCCCCGAACCATTGGGGTGGGCAATCATGGGACGGACCCTTCGGCGGAGAGATTCTTCGGCGGCGCAGGGCCGGGGTATCTGTGTCGTTGTTCTTTGCTCGCTCCCCCGCTGTGTCATGGCGCTGCCTCCGGCAGCCTGAGGTTCGGGGCCCGTATCTCGAGGTCGGGCTGTGGAAGGCTGTTCCGGTCGGCTCAGGGGTTCTTCGGTGCGGTGGCCGCGGAATCCGGATCCGCTGGTGACACCGAATCGGTGTGTGCAGCGTCGGATTCGTTCGCGCTGGACTTCGGATCGACGGCCGCTTCGCTTGTCGCGGATTTCGGCGACTCCGCGGACCCGCCCGGCTCCGTGGAGTCGGCATCGGCGGGCGAATCCTGCGGACCGGCGGCGGAATCGGCGGGGGCGTCCGATTTCGCGGATTCGCTGCTGCCCTGCCGCTTCGTGAGCGCATCGCCGGTGCCGGACTCGCCGGCCTCCTTCGACACCGCCGCCTTCTCGAGCGGATCGGCAGGACCGGACTTCCCGGACTCGTTTCCGGTCTCGGAATCGGGTGCGGCGGAAGCTTCCGCGCCGGAACCGGTCTCGGACGCCGCGGCTGCAGTCCGCAACGCACCGAACTGCCAGGGCCACGGGCGCGGCCCCCACCCGGGGCGGAGCTGTTCCGGAGTTTCCCGGCCCTTGGTGGCGAACAGGAAGTACGCGATCGCGGCCAGGAAGACCAGACCGGAGGTGAAGGTGTTGACCCGGATACCCGCGATCAGGGTGGCCTCGTCATCACGCATGAGTTCGACGAAGAAGCGCCCGAAGCAGTAACCGGCGACGTACAGGGCGAACAGCCGCCCGTGCCCGATGCGGAAACGCCGGTCGATATAGACCAGTGCGAGCACGATCGCGACATTCCACAGCAGCTCGTAGAGGAACGTGGGATGCACGACGGAGTGGACCTCGCCGGAGGAAACACCGTTCATCATGTCGAGCCGGCCGGCGTCGTCGAAGCGCAGGTAGATCTCCAGGCCCCAGGGCAGATCGGTTTCGCGACCGTAGAGCTCCTGGTTGAAGTAGTTGCCGAGCCGGCCGATGGCCTGGGCGAGCAGGATCGGCGGGGCGATCGCGTCACCGAGGGCGGGCAGCGGAATCTTGTAGATCCGGCAGGCGATCCAGGCGCCGATCGCGCCGAAGAACACCGCACCCCAGATGCCGAGACCGCCCTGGTAGATCTTCAGGGCGTCCACGGGGTTGCCGTCTTCCCCGAAGTACTTCTGCCAGTCGGTGGCGACATGGTAGATCCGGCCGCCGATCAGCCCGAACGGTACGGCGAATACGGCGACGTCCAGGATCGTGCCCGCCTCACCCCCACGGGACTGCCAGCGTTTCTCGCCCCACCAGATGGCGACGATGATTCCGAGGATGATGCAGACCGCGTACGCGCGGAGCGGGAACGGCCCGATATCCCAGACGCCCTGCGGCGGGCTGGGCAGATAGGCCAGCAGCTCGGTGGCGGGCGATACGACGGTCGAGGTGGTTTCCGGTACGGCGAGAACGGTCACGGGGCAACCGTAGTCCAGGAGGCCACGTTGGCAAGTTCGGCCTCCGGCTCGCGTGTTCTCTCCCGCCCGGGCGTGGCCGGTGCCGGCCTCCTACCGCGGTGTCATACGCGCCGGGGACGGTTCAGGACGCGACCGTGGCGGCGCGGACACCGCCGGCCAGTTCCGCGGTCAGGGTGTGGACCGCGTCCAGCCCCTCGGCGGCGGCGCTGACCAGCGCGGAGCCGACGATCACCCCGTCGGCGTAGGCCGCGATCTCGGCCGCCTGCGCCCCGGAGCGGACCCCGAGGCCGACCCCGATGGGAATATCGCTGTGCTCGCGGATCCGGGCGCACAGCGCGGGCGCCATGGTCGAGACCGCGTCCCGGGCGCCGGTGACGCCCATGGTCGACGCGGCGTAGACGAAACCCGAACTGGCGTCGAGGGTGGCGGCGAGGCGTTCCTCGGTGGACGACGGCGCCACCAGGAAGATGCGGTCGAGGTGGTGCGCGGCCGAGGCGCTGAACCAGTCGTCCGCTTCCTCGGGAATGAGATTGGGCGTGATGATGCCGGCACCACCGGCGGCGGCGAGGTCGCGGGAGAACCGGTCGACGCCGTATTTGAGGACCGGATTCCAGTAGCTCATCACCACCGCCTGGGCACCCGCATCGGCTACCGCTTCGACCACGGAGAACACATCGCGGACCCGGACACCGCCGCGTAGCGCCTGATCGGCGGCGGCCTGGATGGTCGGCCCGTCCATCACCGGATCGGAATAGGCGACGCCGACTTCGACGATATCGCAACCGGATTCGACCATCGCCCGCACGACTTTGCGCGACCCGTCGAGATCCGGATAGCCGGCGGGTAGGTACCCGATGAGCGCCGCGCGGTTATCGGCCTTGCAGGCGGCGAAGGTGGCGCCGAGCCGGGATTCGGAACTCACTGACCGTTCTCCTTGCCGGTGTCCGGATCGTCGAAGAGCCCGAACCAGCGGGCGGCGGTATCCATATCCTTGTCGCCGCGCCCGGACAGGTTCACCAGGATGATTGCGCCTTCGCCCAGTTCGCGGCCCAGTTCGAGCGCCCCCGCGACCGCGTGCGCGGATTCGATGGCCGGGATGATGCCCTCGGTACGGCTGAGCAGCAGTAGCGCGTCCATCGCGGCGGTATCGGTGACCGGCAGGTACTCGGCGCGGCCGATATCCTTCAGGAACGCATGCTCGGGGCCGACACCCGGATAGTCCAGGCCGGCCGAGATCGAATGCGATTCGATGGTCTGTCCGTCCTCGTCCTGCAGCAGGTACGAGTAGGCGCCCTGGAAGGCGCCCGGGGAGCCACCGGCGAAGGTCGCCGCATGCCGGCCGGTTTCCACGCCGTCACCGGCGGCTTCGTAACCGACCAGCCGGACGCCGGGGTCGTCGATGAAGGCATGGAAGATCCCGATCGCATTGGATCCCCCGCCCACGCAGGCCGCGACGGCATCGGGCAGCCGGCCCGTCAGGCTCTGGACCTGGGCGCGGGCCTCCATCCCGACGACCCGCTGGAAATCGCGGACCATCATCGGGAACGGATGGGGGCCGGCGGCGGTGCCGAAACAGTAGTAGGTGTCGTCGGCGTTGGTGACCCAGTCGCGCAACGCTTCGTTGATCGCGTCCTTGAGCGTCTGCGAACCGAGGGTCACCGAGACGACCTCGGCGCCGAGCAGCCGCATCCGGGCCACGTTCAGGGCCTGACGGGCGGTATCGACCGCACCCATGTAGATGATGCAGCGCAACCCGAGCAGCGCACAGGCGGTGGCCGTGGCGACCCCGTGCTGCCCGGCGCCGGTTTCGGCGATGATCCGGGTCTTGCCCATCCGCTTGGCCAGCAGCGCCTGCCCCAGCACGTTGTTGATCTTGTGGGAACCGGTGTGGTTCAGATCCTCGCGTTTCAGCAGGATCCGCGCACCGCCGGCGTGTTCGGCCAGTCCGGTGCATTCGAAGACCGGCGAGGGGCGACCGGTGTAGTCGCGTTGCAGCCGATCGAGTTCGGCGAGGAAATCGGGGTCCAGGCGGACCTTGTCGTATTCGGCCGTGACCTCCTCGATCACCGCCATCAGCGCCTCGGGCACATGCCGGCCGCCGTAGACGCCGAAATGGCCGCCCTCGTCGGGTTCGTGTTCGCTACGCTGCGCCACCCCGCGGCTCGCGGCGGGCAGGGCATGGTCGGTGGAAGACCCGGATGCCACCATCATCGCCCCCGCCGGGCCGGTTTCGGGCAGGACGGATGCGTGCCGGCGGTGACCAGCTCCGATACCGCGGCCCGGGGATCACCACTGGTGACCAGGCCCTCGCCGACGAGAACCGCGTCCGCGCCGGCGCCCGCATAGGCGAGCAGATCGGCGGTGCCGCGGACACCGGATTCGGCGATCCGCACGACCTCGGTGGGCAGCCCCGGCGCGATCCGGGCAAAGCAGTCCCGGTCGACCTCGAGAGTTTTCAGGTTGCGCGCGTTCACACCGATCACGCTCGCGCCCGCGGTGAGGGCCCGATCGGCCTCCTCCTCGGTATGCACCTCGACCAGCGCGGTCATCCCGAGAGATTCGGTGCGATCGATGAGCGAAGCCAGCGTGTCCTGCTCCAGGGCCGCGACGATCAGCAGGATCACATCGGCGCCGTGCGCCCGCGCCTCGTGGATCTGGTACGGGCCGACGACGAAGTCCTTGCGCAGCACCGGAATATCGAC
The DNA here is from genome assembly GCF_000308515.1 of Nocardia carnea NBRC 14403. Classification (GTDB taxonomy): domain Bacteria; phylum Actinomycetota; class Actinomycetes; order Mycobacteriales; family Mycobacteriaceae; genus Nocardia; species Nocardia carnea. Next base: position 12,030 of record NZ_BAFV01000027.1, on the reverse strand, counting down.
GGTGGCGCGGACGGCGTCCAGATCGTCCAGTGATCCGTGGAAGCGCCGGCCCTCGGTGAGCACGCTGATGATCCGGGCGCCACCGTCCTCGTAGGCCTTGGCCAGGCTGGCCGGGTCACCGATATCGGCGAGCGCGCCCTTGGAGGGACTGGCCCGCTTGACCTCGGCGATCACGCCGATACCGTCTTCGAGAAGGGCCGCCTTCGCATCGAGCGGCGGGGTCGCGGCGGCGGCCGCTGCCTTCACCGCCGGGAAGTCGAGCACCGCCTCCCGAGCGGCTACATCCGAGCGGACCCCGTCGAGAATCGAGTCGAGTACCGTCATCTGGCTCGAATCCTTTCTGGGGAGACACGCAACTTACGCCTGAAGGATTCCCCCAGGAGCTGTCTCACCGATGCTGAACAAGAGTAAATGGCAGGCCGCGGCACCCTGACGCCGGGGGCGGGTCACCCTGCCGCGACCGGGCTGCTAGGGGGTATCACCGGACCGCGGCGCAGCCGAGCGATCTTCGTCACGGACCGTCGCGTCGCCGTCCGCCGGTTTCGCCGATTCGGCCGAGGCAGACCGAGCCGTTTCGTTCGCCGGGCCGGTGCGGGTGGGCGGCTCGTCCGCACCGGTCGCGCCGGCCGCACCAGTTGCGGCGGCCGCATCGGTCGCCCCGGTCGGGTCGTCCGCGCCGGTCGGGTCGGTCGGGTCGGTCGGGTCGTCCGCGCCGGTCGGGTCGGTCGGGTCGGTCGGGTCGGCACCGGCATCCAGCGCGTCCCACAGCACCCGTTCGGGCAGCACATCGCCGGACTCACGCTGCTGCACCGCCTGGGTGGCCGCCGCCTTTCGCGTCGCCGGGTTGTCGTATTTTCCGGACAGCTGCTTGGTACCGGCCGGCATCCGGGCCAGTAACAAGCCCGCACCGAACGCGGCCAGCGCACCGCACAGCGTGAGCGCAGCCGGACCACTCGAGGTCACCAGCTCCTGTACCTGTGCCCGGCCCGGCAGCTCCGCCAGATCCGCGGCCCGCTGCTCGGTGGCCCCGGACCCGGTGAGCAGCGCCAGCGCCGGTACCGCGGTCACAGCGGCGATCAGGGCGACCACCACACCGACCAGCCGGCGCATCCAGCCCCGGGTCGCCAGGACAGCGGCGATGGCAGCCAGCAGAACCAGCGCCAGCGGCGTCAGCGCACCGAACCAGACCCCGCCGTTCAGTTCGTCGGTGCGTGGCTCGGTCAAACCGTCCGCAGAAGTCACGGTCACCCAGGTGAGCCGGGAAGACCCCCACAGCGCGGCAGCACCGAGGGCGAGCAATACCAGGGCGGTAACCGGTTGCCGGCCACCCCGAGCGGTCCCGGCCTCGGCGGCAGGTGCAATTTCCTCGTCGCCCCAGTCGATCGGCCGGGATCGCGCGGCGACGGAGCCGGCTGCTCCGGCACCCGGGTCGGTCGCCGCCACAGCGCCTGCGTCGTTCGTGGCGGCCTCAGCCGCTTCGGAAACAGCGGAGTCCGTCCCGTCCGTACCGGTGCCGGTGGCCACGAACTCCCCCTGGATGCCGCTGCGGGCTGCACCGCCGGGGTCCCCGGTCAGCGGGCGGCGGGTGGGGTCGTCGGCCGTCATACGCCGCCTCCGGATGTCACGGATACCGATTCCCGGCCGGCTGTCTCCTCCCCACCGAAGGCGCGCACCGTTTCGGCGGCGGCGACCGCACGCAGCACCGCCATCGCCTTGTTCCGGGATTCGGTGTCCTCGTATTCGGCCTCGGAATCGGCCACCACACCCGCGCCCGCCTGGACGTAGGCGGTGCCGTCCTTGAGGAGGGCGGTGCGGATGGCGATCGCGGTATCGGCGTCACCGGCGAAATCGAGGTAACCGACCACGCCGCCGTACACGCCGCGCCGGGTGGGTTCGAGTTCCTCGATCAACTGCATGGCCCGCACCTTGGGGGCGCCGGACAGCGTGCCCGCCGGGAAACAGGCACGTACCGCGTCGAGTGCGATCTTGCCCGGCGCCAGGCGGCCGGTCACCGTGGAGACCAGATGCATCACGTGGCTGTAGCGCTCGACGTGGCGGTACTCGGTGACCCGCACCGTCCCGGGCACACAGACCCGGCCCAGATCGTTGCGTCCGAGATCGACGAGCATGAGATGTTCGGCGTTCTCCTTCTCGTCGGCCAGCAGGCCCTTTTCGAGCAGCAGATCGTCTTCCTCGGTGGCGCCCCGCCAGCGGGTGCCCGCGATGGGGTGCGTGGTCGCGACCCCGTCCTGCACTGCCACCAGAGCTTCCGGGCTGGACCCGACGATGGAGAACGCGGTGTTCCCGTCGCCGTCCGGGATATGCAGCAGGAACATGTACGGGCTGGGGTTGGCCGCGCGCAGCATCCGGTACAGATCGATGGGGGTGCCGCCGTAGTCCATTTCGAAACGCTGCGACAGCACCACCTGGAAGGCTTCCCCGGCCTCGATCTCCGAGACCAGGCGGCGGACCCCGGCGCCGTACTCGTCCGGGGTGCGGGCGCGCCGGTAATCCGGTTCGGGCTGGTCGAAGACGGAAACCGTGGAGACCGCGGGCGCGGCGAGCGCGGCGGTCATCCGGTCGAGCCGGGCGAGGGCGTCGTCGTAGGCGGCGTCCACATTGTCGGCGGTGCCGTTCCAGTTGACGGCGTTGGCGATCAAGGTGATCGCGCCCTCGTGATGGTCGAACGCCGCCAGATCGGTGGCCAGCAGCAGCACCATCTCGGGTAGGTGCAGATCGTCTTCGGCGTATTCGGGCAGCCGTTCCATGCGGCGCACCGCGTCGTAGCCGAGGTAGCCGACCATCCCGCCGGTCAGCGGGGGCAGACCGGGGAGCCGTTCGGTGCGCAGCAGTTCGAGGGTTTCGCGCAGGGCGTCGAGCGGGTCGCCCCCGGCGGGAGCACCGGCGGGGGTGGCGCCCAGCCAGGTGGCGGCGCCGTCGACCGAGGTGAGTGCCGAGGGGCTGCCCGCGCCGATGAACGACCAGCGTGACCAGGATCGGCCGTTCTCCGCGGATTCGAACAGGAACGTGCCCGCCCGGTCACCGCCCAGTTTGCGGTAGGCCGACAGCGGGGTCTCCGAATCGGCGAGCACCTTCCGGGTCACCGGGACGACCCGGTGCTCGGCGGCGAGTTCGTGGAATCGTTCGCGGGTGGTAGTCGCGGGAGCGGTCGCGCCGTGCATTCGAACCATCATTCCAGCCGGGTGCCCGGCGTGCTCGACGCACCCCGCGGGACCCGCCGCCGGCGGTAGTGTCCGGGTATGCAGATCGGCCAGCCCGCCCCGGCATTCGAACTCCCGGATCAGACCGGCGCCCTCCGTTCCCTCGATTCACTGCTGGCCGGCGGGCCACTGGTGTTGTTCTTCTATCCCGCCGCGAATACACCGGTGTGCACGGCCGAGGCCTGCCATTTCCGCGATCTCACCGCCGAGTTCGCGGCACTCGGCGCGAGCTGCGCGGGGATCAGTGCCGATGCCGTCGATGTCCAGGCCGGGTTCGCGGGGGCGCAGCGACTCGAATACCCGCTGTTGTCGGATGCCGACGGGGCGGTCGCGGAAAGTTACGGGGTCAAACGCGGACTGCTGGGCAAGCTCATGCCGGTGAAACGGCATACCTTCGTCATCGATACCGACCGCAGCGTTCTCACCGTGATCAGCAGCGAATTGCGCGCGAATGTACACGCCGACCGCGCCCTGGATTTTCTCCGCACGCGAAAAAGCGCGTAGCGGCTGAGATCCGCTCAGTTCGTGTGAATGGCCTCACCTTCGTTTCCGAGATGCCCCAAGTTCGAGCGAAGTCGTGGCAAACTTTTCTTCGGGTAGCCCGGTGGCATGTGCCGGAATCGCCACCGGGCCGGAGAGAAGGCGGATTAGTGACGGAGTGGCTGAACCCGGTCGAGGGACGGGCCTGGCGCGCAGTGGTCGCGGTGCTGAACCGCCTGCCAGGGGCATTGGACACCGATCTGCAGCGCGAGTCCGGCGTGACTCATTTCGAGTACTGGGTGCTCACCCTGCTCTCGGAGGCGCCGGACCGGCGGCTGCAGATGAGCGAGCTCGCACATCGAGCAAATTCATCGCTATCGAGACTTTCGCATGTGGTGTCCAAACTCGAGCGGATGGGCTGGGCCACGCGCACCGCGACCACCGGGCGCCGCGGCGTCCTGGCCGAACTCACCGACGACGGCCACCAGAAGGTCGTGGAAGCCGCGCCCGGGTACATGGATGTGGTGCGTCGGCTGGTGTTCGACGGGCTCAACGCGGAGCAGACCGCGGCGATGGCGGATCTCGGCGATACGCTCGCCACCCACCTGGGCACGGTCCTCGGCCGCACCGCCCCGTAATCGGGGCCCGCGCACCCCACGGCGAGGGTTCGCTGCCGACCCCCGGGAAGGCGTATCGGCCGGACCGCCCGCACCACCATCGGCCATCCGGCCGGGCAGGTTGATGGTGGTGTACGCGGGCGGTGCGGTGCGCCGAGGCACGGTTCCTTCCGACACCGGGGTACGGAGGTCTCCGGAGCAGTCGGTGTTCCGGTTTGCGGCGATTCGCCGGTCACCGTGGCCGGCAACCGGTTCCTGTTCAGCCCGCTGCCCAGGCGAAGAAGGCAGTGGCGGCCAGCGCCAGTACGAGGAAACCTCCGGGAAACGCGATGTTGTGAAACACCCGTGCCCGGATATGGGCGGCGACCGCTCCCACGAAGAACAGCACCAGCCCGATCGCGGCGGCCAGCCCGAGAGATTCCGCCCCGAACAATCCGGCCACCAACCCGGCCACCCCGGCGCCCTCGATCACCGCCAGGTACGGAATCCATGTCGGCGCCACGCCCACCTCGGCGGAATTCTGCACCACGAATTGCGCGCGCACGACCTTCGCGACCACCTCCCCGGCATTGGCCAGCACACAACCCACGGTCGCGGCGAGTAGTGCGATCTCGATCGCCCCGTTCACCGGACGCCGCCCTGCCACAGCATGGCCACCGGGGCAGGGCGGCAAGCACCGCGCCCGGTCCACGACGCGAACTCCGGCGCCACCTCGTATATCGGCGCCACAGCGGCGCCGATGCGGGATGCGGCCGGTCGGAAGTCCAACTTTCGCCTGCCCACTCTGTGTCCAGGAAGCCGGCACAGAGTGTCCGCGGCGAATGCACTGCGGTGCCGAACGGAATCGTGATCAGGGCACGCAGGCGGCGCGGTCGCGGCCGGCGGCGCAACGGCCGGGTTCGGCGACGGGAACCCGGCGGTCGCCGCCCGGACTCCCGGGTTCGCGCCGATGTTGCCGGGGGTTGGATCGGTTCCGGAAAGAAATCGGCGGATCGGTACGCTCATGATGCCTCCTCGGGGGCGTGCACGTCGGATGGTTCGTCTCACCCCTTCTGACGTCCCGCACGCACGAAAGGTGACGCGCTCGTGGAAACGGTCGAGAAATTCGAGGCGGCCCGGCCGCGGCTGCTCTCGCTCGCCTACCGGATCGTCGGCTCGTACCAGGACGCCGAAGATGCTGTGCAGACCACATGGACCCGGGTGCAGGCAGCGGACCTGTCCGAGGTGGCCGAACCGGACGCCTGGTTCACCACCGTGACAGCGCGGTTGTGCCTGGATCTGCTCCGGGCCCGGGAGCGCCGCGGCGAACTTCCGCTGGTGCTCGACGATATCGGCGGTGAACAGGCCGGAGCCGACGAAGCGTTCCTCCGGCGCGAGGACGTGTCCCGGGCACTACTCGTGCTGCTCGGCGAACTGTCACCGGCCCAGCGGGTGGCCTATGTGCTGCACGATCTCTTCGCGGTGCCGTTCGACCGGGTCGCCACGGTACTCGACGCGACCCCGGCGGCAGCGAAGAAACTCGCCAGCCGGGCCCGCACCAGGCTGCGCGATGCCCGCCCACCCGCATCCAGCACTGCCACCGGATATCCCGGCACCCCCGGCCCTCCCGATATCGCCACACATCTCGAGATCGTCGAGGCATTCCTGGCCGCTGCTCGCGGCGGTGATATCGCCCGGCTGATCACCCTCATGGCGCCCGATGCCGTCCGGATCGCCGATCCGCGCCTGCTCCCGGCGGGCGCGGCCACCGAGGTTCGCGGCGCCACGGCCGTCGCCGAGGAGACACGGTTCTTCGCCGACCGGATCGCCGTCACCGCGACACTTCTCCTCGCCGACCGCCCAGCGGCGGTTATCGCCCCCGGCGGGCACCCGTTCGCACTCATCCGTTTCCGGATCGAGGGCCGGTTCGTCCGGGAAATCGAGATCAGCCGCTATACGCCCGGCACGATATCGCCGAGCTGACACCGCGCGGTCCCAGCTGCCGTCGGTGCCGATATCGGCACAACCGAGGTCGTGGCCGGCCCGAGCAACTCCGCCTGATGGCGGGCCCGGAACGTCCGAGCATGCGGAGCCCTCGATTCCTCGGCCACTCCCGGTACGAACCCAGCTATCGCCGATCCCGGCGCCGGCCTGCCACCTGCAGTCGGCCCGCCGGTGTGACGTCACAGGCACTCGACAGTGCTGCGCTCCAACCGGCCTGTCGTCACACCTGTTCGGAAGGCAGCAGCACGTCGGTGTCGAAACACGTATGTGTGCCGGTGTGGCAGGCCGCTCCCCGCTGATCCACCACCAGCAGCACCGTATCGCCGTCGCAGTCCAGCCGGACCTCGTGCACATACTGCGTATGCCCGGAGGTCTCCCCCTTGACCCAGTACTGCTTCCGGGACCGGGAATAATAGGTGGCGCGGCGGGTTTCGAGGGTGCGGGCCAGCGCCTCGTCGTCCATCCACGCCATCATCAGCACCGCGCCCGTCGCGCGTTCCTGCGCCACCGCGGCCACCAGCCCGGCATCGTTACGTTTGAGCCGGACGGCGATCGCCGGATCCAGGGCCATCTCAGCGCACCACCAGATCGGCCGCGCGCAGGGCGTCCTTGACCTGCGGGATGGTGAGATCGCCGAAGTGGAAAACGCTGGCGGCCAGTACGGCGTCCGCTCCGGACTGCACCGCGGGGGCGAAATGCTCGACCGCGCCGGCACCGCCCGAGGCGATCACCGGAATCGAGACCGCGACACGTACGGCGCGGATCATCGGCAGATCGAACCCCGCCTTGGTGCCGTCGGCATCCATCGAGTTGAGCAGGATCTCCCCCACGCCGAGCTCGGCCCCGCGCACCGCCCATTCGACCGCGTCGATCCCGGTGCCCCGGCGACCACCGTGTGTGGTGACCTCCCAGCCCGACGGGGTATCCGGTTCGCCGTCGGGCACGGTACGGGCGTCGACCGACAGCACGATGCACTGCGATCCGAACCGCTGCGACATCTCGTGCAGCACCTCGGGGCGGGCGATGGCGGCGGTGTTCACCGACACCTTGTCCGCGCCCGCGCGCAGCAGCCGGTCCACATCGTCGACGGTGCGCACGCCGCCGCCGACGGTGAGCGGGATGAAGATCTGTTCGGCGGTCCGGGTGACCACGTCGAACATGGTGGCGCGATCACCGCTGGAGGCGGTGACATCGAGGAAGGTGAGTTCGTCGGCGCCCTGGGCGTCGTAGGCGGCGGCGAGCTGCACCGGATCGCCGGCATCGCGCAGATTCTGGAAGTTGACGCCTTTGACCACCCGCCCGGCATCGACGTCCAAGCAGGGGATGACACGTGTCGCCAGGGTCATGAGCGCTCCTCACCGGTATCGCGATCACTACCGGGCGCGGCGAATCCGGTACCGCGGGTCGCGGCGATCATTTCGAGTAGTTCGGCATGCACCCCGGGCGCCGCCGCCAGCACCGAACCGGATTCGATCGTCCAGTCCGCACCCTCGAGGTCGGTGACGATCCCGCCGGCGCACCGCACCATCAGCGCGCCCGCCGCGTTGTCCCACGGATGGTGACCGAACACGATCGCGCCGCCGAGCGTTCCGTCGGCGGTGAAGGCGAGGTCGATTCCGGTGGAGCCGTGCATGCGCACACGGGACGACAACCGGCTCAGAGCGCCGAGTACCCGGTGCCGGAACAGGCCCGGGACGCGCCCGGTGGATTCGATGTTGAAGGCACCGAACCCGATCATCGCCTCGTCGAGCAGCGCAGGAGGTAGCGGCGGCCGGGCCACCCCGTCCACGAGGAGTGGCCCGCCGGCGACGGCGGCGTACCGGCGGTCCAGCGGCGGGAACCACGCGAGCCCGAGAACCGGTTCGCCGTCGCGGATCAACGCGAGCAGGGTTCCGGTGAGCGGATGGCCGGTCGAATAGTTGAAGGTGCCGTCGATCGGGTCCAGTACCCATGCGGTGCCGCCGGTGAGCGACGGCCCGCCGAATTCCTCGCCGTGCACCTCGATACCGGTCCGTGCCACGAGCTGCTCGGAGATGGTGCGTTCGAGTTCCAGATCGAGTTCGGTGGCGAAATCCCGGGAGCCCTTGGCCACCGCGCTGGGAGCGCCGCGTCCCTCGAGGAAACGGTCACCGACACCGTCGAGTATTTCGGCCGCCGTAGTCAACAGCCCCGCCAGTTCGGTCTCTGCCCTGGTCATCGCTTCGGCTCCCGGTTTCTCACGGTCGGTGTGCGGCCGTGCGCCCGCACGGTGCGTATGCCCTTGCGCCCGAGCCCGGCCGGTACGACCCCGCGCGCGGTCAACGGACGGCGGCCAGCGCCTCGGGCAGGGTGAACCGGCCCGCGTACAGGGCTTTGCCCACGATCGCGCCTTCCACGCCCTCCGGCACCAGTTCGGCGATCGCGGTCAGATCGGCCAGGGCCGAGACCCCACCGGAAGCGATCACCGGCGCGTCGGTGGCCATACACACCTCGCGCAGCAGATCCAGGTTGGGACCGGTGAGGGTGCCGTCCTTGGTGACATCGGTGACGACGTAACGCGAGCAGCCGTCCCGTTCCAGCCGCTCCAGGACCTCCCACAGGTCCCCGCCGTCGCTGACCCAGCCACGGCCGCGCAGCCGGTAGTCGCCGTCCACGATCTGGACGTCCAGCCCGACCGCCACCCGGTCCCCGTATTCGGCGATCGCCCGGGCGCACCATTGCGGATCTTCCAGCGCCGCGGTGCCCAGGTTGACCCGGGCGCAGCCGGTGGCCATCGCGGCCTTCAGCGATTCGTCGTCGCGGATACCGCCGGACAGTTCGACGGCGACATCGAGTTCGCCGACCACCCGCGCCAGCAGCTCCCGGTTGGATCCGCGGCCGAACGCGGCGTCGAGATCCACCAGATGCACCCATTCGGCGCCCGCGTCCTGCCATGCGAGGGCGGCATCGCGCGGCGAACCGTAACTGGTTTCGCTGCCCGCCGCGCCCTGTACCAGGCGGACGGCCTCTCCATTGGCGACATCGACAGCAGGCAGCAACACAAGACTCACGCGCAATAGCCTAGTAGCCCGGGGTTCGCCCGCGCCGCGCGCCCGGTGGCGAGTCGGTCGGCCGCGCGCTGCGGCAACGGGGGGCGACGAGCGTTGGGTGATATCACCCACTGGGCCGGTCGGGGTGCCCGCTACACTCGTCCCGAACGCGTGAGAGGTCACCGACGCGTCAGGTCACGATTCGAGAAAGTTCGGAGTGGGCGCCATCGATACCGGTCAGTTGATCGCGGATCACTACCGCCTGGTCGAGCAGATTGGTAGCGGCGGCACAGGCGTGGTCTGGCGTGCCGTCGACGAACGTCTGCAACGGTCGGTGGCGATCAAACAGATCCATATAAAGCCCAGCCTGCCGCCCGCCGAGCGCGATGTGCTGCGCCAGCGCGCCACCCGCGAAGCCCGCAACGCGGCCCGTTTCCAGCATCCGAATGCCATCGTGGTGTTCGATATCACCGAACACGGCGGCGATCCGTGCCTGGTGATGGAGTACATGAAGTCGCGCAGCCTCGCGCAGGTGCTGTCCTCCGAGGGGCCGCTGCCGTTACCGCAGGTCGCGCGGATCGGGGAACAGGTCGCGGCGGCACTCATCGCGGCGCATCAGGCCGGGATCGTGCATCGCGATGTGAAACCGGGCAATGTCCTGCTCGACGATCACGGCACCGTCAAGATCACCGATTTCGGTATCTCGCGCGCCACCGGCGATGTGACGCTCACCGAGACCGGGTTGATCTGCGGAACCGCCGCCTACCTGGCACCCGAGGTCGCGCGCGGCGCGGATCCGACGCCGGCCGCGGATGTGTTCGCCCTGGGCGCGACGCTGTTCCACGCTCTCGAAGGGGAACCGCCCTTCGGGTCCGGTAACCCGCTCAAGGTGTTGTATGCCGCGGCCAACGGCCAGGTCAGCGAACCCCAGAACGCCGGCCCGGCCACCGATTTCCTGCTCGACCTGCTGGAAGCCGATCCGCGGCTGCGGCCCACCATGCAGGAGGCCCGCGAACAGCTGGCGCAGTTCGCCGGATATCCGGGCGCGAATTCCGAGCATGCCGGGTTCGTACCGGCGCGCGAGGCCTTCGACCGCAACGGGCACTCCGGCGGAGCCGCCGTCAGCACGATGGAAACACCGGTCCCCGGCCGCACCCGCGGCCCCGCACCCGCCCCGGCCCCGCGCCGGCGGGCCGAACCTCGCGCGGACGCCGGCCACGGCGGAAACGGCGACCGCCCACCGCGGCGGGCACCGAATAATCCCCCCACCACCACCCAGCCCGTTCCGGAAGGCTCCGGTGGCGGGGTCCGGCGGGCGGTGCTCATCGGCGGTATCGCCGGGGCGGCAGTGGTCGGCGGTGTCCTGTGGTTCAGTTCCTCGGATTCCGGCGACGGCGGATCGGCGCAGGCCGATACCTCGGTGACCTCGTCGGCGCCCCGGACACCCGGGACCACGGCGGCGTCCGCCCCCGCGCTGGGGAGCACGCCCAGTACCGGACAGGTCGAATGGGTCCAGGCCGGCCGGCTGCTCGAGCAGTTCTACATGGATCCGGCGGGTTCGTGGTCGCTGCTGACCCCGGCCGCGCAACAGGCCTACGGCAGCCGGCAGGAGTTCGAACAGTACTGGTCGACCCGGACGGTGCAGAGCTTCAGCCGCATCGAAGCCTTCAAGGGCAACAACCCCGACGGTTCGGTGGATATGCGGGTGAACAACCTCAGCTACGGCGGTCAGACCGGCAATCCGATACTGCGAGTGGTGAGTTCCGGCGGGTCGCTACTCATCGACAGCGATACCCGCTGATCCGTAATCCGAACTCACCGCCCGGAGCCGGGCTATGGTGTGCGGCATGAATATTCGGGGGATGCTCGCCGCCGAGCGAGCCGAGTTCACCGCTCTGCTGCGCGGCCTGGGGAACGAGGAATGGGACGCGCCGACACTGTGCACCGGCTGGCGGGTCCGGGAGCTGGCCGGGCATCTGCGCTACGACGCGATCCCGCTCACCGAGTACGCCGGTATCGCCGTACGCAACCGCTTCTCCATCGACGGCGTCAACAACGCCATGGCCGCCGAGGGGGCGCGCCGGACACCGGCGGAACTGCTGGCCGAATTCGAATCCGCGCCACGCACGGTATCGCGGCTGTGGCCGCGACTGGGCCTGGCCGATCTACTGGTCCACCAGCAGGACATCCGGCGCCCCCTGGGCCGGCCCCGCGAAATCCCCACCGACCGGTTGAAGGCCGTACTCGACCATCCCGACCCGTTCGCGCGCCCCGGACGCCTCACCAGAGGGTTACAGTTCGTCGCGACAGATTTCGACTGGGTCAAGGGATCGGGACCTACGGTGCGCGGGCGGGGTGAGGCGCTAGCGTTGGCAATGGTGGGCCGGCCCGTGGTCCTCGACGAACTCGACGGCGAAGGCGTCGGGGAACTGCGCCGCCGCTGCAGCTGAAACATCCGGAAGTTCGCTTCACCGATGGGAGATGCGCAGATGACCGATTCGCCACTCGCCGCCATGGCGGCGATGATCGGTGAATGGAAGACGACCACCGATAAGTATCCCGACGTCGCCGGGCTGACGACGATCGAGTGGCTGGCCGGCGAGGCCTTCCTCCTGGTGCGCTATACCGTGCCCGATCCCGCTATCGAAAGAACCTGGGTCATGGGGACCGACGACGCCTACCCCGAGAGGCTGAAGGTCCTGCAGTACGACAGCAACGGTG
>NZ_BAFV01000028.1 GCF_000308515.1 Nocardia carnea NBRC 14403 | reverse complement strand
TGATGTCGCCCAATTCGCCGAGCGCCTTCGGATCCACATACGGCGTGCAGTCCGCCGCGTACTCGGTTTTGAGCATCGTGAGCGTATCGGCCGCGGCGTCGGGATACTCGACGCCGACGGCACCGGCGGCGCGGCCGGTCATCATGGGTGGCACGATGCGCTGGACCAGCGGCAGCGATACCTGCAGCGGGATGATCGGGATCAGGCGGCCGATCCGTTTGAACATCTCGCCGTGATATTCGAAGATCCGCCCGGAAATCCGCTGCTCGAGTTCGTGCAGGTGTTCGGAGCCGAGCCGTTCGAGATAGGCAATACGTTCGACGGGAACATGGAGTGTGCGCGCGAGCAGGATCATCTGCGCGCGAGTGACCAGATCGCTCATTTCTCGAGTAGATCCCCGAACATGATCCGGCGCGTGATCGTTTTGAACGGCGGCGGAAAGAAGCGGATCATCCCGTTGACCGCCTCGATGAGCAGTTCCTTCTCCTGTTGCTGGGCGCTGCGGAACAGTCCGAGCAGATCCTCGATCTCCTGGTCGGAGAGCATCTCCGAGGCTGCGGTGGGCCCGTTCAGTTCGCGGACGAGTTCGGTTTTGGCACTCATTCTGCTCCTGTGTCTCACTCGCGGGCCGGCAGCCGCGAAACCACCGCCGGTCCCGTGTATTACCCGCACGACGATATGCCGAATCCTCATGACCGTAAGGCCATTCACATCTGGTGTTACCTGCCTGCAATTTGTCGTGTCTCACATCATGTGGGGTACGCGTGACGCTACCGCAGGTTCCGGTAGCCCTGGCTGCGGGCGGAGCGGACGTGACACCTCTCGCCCATCTATGTCGAAGCGGGATCCGGAAGGCCGGGCGCCAGGTGCCGGCGCAGGAACATCAGCTGATGATCGACGGCCGACTCGAAGAACGGATTGCCCGGCCAGACCCCGAAATGGTCGCAGGGATAGTGGCGTACCTCGGCCCGCGCGGCGAAGGCGGCCTTCGCCGCGGCGTACGGGGGCGCACCGCGGTCGAAATCGGCGATCTGGACCAGAACCGGCAGCTGCAAACCGGCGGCTGCCCGGGCCGGCCGGTAGCCGGCGAGCTGCGGCAGCACACTCGCGTCGATCTCGTTACGCCAGGTGGGTCCGGCCAGGGCTCGGTAGGACTCGTACCAGCCCTCCAGCGCCAGCGCCGCGGGCTCCCCGGGCCGGCCGACCAGCGGGATGAGGCCCGGTCCGCCGGTCACCGCGTCCAGCTGCCGGCGCACGGCGGTGCCGGCACCCCGCAATGTTGCCGCGACGCCGCCGGATCGCACGGCCAGCGCGGCCGCGGCGCGGCCGTCCACCAGCGGGGTGAGCGAGACAACCGCGGCGAGTGCGGCCCGTGCGGTGGCCGATTTCTCCGGGGTGGCCCGGGCGGCCGCGGCGGCGGCGAAGACATGGCCGCCGGACAGCGAAACACCCCACAGCACGATCCGGCTCGCATCGACCCCCGGGAGTTCGGCGGCCGCGGCCACCGCCGCCCGGTAGTCGGCGAGCTGATCGGCCATCCGGACCCGCTGTCTGGGCTCGCCACCGCTGGCCCCGAAGTAGCGGAAGTCGAAGGCGAGGACGTCGATTCCGGCGGCGGCGTAGGCGCGGGCGAACGGTTCGAGGCCGGAATCCTTCGTCCCGCCGAAACCGTGCGCCATCACCGCGACCGGTCGCCCGGCCTGGCCCGCGAGTTCGGCCGAACCGGCGGCGAAGTGCCAGGCGTGGCATATATCGGCGCCCGAGCGGAAGGTCAGTTCGGCGGTGCCGGCCGCGGCGGCGGGTTCAGGGGTGTGGTGCACAGTCATGACGATTCCTCGCGGTGGTGGGTTCGGCGGGTGCGTAGATCGAACGCAGCCAGACCGTGACCACCGATTCGATATAGCGTTCCCGGTCGAGCTCGGCCCCCAGGGTGAGGCGCTCGAGCAGGCGCTCGTTGAGCAGGAGCAGAACATCGGCGAGCGTGGCCGCATCACCACCGGCGGGGGCGCGGCCCGCCCGGCGTTCGTCGTCGATCATGGCTGCGATCGAGGGAATGAAGGCCTGGCGCTCGGATTCCCAGAGCTCACGTACTGCCGCGGAGGCGCTACGCGCGTCGAGGACGGCGCTGTAGAGATGCCGGTGGCGGTCCCAGAAATCCACCAGCCCGCGGATCGTACGTTCGATACGATCCGCCGGTTCCCCGGGGCCGACGAGGATATCGTTGACCGCGAATACTTCCTGGTAGATGTCTTCCAGGGCGGCACCGACGGCGGCGGCCTTGTTCTCGAAATAGAAGTAGAAGGCCGAGCGGGTCAACCCGGCGCGCCGGGAGATCTCGGCGATATCGACGGCCTCGAGCCGGCCCCCGTTATCGCGCAACAGTTCGTCCAGCGCCACCAGAAGTGCCTCCCGGCGCTGTTCGCCGCGCGGGGGTCCGCGCCGGTCGGTACGCGAGCGGACCATCAGCCGGCCTGCCCGGCCGGGTTCCCGGCGTGCGCGCGGGCCCGGCGCAGACCGGCGGGCAGTTCGGTGAGCCGCAGCTCGCGTTCGTAAACGAAGTAGTCCAGCTGCTGGGTATGCCGGGGACGGTCCACGACGTGCCCGGTGAAGCGCTGCCGGTCCTCCTCGATACCCCGGAGCATCGCCGCTTCGCCCGGTGGCCGGTAGTGCCCGGCCGCGTAGGCGGCGACCAGCCTGGCCTGACACTCCACGAACGGGAACAGGGTGGGGAAAGCCTGCGCGAAACCGACGAACGCGAGATTGTCCACGCCGGGTCTGAATATGCGTTTGTACAGAGCGATCCGATTGTCCGGTGCGCTGATGAATTCGGGGTCGAAGAACGGGAAGGTGATGTTGTAGCCGGTGCAGTAGATGATGACGTCGAAATCCTTGTGCGTCCCGTCGGTGAAATGCACGGTGTCCCCGTCGAGCCGGCTCACATCGGGTTTGGCCACCACATCTCCGGAGCCCAGCCGCAGCGGCAACTCGACGGATTGGGTGGGGTGGGCCTCGAAGAACTTGTGGTTCGGTGCGGGCAATCCGTATTTCACCGGGTCACCCGAGATATAAGGCGTGAACGTCTGGACGAGTTTGCGCTGCCAGGACAGCGGAACATAGGGCACGGTGCGGAAATAGCGGTCCGCCGGGGTACCGGCGAAATACTTCGGCACCACCCACGCGCTCGACCGGGTGGACAGCCAGACATCGTTGTCCATCGCCCGGGAGGACAGTTCGACGGCGATATCGGCGGCGCTGTTACCGATGCCGACGATCAGGATGCGCTTACCGTAGAGGTCCAGCGGGGTCCGCGGATCGATATAGGCGTGGGAGTGGATGGCCTGCCCAGTGAATTCGCCCGGGAAGTCGGGGAACCGGGGATCCCAGTGATGGCCGTTGGCGACGACCAGCAGGTCGAACTTCCGGTTCTCGCCGCTCTCGGTCGCGATTTCCCAGCCGTCGCCGACAGGGCGGGCGTGCCGGACACCGTTACCGAATTCGATGGACCTCTTCAGGTCGAACGCCGCGGCATAGCCTTCGAGGTACTCCTTGATCAGGCTGTGGTGCGGGAAATCGGGATAGGAATCCGGCATCGGATAGTCCCGGAACGACAGCTGATACTTCGAGGTATCGATATGCAGCGATCGGTACGCGCTGGAATGCCCGTTCGGGTTCCCGAAGGCCCAGTTACCGCCGATCCGGTCCGAGGATTCGAAGCAGGTATAGGCGATCCCGTAGTCGCCGAGCATCTTTCCGGTGGTCAAACCGCTGATTCCGGCACCGATGACCGCGACGGTGGGGTTCGGCATAGGACCTCCTGCGTGTTCCGGGAGACCGGCCGACAGTGACGCCGGTCACCCGAACCGTAGGGGCACATTTGACGCGTGTCAAGAAAAATCGACCCTTGTCAGCCGGCGGTCACCAGGCCTACGTTGTGAGTCACGTCATAACGGCCGGATTCGAAGGAAACCCCATGCGCGCACTGCAACTCACCGAACCCGGCCGACTCGAGATGCGCGATGTGCCGACACCCGAACCCGGCCCGGGTGAACTGCTGATACGGGTCGGCGCCTCGGGAATCTGCCATTCCGACCTGCACGTCCTGCACCTGCCGTTCAAGGTTCGCGACGAACCCCTGATCCTGGGCCACGAAATAGCGGGCACGATCGCCGCGGTGGGCGACCGGGTCGAGGGGCATACGCCCGGGGACCGCGGGATCGTGTATTTGTGCTGGTCGTGCGGGAACTGCCCGGAATGTGTGAGCGGGAACGAAAACGTATGCCGCACGGCGGGCCGGGTCGCCATGCCGCCCTGCCCGGGCCTGGGCCCCGACGGCGGGATGGCCGAATACGTGGCCGTCCCCGCCGGTTCGTTCGTGCCTATCGGCGATATGGATTTCGTGGCCGCCGCGCCGCTGGCCGATGCGGCCCTCACCAGTTATCACGCCATCCGCGGAGCCCGCGATCAGCTGTATCCCGGGTCGACCGCGGTGGTGATCGGCGCCGGCGGCCTGGGCCATGTCGGCATCCAGATCCTGCGCGCCCTCACCGCGACCCGGATCGTCGCGGTGGACACCGACCCCGATAAACGGGACCTGGCAGTCGAATGCGGGGCGCACGAGGTGCTGGCGGCCGGTGACGATACCGCAGACCGGATCCTGGAGCTGACCGGCGGTCGCGGCGCCGAGGCGGTATTCGATTTCGTCGGGGTGGATGCCACCGCCCAGCTCTCGGTGCGCAGCGTCGGCCCCAACGGCGCCTACCGGATGATCGGCCTCGGCGACGGGGATCCCGGAATCACCGCGGGTCCCGCGGGTGGCCCCGGACTGCCGTGGGGCGCGACCGTCCGCAAATCCTACGGCGGCACCAAACGCGATCTCATCGACAGTGTCGCACTCGCCCGGGCAGGCAGTATCGAGGTCCGTACCCAGCAGTTCGCGCTGGAGGACGGCGCCCACGCCTACGCACTGCTGGAACAGGGGCGTATCCGCGGACGCGCGGTCCTCGTACCGTGAGCCCTACTTATCGCCGGCCGGTGCCCACATATTGCTGATCAGGGTGTGACTGGGAGTATCGGCCAGCGATTGCGAGGATTCGTAGATCCGGACATAGGACGTGGCGGCGATCCGCCAGATACCGTCCTCCCCTTTGCGATACCGGTCGGTGTAGTACCCGGAACCCCGGATCAGGACATTGAATTCGGTGGCGATCACCGTATCCTCGAACAGCCAGCTCCCGGTCGCGGTATCACCGTCGACGACGATCTCCGGATGGTTGGCGACATGGGTGGTCACGATGCTCGGCCCGGTGTTCTTGCGCATGAAATCGACCACCGCCTCGCGGGTGTCGAAGACGAGTTCGGAGCCCATCACATGCGTGCCGTAGCGGGCCTCGATCTCCGGGTCCAGGGTGGCGGCGAAATCGTCCCACTGTTTCAGGTCCAGAGTCCGGAAGTACCGATACTTGAGGGTGCGGATTTGTTCGAGTGCCTGCAGATCCATGAGGTCACCTTGGCACGAACGGCCGTCCACAACAAGAACACGTTCCACTTTTCCGGCCCCGGCGCCGACCGGGCATACGGCGCCACCCGTATGCCCGAAATCGGGCCCGGTCTCAGCTCGCCACCGATTGGCGATCATCGGCACTTCCCGGGCCGTCGGCCGAGGCACTCCGCCCGTTCGGCAGGACTGCCCACCGCCGCAAACCGGGCGGAGCCCACCAGTTCGCCGACCCCGCCAGCCGCATGAATGCGGGCACCAGCGCGGCCGCGGGGACGAGCGGAGCTCCGCGCTGCAACCCTTCCAGTACCGCCCGGCGATTGTCCCCGGTGGCCCGGTAGCGCTCGATGAACCTCGGTGCCGGCCAGTATCCGCCGGGTCGGGATGGCCTCCAGGCGGGTCCCGGTATCGCTGACCAGCCGGCCGGGATCCGGCGCCGGTCCGGCGAGCACACCGCCGACGAACACCCCCGCGGTCGAATTCACCCGCGCCATTCCGTCCACCCGGGACAGCGCCGCCGCATACCGTCCGATGGCATCCGGCGATACCGACCGGCCGCCGGGCGCCACGAAATGCACGGCGTCATTGGCCTCGACTTCGAAGGTGGCTCGCAGTTCGTCGTAAGCCTGGCGAGTGGAGGCACTCGGCGGCAGGACGCGGTCGTCGGGCAGGCCGATCCGCAACCCGGCGGCCGGCGCGGCGAGTACGGCCGGCCGAACTGGAATCCGACTGACGCGGCGTCGCTCCGGTTTGCCGGCGCCCGGCGGTGGTATTGCTTTCGGAAACGAAAGCAGAGCCGACCGTGGGAAGCGGCCCGTCGCAGCGGAGCGCCGCTCCCGTACCGAGCGACGGAGAATCCATGAACAGCGCCGATATGCTCACCGATGCCTTCGAACGGATCCGCGAGGTCGTGCACGAGGCGGTCGACGGACTCGACGACAAGGGCCTGAACTACCGGCCCGACCCGGAAGCCAATTCGATCTCCTGGCTGATCTGGCATCTCACCCGGGTCCAGGACGAACATCTCGCGGAATTGACCGGTGGCGAATCGTTCTGGACCGGGCGCGGCTGGTTCGAACGTTTCGACCTCCCCATCGACCGCGCGGCCACCGGATACGGGGACACCCCCGCCGATGTCTCCAAAATCCAGGCCCCGGCGGAGCTGCTCACCGGCTATTACGACGCCGTCCACGCCCACACCCTGCGATTCGTCGGTAATCTCGCCGACAGCGACCTCGACGAAGTCGTGGACGAAACCTGGAATCCGCCGGTGACCATGGGCGTGCGACTGATCAGCGTGATCGCCGACGATCTGCAGCACGCGGGACAGGCCGCCTACCTGCGAGGTGTGCACGCCCGCACCACGGATTCCGCGGCGGTACAGCACTGACGCCACCCACCCGCCATCGGTCCGCGAGAGGCCCGCCGGCGCATCGGCGGCGGGTCAATCGCGCAGCGCTTCCTCCCGCAACCACCCGAGGGTCCGCGACAGTATCCGGGAGATATGCATCTGCGAGACACCGAGCCGCTCGGCGATCTGGGACTGCGTTTTGGATTCGAAGAAACGCATCCGCAGCACCTGGCGCTCCCGATCGGAGAGCTCGCCCAGCAACGGTTCGACCGCCAGATAGTCCTCCAGCCAGCCGTACGACGCTTCGTCGCACCCCAGTGAATCCACCAGCGCCGGCGCGGCGGATTCGCCGTCCTCACCGGCGGGGGCGTCCAGCGAGGAGGTCTGGTAGGCATTACCCGCGATCAACGCCTGGGTCACCTCCACCAGATCGATCTCGAGTTCGTCGGCGATCTCCCGGGCCCGCGGCACCCGGCCCAGCCGCTGGGACAGGATCTCGATCGTGGGACCCAGGCTGAGCTGGATCTCCTTGACCCTCCGAGGCACTCGCACCGACCAGGTGTTGTCCCGGAAATGACGGCGCACCTCCCCCATGATCGTCGGGACGGCGAACGACAAGAACGACGAACCCCGGCCGACATCGAATCGCTCGACGGCGTTCAACAGGCCCAGCCGGGCCACCTGCAACAGATCGTCGTAGGCTTCGCCGCGCCCGGAGAACTTCCGGGCGATATGTTCGGCCAGCGGAAGACACCGGTCGAGTATTTCCGCGCGCAGCGCTGCCCGCTGCGCCGATTTTTCGGGCGCGGCGGCCATTTCGCCGAACAACGGCTCGATATCGTCGTAGCTGTCGCTGCCACGATGGCGACGTGAGGGCCCCGGATCGATACGCGGTGCCTCATGCGCCATCGGCGCCCCCTCGGTACCAGCTGAATTCGACATCGGTCGGGTATCCACCCCTCGCCACGTCGTAGGGATGCTGCACGACGCCGACCCCACGCGTCAGGGTCCGCACTATATGCCAGCCGAACCCTTCCTGATCGAGGAGCGATTCGGTCGCCGCTGTCGAGGCTACGCGCACAGTCATCCGGTGCTCGTCATAATCGAAGTCGCAGCTCAGTGACGACTTGGCAACGGCGCCCGCGATCAACGAGGTGGCCACCTCGTCGAGGGCCAACCGGATATCGGTCACCTCGTCCAAACCGAAATCGGCTATCAACGCCACCGTCTCGGCCAACGCGCGCAGCATCACCAACTGCTCGTGCTCCGCCGGTACCCGCACGCCGACGGTCGTCGTATCCCGTGAAGTCGTTTCCACAGAGTCGGAGACGCTGTCCACCATGCGCACCACCACCACCTCGTTCCTGCGGCCCACCCGAGGGCCGGGGGCGCCTGCCGGGGCCACAGTGGCATTGACCCAGCGGCGACGCCGCGACATCTGTCTCGGCCTGATTGTCACATGCGCTGGTACCCCGCATCAGGGTGCCGAAACCGCAAGCCCGCTTCGGATCCGATCCACGCGCCGGTGCACGGCCGGCAATATCCGGTCGAATCCGGTGCGCAGCGCAGGTGTGATGTGCTCGATCGGGCACAGCCCGGACAGCAATCGGGCACGCGCGAACTCTTCACATACGGCGACCACCGCCGGGCCCTCCGGCGGTGGTCGGTATCGCGCGGTTTCAGCCTGCCAGGGCCGTGCGCAGTGTCGGGAAATAGCGGAACTGGTGGCGCGCACCCGTGATCTGGAGCGCTCGCTCGATATCGTGCCGGCCACTGACCAGCCGTAATTCGACCCCGTGGCGCCAGGCGTCGCTCTTCGCACCGGACAGCGCCGATGCGGCACGGATACACAGAAACGTCGTGGCCCGCAGGTCCAGCACGACCACCCGGCAGCCGTCGCTCCGACAGCTCCCGAGCAGCGCACGGAAGTCGTCGAGCCCGACCGCGTCGAGTTCACCCTCGACCCGGGCGATCAGGCAGTCGGGATATTCGGTACTGCGGCGCGACCACATGCGGCCGGCGGCTGCGGTGCGCGGATCGTTTCCCCGGTGTTGCTCGATCTGGTGCAGGGCGGTGGTTACCGACATATGAATCCCGTCCGTTGCGTTGGGGATTTCCGGTTGGCATACCCGGTCGGGACCAGCGACCGGACGAGCGGCGCGCCCATCCGGGGGAGCCCGACTGCCGACATATGCCGCACAGGGTTCGGCTGTGTGTTTCAACCTCGACCTCATTCTGGCACGAGTCGCTGCCTCTGTACACCGGGCGCGGTCACGGTCGCGGCGGGAGACGTTTACCTCGCGCCGGGGCGGCTATTGCGGGGGCAACGGCAGCCGGCCCCCGGCTCGGGCACCACGGCAGGAGCGGAGGTTCATACGACGATGGCTTCTCTGAGCGCAGTCGCGCTGGTGTGCACACTGAAGAAATCACCGGCCGAATCCAGTAGCGACCGGATCGCCCGGCAACTGCTCGACGAGCTCACCGCACACGAGGTCAGCGGCGAGGTGATCCGGCTGGTCGATCACGATATCCGGCCGGGGGTGAGCACCGACGAGGGCGACGGCGACCAGTGGCCGGATATCCGCGCCCGGGTCGCGGCCGCCGATATCCTGCTGTTCTGCACCCCCACCTGGCTCGGGCACATGTCCTCGGTGGCACAGCGGGCATTGGAGCGGCTCGACGCCGAACTCTCCGAAACCGACGATGCGGGGCGGCCCGCGATGTTCGGCAAGGTCGCGGTCGCGGCCGTGGTGGGTAACGAGGACGGCGCGCACAAGATCGTCGCCGATGTCTTCCAGGCGCTCAACGATATCGGTTTCACCGTCGCCGCCCAGGGCGCGACCTATTGGAACGGTGAGGCGATGAGCGGGGTGGATTATCTGGACCTCGAGCGCACACCCGACGCCGTCGCGTCGACGAATGCCACGGCGGCGCGCAACGCCGCCCATCTGGCCCGGTTGCTGCGCACCACGCAGTACCCCGCCGGCTGACCACCGCTGACCCCCGCGGTGCGCACGGACGACGACATCGTCGCCACGAAAGGTGAATCCATGGTCGAAACACTCGCCGCCCCGGGCACCCTCTCCCGGGGAATACGCCTGCCCGTGCCCCGAGGGCCGCTGTCCGCCGACCTGGTGGCGTTGCTGCCGGCCGAACCCGGCAGCCCTGTACCCCAGGCCCCGCCGGATATCGACCCCTTCGGCGACGATCTCCAGCTCGCCCTGCACACCTGCTACGAACTGCACTATCAGGGATTCCGCGAGGTGGACCCGGAATGGGAGTGGGACAGCGGCCTGCTGGGGTTGCGACGAGATCTGGAACGCCGGTTCTCCGACGCGTTACGCGCCGAGGTCCCCGGCGGCCACGATGTGGCTGCCGAATTGGATCGGCTGCTCACCGCGCCCGCGGCCGGTGGTACCCCGGCCTGGCTGCGCGACGAGGGCACGTGGGAACAGGCACGCGAATATTTCGTCCAGCGCTCGATCTACCACCACAAGGAAGCCGATCCGGTCGCCTGGGTGATCCCGCGGCTGCGTGGCCGCGCCAAGGCCGCGCTGGTGGCGGTCGAGTTCGACGAATTCGGCGGCGGGCACGGCGACCGGATCCACGCCCGCCTCTACGCCGACCTACTGCGCGGCGCCGGTCTGGCCGACGGCTACCTGCACTATCTCGATGTCGTACCGGCTCCCATGCTGACGCTGGTCGACATGATGTCACTGTTCGGGCTGCACCGGTCGTTGCGTGGCGCCCTGGTAGGACATTTCGCGGCCGTGGAGATCAGTTCCTCACCAGCCTCGCGGGTCATGGTCGAGGCACTGCAGCGGTTCTCGGCACATCCGGACTGCGTGCGGTTCTACGCCGAACACGTCACCGCGGACGCCGTGCACGAACAGGTCGTCCGGCGCGATGTACTCGCCGATCTGCTCGCCCGTGAACCCGAACTCGCCGAATCGGTGGTCTTCGGTATCCAGGCCACCGAACTGCTCGAAACCCGGTGCACCGAGGCCATGCTGGACTGCTGGCGGGTAGGGGGCAGTTCGCTGCGCCCCGAGGCCGGGTGAGCCCGATGCTGGTTCGTGCGCCGGGGGTGTACCGGCCGCAGCCCGATACCTGGCTGCTGGCCCGCGCGATGACCGAAGCGGCGCTACCGGCCGGCGCCAGGGTTCTCGATGCCTGCACCGGGACCGGCGCGCTGGCGATCCACGCCGCCCGGACGGGAGCGGCGGCGGTGACCGCGGTGGACCTGTCCCGGGCCGCGGTGACCTCGGCCTGGCTGAACAGCCGGCTGCACGGGGTGCGATTGGAGCTGTTGTGCGGGGATGTCACCGAGGTGGTCACGGACCGGACATTCGATGTCATCGTCGCCAACCCGCCGTATGTACCCAGCGAAGAATCGCGGCCCGCCGGCCGGTCGGCGCGCGCCTGGGACGCCGGCCGGCACGGGCGGTCCCTGCTCGATCCGCTGTGCGCGATGATGCCGCGCCTACTGACCCCGGGCGGCACCGCCCTGATGGTTCATTCGGCTCTTTCCGGGACCGCGACCAGCCTGCGTCAGCTCCGCAGCGGCGGCCTGAAAGCAACCGTGGTCGCGCGGACGGTGATTCCTTTCGGCCCGGTACTGGCCCGCCGCAGCGGCTGGCTTCGCGACTGCGGCCTGATCCGGCCCGGGCAGCAGCACGAGGAATTGGTGGTGATCCGTGCCGACCGGACACGATGAGAAACCGGTCGGCCCCACGGAGCCGGCGGTCCGCGACCGCCCCGCTCATCCGGCGGCGGCCGACCCGCGTACGCCCCCTCCCCGTCCGGCCGACAGCCGAAGCGGTCCGGTCGCGCCGCCCCGCAGTGCCGGCGTGCCTGCCGATACTCCGGCACCGGCCGACGGCCCACGGCCGAGGGATACAGCGGCCCGTCCCGAGGTGACTCCCGCACAACCGGAGACCGATGCTGGTACGGCGTCCGGAAGGGGAACCGAACCGACGCGGATCGTTTTCACCGAGGATGGGCCCGCGCTGGTCGACGGCCCGGTCGAACTGGTGACCGCCGACGGCGCCGTGATCCACGCAGACCGTTTTCTCGTCGCGATATGCCTGTGCAAACGGTCGCGGACCTATCCGCTGTGCGATACGAGCCACCGCCGGCACCGCCGCGGCGAGCGCTGACGCGTTTCCCGGTGTCACCCGATTGGGTGGCGAAGTAACGGGTACGCGCCGCGCGTGGTGCGACGAACGATCCTCGCCGCCGTCTCACCCGGCCCTCCCACCGGTAGTTGTCCGCGGACCGGGCGGGCGGCGACCCGACCCCGCCGGCGCGCCCGGCGACAACCGAAAGTGGGGAAGCGCTCATGAGTTCGATGGATCCCGATCCGGCCGCGACTCCCGACCTGGAAGCCGGTGGCGGGGTACCGGCGGGTTCCACCCCGCCGGATACCGCACAGACCTCGGGGCTTTCGGCGCCCGAACCGCGGACCAGCCACCGTTTCCCACCGACCGGGGTCGCCGCGGTGGTCGCCGTGATCGCTCTCGTGGCGGTGTTCGCGGTGGTGGCGCTCGTACTGATCGCGTCGCTGGGCTGAGCCGGCGGCGATCGCCGGCTGATTAGCACAGCGATGCCCGGGTAGCCGCCCGATATGGTGCCGACGGAGGAGCAGTTGCTGCACGCTTTGACCCGGGCCGCGAACGCCCTGAAACAAGAGGGCATACCTTTCGCCGTGGCGGGTGGTTGCGCCGTGTACGCGCGGGGCGGACCGCCGTCGGACCACGATGTGGATCTGTTCGTCAAACCCGAGGACAGCGCCCGGGCGCGCAGCGAACTGGCGCGTGCCGGGCTGCGGCTGGCGGATGCGGCCGAGGATTGGCTGACGAAGGCCTACGACGGCGACACCCTGATCGATATCATCCACCGGCCCAACAACCGGGAAGTCGACGATGCGCTGCTGGGCCGGGCCGAGGTCATGCGGGTGGGTCCCGCCGTGGCGCCCGTGGTCGACGCCACCGATCTGCTGGTCGACAAACTGCTTGTCTTCGACGCGCACCGGCTCGATCTCAGTCCGCTGCTGCGGGTCTCGCGCGATTTGCGCGAACAGGTGAATTGGCCCGCGGTGCGCGCCCAGACCGAGCATTCGCCGTACGCGAAAGCGTTCCTCGGATTGATCGACGATCTCGGTATCGCCGAAACGACCGCACCCCCGCACATATCCGGAAAGGCGCAGTAGATGTCCGGTAATCCGCACTCCTCCCGGCCACGGCCGCCGGAGTATCTGGCCGCCGAACTCCATCGGGCGCTGGCCGAGGATCCGCGCACGGCCGAACAGGGTGTGCAGGTCCGGATCCGTGGCGATGTCGTCGTCCTCGACGGCGAGGTGAGTACCGCGCAGCGGCGGCTGATACTCGAGGACGTGGTGCACGATATCGCTCCGGACCTGCCGATTCACAACGATGTACACGTCACCGCGGCAGCCAGGCCGGGCGGAAGCGAAGAACTCGGTAGTTGATACCGAGCGAGCCCGGTGCCCGGCACCGGGCAGAAGGGAGAGGGCCGATGCGGATCGCCGCTGTCGGAGACGTCCATCTGGGAACCGATTCACGCGGACTGTTGCGGCCCGCACTGCGCGAACTACCGGCGCTGGCCGATGTGCTGCTGCTGGCCGGCGACCTGACCAAGCACGGGACACCGGCCGAAGCGGAGGTCGTCGCGCGCGAATTCGCCGAGGTCGGGGTCCCGGTGGTGGCCGTGCTGGGCAACCACGATCATCACAGCGATGCCGCGGCCGAAATGACCGGTCTCCTGGAATCCTGCGGAATCACCGTGCTCGAGGGCGCCGCCACCACGCTCGATATCGACGGCACGACCCTCGGTATCGCCGGCACCAAAGGCTTCGGTGGCGGTTTCGCCGGAAAATGCGCAAGCGTGTTCGGTGAACGACTGATGCGCGAATTCGCGGGCCACACCGTCGAGCTGGCGACGGCACTGGATACCGCGCTGGCCGAGCTCGATACCGATATCACGGTGGTACTCACGCACTACTCCCCCGTCAGCGACACCCTGCACGGGGAGCCACGCGAGATCTACCCGTTCCTGGGCTCGTACCTCCTGGGCGAACCCATCGACACCCACGGCGCCGATCTGGCCGTCCACGGCCACGCCCACGCCGGAACCGAGCGTGGCAGTACACCGGGCGGTATCCGGGTGCGCAATGTCGCCCAGCCGGTAATCGGTAAAGCTTTCGCCGTCTACGAACTACAGCCCGGCGCGGACAGCACGGCAGCCCGCGACCGGACCGTCGTATCCGGTTGACGGAGTACGCCCGGCTACCCGAACAGGCAAGCGGTCGGATCCGCTCACGTCCGATCTGCCATGCCACCGCAGGAAGCCAGAGTGGCGCGTCGTCTGCCGGTAACGGATAAGTACACCGGCGCGGCGGTGGTGGTGGAGGCGCTCGAGGCGCACCCGAACATCAACAGATTCCTCGGCGACGGGGACCGGAGCCCACCCACTACCTGCGCTGCGACAACTGCCGGCGTGTCGACCGGTTGCGACGATACTGCCGGCGCGTCGGCGGGTGCCCTCGCAAAACCATCCCGCACGACTACGGCGACCTCTGTGAGGTCGCCGTAGTCACTCCGGTCCGGCAGAGCAACGCCGCCGGACCCTATCGGCTCAGACGTCGCGCGGTGTCGGCGCCACCGTCTGCCCGTGGCCCGGGTCCTGCTGGGCCCGCTGCCGCTGTTCGGCATCGGCGGCTTCGAGACGTTCCTGCTGCGCCTCGTTCTCCTTCTCGGCGGCAGCGCGCTGCGATTCGCCCTTGTCCTGCTGTGCCTTGCCCTCGGTGCGCAAGGAGTCGTTGTCGAGAACCGCTCCCGCGGCCTCCTTGACCTTGCCCTTCGCGCCCTCGACGGCACCTTCGATGCCTTCGCGTGCGCTCTTGTGCTCGGCCACGATATCCACCTCCGATTCTCGGTTGCTCGGTCGGATATCGCCCGCGTACCCGGCCCCGGAGCCTTCAATCCGGCGGTGCCCCCGCAGATCGAGTGTGCCTGCTCACCGATCAGGTGAAGGCGGCCTCCAGCCCGTCGAACCAGGCCGCGTCCTCGACCAGCCGGGCGCTGCGCCAGCCGTCCTGGGTGCGCACCAGATCGTGGTTGTACCAGCCACCACAGGTGAACTGCTTCCCCGGAGAGACGATCATCGGGTTGAAGAACATGGCGCGGACCTTCGCGATGTCACCGTCCAGTTCCACCGCGATATTGGAGATGAAATGCTGGGTCCGGGAGAACAGCGCCAGCTGTTCGGTGAGCCCGGCGACGACCGTATCCACATCCCCGGTGGGCCCGCCGGCCGTGCTGTAGTCGATCTGTGCGTCGGCGGTGAACACCGAGCGGTACAGCGGCCAATCCTTGTCGTCGACGGCGGTGGCGTAGCGGGTGAGCAGATCGGTGATCTCGATCCGGTCGGCGAGCGTGCGTGCATCCATCCCCCCATACAACCGCACCGGGGTGGCGCGCCGGGCGGGATCGACTCAGCTGTTCCGGCGGATCCGCCGCCACCAGGGGCGCCGCGGCGCCGCCGCGCTCACTCGGCGAGGCTGCGGTTCCCGCGCGGGCGGTGGCTCAGCGGTCTCCGCACCGGCGGTTCCGGCAGCGGCCCGCCAGCCGGCGACCACTTCTTCGACGTCGGCCGGGGCGACCGGCACCTGCGGCCCGGTCGGCACCCGCAACCAGTCCACGATCCGCCGGTTGAGTTCGGCGACGGTGGCCCGCACCTGCTCCTCGGTGGCAAGCTCACGCACCGTATCGGGCAACCGCTCCACCTCCCGGCGCAGCTGCAGCGACGGCGGCAGGGCCACGTCCCCGCTCACGCCCTCACGCCGCAGGTAATCCCGCAACCAGGCATTTTCGTCGTGATACCGGCTCCCCGCGCCGGGCAGCGGTTTCCCGGCGCCGGGGAGGTTGCGGAACTCACCGCGCTCGGTGGCCTCGCGGATCTTACGGTCGACCCAGGATTCGAAGTCGACTCCCGCCGGTTTGCGTTCCGACATCGTGCCTCCTCACCGTCACCCTCACGGTAGCGCGCAACCCACGGCGCGACGACCCACAGCGGGCGACGGTGAGCGGCGATCAGGCCCCGTTGGTGGAACCGCTGCGGGCCCGCCCGGACCGGGCCTTACGCCGTTCGGCCTGGAGTTCGGCGAGTTCCTGCTCCAGGATGTCGGCGACGCGGAACTGACCGGTGTCGTAGCCGTCGGAGGACCGCACGACCTCGAGGAACTCGTCGGTCTCCTTGTCACCGGACATTTTACCCTTGGCACCCGAGTCGCCCGAGCCGTTACTCACCGCACCGGCCTGCTTGGCCTGGCCGAGTTTCTTGACGGCGGCGCTCGCCGAATTGCTGATCGGCAGCTTATCGGTGACCTCGGCGTTCTTGGCCGTGGGCTCGTCGAACAGCGGTGAATTCGTGGCCATCTCGTCCAGCAGGGAACTCGTACGCCCGATCAGGCCGGAGGTCACGTCGGCGAGATCGCTCGCCCGCTTCTTCCCGGCGTCACCGGACTTGCCCTCCGCGCGAAAAGCCGACCCGGCACCGGCATTCTTCGCACCGGATTCCAGCGCCGCCGGTTGCGCCACGGCGGTATCGCCGGTCGGCAATGCCCGCGCCTCACCCGCATTGGGGTCGAGTTTCATGCTGACCCGCGGCAGGCTGTTGCGGATCTGCGCGGCCGGATCGGGCAGCCCCCGGACCTGTTCGGTGGCCCGCAGAATCGCCATACCGTAGCGGGCGCTGGCCGCGTCGTGGATGAGCAGCGCGACACCGATCATCACCGGCGCGACGGCGTGCACGCCCACTTCGTACCAGTTGCCCAGCCGCAGATACGGATAGGTGTTGAGCCCGACAGTCAGGGCCAGCAGCGCCACCTCGGCGGCCGCGGTCTGCTTCCGGTTGTTGACCACACCCCATTCGGCCACCTTGTTGGTGCCGATCATGATGATGATCAGGCAGACACTGATCATCCCCTCCAGCAGGTAGCTGAACCAGAACAGGGGGTCGCTGGGGCCGGTGGGCGCGATGTTCTGCTGGACGTTGACCGCTGACCACAGCATGCCCGCAGCGACCACACCGGCCAGTGCGCGCAACGACCAGGACCGATGCCGGTACAGCGAGGCCAGTTTGGCGTGTGGGCTGGATTCCCGGCGCTGCGCGGCGATGGCTTTACGGGCGAGCAAGAGGTCGCGCATATCCGCCTTCTCGATCTGCTCGGTGGTCTGTCTGGCCCGGTCGTTCGCCGCGGCGACAGCCTGGATCTCCTTCCAGCGTTGTCCGCGCTCCTGCTCGCGGATACGCTCGGCGAGTTCACGTTCGGCATGCAGCTCGGTTTCCGACAGCGCCTCGGTGAGCGCGGGATCGAACTGGTAGGCCAGTCGGTTGCGGGCGTGTTCGACGCGTTGGGCCAGTTGCGTGACATCGTCCTCGATCGGCGGCTCGACAGTCATTACGGCTCCCGCCTCGGGTGATTCGATGGCAGACAAGTAGTCACGCCGGGGTACGGTACCGCCCTTTGCCGCGCGATGCACCGTCACGGTCGAAACAGCTGATTTCCACGGTCGTTCACAGGCCGTTCACGAGTTCCCGTGGCGGGGTCGCGGTTCCGGCTCCGGGGCCGCCGAACGCCCGTCACAATGCGCCACGGCGGCCAGGATCGCCCGCACCGCGGGCCCCGCCTCGGGGACCGGCACGAGCGGATAGACGTGGAAAGCGCCGGTCACCTCGGTGAAACGCACTGCCGATCCGGCACGTTCGGCGAACAGCCGCGCATCGGGGTGCAGGATGTCATGAGTGCCCATGTAGATATCGGTCGGCGGCAGCCCGGCCGGCGGGCCGTTGATCGGACTCAACGCGGGGAGACCGAGATCATCCCCGCCCGCCCAGACCCGGCCCGCTTCCAGGAGGCCGGGGCGCGCCAACCACGGATCCACGGCTTCGACCCGGTCGATCTCGGGGTTCGACAACCGGAGATCCAGGCACGGCGAGAGCAGGATCAGCCGCGCCGGCGCGGGCAGCCCGTTCTCCGGCAAGGACTGGGCCAGCGTGAGCGCGAGGGTCCCGCCGGCCGAATCCCCGGCGACCACCACCCGCGCGGGATCGAATTCGCCGAGCACATCCCGGTAGACCTCGGTCAGGTATGGGCGCGCGTCCCGGTAGGTGTGGCGCGGGGCCAGCGGGTAGATGGGCACCTCCACCCGATGCCCCGCCGCGGCCAGCCGTCCGATGAACCGCCAATGCCACCAGCTGATCTCCCGGAAGAAACTGCCACCGTGCAGATAGATCACCACGGTGCCGGATTCCCGGCCCGGCGGCGGGACCACCGTGTAGCTCGGAAAACCGCCGACGGTACGGCAGGCGATCGAGTAACGCCGCCGCAATACCCGCGGCGGCGCGTGATCTCCCGGCGGTTCGGCCATGGCCGCCCGTGCCTTCTCGGCAGTGTCCATCCCGCGCTTACGGGTCAGCCGCAGATATACCGATACCGCCCGGCTACGACGACCGACCATCAGCTCTCCTCGCTCGGCGCACAGCGCTCCCGAACGGCCGGACCCTGTCGTGGTGCGGCCCACTCTGCGGCCACGCTACCGTCACACCATGTGCGACAACAGGGACCACCGCTACCGCACCCACTACGTATGCCCGCCGTGCCGGGTCTCGCAGAAGCGATGGGTTCCCACGTCCCGCCACAGCGCCGGTCCGCCCCACTGCCCCCGGTGCTCGACCGGAATGCACAACGCCGGCCACGATTTCGCCGCCCCGCGACAACACGACAGCGCGGGCTGGTCGGTAGTGGCCGCCGTCCTGGCCACCGGCCTACGCTACGACGGCTACGAGCCCTGCGGCTGCAGCCGCGAACCGAAACCCCGGCCCCGTACCCGCGCCGAACTACGCGCCTCGCTCAACGGGCCCACCCGCCACCACCTCACAACCGCCGAGGCACCGCCGACCCGCCACCGATGAGCCTCACCTGACGGCGCGCATCCGACCCACGTTTACCGACCACCGCGAGCTCACTTCCTGGGGCGCTTCTCCCGGACTCGCACCGAGATACGCACCGGAGACCCGTCGAACCCGAATTCTTCGCGCAGCCGCCGCTCCAGGAACCGGCGATAACCGGCCTCCAGGAAGCCGGTGGTGAACAGGACGAAGGTCGGCGGCCGAGTGGTTGCCTGGGTGGCGAACAGCACGCGTGGCAGGCGTCCACCGCGCATGGGCGGCGGGGTCGCGGCGATCACTTCTTTCAGCCAGTTGTTCAACCGGCCGGTCGGGATCCGTTTATCCCAGGATTCCAGCGCGGTTTCCATGGCCGGGACCAGTTTCTGTACCGCCCGCCCGGTGTGCGCGGAGATGTTCACCCGCTGCGCCCACGGCACGCGGTTCAGGTCGCGGTCCACCTCACGGTCGAGTTGCAGGCGGCGGTCCTCGTCCACGAGGTCCCATTTGTTGAACGCCAGCACCAGCGCCCGCCCGGAATCGGCGACCAGGCTGATCACTCGCAGATCCTGTTCGGTGATCGGCGCAGCGGCGTCGATCAGCATGATCGCGACCTCCGATGCCTCCAGCGCCGATTTGGTGCGCAGCGACGCGTAGAACTCGGTACCCGTGGCATTGGCGACCTTGCGGCGCAGACCGGCGGTATCGACGAACCGCCACACCTTGTCGCCCAGTTCGACCAGCGAGTCCACCGGGTCGACGGTGGTGCCGGCGATATCGTGCACCACCGACCGTTCGTCACCGGCGAGCTTGTTCAGCAGGCTGGATTTGCCGACGTTCGGTTTGCCGACCAGCGCCACCCGGCGCGGCCCGCCGGTGCCGCCGGTACCCTCACGCGGGGTCTCGGGCAGCACTTCGAGTACATCGTCGAGCAGATCGCCGGTCCCGCGCCCGTGCGCCGCCGACACCATCCGCGGTTCACCCAGCCCGAGCGACCACAGTGCGGACGCATCGGCTTCGACCCGCTGGTCGTCGACCTTGTTCGCGACCAGGATCACCGGCGTTTTCGCGCGCCGCAGCACCTTCACCGCGGCCTCGTCGCCGGCGGTGGCGCCGACCACGGCGTCCACTACGAGCAGGATCGCGTCGGCGGTGTTCATGGCGAGCTCGGCCTGCCGGGCCACGGACTGCTGCAAACCCTTGGCGTCCGGTTCCCAGCCGCCCGTGTCCTGTACCCAGAACCGACGACCCGCCCAGCTCGCCTCGTAGGAGACACGGTCGCGGGTCACCCCGGGGACATCCTCGACCACCGCTTCGCGGCGCCCCAGGATCCGGTTGACCAGCGTCGATTTCCCGACGTTCGGGCGGCCGACCACGGCCAGGGTAGGCATCGGCGCCTGGTCGGCGACCTCCGGGTCACCGGCCAGATCGGTGAGTTCCCACTCGGTTTCGTCGTTCCATACGCCGTCACCGGCGAGTACGTCGCTCATCGTCTCCCCGCTCATCCGGCCGCACCCCGGCGGCGTAGTGCCGACCGCTCGTGTGACCGGTCCAGCTGCCGGGCGACTTCCCGGTACAGCTCGTCGATCGTTTCGTCCATGGTCAGTTCGCTGGTGTCGACCTGCACCGCGTCCTCGGCTCGTCGCAGCGGCGATACCGCGCGGGTCGAGTCGAGGCGATCACGGCGTTCGACATCGGCGAGTACGCCGGCGTAGTCGTCTCCGCGACCCTCGGCGATGTTCTGCTGATTGCGCCGGTGCGCCCGCGCCTGCGCGGAGGCCGTCAGGTAGATCTTGGCATCGGCGTCGGGCAGCACGGTGGTGCCGATATCCCGGCCTTCGACGACGACGCGACCGGCACTCACGGCGATTTCGCGCTGCAATGCCACCAGTTGTTCGCGGACCTCCGGCACCGCCGATACCGCCGATACCGCGGCGGTGACCTCCGGGCCGCGGATCTCCGCGCGCACATCGTCACCGTCGAGTTCGATCAGTTCGCTCTCGGGATCGGTACCGATCCGCAACGGCATATCGGTGACCGCCGCGATCACGGCGGCGGAATCGGCCGGGTCGATCCCGGCGCGCAGCACCTGCAGGGTCGCGACCCGGTACATGGCGCCGGTATCGAGGTACCGAGCCGACAGCCGGGTCGCCAGCCGCCGCGAGACGCTGGACTTACCGGTGCCCGAGGGCCCGTCCATCGCCACCACCAGCGAGCGGTCGCCGGCCGGATCCGCGACGACCCCGACCGGAGCTTCCATACCGAACACCTCGGCCCCGTTCACAATGACACCGCCTCGTAGAGTTTGCCGATTTCGTCCCGGCCCAGTACCCGCAGGGTGCCGGGCCGTTGATCGGCCAGGACCACCGGGCCGATATGCGTACGGACCAGCCTGGTCACCGGGTGACCGACCGCGTCCAGCAACCGCCGCACGATATGTTTGCGCCCCTCGTGCAACACCACCTTCACCAGAGATCGTCCCGCGTCGACCTCCAGGACCTGGAATTTGTCGACACTGGCCGGACCGTCCTCCAGTTCCACACCGTCGCGCAGAATCTTGCCGATGGAACGGTGCACTTCGCCCTGCACGGTCGCGAGGTAGGTCTTGGACACCTGGTAGGAGGGGTGCATCAGCCGGTGCGCGAGGTCGCCGTCGTTGGTGACCAGCAACAGCCCCTCGGTATCGGCATCCAACCGGCCGACATGGAACAGCCGCTGCCCGGCGGCGATCCGCTCGGCGACGATATCGCCCACACAGGGGCGGCCCAGATCATCGGACATGGTGGACTGCCAGCCCTTGGGCTTGTTCAGCGCCAGATGCACCAGTTCCTCGCGCACGACCACGCGGATACCGTCGACCCGCACCACGGCGTTTTCGGGGTCGATACGCAGACCCTGTTCGCGCACGATGATGCCGTCCACCTCGACCCGTCCCCGGTCGATCATCTCCTCGGCCGCGCGGCGCGAGGCGACACCGGCCTTGGCCAGCACCTTCTGCAGGCGCTCACCTTCGCCCCAGGGCATCTTCTCGTGGCCGGGTTCCTCCGGTTCCACGTACTGATGGCGGGCGGGTTTGGCGTTGTTCAGTTGCGGTGCGCCACCGGACCGCGCGGCCGGGCCCTTACGGGACGGAGCGCCGCTCCCCGGACGTCCGCCGGTCCGCGAGCCACCGGCCGGCCCGCCACGTCCGGTAGAGGGGCCACCACGCCCGGCGGTCGCGGAACTGCTGCGCCCTGCGACGGCGGGGCCACCACGCCCTGCGGGGCCCGAACCCCGGCCTGACGCCGCAGCGCCGGCACGTCCGGTGGCCGTGCCACGCCCGGCCTGGGCCGAGCCGGTACGCCCCGGGGCGCCGGCACCGCGACGCCCACCGGCGCCACTTCCACCGGCGGATGCGAAACCGCCTCGGCCGGCGCCGGGGCCGGCACCGCGACGCGCCGGCGGCACATCCGCGCCTCCGGTCCGCCCGGTCCGCGCCTGGTCACTGCGCGCTCCACGTTCTGTACTGCGGGTTCCACCACTGCGGCCCGTCCGCGGCGGTTCACTGCCACGGCCGTTACGGGGGAACTCACCGCCACGGCGGGCCTCCCCCGCCCCGCGGGGTGCGCCGCGTCCGCGACCGGCCCGGGCGGGCTGGTCTCCGCGTTGTCTACGATCCGGTGTGCCATCTCGGCGAGCGGGTGTATTCACGATTTCCTGTCAATCCTCGGCGCCGAGGTTCAGATCGTCCTCGGCGGGTTTGCGCAGTCTGGTGTAACGGGGGTCCGTTTCCAGACTGTCGTTGATCTCATCGATCAGGTCGACGCCCGGCAGCAGCGGCGCCAGTTCCGGCAGATCGTTCAGCGACGCCAGCCCGATACGTTCCAGGAACAGTTCGGTGGTGCCGTAGAGCGTGCCGTTGGTTTCCGGGTCGGTGCCCGCCTCGGTGATCAGTCCCCTGGCCAGCAGGGTGCGCATCACACCGTCGACATTGACACCGCGCACCGCGCTGACCCGGGCTCGGGTCACCGGCTGCCGATATGCCACCACCGCCAGCGTCTCCAGTGCCGCCCGGGTCAACTTCGACCGGGCGCCGTCGAGCAACATACGCTCCACATACGGTGCGTACTCGCTGCGAGTATAGAAGCGCCACCCGTCCCCGGCGAAACGCAGATCGATCCCGCTGCGCTGTGCGGCCAGCTCTGCCGACATTTCCCGCAACGTTCGCTCGACCCGGTCTACGGGCTCGTCCAACGCGGTCGCCAGCTGTTCTACCGGCGCGGGAGTGTCCACCACGAGCAGAATCGCCTCGAGCGCCGCCCGGAATTCGGCATCGTCGAGCGCCTCGGGGGCGAATTCGGTCACACTCTCGCTCATACTGCTCCCTCCGCGTTCGAATGCGCTCGCCGTCATATCCGGCCCGCTCACCCGTAGTCCTCCTCGATGGCGACCGGCGCGGCCTCGGCCTCGTCTCCGATCCAGCGGACCGCGAGCGGTCCCAGTGGATCGGGCTGATCGAATTCGATCGATTTACCCCGGTACAGCTCGAGCAGCGCCAGGAATCGCGCCACGATCTGGATCGGTGCCGCGCAATCGGCCACCAGGTCGGCGAATGTGGTCCAGACGCCCGCACCGCGGGCGCGCAGGCGTTCCAGCACCAGCGTGGCCTGTTCGGCGACGGATATGGTGTGCGCGTGCAGATGGTCCAGGCCCACCGTCGGCACCGGCCGTGGCCGGAACGCCGCCGCGGCGATCTCCGCGAACGCGGCCGCATCCACGCCGAGCTGGACCTCCGGCAGTAAGCCGGCGAACCGTTCCTCCAGACCCACCGCCCGCGGATACCGGCGCAGCGCGGCCGCCTCGAGTTCACCGAGCAGTTCGGCGACCTGTTTGAACGCCCGGTACTGCAGTAACCGGGCGAACAGCAGATCCCGCGCCTCGAGCAGTTCCAGATCGTCGGGATCGGTCACTTCGCCCGAAGGCAGCAGCCGCGCCGCTTTCAGATCCAGCAGGGTCGCGGCGACCACCAGGAACTCGGTGGTCTGATCCAGGATTTTATCGGTGCGCAGCGAATTCCCGGGCTGGGCCAGCCCGGCGGTGAGTGCCTTGGTGTAGGCGATGAATTCGTCGGTGACCTGATGCAGCGCCACCTCCGTCACATCGAGACGGCGCTGCGAGATCAACTGCAACAGCAGGTCGAATGGGCCCTCGAAATTACTGAGCCGCAGATGGAACCCGGTTTTCTCGACGGCCGCGTCCGCGGTGTCGCCGGGTTCGCTGGTACTCGACGGTGCAGGTGCGGGTGCTGCCGCGCTCACCGACCCGACCGGTGGATGACTTCCCGTGCCATCGCGCGATAGGCCTCGGCACCACTGGATTTCGGCGCCCACGTGGTGATCGGTTCACCGGCCACACTCGCATCCGGGAACCGGACGGTCCGTGCGATCGCCGTGTCGTACACCAGTTCCCCGAACACCTCCACCACACGCGCCATCACCTGACGGGAATGCAACAGCCGGGCATCGAACATGGTGACCACGATGCCGTAGAGGCTCAGCCGCGGGTTCAGCCGGTCCCGCACCTTCTCCACCGTATCGTTGAGCAGAGCCAGCCCGCGCAGCGAGAAGTACTCGCATTCCATCGGAATGATCACACCGTCCGAACACGCGAGGGCATTCACCGTGAGCAGGCCCAGCGAGGGCTGGCAGTCGATGAGGATGTAGTCGTAGCGGTCGCGGATCGGTTCCAGCGCCCGCCCCAGCGACTGCTCCCGGCCGACCTCGTTCACCAGCTGGATCTCCGCCGCGGACAGATCGATATTGCTCGGCAGCAGATCCAGGTTCTCGACCTTGGTCTGCACGAGCACATCGTCGACTCCGACCGGCGTGCCGATCAGCAGGTTGTGCACGGTCAGATCCAGATCGTGGTGCGCCACACCCAAGCCTGCCGACAACGCGCCCTGCGGGTCGAGATCCACCAGCAGCACCCGGCGGCCGTATTCGGCCAGTGCGGCACCCAGATTGATGGTCGAGGTGGTCTTACCGACCCCGCCCTTCTGATTACACATCGCCACGATGAGCGCGTTGCCCCGATGCGACGGTTCGGTCGGATCCGGCACCGGGCGTAGCGGCCGGCCCGTCGGACCGAGTGCGGCGTCGGCGGGCAGAGGTTCGGGGCCCGCCCCCCACACGGATTTCGCGCGCTCATCGTTCTCGGCGCCCTTGGGCGGTTCCGCCGCTCCGGCTGTCGTCACGATCCGCTGCTCCTTATACGTTCCTGCCCGTCACCTCGTAGAGCGTAACGAGGCCGATCAAGGCACGGTCTCGCTTTCGCCACGGTCCGGCTCCTTCTAGACGCTACCTGTTGACAGCACTCCGGCGCCCAGTGTGTCAACCGGCGTGTTCTGTGATATTGCGCAGCCTGCGAATCCGGAGCCGCTCATCGTGCCCTGGGGTGGGCGGTGGCCCAGACTTCCCGCAAGGTCCCCACGGTCACCATTGTGTAGATCTGGGTCGTGGTGACCGACGCGTGCCCCAGCAGTTCCTGCACCACCCGCACGTCGGCGCCGCCGTCGAGAAGGTGGGTGGCGAACGAATGCCGCAGGGTATGCGGCGACACCGTGGCCGTGATCCCGGCATGCTCCGCGGCGCGCTGCAACACCTGCCAGGCACTCTGCCGGGACAACCGGCCGCCCCGGACGTTGAGGAACAACGCGGCCGCCGAACCCGGAGCCCGCACCCCGGCACGACCGTTCGCCGCCAACACGGGCCGCCCGCGCACCAAGTAGGCGTCCACGGCCGCCAGAGCGGGCCGCCCCACCGGGACGATCCGCTGTTTACCGCCCTTCCCCCGCAGTACGACGGCGCGACCCTCGAGGTCGAGATCGTCGAGATCCAGGCCGACGGTTTCCGAGATCCGCGCACCCGTCGAATACAGCAGTTCCAGCAGTGCGCGATCGCGGAGCCCGCGGGCGCCCGCGTCCCCACCGGCTCCGGTATCCGCGCCCACCGACTCCAGCAGCCGCAGCACCTGGTCCACGGGCAGCGCCTTGGGCAGCCGCTGCCCCACCATCGGCGGTTTCACCGCATGGGCGACATCGGTACTGATCAGCCCCTCGGCGGCGGCGAATCGATGCAGTCCGCGAACCGCGATCAGTGCCCGCGCGACCGATCCCGGTGCCAGCGGCGGATGCCGGTCGTCGCCCGTGCGCAGGGCGATCCCGAATTCTCCGATATCGGTTTCGCGGACCGCCTCGAGATCGGCGATGCCCCGGTCTTTCAGGTATTCCCGGTACCGCCCGAGGTCGCGCCGGTACGCCGACAGTGTGCTGCGGGCGGCCCCCCGCTCTACCGCGAGATGGTCCAGGTAGATATCGGCCTCGCGCACCGCATACCCGCCCTCAGTCCGTGTTCCGTTGCGCCGTCTGGCGCCGTAACAGCGCGCTCGGCAGCCCGGGCCACGGCGCGTCGGCCGGGCGCAGCGGCAGGTCCGCGGCATCGGCGGCGCTCAGCGCGAGCAGTCCGGCGACCGCGGTCGCGTTCACGATGTCGCCGGCCAGGGCCGCGCGCACCGCCGCGCCGAGCGGCATCCGCACCAGTTCCAGATCGGCTTCCTCGTGTTCGGGGGCCGGCCGGTCGGTCTCGGTCAGCCCGCGCGCCAGATACACCCGCAACGCTTCGTCGGTGAACCCCGGCGACAGCGCCACATCCACCAGCACCGACCATTCCCGCGCCGCCAGCCCGGTTTCCTCGGCCAGTTCCCGCTGCGCCGCCGCGAGCGGATCCTCCCCGGCGATATCGATCAACCCGGCCGGCAGTTCGAGCAGGCGCTCCCCGAGCGGATGCCGGTACTGACGGATCAGCACCACCTGCTCGTCGTCGTCCACGGCGACCACCGCGACGGCACCGTGATGCTCGACCACCTCGCGTTCCACGATCCGCCCGTCGGGCATCTCCACCTGGTCCAGCCGCAACGCCACGATGGCCCCGTTGTAGACCAGCCGGCTGTCGACGGTGCGGAAGGCGTGGCTGCCCGGTGCCGGTTGCGCGCCGGTCACGAGGCCTGCTCGGCGGCAGCCATTTCCTGATCTTCCTGCTCACCGGGAATGTCGACGGGGAGCCGTTCGGCCAGTTTGTACCGCAGCGCGGCCGCGATCAGCTCGGCGAACAGCGGATGCGGCCGGGTGGGCCGGCTCTTCAGCTCCGGATGCGCCTGAGTGCCCACGAAGAACGGGTGGACGTCCCCAGGAAGTTCGACGAATTCCACCAGATGCCCG
Organism: Nocardia carnea NBRC 14403; assembly: GCF_000308515.1. Taxonomy (GTDB): domain Bacteria; phylum Actinomycetota; class Actinomycetes; order Mycobacteriales; family Mycobacteriaceae; genus Nocardia; species Nocardia carnea. The sequence goes on along the minus strand of NZ_BAFV01000028.1, from coordinate 12,396 downwards.
TCCGGCGAGGTCCCGCTGAACCGGAGCCCGCTGGTGGCGATCTTGTCGCGGTAGCTGTTGTTCACCTCGTACCGGTGCCGGTGCCGTTCGGAAACCTCGTTGGCGCGGTAGGCCCGGGCCACCACCGACCCCTTCTCCAGTAGCGCCGGGTAGGCGCCGAGCCGCATGGTGCCGCCCAGATCGGCCTCGCCTGCCACGGCCTGTTCCTGATCGGCCATCGTGGAGATCACCGGGTGTTCGGTCTCGGGTTCGAATTCGGCGGAATTGGCATCGTCGAGTCCTACCGACCGCGCCGCCTCGATCACCATGCACTGCAACCCCAGGCACAACCCGAGCAACGGCAGTTTGCGGGTCCGGGCGTGATGGATCGCACCGACCTTGCCCTCGATCCCGCGGATCCCGAAGCCGCCCGGAATCAGCACCGCGTCCACATCGCGCAGTGCGGCCTGCGCCCCGGCCGGGGTTTCGCAATCATCGGACTGCACCCAGCGCAGTTTCACCTTCGCACGGTGCGCGAAACCACCCGCCCGCAGCGCCTCGGTGACCGACAGATACGCGTCCGGCAGGTCGACGTACTTGCCGACCAGCGCGACCTCCACCGTTTCCCGCGGCGTATGCACACGGTCGAGCAGATCGCCCCAGACGGTCCAGTCGACATCGCGGAACGGCAACCCGAGTTTGCGCACCACGTACGCATCGAGACCTTCCCGGTGCAGCACCTTCGGGATGTCGTAGATCGACGGCGCGTCCGGTGTGGAGATGCACGCGTCGACCTCCACATCGCACATCAGCGCGATCTTGCTCTTCAAACCGGCCGACACCTCACGATCGCAGCGCAGGATCAGCGCGTCGGGCTGGATACCGATACTGCGCAGCGCCGCCACCGAATGCTGGGTGGGTTTGGTTTTGAGCTCCCCCGAGGGCGCCAGATACGGCACCAGCGAAACATGCAGGAAGAAAACATTGTCGCGGCCGACATCGTGCCGGATCTGGCGAGCCGCCTCGAGGAACGGCTGCGATTCGATATCGCCGACGGTCCCGCCGATCTCGGTGATCACCACATCCGGTTCCTGCCCCTGCAGGTCGGGCCCGCGCATCGCCAGGACGCGCGCCTTGATCTCGTCGGTGATATGCGGGATCACCTGCACCGTATCGCCGAGATATTCGCCGCGCCGTTCCTTGGCGATCACCGACGAGTAGACCTGGCCGGTGGTGACGTTGGCGTCCTTCGACAGGTCGCGATCGAGAAACCGCTCGTAATGCCCCACATCGAGGTCGGTCTCGGCGCCGTCCTCGGTCACGAACACCTCGCCGTGCTGGAACGGGTTCATGGTGCCGGGATCGACGTTCAAATAGGGGTCGAGCTTCTGCATGGTGACTCGTAGCCCCCGTGAGGTCAGCAACTGACCGAGACTGGAGGCGGTGAGACCCTTACCGAGTGAAGAGGCGACACCACCGCTCACGAAGATGTGTTTGGTGGCTGTGCGCGCCTGAATCCGTGTATGACCCACGGGTCTTCACAGTAACACGAAACCCGCCCGGCGAATGACCGCCACTCCCCGTTAACCACCCGATCGCCCACCCGGCCCAGGCGGGTGCCGCAACCGCTACAGGTCCGCAGTTCCACTTCCACCCCGGCGGCACCACCGGCCACTTCCTCCACACCCGCAATCTCGCACCGGGGTTTTCGCGCCGCGGTATCCGGGCGCGCCCGAGTGCTGAAGAGTTGCGCACCACACCCGAGCACGGCTACACGCCGGCTCGAGCGCACGGCTGCCCCGGAGACACGACTGCGCCGGAGGAGAGCGGGAGGAGACCACCGACCGGCCGGAACACCACGTCGACGCGTGCGCAGTGCCCGACCGCCAGGGCACCCTCCCGGAACCGTTCGATGAGACTTCAGGCCGCCGTGCGGCCACCGAGCTGATACCGCACGGAGCCCGGGCCGGCGGGCGACGTTTTGCGGACCACAGAGGCCCGTGATCAAGCCACGGACTCGGCCCGTCGATACGTGGAGCCGTGCCGATCCAGTAGAACCGGGCGGGCATCGTCCGCGGATTTCGTGCCGGCCGCCGCGAATCCGTCGCGGCACGACCTGCCCCGCCCCGGACCGGCTATCCGGACCGGCCCAGTATCTCCCTGCCCCAGAGCTCGGCCCTGGTGAGCATGTCCTGCGCCCCCGCGAGCATCTCACTGCTGTGCCCGACCGCCAGGATCGCGACGATCGCCGCCCCGAGTACCGCCAGCACCAGCAGTGCTGCCAGCACACCCGAGAAACGGTTGCGGTACAGCGTCGCCACCGCGGAGGCGTCCATGATCGATTCCCCGACCTTCAATCGGGTCAGGAAGGTCGCCGGGTTGCTGTCACGGCGGCCGCGATCGAAGAATTCCTCCAGCGAGGCGCTCGCACCGGCCGTCACGATCAGCGCCGCCCCGTGATGGTGGGCGAGCAGCAGCGCCAGATCGGCGGGGGATCCGGAGCCCGGGAAGGTGATCGCCCCGAGGCCCAGTTCCTTCACCCGTTCCAATCCCTCGGCCCGGCCGTCGAGGTCGGCCGGGATGATCAGTTCGGCGCCGCAGGTCAGCGTTTCGGCGGTCAGTTCGTCGGGATTGCCGACGATCAGATCCGGCCGGTACCCCGACCGCCGCAGCGTTTCGGCACCGGCACCCACACCGATCAAGACCGGCGAGTATTCCTTGATGAACGGTTTGAGTTTCTTCAACTCCTCGGCGTGACCCGGCCCCATTCCGACCACCACTACCTGCCGGCCGTTCAGTTCCAGATCCGGTTTCGGTACGCCGATACCGTCCATGAGCAGCGAGGATTCGGTCCGGATGAATTCCAGTGCGTCCCCGGCGAACGATTCCAGATGTTCGGCCAGCCCGTTACGCGCTTCCCGCATCCGTTCGGCGATCGCGTCCTCGTCCAGTTCGAGACATTCGACCAGCACTTCGGGTTCCTTGCGGGTGAAGCGATCGGCGTAGACGACGCCGTCTTCGATCCGCACCCGGGCGCCGTCCTTGATCCGGCCGAAGGCATCCGAGCTCACGGTGTCGAGCAGCAGCACACCTCCTGCGACCAGAACTTCGGGTCCGACGTTCGGGTATCGGCCGGAGATCGACGGCGAGGTGTTCACCACCGCCGTCACCCCTGCGGCGACGAGCTTGTCGGCGAGGGATTGATCGATATCCATTTCATCGAGAACGGCTATATCACCTGGCCCGACCCGCGTGAGTAGCCGCCGGGTATCACGGTCGACCCGGGCGGTCCCGGTCCGGCCGGGCAGCGTCTCGGAGTTCTTCGACAGCAGCGCCAGCATCCTCATATAGCGATGATGTCGGTAAACCCTCAACCTTCGGTGGAGACACGCCGCTGACCGGCCATCCATTCACCCACTCGAGCAATCGGGCAGCTACCCGCAGGCGCCATTATCGGGTCGGCTGCACGCGGAAGCCGGACCCCACGCGCCGTATGCTGCCGGGCACAGCTATTCGAAGAGGAGACGCCATGGCCAGCACCACCGTCGACACCGTGATCGCCGCCCCACGGGCGACCGTGTACCGGCTGTTCGCCGACCGCGAGAGCATCAGCCCGTACCTCGCCGTGAATGTCACGCTCGTCCGACCGGGCGAGACCGAACGCGAGGGCGTGGGCGCACAGCACAAGATCGGGGTCGGACCGGTCGGCGTGGTCGAGGAGATCACCGCCCTGGTGCCGAACGAACGGATGGAATACAAGATCGTCAAGGGCGCTCCGGTGAAAAGCCATACCGGCGTCATCACCTTCGCCGACGCCGGCAACGGCACCCGCGTCGTGTACACCATGACCTCCGACCCCACCCTCCCTGTGCCTGCCAAGGCGCTGGAGGTCGGCTTGAAGGGCCTCATCAATCAGTTCATCGCCGCCGCCCGCAAAGCCGTCCGCTGACCGGTCACAACAGCTGACCCCACAGCGGGCGTCCCACGGCCCGCCGGCCACGGGTGCCGGCTCGGTGCCCCGGACCGGCAGGCCGGCGGTCGTGGTTCAGAACTGTTCGACGAACCGATACCAGCTGCCTTCCAGCAGCGTGTACCCGATATCGCCGTCGTGACGAGGTGGACCCTGTCCGGGTGCACCGTGCGGGAAGTAGGCGAACCCCACGAGATCGATGAGACCGCCATCGGTGTAGAGCAGGCAACCCCCGTCACGTTTCACCACGGAGGTGATGGTGTAGACGCCGTACCGTCCGTGGGCCGAGGCGTCGCAACCGGCCGCGAGGCGTTCGAGGCTGTCACCGGAAATCCGCCATCCGAGGTTTCCGGGGACGCCCGCCCAGACCAGGGCACAGGTCAGTACGACCGCGCCGGGCGCGAAGAGCAGCAACCGGTAACGGCGGTAGCGCACCACACCGAACAACCCGATCACCAGCCACAACGCACCCAGCAACACCAGCACCCAGCCTGCGAGCACAAGCGCGGGAAACGCGGCATCCGACATCAGCAACCACAGGATCACTACGCAGCAGACGCTCACCGACAGCGTGATCACCACGATCGATATGCGCCACCACCGGGACGCGGGCCGAACGAGTTCACCTTGCCGACACGGCTCGTCGTTGTGTTCGGCGGTGGTCATCGAATCGCGTCTCCTACCGGCAAAGCCGCGCGGTTTCCGTCGAGCGGCGGCGGGCCGAGCGAGTTATCCCGGTGCGCGCTGTGAAAGTAGCAGATCACCATCACACAGGCGGGTCTCGAGATCGGATCGCCCTGCCGGACTACGGCGTATAGGCCGGGCACCCGATGGCCTGACACACCTGCGTTTCCCGATATCGCACCCGGACTCCGCAACGCGAATCACGACGCCCGTGCAGCCGAGTGACTCAGCGCGCCGCCATCCGTTCGGCGCGGGCGATATTGAGCAGTTCCCAGGCGTGCGCGCGACCCGTTTCGGTGTCGTCGAGCCCGGCCAGCATCCGCGCGAGTTCCACGATCCGCTCGTCCTGGGTCAGCGCCCGGACCCCCGAATCCACGGCGCCTTCACCGTCATCGGATTTGTTCACCACCAGATGTGTATCGGCGAATGCCGCGACCTGCGCCAAATGGGTCACCACGATCACCTGATGAGTGCGGGCCAGCCGGGACAACCGGCGGCCGATCTCGACCGCGGCCCGGCCACCGACACCGGCGTCGACCTCGTCGAACACCATCGTCACGCCGTGTTCGTTCCCCGCCAGCACCACCTCGAGCGCCAGCATCACCCGGGACAGCTCACCGCCGGAGGCGCTCTTGTTCAACGGCAGCGACTGCGCGCCGGAATGCGCGGCCAGCCGTAACTCCACCTCATCCACCCCGGCGGGCCCGGCATGGAGTTCGGTGCCGTCGATCAGCAGCGGCGCCGAATCCTGCGGCCCGGCCGGCACCGGGCGGACCTCGACATCCAACCGTGCCTTCCCCATCGCCAGCCCGCCGAGTTCCTCGCTCACCGCCGCAGCCAGCTCACCGGCCGCCGTAGTACGCGCCTGCGATAATTTCACCGCCACGGCCCGCACCCGATCCGCGCCCGCATCGACCTCCGCTGTCAGCGCCGCCAGCGCCTCCTCGGAGACATCCAGCGATTCCAGCTTCGTCCGCGCCTCATCGGCCCAGGCGAGCACCCCGTCGATATCGGGCGCGTATTTACGGGTCAGCGATTTCAACTCGGCCTGCCGGGTCAACATCGAATCCAGCGCACCAGGGTCCGACGGCAGATCCGACAGGTACCCGCTCAATTCCGTGGTCAGGTCCACCACCACCGCGATCGCGTCGGCCAGCCGCGGTCCCAGCGCCGCCAGCTCCGGATCCTCGGAACCTTCGACTCGCGACCGCGCGACCCCCAGCGCATCCAGGGCGCCGGCGTTCTCCCCCGGATCGTCGTCCGGTCCGGCCAGCGCCTCGTGCGCCGTGGCCGCTGCTTCCCGCAGCGAATCCAGATCGCTGAGCCGGCGGATCTCCGCGACCAGGCGTTCGTCCTCACCCGGTTCGGGTGCGATCGCCTCGATTTCGGCGAGCGCCTGGGTGAGGCGTTCCGCTTCGGCCGCCATCTCCCGGCTGCGCGCCGTACGTTCCAGCAACGCATTCCGCGCGTCCAGCCAGGCCCGCCGATGGTCGGTGTATTCGCGCAACAGCGGCCCCACCACCGCGTCCGCGAACTGGTCCAGCGCCCGCAACTGCTGTTCGGGCCGCTGCAACCGCAATTGGTCGTTCTGCCCGTGCACGGTCAGCAACGGTGCGGTGAAATCCGCCAGCACCGACGCCGGCACCCCGCGACCCCCCAGATGCGCCCGGGACCGGCCGTCGCTGCCCACCGTGCGGATCGCGATCACCGTACCGTCGTCATCCGCAACGGCCGCTGCCGCTTCCAGAACCTGCTCCGCGTCACCGCGCGCGGTGTCGTTCACCTCGCCGAGGGTGAACCGGCCCTCCACTACCGCGCGGTTCGCACCGAGCCGTACCCGGCCGGCATCCGCCCGCGCCCCGCTGAGCAGGTGCAGACTGGTGACCACCATGGTTTTGCCCGCCCCGGTTTCACCGGTGAGCACCGTCAGCCCTTCGTGGAATTGCGCGGTGGCCGTGGAGATAACGCCCAGTCCGTCAATTCGTATCTCTGTCAGCACGTGTGCCCTCCGTTCGCCGCCGGCCCCGCCAACCAGTTACCGGCAGCTCGAACTTGCGCACCATCCGGTCCGCGAACGGCGCGGAATCCAGCCGCACCCACCGCACCGGCTCGGCACCACGGATCGCTTCGACCCGGCCGCCTCGCGGCAATGCGAGGGTGCGCCTGCCATCCAGGAAAACTATCGCATCATGGCCGGTGGCAACGGATTCGACCGCGATCCTGGAGTCCGGGCTGGTCACCAGCGGCCGGGCGAACAGGGCATGCGCATTGCTCGGAATCACCAGCAGCGCTTCCAGTTCCGGCCACACCACCGGCCCCCCGGCGGAGAAAGCGTATGCGGTGGAACCGGTAGGGGTCGCGACAAGAATTCCGTCACACCCGTAGGACGACACCGGCCGCCCGTCGACTTCCAGTACCACTTCGAGGACACCCATCCGAGCGGCGTTCTCGATACTCGCCTCGTTCAATGCCCAGCCGCGCTCGATGATCTCGTCATCGATCCGGACACTGACATCGATGGTCATCCGCTCCTCGACCCGGTAGTCGCGGCGGACCACCTGTGCGAGCGCTTCGTCGAGATGTTCGGCCTCGGCTTCGGTGAGAAAACCGATACGGCCCAGATTGATCCCGAGCACCGGAACGGTGACGTGCCGGGCCAGTTCCGCGGCTCGCAGCAGTGTGCCGTCACCGCCGAGCGCGAGGACCATCTCACAGCCCAGCGCCGCATCCGGCTCGTGCGCCACCACCTGCACCGGATAGCCCCCGGGTTCGGTGACCGGTTCGGCACCGGACTCGAACCGCGTGCTGTAGGCCTCGTCGGCGAGCACTCGCAACCCGATCCCGGCTTCCGCGCAGATCTTCGCCACCCGATGCGCCGTTTCGCTGATCTCGGCGCGACCCGGATGCGATACCAGCAGAATATCCCTGGCCCGGGGCGTATCCGCGTTCATTGCGGGCCTTCTTCGACGGCCAGCCGCACCATCTCCGCCACCTCGCCGGCCGAATCGCCGGATATCTCCTCCCGGCGCAGCCACAGAAAGTATTCGACATTCCCGGAGGGCCCCGGTAGGGGGCTCGCCACCACCCCGATTGTCCGCAGCCCGAGTCCGGCGGCCGTAGCGGCCACCGCGCATACCGCCTCCGCCCGCAACTGCGGATCCCGGACCACGCCGCCCGACCCCACACGTTCCTTACCGACCTCGAACTGCGGTTTCACCATCGGCACCAGATCGGCGCCGGGGACGGTGCACGCCGCCAGCGCGGGCAGGACCAGTGCCAGCGAAATGAACGACAGATCGGCGACCACCAGGTCCACCGGCCCTCCGATACCGTCCGGTGTCAGCGAGCGAACATTGGTCCGGTCGAGGACGTGCACGCGATCGTCGGTCTGCAACCGCCACACCAACTGTCCGTAGCCGACATCGGCGGCCACCACTTCCCGCGCCCCACGACTGAGCAGCACATCGGTGAACCCGCCGGTCGATGCCCCGGCATCCAGGCAGCGCCGGTCCGCTATCGCCAGGCCCCGCGGTTCGAACGCGTCCAGCGCGCCCAGCAGTTTATGTGCCCCGCGCGACGCCCAGGCCACCTCGTCGACCTGTTCCTTGACCACCAAGGGTGTCGCGGTTTCCACCGCGGTCGCCGGTTTCACCGCCACCGCACCGTTGATCAGGACCCGCCCGGCACCGATCAGTTCCACGGCATGATCGCGTGACCGCGCCAATCCGCGGCGGACCAATTCCGCATCCACCCGCGCCCGCCTGGCCACCTCAGATCTTGTCCACCGTCGCCAGAGCCTGGACCAGCACCTCGTGTGCCTGTTCCAGGATATGCGCGCGGCGGGCCAGGTCGGTTCCGGCGGATTCGTCCCCCGGTGCGCTGCCGGCGGGCCGACCGGCGAGTTCGGCGAGCAGTTCACGAACTTCGGCGCGGATCTTGTCCGGATCGGCGAGGTCGCCGTGGCCGGTCGCGCCGGGCAGATGCTGACCGGGCAACGGCACCCGGGCGGCACCGGGGGTGTTCGGGCGAGGAGTCGGGGTAGTCATCGTGAGGTCAACGCTATCGGATTTCCGAACGGGGCGCGCGTACCCTCAACGCCCGATCCGGCCGTGCGTCCAGTTCATTCCTGACGGCGGCGGGGTCGCCGGTATCGCAGGGCACCGGCGCACTGTTCAACGCTGCCAGGCTGCCGGCGATATAGGTCGGCCACCGGTGCGTGGGCAACCCGGTCAGTTCCTCGATCGTGCTGACGCCGGTAAGCACCAGCAATGAGTCCACCGCCACGTTCTCGGCGCCGTCGATATCGGTGTCGAGCCGGTCACCCACCACCAGCGCGGCGCGGGTCCCGGCCCGCTCCAAGGCGTTCTCCAGCAGCGGAGCATAGGGTTTACCCGCCACCACCGGTTCCCGGTCCGAAGCGGCACGCAATGCCGCAACCATGGCACCGTTACCGGGCGCCAGGCCCCGTTCGTTCGGCAGGGTCTTGTCGGTGTTCGCAGCCACCCACACCGCGCCCGCCCGCAATGCGTACGACGCTTCGGCCAGATCGGACCACGCGGTCTGCGGGGAATGTCCCTGGACTACCGCCGCCACGGATTCCGTAGCCCGCCGCACCGGCTGCAACCCCGCCGCCTTCACCTCGGCCGCCAGATCGTCGGTACCGACGACCAGCACCTCCGCTCCCTGCTCGACCCGGCCGGCGAGTAGCCGCACCGCAGCCTGCGCACTGGTCACCACATCGGTTTCCGCAGCCGGGTACCCCATTTCGGCGAGGTGAGCGGCCACCGAGCCCGCCGCGCGACTCGCATTATTGGTGACGTAGACCAGCCGCTGCCCGCCACCGGCAAGTTCCGCCGGCCCGCCCGCGATCACCGCGGACCCGCGATACAGCGTCCCGTCCAGATCCAGCAGCAGCGCCTCGTACCCGTCCCGCAACCGCATTCCACTCGCTTCCCGCACACTCGGACCCTACGTCCTCCCCTTCCACTGCCCGACGGGCACTCCACGCACGGACGCACGGACGCACGGACGCACGGACGCACGGACGCACGGACGCACGGACGCACGGACGCACGGACGCACGGACGCACGGACGCACGGACGCACGGACGCACGGACGCACGGACGCACGGACGCACGGACGCACGGACGCACGGACGCACGGACGCGAGAATGGTCGTGGGCCGCTGATCCGGCGACCCGCACAGCGATGATTCCGGGCGAAGAACAACGTCCTAACAGCGACAACCTACGCGGTCGCGATCCGCGCGACCGCCTACCCACCGTGGAGGACATGTGGTCGACGAACCCCTTGCTCAGAGCACCGAACCGGATCTTCTGGAAGTCACCGAAGTGAATCTCGCGGTAGTCCACGGTCGAGTAACTCCGGACGAGATCCGCACTTTCTTCGATACCTCGTTCGGACGTCTAGCCGCTGTACTCGACGCCCAGCCAGCGACTATCACCGGCCCCGCCCTCGCGATCTACGGCATCGCCGGCGAGCAAACCATGGAAATCACCGTAGGTTTCCCGGTCGATCGCCTGATTCGGCCGGACACCGACGTCGTACCCGGCGTGCTCCCCTCCGGGCGAACGGCTCACCTCGTGCACTACGGGTCCTTCGACGGACTGGAACAGAGCTGGGACCGGCTGCACTCCTGGATCACCGCGCGAGACCTGGCCCCGGGCAGCACCAGGTGGGAGGTCTACGTCACCGAGCCGCACCCTGATATGGACCCCGCCGATCTGCGCACGGAACTCAACTGGTCCATCACACCGGCATGATCCCCGGCCCGACACGGAGGAACGTCGGACAGCCGCCACCCTGCCTATAGTCCGGATCCGTGCCGAAACGTCGGGGCACCGCATACAGCGTTGCTCCATCCGGCCGTCCGTTCAGCCGGCTCCCGGCAGCGAAGTTTCCGACACGGGCACTGTCTTGCGATCACGCATCGGCATGGTCGCCCACTCGGTGACTTCTGGCGAGTCCGGTGGCGCCGGGTGAATCCGGCCTCGCCCCGAGAGCCCGCTGTCGGCCCTGCTTCGACAGCACTGTCACGCTGTCGAGCACGAGTCGACGTCCTAGAGCCCGCAGCAGATCGCGGCGACAGTTCCCCTCGACCAGCGTGCAGGCAGTGTGCCGCCCACCGCCGACCCGGATGTCCGGAAGCTCGACACCGGCTGCGCTGTTGTCAGGAACCCCCGGTCAGTTCCGCAGCACGCTCTTCGGCATCGGTTTCACCATCGAGGTCAGCCGCCGCGGCATTGAAGAACCAGGTCAGGCCCTCATCGGTACGCCCGGCCGCGACCAGCGCGTCGGCGTAGGCGTAGAAAAGCCGCGCCGGCCCGGATCCGGTGCGAGCCGGGTCGAGGTCGGAGGTTTGCAAGGTGACCACGGCCTGGTCGTACTCTCCCAGGTCCATCCGCGCACCCGCGACGACGATACGGAGCTCGATCGCGTCGTCGCCGGTCAGCGACCGGGCTTCGTCACTGCGGCCGATCTCGATCGCACGCTCGGGCCTACCCAGTCCGCGTTCGCAGTCGGCCATGACCGCGAGCAGCCCCGTGCCGCCCGCCATCCGCCGCGCGGCACGCAGCTCCGACAATGCCTCGGCCCACTCACCGGCGTGGTAGGCCACCACACCGGCCGTCTCCCGGACCACCGCGATCCGGCCCGCCCGCTGCCGAGCTGCCCGCGCATGCGCCAGGGCAAGTCGTGGATCATCGTCGAGTAGTTGTGCCGCCATGGCCAGATGACGTGCCACGGTTTCCGCATTGCCCTTGTCGAGACTCAGCAGGTCACGCCGGATGGTCGAATCCAGATCGCTGGCCTGGACGTTTTCGGGTAGATCCGGCTCGTCCGGACGCGGTGGCCGGCGGTCGGCTCCCCGGGCCGCGCCCTCGCCGCCCCGACGGCGCGGCCCTCCCGGACTACTGTCCCGCGATGGGGCCGATGACGCACCCGCCTCATTCCCCCGGCCGGGCCCGCGGTCAGCGCGGTCGGCCCCGCCACGGGAACCGAACCGGCGATCATCGGAACCGGCGCGCGGTCCACCGCGTCCGCCGAAGTCGCGCCGCCCCCGGTCGCCACCGCCATTGTCGGTGCGGTCCGAAGGTCGGTAATCGCTTCGCTCCCCAGATCCGCGGCCGGGCTTCTCCCCACCGGCCCGAGGGCCACGACTGCCGAAACCCCGTGCTTCGTCACGTCCGCCGCGCGGACCCTCGCCGTATCGGCCACCGCGCGAATCATCGCCACGGAAACGACCGCGATCATCGGATCCACCGGGCCTGGTGCCACGTTCTCCCGCCGGCCCCGGCCGTTCCGGGCGGCCTCGGTCGGGCCGAAAACCGCGATCGGAGCGGAACGACCCACGGTTGTCCTCGGCCCCACTGCCGCCGGCCGCTCCGGGTCTGCCGCGACGGTCCTGCGGTTCCGCGCTCCGATCACCTCGGGATGGGCCGCCCTCACGCCGGAAATTTCCGCGTCCACCGCCGGCCGACCGGCCGTCCCCGGGTTTGTCGCTGCCGGAACGAGGCGCATCCCCGCCCTCACCGGCCCGCCGGAACCCGTTCCCCGTCCCGGAAGAATTACGCCGGAACGGTTTCCGGCCATCGCTCTGTTCCGGCACGGCGGATCCCTCTCTCAAATGGAAATCAGGTGAATCGATAACGGTGAGCATGTACTCACCACAAGTCTAACGGGTAGAAATCCCGTACAGAAACGACGAAAGGGGACCCAGAATCTGGGTCCCCTTTCGTGAAAG
>NZ_BAFV01000029.1 GCF_000308515.1 Nocardia carnea NBRC 14403 | reverse complement strand
GTAGATCAGGAAGGCCGAGACCACCAGCGCGGCCGCCGCGGCCATCAGGGTGGAATAGCGGATGATCATCACCGCACCGCCCGCCTGGGCGGCGCGCAGCCCCGGGTCGGCCACCACCGCCCGGCCCGCGACGGTATCGGTCAGGGCGGTACGCAGCCGTTCGATATCGGTGCCGGATTCGGCGATGATCTGGATGGAATCGAGCTGCCCGGTGCGGCCGGTGAGTTTCTGCGCGGTCGCCAAGGTGGTGGCGATCAGGTACCCGCCGTTGAGTTGCCCGGCGCCGTCGGTGTCGAGTATTCCCGCAACGGTCGCGGTGCCGGAGCCGAGCGGAAACGTTTCGCCCTCCCGGTATCCCATGGCGGCGCCGGTCAGCACGCCGTTGGGCACGGTCAGCAGTTTCGTGGCATCCGAGCCCAGCGATCCGGTGAGCGAACTGCCCAGTTCGGCGATCCGGGCATCCGCGCCCACCAGCAGTGCCCGGTCCGCGTCGGCACCGGTCTGCGCACGCAGCATCGGCACCGCCGTCCGCACTCCCGGGGTCGCCGATACCGCGCCCAGCAGGTCCTGGCCGAACCCGGCATCGGTGATACCGCTGATCTCGAGCTGGGCATCGCCACCGAGACCGGCGACGAGTTTGTCCACCGAACCGGTGACCGAACCGGAGATACTGAACACCGCGACCAGCAGCGCCGCCGATACGGCCATGACGATCAGCGACATGAGGGAGCGGCCCCGGTGGATCAGCAGATCACCGATATTGAACAGCCGGAACCGGTCCCAGCCGGCGGCGATCACCGCACTCCCCGCTCGCCGTGCCCGGCCCCGCGGCGCACAGCCCTGTTTCGCCTGACGTCCACTCTCACAACCCCGGTCCTGTCCCCCGGCCCATACATCCCCGACGCCGTCCATCCTGGTGCATCCCGGCCCCGGACGCCATACCTCGAACCGGGTTCGGTGTCTCCTCCGGATGCCGCTACCGGGGTGTCCGTGGCTTCCGCGCTGTCAACCCGGCGGCCCCGGCCACGAGAGTCACCCGTATTCCGGTCGCGGCCTGCAACAACCCGAGCTACGGCCTAGTCGCGGTGATCGACCTCGGCACCCAAGGCTGTACCGCCTCGGTGGCTTTCGTGGTCTCAGCAGTAGAGCCGGGCCGTTATTCGTGTTCCGGGCGGGCGAACATCTCGAGGTGACCGCAGCGCACGCACCGGTAGGTGTCGACCGCGCGCCGTGGTCGGCCGATACGTTTGGCGCCGCCCAGAATTCCCCGTTCCAGGGCGCCCGCAACCCAGCGCACATGCCCATCGGCTCCGTGCCCGCGATCCTCCAGGAAACCTGGTTCCAGTTCCGTTCCGGCGCAGTAGGTGCACCGCAGTTCGTTCATACGATCATGATCGCCGATCGGTGCGCGCTCGGCCCGGTGTCGCTGCGCCGGCGGGCTCCGGCTATCCGGCCGATTCCGCCGTCCCGGCGCTCACACCCCGAGGGCGCGTGCGAGATGGGGCCAGGAATCGTGCAGGTCGTATTCGAACTGTCCCCAGGTGTGCGCGCCGGCCGGGCGGTCGACGTGTACGGCGCCGACCCCGAGTTGGGCCAGCCGATCGGCGAAGGCCGATGTGCAAGCACTGGCGACGGCTTCGACAGGCGGGAAACCCCAGCCGCGGTCGATGGTGCCCGGGATGCCCGAAGCCGCGGACAGGTACACCGATTTACCCGCGAGCCTTCCGGCATGCCGGAAGGCATCGTGCGCCTGCCACCCGGGGCCACCGGGCGGACCCCACATATTGCCGGGGTTACCACCGCCGCGAAGCACCTGCGCACCTACCATCGCGACCCCGGCCGCATCCGCCGACCAGGGACAGCCGCTGTAGGAAGCGACCGCCTCGTAGCGGCCGGGCGCTTGGATCGCCAGGTCCACTGCCGAGCCGCCGCTCATGGATACGCCGGCGATCGCATTGCGGCCGGTGGTGGCGAACCGGGCGTCCACCACCGTGGGCAGTTCCGCGGTGAGATAGGTCTGCCAGCGGGCGCGCCCGAGCGCCGGATCATCGGTCTGCCAATCGGTGTACATGGTGTACGCACCACCGATCGGCATCACCACGTTCACCTTCTGGTCGGCGAAGAACTGCCGGACATCGGTATCGTCCCACCAGGAGATGCCGTCGGTCCCACCACCGATACCGGTGAGCAGGTAGATCGTCGGAGCGGGCCCGCCACCGGCCGCCGGAATGACCCGGTTGGTGATCACCGTGTTCATCGCCGGGGAGAACACCTCCAGTTGCACGGCCCGCCCGCCGAGCGGCCGCTCCGCATCCACCCGTGGGCCGGGTGCGGCCGCCGCCGGGGACGGGATGAACAGTGATACGGCGGCAACGAGCGCCGCACTCGAGACCGCGAACAGATATTTCCACCGCACCTTTCTCTTGTACCCGTTCTCGCGGCGCAGCAACGTCTCGCGGTGTTCCCGGTTACCTTGCGCGGGAACCGAGTCCGGTACGAACGGCTGTTGCCGGGGCGCCCATGGAACTCCCGGCACCGCCGCGCCGCCGGAGTCCGGCAGGCCCCGATGCGCGGGCGCCGGGCCGGCATCGGCGGGTCCGCGCGCACGGGCCGGGAGCCACCCGGTAGAAAAGACATAGAGGCAGTCAGCCGTGCTCGCGAGCGAACCGCACCTGTTCGCGGACGCGGCGCGACCGGCCGGAAACCAAAACTGTCGAACGAAAGAGCAGGTTCATGGCGTCCTCCACAGCGCGTGCCCAGATCGGGGTCACCGGCCTGGCGGTGATGGGCAGCAATATCGCCCGTAACTTCGCCAAGCACGGCTACACCGTGGCCCTGCACAATCGCAGCGTCGCCAAGACCGATGCGCTGCTGGCCGCGCACGGTGGCGACGGTGAGTTCATCCGTACCGAAACTGTCGCCGAGTTCGTCGCGGCGCTGGAGAAACCGCGCCGCGTGCTCATCATGGTGAAGGCCGGGGACGCCACCGATGCGGTGATCGAAGAGCTCGCCGCGGCCATGGAGCCCGGCGATATCATCATCGACGGCGGTAACGCCCTCTACACAGACACCATCCGCCGGGAGGCGGCGCTGCGCGAGCGCGGCCTGAACTTCGTCGGCGCCGGTATCTCCGGTGGTGAGGAAGGCGCCCTCAACGGGCCCTCCATCATGCCCGGCGGTCCGGTCGAATCCTACGAGTCGCTGGGTCCGCTGCTGGAGTCGATCGCCGCGCAGGTCGACGGCACGCCGTGCTGCACCCATATCGGTCCCGACGGTTCCGGGCATTTCGTGAAGATGGTGCACAACGGTATCGAGTACGCGGATATGCAGCTGATCGGCGAGGCCTATCATCTGTTCCGCGCCGCCTTGGACCTGGATCCGAAGCAGATCGCCGATATCTTCACCCAATGGAACTCCGGTGACCTGGAGAGCTACCTGGTGGAGATCACCGCCGAGGTCCTCGGGCAGGTGGACGCGAAAACCGGTAAACCGCTGGTCGATGTGATCGTCGATGCCGCGGAGCAGAAGGGTACCGGGCGCTGGACAGTGAAATCGGCGCTCGATCTCGGTATCCCGGTGACCGGTATCGCCGAGGCGGTGTTCGCCCGGGCGCTGTCGGGGTCGCGGGCCCAGCGCGCCGCCGCCAAGGATCTGGCCGCGGGCGAACTCGCCGCCAAACCGACCGATATCGCGCAGTTCACCGAGGATATCCGGCAGGCCCTGTACGCCTCCAAGGTTGTCGCCTACGCCCAGGGCTTCGATCAGATCGCGGCGGGTAGCGCAGAGTACGGCTGGGATCTGAAGCCCGGCGATATGGCCACGATCTGGCGTGGCGGCTGCATCATCCGGGCCCGCTTCCTGAACCGCATCAAGGAGGCCTACGAAACCGATCCGGCGCTGCCGAGCTTGATCCTGGATCCCTATTTCCGCAGTGCGATCGAAACCGCGATCGACAGCTGGCGCCGTGTGGTCGCCACCGCGACCCTGCTGGGTATCCCGGTACCGGCGTTCGCGTCCTCGCTGTCGTACTACGACGCCCTGCGCGCGCAGCGGCTGCCGGCCGCGCTCACCCAGGCCCAGCGTGATTTCTTCGGCGCGCATACCTATGAGCGGGTCGATGCCGAGGGTAAGTACCACACGCTGTGGAGCGAGGACCGGTCCGAAGTCCGGACCAGCTGAGCATCCGGTGCCGGGCGGATCGGCCCGCCCGGCACCGTCCGCCTCTTGACTCCGGTCAGATGACCAGTTGCAATGGGGCGTGTGAGATACGACACGATCATCCGCGGTGGCCGCTGGTTCGACGGCACCGGGGCACCCTCGGCGATTCGACACCTGGGTTTACGCGGCGACCGGGTCGTGGCCGTATCCGAGACCCCGCTCGACGAAACCGGTTGCCCGGATGTGGTGGACGCCCGAGGGAAATGGGTGCTGCCCGGGATGATCGATATTCACACCCACTACGACATCGAAGTGCTGAAGACACCGGCACTGTCGGAATCGGTACGGCACGGCATCACCACGGTGCTGCTCGGTTCCTGTTCACTGTCGACCGTCCATATCGATCCCACCGGGGCCGGCGATATCTTCGGCCGGGTGGAGGCCATCCCCCGCCGCCACGTCATCGACACCCTCGACGACACCAAAACCTGGCACTCGGCAGGCGAATACATCACCGCACTCGAACAGCTGCCGCTGGGCCCGAATATCGCGGCGATGCTGGGCCATTCCGATATCCGCACCGCCCGGATGGGCTTGGACCGGGCCACCCGTCACGAGGTGCGGCCCACCCGCGCAGAGCTCGCGGATATGGAAGCGTCACTGTGCGAGGCGCTCGATGCCGGGTTCGTCGGGATGTCGGCGCAGCAACTGTTGTTCGACAAGGTCGACGGCGAGACCTGCCGCTCCCGCACCCTCCCGTCGACCTACGCGAAGGCCCGTGAACGCCGGCGGCTCAACGCGATCCTGCGCCGGCGCGGACGCATCCTGCAGGGTGGTCCGGATATCACCTCGCCGCGCAGTCTGGGGGCGATGATATTCAGCAGTCTGGGGATCGGGCGCAAACGGTTGAAAACCACACTGCTGTCGGCCGCCGATATCAAGGCCAACCCGTTCGCTGTCGTGCTGATCGGCACGCTGGCCCGCCTGGTCAACGGGCTCGGCGCGGACTTCCGCTGGCAGCATCTGCCGGTGCCGTTCGAGGTGTACGCCGACGGAATCGATCTGGTGATCTTCGAGGAATTCGGTTCCGGTGCCGCGGCGCTGCATCTGGCCGACCGGGTCGAACGTGACGCGCTGCTGGCCGACGAGAGTTACCGTCGCCGGTTCCGCAAGGACTACGACGCAAAGTTCGGGCTGCGGGTGTGGCATCGCGATTTCTTCGACGCCGAGATCGTCGGCTGCGCCGACGAAACCGTTATCGGGAAGACCTTCGGTCAGGTGGGTGCCGACCGGGGTGGTGTACATCCGGTGGACGCCTTCCTCGACCTGGTACTCGAGTACGGGACGAAGCTGCGCTGGCGCACCACCATTTCCAATCACCGCCCGGAGATCCTGGACCGGTTCGCCGCCCACCCCGGAATCCAGCTGGGGTTCTCCGATGCCGGTGCCCATCTGCGGAATATGGCCTTCTACAACTTCGGGTTGCGTTTCCTGCGCCGGATGTACCAGGCCGAGCAAGCCGGGCGGCCGGTGATCCCGCTGGAGCGCGCGGTGCACCGCCTCACCGGTGAACTCGCCGACTGGTACGACATCGACGCCGGACATCTGCGCGTGGGTGATCGCGCCGATGTGGTGATCGTGGATCCGTCCGGGCTCGACGATTCCCTCGACGCCTACGCCGAGAGCCCGGTCGCCCAGTACGGGAATCTGTCCCGGATGGTCAACCGCAACGATGCGGCTGTGACGGCGGTGTACGTCGGCGGCCGTTTCGTTTTCGGCAACGGATCCGCCGATCCGGTGCTGGGCGCCGAGCGCACGGGTCGGTTCCTGCGAGCGGGCAGCGCTGACCCCGGGGCGGCCGTCGCGGCACCCCGGCGGGTTCAGCGCCGGTTCTCGGGGACGGCGAAGGATTCCAGGCCGAAACTGCGGAGGGTCCGGATCAGCTTCTCGTAGTGGATCCGGTTGTATGCCAGTGGCTGGAGCAGCACGCGGTCGGGCAGGTTCCGCCAGGCCCATTGCAGCAGCCGGGCGTAGAGTGCGAATTCCTGGTCGTGGCGCGGTTTCAGTTCGAAACCGGTCAGCTCCTGCACCCGCGGATGCATCACCTTGGACGAGCACACCTGGATCACATGGCCCGCGACCGGTCGCACCACCAGCCACATCGGGGTGAGTGCCCGCCGGGCCGGCGAGGGAAGACCCAGGGTGGGCAGCGGAAGGTGGGTGAGTCCGGCGAATTTCTCCACCAGGAACGGGTTCGCGCGGAGTTCCTCGGCCGCCATCGTGTCGTAGTATTCGCGGGCTTCCGCAAGGTCGGCGGGCAATTTGCCTGCGGCGCTGGGTAGTTCGAGATCGGCGAAAGCCTCGCGGAGCAGCTGGTAGGCCGCTTCCTCCTCTTCCGGCCGCAGTGCGGTACCGGTGCAGTGCGTGAAGGTGTTCAGTACGACGAAGATGCCGCTCACCGCGATCCACTTCCAGGTGAACGGGCTCAGCGCACTGTATTTCACGTCGCCGAAATCCTTGGTCCCGGTGCCGCGGACATCGCGATGCCGCACTTTGAGCCAGTCGGCCTCGGCGCGGCGGTCGTCGGAATCGCCCCACAGCGCGATCATCGCCGAGGCCCCGCTGCGAACCCCGCGGTCAGCGAAATTGGCGGCGAACCGGCCGGTGCGGTCCACCGAGGCAGCCACCGGCACCAAGGCGACCTGGTCGAAGGCCGCTCCGGCGAAGACACCGGTCAGGACGCTACCGGAATGCTTGCGGAATTCCCGCAGGACCTCGGGCCGGATCCGGGGGTCGGTGGACTTTTCGGCGGTGCGCACCGTTGCGTTGTTCGCCATTTCGTCACCTCGAGAGGAGTGGAAAATGATAGTTCAACCACCTTCAGGCTATCATCGAGGTCGTGCGCGCACCAGCAGACCGAGGCCCAGACGATCATCCCGCCGCGTGGCGGGCCGGTAGGCCGGCGCGAATGGAGACCGCTGCGCCGTGGACCGAACTGCAGCAGTTGGATACCAGATCACGCGGTATCGTCGACGCCGCCCGGGACTGTTTCGCCGCCGACGGATTCGACGACACCACCATGGTCCGGATCGCCGAAACCGCCGGTGTCGGCGTCGCCACGGTATACCGGCGGTTCGGCACCAAATCGGCCATCCTGCGCTACGCGCTGATGGCCGAATCGCAACGGGTCTCGACGATTGTGGCCGATGCGATGCACCGGTCGTCCGGCCCGGTGGGTGCACTGGCGGATATGTTCGCCGCGTTCGTCAGCGAGGCCACCGCGCCCCTGCTGCTCACCCGCAGTCTGCGGTCCTCGGGCGGCGCCGAACAGCTCACCGATTTCCTGACCGGCGACGATGCGGTCACCCAGGGGCGCGACCTGGTGGCGCGTTTCCTGACCTATTGGCAGCAGCGTGGGGACCTCGGCACTTTCGATCCGGAAGTGGTGGCCGAGCTGTTCGTCCGGCTCACCATGTCATTCATCGCGAACCCGCGCGGGGTGCTTCCGCTCGGCGATACCGAGGCCGCGCGGGAATTCGCCCGCTGCTACCTCGCGCCGCTGATGTACCCGCACTCCGGCGGCGACTGAGCCGGCACCGGTCAGGCCGGCGCCAGGGTGACGGGTACACCGTTGAACACTGCATTGCCGGACGGTATGTCGAGTACCGCATCATCGGTCAGCGTATTGGCGTTCACCCCGGGGTTTCCGACCGCCACTTGTTGCGCGCTTCCGTCGTGACCCCAGCCGTGTGGCAGGCTCACCACTCCCGGCATGATCGTCTCGGTGGGTTCCAAGGGAACGATCAGGGAGCCGGCGGCCGATTTCACGATCGCATGCTCACCGAGCCCGAGGCGGGCGATATCGTCGGGATGGATCTGCAGTGTGCAGCGGTTGGTACCGCCGACCAGCCGCTCCATATTGTGCATCCAACTGTTGTTCGAGCGCAGATGACGCCGGCCGATGAGCACCAGATCCGCCGGTGCCGCCGCCGAACCGGCTCGTAGTCGCTCGATATCGGTCAACAGCAGCTCGGGGGCGAGTTCGACCTTTCCCGAGGCGGTCCGCAGGACCTCGGGAAGGCGGGGCCGCAGCGGGCCGAGGTCGATACCGTGCGGATTGTCCAGCAGAGTCTGCAAACTCAGGTCGCCGCCGTTCCAGGCACCATAAGGGCCCAGGCGCAGCATCAGGTCCACCCGTTGTTCGGTGGTGGTGGCGCCGAGCAGATCCGGACGGCGCTGGGCGAAACCGGCGCGCTGCAGGGTATCGGCGATAACGAATTCGTCGAAGGCGGCGAGCGGATCGAAATCCGCGGTGGGGTTGTGCGGCTGCCCGCTCACCGCCGCGCCCAGCCGCACATACACCGCCGCCTCGGAAGGCTGGTCACCCAGCGGTACCAGGGGTGGCGAGTACCGGGCGTAGTTGCGTACCGCGAACTGCAGTAGCGCGAAATCGTAGTGCGGCGACTGCACCGGGCGGGGCGGGGGCAGGATCACATCGGCGTGCCGGGTTGTCTCGTTGAGGTAGCGGTCGACGCTCACCATGAATTCCAGCCCGGCGAACGCCTCGTCCAGCCGGGGGCCGCTCGGCGCGGACAGCACCGGATTACCCGCGACGGTGATCAGGGCACGGACCTGACCCTCACCCGGTGTGGTGATCTCGTCGACGAGGGTCGCGATCGGCAGTTCGCCCATCGCCTCCGGAAGCTGCCGGACCCGGCTGCGCCACCGGCCCGGACGGAAGGGTTTGGTGCGGACGATGCCGCGCGCGGCGGCGGTCGCGAACATGACCCCGCCGGGACGGTCGAGATTGCCGGTCAACGCATTGAGTACATCGACCAGCCATTGGGTGAGAGTGCCGAATTCGGCTGTGCACGTTCCGATGCGGGCATACACCGCGGCGCTGGGCGCGGCGGCCAGTTCACGTGCCAGGCGGCGCACGGTATCGGCGGTGACTCCGGTCCGCTCGGCCACCAGTTCCGGCGGGAAATCCGCCGCCGCGGCCCGCACCTCGTCCAGACCGTTCACCTCGACGCCGATATCGGTGAGGTTCTCGGCGAACAGGGTGTGCACGATTCCGAAGAGGAGGTAGGCGTCGGCGCCGGGCCGGATGAACAGATGCTCGTCGGCGACGGCCGCGGTCCGGGTGCGCCGCGGATCCACCACGACCAGCCGGCCCCCGCGTTCCCGCAAGGCGCGCAGGCGACCGGGGAAATCCGGGGCGGTACATACCGAACCGTTGGATTCGAGCGGATTGGCGCCCAGCATCAGCAGATAGCCGGTGCGGTCGAGATCGGGCACCGGCACGGCCAGCGGATCACCGAAGAGCAGACCGCAGGCCAGCTGCTTGGGCATCTGGTCGGCAGTACTGGCGGAGAACAGGTTTTTCGTACCGAGTGCGCGAATCACCGCCGGGGCATACAGAGTGCCGGCAACGGTGTGGGCGTTGGGATTGCCCAGATACAGCGCGACCGCCTGGTTGCCGTGCGCCGATTTGATCGCGGGAATACGTTCGGCGATGAGATCGAAGGCCTCGTTCCAGCTCGCGGTGCGCCAGGTGCCGCTCGCGCGATCCCGGATCATCGGCTCGGTGAGGCGATCGGGGTCGCTGTCGAGGCGGCCGAAGCTCGCGCCTTTCGGGCAGAGGAAACCGGCGCTGAACGGGTCCTGTTTATCACCGCGGACCGCAGTCACCCGGTCGTCGGCGTCCAGGGTGAGTTCCAGGCCGCACACCGCCTCGCACAGCGGGCAGGTGCGCAGTAGATTCCGCGAACCGGTCGCGGGGTCAATAGGAGACGTAGGACGGGCCATGACTCCATCATGGCCCGGCGGCCCCGTCCTCGAGGAGTATTCCGCCGTTTCGGTGGATATAACTGCGGCACCCCGCCCTCAGTCGACCCTGTCCTGATCATCCAGGACGGACGGGTCGGCTGACGACCGCGTGGTAGATGTACCGGCAACTCCCGGCCCGGGCATCGCCCCTTTGCGCTTGCGCCGGCCCCAGCGCGGTCCGGGAACTCGTTGCGGTGGACGAGTTGCGGTGGACGATGGGCCCGTTACGGCCGAGCGGTGGCATCGACACGTTCCGGGTGCCCGGTCAGCGCGTTCCCCGCCGACAGGATTCGGCACGCGTCATCACCGCACACGCAGTCAGAGGTGCACCACACTGCCCGACCCGGCCGATTCCCGGGCGGCCTCGAGGATTTGCAGACCGGCCAGGGCGTCGCGCGGGTCGACCGGAACCGGTGCGCCGTCGAGCACCGCATCGGCCAGGGCGCGGTAGAAGGCGAGATAGTCGCCGGGCAGGGTCGGAACGGCAGACCCCTCCGGGTCCGCGCCGAGGATTCCGTACCGTTCGGGTTCCACGGTCCCCCAGGGCTTTCCGTCGCCGGGGCGTCGGCCGCTGCGTAGCGCAGCCTCCTGCGGATCCAGCCCGTACACCTCGTAGCCGGCCTTCTCCCCAAGTACCCGGAAACGCGGGCCGAGGCGCGGCGCGACCGCGCTGGCCCACAGGTGGGAGCGAACTCCGCCGGTATGGGTCAGCGCCAGGAACACATCGTCGTCGGTGCTCACCCCCGGGCGCCGGGAGTCGAGTTCGCAGTAGACGGCGCCGACCGGGCCGAACAGGGTCAATGCTTGATCGACGAGATGGCTGCCCAGGTCATAGAGGGTTCCGGCGGCGTCGGCGGCGGTACCGGTCTCGCGCCAGCCGCTCTTGGGCACCGGCCGCCAGCGTTCGAACCGGGATTCGAAACGGCGCACCTGGCCCAGCCGGCCCGACCCCGCCAGTTCGCCGACCGTCCGGAAATCACCGTCCCACCGGCGGTTCTGGAACACCGTCAGCACGCTGCCGGCTCCTTCGGCATACCGGACCACCTCCGCGGCCTCGGCAGCGGAGACCGCGAACGGCTTGTCCACCACTACGGCGGCGCCCGCGGCGAGCGCCCGCAATGCCAGTTCGGTGTGAGTGCGGTTGGGTGCGGCGACGACGACCACATCGATTCCGGACAGATCCGCGAACAACGCATCGGCGTCCGGCAGAACCCGCACCCCCGGATGCTCGCGCCGGGCCTGCTCGCCCCGTTCCCGCGAGCCCGTCACCACCGCGGCGACCCGCAGTCGCGGTTCGGCGGCGACCAGCGGTGCATGGAATACCGCACCGGCCAAGCCGTACCCGATGATCGCGACGCCGAGACTGCTCATACCCGCGACGTTACCCGGCGCCGCCGCTCACCCCGCGGAGGCCAGGAACGACAGCCGCACCTGCCGATCGGGGTTGTCGACATTCACATCGACGAGGGCAATGGACTGCCAGGTGCCGAGCGCGAGTTCCCCATCGAGCACCGGAACGGTCGCATACGGGGCGATGAGCGCCGGCAGGACATGGGAGCGCCCGTGCCCGCGCGACCCGTGCACATGCCGCCAGCGATCGTCGGCGGGCAACAGATCCCGCAGCGCGGCCAGCAGGTCGTCGTCGCTGTGGGCACCCAGTTCCATGATGGCGACACCGGCGGTGGCATGCGGAACGAAGACGTGTAGCAGTCCATCGCCACCCGCCTGCCGTACGAATTCCGAGCATTCGCCGGTGATATCCCGGACCGTCTCCGTACTCCCGGTGCGTACCGCGATCAGTGTGCTCCGCATATCCGCAGCGTACGCGGCGACAGTTGCCCTCGACCAGCGTGCAGGCCGTGTGCCACAGCGCGCTGAGCAGGTGACTTCCGACCGCCGCGGCGGTCGCAGCGCCGACCGTTCACTGCCCCTCGAGCACTGGTCGGTGCAGGTTCGGGCGAGCGCTGCCGCATCGAACGGCTGATGGGCTGACCGTACCGCGTGGACTTTCACCACCGCCCTGAATGGCGGCGCACCAACCCACCCTGATAGCGCTCGGCGATCCGGACCATGATCGGCGAACAGCCGGCGGCCACCGTGCGCGCGGCCAAGTGGTCGCTGCGAGTGGGGCCACGGTTGACGATCAATACCGTGCCGCCGCGGCGGGCGACGCGGTGGACGAAGCGGCGACCGGACCACACGGTCAAACTGGACCCCGCCACGAGCACCACTTCGGCCGCGTCCACCAGCGCATAGGCCGCTGCTACCCGGTCCGGCGGCACATTCTCGCCGAAGTAGACGATATCGGGCTTCAACAGTCCGCCGCAGTGTTCGCAATCCACCATGCGGAAGCCGGCGATATCCTCCACCACCGCGTCCGCGTCCGGGGCGACCTCGAGGCCGGTCACCGAGGAGACGGCGAAACCCGGATTGACGCGTTCGAGCCGTTCGGCGAGCGCCATCCGGGAGATCCGGGACTCGCAGGACAGGCATCGGACCTGTGCGTAACTCCCGTGGAGGTCGATCACCCGCCGGCTGCCCGCTTTGGTGTGGAGCAGATCGACATTCTGGGTGATCACACCGGCCACCACATTGTGGCGCTCGAGCGCGGCCAGCGCACGATGCCCGTCGTTCGGCCGGGCAGCGTCCATATACCGCCAGCCCACGTGATTACGGGCCCAGTACCGGCGGCGGAATTCCGGATCACCCACGAACTGCTGGTAGGTCATCGGATTACGCGGCGGCGAATCGGGCCCCCGGTAATCGGGAATTCCGCTGTCGGTGGAGATTCCGGCGCCGGTGAGGACGACAACGCTCCGGTTTCCGATCAGCGCGACCAGGTCATCGGCTGCGTCCACGTCGCGTATCGGGCGGTCGTCACTGAGCAGCGCCGTATCGGACATGCTCCCGAGAGTACGGATCTACCGGCACCGTCACATCACCCCTAGGGCGACAGGGGTGGCTACCGCCTCACGGCACGCATACACCTGGCCGGTCGGTGACGGGGGCTCGCGCAGGAAGCCGCGAGTCGGCGGTGCGCGCGAGCCGGCCGGGAATCAGGTCTGGAGACCGGCTAGTTTCCCCGCCTCAGCGTCGAGTCCGAGCATCGCTAGGAGGTTCCGGCAGTCGGCGGCATCGGTCGAGTGTCCGGCGACGATCCGGGCGGCGACGGCGCTGCGACGGGCGACCTCCGCCCGCTCGGCGCTGCGGATCTCGGCGAATTCGGCCAGTTCGGCCTCGGGTAGCTCGTGATCGACAGGGGTGGGGCGGCTGGATGTGCCAGGCATGGGTCTCCTTCGAGGTTGCCCGAAGCCTACGCTGCCCGCGGGTGCGGCACATCCCAACCGGAAAACATCCGGCGCCGCACCGTGGACATCGAGGGCGGGACCCGGTTGGTCCGGCGGAACTTCACTGCAGGCGATTACCGGAGTACGGTGCGGCGGTATCCGGCAGGTCTACTGGAGAATTGCCGCTTCCGGCGGGTGCCGATCGATTGCCGGAACAATGGTGGATACCGAATCCAGGCGTGGAGGATCGCCACCGGCGCCAACCGGAAACACGATTGTCTCCAATACGCCTATGTCGCTTCTGGGGCCCTTGTTTTATACGACATATCTCCTCTAAATTCACTCCCTGCACGTTCACCGTTCTGGAATGCCCGTGCTCCGCAGCCGTGCGGCCGGGGTTCCGTGTAGCGAGGAGGTCCCCGGTGGAGATCGACCACTTCAGCCACGGCTGGCTCACGCCCGTGGTCGCCTACGTCATGTCGTTCACCGGGTCGTTGCTAGGTCTACGGTGCATGAGCCGGGTGCGTAGCGGTTCGATATTCGACGGCTGGCTCATCGCCGCCGCCGTCGCCATCGGCGGCACGGGAATCTGGGTTATGCATTTCATCGCCATGCTGGGTTTCCGGATCGACGGCGCGGCCATCAAATACGACGTCCCCGTCACGCTGGCAAGCGCCCTGATCGCGATGATCGTCGTCTGGCTCGGACTGTGCCTGGCCCAGCAGCGCAGCCTGGGAAACCGGGGGCTGCTGGTCGGCGGCGTGGTGACCGGACTCGGCGTGGGCGCCATGCACTACGCCGGTATGTATGCCATGAAAACCGATGTGGAGATCGGCTACGACTGGCCGACCGTCATCCTGTCGATGATCATCGCGGTCCTCGCCGCGACCGCCGCACTGTGGTTCACCCTCAACGTGCGCAGCACCCTCGCGACTCTCGGCGCCGCCCTGGCCATGGGGATGGCCGTGGCCGGAATGCACTACACGGGGATGTTCGCCATGCATATCGGCGATCAGCAGCACCATATGCCGCCGGCGGGCGCGGGAGCCGCCCAGTTGCTCACACCGCTGATCGTGAGTGTCAGCCTGGTGACCGTCGGCATGCTTTTCCACCTGGGCCTCACGGAGGTCGGCGGCGCGACACCCCTCACCCGACGGCCTGCCACCGAGAACTACTGGCCGACCCGGGACTGAATTCGCCCAGTGTCCGAAGTGCGTCACGTGACGTAGCCACGCCACCGCAAAGTTCGGCCGAATTGTTCAGTGCGGAATGCCCTATCCAGCGGGCCCCTTGTTCTCGTGGCGCCCGGCAATCCGGCGCCCCCGGGGCAGCGGGCGGATCATCGCGCCACCGCTCGATACGGGGCGCAGGCGAAGGCGCCCTGCGACGCCACTAGGCTCGGGGAGTGCGGCAGCGGATCATCGTGGATGTGGATACCGGCGTGGACGATTCCCTCGCGCTGCTGTATCTGCTCGCCAGCCCGGACGCCGAGATCACCGGCATCGCCGCGACCGCCGGAAACGTGCCCGCCGGACAAGTCGCGATCAACAACCTGGCCTGGCTCGACCTGGTCGGCGCCCCGGATATCGAAGTGGCGCTGGGCGCGACCGACCCACTCGAGATACCGCTGCGCACCACCGAGGACACCCACGGACCGCAGGGTGTCGGCTACGCCGAACTCCCCGCACCGGCCCGCCGGATCTCCGGCCGCAGCGCGGCGCAGATGTGGGTCGATCAGGCGCGGGCGCATCCCGGGGATCTGCTCGGCCTGTGCACCGGACCGCTCACCAACCTCGCCCTCGCCCTGCGGATCGAACCCGAGTTGCCGCGGCTGCTGCGCCGGCTGGTGATCATGGGCGGGGCGTTCAACCATCCGGGCAACACCACCCCGACCAACGAGTGGAATATCCACGTCGATCCCGAAGCCGCGAAAATCGTTTTCGACGCCTTCTCCGCCGCGCCGGCGCATCGGCGACCGGTGGTGTGCGCGCTCGATATCACCGAAACCATCGAGATGCGGCCCGCACATCTCACCCGGCTGGCGAGCCGGGCCGGGAGCTTCCCGATCGAGACGGTATCGCCGGCGGATCCGCCCGCAGCGCGGTCGGCGGCAAGCAATCCGATCATCCGCCACGTCACCGATGCCGTCCGCTTCTATTTCGACTTCCACCACGGCTATGACCTCGGCTACTTGGCCCATATGCACGATCCGTTCGCGGCTGCCGTAGCCCTGGACCCCACACTCGCCCGCACCCGGCCCGCGACTGTGGACGTAGAGCTCGCCGGCACCCTCACCCGCGCCACCACCGTCGCCGACTGGGCGGGTATGTGGGGCCGCCCGCCCAACGCCGATATCGTCGTCGCCACCGACCCGGACCGGTTCTTCGACCGGCTCATCACCCGGATCGGCGATTATGCCCGCGCACGCTTCCCCGCGGCCGCCGGCGAACACACGCTCACAGCGGAATCGAGCTGACCCGGCCGCACCGAAGTGCCCGATCCGACCCCAGGAGGACCAGCCAGTGACCACACCCGGTGGCGCCGAGATCCCGGCCGACGAAGCGTATCTGACGCAGTTGCGGCAACGCCTCGACCTGCCCGGACTGATCGATGTACACACCCATTTCATGCCGCACCGGGTCATGCGCAAGGTATGGGCATATTTCGATACGGCCGGACCGCTCATCGGACGCCCGTGGCCGATCACCTACCGGGACGAGGAACCGGCGCGGCTCGAGGCGCTCCGCCGGTTCGGGGTCCGCGCGTTCACGGCCCTGGTCTACCCGCACCGCCCGGATATGGCGGCGTGGCTCAACGACTGGACGGCGAAATTCGCTGCAGAAGTCCCGGAATGCCTGCATACGGCGACGTTCTATCCCGAACCGGCCGCAGCCGGATACGTCACGGCCGCACTGGACCAGGGCGCACAAGTCTTCAAGGCACATATCCAGGTCGGCGCCTACGACCCCCGCGATCCCCTGCTGGAACCGGTGTGGGGTGCACTCACCGACGCACAGGTACCGACGGTTATCCACTGCGGTTCCGGACCGGCGCCCGGTATTTTCACCGGCCCGGAACCGATCACCGAGGTACTCCGCCGTTTCCCGCGGTTACCGCTGATCGTGGCGCATATGGGTATGCCGGAATACCGCGAGTTCCTCGATCTGGCCGACCGCTATCCCGGTGTCCATCTCGATACCACCATGGCGTTCACCGATTTCGCTGAGGAGGGCAGCCCCTTCCCGTCCGATGCCCGGAAACGGCTGGCCGATTACGGCGACCGGATCATGTTCGGCAGCGATTTCCCGAATATCCCGTACCCATACCGCCACGCCGTGCAGGCGCTGGAACGCCTCGATCTCGGCGACGACTGGCTGCGCGCAGTCTGCTACCGCACCGCCGCAAAGCTTTTCGCTCTCGACTGACCTCCGGTCAGCTGTCGAAGGCGTCCAGTAACCGTTCCGCGGCCAGCGCAGCGGTGAGCGCGCCCGCGCGCACCTGCGCCTCCACATCGCCGCGGATCGACTTCACGTTCGGGTTGTCGGCCAGTCGGCGCAGCAGCTGATCGTGCACCATGGTCCACGTCCAGTCGACCTGCTGGCGGCGCCGCTTCTCGGCGAACTCCCCTGCCTCGGTGAGCACCCGGCGATGGTCCAGCACGGTCTGCCAGAACTTGTCCAGCCCGGTGCCCTCGAGGCCGCTCATGGTGAGTACCGGCGGTTTCCACAGCGCATCGTGCGGATGGATGAGCCGCAGCGCTCCGGACAGCTCCCGAGCCGCGCCCTTGGCCTCGATCTCGTGTTTACCGTCGGCCTTGTTCACCGCGACCAGATCGGCCAGTTCCAGCACACCCTTCTTGATGCCCTGCAACTGGTCACCGGTGCGGGCCAGGGTGAGGAAGCAGAAGACGTCGACCATATTCGCCACCGTCACCTCGGACTGGCCGACGCCGACGGTTTCCACCAGGATCACGTCGTAACCGGCCGCCTCGAGCAGTGCGATGGTCTCCCGGGTGGCCTTGGCGACCCCACCGAGTGTCCCGGCGGTCGGTGAGGGCCGGATGAAGGCGTTCGGCTCCACCGACAGCCGCGCCATCCGGGTCTTGTCACCGAGGATCGACCCGCCGGTGCGGGTGGACGAGGGATCCACCGCCAGCACCGCGACCCGGTGGCCCTCCTGGATCAGGCTCATCCCCAGCGCGTCGATGAAGGTGGATTTACCCACCCCTGGCACACCGGTGATCCCGACCCGATTCGACAGTGCGGCACCGGGTTCCGGAGTCAATTTCAGCAGGAGCTGCTGGGCCAGCTCCCGGTGGTCGGTCCGGGTGGACTCGACCAGGGTGATCGCCCGGGCGAGGGCGGCCCGCTCACCGGAGCGGACCGCCTGCGCGAGCGCGTCGACATCGATGGCGCGCGCGTTCATCCCTGGGTATTCGCCTCGGTACCGGTTGCGCCGGAACCGAGCTCGTGTCCGAGCGCGGCGCCGAGCTTACGCAGCAGGTCGATCGCGGCGTCCGCGATCACCGTGCCCGGCGGGAAGATCGCCGCGGCACCCGCCTCGTAGAGCTCGTCGAAATCACCGGGCGGGATGACCCCACCGACGATGACCATGATGTCGGGCCGGCCGACATCGGCCAGTGCCTGCCGCAGGGCCGGCACCAGCGTGAGATGACCGGCCGCCAGCGAGGACACACCGACGCAGTGCACATCGTTGTCCGCGGCCTGACGGGCCACCTCTTCGGGGGTCTGGAACAGCGGACCCACATCGACGTCGAAGCCGAGATCGGCGAAGGCGGTGGCGATCACCTTCTGACCGCGGTCGTGACCGTCCTGGCCCATCTTCGCGACCAGGATGCGCGGACGCCGTCCCTCGGCCTCGGCGAACTCCTCCACCAGATCCCCGGCGGTGGTGATGTTGGTGACCTTGCCGGCCTCGTCGCGATACACACCGGACAGGGTACGGATTTCGGCCTGGTGCCGGCCGTAGACCTTCTCCAGCGCGTCGGAGATCTCGCCGACGGTCGCCTTCGCCCGCGCGGCGTCGATGGCCAGCGCCAGCAGGTTGTTCTCCATCCCGCCCTCGGACGATGCGGCGGCCCTGGACAATTCGGCCAGCGCCCGCTCCACCGCGTCCTGGTCGCGATCGGCGCGCAGGCTCCGCAGCTTCTCGAGCTGTTCGGCCCGCACCCGCGAATTCTCGACCTTGAGGACCTCGACCTCGTGATCCTCGGCGACCTGGTACTTGTTGACACCGATCACCGGCTGCTGGCCGGTATCGATGCGGGCCTGGGTCCGGGCCGCGGCTTCCTCGATTCGCAGCTTCGGAATACCCTCACCGATGGCCTGCGCCATCCCACCGTGCGCCTCCACCTCGGCGATATGCGCGCGCGCACGTTCGGCGAGCTGATGGGTCAGCCATTCGACGTAGTAGGAGCCACCCCACGGATCGATCGGACGGGTGGTGTTCGACTCCTGCTGGATGAGCAACTGGGTGTTGCGCGCGATACGGGCCGAGAAATCGGTCGGCAGCGCGAGCGCCTCGTCCAGGGCGTTGGTGTGCAGCGACTGGGTGTGCCCCTGGGTCGCCGCCATCGCCTCGATACAGGTGCGGGCCACATTGTTGTAGGCGTCCTGCGCGGTCAGCGACCAGCCCGACGTCTGCGAATGGGTCCGCAGCGACAGCGATTTCGGGTTCTTCGGCTCGAATTTCGCGACCAGTTCGCTCCACAGCAGCCGGCCCGCGCGCAGCTTGGCGACCTCCATGAAGAAATTCATGCCGATGGCCCAGAAGAACGACAACCGGGGCGCGAACTTGTCGATCTCCATTCCGGCGTCGATTCCGGCTCGCAGGTATTCCACGCCGTCGGCGAGGGTGTAGGCGAGTTCGAGATCGGCGGTCGCACCGGCTTCCTGGATGTGGTAGCCGGAAATGGAGATGGAATTGAACTTCGGCATCTTCGCACTGGTGTAGGCGAAGATATCGGAGATGATCCGCATCGACGGTTTCGGCGGATAGATATAGGTGTTGCGGACCATGAACTCTTTCAGAATATCGTTCTGAATCGTTCCGGCCAGCTGTTCCGGCGCCACACCCTGTTCCTCGGCCGCCACCACGTACAGCGCCAGGATCGGCAGCACCGCGCCGTTCATCGTCATCGAGACGCTGACCTGGTCGAGCGGGATCTGGTCGAAGAGCTGGCGCATATCCAGGATGGAATCGATGGCCACGCCCGCCATGCCGACGTCACCCTGCACCCGCGGATGGTCGGAGTCGTACCCGCGGTGGGTGGCCAGGTCGAACGCCACCGACAGACCCTTCTGGCCGGCCTGCAGGTTACGGCGGTAGAAAGCATTGGAATCGGCCGCGGTGGAGAAACCCGCGTACTGGCGGACCGTCCACGGCTGGTTCACATACATCGTCGGATACGGCCCGCGCACGAACGGCGCGACACCGGGGACGCTGTCGAGCGGGAAACCCGCCGCGGCCACGGCGTCCCGATCGGCCTTGGTGAACACCGGCGGCACATCGATCCCCTCGGGGGTCGACCACACGAGCTGTTCGGGGGCGTAGTTGTTCGCCGTGGCCGATTCCTGAACGAAGGCATCGCGTGCGCTGTCGTCGGCCGCGGCCGGGGTCAGCCCCGGCTCGGTGAGCGGTACATCGGCGAAACTACCGACCACCTGCTCGATTCGCTGAGTCGTCATCAGGCTCCCACTTTCTCCAGCAGGGCGGTCAGGGCGGCGACCGCGTCGATCCGGGCCGCCAGGAACCCGTCCGGACGCCGGGCCTCCTCGATACCGGCCACGACCTTCTCCGGCCCGGCCAGCAGTACGGTTTCGACACCGGCGCTGCGTAGTTGTTCCACCGCGCCCGCGGCATCGGTGCCGTACCGCGCGTCGGTGCCGCAGAGCACCGCGATCTTTGCGCCGGATTCCTGTGCTGCCGCGGCGATCTCACCGTCGGCCAGGGGGCCAGGATCGACGGATTCGATCCCGCCCGAAGCCAGCAGGTTGGCAATGAAGGTGACCCGCACGTTGTGCTCGGCCACCGTGCCCAGCGGCACCAGCAGCGCCTGCGGACGGGTGCCGTGCGCCGCCAGATAGGTATCCGAACGATCGCGCAGCGCTTCGAACGCGGCGCCGTAGCGCTGTCCCGGTCCGGCCGTCAGGGCGGCCTCCGACAGCGGCGCCTCGGCCAGGTTCGGGAATTCGTTGACACCGGTGACAGCGGTCCGGCGGTGGGCGATATCGCTTTCCCGCAGTGCTTTCGTCGCATCGATCTGCGTGCCGAGGAGGCCGGAATCCAGCGCCGCACGATATCCACCGGCGGATTCGAGTTCCTGCATGAATTCCCAGGCGGTAGCAGCCAGATCGGCGGTGTACTGCTCGACGTACCACGAACCCGCACCGGGGTCGTGCACATGCCCGAGATGGGATTCCTCGAGCAGGAGCAGCTGGGTGTTACGGGCCATCCGCTCCGAGAACGACGCCGAGACCCCGAGTTCGCCCGCGGGCAGCGCGGAATCGAACGGCAGCACGGTGACGGTATCGGCGCCACCCACACCGGCGCCGAAGGCGGCCAGAGTGGTGCGCAGCAGGTTGACCCAGGGGTCGCGCCGGCTCATCATCGCCGCGGAGGTCACCGCATGCTGCGGGGCCGCGCCTTCCGACGGTGCGCCGAGGGCGTGGGCGACCCGCGCCCACAGGCGGCGCGCGGCGCGGAACTTCGCGATGGTGGCGAACTGGTCGTCGGTGGCGGCGAACCGGAACTCCACCTGGCGCAGCGCTTCGGCGACCGGCATCTCCCCGGACAGCACGCGCAGGTATTCGAGTCCGGCGGCGACAGCGGCACCGAGCTCCTGGGCGTCGGAGGCGCCGGCATCGTGGAAGACGGTGCCGTCCACGGTGATCGCGCGGACGGTTTCGGGACGCCGGCCGGCGGCGGCCGCCAGGGCCGTCGTCTCGGCGAGACCGAGCTCCTCGGTACCGGCGAACGCGGCGGTGAGCGGGGCCGCGCCGAGCGAGATCCGGATCGCGGAGCGGTCGGGTGCCGAATACCGGCCGACCACCTCGTAGACGGCTTCGGCCGCTTCGGCGGCCTCGGTGCCCGCGCGCAGGGCCAGTGGTGCCAGCTCGAACAGCAGGCCGTCGAGCGCGGCGGCCAGATCACCGACCGGTACACCGTGCGCACCGGCGGCGAGTTCGACGGCACTCGCGCCGTTCTCCAGGCCGGTGGTGAGCTCCCGGTTCGCGGTCGCCGCATCGGCGGCGGCGATGCGGACGTTGACGTACCAGCCGCGATGGATATCGCGGGTGCCGTCGCCGCCGCGGACGAACGGGTAGGCACCGGGCAGCGGCTGCTCGGGCAGTTCGTCCCGGCGTGTGTACAGCGGCGCGATATCCAGCCCGTCATAGGTGGACTGGTTCAGCAGCTTTTCGGGTTCTGCACCGAGTTCGGCCGCATCGACCTTGCGGGTCTTGGCCAGTACACCCGCCACACCCTTGCGCCAGGCGGGATATTCGGGCACCGCGGACGAGGACGGATCAGCCCCGGCCGCGGGCTCTGCAGCAATCGGCATACCCTGTTCCCTCTTGTCGTTCCAGTACAAGCGCACCAACTACGTGCGCGGGTACCTTGGCATCCGCCCAGCTCAGCGAATACTTTGGTTAACGGGCATTCAGCCCGCCCCTCCGATGCTAGCCGGGACGCCCGATTCGAGCGCCCGGGGCCACCGCTACCAACGGGTAACCTCATCCGGCCGAGACGGCCCGCCGAGTGGTCCGCTACTGTTCTCGGCCACCTCGGCCGATCCCACAACCGCCGGGCCCAGGGATCGTGCCCGGCCACAGCGCCGGCACGCGGCGCGGACAACACCGACTGCCGCGGCGCGGACAACACTGGGTAATCTCGCCCGGTGTTCCGCATCCTCCACGACCGCCGGCTGGTCCTCGTGCTGTGCCTCGCCGTGGTCGTCTGCGCGGCGGCACTACTCACCCCGTTACCCGATCCCCGCCAGATCCAGGAATGGGCCGAGGGCGCCGGCCCGTGGTTCCCGGTGCTGTTCTTCGCGGCACATGCGCTGATCATCATCGCGCCGGTTCCGCGCACCGTGTTCACCGTGGCATCGGGACTGCTTTTCGGCCCATTCCTAGGCCTCGGCGTAGCGGTCACGGCTTCACTGCTGAGTGCCGCAGCGGCCTTCCTTCTAGTCCGCGCATTCGGCCGGGACCGGGTCGCGCCCTATCTCGCCCACCCCACGGTGCAGATCATCGACGACCGCCTGCGCCGCCGCGGCTGGCTCGCGGTCGGCGCGCTGCGTCTGATCGCCTTCGCGCCGTTCTCGGTGGTGAACTATTCGTGCGCGCTGTCCTCCATCCGCTTCTGGCCGTATCTGGGCGCCACACTCGTGGGCATCCTGCCCGGAACGGCCGCCACCGTGGTCCTCGCCGACGCACTGACCGGCGGCACGCATCCGGTCATGGTCGGGGTGTCGATCGCCTGTATCGCCGCCGGCTGCCTCGGCCTGGTGATCGATCAGCGCTGGAAACCGGTCGCGAGCGACTCGGCAACAAGCCCCGGAACACATCGCACCACAGCGCCGTCCGCAACGCCGGACGATATCGTTGCCGACAGGTAACCAAACTGTTTCCGGTTACCATTCAATCGCACCGGTTTACCGCGCACACGTGGCGATTCATCGGAGGAATCCGATTTATGCCACCGGATAGCTGAGGGGTCGTGGCATGCGGATTCTCGTTCGGACATTATGTGCTTGCGGGGCCGCCCTGGCACTGGTGTGCACCTCCCCCACGGCAATCACACTCCCGGGACCGCTGTCCCTCCTGCGGGTGAGACCGCATTCTCCGCCCGCGATCTCGGTCTCGGCGATCCGATCACGCTGCGCGGTGACGACGACGATGTACAGCTGGCGATCCCGGTACCGCCGGGGACCACTCCTACCGAACTCACCATGGCCGTCGACCTGCCGGCCGATCTCGCGCGCGGAACCATCGATGTGGAATCCGGGCAGCGGTTCATCGCCCACGCCGACCTTCCACCGGGGCCGGCGACCCGGGTACCGATCACCCTGCCGTTGAACGAGGCCACCGTCGAGGAGCAGGCCGCGACGGTGACCCTGCACGTCAACCTCTTCCCCGACGAAGGCCGCTGCCCCGACGACTGGTTCGACCACGGAGCCGTACTGCGCGATATCCGGACCGGATACACCGGTAGTCCCGATCCGCCCACCGTCATCGCCGATTTCCTGCCGCCGATCCTGCAGGAGCTCCGCGTCTACGTACCCGATACACCGTCGGACCTCGAGTCCACCGCAGCGCTGTCGCTGTCCACCGCGATCGTCGCCCATTACGGCAGTCAGCCGATCCGGGTGAGCCTGCGCAGGCTCGCCCCGGACGGCTCGATCACCGAACCGGACGATCCGTTCACCCGCTCGGTCGCAATCAGAGCCGGTGGCGATGCGGCCACCACTCTCACTCCGGGCGCCGGCATACCGTCGCTGCTGATCACCGGCAACGACGCGGCGCTGCTCGACCAGACCCGGCTGCTCACCAGCCGGGTCGCCGATTTCGCGGTCGCCAGCCGTGCCGTTGTGGGATCGCTGGATCAGGCACCGGTCCTCGCGCCGGACACCACGACCCTCGGCGAACTCGGGGCGGGCACGCTCACCGCGAGTTCGCATGCGGAGGTCAGCGTCCGGTTCTCCCTCGACCAGTCACAGCTCGGCCGGCCGGCCGGGCATATCCGGATGAAGCTCCAGGGTCACTACACACCGTTACCGCCCAGTCAGGCGGGCCAGCTCGTCGTCACCGCGGGTGAGCAGGAGCTCGCGAACTGGGCGGCGGATTCGGCCGGGCAGATCGACCGCTGGATCGATATCCCCGACGATGTCCTGCAACGCAACACACCGGTTCAGGTGACGTTGCGTACCACCGGGGACACCGGCCGCTGCGGTACCGATCAGCCGCTGACACTGACCATCCTGCCCGGTAGCGAGGTCACCGGCGACGCGGCGCCAGGAGGTCCGCCCCGCGGCTTCCAGGCGTTACCGCAGGGGCTGTTGCCCGTGGTGGAGGTGGGCGCCACGGGCGGCGGTTTCGACGATCTGAGCCGGGCGGTCGCCGTGACTGCAGCTCTGCCCCGACCTCCGGTTCGCCTCGCTGCAGAGCTACTACGACGGCACGCGTCAACTGCTGGTCGCCGCGAGCAACGCCGGCCCCGGCGAACTCGACCGCACCATCGACTGGCTCGCCGGACGGCTGGTATTCGCTCTCCGGCGATGTCCTGTTCACCGCCGCCGGCCGGGAGCCCGTCAATTACAGCCTTCCGGCGCCCGCACCGGACACCGGACCCGAGTCAGCTGTCTCGGCGACCATGCGCACCGTGCTCGTCGTCGCCGCGGTACTGCTCGCCCTCGGCCTCCTCGTGGCATTGTGGTTCGCCGCGCGCGGCCGCCGGACGAACCGACGCTGACCGGCGATGCGCCGCGGCATCGCAGCACCGAGGACGCGCCGTGCGGTGCGCTGGACGATACTGTTCGTCCTCGCCGCGCTGGCGTTCCGGCGCACACTCGCCGATATCTGGCGGGGTGCGGGTGAAGGCACCTCCATCGGTTATCTGTTCGTCCTGCCCGTGCTGGCGCTGGCGCTCATGCTCGGGGTCCGGCGGCACCGCAAACCGGTCCTGCCGATCCATGATCGGGAAACCGATGTCATCGTGGGCCTGATCGGTCTGGTTGTCGCGCGGTTAGATGGTGACGATATCCCCGGTCGCGAAATGCAGCCCGAAGTTGCAGGCTTTGGGTTTGGTCCGGGGATCGGCCGGGGGAACTTCGATGATGCGCAGCGTTTCGGGCGCGTCGACGGCACGGGCGGCCGCGATGGTGGCCTCGTCGTCGGCCTCGAGCAGCAGCAGTATCTGCAGCTTGTCCGCCGGGTACCGGAAGGCGGCGAGGTTTTCGATCACCGTGGCGATCACCTCCGGCTCCCGCGCCCGCTGCCGAGGAGGCCGTGCACCGCGGTTCGCCCCGCCCCGGCCAGAAGGGCGCGGCAAGTCGCTGCACTCCGCAGGAAGGGATCGGCAGGTTCCGCCGGGCGGTCCCGGTGGTACCGGCTCACCGGCTGTTCGCACCCGCCTGATTCCCGGCACCATCACGTGCCGGCTGCCGCCCACTGGGACCGGCCCCGGACTGCGGCTGCCGCAACTCCGTCTACTGCGGAGCGGGCAGGTTACTGCTGGTGCGGTGGCCGCGGCTGCTGGTGGTACTGCTGCGGAGGCGTCCCCGGTTGCTGTGGCTGCACGCCGTACCCGGGACCGGGTTGCGGCGGCATGACCGCCTGCGGGGGCTGCTGCCGCGGCGCGGGCTGCGGATCCGATTTGGCGGTGTTCACGGGCGCTGCCGTATCCACCGGTGTCCGCGCCACGGACTCGGCGGCGCGGACCGCGCGCTCGACGGCCGGATCGGTACTGGTGTCGAACCAGTCCGCGACCTCGTCGGCATCGTCGTCCAATTTGCCCGCGGTCTCGTCCTCGGCCGGGGGCTCGTACCGGAAGACACCGTCGTCGCCCTTGGTTGCGAAATTCTTGGCGAAACCCTCGAGTGCCTTCCCGAAATCGCTCGGCACCAGCCACACCTTGTTCGCATCGCCCCGGGCAACCATGGGCAGGGTCTGCATGTATTGGTAGGCCAGCAGCTCGGGGGTGGGTTTGCCCGATTTGATCGCGGCGAAGACCTTCTCGATCGCCTTGGCCTGGCCCTGTGCCTGCAGGTAGGAGGCGGCGCGCTCACCCTGGGCCCGCAGGATACGGCTCTGCCGTTCACCCTCGGCGGACAGGATCGCCGACTGCTTCGCACCTTCGGCGGAGAGGATCTGCGACTGTTTGGCGCCCTCGGCGGTCTTGATCTGCGATTCCCGGTTGCCCTCGGCGGTGAGGATCATGGCTCGCTTCTCCCGGTCCGCCTTCATCTGCTTCTCCATCGACTCCTGGATCGACGGCGGCGGATCGATGGCCTTCAGTTCCACCCGGGCCACCCGCAGACCCCAGCGGCCGGTCGCTTCGTCGAGCACCCCGCGCAGCTGGCTGTTGATCTGGTCGCGGGAGGTCAGCGTCTCCTCCAGGGTCATCCCGCCGACCACATTGCGCAGAGTGGTGACGGTGAGCTGTTCGACCGCCGCGATGTAGTTGGAGATCTCGTAGACCGCTGCCTGCGGCTGCATGACCTGGAAATACACCACCGAGTCGATCTGCAGCGTGAGATTGTCCTGGGTGATCACCGGTTGCGGCGGGAAGGACACCACGCGTTCGCGCAGATCGACCTTGGCTCGGATCCGGTCGACGAACGGCACCAGGAACGTCAGCTGTCCCGACGCCGTTCGCGAATACCGGCCGAGTCGTTCGATCACCGCGGCCTCGGCCTGCGGTACCAGCGCAATCGACTTGAAAACCACCACCGCCGCCAGCACCACCAGTGCGGCGACGAGTATCAATGCAGCCATTTACGGGCCCTTCCAGACGACCGCTGTCGCCCCGTCGATCTTCATTACGTATACGGTCGCGCCCTCCGGGTACTCCTCCCCCGGGTCCAGGGACCGGGCGCTCCACACTTCGCCGCTCAGTTTCACCCGGCCGTCGTGTTCACCGACCGGTTCGAGCACCAGCGCGGTCTTACCGGTCAGGGCGTCCACATTGGTCGGTGTCGGCGGTGGAGTTCCGAAGCGCCGCAACAGCGTCGGCCGGACGCCGAGCAGCAGCACCACCGCCGAGACCGCGAAGACCACCGCGTCCACGACGACGGGGGCATCGGTCAGGAAGCTCACCCCCGCGGTCAGCAACGCGGCGGAACCGAGCATCAGCAGCGTCAGTTCACCGACGAACATCTCGGCAGCCGCCAGCAGCACACCGGCGACCAGCCAGACAATAGCGGCCACGCCGCCCAGCCTAGTGGGATATTCCCCCGCACGGGGCCCGGACGGCGACACCCGCCCCGGCAGCCGCCGCCGAACCCCTCGATACGCTACTTTCGGGCCGGTGAGCGATCGATACGGCGATATCTTTTCCGGCCATCCGCGCACCGCGAAACGCACCGTTACCCAGGTCGTGGCGGAACCCGAACTCGTGGTGGAGGACGCGGCCAGCGGTTTCTGTGGCGCGGTAGTGGGGTTCGACCGCACCTACGACGGCGATTTCGTGAAATTGGCGGACGCCCGCGGCGCGGTGCGCCTTTTCGCGATGCGCGAAGCGGCTTTCCTCATCGACGGCACACCCGTCACATTGCTGCGGCCGGCGAAATCGGCCCCCGCGAAACCCGCCCGTTCGGCCTCCGGGTCGACCCGGGTCGACGGATTGCGCGCGAAAGTCGCTGCGCCGAGCCGGATCTGGGTGGAAGGTGTGCACGACGCCGCCTTGGTGGAGCGGGTCTGGGGTCACGACCTGCGGGTCGAGGGTGTGGTGGTGGAGCATCTGGAAGGACTCGACAATCTCGCTACGCGCCTGGCCGAATTCGGTCCCGGACCCGGTAAACGTGTCGGTGTGCTCGTGGATCATCTGGTGACCGGGTCCAAGGAAACGCATCTCACCACCGGGCTCGGTGAATTCGTCCTTGTCACCGGGCATCCTTTCGTGGACATCTGGCAGGCGGTGAAACCTGCGGCCGTCGGAATACCGGAATGGCCGCGCGTCCCCCGCGGCGAGGACTGGAAAACCGGTGTCTGCAGCCGACTGGGCTGGGGCACACCGCAGGACGGCTGGCGGCGGGTGTATTCGGCGGTGAATTCGTTCCGGGATCTGGAGGCGCCGCTACTCGGCGCGGTGGAACGGCTGATCGATTTCGTCACCGAACCGGGGCAACAATTCTAACGCGTGCCGACAGCCTGCGCAGACGCTGCCCGCCGACTGCCTGCACCCTTTATGCTCGATGATTATGTGCTCTCCCAGTGCCACCCTCACGCTGTGGGCCGGTTCGTGGCTCGCGGGTCGCAGCGCGCCCGATGACGTCCTCGAGGCATTGCACGCCTGGGCTCCGCGGCACACGCTGTCCGCCGGTGATCCGGTGACCGGCGGGCGCACCGACCTGCCCTGGACCGCACTCGGGGAGACCGCCACGACAGCGGTTATGCCGTTGCTCAAGATGATTCGGCAGGCGCTGGCGGCCCCTGGCGCGGAGCTGCGGCTGGTGCTGCCGGTACCCGGCGATGTCCGCGGGCTGCCGGTGGGGACTGCGTTCGCCACCGATGCGATCGAGGCGGGTGAGGGAATTCTCATCGGAGTTCCGGGCACGGAGGGCACCGGTCTCATCCCGTATCACGAGGACGATTCGACGCTGCAGTGGACGGTCTACGCCGCTCCGATGCCACCGGCCGCGGGCCCCGAGATGTCGCTGGGTGAGGCCGAGTACGCCATGCGCGAAGCCGTGCGGGATGCCGCCGACGCGCTCATGCAGCTGCATACCACCGGCCTCGGCGGCGGCGATGCGGATCCGCGCGAACTCATCGAGGCCGAACTGGCCGACTACTCCCGTCACACCTACCCCGATTACGTACCGCTGCGGGCCAAACGCATCCTCGACACCGCCGACCATGTGGCGGCGATCCTCACCGTCGCCCAGCGCGAGCCCGCCTCCGCACCGACCTCGGCCACCGCTGCCACAACCCACGAATCCCTGCTCCGTCCCCTGTGGGATGCCCTTCGCGCCGCCCGCCTCGTCGCCGTGCACACGGCGGCTCCCCAGGCACGCTGAGCCGACCGCGCGATGGATCGGGCCTCCGGATCTCCGCCGGGCGCTCCGATATCACCAGCCGGATCGTTCACGCAGGGTGCTCAGATCATCACCGATCGACCGTGGTTACGACGGACCCGCTGGACGCCATCCTCACCACCGGCCACGGCGACCGTCTCCCCGCCGGACGTGGCGGAACCGACCACCGCCCCGG
The DNA here is from genome assembly GCF_000308515.1 of Nocardia carnea NBRC 14403. Lineage (GTDB taxonomy): Bacteria > Actinomycetota > Actinomycetes > Mycobacteriales > Mycobacteriaceae > Nocardia > Nocardia carnea. The sequence continues at coordinate 196,031 of NZ_BAFV01000029.1, read as the reverse complement.
ACCCCGGACATCGCAGACCGAGCCCCGCGTCCCTGCCGGCCGAGAGAGACGAAGCGACCGCCACCTGCCGGTTATCGTGCCCTGAAGGTGTGGCCGCGGCGATCCGCCGGCCGGCCCGTCACGGTCTGCTATGGCCGCCGGCCGGCGTGAACCCAGTCTTCGAGGTCGGCGAGTGGTGGTGCACCGGCGCCGCGGTGCGGCGCCGGTATGGTGCGACCGCTAGCGACCGCTGGGTCGCCGCACGGGTTCGCAACACCCGACGGCGCACAGCGCGCCGTCGACCGTGCACCCGTAACCGGGTACATCACCGAGACGCCGCGGCGGCGTTGCGCGCAGTTGCTCGGTGATCAACTCGACCACCATTTCGGCGAATCGATCGTCGGTACCCGGAGTTGCCGCGCGGGCGAAGGCGATCCCGAGTTCGGCGGCCTTCGTGGCGGCTTCGTTGTCGAGATCCCAGATCACTTCGAGGTGATCGGAGACGAAACCCACCGGGCAGACGATCACAGCATCGAAACCCTTGTCCGGCAAGGTTTCCAGATGGTCGACGATATCGGGTCCGAGCCATGGGACCTGCGGTGGTCCCGAGCGCGACTGCCACACTACGTCGTAGTCGTCGAAACCTGTTGCGGTGGCACATAACCGCGCGGCCTCGGCGACCTGCCGACTGTAGAGATTACCGCCGTCGGCGGGCGGCCCGGCCGCGCTGTCTGCGGCGATCGGCACCGAATGCGCGGTGAACACCAGGCGCGCGTTATCGGACCGTCCGGCCGGAAGTGTCTCGCGCGCCGCGTGTATCGCGTCCGCGAAGGCCGCGATCAGTAGTGGATGATCGAAATAATGCCGGAGCTTCACCAGTTCCGGCGCCTCCGGGCCCACCACTGCCCGGGCCCTGGTGATGTCCTCGTCGTACTGCCGGCACCCCGAGTAACCGCCCCAGGCCGAGGTCGGGAAAACCAGGGCCGAGTGCACCCCGTCGGCGGCCATCCGCGCCAGTGTGTCCTCGACCATAGGGTGCCAGTTCCGGTTGCCGAAGTACACGGGCAGATCGAGCCCGGTACGCGCCAGCCCGGCCTCCACCGCGGTGATGATCGCGCGGTTGCAGGCATTGATCGGCGACACCCCGCCGAAGTGCAGATAATGCTCCGCGACCTCGGTCAGGCGTTCGGGTGGGACGCCGCGGCCGCGGGTGACGTTCTCCAGGAACGGCAGCACATCCTCGGGCCCTTCGGGTCCACCGAAGGACAACAGCAGCAGTGCGTCGGCCGCGCGGGCCACGGCGCCTCCTTACCAGGTCCGGTGATCAGTCCAGCGGCATGTTCTCGGGGAACCAGGTGTTGTGGCTGGCCCCGCCGTCGACATACACGATCGATCCGGTGGTCGCGGGCAGCCAATCCGACAGCAGCGCCACGATCGATTTGCCGACCACTTCGGCACCGCCGTCCCAGCCGATCGGGGACGCGCCGTCCCAGTAGGTATCCAGCTGTTTGAGCTGTTTCGCGTCATCGGTTGCGGTCCCGGCGATCGCCTTGGCGGCAAGGGTTTTCACCGGACCGGCGGCGATCAGATTGGACCGGATCTGCTTCGCGTAGCCGACCTCACGCGCCACATACCGGTTCACCGATTCCAGCGCGGCCTTGGCCACACCCATCCAGTTGTAGTACGGCATGGCGGTACGGGGATCGAAATCCATGCCGACGATCGAGCCGCGCTCGTTCATCACCGGCAGTACCGCCCGCGCCAGCGCCGCATAGCTCCACGCCGAGATCTCGAAGGATTTCGCCGCATCCGCGCTCGGGCCCTCCAGGAACGGCACGGCATCCGGGCCCATCAGCGTCTTCGGGGCGAAGGCGATCGAATGCAGTACACCGTCGATCCCCTCGGGGGCGAGACGGCGCAGCTCGTCGGGCAGTTTGTCCAGATCTTCCTGGTTGGTGACATCGAGCCCGATGGCCGGCGGCACCTCCTCGGGCAGGCGCTTGGCGATCCGGTCGATCAACCGCAGGCGTTCGGTGAGACCGGTGATGATCACCCGGGCCCCCTCCTTCTGCGCGATCGCCGCCGCGTGGAATGCGATCGAGGCATCGGTGATGATGCCGGTGACGAGGATCGTCTTGCCTTCGAGCAATCCGCCCATGAGTTCTCGGTTCTCCCTGATGTGTGGTGTTGTGGATCGCGTTCGACCGGCCGTGCCGGACGGTGTTCACCGTGTTGCCGACGCGGCCGCGAGATGTGTTCGGTGACCTGTGGGCCGGTCAGTGCCCCATACCCATACCACCGTCGACCGGGATAACCGCACCGGAGACGTAGCCCGAATCCTCCGATGCGAGGAAACTGACCACGGCCGCGACATCCTCGGGTTTGCCGACCCGCTTCATCGGGATGAACTTTTCGGCCAGTTCCCGCATCTCCTGCGGCAGGTCCTTGGTCATATCGGTATCGATGAAACCGGGCGCGACGACATTGGCGGTGATCGAACGCCCGCCGAGTTCGCGCGTGATGGACCGCGCCAGCCCGACGACACCGGCTTTCGACGCGGCGTAGTTGATCTGCCCGGCCTGGCCCGCGAGGCCCACCACCGATCCGAGGAAGATCATCCGGCCCCACCGGGCGCGGAGCATGGCCCGGTTGGCCCGCTTTGCGCACCGGAAGGCGCCGGCCAGGTTCGCATCGACCACCTTGGTGAACTGGTCTTCGGTCATCCGCATGAGCAGCGTGTCGTCGGTGATGCCCGCATTGGCGACCAGTACTTCCACCGGCCCCTGCTGCGCCTCGACCTCGGAAAACGCCCGATCCACCGATTCACTGTCGGTGACATCGCATTTCACTCCGAACAGGCCCTCGGGTGCACCCGAACCGCGATGGGTGACGGCCACCTTGTGGCCGTCGGCGTGCAGGCGCTGCGCCACCGCGAGCCCGATCCCGCGGTTGCCGCCGGTCACCAGAACCGAGCGTGCTGTGAAGTTCGACATGGGGACAAACCTACCTGGCGGTGCCGGTAGCGATCGCATGGGACGTCCACCCATATTTCGCCGGTGTACTTGTGCGTCTCGCACAAAACCGGGGGTACGCCGACGGGCCGGGTTCGATATCGAACCCGGCCCGTCGGCAGCGTGCTCACCGGCCTGCGAGAAGCGCCGGTGGATCCGGTTACGGCAGCCGCTGCCGCAGCAGCAGGGCCACCACGACACCGGCGAGGGTCGCCAGCAGACCGAGCAGCCACCAGGGCCGGCTCGCGTCACCGCGGGTGATCTCGTAACCGATTTGTTCTTCGAGGGTGTCGTAGACGCCGGAGAGTTCCTCCAGGCTGGAGGCCGTATAGAACTCTCCGCCGGATAGTTGCGCGATTTCCTGCATCGCCTCGTCGTCCACCGGAACCTCGACCTGATCGGTACCCCCGTCATCGCGCGGGATCTCGACCACACCCCACTGCGTGCCGAACGAGATCGTCGACACCGGGATCTTTTTGGTCTTGGCCAGCCGGGCCGCCACGAATTCGTGGCGCGGATTATCGAAATCCTCGAAATCCGGCACCGTCTGTTTACCGTCGGACATCAGCACGATCCGGGCCGGCGGCGGTGTCTCCGACCCGCCCAGCACCGAGGCCAGGGTTTCGATCGACTGCAGGGCGGTGAAGATGCCCTCACCCGTGGCCGTGCGCTCGGCGAGGCGAATGTTGTCGATGGCGGCCTTCACCGAACCGCGGTCGGTGGTGGGCGAGACGAGTACCGAGGCGGTCCCCGCGTAGGTCACCAGGCCCAGGTTGATCCCCGGGGTGAGACCTTCGGCGAAATCCTTGGCCGCCTGCTGGGCGACCTCGAGCCTGCTCGGTGATACATCGGTGGCTTCCATCGACAGCGAGACATCCATGACGAGGACGACGGTGGCCCGGTTCCGGGGCACCTTCTGCTCAGCGGTGGGCCCGGCGGCGCCGATGGTGGAGAACACCATGCCGACGATCACCAGGATGATCGGGATATGCCGCCAGAAGGTCGGCCGGTTCGGCGCCACCTTCTCGAGCTGCTCCATATTGCTGAATCGCAGCATATGGCGGTGTTTACTGCGCTGGACCAGCAGATATGCCAGCGCGAGCAGCAGGATGACGGCAAGGAACCCGAGCCAGATCGGGGCGGCGAAATTCGAAATACTCACTGGCGTGGCACCCGCGAAGTCGAGGCGCCGAGGCTGTGGCGCCGAGTGGAGACGAACCGGACCACATCGGCGATCCAGTCCCGGTCGGTCTGCAAGGTCATCACCGGGGCGCCGCAGCTGCGCAGGGTCTGCTCGACCTCCTCCCGGTGCCGCTGTGCGGCCGCCGCATAGTCGGCACGCAGCTGGGGCGTCACGCTGAACTCACGGGTCCGCCCGGTTTCCGGGTCGTGCAGTACGACGTCACCGATATCGGGCAGGGCCATATCGCGCGGATCGAGCACCTCCACGGCCAGCAGTTCGTGGCGCGCGGAGATGGCGCGCAGCGACCGCTGCCAGGTGATATCCCCGAGGAAATCGCTGATCACCACGGCGAGTCCGCGTTTGCGCTGCGGGCGGCGCAGCGATTCGATGGCGCCGTGCAGATCACCGCGTACCCCGTCGCGCGGATGCGGCGTGGTGGCGATACTGCGGAGCAGCGATTGCGCATGCACCCGGCCGCTGCGCGCCGGAATCCGCCGCAGCTGCTCGCCGGTGGCCACCACGGCGCCGACCCGGTTACCGCCACCCATCGTCAAATGGGTGATCGCGGCCGCGGCGGCGACCACGAGATCGCGTTTCTGGCAGGCGCCGGTGCCGAAGTCCAGGCTGGCGGACAGATCCACCACCATCCAGGTTTCCAGTTCCCGATCGGCGATCATCTGCCGGACATGCGGATGGGTGGTGCGGGCGGTGACCGACCAGTCCATCTGCCGGACATCGTCGCCCGGCTGATACGCGCGTGCCTCACCCGGTTCCGAACCGGGTCCCGGGATCAGGCCGAGATGATCGCCGTGCAGTACGCCGTCCAACCGGCGGCGCACCGTGAGCTCCAGGGTTTTCAGGGCGGCCGCCAGATGCGGGTCGGTCAGCTCGCCCGACCGGAACGACGGTGGCGCGTGATCTGCCATGGGCACTCGGGCACGGGGGTCCGGCCGGGTCACTGGGGCTGGTTCGAGCCGGCGGTCTGCGGCACCTGGGGCGCCTGCTGCGGCGGAGCGGGCGGCCGGCCGTTACCGTTCTCGGCGGCGGGCGGCGCACCGGGCGCCACCGCCTGCGGCGCCACCTGCGGCAGGCCGACGGTCTGCAGTACCCGCTGGATCACGTCCTCGGGGCTGACCTCGTCGGCGAGCGCATCGTAAGAGAGCACCAGGCGATGCCGGAGCACATCCGGGATGACCTCGAGGACATCCTGCGGAACCACGTAATCGCGACCGCGGATCAGCGCGACCGCGCGGGCGGCGGCGATGATGCCGAGGCTGGCGCGGGGGGAGGCGCCGTAGGAGATCCAGTTCGCCACATCGTGCATACCGAATTCGGCCGGGACACGGGTGGCCGAGATCACCCGGACCACATAGTCCACCAGTGCATGGTGCACAAAGGTGCTCGCGGCGAGTTTCTGCAACCGCAGCAATTCCGTCGGCTCCAGGATCTGCCCCGGCTCCGGCGGCGCGACACCCATCCGGTAGATGATCTCGCGTTCCTCCTCGACGGAGGGGTAGTCGACAACGATCTTGAACAGGAACCGGTCACGCTGCGCTTCCGGCAGCGGGTACACGCCTTCGCTCTCGATCGGGTTCTGGGTGGCCATCACCAGGAAGGGATCGGGCATCGGGTAGGTCTTACCGCCGATCGATACATGACGCTCGGCCATCACCTCGAGCAGCGCCGACTGCACCTTCGCGGGGGCGCGGTTGATCTCGTCGGCCAGTACGAAGTTGGCGACGACAGGGCCCAGTTCGGTATCGAACTCTTCCCGGCCCTGGCGGTAGATACGGGTACCGACGAGATCGGTGGGCACCAGGTCGGGGGTGAACTGGACGCGGGAGAACGACCCGCCGACCACCTTGGCGAAGGTTTCCACCGCCAGCGTCTTGGCGATACCGGGCACACCCTCCAGCAGCACATGACCGCGGGCGAGCACCCCGACCAGCAGCCGCTCGACCAGCCGGTCCTGCCCGACGATTACCCGCTTGACCTCGTAGATCGCTTTTTCCAGGGTCTGGACGTCGCGTTCGAGGGTGCTCGAAGCAGGCGTCGGCGGTTCTTTCGCCAAATCCGCCCCTTTGACACCGTCCGTCGAAGTCACCAACATCCCCGCTTTCGCCTCGGTCCTGTGCGTGCTGTCACAACTATTCCAGGTGATGACCGTATCCGCCGCAACCGGCTCCACTGTCGCGGATTTCGCCGCCTTCACCTGCGGTCGCCGGTCCGGCGGATGGTGTCCACCCGGTGGCCGCGGCCACCGGCATCGCCCGTCGCCCTCGACCATACGTACCGATAAGGCATGATGCCCGCCGCAGCGGCCGCCGAAACCTGCACAATTTCTGCCGGGCGACAACTCCTCGATCGCCGCGTCCGCCACAACCCCATCAGGCGTTCGCGACGGCGAAGCGCAACCACGGACTGGACGCGCACCCACGAAACACAGAACGACCGGCTCGACGCGCAACCACACGCTTGCGCTCAGGGCATCGAGCCGACAACCCCGGCGGACGGCTTTCCTGGTGCCCGCGAATCCGGGCGCACAGCAGAAGAGGAGCCCGCGATGTCGAGCCCACCCGGCCGAAACGGCACTGCGGACACGGCCGGTGGCAGGCGAAGGCCTATCGCGAGGCCGGTTCCCGCACGGCTTCGTCGGCAAACCGGGTAGGAACCTCGGAGTCCGCCGCGGGTGCCGGAGCATCCGGCGCCGGCGCGGTATGCGCTGCCGTCGTATCGTCACGACGGCGCGCCTTGACCCAGTACAACCCGCCGATCACCAGGACGAGCCCGGCCAGCAGCACCGAGGTGATCTCGGTCCAGCTCACCGTCGGCGTCTGTTCGAGGCGGTGCACCAAGATCTGCGCCGCCTCCTCGCTGTCACCGCCTTTGAACTTCGCCGTGTCTTCGGCCCATTCGAGCCGCACCCGGCTGATCGAATCGCTGGTGGTGCCGATCCAGTCGTCGCTGAAGACCGCGATCGTGCCGTGCTGGAATCCCGCGACCTCGGTGGCCAGATCCCGCAGTTCCGAATCGTGGCCGGGGTTGCCGTGCATCACCACAATGCTCAGGTCGATGCCGTGTGCCCGCGCATCGGCCACGATTGCGGCCAGTTCGCTCTGGTCGTCTCCGTCGGGTGTGAACACCCCGTTGTCGGCGAGATCGGTCCGGACTTCCGCCATGGTGTCCGTGTCGAATTCGTCCGGCAGCTTGGTGGCCCTGAGGGAGAAGGCCGAAGTGTGGGTGACGGTCATCTTCCATCCGGTCTTGGTCGAGGCCGCATCGTCGGACGAGGCGACAGGGGTAGCGAGCACTGGGCACGAATTCCCGGAGTACCCGACGGCACGCCCCGGCAATCCGGTCCAGCTCGAGAGCAGATTACGCGACAACGGAGCGGTCGGTGCACACCCGCCACGCCGAACGGTTGCCACGCCGGGCCGCGGCGACCGGGCACCGCCCCGAAAATTTCACAGGACAAGCGTACTGTTAGGGTTGGGAACCGCGGGGAACCGGCGCCATCCCGGGCCGGCACCTCATGCCAGAGACGTACCGCCGCCGGCACAGCCCCGCCGACGGCGCCCACACCCGACAAGTGGAGCTGACGTGACCAAAAGTATCGATACTTTCGGCGCCAAGGGCAACCTCGAGGTCGGAAGCAACTCCTACGAGATCTTCCGCCTCTCGGCCGTGCCCGGCACCGAGAAACTCCCGTACGCACTGAAGGTCCTCGCCGAGAATCTGCTGCGCACCGAGGACGGCGCGAACATCACCGCCGACCATATTCGTGCGCTGGCCGGCTGGGATCCCAACGCCCAGCCCAGTATCGAGATCCAGTTCACCCCGGCCCGCGTGGTGATGCAGGACTTCACCGGCGTGCCCTGCGTGGTCGACCTGGCCACGATGCGCGAGGCCGTCTCCGCCCTCGGTGGCGACCCGGAGAAGGTCAACCCCCTCTCCCCGGCCGAAATGGTCATCGACCATTCGCTGATCCTCGATGTCTTCGGCCGCGCCGACGCCTTCGAGCGCAATGTCGAACTCGAATACGAGCGCAACGGCGAGCGCTACCAGTTCCTGCGCTGGGGCCAGGGCGCATTCGACGATTTCAAGGTCGTCCCGCCCGGTACCGGCATCGTCCACCAGGTGAACATCGAATACCTGGCCCGCACGGTCATGGTCCGCAACGGGCAGGCCTATCCGGACACCTGCGTCGGCACCGACTCGCACACCACCATGGTCAACGGTTTGGGCGTGCTCGGCTGGGGCGTCGGCGGTATCGAGGCCGAGGCCGCCATGCTCGGCCAGCCGGTCTCCATGCTGATCCCGCGCGTGGTGGGCTTCAAACTCACCGGCGAGATCAAGCCGGGCGTCACCGCCACCGACGTCGTGCTCACCGTCACCGATATGCTGCGCAAGCACGGTGTCGTCGGCAAATTCGTCGAGTTCTACGGCCAGGGCGTCGCCGAGGTACCGCTGGCCAACCGCGCCACACTGGGCAATATGAGCCCCGAATTCGGCTCCACCGCGGCGATCTTCCCGATCGACGAGGAGACCATCAACTACCTGCGCCTCACCGGCCGCACCGATGAGCAGCTCGCGCTCGTCGAGGCCTACGCCAAGGAGCAGGGCATGTGGCACGATCCGGCCGCCGAGCCCACCTACTCCGAGTACCTCGAGCTCGACCTGAGCACCGTGGTGCCCTCCATCGCCGGCCCGAAGCGTCCGCAGGACCGCATCGCGCTGGACGAGTCGAAGATCGCGTTCCGCAAGGACATCCACAACTACGTGGAAGATCAGCACCCGACGCCGCATTCCCAGCTGGACGAGGCAGTCGAGGAGTCGTTCCCCGCCTCCGATCCGGCCTCGCTGTCGTTCGCCGACGACGGCGCCGTCGATGTGCAGTCCGCGGCGGTCAATTCCCAGGGCCGTCCTTCCAAGCCGGTACGGGTTGTCACCGAAGAGCGCGGCGAGTTCATTCTGGACCACGGCGCGGTCGCGGTCGCGGGAATCACCTCCTGCACCAACACCTCCAACCCGTCGGTCATGATCGGTGCCGCGCTGCTGGCCCGTAACGCGGTGGACAAGGGCCTGACCAGCAAGCCGTGGGTGAAGACCAATATGGCCCCGGGTTCGCAGGTCGTCACCGACTACTACGAGAAGGCCGGTCTGTGGCCCTACCTGGAGAAGCTCGGCTTCCACCTGGGTGGCTACGGCTGCACCACGTGCATCGGCAACACCGGTCCGCTGCCGGAGGAGATCTCCAAGGCGGTCAACGACAACGACCTCACCGTCACCGCGGTCCTGTCGGGTAACCGTAACTTCGAGGGCCGCATCTCCCCCGACGTGAAGATGAACTATCTGGCTTCCCCGCCGCTGGTCATCGCCTACGCGCTCGCGGGCACCATGGACTTCGATTTCGAGAACGATCCGCTGGGCACGGACACCCAGGGCAATCCGGTGTTCCTGAAGGATATCTGGCCCTCGGCCCAGGAGATCGACGACACCATCAAGTCGGCGATCAGCCAGGAGATGTTCACCAAGTCCTACGCCGATGTCTTCAAGGGCGACGAGCGGTGGCGCAGCCTGCCCACCCCGGAGGGCAACACCTTCGAGTGGAGCGACGATTCCACCTACGTCCGCAAGGCGCCGTACTTCGACGGTATGGGCATGGAGCCGGAGCCCGTCGCCGATATCAAGGGCGCCCGCGTCCTGGCCCTGCTGGGCGATTCGGTCACCACCGACCACATCTCCCCCGCCGGTGCCATCAAGCCGGGCACCCCGGCCGCGGACTACCTCGATTCGCACGGTGTGGCACGTAAGGACTACAACTCCCTGGGCTCGCGGCGCGGTAACCACGAGGTGATGATTCGCGGTACCTTCGCCAACATCCGGCTGCGCAACCAACTCCTCGACGATGTCTCGGGCGGTTACACCCGCGACTTCACCCAGGACGGCGCTCCGCAGGCGTTCATCTACGATGCCTCGCAGAACTACCAGAAGGCCGGTATCCCGCTGGTCGTGCTGGGCGGTAAGGAGTACGGCTCCGGTTCGTCGCGCGACTGGGCCGCCAAGGGCACCCGCCTGCTGGGTGTGAAGGCCGTGATCACCGAATCGTTCGAGCGTATCCACCGGTCGAACCTGATCGGTATGGGCGTGATCCCGCTGCAGTTCCCGCAGGGCGAATCGGCGAAATCGCTGGGCCTGACCGGAACCGAGGTCTTCGATATCGCGGGTATCGAGGAACTCAACTCGGGCACCACCCCGGCCACCGTCCACGTCACGGCGACCAAGGACGACGGGTCGAAGGTGGAGTTCGACGCGGTGGTCCGTATCGACACCCCCGGTGAGGCGGATTACTACCGCAACGGCGGCATTCTGCAGTACGTGCTGCGGAATATGATCCGGAACTGATCGCAGGTACCGCGAGCCCGGTAGCTACCGGGCTCGCGTACCGGATACCGTGCCCCGAGCCGCCGGCTCATCCGGTTCCGGGCTCCGGTGCGCGGGCCGCTCCCGGGCATTCCGCGAGGCGCCCGGCCGGCCGCAAGGCCACGCCGGACCCGGATGCGGCACGGTTCATCCGGGATCACATAGTAGACACCGGGATTCCCCGCCTCGGTCTCGGCCGCGGCGGGGATGCGCGTATCTGTGACCCACCGCTCGTCATTTCGTATCCATCCCCCGCTGTGGAGGAGAAGTCCATGCCCAAGGTCAGCGACGATCATCTGGCCGCCCGGCGCACACAGATACTCGACGGCGCGCGCCGCTGTTTCGCCGAGTTCGGATACGACGGCGCCACCGTGCGCCGCCTGGAGGATGCCATCGGCCTGTCTCGGGGCGCGATCTTCCACCATTTCCGCGATAAGGACGCTCTCTTCCTGGCGCTGGCCCAGGAGGATGCCGAGCGGATGGCCGAGGTCGCGGCCAACCAGGGCATCGTGCAGGTGATGCGGGATATGCTCGCCGACCCGCAGGAGTACAACTGGCTGGGCACCCGGCTGGAGATCGCCCGGCGGCTGCGCACCGATCCCGAGTTCCGGTCGAGCTGGACACAGCGTTCGGCCGAGCTCACCGCGGCCACCCTGGCCCGGCTGGAGCGCCGTAAGGCGGCCGGAGCGCTGCGCGACGATGTACCCACCGATGTGCTGCTGGGCTACCTCGACCTGGTGCTGGACGGTCTCATCGCCCGCATCGCGTCCGGGCATACGAACGAAAACCTCACCGCCGTGCTGGATCTGGTGGAGGCTTCGGTACGACGCCGTCCCTGAGCGCCGGTGCGGCGGGAACAACAGTGGTCCGACGCGAGTTCGCAGAGGTATGACCTTCTCCGTCCCCATCACTGTCCGTGGTTACGAACTCGACGTCCAGGGCCATGTCAATCAGGCGGTCTATCTGCAGTACGCCGAACACGCCCGCTGGGAGTGCCTGGTCGCGGCGGGCCTGCAGGCGGACAAACTGGTGGCGGCCCGGCTGGGACCCGTCATTCTCGAAACCACCATCAAGTACCGGCGCGAACTGCGCAGCGGCGACGAGGTCCGGGTGAGCTGCGAGTTCGAATGGGGTTCGGGCAAAACCTATCGCATTCGGCAGGAGATGATCCGCGCCGACGACACACTCTCGGCCGAGGTGGTCGGTGTCGGCGGAGTGCTGGATCTGGATGCTCGCCGATTGGTCACGGATCCGGCGGGCCGTTTGCGCGCACTGGCCGAGAAGCCCGAACTCCTCGGCGGCTGAACGGCACCTCCGAAGCATTCGGCAAACCTTCCGGCCGCCGGGCCGTTCTACCCTGTTTCCGGAAAACTTCCGTCCCGGTAATTTCCCCGGTCTCGAAATCGGCCTTCTATGGACGCAAATCCGGCGATATCGGCCGCCACCGCCCCTCGGCGGCGTTATGATCCGGACGCGCTCGGGTCGTGGCACATTGCGAGCTAGATCGGAGAAATCAGATGACCGATGTCCTGCCTCCCGTCGGCACAACGCAATCCGATGCGGTGGCCACCCTCGCCGGTGTGCTCCTCGGGCACGACGAGGGCGCTGTCCGGATCCAGGTCGCGGACGGGACGTGGACGTTCGATCCCTGCGATGTACTCGGGATCCGCGAGCACGACGGCCGGTCCAGCTCCCCTGCGGGCGCGGTCCTGGTCGATATCCGGTCCGGCGCGACCGCCGATTTCACCCGCCGGCTCCGTATCGATGTGGGGGAACGGCCGCTGACGCTGGCGGCGCCCCCGTCACCGGCCCTCGGCGATACCCAGCTCCGCCGGCTCACCGAAACCTGGGCGCGGCGGCTACATCTCGCCGAATTACCACATCACCCGGCGACCTTCACCTTCGCGCAGACCCGGTCGCACAACAGCAGCGACGACGGTGTCCACTGCGACAGTCTCGACTGAGCGGCAGCACGATGACCACCCGGCAGGGGTCGGTCCTCATCGTCTCCGAATCCGATGATCTGCACGCCGCCGCCATGCAGTCCACGCTGCGAGAACAGTACGGCATCGCCACACTACGGCTCGATCTCCGCGATTTCCCCCGGGAATCGGGCAGTTTCCGGCTCGACGGGTCCGCGAGCACACGCTCGTTGGCGGGTCTGTCCGGCCTCGACGACGTCCGCGCGGTGTGGTGGCGGCGTCCGTATCCCAGCCGGGTCCCGGCCGGGATCCGTGCCGACGACGACGCCTACCGGCAGGCCGAATGCGATGGGTTCGCGCAAGGGCTGTTGTGGTCGCTACCGGCCCGGTGGGTCAACGATCCCGGCCACGATCGGCTCGCCCACCGCAAAATCGTGCAGCTCGACACCGCCCGCCGGGCCGGCTGCGCGATTCCGGAGACCCTGGTCACCAACGATCCCGGTGCGGCCCGCGAATTCGTCGAAAACAGTCCGGGGCGGGTCGTTTTCAAACGCACCGGCACGTCCCGGGCGGAGTTCGCCGAGACCCGGCTCATCGAACCCGCCGATCTGGACCGGCTGGGTGCGATCCGCTGGGCGCCGACGATCTTCCAGCGGTATATCGATCCCGAATGCGATCTACGCGTGGTCTGGGTGGACGGGCAGGAGTGGACGGTCCGGATCGATTCCCGCGCGGGTGCGGGCCGCGTCGACTCGCGACTCGACGTCTCGGTCGATTTCTCCCCGGCTCGCCTTCCGGCCGGGGTCAGCAAATCACTGGCCACCCTGATGGGCACGCTCGGACTCCGCTTCGGCGTGCTGGATCTGCGGGTGGGTCTCGACGGCGAGCACTATTTCCTCGAGGTCAACCCGCAGGGACAGTTCGCCTATCTCGAGATCAAGACCGGGCTGCCGATCTTCGCCAGTCTCGCCGGCCTGCTGGCGCACGGCGACAGCGCGGTACCCGGCTGGTGAACCGGGCATCTCCGGCTCGTCACAGCACACCGGGCCGCGCGCCGCCGGGTCGATATCCGGCGGCGGGGCCTGCCGATACGGTGCGGCTAGCGGGCTTTACGGCGGTTCGCGCCACCACGGCTGCGGAGCTGCACATGCGACTCCGTCAACACATTGTGGATGAACCCGTAGGAACGCCCGGTCGCACGTGCCAGCGACCTGATGCTCGCCCCTGCTTCGTATTGCTTCTTCAACTGGGACTGCAGGCGGTCGCGTGACTTTCCCGTGACGCGGGTGCCTTTACCCAATGTGCTCTTGCTCTGTACCGGCCTGTCGCCCATGGCTTCCTCCGAGTCGCCGAGCAGCGTCACTCTCAGGCTAAGCATTCGGCGAGCATCCGGCAATGAGTTCTTGTGATGAAACTCACGCGAGCTGAATCAATTCCAGGTACTCGGCCGACCAGTGGTCCTCGGTGCCGTCCGGGAGCAGGATCACCCGCTCCGGATTCAAGGCTTCGGCGGCACCGGGATCGTGGGTGACCAGCACGACCGCACCGGCGTAGGTGCGCAGCGCGTCGAGGACCTGTTCACGGGAGATGGGGTCCAGGTTGTTGGTCGGTTCGTCGAGCAACAGCACGTTCGCCGCCGAGGAGACCAGCCCGGCCAGCGCCAGGCGGGTCTTTTCGCCACCGGACAGTGTCCCCGCGGGCTGGTCGAGCTGCGGACCGCTGAACATGAAGGCGCCCAGCAGACCGCGTAATTCCTGTTCGCCCGCATCGGGTGCCGCATGCCGGATGTTCTCCCAGACGCTGGCCGTATCGTCGAGGGTGTCGTGTTCCTGCGCGAAGTACCCGACTTTCAGCCCGTGACCGGGCACCAGCGAGCCGCCGGTCGGCTCCTCGGTACCGCCGAGCAGCCGCAGCAGGGTGGTCTTACCGGCACCGTTGAGACCCAGGACCACCACGCGACTGCCCCGATCGATCGCCAGATCCACGCCGGTGAAGATTTCCAGCGACCCGTAGACCTTGGTGAGGTTCTCCGCCATCAACGGGGTCTTACCGCAGGGCGCCGGTTCCGGGAATTTGATCCGCGCGACCTTGTCCGCAACGCGCACCTCGTCCAGTTCGGCGAGCAGCCGATCGGCGCGTTTGGCCATATTCTGGGCGGCAACGGCTTTCGTGGCCTTGGCACCCAGTTTGGCGGCCTGGGTCCGCAGCGCCGAGGCCTTCTTCTCGGCGTTGGCGCGTTCCCGGCGGCGCCGCTGCTCGTCGGTGGCGCGGGCATCGAGATATTTGGTCCAGCCCATGTTGTAGACATCGGCTTCCCCGCGGACGGCGTCGAGGAACCACACCTTGTTCACGACGTCCGCGAGCAGCTCCACATCGTGGCTGATCACGATGAGCCCGCCGTCGTGGTTCTGCAGGAACCCGCGCAGCCAGGTGATGGAATCGGCGTCCAGGTGGTTCGTGGGTTCGTCGAGCAGCAACGTGGTATCGGACCGTCCGCCGCTGCCGTCGGAGGCCGCGAACAGAATGCGGGCCAGCTCGATTCGCCGCCGCTGACCGCCCGAGAGCGTCCGCAGCGGTTGCCCCAGCACCCGGTCCGGCAGGCCCAGGCTGTGACAGATCCGGGCGGATTCGCTTTCCGCGACGTAGCCGCCGAGCGCGGAGAACCGATCCTCGAGCCGCCCGTACTTGCGTACGGCCCGCTCGCGTTCGGTTTCGTCGGCGAGCTCGGCCATGAGCGCCTGCTGCTTCTCCATATCCCGGATCAGTGCGTCCAGGCCGCGGGCCGAGAGCACCCGGTCGCGCGCCAGCACATCGAGATTGCCTTCGCGCGGATCCTGCGGCAGGTAGCCGATATCGCTCGACCGCATGATCGTGCCGGCGTACGGTTCGCCTTCCCCGGCCAGGATGCGCAGGGTGGTCGTCTTACCGGCGCCGTTCCGGCCGACCAGGCCGATCCGGTCGCCGGCCTGTACCCGCAGCGCCGGTCCGGGCGCGGACAGCAGGGTACGGACGCCGGCCCGGACCTCGAGGTCGGTCGCGGTGATCACAGATATCTCCTCGGCAGCAGGTTGGGGGCGACGGTCCGGCGGGTTCGGGCGGAACTTTCCACCCATCATCGGCCGTATCCGGACACGGAACCACCGATTTTACCTGCCCGCGCGGTGGCCCCGACCGCTGCCGCCACCGGCACCGCCGCTGCCGACCGGCAGCCGTCTCGGACACGGTAACGTGCCCGGCTATGAGCACCGATCTGTTGGGTAAGAGCGCGCTGGTCTCCGGGGCCAGCCGGGGTATCGGCTACGCGGTGGCCGCAGAGCTGCTGAGCCGGGGCGCAAACGTGCTGATCACCGCGCGCAAACCCGAACCGCTGGAGAAGGCGGCCGCCGAACTGCGCGGGTTGGGGCATCAGGGCGAGGTCGTCGCGGTGGCCGGTAACTCCGGTGACGCCGAGGCACGCACGGCTGCGGTCCAGCGGGCTGTCACCGAATTCGGGTCGCTGGACATTCTGATCAACAACACCGGCATCAACCCGGTGTACGGCTCCCTGATGGAGGCCGATCTCGACGCGGTCCGCAAGATCTTCGATGTGAACGTCGTCGCCGCCCTGGGCTATATCCAGGAGGCGTACAAGGCCTGGATGGGCGAACACGGCGGTGCCGTGGTGAACGTGGCCAGCGTCGCGGGCCTGCGCTCCACCGGGGTGATCGCCGCCTACGGCGCCTCCAAGGCGGCGCTGATCCGGCTCACCGACGAACTCGCCTGGCAGCTCGGCCCGAAGATCCGGGTCAACGCAGTCGCGCCCGGTGTGGTGAAGACCAGTTTCGCCGATGCGCTGTACTCGGCCGACGAGGAGGCCGCGGCGCAGGTCTATCCGATGAAGCGGCTCGGTTCGCCGGAGGATGTGGCCCGGCTGATCGCGTTCCTGGCCTCGGAGCAGGCGCAGTGGATCACCGGCGAAACAGTGCGCGTCGACGGTGGCCTGCTGTCGACCGGCGGAATCTGAGCAACCCCACATATCCGAGCAGCCGGAGGCCCCGAGCAACCGGAGACGTCCCAGGTGCCCGGAGATATCCGAGTTCGCTCGTTGGCCGGGTCGCGGCCGCGCTGTCCGCGCGGCCGCGGCCCGGCTTTCGTTCGGCCGCCGTTGTGCCGCCCAGGCCTCAGGACCGGTGCGGCAGATTCTGTATCCGTACCTGACCGCGCGCGACCAGCCGATCCTCCTCGTCGGTGACCAGGACCTGCCATAGCTGCTGCATCCCGCCCCGATGAATCGGTGTGGCCTCGGCGGTGAGCTTGCCGGCGCGTACGGCCCGCAGGAAGTCGGTGGAGTTGTTGACTCCGACCACGATTCCCCGGTCCCCGTACCAGGCCGAGGCGCCGGTGCTGGCGAGCGTTTCCACGGCGGTACACAGGACCCCGCCGTTCTGGATCCCGGCCGGCTGATGATGCTGCGGAGTGACGACCCATTCACCCCGCACCCGGTCCGGGCCCAGTTCGGTCACCTTCAGGCCCATCAGGCCCGCGAAGGTCCCCTTGCTGATCTCGTTCAGCTCCTCGGGGCCGAGATCGGCCATCGACTGCGGGAGCCCGGTCTGCTGTTCGGTCATGTCTCAACAATCGCACGGTGGCCGTGTACGGGGCCGAACCGGTTGCCCGATACACGTCCCGGGATTCGCCTTTCGGCTGCGCGCGCTGCCGCTCTGTTCCGGTGCGATCGAACGCTCGCCGCCCAGCTCGGTCGTCGGCCCCGGAGCGTCCTGTGCGTACCACGGCCGGGGCGACGCCGGCCGTACGCGATCCGTGCAGAGTTTCGGTCCGTATGTCATCCGGGAATGAAAGCGGCGGGCCCCACATGTCGTGGAGCCCGCCGCGCGTCTGGATCGGGGGTCACCGCAGCCCTCGGGACTCTCGCGCGATCCGTACGCCGCTTCCAAGTATAGGTCAGGCTTACCTAACTAGGCAACACGTTGGGCGCGCCGGATTGCCAGCCCGCGATCCTCGAGGGCTGTCAGCAGGCCCTCCCCACGCCGGGCGCCCGCCACCGGATCGGCCCCCGCCAGCGCGGGAACGTAGGTCGTGGCGCCACACACGGATTCGGCAACCAACGCCCAGAAGCGCCGCGGGCTCAACCCGGCACACCGGGCCAGCGCACCCTGCACCAGCAGGAGCGACGGTTCACAGCGGTAGGCGAGCCATACCCACATCGCGCGCTCACACGGCAGTGTCACCACACCCGGTGCATCGGCCAGCGGATCCCCGTCCACTACGCGAATCGTCGTATCGGCCAGACCCGCCCAGTCGATACCACCGTCGTTGTCGGTATGGATCCAGATGTTCTCCAGTCCGGGATCCCAGGCCCGACCGTCGGCGACCCACAGCGCCGCGACCCGGCCGACCACCGCATGGATCAGGGCGGTGGCGACCACCTCGGCGGCCGCGGTCGCGCTGATCATCTCGGCGGCGTGCCGCCGGTACATCAGGTCGATCCGCCCCTCACGCAAACCGGTGGACAGCGCCCACCAGCGCCGCTTGCCTTGATCGGCCATGGCCGCGGCGGCGTACACCCGCGGATGCTCCGGCTGCAGCGACCGCAGCCGGGAACATGCCGAACCGAATGCCGCGTCGTAGGGACGGGGGATGCGCACAGTGGCCAGTTCGGACATTCGAACCTCCTCGGGATCGGCGTTGCAGCAACGGCTTGATCGAAAGATAGGTTAGCCTAACCAGACCTGGCAAGTATTTCGCGCAAACGAATCGAATGCGTAGAACGCCGGTCTCGCACCACCCCCGGAATCACCGCCCGAGCGGGCGAACTGTGAGCTATGACCAATCCCACGACGTTACGACACCCTGTAGTACGCCCAAGTGTCGTTGAAGTCGTAAAATCGAAAGATGGCTGGACTTGGTGAACTCGAGAAAGCGGTTATGGACCAGTTGTGGTCGGCCGACGAACCACAAACGGTCCGGCAGGTGCACGAGGCCCTGTCGGCGCGCCGTGAACTCGCGTACACCACGGTGATGACTGTGCTACAGCGACTGGCGAAGAAGAATCTCGTGGTGCAACGGCGCGACGACCGCGCCCACCGGTACGCTCCGGTACACAGCCGCGACGAACTGGTCGCCGGACTCATGATGGATGCGCTGCAGCAAGCCGACGAGGCCGGCAGCCGGGCAGCGGCCCTGGTGCATTTCGTGGAGCAGGTCGGGAAGGACGAGGCTGCGGCCCTGCGGGATGCGCTCGCTAAGCTCGAAGCAACCGAGGACACCGCACCGCCGCAGTGAGCTCGGACCCTGGCCCCACAACGCAGTGAGCAGAGTCGATGAACGCAGCAGCACCGGCATTCGCCGTACTTGCCTTGCTTCTCGCCGGTCCGGTCCCGGAGGCGCTCAGCCGTGCAACCTGGACCTACCGGGTGCCGCGGGCCGCACTCGTCCTCTGGCAGGCCATCGCACTGGCGGCCGTGCTCAGCGCCTTCAGTTCCGGGCTCGCCATCGCCGCCGAACTCCTGGTCCCCGGCCCCGACGGCCGGCCGACCACCAAGCCCACCGATGAAATCGATGCGCTCGGCCTGCCGCTGTGGCTGGCCTATGTCTCGGTTTTCATGCTGACCCTGCTGGTCGGCGCGCGGCTGGTCTACGCGTCGATCAGGGTCGGGATCCACACCCGGCGGCGGCGGGCCCGCCACCGCATGCTCGTGGATCTGCTCGACCAGAGCGGGCCGGTCCGCCGCGCCGCCGATATCCGGGTGCTCTCGGCCACCGAGCCCATCGCCTACTGCCTGCCGGGCCTGCGGCGCCGGGTCGTGGTGAGTGCGGGCACCCTGGACAATCTCACCGAACAGGAACTGACCGCCATCCTCAGCCACGAACGGTCGCATCTGCGGGCCCGCCACGATCTGGTACTCGAGGCGTTCACCGCGGCGCACGAAGCCTTCCCCCGCTTCGTCCGCAGCAAATCGGCACTGGATTCGGTGAAACTGCTGATCGAACTCCTGGCCGACGATTCCGCGGTGAAGGTGACCGGACCCAAACCGCTGGCCCGGGCACTGGTCGCCTGTTCGAAATCCACCGCCCCGCAGGGTGCGCTCGCGGTCGGCGGTCCGAGCACCCTCATCCGGATCCAGCGCCTGGCCGGGCCGCTCGGCGATATGCGTATCGCCGGCGCCGCCTATCTCGCTTCGCTCGCCATCCTGGTGGTGCCGACACTGGCCGTCGCGATTCCCTGGCTCGTCGAGCTGAGCCGGCTCTTCCGTGCCTGATCCGATATCCGTCCCGGAGCGGCAGTCACCGGATTCCACGGCTTCGCCCGCCCGTCCGCCGTTCGCCCGGCTGGGCCTGCCGGTACTGACGGTCCAGGCGCTGCGGCGCGAAGGTCTCACCGACCCACTACCCATCCAAGAAGCGGCCGTTCCCGACATCCTGGCGGGTCGCGATGTCCTGGGCCGCGCACCGACGGGGTCGGGCAAAACTCTCGCCTTCGGGCTGCCCATGCTGGCCCGCCTCGCCGGGCGGCCCGCGATTCCCCGGTCCCCGCGCGGGCTGATCCTGGCGCCCACCCGCGAACTGGCCCTGCAGATCGAACGCGCGCTGGAACCCTTCGCACTGGGTCTGCGGCTGGGTACCGCGGTCGGTGGTATGCCGGCGAGCCGCCAGGCCGACAAACTGCAGCGCGGTATCGACCTGCTGATCGCCACCCCGGGCCGGCTCACCGACCTGGTCGAGCAGGGTGCCGCGGTACTGGATGCAGTGCGGGTCACGGCCGTCGACGAGGCCGACCATATGGCCGATTTCGGTTTCCTGCCCCAGGTGCGGCACCTGTTGGACGCGACCCCCTCCGACGGGCAGCGGCTGCTGTTCTCGGCGACCCTCGACGACGAATCCGTCCAGGACCTCGTCCGGCACTATCTTCGCAACCCGGTCACCCACAGCGTCGCCCCCGAACCCACGGCAGCCGTCGCCGTCCACCATCTGCTCTACGTCGAAACGGCCGACAAACCCGCCGTGCTCGCGCGAATCGCCGCCCGCGAAGGGCGCACGCTGCTGTTCGTACGCACGCAGTACGGTGCCGAGAAACTCACCCGCCGACTACGCGACCAAGGCGTTACGGTGGCCGCCCTGCACGGCGGCAAAGCGCAGAACCGGCGGCTGCGCACCCTGGCAGCGTTCGCGGACGGTGCGGTACCGGCCCTGGTCGCCACCGATATCGCCGCCCGCGGCATCCACGTCGACGCGGTTTCCCTGGTCGTCCACGCCGATCCGCCCACCGACCCGAAGGACTACGTCCACCGCGCCGGGCGTACCGCGCGCGCCGGCGCCACCGGCTCGGTGGTCACCGTGGTGACCCCGGATCAGCGCGCCGAGGTCACCGCCCTCACCGAGGCAGCGGGCGTCGACGTGGTGACCCACACCGTCGGGCCACAGGACCGGGAACTCCAGCAGCTCACCGGCGCTCGCTCCCCCGCGGGCACACCCGCGGCCCCCGAACCGGCAGCCCCCGGCCATACCCGCCCGCGAAGCGGAGCCGGACGCGGGTACCGCACCGCCGACCCGCCCCGGTCACGCCGCCCACATCGACGCCGGACGAAGTAATCGTCCCCGCGGCCCTCCATCACAACGGCCACCGGAACAGCTGTATGGGCACTGTGCCCCCGCGTGCACTGTTCCCGCGACCGCGGTAGTCGCCGGTCACCGAAGCGAAGTCCACACCTGAATGCCGGGAGGAGCCGGGGCAATGCCCGCCCGCCGCGGTCCGGACCCGATTACCATGGGTGCAGTGCAGTTTCTCCCCGGACAAACCCCGCCGTACGACCTGACCTACAACGACGTCTTCCTGGTTCCGAACCGCACCGATATCGCGTCGCGGTTCGATGTCGATCTCACCACGGCCGATGGCTCCGGCACCACCATCCCGCTGGTGGTCGCGAATATGACCGCGGTCGCCGGGCGGCGGATGGCCGAAACGGTGGCCCGGCGCGGCGGGCTCGTGGTGCTGCCGCAGGACCTGCCCAACAGCGCGGTTGCGGAAACCATCGCGTTCGTCAAGAGCCGCTCGCTCATCGCGGATACCCCGGTCACGCTCACCCGGGACGATTCGGTCTCCGATGCGATGGCGCTGATCCATAAACGGGCGCACCGCGCGGTGATCGTCGTCGACCGGGACCGGCCGGTCGGCGTTGTCACCGAGGCGGCCTGCGCCGATGTCGACCGGTTCGCCCGGTTGCACGAGATCGCCACCACCGATTTCGTCACCGCCCCGGCCACGGCCGAACCGTCCTATATCTTCGACCGGCTCGAGGCCGCTCATGCCGATCTGGCGGTGCTGCTCGCCCCGGACGGCACACTCGCGGGTGTGCTGACCCGTACCGGCGCGGTACGGCACGGGATCTACACCCCGGCCGTGGACGGGGACGGCAAGCTGCGGATCGCGGCCGCCGTCGGCATCAACGGTGACGTCCCGGCAAAGGCCAAGGCGCTGGTGGATGCCGGCGCCGATCTGCTGGTGGTCGATACCGCCCACGGGCACCAGGTGAAGATGCTGGAAACGCTGCGTTCCATCCGCGACCTGGGCCTCGGCGTGCCGCTCGTGGCCGGGAACACGGTCTCGGCCGAAGGTACCCGGGATCTGATCGCCGCCGGCGCCGATATCGTCAAGGTCGGGGTGGGTCCGGGCGCCATGTGCACCACCCGGATGATGACGGGTGTCGGCCGGCCGCAGTTCTCCGCGGTGGCCGAATGTGCCGCCGCGGCCGCGGACCTCGGGGCACATATCTGGGCCGACGGCGGCGTCCGCCATCCGCGCGATGTCGCGCTGGCGCTCGCGGCGGGGGCGTCCAATGTCATGATCGGTTCCTGGTTCGCCGGCACCTACGAATCGCCCGGTGATCTGCGGGTGGATCGGGAGGGCAACGCCTACAAGGAGAGCTTCGGGATGGCCTCCAAACGCGCCGTCGCCGCCCGCACCGCCGCCGACCGCGGCTACGATCGCGCCCGCAAGGCCCTGTTCGAGGAAGGTATCTCCAGCTCCCGGATGCTCCTGGATCCCGAGCGGCCCGGCGTCGAAGACCTGATCGACCACATCTGTTCCGGCGTCCGCAGTGCCTGCACCTATGCCGGTGCCCGCACCCTCGCCGAGTTCCACGACCGCGCCGTGCTGGGAGTCCAGTCGGCCGCCGGATTCGCCGAGGGACGCCCGCTGCCCGGCGGGTGGTGAGCGGGCGGCCCCGCCGACCGGCCCGTGCACCCCGGTGTACGGGCCGGTACCATGAGGTGCGTCGGCGGTTGCCGGCCGTGAATTCACCAGGACGAAAGGAACCAGTTGTCACCCGCGTCCGAGGGCGCCACTCAGGAGGGCTCATCTATCGAGCCGGGTGACAGACCCGGCGTCCCCCTCCGCACGACCCTCCACCGACCACCTGTTCGTCCGGCCGTCGTTGCCGATGCCCGCCGGGTGGTGGGGATATGACCGTCGTACTCACCATTGCGAGCCTGATCGGGTTCGTCGCGCTGACCGCGGGCACCGCCCTGTTCGTGGCCGCCGAATTCTCCCTCACCGCCTTGGAACGCAGCACCGTCGAAGCGCATGCCCGCGACGGTGATGTCCGGGCCCGCGCGGTCCGGCAGGCCCATCGCACACTGTCGTTCCAGTTGTCCGGGGCCCAGCTCGGAATCACCATCACCACCCTGATCACCGGCTATATCGCCGAGCCGGTGCTGGCCCGGTTGCTGGCACCGCTGTTCGGCCTGGTCGGCATCCCCGATTCCGCGGTGACCGGTATCTCGCTGGTTCTCGCCCTGATCCTGGCGACCTCACTGTCGATGATCTACGGGGAACTGGTACCGAAGAACATCGCGATCGCGGCACCATTGGCCACCGCACGCACCACCGCGGGACCGATGGTGGCGTTCTCGACGGTGTTCAAACCGATGATCCAATTCCTCAACGGCACGGCGAACTGGGTGGTGCGCCGTCTCGGCGTGGAACCGGCCGAGGAACTGCGCTCGGCGCGGTCGCCGCAGGAACTCGGTTCGCTCGTGCGTACCTCGGCCCAGCACGGCGCGCTCGATCAGCGCACCGCCCAGATCCTGGACCGGTCGTTGCAGTTCGGGGCGCGCAGTGCCGAAGAACTCATGACGCCCCGCGTCAAGATCGAGGCGCTCGAACGCACCGATACCATCGGCGATCTGCTGGCCGCCGCCGCCCGCACCGGTTTCTCCCGGTTCCCGGTGATCGACGGCGATCTGGACAACACGCTCGGCGTGGTCCACGTCAAACAGGCCTTCACCCATCCGGCGCGCACCCGTGCCGGGGTGGGTCTGGCACAGATCGCGCAACCCGTTCCCGTCGTACCCGCCAGCTTGGACGGGGACGAAGTGCTCGAACGGGTCCGGGCCGACGGTATGCAGGTCGCGCTGGTGGTCGACGAATACGGCGGCACCGCCGGCCTGGTGACCATGGAGGACATCATCGAGGAGATCCTCGGCGATGTCCGCGACGAACACGACGAGGAAGAACGCGATGTCCGCCGCGTCTCCGACGGCTGGGACTGTTCCGGGCTGCTCCGGATCGACGAGGTCTCCCGGGCCACCGGCTACCAGGCTCCCGAGGGCGAATACGAAACCCTCGGCGGTCTGGTGCTGACCAGGCTCGGCCGGATCCCGGCGGCCGGCGATATCGTCGTTCTGCCGCAGCGGCACGGCCACGACCGCCGCCATATCGACGGCCCGGGTGGTTGGCTCGCCCGTGTCGATCGGATGGACGGGCGCCGCGTGGACCGGGTCCGGCTCGTACCGGTCGACGACCGATCGCTCGAACGCGAACAGCAGCCGGCCGGACGGGAGTACCACCATGGGTGATCTGTTCGCTGTCGGGTTCACCGTGCTGCTGCTCGCCGGGAACGCTTTCTTCGTCGGCGCGGAATTCGCGCTGATCTCGGCCCGGCGCGACCGGCTCGAGGCGCTCGCCGCGCAGGGCAAACGTAATGCCGATACCGTGATCCGGGCCGGTCAGAACCTTTCGATGATGCTGGCGGCCGCTCAGCTCGGCATCACCATCTGTTCGATTCTGCTGGGCCGGGTCGGCGAACCCGCGGTCGCGCATCTGCTGGAATACCCCTTCGAACTGGTGGGTCTGCCGGAGGGGCTGCTGCATCCGGTGTCGTTCGTGGTGGCGCTGACCATCGTGGTGATCCTGCATATCCTGCTGGGCGAGATGATCCCGAAGAACATCGCGCTCGCCGGTCCGGAGCGCAGTGCGCTGTTGCTGGTGCCGGTGCATCTGGCCTGGTTGCGGATCGCCCGGCCGCTCATCGCGCTCTACAACTTCGCGGCCAACGCGACGCTGCGCATGCTGCGGATCGAACCGAAGGACGAACTCGAATCCGCGGTTTCGAGCGATGAACTCGCCGAGATGATCGGCGAATCACGGTCCGAGGGGCTGCTGGACGAGGAGGAACACCGCCGTCTCACCCAGGCCCTGGGCACCGGGGAGCGGTTCGTGGCCGAGGTCATGGTTCCGCTGCACCGGATGCGCACCGTGCCGTTACGGGGAGCGGGCGGTACCACGCTCGGCGATATCGAAACCGCCGTCGCCGAAACCGGGTTCTCCCGGTATCCGGTGCGGGCCGCGGACGGGTCGCTGGTCGGGTACCTGCATGTGAAGGATGTGCTGGACAAGGTCTCCGACGAGTCGGCCGGACCGACTACCGAGATCCCGCGCACCGATATCCGGCCGCTGCCGACCGTACTGCTGGGCACCACCCTGTACGAGGCGCTGGCGCGGCTGCGCCGCACCAGCAGTCATCTGGGCCGGGTGGTCGACGCCCGGGGGAACACGGTCGGGATCGTGGCGCTCGAGGATCTGGTCGAACAGTTCGTCGGTACGGTGCGCGATGCAACGCACCGGGTAGCCGAATGACGGTCGGTACCGGTGTGGCGGTCCTCGCCGAATCCGAGTGGCGGCCACGTGCCACCGCGCACGCCGCCCGCGCCGATGAACTCGCCGGTGAATATCTGCGCCGGCGAGCCACCGGAACCCGCCACCCGGTGCTCGACTTCCTGTGGACCTACTACGGGCATCGTCCGGCGCAACTGCGCCGCTGGCACCCCGGATACGGCGTCGCCTTACGCGGCGCCGCCGAGTACAGCGGTCTGCGCGGTTATCACCGGCTCGACGGGACCGGCACCGTCTCCGGACCCGTGGTGACCGCCGATCCGCGGTTCCTGCGCGCCCGCGGCGATACCGTGGCCTATATCGCCGGATTGTTGCGTGCGACCGCCTCCCGACCGGCCCAGCTGTCCTGTTTCGGCCTGCACGAATGGGCGATGGTGTACCGCAGCGGCGAGGTCCGTCACGATTCGGTCCCGCTGCGGCTGGGGGCGGCGGGTACCGATGCCGTCCTGGAGTCGATGCCGGTGCGCTGTACCCATTTCGACGCGTTCCGCTTCTTCACCCCGCCCGCCGTGGGCCGTAACAACCGGCATCTCACCCGCGACGACCAGCCGCTCGTCGAACAACCGGGCTGCCTGCACGCGAATATGGACCTGTACAAGTGGTGCTTCAAGCTCAGCCCGCTGGTGTGCTCGGATCTGCTGCTGGACTGTTTTTCCCTGGCTCGTGATGCCCGCGAACTCGATATGCGGGCAAGCCCGTACGATCTGCGGGATTACGGTTACGAGCCCGTACCGATCGAAACCCCCGCCGGCCGCGCCGATTACGTCCGGGCACAGAGCGCGATCGCGGACCGGGCCGAGGTGCTGCGCCGCCGGCTGCTGGATTCCTGCGAATCCCTGTTGGCAGCCCTGGACTGAACACCGCATTCGGCGAAAGCCCTCTTCGGGCGGGCTCCGAATCGCTACCATCACTGGACAATTCCGGATGGTGTCCCAAATACCGTCCGGGCGGGTCGGACGAGGTAGCTCGGGAAGCGCGAGGATGCAATGGGGCGTCCCTTCGGAGAATTCCATCGGACCAGAGCGGTCGTGCTCGGCGTGGTCACGGTGGTCACCGCGATTCTGCTGCCGGGTAGCGCCACAGCGGATCTGCAGGCCGATATCCACAACGAGGTCCGGGAGTTCCTCGACGTGGGCCGTACCGCCGTACCGCGCGCCGAATGCGGCCCCGGCGCCATGCCCGAACCCGGGCTGCAGGGCGACGTTCCGGCGGCCGATCGCGACAGTGGACGCAGCACCCAGGGCTACCGCTGCAATATGTCGATGGTCGGCCAGTTCGCCGGCCGCGGCGCCGGGATCACCTCGACCAGCTTCGAGCACTGCGCCTATATGGGGACCTTCTTCCCCGGGAACCTGCTGCACCAGAACGGCGGGGTGCAGGTCCTCGATGTCTCCGATCCGGCGCATCCGCGCCCGACCGTGACCCTGAACGAACCGGCCATGGTCGCCGGTACCTGGGAGAGCTTGAAGGTGAACGCCCGGCGCAAGCTGTTGGTGGGCACCGGGGTCCCGATGCTGGTCGGGGCCGGATATCTGTCGGTCTACGATATTTCCGACTGCGCACATCCACGGCTGCTGAACCCCGGCCCGGGTACAAACCTCGGTATGCCGCTGCCGATCACGACCCATGAGGGTGGATTCTCCCCGGACGGCAACACCTACTGGGCCTCCGGGATCACACCCGGTTTCCTCAGCGCGGTCGATCTCACCGATCCCGCGAACCCGCGGGTCGTCTGGCAGGGTCTCACCGGTATCACCGCCCATGGTTTCGGGGTGAGCCCGGACGGCAACCGGCTGTATCTGTCGGCTCTCAGCGGCGTAACAGTGCTCGATATCAGCGCGGTACAGCGGCGCGACCCCAACCCGCAGGTGCATCATCTCGGGCGGATGTTCTGGTCCGACGGCTGGGCCACGCAGCACAGTATTCCGGTCACCTACGACGGCCGGCCCCATATCTACACCGTCGACGAGGGCGGTTCAGGAGGCGTGAAACTGATCGACGTCTCCGACGACACCGACCCCCGGGTCGTCGCCAAAGTGAAACTGGAGATCAACCTGCCGCAGCATCTGGACAGCAGTATCGCCTCCTCCATGGGCGGTTCGGTGTTCGCGTACGAATCCCATTACTGTGCCGCCGACCGGCCGGCGAACCCCACCGCACTGGCCTGCGGCTGGATATCGTCCGGTATCCGGGTGTTCGATATCCGCGACCCGCACGCGATCCGGGAGATCGCCTATTTCAATCCACCGGCGCGCACCGGACGCAACCTCGAACTGACCAACTCCCCGCATGCACTGGCGTCACTGCTCGGTATTCCGGCGATGACGGCGCCCAGTGCGGCCCGCGCAGTACTCGAGGGGCAGTTCGACCCGTCGCAGGCGCTCTCCGCGCGGACCGGCAAACTCGCCTTCGGCGATGTCTCGACCGACTGGTGCCTGTCGCCGCCGGAATGGCGGGGCAACGATCTCTACGTGACCTGTTCCGATAACGGTTTCATGGTGTTGCACGTCGACGAATCGGTGTATACACCGCCGGCCGATCAGCAGTCGGTGGTGGGTTCCTGACCGGGGCCCTGCGAGCGCCCCCTGAAACAGCCGAGCCCGGGTGCACTCGGCACCCGGGCTCGGCTCGGCTGTCAGCGACTCACAGCGGCGGGAACCCCGCCGAGCCGGTGGCCATCCAGTTCCAGAAATCCCCCACCCGCATCACGATCAGTGCGGCGATATCGAGCACGGTACTACCCATCGAGCAATCCTCACATCAGTTTGCAGATACGGCGGCCCAGAATAGGACCACCGGCCCATCGGAACAACCGGGCCCCGCCCACGGTGTCACGACTGCGAACACGAGGCTAATCGTGAGTGGGTAGCCGTGGCCACTGGCGTCCACTATGGGCCAAGGTGGCGGGGTCCGTGGTGAGCAGCGTGCCGGCCTCACCCGATTCGCGCACCGTGCTCGCCGCGGCGACACTGCGCACCTCGAGCTCGGCCACACCGACCAGCACCACGAGGCCCACGACGACCAGCGCCACCGTGGTCAGCAGCGGGGTGAGCAGTTCGACGGGCGCGACGCCCTCGGGTAGCCCGTGGTGTTCCCCGTGGTGCGCGCTCATGGACGCCATACCGGTGTAATGCATACCGCAGACCGCGACCCCCATGATCAGCGCCGCTCCTACGGTGTTGCCCCAGCCCTGCACGTGCAGCATGAACCACAACGCGGCGGTGGCCGCGACCACCGCGATCGCGATGGACAGCAGGACCAGGCCGGTGCTGTATTCCATATCGACGCCGGTGCTCATCGCGGCCATCCCCAGATAGTGCATGGCCACCACGCCGAGCCCGGTAATGGCACCGCCGAGGGGCAGTGCGACCGCCTCTCGCTGCCCCCGGACGATCACCAGCCCGATCAGCACCACCACGATCGCAATCACCGCGCTCAGCACCGTCATCGGCATGTTGTACCGGATGCTCGCACCGTCGATGGTGAAGCCGAGCATCGCCGTGAAATGCATAACCCAGATTCCGGCACCGCCCAGCGCGATGGCGGCCGCGACCAGCCAGCCGTAGGCGGGGCTCGCCGTACGCGCACGAACGGCGCAGCGCAGGCCGAGCACCGAACCGATGAACGACATCACATAGGCAAGGACAGGAGTCACCCAGCCGTTGCTGAAGTGCTCGAGTTGTAGCACGTCTCTACTCCGCTTGTACTAGTCGATTTCCGAACCACAGCCACGCAGGCAGAAGTTCGATGTTCCCGAAGCCGGGCTACAAAGTAAAAATTTCACCTCAGGTGGGTATGCCCACGCCACCTGATGTCACAACTGGGCTACCCGGCCCGGACCGGTGAATCAGCCCAGCAGATAGGCCGGGGTGGCCGGGGGGACGACGTTGTACACGAAGTTCTGCCGCAACTGGTGGTACGGCTCGCCCTCGGCGAAGAAGTTCCGACGCATATGTGCCAGCTCCTCGGCACGGTAATCGGCCAGCGGTTTGACCGCTTCGTCCGCTTCCCGCTGCCGTTTCTTCGCCGTCAGGCGGCCCTCGAGCTCCGGCGAATCGGCGAGCAGGGCCGCCTCCCGGCGCACCCATTCACGGAATTCGGCGGTACCGCCCGCCCCGACCCGGTCCACCAGGCCGATGGCCGCCGCCGCGCGGGCGCCGACCGGCAGGGTGTCGCGGGTCAACCGCGCGGCCTCGGTCGCCCCCACGCGGCGCGGCAGCGAATACGTCCAGTACTCCGACCCGTACAGGCCCATGAGCCGGTAGTGCGGATTGAGCACGGCCGATTCGCGGCACCACACCTCGTCGGCGGCCAGCGCGAGCATCACCCCACCGGCCGCGGCGTTCCCGGTCAACGCCGAGATCACCAGTTTGTCCGTCGTGGTGAGGATGGCCTCCACCAGATCGTTCATCGCGGTGATGTTGCGCCACGATTCCTCGCCCGGGTCCTCGGCCGCCTCGATGACATTGAGATGGATACCGTTGGAGAAGAAGTCGCGGGCGGCGCCCAGTACCAGCGCACGGATCGGCCGCGCACAGGCATGACGGTAGGCCGCGAGCAGGCGCCGGCACTGCACGGTACTCATGGCGCCACCGGCGAAGGCGAATTCCAGATAGCCGACGGAGCCCTGCTCGTAATAGCACAGCTCCGACCAGGTATTGCGGACCGCCGCCTCGGCGGGCGTGACCGGTATCTCGGGAATATCGCCGGGCAGATCGGTACCGAGCGCATAGGTGGCGGGTCGTTTGAAGGTCGCCGGGCCGCCCGGTTTCCGGCGTCGCCGCAGCTGCGGCAGCCAGACCGCCCCGTCGACAGTGGCTCGGCAGATCGCTCCGTCGCGAGTGGCCACGACGGCCCCGGGGGTGCCCCGCAACCGGTCTTCGTGGTGACCGCCGTGGAGGAAATACTCCCGGCCGTACAGTTCGTCGAGCACTCCCGGCTGCGAATCGGCGGCGCGCAGTTTGCGCAGGATCGACGCGGTGTCCTCGCTGCCCCAGTCGATCCGGCGGTACTGCTGGGAATGGTAGGGGCGCAACTGCCCGCGCACATCGGGACGGCTGTAATCCAGGGGCTCGGGCTCGAATTCGCTGTCGGCGAACCGGTCGACGGCCAGCAGTACCGCGGTCACGGCGGCATCGGAGACCTCGTTGCGGTACAGCTCGCTCTTCCCGCAGGCGGCCACCGGGAACCGTACGGAAGCCCAGATCGGCCCCGCATCCATTTCCGCGACGGCCTGCAGTACGGTCACACCCCACTCCCGGGCCCCGGTGCTGATCGCCCAGTCGAGCGAGGAGGGCCCGCGGTCTCCCTTCGGTCCGGGATGCACGATGAGCACGGTATGCGCGGTCCAGATGTCTTCCGGGATCGCCGTGGTCAGCATCGGCGCCACGATGAGATCGGGGCGGAAATGCGTGACCCGGGCCCGCAGCAGATCGTCGCCGAGTGCCAGTTCGACCCCCACCTCGTGCCCGCGACCGCGTAACTCGGTGTGCACGCGCTGCGTAAGACTGTTGAATGCGCTGGCGACGAGCAGGACGCGCAAGGTTTTTCCTCCATCGGGTGAGATCTGTTCGATCCCAAAGTATTGTTTCGATTCCCGACAAAGCTAATCCCCCGGCGCGCCATCCGCAGTCCGGGGTGATCCCCGCAACATTTCACCGCACGACGTATCCGTCCACCGCCCAGTACATTCCGAACCCTCCGGGCCGGAAGAGCCACTCGCAGGCAGTCCGGCGGCGGGCGCCCGGCCCACGGCCGATTCCGCCACCGGTACACCGATACGAATGATCTCGCGGTGTTCCCGTTCCGCCGGCGCCCGGTGGCTCCGGGCCGGGCGATCAGGACCCGTTCTTCGCAGCCAGTGCCTTGGCCTCGCGGCGACGATGCAGGATCGGCTCGGCCTGGCCTACCGACTCCGGTTCGATGCGCTGGGCGAATGCGTTAGGCAGCGACCGCAGCCGGCCGCTCCTTGTCTGCTCCCGGGATCAGCACGCCTGCCGCCAACGCACCGACGGCAATGAGGGCGGCGCCCAGCAGCAAAGCCGCGGAATAGCCGTCACTCAGCGCGTCGGGGGATCGGTGGTATTCCTGATGTGCGGGCCACCTCGAGCCCGCCGCACCCCTGCGGTGCGAGCGTGCCGACATCGCGACGAACACTTCAAACCCCGTTCCGTTCGGTGTCGGCACGCTGCCACACACCCCGAGACGCCCCGCGGACAGGCGAGATCGGACCAGACGGTCCAGGTGCCCGCTACGGCTGCGCCAAGACACGCTGTGCGTGACGCGGAGACCGGCGATGCGTTTGCCGTCCAATTCACGAACGGTGAACCGATTCCCACGTCCCGTCGCCCCTCCCGGCTGGGGTTGTGAACGGCAACCGTCGCGCGCCGATTATTCATTGAAAATGATGTTCAGTAGTATCGCTTGCCGTGACGATCAGCCAGCGCCGACGGACCGGCCCAGCGGGGACCGGGACGTCCACCGACGACCCGGCCGCCGCCGAAGCCGTGTTTCTCGATGCCACTGTGCGCCTGCTCGAACCGCTGGGCGTGCGGCCGGGTGAGACCGTCGTCGAGGTGGGGCCGGGTGCCGGGTCGGCGACCGTCGCGCTCGCGCATGCCGTCGGCGAACTGGGCTGTGTCTACGCCGTCGACGTGGACGCCACCATGCTGGACGTCACCGTTGCTACCGCCCGCGCGGCGGGTGTGGCCGATCGAATCCGTCTGGTATTGCACGACCTCGAGGAGGGTGTGCCGCCGTTGCCCGGGCCGGTCGACGCGGTCTGGTCGTCGTGGTGTGTGCATCATGCTCGTGACTGGGACGCTGCGGCGCGCGCGCTGGTCGGCATGCTGCGGCCGGGTGGCCGGATATGCCTGGCCGAGGGCGGGCTGCCGTCCCGGTGCCTGCCCTGGGATGTCGGGATCGGGCGGCCCGGGCTCGAGGTCCGGCTGGACGAGGCACACGATCGGCATTTCACACAGTGGTTCTTCGGTCGGCCGGGCGCCACCCGGCCGAATCGGGGCTGGAACGAGATCCTGCACTCCGCCGGGCTCACCGATATCACTGCGTTCAGCGTGCTGGTCGATATTCCTGCGCCGCTTTCCGAGCGCGCCCGCGACGTGGTGCTCGCCGAGCTGGCGGCCCGGGTCCGGCGGGCACAGCCGTTTCTGGCCGAGGACGACGCCGCGACCTGGTCGCACCTGCTCGATCCCGACGACGCGGCCTGGCTCGGGCACCGCGGTGATCTGGCGCTGCTCACCGCCCGTACCGGATTCAGCGGGCGCAAACCCGACGCGTAGCCACGACCCAGCGGCCGGGAGGCAAGCTGTCACACGGCGTTCAGCTCGTCATCTGTTCGCATCGCCGGACGACCTCGAGCACCCGGTCGATCTCCTCCGGTGTGTTGTAGACGTACGCGCTCACCCGCACAGCGTGGTCGTCGGAGCCACGGCCGGCCTGACATTGGCTGTCCGCCCGCACCATGATTCCCTCGTCGGCGAGAACGAACCCGAGGTCGTCGGCGCGTACCCGATCGTGCCGGAAGGTCACGATGCCCTCCCGGCGCTGTACCGGAGAATCCGCGGAGAGGCTGGTCTGACAACCGAGCACCCGCACACCCCGGAGTCCGGCGAGGCCCTCGGTGAGCCGACTACTCAACGCTGTGGTCCACGCGTGGATCTCGGCGGGGCCGGCGGTGTCGAGCCAGTCGAATGCCGCCGCCAGGCTCACGATTCCCGCGGTGTTCGGGGTCCCTGCCCAGCCGTGCAACCCGAAGCGAGGTCCGCGCCGGTTACGCGCCCATACCGCACCCACACCGGGCAGGGCCAGCATCTTGTGCCCGGAGAAAACCACGAAGTCGACGTCGAGTTCGGCCACCGATACCGGGCGGTGTCCGACGCTCTGCGCGGCGTCCAAGCAGATCGGAATCTCGGGTCCCACCGCCGCACGCACGCGATGCACATTCATATCGGCACCGAAAACATGGTGCACATGGGTCACCGCGACGAACCGGGTTCGCTCGGTCACCAGCGCCGGGAGCGCGCGATGATCGTAGTCACCGGAGGCGGGATCCACCGGCACGGGCAATACCCGCACCCGGGTACCGCTCCGGGCGAGGGTATCCCGCATATCGAGCCAGGGCCGCAAATTGGACTCGTGATCACCGAACGGAACGATGATCTCGTCCCCGTCGACGAGCAGGTCAGCCAGCCATCCGGCGACCGCCCGCAGCCCGGCGCTGGTGCCGTCGACGAACTCGACCACCGAATCGCCGCCGCGATCGCCCAATGCCGAACATACGCGCTGCCGGGCTGCCTCGATCCGGGCGGTGGTGGCGGTGGCCCACGGGTAGGAACCACGCGCGGCATTGGCGTTTCCCGTGCTCAGGTATTCGGTGACGACATCCAGCACCGCCTGCGGTTTCTGCGTGGTCGCCGCGTTGTCCAGATACGCGAGCTCCGGGTTGTCCGCGATAATGGGGAACTGCGCGCGCAGCGATCGCTGCCAGCCGGCAAGGCGGTCGAGCACTTCGCTCGGGTTCGTCACGGCCGTCATCGCATCAGTCCCGGACCAAGAGCGCGCCGGCGTCGCGCCAGGCCACTACACCGCCACGCAGACTGCGCGCGTCCTGGTGCCCCATTTTGGTCAGCAACGCGGCATAACGCGCCGATTTCTCGCCGACCGGGCAGACCAGCAGCACCGGCCGGCTCGCCCCGAACGGCAGGCCGCCGCGGACCAGTTCGTCGAACAAGTCGTCGACGATGTTCACGGAGTTCTCGATGTGCAGGGCGGTGAAGGCGAATGCCCCACGAAGGTCCACGATCAGCGGCCGCTGCCGGGTAATCCACTCGCGTGCCTCGGCGACATCCATCTGCGTTGCCCTGGCGACCTCGGCCTCGGCCAGCGTCTCGAGTGAATTCGGCCGCACCGGCTGGTTGAACAGGTCCGGCCGGCGTTTCCGGATATAGCTCATATAGCTTTCGATCCGGTCGCAGACGATGAATACCGCGGTCCGGCGTTCGGCGAGCCCGGCATCGAGAGCCGAGAGATAGCGCAACGCACCGAAATAAGCGGCACCGGCCGTCGGGCCGCCCAGGATGCCGCACCGGCGGTTGAGGATCAACATTCCCTCGATAGCCTCGTCCGCGCTCACCGCGTCGATGGTGTCGTAGTTCTCCGGTTCGAACAGGCCGACCTCGTTCACCTCGTCGATATTGCGGATGCCCGGGATGAAATCGCTTTTGGACGCGACCAACCCGACCACCTCGACCGCGGGATTGTGTTCGCACAGCACAGACGCCACGCCGGCAGACGAGCCCGCGGTGCCGACGCAGGCGATGAACACATCCGGACCCTGCCCGTCGAGATCTTTGATGATCTCCGGTGCCGTGCCGGCACGGTGCGCGTCGAGATTGCGTGGATTGAAGTACTGATCGGTGTGCAGATAGCCGCTACCGTCCCCGGTGAGCGTGCGGTACATCCGGCTCAGTGGATCCTCGGTATCGGTGGGGTCCAGGCACTCGGTCTGCCCGGGCAGTTCTTCGATCTGCGCGCCGAGCAACAACAGCAGGTCCTTGATCTCGGGCACCCGCATCCGGTTGGTGACGCTCTTGAACGGCAACCCGTGCATCGCAGCGATCACCGCGAGCGCCTTCGCGGTGTTGCCGCTGGACAGTTCCACGATGGCGTCCCCACGCGCCGCGGCGCCGGGCAGTCCGTCGCGCACCATGTTCCAGGCGGGCCGGTCCTTCACCGAGCCGAACGGGTTGAGCATCTCCAGTTTGGCGAAGAGGTCGATATTTCGCAGCCCGTGCACCTGGGGGGCGATACGAACCAGTGGCGTGTCCCCGACCACGTCGAGGATGCTCTCGTACTTCATGAGCGGCTACCTTTCCCGGGCCAATACTGTTCATCCAGGCACCACGACCAGCCACCCCCGTCACGAAACACCGCCGCCGTGCGGGCGATGGGCTGCATCAATGCGTGGTCCGCCGCGAAATCCATGAAGTAACCTGCCGTGTTCACGAAGGCCAGCAGATCGCCGGGAACCGGCGTACGCGGCAGTGTCACACGCCGGCGGGTGATGAAGTCGTCCTCCAGGCACAGGTTGCCCGTGAGATAGACGCCGGCAGGTACGCCGGGCCGTTCGGGCAACAGCACCGGATCCATCAGTACCGCATGACTTTCGGCACTGATGTCACGGGAGTTCGCGGCGACGCGGACCAGCGTGTCCCCCGCCTGGGTAGTGCGAACCTCGACCACCCGGGCCAGCGTGAGACCACACTGATCGGTCAGCCCGCGACCGGGTTCGATATAGAGCTCGTAGAGGTTCTCCAGGAGCAGGGTGGCCAGTGATCTACCCAGCGAGGAAGATTTCCACGACAGCAGCTCGTCGAGGTAGCGCGCACCCGCAACCTCTCGATACGCGGGATAGACCCCCAGCGTGCCGCGTAACGTCCCCGATTCGGCGTGCAGGCCGTAGCCATGGTTCTGCCAGGTCATCGACGGCCGCCTGCCGAGCACGGCAGAACCCAGTTACGTTGTGTAGCGTTCCCACTGCTCCCGATCGGCCAGGTAGTTCACGCCGAAACCGCCACCGATATCGATCGCGGTGGGCGCGAAACCACGAGTCAAGGCCTGGTGCATGGCCAGTAGGCACCCCTCGAGCGCCAGCGCCTTCTCCTCCACTCCGGTGGTGTCGAGGTGATAGGAAACGCCGAGCAACCGCAGGGAATCCCGATGCTTGTCGAGCAGATCCAGTGTCGCGCCCAGTTCCCGGGCGTGCACGCCGAACCGGCTGGGCCGGCTCAGAATCGGCACACCCGCGGAGTCGAACCCCGAGAGCCGGATCATCACCCGCACCGGCGCCGATCCGAAACGCGCCGCGATCGCCGCCAATTCCGCCAGCTCTTCGCAGGAATCGGCGTTGACCACCGCCCCGACGCGGGCGGCCAGCCACAGGAACTCGGCGTCCTTGGGACCGGTCGCCATGATCCGGTCCCCCGTGAACCCCGCCGCGAGTACGTGCCGCAGTTCCCCGAGCGAAGCCACGTCGACTCCGCACTGCCCGGCCACCAGACAGCGGATGAAGGCGCTCGATCGGTTGGTCTTGTGCGCGAAATAGGTACGCCCGCTCAGCCGATACCTGCGATACACGTCGCGATAGTGCTCCGCGTTTACAGCCATCCGTTCCGGGACGACCACATTCAGCGGGGAACCCAGCGCCTCCACCATCGCGGACACCCGCTCGGGTTCGGCGAGAACATCGCGCAGCAGTCCGTCCACCCGCGGTTCCAGGATCGGTTCCGGCTCCACCCTCATCTCCCGTTCGCGCTACGGCACCGCATCGCCGCTGCTGGTACCCGCGGTGCCCGTTGGAAGTGTTCGATATCCTTTCCGCCCACGAGTTCGACCCCCGCAGCAACAGACGAGCCGCGATAGTGCTCCGGAGCGTCTGCACGGCAATGGTTTCCGATACCAGAGTAGCGACCCCACCGATCGCTCGGCCCCTTCACGGGAAGGAGGGAGCCGAGCGGAGTCACCGGGCGGCCATTGTATTCACCAGAATGTCGCGCATTTCCGGCCGGCTTCCCGCCACCGCGGTGAATACCGCATCCCGCAGCGAACACTGCGCATGATTGTCCGCGAGCAGGGCACGGGCACCGGTGCCGGCGATGAGAGCGCCGGCCGCCCGCACCGCCAGATCGGCGGCGCCGGCACGAGCGGCGGGC
Organism: Nocardia carnea NBRC 14403; assembly: GCF_000308515.1. Lineage (GTDB taxonomy): Bacteria > Actinomycetota > Actinomycetes > Mycobacteriales > Mycobacteriaceae > Nocardia > Nocardia carnea. The sequence goes on along the minus strand of NZ_BAFV01000029.1, from coordinate 158,835 downwards.
AGCCGGGTGGAGTCCGCCAGGCCCGCGTCCAGCTCCGTCCGCGCTCGGGCCAACTGCTGATCCAAGGCCGTGGCGGCGTCGACTCGGCCTGCTTCGCGGAGCAACCGGATGGCCCGCCCGGCGACACCGCAGGCGACGCACCCGTTGAGCCGGGAGCCGAAACTCTGCAGACCGACGAAATCGGAGTATGGGCTCGCCGCGATGGTCCGGTCCGAAGTCACGAGGAAATCGGCGAAACGCAGGCGGACGGTTTTCGTGGCTTCGCCGATGGCGAGGTCGATCGGGTCGGCGGTCAACCCGGCACCGGCGGTGGCATCGACGAGACCCGACACCACTGTGCCGCCGCGCCCATCGGGCACCACTGCCGACACTTGCACGACATCCACCACACCCCAGCCGCTGACAAACGGTGCCTCGCCGTTGAGCAGATGGCCGTCGGCAACCGGTTCCGCGTGCAGCTTCGCGGCCTTTGCCAGCACTCCGGCAAAGGCCGCACCGGCCCGGACCCGCCCGTGCACCAGATCGTCGAGGTACCGAGCACGAAGCGCCGTGTTCTCGCTGCCCGCCAGGCTCAGCACCGCGCCGTTGTGCTGCATCCATACGAAAGTGGTGGCAAGGCATCCCCCGGCCAGAATCTCGAGCACTTCGACGATCTCCGCAAAGCCGAGCTGATCCGGCCCCGGTGCCGCCAGTCCGTACAGCCCTTCCCGTGCCAATAGGTCCCAGTGTTCCGGCGGCACCGTACCCGTGCGGTCTACCTGTACGGCCACGGGAAACAGCACGTCATCCGCGATTCGGCGGGCGCGTTGAACGAGAGACTGTGGATCGGCGACGTCAACCATAGGACCTTCCTGACTCGACAGGAGCACGAGCGGGCTCGAACTCACGGACTCGCTGCCGCGTGCACAGCCGCGCAGCGACTTCCGTGGCCGATACCGAATAACACACGCGTATTTTTAATACAGCGTAACCCCCATATGGTCCGCAGCACCTGTCCTTGCCAGAACCCGGGACACCGGGCCCAGAGCCTGCGCTCACCACTGTCGCAGCCGAACAGAAGCGGGCCGTCATCACCGCCGGTGCCGGTCAGCTCCCGGACTGCACCCCTGGCGGCAGGATCCGAAGTTGCGCCTCGGGCCGCCCGCGGGACCGCGAATGCACCAGGGGCATCAGCGCCCCGGTCATTGCCGTTGTCACCAGGGCCATCACCACCAGCAGTGAATACAGGGCCGTGTCGAGCAGACCCAATTGAAGCCCTACAGTCAGCGCGATCAACTCGGTGAGCCCCCTGGTGTTGAGCAAGATCGCGAGTATCGCCGAAGACCGCACCGGGATCCCACTCAGGCGGGCGCCGATGTACGCGCCGAGACCCTTACCGCCGATGGCGACCAACAGCACGAGGGCCAGTTCGCCCAGGACGGAACCGCCGACCTCGGAAAGGTCCACCGCCAGCCCGGCAACAGCGAAGAACACCGGCAGCAGCAGCGAAGCGACTCGCCGCACCCACGGCAGCGTCCATTCGTGCATGCTGTCCCAGTTCCGGCGCGGCATGGCCACACCGAAAAGAAATGCCCCGAAGATCAGGTGCAGCCCCATCCATTCGGTGGCCCCGGCCGACAATGCCAACCCGGCCGCGACCACAGCGAGAACTCCGGCACGTCTCCGCCGCGTGACCCCGGGCCGGCCCCGATTCCAGCGATCTCCCAGCCGAGTCAGCGCAGGCCGCATCACGAATACGAGCAGCACGGCGAACGGCACGACGAAAAGGAGCTGCCACCACAGCGCTACCGCACCGCCGGCCAGCGCGGCTACGACTGCGAGCAGAGTCCACGCCAGAACGTCGCCCACCGCAGCACAGGCCAGCGCGAGCGCACCGATCCGGGTTTCCATCAGCCCACGGTCGCCCAGGATGCGGGCCAGCACGGGAAAGGCAGTGACCGACATCGCGGTTCCCAGGAACAGCACGAAAGCCAGGCGATCCCCGGTGGGGTGCTTGTCGACCAGATACAGCGCCAGCGCAACCCCCAGCACGAACGGCACCGCCATGGAACCCAGCGCTGTACCGGCCACCGCTTTCCCCTGCCCGCGCAACAGCTTCTCGTTCAACTCCAGGCCGACGAGGAACATGAAGAGCACAACGCCCACGTCGGCGAGTATGCGCAGCGGAGGGCGCACTTCGGAGGGGAACAGCAGCCGGGTCAGCTCGCCACTGAGCAACGTCGGGCCGAGCAGAATTCCCGCACAGATCTCACCAACCACAGCCGGTTGGCCGACCCGCTCGGCGAGCCACCCGGCAAGTCGCGCGACCACGAGGATCAGCGCGAAGGCCACCAGCAGACGCAACAGGATATCCGGAGTCACCGAGCCATCCAGTTCCCCGGGCGAACCATGGCACCGACGCCGTTGTGCCACCGGCCTGCTCTGCCACCGTCGCAATTCCACCGGTGACAACCCGCGGCGACGCGACCCGCACCGGCCCCGGAAGAGCGATCGAACCCACCCGGAAACTGGCACTCTGCCGAAGATCCGACCGCTGACCCGCGCCGAAGCCGCACGAACACTGGCGGCGAGGCTGCTTCCCGCCGCAGCGCGAGTGTCCACAGGACCGAGCTCCCACCGCCGAGCGCGACCTCGCCCTTCGACTCCGGCACCACAGACCGGCAGCCGATAAGCGTCCGGGAATGGGTGTGCGAAAGGCGAATGAGATCTGCTCGACATCGCCGAGCCCGGGCGTATGAGACGGTCCGGCACGACCCGCCGCGGGCTGCGCAGACCGAGATTCTGCACAGCCCGCGACGCGCGACCCGAAGAGACGGGTCCGAGTCGCCGAGCTTACGCACCGACCGGCGTCGCCTGCTCCTTTTCCGGCCGCGGGACAAGCACCCCCGCCACTACCGCACCGACCGCGATGAGGGCCGCACCCAGCAGCAGAGCTGCGGAATAGCCGTCGCTGAGCGCCTGCGGCGACCGACCGTCCCCGGTTACCGCAGCCGCTACCGTCGTCAGCACGGCCAGGCCGATCGCACCACCGAGCTGGCGGGAACTGTTCAGCAGACCGGAGGCCATCCCCGCCTCCTCCGCCGAAACTCCCTGCATCGCCACTGCACCCATCACGACAAAGCTGGCTCCGATGCCGATACTCGCCACCATGGACGGACCGAGAAGCTGGGCGGCGAACGAGCCGCCGGGCCCGGCCAGGCCGAACCATGCGATACCCAGCGCACCGAGCAGACCACCCGCCACCAGGGCGGCACGCTGACCGAAACGCCGCACGATCGGCCCGACCCCGAACATACCTATCACCGCACCTATGGAGAACGGAACGAACGCGAGGCCGGCTGCCACCGGAGAGTATTGCAGCACGTTCTGCATGTGCAGCGAGAGGAAATAGAACGCGGCCAGCTGTCCCGCGGTGATCATAAACCCGAAAACGTTGGCGCCCAGCACACTTCCGTGCGCTAATAATCCCAGCCGCATCAGCGGCTCGGACACCCGGGATTCCACCACGACGAACCCGGCCAGCAGGATCACGGCCACCGCGAGAGTCGCCACGGTGGCACCGGATGCCCAGCCCTGCTCGTCGGTCCGCACCACCCCGAGGATCAACAGGATCATTCCCGCGGTGACCAGCAGCGCCCCGAGCGCATCGAGCCGGGGGCGCTCACCTTCCCTGACCCCGCCGATTCCGGCCACCGCGGTGACCACGGCAACGGCGACAATCGGGATATTGATCAGGAAAACCCACCGCCAATCCGCGAAGTCGGTGAGTACACCACTGGCGACAACACCGAGTGTGCCGCCCAGCATGGTGGACGCACCCCACAGGCTCATGGCCTTGGTGCGCGCACGCCCCTCCTCGAAGGTCACACTGATCAACGCCAGCGACAGCGGCGACAACGCCGCGGCACCCAGGCCTTGGACCGCCCGGGCCACGATGAGCAACGCTGGATCCTGCGCGAGCCCGCCCACGAGGCTGGCGATACCGAAGACCCCGAGACCGATGAGCATCGTATTGCGGCGGCCGATCACATCGCCGAGCCGGCCACCGAGCAGCAGGAAACCACCGAACACCACGATGTAGGCGTTGACCACCCACTGCAATGCGGTCGCCGACATCCCGAACTCGGACTGGATCGCCGGCAGCGCGACGTTCACCACGGACAAATCGAGGGAAACCATGAATTGGACAATCACGACCGTGGCCAGCACCGCGGCCGGTCTGTTGAGCTGAGTCATCTACCTCTCCAGCAGAAAATCGAAACGTAGGGCAAAATAGCTCCGCCGCAGCGTCTTCCGTTGCACACGACCGTGTTTCACGGCACGGGCACGTACACAGTCTCGGCGGCTGCACACCCGGGTACAGCCATATCCGTCGACGGCGCGAGTGGCGCACCTTCAGGCGCTGGCAGCCTACTATTGAAAATCATTTTCAGCCATGCTCAACCAGGGACCCTGGTCGGGGAGTATGCGACAACCCCTACGGGACTCCGCTGGTCGCGACAGCGGGAGTTGATCGTGTCCGCGCTCGAAGCCAAGGGGAAGTTCGCCACCACACAAGAGTTGCACACCCAGCTCTGCCGCGATGGACACCGCATCGGAATCTCCACCGCCTACCGGACACTGGCCGGACTGGAACGGGGCCAACGACTCGACATCGTCCGCCAAGAGAACGGCGAACGCAGGTATCAGCTTCGCCGCTCGCGCCTGCATCGTCATCATCTGATCTGCCGGCAGCGCGGGGACAGCACCGCCCTCGACGCCGAGGTCGTCGAGAAATGGATCGACGAACTCCCTCGGACCACCGGGTTCATCGATATCAGGCATGCACTCGAACTCGACGGGGTGTGTTCTCGCTGTATTACATCGCATAACGAGTAGGTCGCCCGAGAGGCGAGTACAGAAACCGTCAGGGATCCGGCCGGCTACCGCGACCGCTCGCAACAGAGCGTGCGACGGGCCTACCACGAGTCGGATGGCGCGGCGAGGAAGTACTCCAGGTCGGCATGCCATGCCGCGTACAACGGATCGATGGGCGCCATAGCGGCGTACCGGCCCCGGTAGAACAACAGCGGCCGACCGGCACCGGCGGATTCCGACAGCGCCAGCACCCGGCCGACGACGATGAAATGATCGCCGCCGTCTACGACGTCCGCCACCGAACAGTGAATGGCCGCGAGTGCATTGCCCAGCACAGGCAGGCCCAGGTCCGAGGTGTACCACTCTGTTCCGGCGAACCTATCGCGCACGTGGGACCCGAAGCGAGCGCACACCTGCTGGAAAGCACGCTGGTCGAATTCGGAAAGGCTCGTCGATGCGATTGCCGTGTCTGCGCCCGGCGCGGCTGCGATCCCCTCATTTCGGCTTTCCCAGCGACTACCGGTCGCCGGAAAGCCGGCCACAGCAATCGACGGGCGGTCAGCGCCCTCGGCGCGAGACTCGTGAGTACTCCGGAACGACGGCATCGCAGACCCTTTCACTGGCACCGAATCACACCAGCATAATGATAATCTTTTTCATTAAACAGCCGCGTGGCTGTGGTCACGAAGCAGGAGAGATGTGCATGGACGACTTCTATTCGCCGGTCGCCGAGTTCTACGACCTGGTCCCCCGCGCTCACGCCGAAGGTGAAGCCGCCCTTCGGAAAATACTGGCCGACGTCGACCCGAGCGCTGGCCCTGTGGTCGATATCGGCGCCGGTACCGGACGTACCTGCCGCATCGTCGCCGAGGTGCTCCCGACGGCGAAAATCCTCGCCTGCGAACCGGCGCCGGCGATGCGGGCGGTCCTGACCCATGATGTGGTCGCCGACGAGGACCTCCGGCGCCGGGTCACCATCGTGGCAGAGCCGGCGGAATCGGTTGTACTGCCCGACTCGATCTCGGCATTGATCGTCTTCGGCGTACTCGGGCATATCGAAGCCGAAGAGCGCCGGGCACTGTGGGATCGAGTACTGCCCCGGCTGGCGCCCGGAGCACCGGTGCTGGTCGAACTGCTACCGGTTACCCGTCCTACGACATTGCCCACTATGGAACTGGCCCGTGAGCAGATCGGCGACCTCGTCTACGAAGGGTCGCTCGAGGCCGAGCCGGTCGGCGGCGATCTGATCCGGATGACCTCGACGTGGCAGATCAGTGGCGATGCGGCACCCACCCGGGTGGTCCGCAATGTCAGCGAGTGGCATACGTTCGGCATCGAGGATCTGGCCGAGGAAACCGGTCTGACCGGCGAACAGCTCACCGCCCAGGCCGGTGTCCTGCGCGCTCCGCGCACCTGAGCCGAGCGGATGTACCCGCGGTGCAGGCCGCGGGTACATCCCGATGCTTCAGTGTTTTTCGTCGATACGTATCACGATGCCACCGCTCGGGTGCATGCCGATCAATCCCGCGGGCCGCGCATCGGTTGTCATCAGCTCACCATCGATTCCTCGCGCGATGACAGCAAAGGCGGCTTTGATCGCCATGGTGGCGAAGTTGGCGCCGGTACAGCGGTGCGGACCGACCCCGAAGGGCAGGAACTCGTGCGGCGCCGGACGGCGATAACGCTCCGAACCCGGATCCCATCTGCTGGGGTCGAAGCGTTGCGGCTCCGGCCACACCGAGTCCAGCCGGTGGGTGTGAAACGGACTGAAGATCAACAGATCACCGGGGACGAACCGCTGTCCGGCCAGGGTGAACTCGGTGGCGACGGTACGCGAGATAATGGCCGTCGCCGGGTAGAGCCGCATGGTCTCGGAGACGAGGTGATCCAGACCGGGCGGATCCGGCTCGGTCGCGCGACGCTCGGCGATCGCGCCGGTGATCTGCGTCCACAGAGGACGATCGCGCAGCGTGCAGTACAGCATCCACGACAGCTGCGCCGCCGTGGTCTCGGCTCCCGCCTCGAGCAGGCTGACCAGCTGGTCGGTGATCTCGTCGTCGGTGAGCCGGGCACCGTCCACCCCGCGCAGCAACGCGCCCAGGACGTCGTTGCCCGGATCGTCCTGTTCGGCCCGCCGCTCGATCTCGGCGGTCACCCAGCGGTGGACCGAAGAACGCGCCAGCAGTGCCCGGCGCCAGACGGGTGACCCCGATCCGCGTTCTATGCTGCCGCCCACTACGTCGGTGTCGATGGCGCGGTGGATATCGTGTAGCCAATCGTCCAGGCCTTCGGAACGTTCCATGGCGGCCGAGCCGAACAAGCTCTCCAGAGTGGCCAGTCGCATGGCCCGGCGCAGTGCTGGGTACACGTCGATAACGTCGCCCGGTGCCCATTCCGCCAGGGCGGTCCCGATATGCCGGGTGACCGTATCGAGGTGGTCGTCGACCCGGCGGGCGGTGAAGGCCGGGGTAACGAGCCGGCGCAGGCGGCGATGCCGGTCACCGTCGTTGACGAGCAGAGCGGACCGTCCGGTCAGCGGGGCCAGCGCGGCGAATGCCGCTTCCCAGCTGAAAAGGTGACTGTTCGCGAGGATGTAGGCGCTTGCCTCGGTGCCGAGGGCTATCCGGAAACGCATCGGTCCGGCGCCGACTGTGGAGATCGCACCGTTGTCACGGTAGAGCCGCTGCATCGTCGTGAACGGGTCGGCCGAGAATGCCTGCAGGTCAGCCAGTTCGCGTGGCGAGTCGGTGGTGGTCATCGGGCATCACCGGTCCACGGCGGACGGGCGGCGAGCAGTTCGGGTAGCGGCACCGGCGTGGGTGTGTCCGGCCGGATCAGCTCGGGTTGCCCGAGCACCGTCGTGAGTCGTTGCCAGAGTGCGGTGACGGTCACAGCCCACTGGCCGGCGCCGATGCAACGGCGCGGATCGGCGATATCGGCGCGCAACTGATCGAGCGCTACCCGGACACTGCCCGGCCAGAGTTCGTCGAAGACGGTCCGGAATGTGGGTACGTCCGCCGGGCCGAGAATCTGGGTGCTCGGTATTTCGAGCCGTTCGGTACCGGGTCCGGACATGACCAGTCGTCCGGTCGCGTCGCGATCGGTGTGCAGCCGCGGACTCCACAACACCGGACCGTGGGTATCGGCGAGGGACAGCACTCCGCCTTCGAAGGCGATCGCGAGCCGGTGCAGCAGCAGGGCGTGGTTGTCCGGGTCGGCGGGGTGAATCTGGTTCTGCACCCGCAACGACACCGGAACACCGCCGATCACCGCGGTGAGGTGGGTGTAGGGCATCGGTGGATCGGCCAGTGCGGCCAGTTCCGGGGGGACAGGTGCGGGATCGCCGATCGCCCACGGCCGGAGCCGGCCGACCGCTCGGCCGACGATATCGAGCAGCGAATAGACCACTTGGCTACCTGCCGCGGCATCGACATGTAACGGCTGCTGCCGCTCCCGCAGGATCTCCGCCGCCTGCAAGAACAGCTCGACCGGCGGTAGGTGCGGATAGAACGAGTTGAGCCGATAGCACACCCCGTTGTCGCGGGCGGTGCGCAGACAATCGGTGAGCTCGCCGGGATGCAGCAGGTGCTCCTGCAACACGTGAATGCCGCGGCTCAACAGGCTCTGCGACAGTTTCGCGCCGTCGCCGCCCGCGGCGCCGGCCCGCACCGCGACGCAGGCGATATCGATATCATCGGGGAGCTGCTCGACGCCGAGATAATGCGGCACTCCATAGGATTTCGCATACCCCCGCGAGGCGGCACTACCGCGCGAGACGACGCCCGCGAGTTCGACGCCCGGGTCTTCGTGCACCGCTTTCAGGTACACCCGGCCGAACGAGGTACCGCACACGACAACCTTCGGTGGTGCGGACTGCATGCTCTGCCGGCTCGGCGTTTCTGGCGATTCGTTCACAAGCTGCCGATCTCCATGGGTTCGTCATGGGCATGACGATGGGTCTGAAATACGGGTAGCGCTCCGAGACCGGTCACGGCGTCGAGTAGCCCGCGGGGGTCGAGGACATCGTCGGCGTAGTGCAGACCCGCGGCGACCTTCCCGGCCAGCACGGATTCGACCGCGTACGCGGCTGTGGCGGCGGTGAGCTCGAAACTGCTCGAGGTACGCAACACCGCGGTAGCGGTGGTGTCCGGGCCGTGCACCGTAAAGGCCATCAGATAGAAGGGGTCGAGTCCGGCCAGGTCGAGTCCGGCCGCCGTGCTGATCTCGTCGGCGATAGCGGCCAGGGTGGCCGGGTCGCTGCGGACCCGGCCGCGGAGCCGGGTGAGCGTGAGCCGCAACGCAGTGCCCACGAACACGTTGTACCAGTGGAGATCGTCGAGTCCCGTCGTGCGGGCGAGCCGCTCGGCGTCCGCTGTCAGGAACGGCATCGTGGTCACCCGGCCGGGGAACCCGGCGACCTCGACGTCCTCGCGCACCGGAAGGGCATTGCGCCGGCGTCGGCCGCCGGCCCACGCGGTGAGAGTCTCGCCGTACCAGTGGCCGTCGTCATCCGCGCCGTCGGAACTGTCGAGTGACAGCGCGAGGTCCCCCGCCGAGGCCGGCGCGAACGGCTCGATACCGCCCGCGTAGACGACCAGCCGGGCGCCGGTGAGGTCGTCGGCCAGCAGCCGGGGGACAACGTTGGCCAGGCCGGGCAACATACCGGCGGACAGCACCGCAGTCCGCTCACCGGTCAGCAGCGGCGACCCTTCGAGCAGCCGATGGGCGGGCCCGTCCCCGGAGACATCGACATAGTCACTGCCGGCCGCCAGCGCGGCCCGCGCCACCCGGTCCACCAACAGGTAGGACGGGCCCGCGCAGTTGAGCACCAGCCGTGTTCCCGCGCAGAACTGCTCGAGCGATGCCGGGTCGCCGGCGTCGACCCGCCGCACCTCGGCCCCGGGCGGCACGGCCGCGGAGTCGATCCCGCCGACCGCTCGCGCGCCGATTCGCAGTTCGCCCATACCGAGCCTGGTGAGCATCCGCACCGCCGCCCGCCCGACGACACCCGTGGCACCGAGCACCGCTACCCGGCTACCGGTCCCTGTCATTACCGCACCTCCTCGACGGCACGGCACCCGGCGCGACCGCCGGTGCCGTACCGGTGACCGGCTCTTCGTACTCAGTCATGAATCCTTCTCGTAAACACTTGGACCTACGGTGACGCAGGCACGGATCCGGGGCTTCCGGCCGAAGCCCCGATCCTGTGCCCGGTCCGGTTCCTCGTTGTGCACGTGACCACCGGTCCGGCTCACTACACCGAATCCGGGAGTGGCGCGGTGATATGGGCGGCGAGCTCGGCGGCATGCGTCGCGGACATGCTGGTGAGATGATCGCCGGGAATATCGGAGATGACGAGGGCGCCGAGCCCGATCTGCGACCAGAACCGGTCCACTTCCGCGCGCGTACCCATCAGCGTCGCGGTCCCGCTGTTGCTCAGTACCCGAATCGGGCCGAAGTAGGGCTCGGCCCGATGGGCGCCCATCGCCCGCAGATTGTGCGCGAAAATATCGAACTGCCTGCGGAACTCCTCGAGCGTGAGACCACCGGACCGGTATGGCCCGGTCCCCGAGGTGGCGGCGGTGTGCAGCGCCGCGAGACGATCGGCGCGTGACACGGCCTCCAGCGCCCGGAGCTCCGCCGCCGGCATCGCCGAGTCGCCCTTCAACCCGGTGAGGGCACCGGCGGGAACCCGGTCCGGAGTGCGGGCCAGAATTGTGCGCAGCGCGGTCTCGAATGCTTCCGCGTCGGCCGGGAATCCGACTGCGGCCGGATCGACGCCGATGGACTGCGCGAAAACGTATTCGGTCACCAGCCCGTCGTGCACCGCAGGGGGCTGGTAGGAGCCGATCACCGTCAGCTCGTCCACCGTCGCACCTGCCTCGGTCAGGTTGCGCGCGATTTCGGCGGCGAGCAGGCCGCCGACGGAGTAACCGATGATCCGGAAGCGGCGGTCGTGTTCGAGCAATTCCTTCGCGTAGTCGGCGGCTTGCCTGGTGATCACGGTATCGGCCGGGAGATCCAGATACTTCCCGGGATCGGCGACTTCGAGCCCGAGCAGCGGACCGGGATGCGCCTCTCGCAGGTGTGGAAGCAGCGCGTCGTACGGCGACAGCGTACCGGTGCCACCGTGAACGAGCACCCAGGCGCCATTGCCGTGCCCTGGTTCACCGCCCAGGGACCGCACCGCGGTCTGCTGAACCGCGGGCGCCGCCGGTGTCTGCGCGTGATGGCGGCGGGCGGCGAGCGCGGCGACGGTGGGGTTGCGCAGCATATCGCGGAGCAGTTCCTGCCATTCGATATCGGCGACCTCGGGCACCCGATCCCGTAGCTTTCCGACCATCTGCGACAGCAGCAGCGAATCGCCGCCGAGGGTGTAGAAGTTCTGGTCGCGGCCCACCTTCGGGACACCGAGCATTTCCTGCCAGAGTTGCGCGATCCGCTCTTCGATCTCGTCGGCGGGCGCGATGTAGGAGGAGTCCGCGTCGTCGCCGGTGGCGGCCGCGGTGGCCCGTTCGGCCAGTGCCGCGCGGTCGAGTTTGCCGTTCGCCGAGCGCGGCAGCGCGTCCAGCAGAGTCATCTCGTCCGGCACCATATGATCGGGCAGCAGGGCCGAGACGTGTTCGGTTAGCTGCTGTTCGGTGACGGTGTGCCGCTCACCTTTGAACCGGGCGAGGAATACCCCCTGACCGGAGGCAGCGAGCGGGGCGTTCTCGGCGGGCAGCACCCGGACGTGGTCGGCGCCTGCGGTGTCGAGCTGGCGCAGCCATTGATCGCGGGTGAAGAACGCCTGCCCGGTCCCCGCGCGGACGTCGGTGAAAGCGGTGAGTTCGCTGAAGAATTCGAACTCCATCGACACCAGCAGCGCGTAGTTGTGCTGCCGGGTGGGTTCCAGGAATACCAGCCAGCCGCCCGGTGCGAGCAGATCGCGTAGCCGCGCGAGCACCTCGTCGGCGTCGACGGAGTTGTGCAATACGTTCGCGCACAGGATGACATCGACCGAGTTGGGCCGCAGGCCCTGGTCCAGCGCGTCGGCGTTGATATCGAAGCGTCCGTAGCGCACCCACGGGTAGTCCGCGAACTTCGTGCGGGCCTCGCCGAGAAAGTACTCCGAGACATCGGTGAACTGGTAGTCCGGCTCGAACTCGGCCAGCGCGGGAATCAGGTCGGTGCTGGTACCGGCGATACCCGCGCCGACTTCCAGCATCCGCAGCCGATGCGGTGACTGCCGGGCGATCTCGCGCACAGTGTCGATCACGATGCGGTGGGAACTGCGTGCCACCAGGTTCGTGCGGTAGACAGCGTGCGCCGCACCGGGCTTGCCCGCGGGGAACAGCAATTCGCGCACATCGAGCGCGCCGCGCAGCAGGTCGTCCAACCGGCTGCTACAGGCACGGATATAGGACAGGGTTTCGCTGCCGTAACCGACGATCTCTTCCAGCTCGTCGATACGCTTCCACGCCGCCTCGACCGCACGGGGGCCGGCGGCGATCAGGTCGCGGTAGCGGCCGGTGTCCGGGTCGTGCACCACCGCTCCCCCATCCGCGAGGGCGGTCAGCCAGCGCTTCAGCAGGCCGTGCTGCCGCTCGGAAACACCGGTGGCCGCGGCGATCTCGGTGAGGTCGTGCGAGCGCTCGCGATCATCGAACAGGCCGCCACCGCGCAGCTGGGCGGCGATGGACAGCATGGCCATATCGTCGACTGCCTGCATCAGCGCGACGAAGGATTCACCGTCGACTTCCTGCTGCGCCGCGGTGGCCGCGTTCTCGGCGGTGGCGAGCACATCGGCCGCGGCCTGCTCGCCGAGGCCCTGGCCGCCGGACGCATCGGAGGCGATCTCGGCGAAACCGAGCAGCCGCGCCCCTGGCCCGCGGTCGTTCACCAGCACCGCGGCGTCGGCCACGGCCGGATGGCGGCGCAGCGCAGACTCGACCTCGCCCAGCTCGACCCGGTGTCCGCGGATCTTGACCTGGGTGTCCTCGCGGCCGAGGAATTCGAGCCGGCCATCTGGGTGGAAGCGGCCGAGATCTCCGGTGCGGTAGAGCCGGGCGCCGGTTCGTGGATGCCGGATGAACCGCTGCGCGGTCAGGTCCTCGTCCCCCAGGTAGCCCTCGGCCAGACCGCTGCCGCCGATGTAGATCTCACCGGTGACGTACTCGGGGCAGTCCTGGAGGGCGGTGTCCAGTACATGCATGGCCTGGTTCCGCAAGGGTGTGCCGTAGGGGATGCTGCGCCACTGCGGGTCGATATCGCCCACCGGGTGGTGGATGGACCAGATGGCGGCTTCGGTGGCGCCGCCCAGCCCGACCACGGTCAGATCCGGGTGGTTCGCACGCATCCGGTCGGGCAGGTCCAGGGGGATCCAGTCACCGGAGAGCAGCACCGAACGCAGCGATTCGGCACGGGCACCGGGTGTGGAGTCCAGGACGTCCAGCAGCATCTGCAGCTGGCCCGGCACGCTGTTCCACAGGGTGACCGAATGCTGTTGTATCAGTTCGAGCCAGTGCGACGGATCGGTCGCACGGTCCTGTTCAGGGAGCACCACGGCACCGCCGGCCGCGAGCACACCGAAGATATCCCACACGGACAGGTCGAATGCCAGGCTCGCGACGCCGAGTACCCGATCGCTCGGCGTGAGGGCGAAGCGCTCATCGATATCATCGAGAGTGTTCGCCGCGGCCCGGTGGGTGACGACGACGCCCTTCGGTTCGCCGGTGGAGCCGGAGGTGTAGATGACGTAGGCCGGGGCATCCGGGTCCCCGGTAACCTCGGGCAGGGTGTCGATGCCGGGCAGCTGGTCCACGGCCACGGACCGTGCGGTCGTGGGGATTTCGCCGGAGTCGCGGAGCCAGGATTGGGTGAGTACCACCGTGGCGCCGGCGCGGTCGATGATCCGCTCGCGGCGCGCCATCGGCTGGGTGACCACGATCGGTACGTAGGCGGCGCCTACCACCGAAGTGGCGAGCACGGCAACGACCTGCTCGGGCCCTTTTTCCATCAGGACAGCCACCCGATCACCGGGTCGAACGCCGGTTTCGCGCAGGGCCGCGGCGGACGCGGCGACACGGCGGCGCAGCTCGGCGAAGCCGAGGACGGTGTCCCGGTGGATCACCGCGGGGGCGTCCGGGTCGGTGTCGGCTCGTTCCAGAATCCGCTGGTGCAGCAAACGTGGTGCGGTGTCGGCAGCGGTGTCGCTGTAGCTGTCGCGGCGGTGCTGCTGCCCGGACGGCAGGGCGACCGGATACTGCTCGGTCCACGCGGCGGGCGTTTCGGCCAATCGGGTGACCAGGTCCACGAACGCGGTGAAGGCCTCGGCGGCGGTATCGCCTGCCAGGACGTCGCGGCGCACGTCCCAGGCGATCATCAGGCCGTTGTCGTACGGGGTCACCTGGCAGTCGAGCCATACCTGTGGGGTGCGGGTGATTCCACGCAGGATCCGGCCCCGGTTCTGTAGCGCGCCGGGATCACCGCTACCGAGCGTGCTGGTGAACACCACGGGCATGAGTACCGGATTGCCCGCGCGGCGGGTGAGTTCGCTGAGTACTTCGACACCGTCGAAGAGCCCATGATCGAGATCGGTGAACAGCTGGGTACTGATACCACGGGCACGCTCGGCGAAAGTGTCCTGTGCGTCGAGGTCGATGCCGAGGAGGTTGACGGAGGTGAAATCGCCGAGCACCGCGCCGATATCGTCATGGGCCGGAAGCCGGTTGAAGACCGGCAGATTGAGGGTGAATTGCCGTTTCCGGCTCCAGCGACCGACGACCTCGGCATAGGCGGCGAGTACCGCGCCGGAGGGGGTGAGGTCGTGCGGGGTCGCATTGCGGGCTAAACCGGCCAGCACCGAGCCCGGCAGCCAGTGATGCAGCCGGTCGAAAGCGGGTTCGGCGTCGACTCCGGTGCCGTCGTCGGTCGCCCGGGTGGGCAGCTCCGGCGCGGTGGGCAAACTGTCGATCCGCTCGTGCCAGTACTCGCGGTCTCGCTGGTAACGCGATCCGTTGCGCAGCTGCTGTACACCCAGGATGTAGTCGCGGAAGCCGATCCCCGGTGCGGACCGCAGCACCTCGTCGTTCCCGGCCTCGTGAACGAGTTCGTCGAGTTCGGCCAGTAGCAGTTGCAGGCTCGCGGCATCCACCACCAGCAACTCCACCAGCAAGTGCAGAACGCACACGGTGTCGGTGCGGGTGATGCGCAGGGCGAACAACGGCCACGTATCGGGGTCGCCGGCCGGGCCCAGCAGGTCGTCGCGTTGCCGGTCGAGCACGGCATCGACCTGTGCGGAGTCGTCGCCTCGGACGTCGGTCACCGGGATCTCGTAGTGCGGCGCGGTCGCCGCGACCTGCTGGTAGCCGTCACTGTGCACGGTCGCGCGCAGCATGTCGTGGCGGCGCACGAGTGCGTTCCAGGCCGCCTCCACGCTGCCGGGCTCGACACCGGCGTAGGAGATTTCGAGGTAACTGGCGCAGGCCACACCCCCGAAGGGATAGGTGGGGTCGCGGCCGATCAGGTAGGCCTGCTGCACCGGGGTCAGCGGAAACGGTTCGTGCGCGGCGGCGGAATCGGCGGATACGCTGATCATCGCCTGATCCCGGGCGAGGAACTCCAGGACCGCGGGCTTGTTCACCACCAGCTGTTCCCGGTGTTCGGCGGTCAGCACACCCTGGGGAGCGCGGAACCGCAATTGTTCGCCGTCGGCCCAGAGCTGAACTCCGCGCTGTCGTAGCTCGTTTACCAGGTCGGAGACGTTCACAAAGCACCTTCTTCGAGGTCGATATCGGTGTGCGGTTGGTTATTGCCGAGTCCGGCGATGGTCGGGGTCGTGAAGAATTCGCGCAGCGTCACGGTGAGGCCGAGTTCCCGGGTGAGGCGGCCCACCAGACGGGTCGCCGACAGTGAATCGCCACCTGTACCGAAGAAACTCGTGTGCCGATCGGGCGGCGCACTGCCGAGCGTCTCCGACCAGATCTGCGCTATCCGGGTCTCCAACCCGGGACGGATCGGCTCGCTCGGCTCGGAACTCGCTGCCTCGGCCGCTGATTCAGCACGTCGCACCAGTGCGGCGTGATCGACTTTTCCGTTCCCGGTCAGCGGCGGGTCGAGGAGTGGGATGAGTTCGGGGGTCCAGGCGGAGGGAATACGGTCGGCGAGGAAGCGTGGCAAACTTTCCGGGAGCCGCGCCGGGTCGGCCGGTGTTTCCGGTTCGACGAAGACGACCAGCCGCGCCTGTGCGCGCTCCCCCACCGCGAGCGCGATCGCCCGTCGAACCTCGGGGTGGGCGGTGATGGCTTGCTCGATCTCACCCAGTTCCACCCGATGACCACGGATCTTCACTTGACGATCCGCGCGACCGAGAAACTCGAGGACGCCGTCCGCCCGATACCGGCCGAGATCCCCGGTCCGGTACCAGCGGATACCGCCTTCCTCGAAAAACGACGCGGCAGTGAGGTCGGACCTGCCACGATAGCCCCGCGCGACTCCGGCACCACCGATCAGCAGTTCCCCCGGCACCCAGTCGGGCCGATCCAAGCCGTTCTCGTCGACCACCCGGAACCGCTGGTTACGCAGCGGCCGGCCATAAGGAATCGAGGTCCACTCCGGTTCCACGGTGCCGACTTCGAAGTAGTTGGACCAGATCGACGCTTCCGTGGCACCACCCAGGGCGACGAATCGGCAATCATCGCCGAGGGCAGCCAGACGGCCGGGCAAATCCAGCCCCACCCAGTCACCGGATACCAGCACCAAGCGCAGCGACGGCACCGGATCGGACTCGGCCACCGTGAGCAGCATGTCGAACATCGCCGGCACCGTGTTCCAGACGGTCACGCCGTGTTCGCGAACCAGCTCGAGCCAGCGATTCGGGTCACGCCGGTCCTCGTCCGGCACGATCACCATGCTGCCACCGGCTCCGAGCACGCCGAACAGATCGAACACCGACAGATCGAAGTCGACAGCGGCCACCGCAAGCACCCGGTCCCGCGGGCCGAGATCGTAGCGATCCTGCAGGTCGACAAGCGTATTCACCGCCTGTCCATGCTCGATCTCGACTCCCTTCGGGACACCGGTCGAACCCGACGTGAAGATCACATACGCAAGATCGCCGAGGCTTCCGCGATACACCGGCGCGGGCTCGTGGTTTCGCGAATCCGCGATCGCCAGCACCGGGACCCCACCGGCGTTCGGTTCGGCGGCGTCACCGCCACCGGCGACGTTGTCGTGTGCGGTCCGATCGGCAACGACACCGGCGTCGTTCGAGGAAACGCGCTTGCCGGCACCGGTCGCATCGGCGGCGTCCGCGGCCGCAGCAAGGACAGCGGTTGCGCTCGTGCCGTCGTGCTCCGGGGGGCCATCGGAACGGCCTGTGCCGGTGTGCTCGGCAGCGGCACCGGCATCGTTGTGCCGGACAGCGGTAGCGAATCGGCTGGTGTCGTCGCTGAGCACGGCCGAAACCCCGGCCTGTTCCAGGATGGCGCTCCGACGCTGTACCGGCTGGTCCTTGGCGACCGGCACATACGCCGCACCAGCGGCCAGGACCCCGTACAACGCCGCCACCTGCGCCGCACCGCGCGCAGCGGACACCGCCACCGCATCACCCGGCCGGACACCGTGCGCGATCAACAGCGCCGCGACCCGGCGGCTCCGCTCGGCGAGCTCTCCGAACGACACCGCTGTATCGCCATCGACAACGGCGATCCGGTCGGGATCGGCAGCCGCTGTGTCGAACATCGCCGTATGCAACAGCCTCGTCGACTCAGCCGCGTTGCCGCCATCGCCCGAGTTTTTGCCGGTACTCGGTGTGGGCAGCCGCCAGGGCCGGGCAGTGTCGTTGACGGAGTCCCGCATCATCCGCTGCTGTGCCGGCAGGATGGGCGAGGTGGCGCCGAGGGGCTGCTCCCAATCCAGCTCGCCCAGCCGCGTCAGCAGCCGGTGGTAGGCGGCCAGCATCTCCTCGACCATCCCGTCGGGGAACAGCTCGTCGACCGAATCCCAGCTCAGCAGGAGCCCGTCCGGGAGTTCGATGACCTGATGGTCGAGCCACACCTGCGGAGTTTGCGTCCGCGTGTAGTCGGGCCAGCGCACCGACCCTGCCAGCTCGTCGTCGACCCCGAGCATGGACGTGAACACCACGGGCACCGGTTCGGCGGGCACCGCACTGTCGCGAGCGAGCTCGCGTAGTACGCGTACCGCGGAAACCTGCTGATGGTCCAGATCGCTCCACAACTGCTCCTGCAACCGCCGCGCCCGCCCCAACCAGCTCTCGTTCTCCGCAGGGCGATCCGCCACCAGCAGCAGCGAACTGAAATCGCCGACCACTCGCATGATGTCCGGATGCACCTCGCGACGATCGAACCGGGTCAACGTCACCGTCAGATCCCGCTGCGCACTCCAACTCCCCAGCACCCACGTGTAACACGCCAGCAGCACCACACTCGGCGTCACACCGAAACCACGAGCCCGCGAGGCGATCCGACTCCAGACATCGGCATCCAACCGGACCTCCCGACGGACGAACCGGGGCCGCGCCACCACCGCCGGCAACACCCGCAAGGGCAACTGCGGGCCCGGCGGCAACTCCGGCAACCGTGCGCGCCAATACGACAGAGCCGCCCGCACCTCGTCTTCCGCCGGCGAACAGGTCATCGCGTAGTCGCGGAACTCGACGGCCAATGGCTCCATGACGAGCGTCGGGTCCGTGTACCAGCGCGTCCATTCGGAGATGAGCACCAGGGCGCTCAGGCCGTCGACGACCAAGCTGTCGAAGACCACGCAGACCCGGGACCTCTCGCCCTCGCGCACGACCCGGATATCGAACAGCGGCCAGGCGGCGGCATCCACGGCTCCGCAGGCCATCTCTTCCCGCAACGCGGTGGCCGCGCCATCGAAATCACCGCCGGCCTCGATGATCGGGATCCGGTACTCCGGGGTGTGGTGGGGCAGGACCCGCTGCAGGCCGTCGGCGCCGACCACCGCACGCATCATCGCGTGCCGCTCGATCACCCGGTTCCAGGAGTGCGCCAACCGGTCCACGTCCAGACCGGGCCAGTCGTATTCGAAATACAGTTGTGCCCCGATACCGCCCAGATCGAAATCGCCCGACCGGCCCAGCCAGTACGCCACCTGAATATCGGTCAGCTCGAACGGATCCAGCCGATGTGCGATATCGGCCGTCAACGCCGGGGCGGCGAATGCATTGCGCAACTGCTCGCCCGGTACGGCGGTCTCGGCCTCGGTCCGGTGGTGGCCGAGTCCGGCGATGGTCGGGTCGGTGAAGAACTGACGCAAGGTCACGCTGATGCCGAGATCGCGGGAGAGGCGGCTCACCAGCCGGGTCGCGGACAGCGAATCACCGCCCGCGCCGAAGAAATTGGCATTCCGGTCCGGAAGACCGCCGCTGAGAACTTCTTGCCAGATCTGCCCGATCCGGGTCTCCAGGCCCGGACGGACCGGCTCGCTTCGCCCGGCGCCGGCCCGGTCGGCGGCAGTCGCTGCTTCGGCTCGCCGTACCAAGGCGGCGTGGTCGATTTTCCCATTGCCGGTCAGGGGTGGGTCCGGCAGTGCGATCAGCTCGGGTGCCCAGCCCGACGGAATCCGGTCGGCCAGAAAGCTCGCCAGGTCTTCGGGCAGTTCCGGTTCGACGAAGGCGACCAGCCGCGCCTGTACACGCTCCCCCACCGCGAGCGCGATCGCCCGCCGAACCTCGGGGTGAGCGGCGATGGCCTGCTCGATCTCACCGAGTTCCACCCGATGACCACGAATCTTCACCTGGCGGTCCGCGCGACCCAGGAATTCGAGGACGCCGTCCGGCCGGTAGCGGCCGAGGTCCCCGGTCCGGTACCAGCGGATACCACCTTCCTCGAAAAACGACGCGGCAGTGAGGTCGGGCCGACCGCGGTAGCCCCGCGCGACTCCGGCACCACCGATCAGCAGTTCCCCCGGCACCCAGTCGGGCCGATCCCGGCCGTTCTCGTCGACCACCCGGAACCGCTGGCTACGCAACGGCCGACCATACGGAATCGACGTCCACTCCGGCTCCACCGAATCGACCTCGAAGTAGTTCGACCAGATCGCCGCTTCCGTCGCACCACCCAGAGCGACGAGACGGCAACTCCCGGACAGCGCGGCAAGGCGGCCGGGCAGATCCAGCCCCACCCAATCTCCGGACACCAGTGCCAACCGCAGCGTCGACGACAGCCCTGGACCGGCCTCGGCCACCGTGAGCAGCATGTCCAGCATCGCCGGCACCGTATTCCACACCGTCACACCGTGCTCGCACACCAGCTCGAGCCAGTGGTCCGCATCACGCCGATCCTCATCGGGCACGATCACCGCGCTCCCACCGGCTCCGAGCACACCGAACAGATCGAACACCGACAGATCGAAATCGACAGCGGCCACCGCAAGCACCCGGTCCCGCGGGCCGAGATCGTAGCGATCCTGCAGGTCGACAAGCGTATTCACCGCCTGTCCATGCTCGATCTCGACTCCCTTCGGGACACCGGTCGAACCCGACGTGAAGATCACATACGCAAGATCGCCGAGGCTTCCGCGATACACCGGCGCGGGCTCGTGGTTTCGCGAATCCCCGATCGCCAGCACCGGAACCGAGCCGACGTCAAGTTCGGGGTCACGAGCAGCACCTGCGGCACCGCACCCGGGAACCGGACCTGCACCATTCGAAGAGAAACGCTGGGCGACACCACCGGGACCGGCCGTGCCGGCAACCCCGGCAATGCCGCCGGGGTCGGCAGTACCGGCAACTTCGGCGACGCCGCCGGAGGTGTGCTCGGCGATCTCGGTAGGTCCGTCCACGGCGTGGCGATCGGCAGCGAGGGTGAATTGCGTGGTGTCGTCGGTGAGTACCGCGGAGACACCGGCCTGTTCCAGAATCGCGTTCCGACGCTGTACCGGCTGATCCTTGGCGACCGGCACATACGCCGCACCAGCGGCCAGGACCCCGTACAACGCCGCCACCTGCGCCGCACCGCGCACAGCGGACACCGCCACCGCATCACCCGGCCGCACACCATGCGAAATCAACAGCGCCGCGACCCGGCGGCTCCGCTCGGCGAGCTCCCCGAACGACACTGCCGTATCGCCATCGATGAGCGCTGTGCGGCCCGGGTCGGCTGCGGCGATCTCGAACATCGCTGTATGCAGCAGGCGGCCCGGAACGCTCCGGCCTGCACCCGGGTGCGTCGCGGCGGTGGTTCCATCGAGTGCGTCGGGCCAGGCGGTGTCGTTCACGCGGTCGCGGACAGCCCGCTGAGCGGGTGGTAGTACCGGCAATGCCGAGTCGAGCGGCTGCTCCCAATCCGTCTCACTCAGCCGGGACACCAGCCGGTGATAGCTGGCCAGCATCTCCTCGACCATCCCGTCGGGAAACAGCTCGTCCACCGAATCCCAGCTCAGCAGAAGCCCATCCGGGAGTTCGATGACCTGATGGTCGAGCCACACCTGGGGCGTCTGTGTCCGCGTGTAGTCCGGCCAGCGCACCGACCGAGCCAGCTCGTCGTCGACGCCGAGCATGGAGGTGAACACCACCGGGACAGGTTCGGCGGGCACCTCGCTGTCGCGAGCCAGTTCGCGTAGTACGCGTACCGCGGATACCTGCTGGTGGTCCAGATCGCTCCACAACTGCTCCTGCAACCGCCGCGCCCGCCCCAACCAGCTCTCGTTCTCCGCAGGGCGATCCGCCACCAGCAGCAGCGAACTGAAATCGCCGACCACTCGCATGATGTCCGGATGCACCTCGCGGCGATCGAACCGGGTCAACGTCACCGTCAGATCCCGCTGCGCACTCCAACTCCCCAGCACCCACGTGTAACACGCCAGCAGCACCACACTCGGCGTCACACCGAAACCACGAGCCCGCGAGGCGATCCGACTCCAGACATCGGCATCCAACCGGACCTCCCGACGGACGAACCGGGGCCGCGCCACCACCGCCGGCAACACCCGCAAGGGCAACTGCGGGCCGGGCGGCAGTTCCGGCAGCCGCGACCGCCAATACGAGAGTGCTACCTGCACCTCGTCCTCCGATGGCGCACAGCTGCGCACATAGTCACGGAATTCCAGCCCCGGTTCGGGCAATGCCAGATCCGGCTCCGCGTACAGTCTCGTCCACTCGGAAAGCAGCACCAGCACGCTCAGGCCGTCGGCAATCAGTGTGTCGAACGCCGCACAGACCCGAGTGTCCGCACCGTCGCGTGCGACCCGGATATCGAACAACGGCCAGCTGCCGGCTTCGAGCAGGCTCTCCGACATTTCGTCACGGACGCTTGCCACAGGGCGCTCGACCACCGGTATCCGATAGGTGGGTACCTCGTCGAGGACCTGCTGCGCGCCGTCCACGGTAATCACGGCGCGCAGCATCGGATGCCGGTCGATCACGCGATTCCAGGCGGCCTCCAACCGAACCGGATCGACCCCGGGCCAGTCGTATTCGATGTACAGGTGCGCAGCGATACCGCCGAGATCGAAGTCCTCCGACCGGCCCAGCCAGTAGGCGACCTGGATATCGGTCAGCGGAAACGGCTCGTACCGGTGCTCGGGGTCCGGCACGATCTCCGCACTCTCCGTGGCGGTGCCGAAGGTCAGGGGCGCGGCGAATGCGGCGAGCGTGGGCGCGGTGAACAGGTGCGCCAGATCCGCGCCCGCCACACCCTCGGCCGCCAGTCGCCGAATCAGGCGGGTGGCCAGCAGACTGTCGCCCCCCAGGGCGAAGAAGTCGTCGTCGCGCCGAATGTTCTCGATATCGAGCACCGCCCCCCATGCGTCGGCGGCGACCCGCTCCATGCCGGCCAGAGGCTCGTCGGAGGCGGTGCCGCCGCGACTGTCCACGGCAGCGGCGAGGGCGGTATGGACCGCGTCCCGATCGATCTTGCCGTTACGCGTGATCGGGAGTTCCGCGCTTCGGACGAACCGGCGGGGAACCATGTAGGTGGGCAGTCGTTCGCCGAGCCAGGCACGCAGTGCGTCGTCAGTGAGGTCGTCGAGATCACCAGTGGCGCCCACGACAACAGCGCCGAGAGACCTGGTCGGATGTTCGAGGACGACGGCGGCCGCGGCAGTGATCCGGGGATGGTCGGCCAGCACTGCCTCGACCTCACCGAGTTCGATCCGGTGCCCGCGGATCTTGACCTGGTGGTCGGTACGGCCGAGGAATTCGAGTACTCCGTCCGGCCGATAGCGCACCAGGTCACCGGTCCGATACCACCGGACGCCGTCGTGCTCGACGAATTTCTCGGCGGTGCGCTCCGGGTCGCCCCGGTAGCCGTGTGCCAACCCGAGCCCCGTGACCCACAGTTCCCCGGCTGCCCAGTCCGGACAGTCCCGGCCGTGGCGGTCGACCACCCGGCAGCCGGCGTGCGGTAGCGGAACCCCGTACGGCACGCTCGACCAGCCGGGGTCGACGGTGCCGACCTCGCAGACGGTGGCATGGATGGCGGCCTCGGTCATCCCGCCGAGGCCGGCGAATCGGCAGCCCGGAACCAACCGGCGTAACCGATCCGGCAGGTCCACGGTGACCCGGTCGCCACCGAGCATGACCACCCGCAGCGCGCTCCCCAGCCCGGAGCCGGCGGCGGCGATCAACAGCATGTCCAGCAGCGCTGGTACCGCACTGACGACGGTCACTTCCCACCGGCGGATCAGTTCGGCCCAGGCCGCGGCATCGCGACGCTGTGGCTCGTCGACCACGACCACCGAGCCGCCGAACGCCAGGAATCCGAACATGTCGTAGGCGGAGAGGTCGAAGTCCAACGCGGACAACGCGATCGTGCGATCCTCCGCACCGATGCCGAACCGGCCGTTCACCGCGTCGACGGTGGCCGCGACGGCCCGGTGCGGAACCTCGACACCCTTGGGCTCGCCCGTGGAGCCGGAGGTGAAGATGACGTACATGACGTCTTCGGGGTTTACCTCGACGATCTGGGTCAACGGGGCGACGGCACGGGCCTGCTCCGGGAAAACCGCGTCGATATCGTCGGGCCACGAGCCGGTGGCCACGGTGTTCCGGTCGGTGACGACCAGTCGGACGTCGGCGGTGCGGTATATCCGCGCGCGCCGCGCAACAGGTAGATCGATCCCCGAGGGCACGTAGGTCGCGCCGGCGGCGAGCACACCCAGCGCCGCGATGATCTGGTCGACTCCTTTGGGCAGGGTGACGGCCACGCTGTCGCCGCGGCCGATCCCCCTGTCCTGCAACAGTCGCGCCATGCGCCGGGCGCGTTCCGAGAGTTCACCGTAGGAGATCGGTGCGCCGGCGGCGAGCAGGGCGATCCGTTCCGGATCGGCGGCGGCCCGGGTGAAAAAGCGCTGGTGTAGCGGTATGGCAGGCGCGAGGGCGACCTCACCGTACCGACGGCCGAGGGCCGGCCACGGCGCCTGACGGTCCCATGCACCGTCGTCGTCCAGCAATAGTTCGACCAACCGCACGTAGGCGTCGAACATGATGTCCAGCAGTCCGGGCGGGAACAGCGAGACCCGGGCATCCCAGTTGAGCAGGATGCCGCCGCCGAATTCGGTCACCTGGGCGTCCAGCCGGACCTGCGGCCCTTGGGAAATCGTCCAGGACGGTTCGCCCAGGCATTTCCGCACGTCGGGGGCATACAGCTCGCCCAGGCTCAGTGCACTGGTGTACACCACCGGCGCGAGTATCCGCTCCCCACCGTGGGCCCGGCTCAGATCCCGTAATACCTCGACGCCCGAATACGCCGCGTATCCCAGTACCTCGCGCAGCCGGGCGGTGATCGCCTGTCCCCGTTGGGTGAGCGACATCGGAGCGGACAGGTCCACGTCGAGCAGCACCGAGCTGGAGAAGTCGCCGACAAGGAGGTCCACGTCGTCGTGCAGGGGCTCCCGGTCGAACGCGGGCAGGTTCAGCAGGAAGCGGTCGGTGCTGCTCCAGGCGCCGATGGTTTCCGCGAAAACCGTCGCGAGCGCGCCGGCAGTGGTCAGTCCGGCGTGCTGTGCCCGTTCACGCAGCTGTGCCGCGCGGTCCGGGGACAGCCAGTGCCGGCGCCGGTCGACCCGTGCCCCGCCGCTCGCTTCCTCGGTCGTCAGCAGTGGAAGTTCGGGCGCTGCGGGCAGTTCCGGCAGCTGCGCCTGCCACCAGCGCCGGGCCTGTTCCTTCGCGGTGGCCCGATTCCGGCCGCGGTCGGCGAGATACCGGCCGTAGCTGTATTCCAGCGCGCGCAGCGCCCCGGGACCGTGCTCGTACAGAGCGGTCAGGTCAGCGAGCAGATTGCGCAGGCTCAGTGCGTCCCCGGCGATCATGTCCAGGTCCAGGTGCACCCGGGACCGACCGCCGGGCAGTAACGAGAGCTGGAGATCGACTACCTCGCCTGCCGCGATATCCATGCTCCGATGCGAGAGAGTGTCCCGGATCCGTGCCGAGCGCCGAATGCGCTCCGGCTCGGGCAATTCCCGGAGGTCGTGGACAACCAGGCCGGGCCAGGAGCCGCGCTCGGTTACCTGCTGCATACCCGCGGCGTCGATCGCCACCCGGAGCATCGGGTGCCGCGCAATCAGGGCACGCATCGCGCGCTCCAGCCGATCCGGGTCGAGACCGCCCTCGTGGTCGAACTCGGTGTAGAAGTGGGCGGCCACATCGCCCAGGTACTGCGTCTGCGTACGCCCGATCCAGAACGCGTGTTGCATCACCGCCAGCGGAAAGGGCGCCGAGTGGTCGACGGCGACCGGTTCATCGGCAGTATCCCGCTCCGCGGGAGCGTCGGATCGGCCGCTGTCCAGCAGTTTCCGCCATGCCCCGAGCGTCGGATTCTGCACGAGATCCCGGAACTCCACCCGCGTACCCGCACGTCGCATGAGCCCGGAGATGCGCATGATGGTCACCGAGTCGAGTCCCAGGCCGAGCAGGTCGGCGTCGTCGGTCAGCGCGTCCACCGGGACTCCGGTCAGCCTGCCGACTTCCTGCCGCAATCCCTCTCCGCCGTGGCCCCAGTCCACCTTTTTCGTCGTACGTGCGAGTGGCAAATGGAGCTCTTCCTGCATCACAGTCCCAACTAGCAAACGATAACCATTTTCAATAGTGCTACAATCTACGGCGTGCCGACAGGTCCGGTCAAGCGACCTCAAAAGTTCGGCGATGCGAAACACATTGGCGGCGAGGCACTTCGGTGACGTACAGGAAGTAGGCATGGCAGCTCATCAGCGACTCATGAATATGATGTTCGGTACAATCTGTTCCCAAGTCGTCGGCACCGCCGCCCGTCTCGGGCTCGCCGATCACCTGGGCGACAGAGAACTCGGTTATCCCGAACTGGCCGAACTCACGGGCACCCATCCCGGTGCACTCGCCCGGCTGCTCCGGGCACTGGCCGCCTTGGAGATCGTCGTCGAAACCCGCCCGGGCACATTCCGGTTGGGTGAGGCGGGAATACCCCTGCGCACCGATCGACCGGATTCCCAGGCAGCCGCCGTGCTGTTGTTCACCGATCCGGCCCTGCTGGATTCCTGGAAACACACCGAGGAGGCGGTACGCACCGGACGGCCGACCTTCGAAGGACTCTACGGCACCGATTTCTTCAGTTTCCTCGCCACGAAACCCGAACTGTCCGAACGGTTCAACGCGACGATGCGACAGGTCAGCTTGCCGATCGCACAACTGATTCCGGTGAGCTACGACTTCACGAGATTTCACACCGTCATCGATATCGGCGGCGGCGACGGCACCCTGCTCTCGCAGATCCTGCGTGGTGCACGGGCCGTACACGGCGTGGTATTCGATTCGCCGACCGGGGTCGCCGAGGCCACCTCGACCCTGACCACGGCAGGCGTTGCCGACCGCTGCCGCATCGAGGCCGGCGACTTCTTCTCCGCCGTGCCCGAAGGCGGAGATATCTACCTACTCAAAAACATCCTGCACGACTGGGACGACGAACGTTGCGTCACGATCCTGGAACGGTGCCACAAGGCAATGCCGGCCGAGGGGCGCCTGCTGATCGTGGAATCCGTCCTGCCCGATGTGGTCGACACCTCGGACCCGGCTCCCTACCTCACCGATATCAGCATGCTCGTCAACATGGGCGGCCAGGAACGCACCCGCACCGAGTACGAAGACCTCTGCCGCCGAGCCGGATTCTCGGTCACCGCGGTACATCCGACCGTCTTTCCCACGTCGTACTCGCTGATCGAGGCAACACCGGTCTGAACGGAACGCCACCCATGCCCGACAAGTCCCGCCCGATCGTTGTCGACCTCCTGGCCGACGATTTCCATGAACGAGCCCACGCTGTCTACGACGAACTGCGCGCGCAGTCACCGGTCGTCTTCGCCGAACTGCCGGAGCAGCCGGGCCGCGGTTTCTGGATGATCACCGGATACGCGGCAGCCGAAGCGACACTCCGCGACAACCGCCTGGCCAACAATCCCCGCGCACTCCTTTCCCCGCAGCAACTCGCGGCCAGGGCGCGAGCCCAGATCCCGGAACCACCGCACACCATGCTGCTCTCCGACCCGCCGGAGCACACCCGGCTGCGGCGGGCTGCGCAGCAAGCGTTCACCTCCAGGTCGATCACCGCGTTGCGGCCCACGGTGATCCGGCATGCCGGACAACTGCTGGACGAGGCGGAAAAGACTGCCCGAAACGGTAACGGCACCGTGGACCTGCTGCACGCCTACGCCTACCCACTGTCGCTGACCGTGCTCGGCGAAATCCTCGGCTTCCCCGAGACCTGGCACCCCGGCCTGCACGATCTCGCCGTACGCGCGGCGACCGCCTCCACCCCGCTCTCCGGCCCCGATCCCGCTCTACGCGAACTGCTCGAGAACTACACCCGCGATCTCGTCCTCCTCAAACGCGACACCCCCGGCGACGACCTGGTCAGCAGGCTGGTACATCCCCGGTCCGGCAAAGACGCCCTGTCCGACGGCGAACTGATGGCCATGATCGGCCTGCTGGTCGCCGCGGGTTTCGAGACCTCCGCCAGCCTCATCGCCAGCGCCACCTTGTCCCTGCTCACCCACCCGGCCCAGTGGGCAGCGCTTCGCGACAACCCGGACCTGGCTGCCCCCACCGTGGAAGAGACCATGCGCTACTGGGGTCCGGTGGAATCCGCAACGATGCGGCTCGCACTCGCTCCACTCGAACTCGGCAACCGGCGCATCGAACGTGGCGACCGAGTCCTGGTGTTCCCCGCCGCCGCCAACCGCGATCCCGCCCACATCACCGACCCGCACCGCTTCGATATCCACCGCCGGCCCCGCCCTCATCTCGGCTTCAGCGGCGGCATCCACAACTGCATGGGCGCCGCCCTCGCCCGCACCGAAGTCGCCATCGCACTCACCACTCTCACCACACGCTGGCCCGAGCTGAGCACCGCCGTGCCGCCGGCCGAATTGCGCTGGCGCCCGGGTATGGGCCTGCGCGGCCTGCGCCGCCTGCCGGTACATCCCTGATCCCGACCATCGCGTGTACCGGGCGCCGCTTCCGCGGCCGGGCACCGAGCACACAACAGCACAAGGAGTTCGACCATGTCATCCCCGACCGACGCCCAGTACGACGTTGTAATTCTGGGCGCCGGAATCGCCGGCAGCACCCTCGCCACGATCCTGGCCCGCCACAAGCTGAAAGTCCTGCTCATCGACGCCGGCGTCCACCCACGCTTCGTCATCGGCGAATCCACCATTCCGCACGCGACCACCACCATGCATATCCTCGCCGAACGCTACGACATCCCCGAGTTCAAAGCCCTCGCCAATTTCGAGGACACCGCTGAGCAGGTGACCAAGACATGCGGGCAGAAACAGAACTTCGGATTCGTCTACCACGAGCAGGGCCGGCCCTCGGATCCGGGCAAAGCAAATCAGGTTGTACTGGCCTCCGGATACCGCCGCGCCGAAGCTCACTGGTTTCGCCAGGACATCGACTCATACACGTTCCACCTCGCCGTCCACTACGGCGCCGAAGTCCGGCAGAACACCCGCATCGACGATATCGAGATCGACCCGCACCGCGGAGCCCGGCTGCGCTCCCCATCCGGCGAGTCCTTTCACGCGAAATATCTGGTAGACGCCACCGGTTTCCGCTCCGTGCTGGCCGACCGATTCGGGCTCCGCGAACAACCCACCCGGGCGCGGACACACTCCCGGTCCCTGTTCACCCATATGATCGGTGTCCAGCCATTCGATGATGTCGCGCCGGTCCGCTATAGCCCGCCTACCCGGTGGCACAACGGAACCCTGCACCACGTCTTCGACGGCGGCTGGCTCTGGGTGATCCCGTTCGACAACAACGACAAGTCGATGAATCCACTGTGCAGCGTGGGACTCACACTCACCGGCGATACGGTCTTCGACGACCGCCCCGCACCAGAACAGGAATTCAACGATTTCCTCGAGCGATTCCCGTCCGTCGCGAAACAATTCGAGAACGCCACAGCCGTCCGGCCGTGGGTGAGCACCGGGCGATTGCAGTACTCCGCATCCCACACCGTCGGCGACCGCTTCTGCCTGACCGCACAGTCCGCCGGAGCCATCGACGCCCTGTTCTCCCGCGGGCTCGCGAATTCCTTCCAAACCGTGAACGCCTTGGCCTGGCGGATCATCGAAGCCGCGCGCGACGACGATTGGTCGACCGAGAAGTTCGCCGGCCTCGACGCGGTACAGCAGCGCATGTACGACGTACACGACGATCTCGCCTACTCGTCGTATGTGGGTTTTCGCGACTATGCCCTGTGGGACGCGATCTTCCGGGTGTGGCATACGTACAGCTTCTATTCCGACGCCGTCTTGGAACACGCCCTGTCCAGGTATTTCGCCGGTCAGGACGACCAGGTGTTCCGCACCCTGGAACGCGGCGATTCCGAGCTGGCCCAGGCTGTGCGGGGATTGTTGACCAGCGCGCGCGAGAACTGTGAAGCGGTCGAGCGCGGGGAGTTGACGCCCACGGATGCCGCGGCGGCGATCATCGACCGGATCAACCGGGACCGCTTCTTTCCCGAATACCTGCCCCACGGAAATCCGGAACTCAAGTACATCGATATCTCCCAGGACAAGGCGATGGAGTTCATGCAGTGGACCCGAACCGAGGCACCGCGGTGGATCACAGAGTCCTTTGCCTGACCCTGCGCTGATATCCGAGGGACGTCCGGCTCCCGCGACCCGCAGTAGCGACCGCGACCCGGACGTCCATCGGACGGCACCTCCTGCGAATCCGATTGTGAGCACGATGAACCGGCCCACCACACTCGGCGTTGACGACTACGTGCATACCGTGCACCCGCACAACACCGACCCATTGACCTTGGCAGCCACTATCGCGGCTTCCGGACAGCTCACCGACTATATCGTGTACGAACAGCCCGGACGCTGGTATGTGGCCGGGAATCCGATCGGCGCGGTGACCGTCGGCCCGAACCGGTTGCACACCACGCTCGGTGGCGACCGCACCGAATACTGGAGCGGCAATCCCTGGCCACAGCTCCACGCCGCCCTCGACCGGGCACCGGTACACCGATGGCGGGCCTACGGCTGGGCCTGCTTCGAACTCTACCGCCCGGACACCGCGGCACCGGACGATATCCTCGCCCACTTCATGGTGCCCGGGGTGGAACTGGAGATCACCGAGACCGCGGTGCACATCCGTAGTTACGGCGTCCCGTTCGAACTGGAACTCCCGGATACTCCTACCCCCATGTCGGCGCCCAGACCGGTACCCGTGGAAACAGTCGACACTGCCTACCTGCTGCGCGTACAGGATGCGCTGGACCGGATCCGTCACGGTGACCTCGACAAGGTCATCTTGTCCCGCCGAGTAGACGTGCCGTTCACGGTGGACATGCCCGCTACCTACGCCGCTGTCCGCCGGATGAACACCCCGGCACGTTCGTTCTTACTGGACCTCGGCGGCTGGCAAGCCGCCGGAGTGAGCCCGGAAACCGTTTTGGAAGCCGACGGCGCCGGGCTGGCGACCACTCAGCCGCTGGCCGGTACCCGGGCCCGGACCGGCGACGCCGAACGCGACCGGGAGCTGCGGGATGATCTGCTCTCCGATCCGAAAGAGGTCTACGAGCACGCCACCTCCGTACGCCTGGCCTACACCGAACTCGACAGTGTCGGCAGCCCGACGCGAGTCAGCGAATTCCTCACCGTGAAAGAGCGTGGCAGCGTGCAACATCTCGCGTCGCGTGTCGAGACCCTGTTGCCCGACGGCCGGACTTCATGGGACGCCCTCGCCGCGGTATTTCCCGCCATCACGGCTTCCGGTATTCCCAAAGCACCTGCCTGCGCCGCGATCGACGACCTCGAACCCGGCACCCGCGGCCTCTACAGCGGTGCCGTCGTGCGCGCGGACAGCACCGGGTCCCTCGATGCCGCACTCGTCTTGCGCGCCGTCTATCAACGTGAGGGCCGAAGCTGGCTGCGCGCCGGAGCGGGTGTCGTCACCGGCTCGACACCGGCACGCGAATACGAGGAGACCTGCGAAAAACTGGCCTGTATCGCCCCTTATCTCGTGCCGGTGCGGCCCGGAAACCGAGGGCCGGCCGCCGAGTAACCCGCCGGTTCCGGCGCCGAGCAAAGACGGCGGCCCGCAATGACCTCTCCCACAGTCGTTCTCGTCCCGGGAAACCTCACCGGAGCCTGGACATGAGCGGACACCGTCGCCTTCCTGCAACAGCAAGGAATTCGGGCACTATAGCTGGAACTGCCGACCAGCGGATCGGCCGCACTCGACGCCGACTTCCACTCCGACGCCCACGCCGTACGCGAGATTCTGGACGCGCTGACACCCCCTGTCCTGCTGTACGGCCATTCCTCCGGTGGCGGAGTGATCACGGAGGCGACAGCGGACCCGCATCCGTCGGTTGGCGCACCTGGTCTACCTCAATGCCGTCGTCCCTGATGCCGGGGGACACTCTGGTAGGGCTCATGACCGCCGCGGCGGCCGACAGCGATCCTGCGGACCGGACGGATCACGCAGTACGGTTCCGCGGCGACGGGCCGGCCGAACTCGTCCCCCAACACGCACGCCGACTGCTGTTCGGCGACAGTATCGATGGACGCGGACGAAGGAGTGACCATGCTGCGTCCCGCGAATATCATCAGCGGAACCCAGGCGTTGAGCGGCGCGGCAGGGCACCACGTTCCGGCCACCTTCGTGCGCTGCACCCGGGACCCGATGCCCGAAGCGATTGCACCGGCCTTCCTCGAACAGGGTCCCGACACCGTAGAACTCCCCGTCGATCACTGCCCCAAACTGGAGCCGCCCGGATCCGACCACCGAACTACTCACCCGCATAGCGAAAACGATGCTGGACTCAGCTACCCCGATAGACCGCTCGCCCGGACCCGCATGCTAGGCCGAGGCGGTCACCCGCCAGTGCCGCGCTCGCGTCTGTGCCTCCCACATCGCGCTGTAGCGCCCCTCCTGGGCGATCAGCTCGTCGTGGGTGCCGCGCTCGGAGACCACGCCGTCTTCCAGGACCAGGATCTGGTCCGCGGCCACCACGGTGGAGAGCCGATGCGCGATGACGATGACCGTCTTCTCCGCGACCAGTGCATCGATGGCCTCCTGGACATAGACCTCGCTTTCGGTGTCCAGGGCGGCGGTCGGTTCGTCCAGCAGGACGATCGGCGCGTTCTTCAAGATCGCGCGGGCGATCGAAATGCGCTGGCGTTCACCGCCGGACAATGCGCCACCGATCTCACCGACCCGGGTGTCGTATCCGTGCGGAAGCCGTTCGACGAAGGTGTGCACATTGGCGGCCCTGGCCGCGGCCTCGATTTCTTCCTGGGTGGCGTCGGGGGCCGCCATGGCGATATTCGCGCGGATCGTATCGTCGAACAGATACACGTCCTGGAAGACCACCGCGATATTGCGGTATATCTCCACCGGGTCGAGAGTGCGCAGGTCCAGCCCGCCGATCCGCACACTGCCGCCGTCCGGGTCCGCGTACCGGGTCAGCAACCTGGTCACCGTCGTCTTACCCGACCCCGACGGCCCCACCAGGGCCGTGAGTGATCGGGCGGGAGCGGTGAAGGAGACTCCACACAGGACCCGGCTGCCGTCGGAGTATCCGAAATGCACCTCGTCGAAGGTGATGTCGTAGGCGGTGATCCGGGCCTCGGGGTCGCTCACGGTCAGCGCCGGGGCATCCAGCACCTGACCGACCCGCTCGAGCGCCGAATCGGTGATCTCGAAAATCGAGGAGAGATTGGCCATGGTCGACAACGGCTCGGCGAAACGCACCGCCGCGGCCACCACGGCGATCAGTAATGCCGCCGACATGTCCAAGTCGAGCACCAGCGCCGCCCCGGTGGCGGCCATCGCCACGAGGCACAGCTGGACGACGCTGGAGGCCAGCAGTCCCGGCCAGGTGAGCCGCTTCTGCATGGCCGACATGGCGTCGTTCTGCTCTTCGAGGGTTTCGACCAGACGCTGCGACGAGCTGCCGATCTGCCCCGTCGCGCGCAGCACCGGCAACCCCTGCACGTATTCGACCACCCGGCTCGCCGCCGCGGCGTCGGCCGCATCGGCCCGGCGCGCACCCACTCCGGTGATCTGCTGGATACGCCGGACGAACAGCACCGCGAACGGAACCGCTACCGCGAGCACCAATCCCAGGCGCCAGTCCACGACGAAGATGATCACCCCGATAACCGCCGGAACCGTCACCATCTGGATGAACAACAACGCCATCCCCGACGAACTCATCGTCGCGTTGGCAACATTGCTGCCCATCACCGTGGTCAGATCTCCTGCGGCCCGGCGCTCGAGGTCGGCCTGCGGCATGGTTCGCAGCTTGTCACCCAGTCGCATCCGGGTAGCGGCGAGCACATCGGCCCACCGGCCGAATTCGAATCGGAGCTGGCCGTAATGGAATGCCGCTTGCGTCACCCAGCAGGCCACCAGCACTCCGAACCAGGTCCACACCACAGTGGTGTCGATATCCGGTTGGCTCAGCTCGTACAGAATCGGGATCAGCATGGCATACGCGGCTGCCTGCAGGACAGAACCGAGAAAGGCACACCACAGGGTGCGACGGAACTCGTCGCGGTAGTCGCCGGCGGCGAGCAGCATGAGCCCCAGAATTCGCCTCATCGGGTCGTGGCCTCCTTCTTCTTACTGCTGCCGAGACCCCACCCGCGAGCGCGCTGGTGATGTTCCCACAGCCGGGCGTAACGGCCGCCGGACGCGACCAGTTCGGTATGAGTGCCGGATTCGGTGACCCGCCCGGATTCGAGCACCACGATCTGATCCGCGTCGACGATCGTGGACAGGCGATGCGCCACCACGAGGACGGTCCGGCCGCGAGTGAGCTCGGCGATCGCGTCCTGGATCGCCGCTTCGTTCTCCGGATCGGCGAACGAGGTCGCCTCGTCGAGGATCACGATCGGTGCGTCCGCGAGCAGTGCCCGGGCGATGGTGATCCGCTGCCGCTGGCCGCCGGACAATCGTGCCCCGCGCTCGCCGACCGGTGTGTCGTAGCCCTGGGGTAATTCCGCGACGATGAAATCGTGGGCTCGAGCCGCCCGCGCCGCGGCTTCGACCTCGGCGTCGGTGGCCGAGGGACGGGCGAGCCGGATGTTCTCCTTCACGGTGTCGGAGAGCAGGAACGGATCCTGGAACACCATCGCCAGCTGCCGGAGCAGGGTCTCGGAACTGATCCGGCGGACGTCCACTCCGCCGACCAGTACATCTCCGGAATCCACATCCCAGAACCGTGGGATCAGGCGCGCGACCGTCGATTTACCCGAGCCGGACGGCCCGACCAGCGCGCACACCGTGCCGCTCGGAATTGTCAGGTCCACACCGTCCAGTGCGGCGCGGTCCGCGCCTCCGTAACCGAACCGCACGTTCCGGAACACGATCGACCCGTCCGCCGGGGACTCCGGGTGCTCCGGCTCGCGCAGCGGTTCGATATCGAGCAGCTCGACGATCCGCGCGGCACCGGCCTTGGAGTCATTGATCAGATTGGACAGGTTCATCAGCGGCACCACCGATTCCACCGGAAGGGTGCCGATAAGAATCGCAGCAACCAGCTGCGCCGGCGACATCGACCCGTTCGCCGTCAACCAGATACCGACCGCGGTCACGATCACGATGGTGGGCAACGGCGCCACCGTCAGGTTGGCGAAGATCATCGCACTGCGATTGTTGTTCTGCCACACGGTGGTCGCCACGTTGAACTGCCGGACCCGGTCCACGAAACGCCGGAACGACACCGTACCGTCGTCGAAGGTCCGTACGACCGGCATGCCCTGGACGAACTCCACCGTCGCCGCATTGATGGCCTCGTTGGCTTCATCGTAGCGACGCCGGGTTTCGACGTAGTCCCGCAGTGTCAGCTGCATTCCGATGAACACCACCGGTAGGAACAACGCGACCGCCAGAAGAAGGCGCCAATCCACGAACCCCAGGGCCACGAGCGCCGCGACGGGCTGGGCCACTGTGAAACCGGCCAGCGGGACGGCATCGGCCACCGCCATGTGCAAGCCACGCACATCGTCCTGGACAACTTTCTTCACAGCCCCCGAACCCAGGCGCTGCGCCTCGCCGAGCGGGACCCGCGCCAGATGGGCGGCGAGATCGCTGCGCAGACGTTGTTCGAGATCGAAGGAGGCCAGGTGTGAGAGGAGGAAAGACCAGGCGCGCATGGCGAATCGGACGAGGAACCCGGCGGCGGCCAGCACCAGAAACGCCACCACCGTGCCGGTTTCGGCGTCGGTGTCGACCAGTTCTCCGAGCGCGAGTGCCAACCCCACGAAACCGGCCACCCCGGCCGCGCCACCGAGTGCACCGACCGCCATGGCGGCACCGAGCCGGCCGCGTACCGGCTCGGTCACCCGGAACAAGGCATTACCGGGCGTCACCCCGGCTTCGGCCGCGGCTACCCGGGGTTCGTGCCCCGCTTCGTCTACCTGGAGCGACGCCCCGGTATCACCCATTACGGCTCCTGTCCGTCATTTACGCGACAACTCCCGGCCCCGCCGACAGGGCGGCCCCGGTACCACGCTCGGGATCTGCCAGATCAGCGGCGACAGCAAAAAAACTGTTTCTAAAAATGATTGTCATTATCGGACAAGCCGGAGGCTAACACAACACCCGCACCGGCGCGACCGATCCGGACCAACGCCAACCGGCAATCACGCACATCGGACCATCTCCGCCGAAGTGCGAACCGCCAGGGAGGGTTTCGACCAGGCAAGCGACATGGCCGCGACCCGAACAAAGTCAACGGATGAAACCCGGCAGCACGGTCGATACGGACCGACCAGGAGCGCCGCCGGACGAGCAAACCGCCCGAGAGGCCATCCGCGAACGCCGCACCCAGCTCCCGGTCCCAGCTGCCGCCACGACAATCCCCTACATTTAACGAACGCGTATTTCTAGTAGCATAAGCAGACCCGCACGCTGTGTCGACACGGTTCGCCCAAACCGCGAAAGACAGTGCACCCTTTCCCCATCCCGATTCGGCGAGCCCATTGAATCAAACCACCATTTGTTGAAAACGATTTTCGTTTGTGCTCAACTGGGCGCATGATCGGGGAGCATGTCGCAGCCCCTGGAATGCGCCGCTGGACACGACAGCGTGAGTTGATCATGTCCGCGCTCGACGCACAGGGAGGGTTCACCACGGTGCAGGAGTTACATACGCGGCTACGCCTGGAGGGACACCGCATCGGCATTTCCACCGTGTACCGGACACTGGCGGAACTCGACCGAGCACAGCACCTGGACGTCGTCCGCCAGGAAACCGGCGAACGGCGATACCAGCTGCGCCGATCCCCGACCCACCGGCACCACCTGATCTGCCGAGCATGCGGGGACAGCACCGTGCTGGATGCCGATGTCGTCGAAGAATGGATCGGCAAACTCCCTCAGATCACCGGATTCACCGATATCGCGCACACCCTCGAACTCAACGGCGTGTGCGTCCGCTGCCGCATCACCTGACCCATGCCGCTGCCGGACCCGCACGGCCGGCCCGCTCGAATTCCCGGCCATGGGCCGGAAAGACGTGCGACCACGCCGGGGCCGCACGACGCCGGCCGCCGAGCCGATACAGGCGCCGACGTGGTGCGGCGGTCCGTTCTCAACCGGACAGCGCGCCCTCCTGCGCCTCGATGGCGCTGTCGGCATCGTCGACCGC
Source organism: Nocardia carnea NBRC 14403 (assembly GCF_000308515.1). GTDB lineage: Bacteria > Actinomycetota > Actinomycetes > Mycobacteriales > Mycobacteriaceae > Nocardia > Nocardia carnea. The sequence goes on along the minus strand of NZ_BAFV01000029.1, from coordinate 121,864 downwards.
CCCGAGCGCGAGCACACGGTCGGCGAATCGGCGGGCGACTCGATCCTCGTGGGTGATGAGAATCAGTGCCATCCCGTCCCGCACCCGCCGTTCGAGAAGATCCAGGACCGCTTCCCGCGTGACCGCGTCGAGGCCGGTGGTGATCTCGTCGCAGACAAGTATGTCCGGGTGTACGAGCAGCGCGCGAGCGAGGGCAGCGCGCTGCAACTCCCCTCCCGACAGTTGGGCGGCCCGGCGGGCGAAACACTCCGGCCGAATACCTACCTCTCCGGCGATATCGGCCAGGGAATTCGCGGTAGCCGACGGATTCTCACCACGCAGGTTCACCGCCGGCCGAATCGCCTGTGCTCCGATCGGACGGAAGGGGTCGAAGGCCGCGCGTGCGTCCTGAAAAACGTACTGTAGCCGCGACCGGTCAGCGCGGCTACGGAATCGCGCCGCCCAGGGGGTCACTTTCTCCGCCAGGCGCAGCTCACCCGCGAATGGCTCGTGCAGGCCGGCGAGGCAGCGCGCCAACGTGGACTTACCTGCACCCGACGGGCCACGCACGGTAAGTGTGCTCCCCCGCTCGAGCCGCAGGTCGAGATCCTGTAGAACCGGCACTCCGCCCCGTCCGTACCTCGCCGAGAGCCCCTCCACACGCAGTACCGGCGAGTCCGCCGCCGCGGATGCGGAACGTCCGGCCGGAATTTCCATCGACCCGGCTCGGAACAGTTGCCGTGTATAGGGTTCGCGCGGATCGGTCCACACCGTCCGTCCCTGCTCGACCACGTCACCGCGCCGGAGGACGAGCGTGTAGTCGGCGAGGCGGCGCACGAGTGAGAGGTCGTGGCTGAGCAGGATGATCGCCGTGCCGTCGTCACGTAGCGATTCGAGTTCGGCGGCGAGTAGATCACGATGGCCGGGGTCCTGGCCGGTGGTCGGCTCGTCCACGACGAGGCATTCGGGGTCGCCGATCAATGCCAGTGCCAGGACCGCGCGTTGCTGCTGGCCGCCCGACAGCTGGTGCGGGAAACGCCTCAGCAACGCCGGATCGAAGTGGGCCCGGGCGACCGCATGTGCGACCGCTGCCGCAATATCGCCGGTACCGCGCACGGCGGCGACTTCACGCAGCACCGAGCCCACCCGCCGGCTGGGAGTGAGTGCGGGCCCCGAATGTTGTGGCAGGTAGCCGACTCGACCGAGATCGCTTTCGACAGTGCCGACGACGACCGAGTCGCCGGGGAACTCCCCCAGTACGGCGAGACCTGTCGTGGTCTTACCGCTGCCCGATTCTCCGACGAGTGCGACGATCTCGCCCGGCCGCGCGGTGAACGAGATCGGGCCGACCAGGGTTCGCTGCCCCAGGCGCACGGTGAGTCCTTCGACCACGATCATGTCTGTGTCTCCTCCACCCGTGTCCGGGTATGCCATTCGTCCATTGCGAGGTTCAGTCCCACCGCGAGCGCAGTGATGAGGCAGGCGGGTAGGAGCGTGGCGAGCGGCTGGAGCAGCAGTCCGTTTCGATTCTGCTCGATCATCACGCCCCAGTTGCTCTGATCCGGGTCAACACCCACACCCAGAAAACTCGCCGACGCGACCAGGTACAGGGCGCCGACGAATCGCACGCCCGCATCGGCCGCAACGGTTCGCAAGGCCGAACGGCCGAGGAACCAGCCCACCCGTCGCCAGCGGGGTTCTCCGGCGAGCAGCATCGCCTCCGCGGCCGGGCCGCTCGCCGGTCCGAGGGCGGCGGCGCGGATGACCCGCGTCGCGTCGGGGGCGAGGACCACCACGACGATGCCGATCAGGACGATCACGCTCTGCGGCGCGATCGAGGCCAGCAGGATCAGCAGCAACAACGATGGCATCGCGAGGACGATGTCGAGCGGTCGCATGATCAGTTCATCGATCCAGCGCCGGCGGCCGGCAGCCGCGGCGGTGAGCGCCAGCGGCACCGCCAGCACATAGCACAGCACCGTGGCGCCGACCGAGGTGATAACGATGGGCGCACCACCGAGAAGTAGTTCCCGGCCCAGATCGCGGCCGGCGAAATCGGAGCCGAACGGGCCCGCGGCAGGATCGAACGCCCTGGACCGGCTCTCCGCGGGACAGGCGAGCAACGGTCCCGCGATCGCCAGGAGGCCCGGGATCGCGATGAGCGCGACGATGAGTGCCCGGCGTGCCAGAATGATCATGCGATCACCGCCGCCGGATTCATCCGGTAGCTCACGAGATCGGCGAGCACGTTCACCAATACTGTGGTGACACCGAAAAACACGGCCAATCCCTGCACGATCGGTACATCGCGCGCGCTCACCGCATCCACCAGTGTCGTACCGAGACCGGGGATCACGAACACCGCCTCCACGATGATCACGCCGCCGAGCAGCCAGTCCACGGCCCGCGCCAGCTGCTGGACCGCGGGCGCCCCAGATGTGGGCAGAGCGTGCCGCCACAGGATCCGGCGCTCGCCGAGACCGCACCGGCGCAGGTGCGCCGCGTACTCACTGTTCTGCGCGTCGACCAAGCCGGCCCGCACGAGCCGCGATATCGAGCACAGTGGCCGGATGAGGAGTACGACGACCGGGAGCACGAGCACCGCCGGTTCTTCGAGAAGATTCGCGACGCCGAGCGCATTCGCGGGCAGCATGCCCAGCTGTAAGGCGAACAGTGAGATGAGCACGATGCCGGACGCGAACTCCGGCACCGAGTACAGCCCGAGCGTGGTGCTACTGATGGCCCGATCCACCACCGATCCGGGGCGCCGGGCCGCGGCCACACCGAGCGCGGTCGCCAGCGGCGGAAGCAACAGGAAGGTGATGCCGGCGAGGGTCGCGGTGGGCGCGAGCCCGGCGAGGAGCGTATCCAGCACAGGCCGCTCCGAGATGAGTGAGACCCCGAGGTCGCCGCGTAACAGTCCGGCGAGCCAATCGGCATAGCGCTGCATCCATGGCTCGTCCAGCCCCAGCGCGACGCGCAACCGTTCGATCCGCTCGGGGTCCGGTGAATCACTGGCGATCACCACGGCCGCGTCGCCGGGGAGTGCGTCGGTGAGTACGAAGACGACGGTGACCACCCCCAGCACCTGCACCGCGCCCAAGGCGAGCCGACCGGCCAGTATCCGGAAGAGGCTCACGCCAGCCACACGCGGTCGAACCGCGCCCAGTCCAGCGAATTGGCGGGCGATTCGACGACTCCGCCGACATTCCCGCTCGTCGCGACGATCCAGTCGGCGAAACCCCAGATCAGGAAGCCGCCCCGGTCGTGGAGGGTCTGCTGCATCTCGTGGTAGATACCGGCCCGCTGCCCGGGGTCTACCGTCGCGATCGCGGCAGCATAGCGGGCATCGAACTCGGGATCGCGCCATGCGGTGGCGTTCGTACTCGAGTTGCTGAGCAGCCGCTGCGAGATATGGGACTCGATGGGCATACCGCCGGAGCGGTAGGCACACAGCGTTCCTTCCCGGAGGATATCCGACCAGTAGGTCCCTGCATCGCGTTGCCGCACCGAAGCCCGCAGCCCCGCGGCGCGGAGTTGATCGGCGAAAACGTTCGCGCTCGCCGCCATGCCCGTACCCGCGTCGGCGGTGTCGATGACGATCTCGTGCTCGGCCAGCCCGCTGGATGCGATGAGCCGGCGGGCGAGCCCCAGATCCTGTTCGCGCTGCGGCAGGTCGCCGGCGTAGTACTGGTATCCCTTGCCGAACAGATCGTTGCCGATACTGCCGGCGCCGCCGAGTGCTGCATCGACGAGCTCCTGACGGTTGGTCAAGGCGAACAGCGCCCGCCGGGCGTCGGGTTCGTCGAAGGGGGCGCGATCGGTTTTCATCGCGAACCCGTTCATCCCACTGTTCGCCAGCCGGGTGAAGACGATGTCGGCGCGACCGGCGTAGGTTTGCGCCGTCGCCGCTGTGACATCGTGCGCGTACTGCACGGTGCCGCTCACCAGCGCGTTGATCCGTGCGGATTCCTCGTTGGTGATGAGGTACTCGAGACGGTCCAGATACGGCCGGCCCTCCCAGTACTCGCCGAAGGCGTCGAGCGTCAGGGAGCGGCCCGGCGCCCAGTCGGCGAAGCGGAACGGCCCGGAACCGATCGGCTCGTCGAATCGTTGCGCACCCTCCGGCACGATGAAGGCACCGAACGCGGCGAGTGAGTTGGGGAACTCGGTGTAGGGGCGGGTCAGTCGCAGCCGCAACGTACGGTCGTCGAGGACCTTCGACCCGCCGATATCCACCATGGCGAAGTTGGCGCGGGCACGGAAACCCTCATGCGGGTCGGTGATCCGGCGCAAGCTGTACAGGACGTCGGCCGGCCGCACCGGCCGCCCGTCGTGGAACACGGCCGCACGCAACCTGATCGTCCACTCGGTCCCCTCGGCATTCGGCTCCCACCCCTCCGCCAGCCGCGGCACCGCCGACATATCCGGTCCGACGTCCGCGAGCTTTTCGAAAATCATCTTCGAACGCGAAGCTTCCAGGAAGAGGTTCGCCCGGTGCGGGTCGAGCGTTTCCTGCGCCCCGCCGCCCGCGAATGCCGCGCGCAGCGTGCCGCCGGACACCGGCGTCGACCCGGGACCCGCTGCCGGTCCACTCCGAGATGACGGCCCGCAGCCGGACAACCCCGCCACGCCTGCCAAGCCGGCGAGAGATGCACCGATGAGCAGGGATCTGCGGGTCGGACGGAAACCGGTAGGTGAGGTCATCGTGGGATGCTCCTTTCTGATGGCCCCGGCCGGGACGACGTCCGGTGCGTAGCACCGGGACCGGGATCTGTGCCGTGCTCGGTGCGCGGTGCGGTGAACGGGGACAGCGACAAGGTCGCCGCGCCGAGGGCGATACCGGCGCAGGTGATCCAGGCCAGCGGTGCGGACTGCTCCAACAGAGCACCGAGCAGCGCGCCGGACGCCGCCGCCAACACCCCCGAGAGGAGATAGAACGCGCCGTAGTAGGTGCCGGTCATCCCCGCCGAGGCGTGTTGCGCGATCCGCTCGAGCATGAACGGCTGGGCGATCACCACGCCGAGGCCCAGGCCTACGGCCGCGAGCAGAATCGCCGCAAATCGCACGACCGGAGAACACGCCGTGGCCGCCACGGGCAGGAGGAGACCGGTTCCCATGACGACGTAGCCGACGACGATCGAACGGTGGGCCTGCCACCTCGCCACAGCGAATCGGGTGAGCGGGCGCTGGCAGACCACCGCGACGAGGGTGGAGACGGCGAAAACCGCCACGGTCCCGACACTCCCGGACACCGCGGCATCGGCTTCCTGCGGAAAGAGCAGATACAGCTGATTCTGGAGCGAGAACACGGCACTTCCGGCGAGTGCAAACAGCCAGAAGCGGCCGTTGCGCAGCAACCCCGCCATTCCCGCCCGCATCGGCTCCGCACGATCCACCCGCTGCGGCGGCAACCAGATCGCCTGCGCGACCGTGAGCACCGCGAACAGCGCGGCGGCGACGCCGGCGACCACGCGGAAGTCGACGAGCAGGAGCGCCGCCCCCAGGAGCGGACCGACGAACATCCCCGCGTTACCCGCGAGAGTGAACCACGCGAAGGCGTCCACGGTGCGGTCGTCGGACGCGGTGGCGACATAGGAACGAACCGCCGGATTGAACAGGGCGCCCGCCACACCACTGAGGATCGACGCCGCGAGGAGCCCCCCGAGTTCGTCGGTCAGCGCGAACAGGCCGAACCCGACGACGCGCAGCAGACAGCCGGCCATGATCATGGGCCGGCTACCGAACTTGTCGGCGCAGACCCCACCCACGAGAAACATGCCTTGCTGGGCGAGATTGCGCACCCCGAGTATCAGACCCACCGCAGCCAAGGTCAGACCCACCGAATCGGTGAGATACGCGGCGAGGAACGGGAGCAGGAGGTAGAAGCCGGCGTTCACACCGAACTGATTGATCACCAGTACCTGCACCGGGCGCGAAAAGGAACGCAGGTTCGAACGGGTTGTCATCCGAGCTGCTCGATGACGTGCGAGAGAAAGGTAAACATGCCGAAGCAGAGTCTGCGCGATACCACCCATGATGCGGTAGTGGTTTTCATTATCGTTTCGGCTATAACTTGAGCCTATGGCGAATCACACCGACGGCATCAGCTCGATCGACGATCTACGTCTCGCCGTCGCGCTCGCCGATCACGGCTCCGTGCTCGCCGCTGCCGCGAGCCTGCATATCGCGCAACCCTCCGCCTCGCAGCGGCTACGCCGTATCGAGGCACGACTCGGCGTGGCCCTGTTCGATCGCGATACGCGCGGAACCCGGCCGACCGCGGCAGGACTGGAGTATGTACGCCTCGCACGGCAGGCCCTGGCGTCCGTCGCGGCCGTCTCCGACGGCGCGCGCCGAGCCGCCGGCATCCGCCGGTATCGAGTGGGCACCTTCACCAGCCTCTCCGTACCGGTCTTCACCGCACTCCAACGACTCCTTCCGCCGGAAACGACAGTCGAGCAGCGAATCGACAACGGGCGCCGGCTTTTGCGCATGATCGACGAAGGCGATCTCGACGCGGCCGTCGTCATCGCACCACATACCACCTGGGCACCCGCCGCGGCGGAAGTCACCAGGCTCGGAAGCGATCCATTACTGCTCGTCACCCCGCCCGGCGTCACACCTGTCGACCCCCGGCTCGGCAACCGCGCACCGTGGACGACTCCGCTGTGGCTCGCGAGCTACAGCTCACAGCCGGACGACGTCGCCCAGGACTTCACCGCACGAGGAGCACGGGTACACCTCGCCGGTACGGCGCCCATTGCACTTGCGGTTGCGCGGGAACGCAGCGAGCTCGCCGCAGTACCACGTACGGCGTGGGCCGCTGACCCACGAGCAGGTGAACATACCCGGGCACTGCCGCGCCCCCTGTCGATGCCGCTGGCCCTCGTAACAGCCCACGCGAACCCAGTTTCTCGATACTCCGGCAATCTCGCCGAGGCATTGCACCTGGACCGAGACCGGCCCGCGAACATGGCGCCGGTATCTGGGCGGCGCTAGACAACGTGGACGGCAACCGGCACGCCAACCAGCAGCACACAGTGTATTTCCGAGTCCGCAACGCCGGAGCCCGGGCCGGACAGTACGTGCTCGCACAGACCGAACCCCGACTCGGCACTGCAGCTGGACCTCCGCCCCGGGCACGCGCACCCCCATTGTCGGCGCAGTACCGTCGAAACCCGGTTCGGGCCTGCGAGTTCGGCGTATTCCAGTCGTATCGTTACCCGGGCCGCGTGCCAGTTCTTGTCGTCACCGGAACGAGGGTCAGCGCAAGAATCGTCGGCAGGCTCAGCGCGAGCGCGAGACCGGTATGGCCCCCGGCCGCGAGGCCGAGGCCGCCGAGCACCGATCCCGCGAACACGCCCAGACTCATACCGGCCGCATTCAGGCTGAACGCGGTCGCGGACAGGTCGCCGCTGCGGCGCGCGAGCGACGTGGTCACCTGGGCGGCCACCACAGCATGACCGAACCCCATCAGGGCAGTCGCGGCCAGTGCGGGCAGCAACGCGGTGGTATGGAAAACTCCGAGCACCGCGAGCAACGCGCCGAGCAATCCGGTTGTGAGCACCACTGCGGGGTGGCGGCCCGTCATCGAATCGGGATCGCGTATCCAGCGGCCGGTCAGATAGTTGCCGAGGAAGAACGAAGCGCCGCTCAGGGTCCACACCAGTGTGAACGCCGATGCCGTGAGGTCGAACCGGTCGTTGTAGAACACCGCGAGGAACGCCAGGTATCCCATGAACGAAGTGGTGCGTAGTGCTGCGACGGTGATGAGCGCGAGTAGGTCCGGCTGCACCCGGAGTGCGCGAAAGGACGCAAAGTAGCCGAGCGAAACCGGGGGCGCCGGCGGAGTGGTTTCACGCGCCCGGGAGCGCAGCAACCCCACCGCGATGAGCACACTGGCCGCCGCGGTGAGCCACAGGGCGCCCTGCCAGCCCTGCCACGACCCCATCACACCGATCACCGGCCCGGCGAGGACCGCGGCCAGCGACTGGATCGCGGTGACCATTGTCGCCGCCCGGCCGATATTCCCGGGGCCGGAGAACCGTGCGGTCGCCAGCGTCAGCAGGGCCGGTGTGAGCAGAGCGGTCGCGATGCCGATGCCCAGGCAGAAGACGGTGAGCGCGGCAAAGCTACCGGTGGTGGCCAGGACACTCGCCGCGGCGAGCAGGATCAGTGCCGCGACGGCCACATACTGCTTCGACCATCGCGCCAGCAACGGCGCCACCGCGATTCCCGCCACCAGCGCGGCCAGGCCGCCCAGCCCGCGCAGAAACCCGATTCCCGACTCCGGTGCACCGGCGGTGGCCGCGATCGGCACCAGGAACGTGGAATAGATCGTGAAGGGGAAGAGGCCGATGATCGCAGCTGTCGACACGGGCCACAGTGCGCGGACCATACGGGAATCGGATATCTGGTGCTCACCGGACGTTTCGAGTTCGGTTGCCCGTGAGAGGTTCGCCGCATCGGCGGCGGAGGTGTTCATCCGATCGTCGATCATCCGGCCGCCACATGGTCACGCAGATAGGCGGCGAACTTCTCCAGTCCGTCGATATTGCGTGGGCTGGATATGGCTTCGTTGTAGTCGAGGACGAAGAATTTGTTGCCGGTCACCGCCGGCAGCGATGCGGTGGCCGGATTGTTCTTCAGGAAATCGATCTTCTCCTGTGCCGGCGCATCCTGGTATTCCAGGATGATGATGACCTCCGGCGCGGATTCCACGACAGCCTCCCAGCTCACCTCGGTCCAGCGCGCGTCGATATCGGCGAAAACGTTCTCCCCGCCTGCGAACCCGATGATTTCGGTCGGAGGCACCTGGCTCGCTGCGGTGAAGGGTTTGTCGGTGCCGGAGTCATAGAGGAATACCTTGACCGGCTGCCCTGCCGGTGCCTGCTGCCGAACCGCGGTGACGCGTTTGCGATAGTCGGCGATCAGATCGGCCGCACGATCTTCGACGCCGAAAATCTGTCCCAGCCGCTCGAGGTCGGTGTAGAGACCTTCGAAAGGCGTATGCCGCTCGGGGAATCCGGGGTAGTTGAAACAGGATTCGGCGTGCATGAAGCTCTGGATACCGAGCGTGTCGAGGATTTCGGGGGTGATCCCGCGGGAATCGGAGAACCCGGAGTTCCACCCGGCGACAACGAAATCTGCTCTGGCGTCGACCACGAGTTCCCGGTTGAGCAGATCATCGCTGAGGAATTCGACCTTCTCGTAGTCCGCGGCCCAGGGTGATTCGCTCACCGGCGGGTTCGCGGGCGGCAGCACGTATCCGTGCACATGGTCGGCCAGGCCGAGCGCAAACATCTTGTCGGCGCTGCCCCCTTCGTAGACCACCGCACGTTGCGGCACGGTGTACTCCACCTCCTCGCCGCACCGCTGCACCGTCGTGCGGCGCCCGGCATCGCCGGCGCCATCGACCTGCGCGCCGCACGCCGCCAGCAAGAATGCACTGGTGACCAGGAGAATCGCACCTCTGTACCGGGGCATGCCGGTCCTGTTCGCCTTCATCGTGTCGGCTCTTTCGTGATCGTGTCCGTTGTGGCCATGGGCACGGTTGCGCCCGGGAGCGTGTAGAGGATCTGCGGCGTGCCGGTCAGCGGATGTGCGACCACGGCGATATCGACACCGAACACCTCGGCGATCCGCTCCGCGGTCAGCACCTCCGCCGGCGGCCCCACCGCCACCAGCCGGCCGCCGGCGAGCACGCCGATCCGGTCGCAGGCCGCGGCAGCGAGATTCAGATCGTGGAGTACGATCAGTACGGTCGGCGCGGCGGTCCGCAGCAATCCGAGCAACTCGATCTGATGGCGCAGGTCGAGGTGATTCGTCGGCTCGTCCAGAATGAGGATTCGGGGCTGCTGGACGAGGGCCCGCGCGACGAGCACGCGCTGCCGTTCACCGCCCGAGAGGCCGAGTATGCCGCGGTGCGCCAGATGCTCGATATCCATCTGTGCCATCGCCTCACGGCACAGTTCGCGCTCGGCCGAGGTCAGCGGCTGGTTGCCGTATTTGAACGGCGCCCGGCCCAGCGCCACGACTTCGGCGACGGTGCAGTCGAACTCCGTGCCGCTTTCCTGGGTGAGCGCGGCGATCCGCTGCGCCGACTCCCGCCGCGACAAGTCCGCGAGAACCTGCTCACCGATGCGTATGGTGCCACCGCTGGGCGCGAGAGCGCGGTAGAGACAACGCAATATCGTGGACTTCCCGGACCCGTTGGGCCCGATGAGACCGAAGACTTCGCCCGGCGCGGCCTCGAGATCCACGCCCGCGACGATCTCGCGGCCGTCGACCGTCACCGCGAGATCGGCTATCCGTACCTGCACTATGCGCCTCCGAAAACGTAGCCTCTGCGGCGCATCAGGACGATGAACACCGGGACCCCGATCAGCGCGGTCAACACCCCGACCGGGAGTTCGCGCGGAGCGGCGACGGTCCGCGCCAGCAGATCCACCCACACCGTCAGGATCGCCCCCGCGAACGGCGCGATCAGCAGCAACCGAGTGTGCCCGGCTCCGACGATCATCCGAGTGATATGCGGAATGATGAGCCCGACGAATCCGATGGTGCCGCTGACCGCAACCATCGCGCCGGTCATCACTGCGGTCGTCGCGAACAAGCCGCGGCGCGCCCCGGCCGTATCCACGCCGAGACTTGCGGCGGTCTCGTCGCCGAGGGACATGATGTCCAGCACGCGGCTGTACCGGAACAACAGCACGGCACCCATCACCGAGATCGCCGCCACCACCGGTAAAGAGCCCCAGGTCGCGGCACCGAACGAGCCCATCGTCCAGAACAGCACGGTGCTGGTCGCCTCACTGCCCGGTGCGAAGTAGATCAGCACGCTCATCACAGCCTGGAAGCCGAATGCGAGTGCCACGCCGGTCAGCACCAGCCGCAGCGGGGTCACCCCCATACGCCGGTAGGCCACCGCGTACACCAGCGCGGTCGCGCCCAGCGCACCGAGGAAGGCGCCGGCCGAGACGGCGTAGATCCCCAGGCCCGCCAGCGCGCCGAACAGCGAAACCGACACCGCGCCGACAGACGCGCCGGAAGAGACGCCGAGGATGTACGGGTCCGCCAGGGAGTTGCGGACCAGTGCCTGGATCACCGCACCGGCGACGCTCAACCCGGCACCGACGACGGCGGCGAGCAGCACGCGCGGCGTACGGATCTGCCAGACGATCTGATACCGGGTCGCCTCCTCGGCGGCCACGGCCCCGTTGGTCACCGAGGCCCAGAGGAAGCGGGCGGTCTCGGCGGGGTGGATCGACGCGGACCCCAGCCCGATCGCCACCAGTATCGACACTGCCAGCACGACTGTGAGCAGCACCAACAGTGCCGTGGCCCCGGCCCTGGTCTGCCACCGTCGCACGGTATCCGGAACAGCCGTTTCTCCGGCCCAGGGGGTCACCGCGCGATTCGCCGCCAACTCACACATCCAACGAACTCGAAGAACACCTGCGCGCCTACCCCGCTCGCCACTCAGCCCTGGCGACCCTTGAAGCGCGGATTCTTCTTGTTGATCACGTAGAGCTTGCCGCGGCGCCGCACGACCTGCGCTCCGGGCTGGTTCTTCAACGACCGAATCGATTTCCGGACCTTCATCGACGCTCCTTACGAAAACGGTTTTCATTACAATATAGGATTCGAGCGGTCGAGTGGCTACGAGAGGTCCGGGTGGAGCAGGTGGACGCAACAGCGGTAGTCGGTGGTGGACCTCGGCTGCGGCCTGTCCACTCGCTTCGACCGTCTCGACAACGGCCGCCTGTGTTGGTTCGACCTCGACCTGCCCGACACCATGGCCGGCGAGCGCTGGCCTCGGGTGATTGAACGAGCCTTTCAGCGCCGGGCATGCGACGCGATCCGTGCCGCGCCCCGGCTACCTGCACCGCTCACTTCACCGCTCGCCACGGGTAGCGCGAAGCACAGGACTTCGGCAGAAGTCCGGCAGAAGTGGCGTGAGAAGCCGCCGTCGACCAGGTTGCCGCCGGAGGAAGTTCCGGTCGTCACCAGCGTTGCCCAATTCGCTATCAGATGTCTCCGGTGCAGTAGGCACACCCCAACCCCTGCTGCCGGCAGCGCCCTGCGCACAATGGACACTCGTGACGAACCCCCCGCCCCGCAGACGCGGCCGACCGGTTCGCCTCGACCGCGAAACGATCCTCGCCACCACCCACCAGATGCTGTCCGATGACGGCGCCGAGACGTTCAGCATGCGGCGGATCGCCGGTCGCCTCGGCGTCAGTACGGCCGCGATCTACCACCACTTCCCCACCAAGGGCGCGTTGTTCTTCGCCGTTCTCGACGCCCGTGCCGAGGAACTCCGGCGCCCGGAACTCCCCGCCGACCCGCGAGACCGGCTGGCCGCGATCATCATCTACCTCGTCGACACCCTGCAGGAACTTCCGTGGGTGGTCGACATTCTCGTCACCGGCGAGACCTACGGTCGCGCGGCGATGTGGATCCTCGACGAATTCGTTGCCACTGCGCGGACGCTGGGAGCCACCGATACCGAGGCGGCCTACATGTACTCGGTGTTGTGGCGTTTCACGCTCGGCGAGCTCAGCGCCCGCAGGTCGGCCGAGGAGCGCTCGGCTGCCGCCGGCCGCGGCAGATCACCAGCGCATTGGACGGAATCCGCCACATCGGAGCAGCTCGGCGACTTCCCCTCGGTGGTTCGCCTGATGCCTCAGTGGACGGCCGCGATGGAAAGCTACGACTCGGCGAAAGCCGCCCGCGACATCATCGACGGCTTGGTCGCCAACCTCGGCAGGCCGAACACCTACTGACACCTGCCCGGCCGCAACGCGCGGCGGACCGAACAGGCCGACAGCCGACCGTACAGACGTGAGGAAGGCTCAGCCCACAAGCGCTCCCCGGGGCCCGCGAGGTCGGTAAGAGGACAACACCACGGTTTCTGGACGCGCGACCGGCCACGCCGAAGGGCAAGGGTTTCATCGGGCATCGCCCCGACTCGGCCGCAGTACGGACTCCCGGCGAAAGCGGCAAAACCCCTACCGAGAGCGGAATATGGAGCCGCAGCAGCAATCCGCGGATCTTTTTCGGCCGAGTCGGTGCCCCCCGCTGGGCAGCGGATCACGATGGCTGAGCATGGCAGGGGGGCGGCCATCTCGGCACCTACCCCACGTAGTCCATCATCAATCGATATAGAGCGAGTGCTGGCCGACAGAGCGCGTGGACGTAGTGGTCCCACTCCCCCTCCCGTCTCGAAGACATGTCACGCCAGCCGGTCCTCGCCCCCGCTACGGTCTTTGGGGGCCGCCCGCCAAGGACGCTCCAGAATGCCCAGAAACCAGGCAGCACCCCCGCTCCCGAAGATTGCGAATGATTAGCTGCCACGAAAATTCGTCGGCGTGTCGTCGCGACGACACGCCGGAAGAACATACTCGGTGAGTTGCGCGGCCACATAGTGAGCCGGTAGCCGGCCTGATCGCCAGTGATTACGGAGGCCCCTCACCTGGCGTTCCATGTGAGGGGCCTCTGTTCGAAAAGAGCTGCCAGAAGCTACTTTTCAATCACTGAACATCACTCACTCGAACTTGGCCTTGGCCTCGCGGCGGCGGTGCAGGATCGGCTCGGCGTAACCCTACCGGCTCTGTTTCCCCGCCTGACGGCGGTGCCGGGTTCTGCCCACGGTCATCCGGCCGGGGAAGGCACTGGATAAGAAAGGTATGTCTTGTCAGTGCGGGGTTACGTGCAGCGAGTCGATGGCCGCCCGGAGTTTCGTCGAGGCCTCGTCGGCAACGGCTCCCAGCGATGATTCTCCGGTGACCTGGACCATGACGTTCGGATTCATCGCTTCGACGAATACATCGGTGGCGTTTCCGGGGACACGGCGAACGATGACGTTACAGGGCAGCAGAAGCCCGATCTGGCGATCGATTTCGACGGCGCGGTGGGCCAGCGGCGGATTGCACGCACCGAGGATGAGGTAGTCCTCCATCTGGTGGCCGAGTTTGGCCTCGAGGGTGGCGCGCATATCGATTTCGGTGAGTATGCCGAACCCTTGCTCGGACAATGCTGCGCGTGTGCGTTGCACGGCGTCGTCGAAGGTGGTGGCCAGGGTCGTGGAAATCGCGAGTGCGGTGTTGGTGTCGGTCATCTGCTCAACTCCTGTTCCGGTGGGTGGCTGTGGCCGCGCGGATTCGAATGCGCGGGTTCGGGCAGGTGGTGGAACCCGCGGGAACGCCGAGACGTGTCATTATCAAGGTGGCCGGGCACCAGCCGACCCCGCTGTAGAGCAGCAGGTTCCCTCCGACGAGCATGGTCAGGACCAGCCACCACGGCGACAGCGCGGCCGCCAGGGCGGTACTCACCAGGACCAGGATTCCGGCAAGCAACGGGACCAGGCGGTCGATGGTCCATTCGTGGTGGTGTACAAGGGTCGGCATATGTTCGTCCGTCCTCTGCTGGGGTCCTGGGCGCGCTGGGGTCAGGCCAGCGCGAGGAACAGTTTCTCCAGTTCGTCGACTGTCATCGGGTTGGTGTCCGTGTCCTCGCGATCGAGGCATTCGCGCAAACCGGTGGCGACGATCTTGAAACCGGCGCGGTCCAGCGCACGGGAAACAGCCGCGAGCTGCGTGACCACATCTTTACAGTCGCGCCCGGCCTCGATCATCGCGATGACACCCGCAAGTTGTCCGTGGGCGCGTCGCAGCCGGTTGAGTACGGGAGCGATGGTGTTCTCGTCGCCGATCATGGTGTGTTTCTCCTTTTCACTTTCCCCACCCGATGATACCCCCAGGGGTATTACACCGGGGTGAGGTAGGACGCACGGGCCGTCAGTGGTGCGCGAAACTGATGCGCGGCAGCGATCTGCGCAGCCAGCGAGGCGACCACCAGGCACCGTGGCCGGTCAGTCGAAGAATGACCGGTAGCAGCACCAACCGCACCACGAGAGCGTCGAGCAGGACTGCGACGCCGAGGATGATGCCCATCTCCTTCGGGGGCAGCGGCTGCGCCAGGGCGAAGGTGAAGAACACCGCGACCATGACCGCGGCCGCCGCGAAGATCACTCGCCCGGAGTGTGCCAATCCGTCGATATGGGCGGCTTTCGGGTCCTCGGGGTGCTCGTAGTGTTCTTTCGCGGTGGCCAGCAGGAACACGGTGTAGTCCATGGCGATCGCGAAGATCATGGCGAAGAAGAACACCGGGCCCCAGCCGTCGAGGAATCCCTGCGGGGTGAAGCCGAGCAGACTCGCGCCGTGACCGTCCTGGAAAATCAGTTTCGCCACACCGAAGGCGGCGGCGGTCGACAGCAGACTGACCAGGGTGCCCAGCGCCGCGATGAGCGGAGCCTGCAACGCGACCAACAGCAGTACGAAACCGAGTACGAGAATCACCCCGACGATGATCGGCAGGTAGGAGTCGAGCGCGTGCTGCAGATCGAGGTTCTCCGCGGGAGCGCCACCGACAATCGACTGGTCGGGTAGCCGTTCCCGCAGGTCGCCGAGGATTGTGCTCATGCGGTTGTCGGAAGGGTCGACTTCCGGCAGGGCCTGCAGCATCACCAGACCCGATCCGTCAGCGGCGGGCTGGGCGGGAGTGACCATCGCCACGCCGTCGATAGTCGCGGCCAGGCGCCCGGCTTCGGCCGCGTCCTCGGCGGGGGCGATGATCTGGAGTGCGCCCGGTGCGCCGGGGCCCAGCTGCCGTTGCACGAGTTCGTACCCCTGACGCACCGGGGCGTCCGCCGGCACGACCTGGATCGAAGGCATCGCGACCTTCAGCCCCAGCACCGGGATCGACAGCCCGATCAGCACCGCGAGCGCGGCGACCGCGAACGGCCATGGATGGTTGTGCAGCATCTCGCCCCATCGGGCGAAACGCGGGGACCGGTGCTGCTGCTTCTTGGCGTAGGGGAGCGAACCTGCGTTGATCTTGGCGCCGAGAGCACCCAGCGTCGCGGGAAGCAACGTCAGGGTAGCGGCGAGTACGAACACCACCGCCAGCATGATGCCGACAGCCATCGTGCGTACCGCCGGAGCCGGAACGAGTAGCACCGCCGACAAGCTCACCAGCACTGTGATGCCCGACAGCACAACGGCTTTTCCGGCGGTGTCCATGGTCTCGGCGACTGCCCGCCGGGTATCGGCGGTTCTGGTCAGCGCGTCCCGGAAGCGCGCGACGATGAACAGGGCGTAGTCGATCCCGAGCGCGAGGGCGAACATCATCGCGAAGTTCATTGCCCACACCGAGATGGGCGTGATCTGGTTCAGCAGCACCAGCCCACCGGCCGAAGCCACCAGACCGGCGACGGTCAGCAGCAGCGGCAGCCCCGCCGCGACCAACGACCCGAACGCCAGCACCATGATCGCGAGGGTCACCGGCCAGGAGAACAACTCAGCCTTGATCATCGCGTCGTGGTTCGCTTTGTTGAAATCACTCCAGAGTGCCGACGCGCCCGTCGGATAGACCTCCACTCCCCCGCCGGACAACGCCGTCAGAGCCGCCTTGTGGTCGTCGACCGCACGGACCATGTCATCTGTGGATGCGTTCGCACCTGCGATGAGGATCCCGGTGTGACCGTCGGGGCTGATCGTCATTCCCGGCTGCGGTGCGATCACGGGCCCGAATCGGTCGTCTCCGGCGAACACCTGAGCGACCTCGGCGATCACCCCGGCCATCACCGGACCGTCGACGGTCTCGGTGCCGGAATGCACGACCACCTGCACAGCGGCCGAGGAGTTCCCACCGAAATGCTGCTCGGCGACTTCACGTACCCGCACCGACTCCGACCCGTCGGCCTGCCAGCCTGCGCCCGCGAGCGAGGTGAACACACTGGGTGCAGCCGCGCCGAGTGCGATCAACACAACCAGCCACACCCCGAAAACCAGGCGCGCGCGCCCGGCCATGGTGGCCCCCAGTCGCGCGAGCGGTCCGCCCGCGCGCGGGAGCGATGGTTGCGGGGCGACCGCGGTCACAACGTACGTCGACGCATCGACTCCCCGGTTCTCGGTTTCTTCACTCATCGGCACCCACCTCGTCTATATACCCCCCGGGGTATTTATCGCAGCCAACTATACCCCAGGGGGTATAGTTGGGTCATCGGGCTACTCGAGCGTCACGCTGCGCGGACGCACCGAACGAGCTGTTCCGGCCCACGAGCCGCACTGAAGGAGGAACGACCATGATCGCGATCGATCTGTATCTCGACCCGGTGTGCCCGTTCGCTTGGGTTACCTCGAGCTGGCTGCTCGACAGTGCGGCGAGTACACATCAGGTCACCCTGCGGCAGATGAGCCTGGCGGTGCTGAACGAAGGCAACGATGCCGAAACCGGCCACCGGCCTATGATCGAGCGCTCGCGCCGGGTCGGCAGAATATTCGCCGCGGCGGCAGAAAAATACGACGAGGCCGTTTTCGCCACGCTCTATCGGGAATTCGGGGTACAGCTCCACCTGAAAGGCCGACCGGCGGAAGCCGCCTCGATCAATGCATTGTCCTGCGCCGGACTCGATCCGGCGTTGACCGGCGCACTCGACGACGCGGCCTACGATCCCGCGGTGGCCCGCGCTCATCGAGCGAGTCAGGACGCGCTCGGTGGTCCGGGCGGCAGCCCGATCATCTCGATCGCCGGGCGCGGGTTCGCCGGGCCCGTCCTCACCGCGCCGCCGCACCCAGACCAAGGCCGCGCCCTGCTCGATGCTCTCCTCACCACAGCCACAGTCCCGGAATTCGCTGCTCTCCAACGCCCCTACCAGGGATCTCCGTCCTTCTCGCCCGCCGCAGACCGGTGAGTCGCCGACCGGTTCTATCCCTCTCCATACGGCCGACCGGAGAAATCGCCACCACGGCCGGCACGGGCGGCGAGTTCACCGACGGCGCCTCGGATCCCGTCCGCCAGCACGTCGATATCGGGGGTCGTATCGTAATCACCGGTAATTCCGAAAACCAGGTGATCGTGGTAGCTGAGAATTGCGATCGCGGTGCGCAAGCGCATCGCGATCGGCACGGCGGGCACCAGTTCCAGCACTTTATGGCCTTGAAGTGTGAGCTCGTGCCGCGGACCGGGCACATTGGTCGCGACCGCGGCGATACCACGCTGCGGAAACCGCGTGGCGAGCCGCAGCGTCCACGCCACCGCGGCGAACGGAAGCCATTGCGCCAGCCCCAGAACCGTATGCTCGGCGCCCGCCGCTCCACCGGATTTCTGGGCCTGCATGGTCGTGTGGATGGCGCGGAGGCGGTCGACAGCGTCGGTTCGGTCGATCGGCAAGTACGGCAGAACCGCCGAGACCCGGTTGTCCAGGACATATTTCGCGTGCTCGGCCCGCATGGACACCGGCACCAATATGCGCAGTCCGTGCGCGGCCGGTGTCTCCCCGCGCCCCAGTAACAGATCCCGGTAACCCGCGGTGATCGCGGCAAGGACTACGTCGTTGACAGTGACCCGGTACTTCGCGCCGATATCGGCCACCCTCGGCAGCGACACCCGCACCGCGGTATACCGGCGCCGATGCCCGATCGGCCCGTTGAGCGAGGACACCGGACCCGGTTCGACCACAGCCGCACCGACTGGAACCAGACGGCGAACCGTATCGAAAGCGATTCCCGGCACCGACACCGGAAGCTTCAGCAAGGACGAGAGTTTCGCGGGCTGGTTGGCACGACGCGGAGGTACCCGCTTGCCGGCGGTCGCCGGCGGCGGATCGCAGAGCTTTGCGAAGACCGCCACTCCGGAGATTCCGTCCACCAAGCTGTGGTGTGCCTTCAGAATCAGTGCCCAACGGTTCTCGGCGAGCCCCTCCACCACGACGCACTGCCACAGTGGGTGGTCGCGGTCGAGGCGCTCCTCGATTTCGGTGGCCACCAACTCCCACAGCGTCTTCTCGTCGCCCGGACGTGGCAGAGCCGTCCAGCGAATATGGTGGGCGAGGTCGAAGGCAGGGTCGTCCTCCCACTGCGGGGCGGTCACATCGAGTGGGGCGCGGTGTACTCGCTGCTTCAACCGCGGTATCCCATCGAGCCGCCGCCCCAGTGCCACAGTGAAAGCGGCGCGTACGGGTGGTGGACCATCGAGGATCGCGACAACCGCGATACCGAGGCTGATCCGCCAATCGGCATCCTCCAATTCGATGAAACCGGTATCGAGTGCCCGGAGTTCGGTCATGGCGCACTCCTGTCACGAAGGAATTGCCGCACAGTCGGCACGTCGCCGATAGCCGTGACACAGACATTCGATCGCCTGGTCACCGTCGTCACCTGGCAGCGGTAGGCACGCCGGAACCGAGTGCCAGCACGGCGCGGAACCCGGAATCGAGGCAAGCGGTGAATTCCGGCAGATCCGGCACCGCCGCCGTATCGGCATTGATCCCCACACGGCATGTTCCGAGGTACGAGATCAGTGTCGCGTTGAACGCGGTGCCGATGGTCGGACCGAACGCATGAATGCTCTCCACCTCGGCCCCCGCGAGATAGAGCGGGACAGGCGAGCCCGGTACATCGGAGGCGACGAAATCGACATGCTTCAGCATCTGCGCCAGCGCACCGCTGGGCAGGCGGTTGAATACGGCGGCCACCGCATTGGACAGCGCAATGGCAGGTTCACGACGCCAGCGGTCGACGAGACCGTGCACCTCCCACATCAGGTCCAATACATCGTCGGTATGGACCGGAATGCCGAATCTCGCCAAAGTGATCCGGTTCCCGCCGATCGGGTCGTCTTCGGCTCGGATGCTGATCGGGACCGTCACCCGTAGCCGGTCTATCGGTGCGCCGTATCGAGCGTGGTAGGTACGTAATCCCAGCAGGAGAGCGGTCAAGAAGGCATCGTTGACGGTACATCCGGCCGCCAGTGCGGATTCGGTCAACGGTTCGAGAGGTACTTCGAGTACCGTCAACCCCCGACCGAGACTGCGTTCGGTCATCACCGGAGACATCGTGGTGACCACGGGACGGGTCAGGCGTCCGAGCGAGAAGGCGAGGGCCGCGCCGCCGCGCGCGGCGGCGACCGGGTTCCACGCCGCTCGTCCGATCGCCGCCATCGCCGATACTCCGCCACGAACCAGCCCGTATCCGGTCGACCAGTTCCACACCAGCGTATCGGCGACCTGGCCGGCCGCGGAGCCGTGATGCCCACGAACCGGTCCCCGTTCGGTGTCCTCGCGCGAGATGTCCAGTATCTGTCCGGCGATCTCCATCCCGCCGACGCCGTCGGTCAAACTGTGGTGGACCTTGAGAACAGCGGCCGTGCGCCCTTCGGGTAAACCGGTCAACAGGGTCAATGTCCACAATGGGCGCGCCGGGTCGAAGGCTGTCATCACCTCGTTCCGAGCGAACTCCAGCACATCCCGCCGGTCCGCCGCGCCCGGCAGCGCGCCGCGGCGCAGATGCCAGGACAGGTCGAAATTCGGGTCCGGCTCCCAGCGGGGCGGCGCGAGACCCAACGGCACCGTGGACAGGATGTGCCGGAACCGCGGGACCACCCGGGTGCCCCGATCCACTACCCGCAGCACCGTGTCCCACTGCGGTTCCGCATCGAGAACGAGCACCGAGACGATGGTCGACCGGAGTACGGGATCCTGTTCCATACTCCAGGTGAACAGGTCCGACTGGGTCATATGGGAGGCACCGGAACCCATCCTCAGCTGCTTTCGTCGTGAGCGATCGGTAAGTACGTCGTGATCCTCACTGTTCCCCCACCGGCTGATCACCGGCAGAGGCGAAGGTCACCGATCCCCGCGTCGAAGGCGCCACGCTGTTCACCCGATGGACCGGACTGTCACCTTTCGGCCCCCGGGTTCATGACAAACGACAGGCGTGCCGGGCGGAGACGAGCTTCTAATCTACGAATACTGTGCCCGTCGAGCCGAAGGGACCCACGACATGGTCACCCACCGCCCGGACCGACCGCACAATCTGGCCTCCGCTGCCGTCGTGGTGGGCACCGACGGTTCCGCCGCCTCCCACCGAGCGGTGCGCTGGGCCGCGGAAACGGCGGCCCAGCGTGGCCGGACCCTCCACATCGTGCACGGGCTCGATCTCACGGCCGCCGCGGCCGCACTGGGCTCCTTCGACCTGCTGGCCCCCGGCATCACCGACAATATTCGCCGGCGCGGGGCCGAGTACATCACCTCGGCAACACATCTGGCCAGGTCGGTCGCTCCCGGCGTCCAGATCCGCCCCGAGGTCTGCGAAGCGGAACCTGCGCGACTACTCATCGCGCGATCGGCCGACGCCCATATGGTCGTCCTCGGTGCGGCCGGCGACAGTGGGACTTTCACCCACCTCGGCTCCACGCTGCTCGCCGTCGTCGCACACGGGCGAGGGAGCATCGCGGTGGTCCGGCATCGGGGAACCGAACTCCAGCCGGGCGGCGGATACCCGGTCGTGGTGGGCATAGACGGCAGTCCGCGGAGCCAATCTGCCCTCGCGGCGGCATTCCACGAGGCTGCCGAGCGCAAGAGCCGGCTCGTGGCCGTACACGCCTGGTGCGATCAGCGTTTCGATCGCTTTGCCGGATACCCGAATACGATCACGGACCCGGTGGTGGCCACCGCGGCACAAACCCTCCTGTCCGAGCAGCTCGCCGGTTGGCAGGAGAAGTATCCCGATGTCCCGGTCATTCGCAAGGTCTACCCCGCCGGACCGGTTCATCAGTTGATCGGCTGGTCGAGGTTGGCGCAACTGGTCGTCGTCGGCAACCGCGGCCGGGGTGGATTCCGCGGCCTGTTGCTGGGATCCACCGGCAATGCCCTCGTCCAGCACGCGCACTGCCCGGTCATGGTGACCCATACCGAACAGCACCGCTGATTCCCGCATCGAGCCGGCATACAGTCCCGCGGTCACCGTTCAGGGGGCGTCGGGTGCGCGGACGATGATCATCGGAGCATCTACGGCGTGAAGTAACGCATTGCTCGTCGAGCCGAGCAGCATTCCCGCGAAACCGCCACGCCCGTGACTGCCCACGACGACCAGTTGCGCATCGCCCGAGGCATCGAGCAGCGAGCGGACCGGCCGGTCCGCCGTCACGATCCGCTGGACGGGTACATCCGGATAGCGCTCGCAATACCCGGCGAGGTTCTCGGACAGCTCCGCTTCGGCCGATGTTCGGGCGCTGTCCCAATTGCGGACCGGGATATCGAGTCCGCTGGTATCGCTCCACGCGTGCAATGCGGTCAGCCCGACCGACCGTCGCGCCGCCTCGTCGAAGGCGAGTTCCACCGCCGCGACGCTGTTGCCGGTGCCATCCACGCCCACCAGCACCGGCAGGCCGGCCGACACCACATCCAGTGGCGTGTCGGCCTGGATCACCGCGACCGGGCAGTGGGCCCGGCGGGTGACGGCCGTACTCACCGACCCGAGCAGGCCGCGTCGGAAGGCGCCCAGGCCGCGACTGCCGACCACCAGCATCCGCGCCGCGGACGACTGCGCGATGAGCGCCGGGGTAATGAGCAGAGCGGTGGTCTCGGTGCTGACGGCGAGTTCGTCGCCCGGTACCGCCGTCCGGGCCACGTGCGCCGCCTCGGCGAGAATTCGCTCACCGCGTTCGTACATCCGGTGCAGATCGTTCTCGGTCGCGATCGCGTCGGGCCCGAAACCGGACGGTATCGTCCACGAATTGACCAGGTGTAACCCGCAGCGGTGCATACTCGCTTCGAGAGCTGCCCAGGCAACCGCCCAGTTGGAACTCGGTGAGCCGTCCGCGGCCGCTACTATCGGCGGCTCCGAGTGTGTCTTCGGTCCGGGTCCGTGGTCTGCCATGGCTTTCCCTTCCGCGCTAGTTCCTCATGGGTTCACCGTGCACGACAATGAGCGGGCATTCCGCCGCGTACAACAGCGCGACCGTCGTCGTCCCCAGAACGGTCCCCGGGGCTCCGCCGCGGCCGCGGCGACCCACAACCAGCAGCTGAGCCCACGCCGATTCTGCGGTCAGCGTCCGTGCGGGCGCGTCGGTGCGAACGACCCTTTCGACCTCCACCCGGGGATATCGCCGTGCTGGACCGGCCATCCACCGCGCGAGCAGAGCATCGTCGGTGGGCCGTCTATCGGCGGGAACTTCGATTCCACTGGTATCGCTCCAGACGTGCACCGCCACCAACCCCACTCCGCGCCGCGATGCCTCGGTGAAAGCGGTCTCCAGCGCGACCAGGCTGTGCGGGCTCCCGTCGACCCCGACCGCCACCGGACGGCTACGTGAGACCGGATCGGTTCCGGACTGCCCGGATATGACCGCGACCGGGCACTGTGCGTGTGCAGCCACCGCGGAGCTGAGCGAACCGATGACCGTCGGGCTGATCCCGCCGCGGCCGCGCCGGCCGACGACCAGCATCGCCGCCCGCGCCGAACGATCCAGCAGGGTCGGGGTGGCCGTTTCGAAGGTCACTTCGGTCGTGATCGGCACCGAACCGCCGGCTGTCGCGCGGGCCGTTCGCACCGCTTCGTCGAGTACCCTCTCACCGTCCGCCCGCAGCCACTCGATCTCCGCCACGTCCGGCACCGATATCCCCGAGCGTGGTGGCAATGCGCACGATGTGAGGAGGTGCAGCGTCCTGCCCCACAGCTGGGCCTGCAGCCCGGCCCACGCGGCGGCACGCAGTGGCGGCAGTGAGCCGTCGACACCCACCAGGATCGATGTGCCGGCTTCCTCGGCCGGGACCTTTGTCATCGGTTGCTCCGTCCTGGTCCGGCCAGGTATCCGGACTTCACCTACTGATGAGGGATCAGCGCATGGGCCCGATCACCTCGTCGAGCGGCCGGCGCGGCGAGACCGGGATATCGTCCGCGCCCGCCCGCGCCGCGCCGATCCGGACGACAAGCTGCGGATAGCCGACGCCCTCGAGGATCCGGCCGCGCACCATCTCGCGGGTATCGGGCAGTTCGAACGGCTCGGTCATCGGGCAGGTCGCCATACCGAGCATCGTCGCTGTCAGCAGCACAGCACTGCTCGCTTCTCCGGCCCTCAGCCGAGCAAGACGATCGTCGGAGTCGGTGTGGATCAGCAGGATACTTCCACCCTCGGTCATATCCCGCACACCGGATTCGCGCAGTGTGGCACCCGCGAACTCACGGATGAGCGGATCCGCGGCGACGGGCACGGCGTTCCGTGCGGGTACACCGTCGGGTGCGGCGTGATGGCCGCTCCACATCGAGAGTTCGGTGCGATAGTCGGGGTCGGTCCGGTGTTTCTCGGCGGCCCGCGCGAACGCCGCCACCAGCACCGGACGATCCGCGTCACCAGTGATCTCACGGACATCGGCGCCTTGTTCGGTGGCCGCGGCAGCGAGCGTGGCGAGATCACCGGCCGGGGTCTCCCGAGCCGAAACCCGCCGCCGGTCGGTATGTCTGCGGTTTATCGCGCGTGCCGGCTCTTCGTCCTCCGCGGTCGGAGTCGCGCGGGCGAATTCGACCGCTGCGAGGTGCTCGGGGTCTGCGGGGTTCGGCAGCCGGTGAACGATGGTTCGCCATCCCATCGATCGGGCCGCGACGCGGAAATGGTGCAGGGCCACGCCGCAGCTGAGGATTTCGTCGCGCCCGTCGGGGTCGGTATGCGGCAGCCGCCGGCTGTCGTCGGCGTACAGGTGAACGGTCCGGTCTCCGATTCGCCACTGCCACGGTTGGGTGTTGTGCACCGAAGGTGCCCGGACGGCCAGTGCCAAGGCGGCACGCACGGCCTCTGTGTCCGGATGAATCCCGGCCATGATGGGTCCTCGCTCTCGGATGGGTGTCTTGTCGGGGACAGTCGGCGGCGGTCAACGCCGCGTGTAACCCTCGGGACCGCGCCGCCTGCCTATCGCGACTGCTGTGCGCGACGATCGGCTTCTTGGGACGCCAGGTGCGCTGCCCATGACCTGGCGCGATCGAACTCACCCGGTGCGAGAGGTCCTGTGAGCCCGACGACGTAGAAGTCGATCGGGCTCCGGACGAGTTCGTACCCGGCCCGGCGCAGCCGCTTGCCGATACCGCGGGCCGCGGATCCGGGAAGCCGGCCGGGGCGTTGCATCTTGGTCCCGAACACCGCCGCCCGCGCACCGGAGGAGGCCCGGGGTTCGGCCTCGAGCCACTCCCGGATACCGACCGTGCCTCCCGTAACGTCCGGTCCACCGAATCGTTCGGCTGCCTCCTGCCGGGTCCGGGGCCGACTCATGCCGAAGGCATGGGTAGGACCGCCGACGACGAGAAGGTCCACGGGCGAATGGGAAGCAGGCCTGGGATGGGCCACGTCCACCGATTCGACTTCGGCGAATTCGCGCAGCCCCCGGGCGATGGCGACAGCCGCGGCCTCGGTGTTGCCGAAAACGGACTCGTAGACGACGCGTGCACGCATACCGGATCTCCTCGCTCGGTGAACAGCGGCTGTGTCATATCGCGTCTCCGAACGCTAATCGTGGAATCGTCGCACCTACAGTGCCGAACGATGGGTTGTCGAGTGACTTTGGGTCATCGAACCCACCCACCACAGACACAGCGCAGACAGCACCGGAAAATGGCGCAACACCGTGAGAAGTAGGCGATACGTCGAGGTCTCGCGGCGGAACGAAACCCGTTTCGCATCGACTACCAAAAGACCTGCCGCAGAGTACCTAGTCCCCTGATACCGCCCGATCCCGGCAGCAAGGATCGGGCGCATCACCGAAAACGTCACCACAGCGAGGTAGCAGTGACCACCGCACAGGCTGTGATGCACGAAGAAGTAGCCCATATAGGAGTGCGTGACACGCTGGGCACCGCCGCGCAGCAGATGCGGCAACGCGGCATCGGAGCGCTCCCGATCTGCGACGGCGAGGACCGGCCGGTAGGCATCGTCACCGATCGCGATATCGTCGTCGACTGTGTCGCACTGGGACACAACCCCGCTACTGCCACCGCCGGCGAGTATGCCCAAGGCGACGAGCTGCACACCGTGGAGACCGGTACCGATATCGGCGACGCTCTGGCGCTGATGGAGCGATACCAGATCCGCCGGCTCCCCGTCACCGACCACGGTCGCCTGGTAGGCATCATCACCGAAGCCGATCTGGCCCGGGAACTGCCGGAGCAGCAGGTCGGGAAGTTCGTCGAGGCAGTATGCGAACCGCAGTTGCCCGTCCAGGCCGAAACGCCCACGGTCTAACTGTCGCCGCTGCGCAGAGGTTCGGGCAGCCGGAGTCCGGGGTGGCGCACGTCGGGGCCCGCTTCATCGGCGAGACGATCCCAAACCCGGTGGGCCGCTGCCACCGACAGCGCCGGTATGTGCCGCCAGTCCGCTGGCCAGTGTGGATTTCCCGGAACCGGGTGGACCGCCGACGAGGACGAGTCGCACCGCCGCCCGCCGCAGATGCCCCACCGCGATCCGGAGATGCCGGTGCGCGCGGTCACCCGCGGAGGCATCGCCCTGCCCGGCGCGGATCGCGTCGACCTTCGCACGGTAGGCGACGTAGTGGTCGACCAAGGATTCCGGGGCGGTGTCGCCGGATCGGCGACGGTATTCCCGCACAAGGTATTCCGCGTGTTCGAGGTAGCCCAGGAACTCCAGGTCCATAGCGAGGAATGCGATATCGTCCAGACAGTCGACGTAGCGCAGCCGATCGTCGAAATCCAGGCAGTCGAGAATTCGAAACCCGTCGGACAGTTCGAAGATGTCCTCGGCGAGGAGGTCGCCGTGGCCGTCGACTACCGTTTCGCGGCGATGCGGGTCTCCAGCAGCGACCGCCGGCCGGACAGGTACCGCTGCGCCAGTGTCCTGATCGTGTCGAGCACCAGCGGGTCGAGGACATCGCCCCGCTGGTGCCGCATGCTCGCCATGAGCTCGTTCCACCGCTCCCCCAGCGCCTCGACGGTGCCGGCGCGGTCGATATCGGGTCCACGCGGGGCCGTGGCATGAAATGCCACCAGTGATTCCACCAGGCCCGGCAGGTCGGTAGATCCATCCGAGCGGCCCCCGAGCCGGTTGGACAGCCGGGATTCCTCGGGCAGGCGGCGCATCACGATCACCGGTTCCTCCGGACCCCCGGTGGGGTCGGTGAGGTGGGCGACGCCCAAGTAGATATCGGGGGCGAGTCTGCGATTCAGTTCGACCTCACGCGCACAGGCCCGCTCTCGCAGTTCCGGGGTGCCGAAATCGAGGAAATCGGTCGTGATCGGTTTCTTGGCCTTGTAGGCCCGGTCCCCGCACAGCACGACCACACCGGTGTGCGTTTCCCGCAGCTGCACGAATGTTCGCCCGGCGGTCATCGGGGACCGGTGGCCGCACGGGCGTGGTCGAGAAGTAACCGTCGCTCGGCGGCGTCGATCGCCCGACGCGCGGCGGGGACGGCGTCGGGCGTGACCGATACCGAGGTGATCCCCATTCCGATCAGGTGCTCGATGAACTCAGGGTGGCTGGACGGCGCCTGCCCGCACAGCGAGGAGGTGATCCCCAAGTTGCGGGCCGCGGATACGATATTCGAGACGGCATCCAGAACAGCGGGGTCGGCTTCGTCGAACAGCGGGGCGCATTCGGCGGAGTCGCGGTCGACTCCCAGGGTCAGCTGGGTGAGGTCGTTGCTGCCGATCGAGACTCCGTCTATCCCCAGGCCGACGTATTCGGGGAGCCAGTAGAGGACCGAGGGGACTTCGGCCATCACCCAGCGATGCATACCGCGCTGATGGCGCAGCGGACCGGCGTCCACCAGTTCCAGGCACGCTTCGAGTTCCCACCGGGTCCGGACGAACGGAATCATCAAGTGCAGGTTGGGGGTTCGTTCCCGGACCTCGGCCAGGGCAGCGAGCTCCAGCTGGAACACCTCGGGATCCTGGGTGTAACGGTAGCAGCCGCGGTAACCGATCATCGGATTGTGTTCGAGCGGCTCGTAGCGTTCCCCGCCACCGAGCGCCCGGAACTCGTTGCTGCGCAAGTCGGTTGCGCGGTAGATCACCGGGCGCGGGGCGAACGCGGTGGTGATATCTGTCAGGGCATCGACCATGCGGTCGAGGAAGGCGCGTTGCTCGCCACGAGCGATCACTTCGCGCGGGTGCATGTTGTCCAGCGCCCGAGTCAGCAGTATCTCGGCGCGCAACAAACCGACACCGTCGGTATCGGTGGCCGCCGCGCGCCGCGCGGCTTCGGGAAGGGCGATGTTCGCATACAGTCTGGTGGCTGTCGGGGTGAGTGGGGCGTGTACGGAGGTGTCCTGGTCCACCGGCACGGTGCGTATGGGAGCACATTCGGGTATACCCGCGCGGACTTCGCCGGCCGAGCCGTCGACGGTGACAGTGTCACCGTCGGTGAGCGCGGTGGTGGCCGATCGTGCCCCGACCACGCAGGGTACGCCGAGTTCGCGGGCGACGATCGCCGCATGGCAGGTCATTCCGCCGCTGTCGGTGACCACCGCGGCTGCCCGGTTGATGGTCGGCAGCCAATCCGGATTGGTCATCGGGGCAACCAGGATCTCGCCCTGCTGCAGGGCTTCCCCCTGGTCGGGGGAGGACAATACGCGTACGGTCCCACCGGCGGTGCCGGGCGCGGCACCCAATCCGCGCACGATCACGGTTGCCGGAGACAGATCCGAGGTCGAAGTAGGGTGCGATTCACGCAGAGTGGTGACGGGCCGGGCTTGCACCAGCCACAGTGTGTCCTCGTCATACACCCACTCGACATCTTGGGGTCGGCCGCCGTGGTGCTGCTGTACCGCCAGCGCGAGCTCGGCCACCTCGACGGCTTCGTGCTCGGTGAGCGCCGCGGTCGATGTGTCGGAGTCGGCGAGTTCGACGCGGCGGTCTCCGTCCGGCCCGGCGACGATGGCGAACTCTTGCTGCCCAGGCCGGTGTTCGAGTAGATGCGGCCCGGCGGTGTCGAGAATATACGTATCGGGACGAGTCGTCCCGGACACCACGACCTCTCCCTGGCCGCGAGCGGCATCGATCACGATCCGATCCCGGCGGCCGGTGGCCGGTGGCCGGGTCCGCCGTGAACGCGACCCCGGCCCGGCGCGCGGCGACCATCTGCTGCACCACCACAGCCATGTATCGGTACCGGCTGCGGTGAACCACTCGAGCACGGTGTGTACGGCCGGTGCCAGCGGATCACGCGAGTACGGCACGAGCGGCCCTCTTCGTGGCGGCGACGCCGGCCGAGGTGATACAGCAGGCTGGGCGGTCGCGCCTCGATCGGCACGGGGTGGGACGAGGTGGCTCGCCACGTGCTCACGCACAGGGTTACGGGCGCGGGTACGTGCGACTGCATGAGTTCCAGGGTGGTCGATATCAGCTGCGCACGATCAGAGGCGTCATGCCCGAGTCACCGGGACCTAGGTCGTGTCTCCCAATGATCTGAGCCATTCGAGGATTAGCGCCATGGTGAGCCCTGCGCGGTAGGTCACGGCCTAGGACCCGGCACACGTAGTCGGGACCGAAGACCGCATACCCGGGACCGTCGGCCCTGGCCTGCGCGGACCGGTGTGATTGGACTGGGGGTGACGAACCGATTCCACAAAAGGAGCCCCTATGCGCCCGGTATTGCTCTCCATCGCCACCGCGGTCTCCGCGACCGGAGCGGCCCTTCTGCTGAGGCACCGCATGCTGCGGTGGGGCGCGACCGACGACGAGGTCTCGGCAAGCTATCCCGGCGACGACTTCATCGGCCGGCCGCGTTCACGGTCGACCATGGCAACCACCTTGCCAGCTCCCCCGGCTGCGGTGTGGCCGTGGCTGGTTCAAATGGGGGCCGACCGAGCCGGATGGTACAGCTGGGACCAGGTGGACAACGCGGGCCGTCCCAGCGCCACCGAGGTCGTCGACGAGTGGCAGGATCTGCGCACCGGCGATCGGATCTCCGCGACCACCGATGGCCGCTTCTTCTTCACTGTGGCCGCCGCCGAGTACCCGTCGACTCTGGTGCTGCGCAGCGATTTCACGCTTCTCGGCGGTCAGCCGCTCGCCCCCTCCGAACCCGACCCGCATGCCTTCGCGCGCGGAGTATGGGGCTTTCACCTGCGCGAACTTCCCGATCATCAGACGCGACTGGTGGTCCGAACGGTTGGGCGGGACGGCCCCCGGGCGATCACCGCGGTGTTCGACACACTGTTCGGCGAACCCGCTCACCTGATCATGCAAGCACGCCAGTTCCACAACCTCGCACAGCGGGTGCGATCCACCTCGGCAAGTAACATCCCAGCCGAGTCGGCCACTGCCGTAGCGACGCGGCCCCCACAGGTCACCGGCGAGACCGCGCCGACGCCGGCCCCGGACATCCGGTAGCGACCCCCGCCGCGGGGCACCCGGCACAGGACCCGTCCGCTACCTCGAAGATTACGGCCGCACCAGGTGAAGACTGAACGCCCGCCCGCCTGGCTGCGCGTACACCGATCGAAGAAGTGACGTTGGTACTTGATCTGGACGCCGCTATGCGGAGGTTGCCGAAATGGCGTACCCGATATGCACGTGGGCATGGTGGTGTCTTTGGCGAGGGGGCATCCTGGTGCCGAAGAGTGGTCTTCGGCGTGAACTCGGTCCCGCAGGTCGCGTGTCGGATTCGGTGCCGTCGCCGAAAGGCTCTGCGCGGTCACCGGAATGGTGGGCGTCCGCCCACGGGTTGCCGCAACGCTGCCGACCGACCACCGGGCCGGTGACGGGCCGTAGCGGCTCGTTTGCTGCCACTGTCTCGCCGATCGGCTCCAGCGTCCGAGGGGTCCGGGCGTTCACCACGTCACGCAGGGCCGCGATATAGGCGACGACGCCAGGAAGAAAATCCCTATCGTGGATCGCGCTGCCGAGCACCACCGCAGTCGGCAGGCCCTTGCTCCAGGGACCATCGACCCGGTGGGCCGGATCGGGGCGCGAGATCCCGGCAATCGGCTGTGGTCAGGACCATCGCCCCGGCCATCGTCGACTTCCGGCCCTGCACGGATGTGGTGCGGGAATCGAGGCTGGAAGAGCACCCCACCGGTGTTCTCGGACGAACCGCGAGGAGGCGACCGCATGGCGCACCGCAATGATCCGTTTGCCGCAGCAATTCACACGACGCATGCATGGTTGAATGCTGTCGCCGACGAACTGGGCACCGAGGACCGCCAGTTCGCCTTCCGTACGCTGCGCGCGTGGATGCATGCCGTCCGCGACCGGATCGGGGTGTCCAACTCTGCCCATGTGAGCGCGCAGTTGCCCGAGCTCCTTCGTGGCGTGTGGTACGAGGGCTGGGTTCCCGCCAGAGTGCCGGTCCGGCACGGCGTCGCCGCGTTCATCGATCAATTCGCCGAACAGGCGCGCATCGACCGCCGCGAGGTCGTGCCGACCGCCGGGAAGGTCACCCGGGCACTGGACCAGCTGTTCGCGCCTGGTCAGCTGAGCCGGGTCTTCGCGGTGCTGCCCGGCCCCCTCGGCATCGCCCTGTGGGGGGATTTCCTCGGCGCGGGCCACGAGACCGACCACGTGTCCCGCTCGCCGTCCCGGCGACTCGCACACGGCCGGGACCACGATCTCGCTCATCAGCTCCGAGTCCTGGGCGAGGCGGTGGCGGTGCTGGCTCGCGGACTCGAGCAGTTACCCGCGCTGCCCCCGGACGAGCAGCGGGCTGCCGCCGCGGGACAATCGGCGCACCGCATTCTGCTGGCCGAGGGGCTGGTAGAGCAGAGTACGACGGACGTGAGCTGAAACGGTGCACCCGACAGGACCGACGTGCCCGGCTGGTTGCCCGGTCACTCCACAATGCGCCCGGCGCGACCGGAACGAATCGGAAGAGGCCGAGTGACCATGCAAGCTCAGGTCGGGGATTGGCCGATCGTCGAAGGACGCCCACTCGGTGGCGGCGTTCACCGGGGATTGATCGAAGAGGTCCACGGCGCCGAGGAAGAGATCGTCACGAATCATTCCCATCGATACACTACCGGCCGACGACGCGCAGCTGACAGTACCGAGGTGTTCCGGCCGGGCAATTGCTCGTTATGCATCCGTCGGCGGGGCGGGACGATCCTCCAGGCGAACGGTGCTCCCCGGCGACAGGCGTACCGCCTGGTCCCGGCAGACGATATCGATCGGCGGCGCGTCCCCGGGTTCGGAACCTATCTCGACTCTCCTGCCGCCGACTCGCACCATCAGCCGATGGCCCCGGTACAGCATGGGAAACGACAGCGTACCCAGCGTTTCCGGCCAGTAGGGGCAGAAAATGAGCCGGTCACCACGTACCTCCAACCCGGTGAAGCAACGCTGGAGCAGGTCGACACTGCCTGCCATCGCGGCCAGGTGGATTCCTTCGCTGGTGGTACCGCCCTGGATATCGGCTACATCTGATTCGACCACCCGTACGAAGAATTCCAGGGCGCGTTCCCGGTTGGCGCGGGCGAGCACCCACGAATGTACGAGGGCGCTCAAGGTCGAGCCGTGTGATGTCCGGCTGAGGTAGTAGTCGATCGTCCGGGGGATCATCTCACCCGGCAGCTCGTAGCCGAGGCACGCGAACAGTTCGCGCAGTTCGTCCGCCGAGAACAGATAGAACAGCATGAGCACATCCGCTTGTTTTCCCGCGCGGTATCGGCCGATATCGTCGTCCTCGGCTTCCAGTATCCGGTCCAGCCGCTGGATATCGCCGTAACGGCGCCGGTAGTGGTCCCAGTCCAATTCCCGTAACCGGTCGTAGCCCTCGAACTGACTGATGACACCGTCGTGGAAGGGCACGTACATCCGGTGGGCGACCTCGCGCCACCGCGGTAGTTCTCCGGAAGCCACACCGAGGCGCTCGAGCAGTTCGGCGCAGGCACGGGGTGGGATCACCTCGAGTGCTTCGAGTGCGCAGAGGATCGTCCAGGCGGCCATGACATTGGTGTAGGCGTTGTTGTCGACACCGGCTCCCGGCGCGTGCGGGTAACCGGCGTGGAATTCGTCCGGGCCGATCACGCCGGTGAGTACGTAGCGATCGAGCCGCCCATCGAAATCGGCCAGCGCCGCCCAGAACCGGGCTGTTTCCACCAGCAATTCGGCGCCCCGCTCGGTGAGGTACTCCAGATCGCCGGTCATCTGGTAGTACTGCCAGACGGTGTAGGCGACGGCGGCGCCCACATGGTGCGCGCGCCGGCTCGGATCCGGATTCCACCGGCCCGACAGCGGATTGAGGTGGAGCTGCTGGCTTTCCTCGCGCCCGTCACTTCCGGACTGCCAGGGAAACATCGCTCCGACCAGCCCCGCCGCGGCGGCCGCCCGGCGGGCTTCGGGTAGGCGCCGGTACCGGTAGCGCAGCAGTGACTGGGTCAACCCTGGAAATCGTGGGGTCAGGACGGGCAGCACGAACAGCTCGTCCCAGAAGACATGGCCGCGATACGCCTCACCGTGCAGGCCGCGCGCGGGGACTCCGGCATCCAGGTCGGCAGTGCTCGGCGACAGGGTCTGGATCAGATGGAGCAGATGCAGGCGCAGGGTTCGCACCGAATCGTGGTCGTCCAGGTCGATACGTAGACGTCCCCAGATCCGGTCCCAGGCCGCGGCGTGTCCGGCGAACAAGGTTTCGTAGTCCTGAGCAGTCTCCAGGCCTCGTGCTGCCGCATCGTCGGGGCCGGCCGAGGCGTGATCACGACCCGTGCACAACACCACGGTCTTCTCCAGGACCACCGGCTCACCCTCCCGGGCTTCGACGGTGAACTCGTGGCCGACAGAGCTTTCCCCGCGCACAGTCTCCGGGGCTCCCGCGCTGCCGGATCGCAGAATATTGCGGATGGCGACGGTTATCGGTACCTGCGAACTGTTGGTCTGTGTCGCCAGCAGCGCCGAATCGCCGGACAGCCGGGTCGTGCGCACTGCACCCAGATGGCGGCCGGACAGGTCGCGGTAACGCTCGACGAGGCTGTTGGTCACCGATCCGTCCACGGTCGAGCGAAGGCACAGCGTCCCGGTCCAGTTCTCGGCGGTGATCGTGGTGGCGAGTGCGGCCAGGTGGGGCCGGTGTATGGCCACGAAACGCCGCTGCTCCACTCTGGTCATCCGCCCGGAGTCGTCGCGGAACCGGAACCTCCGGGTCAGCTCGGCGCGACGGATATCCAAACGCTGGTGGTAGTCCAGCAGTTCCGCGGTGTCGAGTTCGAACCAGTCGCCGTCGGATATCCGGAAGGTGACCGGCAGCCAGTTCGGCACATTCACCAGGCTCTCGTTGTCGATCTCCCGCCCCGCCACCCGGTCCCGGAGCCGGTTGTAGAGGCCGGCGATATAGGTTCCGGGGTAGTGCGATTCGCCCGCTCGGCATTCCGGCGCCGCGCCGCGGGTGGCGAAGTAGCCGTTACCCAGGGTGCCCAGCGCTTCTCGTAGCTTCTCCTGCCGCGGCTCGTAACCCTCATAAACCAGTGACCAGGTCTCCGCATCGGTTACGGCCGGCGCAGCGCGCACGAGATGCACGAGCCGTTCCAGGAAATTACCGACCCGGCGCGGCCCGGCCAGCGAGTAGCGGGCGGCGGTGTACCTGTCGGTGTTCTCCACATCGCGCACGACCAGGGCGAGCCCGTCCGGTTCGATCGCGTCGAAGGCGTCCTCGTCGGTCACATCATCGCCGAGATATACCGGAAGGACGGCACCCTCGAGATGCCGCAGGATCCAGCGCACCGCGTCGCCTTTGTCCCAATCGACGTCGGGCCGCAACTCTACGATTTTGCGACCGGTGCTCACCCGCAGGCCGGCGGTACGCCCGATGTTGCGCACTGTGGCCATCACCTGTTCAGCGACCTCGGCGGCTGCGGTGCGAAAGTGCACGGCGACCGCGAACCGCTTGTGCTCGACGACTACACCCGGAACATCCCGCAATCGTGCCCTCGAGTTCTCGGCGGCATCGGCCAGCGCGGATTCGGCCCCGGGCACCACATCGTGCACATGCCGGGTACCGTCCGGGGACATCAATTCGAACCCGTGACTGCCGGCGAGCCAGACGCCGGGTACGGGCATTCGTTCGCAAAGATCGTCGAGGCCGCGGCCGCTGATCACGGCGACCGGGTAGTGAGCGGCCAGTTCCGTGAGTGCGGTCGCCGCGCCCTCCACCATCTCGGCGGCGGAAGGGTCGGTGACGATCTCGGCCAGGGTTCCGTCGAAATCCATGAGCACAGCCGGCTCGGCGATACCCAGCAGGTCGGTGACCCGGGGCCAGAACTCGAACGCGTCCGGCACCTCACCGACACGGCGGAAGCCTCCCCGCACTCCTATTCGCATGGCATCGTCGACGGATACATCGGCGCCTGCTGCCACCAATCGCCCGCCACGGCCGATCCGATCGATGCCGATGACGAGTGCGAAACCTCCGGCTCGTCCGGCCGCCACTCCCGCCTCGGCGTCCTCGACGACCACCGCCCGGGCCGGGGCGACGCCCAGGCGCGATACCACCTCACACAGCATGGCGGGATCGGGCTTTCCCGGCAGTCCCAGCTCCGCGGCATCCACCCCGTCGACCCGGACCTCGAAAAGGTGGGCGATACCAGCGGCCGCGAGCACCTCCGCACAGTGCCTGCTGGCCGAGAAGACGCCTGTACGAATCCCCTGGAAGCGGAGCCGACGCACCAGGGCGACTGTCGATTCGAATGGCGCCACCCCGTCGCGGGCGAGAATCTGGCGGAACAGGTTGTCTTTTCGGTTACCCAACCCGCATATGGTCGCGGCCGTATCAGGATCGGCGGGTTCACCGCGAGGCAGCTGGATATGCCGAGCAGCAAGGAAGTCTTCAACACCGGAGTAACGGGGTTTTCCGTCTACATATTTCAGGTAGTCCGCCCCGGTGAACGGCGACCGATCCTGTCCGGGACCCGCCGGCCGCGCTGCCAGGAAGGCGTCGAAGGCCTCGGTCCAGGCGGCAGCGTGAATGGACGCACTGTCGGTCACCACACCGTCCATATCGAAGATCACCGCGTCGTATCGGCGGATATCGAGCTGCGGTGCCGAATCGTGGGCCTTCGGCTCGATATGCATGGCACCTACCTGTCTCCAGCAGCCCGCGGCGCCTCCGGAGGTCAGTGGACCGGCCTGGCCACCTCGAGGATCTCGTCTACGCCGCGTTGTGGTGTACGTAGCGCTGACGGCGCCTCCGGACGTCCGATGACCGGACTCGAAGGCAGTCGAGCGCCGACTGTGGGCTGTCACCCGCATCCTCGCCTGCACTTGATCCTCCCTGATCGATGCTGCGTAGCGGGAGTGCCGAAGGTCCCGAGGCCCGTAACGTCCCGGTCTCCGATCAGACCGGCCACGCCGGAAAACGACTTCGGACTCATGGTCGCGGGACCAAGGTCCGCATCGGCGATCTCCTCCGGCCTTCTACCGTCGCACTATCGGCACCAGCCGGAGCGGCAGGGAAACCGCGGCCCGACACGTCGAGATTCCCGAGCCGCGAAGCGAGAGGAATTCACCCAGTGAGCACACATACCGAACCCGCCGTCGTCGTAGGCATCGACGGTTCCCCCGTTTCTCTCGGGGCCCTCCGCTGGGCCGCCCGGGCCGCCGCCAGGTACAGCGCCCCGCTGCACCTGGTCTACGCCGTCGGTGCACCCAACGATTTCGGCGCCGGCCTCATGGCCTTCGACAATCAAGCAATGCGCGCCGACGGTGCGGCTATCTGCTCATCCGCCGAGAAGCTCGCCCGGGAAGTCGCAGGCGACCTGCAAATCAGCACCGCCGTCGTCGATCCGGCGCCCGCAACCACCTTGATCGAGCTATCTCGCTCCGCCCGGATGGTTGTCGCCGGAACACATGGGTACGGCGCTTTGGGGCGTGGGCTCCTCGGATCGGTGAGCACGGCCTCGGCCCGGCACGCGCACTGCCCCGTCGCCATTGTTCCGGAAGCCTATGCCGAACAGGGCGAAGAACGCGCCGGCCTACCCGTAGTGGTCGGGGTGGACGGCTCGGCACGCAGCGCGGAAGCGATCGAGATCGGCTTCGAGGAAGCCTCCCGCCACGGCGTCGGACTGGCGGCCGTCACTACCTGGTCGGAGTTCTTCCGCTACATCTCCCGCGCCGAGATGCAGGAGGAGGCACGCGCAATCCAGGCCGAAAGCCTGGCCGGTTACGGCGAAAGATATCCCGATGTGCCGGTCACCCATGTCGTTGTCGAGGAACGGCCCGCACGGCGTCTGCTGCGCGAAGCAGAGGGTGCGCAGCTGGTGGTCGTCGGTAGCCACGGCCGCGGCGGCTTCGCCGGGATGACGCTCGGCTCGACAAGCCAGGCCGTGCTCCACGGTATTTCGGTGCCACTGATCATCGCCCGGCGGCGCCTCTAGTTGTCGGCCCCGAGGGGCAGGCCGCGCGATTGCCCAGCCGCAAAATCAGCTGGTCCGCTGCGGTGCCGGGATACCGGTCAGGGCATCAGGACCGCCGCCCCGTCGAAGTGTCCGTGCGCTAGGTCGGATAACGCGCGGTCGGCTCGATCGAGCGGATAGGGATGCGTCGTCACCTGCAGCCGGTGTTCTTGCGCGAAGGATATGAACGCCCGCGCGTCGGCCCGGGTATTGGAGGTGACACTGCGCAGCTGCCGTTCCCGGAACAGGTGCCGCTGGTAGTTGAGGGGAGGAATATCGGTGAGGTGGATACCCGCCAGCGCCAGAGTGCCTCCCGCACCGAGCGCCTCCAGCGCGGGCGGCACCAACTCGCCGGCCGGTGCGAAGAGGATCGCGGAATCCAGCGGCTCCGGCGGCGGGTCGGCGGCGCGCTGGGCCGACGATACGCCGAGGCCGAGCGCCAGTTCGCGGGCAGCGGCACCTCTGGTCATGACGTGGACACGGGCGCCCCGCGCGCGGGCGACCTGCGCGGTGAGATGGGCACTGCCGCCGAAACCGTAGATGCCGAGCACACCCCCGTCCGGTAAGGCCGCTCGGCCGAGCGCACGGTAGCCGATGATTCCGGCGCACAGTAGAGGCGCCAGATCACAATCGTCGTACCCGGTCGGCACCGGCAAAGCGAAATCTGCCGGTGCGGTGACATATTCGGCATATCCGCCGTCGGCGTCCCACCCGGTGTAGCGCGACCGCGGGCACAGATTCTCCGCACCACGCCGGCAGAATTCACAGACTCCGCAGGTGTAGCGCAGCCAGGGGATACCGATGCGATCCCCTACCGTGAACCCGGCATGTTCCGCCCGGCCGGCGTCGGCGACCTCCGCGACGATCTCATGGCCCGGCACGACATGTGGGCGGTGCACCGGGAGATCTCCTTCCACCACATGTAGATCGGTCCGGCACACACCGCAGGCCAGCACCCGCGCGCAGAGTTCACCGGGCCCGGGCTCCGGGACCGGCTCACGGCGTTCGGCGATCGGACTCCGGTCGATGGCGCGCGGAGAGTCCACCCGCCATGCTCGCATGGCGTTGGGCGCGTTCACCTGCCGGTTCACGCCGCGACCTCTGCGATCACCCTGGTTCCGGAGACGAGGGTGGGTTCGATGCCGATCACCGCGCCGGTTGCCGGGTCGTCCCAGGGGCCGAGCCGGCGTGCATACTCCTCCGTCAGTTCGTCCGCAGCGACAGTGTGAGCCGCGCCGATGACCAGCACCGACCATCCGGTCCACTGCACAGGGTCGATATCGTCGACTTGATAGGCGAGGACCAGCCCCGGTACGAGCCCGGCGGCCGGGCGAGTGCAGATGATGATCGCCCCGTCGGCACCGATCACATGGGCCACCGGACGCACCGCGGGTAGCGCGTCGTGGGTGAACACGATCCGGCCGAACGGCGCGGCCGCGAGCAATCGCAACGCCTCCGCCCGCTCGATTCCCACGGCTCGCCGGGGGCCCGCGTCGCGAGCCGGGAACCTCTCCGAACCAACCACCTGTTCTTCACCGCTTCCTCGGTAGACCCTTCTCTCGATAGCACCACCGAGCGGAGACTCCGGCCAGGGTCGAATGCCCTTTCCGTAATGCGAGAAGTCCTGTCCTGAGCGGGTACAGCACACCCACCGTAGTTCGGGTTCACTGTTCGATCCGGTCGCAGCGGCGCAGGTGCCGCAGCAGCCGAAAGTCCCGATCGCGAAGGTCGCGTGGCACTGTGTATCCGGCGTGACGATTCGTAGCGTCGAGAATGCCGGATGATGCCGCCAGGATTGCTCGATGTACACGACAAGGAGGCGAATCATGCGCTATCGGGTCAGCCTCGGCGAGTCCGGTCCGCACACGGTCCTCGCCGTCCTTCGCACGGTACGGACCGACCGTGCCGGAGACGATATCGGCAACGGTATGGCCGAACTCCACGAGCTGGCCCGCGAACTCCGTCTCACACCGGTCGGCCCGCCGCGCACGACCTACCACGGCGACTTCCGCCCCGGATCCACAACCGAGGTCGAATTCGAAGTACCCGTTACCGGGCCGGCCGGAGACACCGGCACAGACTTCACCCTCCACCACGCCGATCGGCAGTCCTACGCACACACCTACCACCGCGGTAACTACGCCGGAGTGGGAGCGGCGTACCGAGCGATCGACGACTGGATCCGAGACTCCGGCCGGCACGCCGTCGGGCCACCCACGGAGATCTATCATGTGGCACCGGACGAGACGGTTGCTCCCGCCGAACTGCTCACCGAGATCCAGGTCCCGGTCACCTCGGTAGTTCTGGCCGTGCGGGTTCGCGGATTCTTCGACACCATCGTCGGCACAACCCACGAGGTATTGCGTGACCAGGGCTTCGAGATCGCCGGCGAGTGGGACGTCCGGAAGACGCTGACCGGGCCGTCGGACACCCGGTCCGACGGCTATCTGATCATCGACGCGTACCATCCCGGCCTGGCCCACTCGATGATGGCAGCAGCCGGCAGACTCGCACCTCTGCTGCCATGCAGCGTGACCCTACGCGGAGACCGCGCACACACCGTCATCGAAACGATCGACCCGGACCTGCTCTGGAAACAGGGCGGTCTCGCCGAGCTGGAGCCGCTGGTCCCGGAGATCAGGGAACGGCTGGAGTTGCTGCTGCGAGCCGTGGAACGCCGATGCGCACAAAACGACGAGGCCCCGGAGCGGCCCACACGGGTCCCGACACAGCCCTGAACCCGCCTTCGGTGCCTGGACAAAGGGGCTTCGGTCCCCGGAACCGGAGGCTTCCGGCATCACCCAGACTCCGAGCCGACTCCGTAGGCTGTAACGATCCACACACGAGAGAGGTAAGCCATGATCAGGGTTTTCTTGGTCGACGACCATGAGATCGTGCGCCGCGGCGTGGCCGACCTGATCGAGTCCGAACCCGATATGGAAGTCATCGGCGAGGCCGCGAACGCCTCTCAGGCGCTGGCCCGTATCCCGGCCCTGCGACCCGATGTCGCTGTCCTCGATGTGCGGCTGCCCGATGGCAACGGTATCGAACTGTGCCGGGAACTGCTCTCCGCCGGCCGCGGGCTGCGCTGCCTGATGCTGACCTCGTTCACCGACGAGCAGGCCATGCTCGACGCCATCCTGGCCGGCGCCAGCGGCTACGTCGTCAAGGACATCACCAGCCTCGACCTGACCAACGCCATCCGGCAGGTCGGCGCCGGGAAATCGCTCCTGGACAATCGCGCCGCGGCCACGCTCATGGCGAAGTTCCGGGCCGAAGCCGAAGCCGCCACCGGACCGCTGGCCGGCCTGACAGACCAGGAACGCACCCTGCTCGCGTTGCTCGGCGAGGGACTGACCAACCGGCAGATCGCCGGCCGGATGTTCCTGGCGGAGAAAACGGTGAAGAACTACGTGTCACGATTGCTGACCAAACTGGGCGTCGAACGCCGCACGCAGGCGGCGGTCATCGCGTCGAAGATGACCCTGCCCGACAAGAAGATGTAGTTCCGGTAACACCTGTCCCCGGTTCGCTTTCGCCGGCGCATTGGCCGGGACCGGAGTCGGTGGAAGAATGCAGTGCATGAAGCGGCGGGCGTCCCCGGCCGGCGATCGGCCACCGGTCACCGAAACGCTGTCACAGCTGCGCCTGCGCGAGCTACTGGACGAGGTACAGGACCGCATCGCCCAGATCGTCGACGTACGCGACCGGATGGACCGCCTCATCGAGGCCATGCTGTCCATCACCACCGGGCTCGACCTGGACGAGACACTACGGTCCATCGTGCACACCGCCATAGAGCTGGTGAATGCCGGGTACGGCGCTCTCGGCGTGTACGGAACCGACAAAACGAGCGACCAACTGGCCCAGTTCATCTATGAGGGTATCGACGACGACACTCGCGTCCTGATCGGTGACCTCCCTCGTGGTCACGGTGTGCTGGGGCTGCTGATCCAAGACCCGAAGCCCATCCGCCTCCCGAATATCTCCGGCCACCCCTCTTCTGTCGGCTTCCCGGCACACCATCCGCCCATGCGCAGCTTTCTCGGCGTGCCGGTGAAGGTGCGCGACGAAGTGTTCGGCAATCTCTATCTCACCGAGAAGATCGGCGCCCGCGAATTCACCGAGGACGACGAGGTCGTGGTGCAAGCGCTGGCCGCGGCCGCCGGCATCGCCATCGAGAACGCGCGGCTCTACGAACGTTCGCAGGCGCGCCACAGCTGGCTGGAGGCGACCCGCGACGTCGCCACCGAACTGTTGGCGGGTGGCACACCCCAGGAAATTCTTGATCTCGTGACCCGACGAGCCCTGAAGCTCACCGGGGCGGTCTGCACGTTCGTGGCACTACCGGAAGATCCCGACCTCCCCGGCCCGGATGTGGGTCAACTATCCGTTGCCGCCGCCGCGGGTGAGAGAGCCGACGATCTGCGCGAACAACGGTTTCCCCTGCACGGATCCGGGGCCGGCCAGGTGTTCCGGCACGGTCGCACGGTCACCCTCGAAAGCCTTCCGGGTGACTTCCTACCGGATATGAGCACCGACTGGGGGCCTGCACTCGTCCTGCCGCTGCTCGTCGGTGACGAAGTGATCGGCCTCCTCACCGCGGTACAGCCCGCCGACCGGAACCCACTCGACCCCGCGGTCCAAGCGATGATGTCGGTAATCGCCAACCAGGCCGCGCTGGCGCTGCAACTCGCGGAAACCCAGCAGCGGATGCGGGAACTGGATGTGGTTGCCGATCGCGACCGGATCGCCCGCGATCTGCATGATCACGTGATTCAGCGGCTGTTCGCCGTCGGCCTGGGCCTGCAGGGCACGTTGCAGCGCGCTCGCAGTCCGGAAGTGAAAGCGCGTTTGACCGAAACGATCGACGACCTGCAATCCATCGTGCAGGATATCCGCCATTCGATCTTCGATCTGCACAGCAGTGCGTCCACGACATCGGCCGACTACCGCAAACACCTGCACAGTATCGTCACCGAGTTGACCGCCGATACGGATCTGCGCACCACGATCCGCCTCGCCGGACCCCTCACGGTGCTGACGCCGCCCCTGTCCGACGATGTGGAAGCCGTCCTGCGCGAGGCGGTCAGCAATGTCGTCCGGCATGCTCACGCCACCACTGTTTCGATCGAACTGCGCGTCGACGACGCGGTAACCGTCGAGATCACCGATGACGGCATCGGCCTGGCACCCCGGATCGACCGGCGCAGCGGACTGGCAAATCTGACCGCCCGCGCGGAACGCGCAGGTGGTCGCTGCCTGGTGACCGGCAACCCCGCCGGCGGAACCGTTCTGCGCTGGAGTGCCCCACTCCCATGAACATCGCGGGCAACGACACCATGGAACCATCCGTGAGCGAGGCGATCCGCCGGCGCGGCAACGAATCCCTCGAAGCGGCCCGGCAGACCGCACTCCGCATCGACCCCTCGCTCACTGTCGAGACCGAACTCTCGGATCTGGGCCCCGCTCGTCTGCTCATCGACCGATCAGCTGCCGCCGACCTGACCGTCATCGGCGCCACCGGAGCGGGGTCCACGCTCGTGCACCTGGGCTCGACCCTGCTCGCCGTCGCCGCCCACGGCCACGGCCACGGCCACGGCCACGGCCGGATCGTCGTCGTACGCGGCGCCGGCCATGCGACAGGTCGCCGCGAGGGTCCGGTCGTCCTAGGCCTCGACGGCTCGCCGAGCAGCGATGCCGCCGCGGCCGCCGCCTTCGCCGAAGCCGGCTTGTGCCGAATACCGCTGGTCGCCATCCATACCTGGCACGACCTGCGATTCCATTGGTTCGCCGGGATGCCCGAAATGATCAGCGAGCCGCCCCTCGCCGAAGCAGCCGAAGCCCGGTTGAACGACTGGCTGGCCCCCTGGACCGAGAAGTACCCCGAAGTCGAGAGGGTCCGGAAGTCCTATCTGGCCGGACCCGACCTGCACCTGATCCACTGGTCGGAATCCGCGCGACTAGTCGTGGTCGGCAGCCGGGGCCGCGGCGGGTTCCACGGCCTGCTCATGGGGTCCACGAGCAATATCGTGGTACAGCGGGCCCACTGCCCGGTCCTCGTCGCCCACGCGGAGCAAACTCGGCAACACCGGCTCGGGGAAACATCGTCCCCGCCGCGCTGATGACCTCACCGCCGCCAAGGGCTGCGCATGGTATCCGGCGATCATGCTGACTCGTCCGAGCACTACCCGGCCGACACAGAACAACCGATGAGACCTCGGGCGAGCTCCGGAAAGGCACGCAACGTTGAGCAGATCCGAGCTGTTCGGTCAGGTGGTTGTCATGGCGAGGATATCGCGAAGAGGCAACCGAGGAGTCCGCTCCACGGGGCGGTCCTGCTGCGGTGGTGCACCGATCCTGACCAAGACTTGCGGCAACCGGTGCCCGCCTCCGATCAGATCCCGGACCACCTCGCGGCTGCGAGGTACCTCGGTCAGATGAGTCAGCGGACAGGTCGCGTACCCGGCGAGCGTCGACTCCAGCAGCACCGTCGACAGCGCCTCACCACAGCGGACCAGCTCGTCGTGGCCGTCGGAGGAGGTGGACAAGACCAGGATGGCGGCACGGTCGGTATCGGCCCGCTCCTCATGCTCGGATTCGGCCCCGCGAGTCGGGAATTGCCGGCCGACGCCCACCCGCTCCTGTTCGCCGGAGGATGCCAGTGCGCTCCGGGGCACTCCCGCTGCGCTGATCACATGTCCGGTCCACCAATACAGCTCGGCATGGTAACCCGAGTCGTAGCGGCGCAGCGACGCGGTCATTCGCGCGGCGTGCGCCAACGCGGCGCGACTGTCCTCGGGCAGCACGTCCACCTCAGCGTCATAGGGATCGACAGTGGACGTCAGTACTGTTTCGAAATCGGGCCAGCCTTCTGGCACGCCGAACGGCCTCCGGTCGGTGTAGCGACGGTCGATCACCTCACCACGGGCGAGTTCGGCCTCGGTGACGATCGGCGAGCGATGGAAAATGCTGTCCGCCAGATGGTTCCGGGCATTCGGATCGGGGAAGCGGGCGATCGACGACCGCCACCCCGCCGACACCATCGCCGCCCGGAGATGATCCAGGGCAGCACCGCAGCTGATGAGCATCTGCCGGCCGCTGGGGTCTGTCGTCGGCAGCATACGTTCGGGCACCGCGTACAGGCGCAGCACTCGGCCGTCGTATCGCCACAGCCACGGCTGGCTGTTGTGCAGCGAAGGAGCCCTCCCGGCGAGGAGGACAGCCTGTTCGACCGTCGTATCGTGGGGCCCATCTGTCATGGTCACGACGCTATACACCCGTTCACGGCCCGCCAGGAGTCTTTGGTCCCCGATCCACATGCCGGTGGCCACGCCGCCGGGGACGGGCAAA
The DNA here is from genome assembly GCF_000308515.1 of Nocardia carnea NBRC 14403. Lineage (GTDB taxonomy): Bacteria > Actinomycetota > Actinomycetes > Mycobacteriales > Mycobacteriaceae > Nocardia > Nocardia carnea. Next base: position 77,367 of record NZ_BAFV01000029.1, on the reverse strand, counting down.
CCGTACCGGCCCTGCCGCACGTGTGGCAGGTACACGCAAGCCATCTGCTTCCACACAGATAGGCCCGATACCAACGGGTAGACCACCACCGGAAGCGTCCACGCGAAGGTGTTCCCGGCCGCCGTGGCGGCGAACCAGCGTCGGCGCAGCTTTCGGGACGCGTCACCGACCGTGGCCGACAGCGGCGGCGTACCGGTCGGCGTCCTCTGATCCAAGGTCTCCTGAGGACTGCCGCTGCGCTGCACGATCGTTGCCATGTGTGGTCCCGGGTCGTTGCGAAATGGGCACACCCTGCGGTCGGCAGTACCGAGCCTCCACAGATACAAGTCCCGCTGTATGTCAGGGTGAGTTCTCGGCGATGCCGGTCACGGCGCGCCATTCCTTGTCCCACTGTGTGTTCCTGCGCCGGGACAACGCCCATGAGACCGCGCACACCGTGCACCAGGCACCAGCGGCGCCGAGCAGAAGAACCGTCAGCGCGGTCGTGACACCGGCAGTTGCCGCAGCACCGGAGTCTCGGGGCGGATCGACCCGAGTGCCGTGCTCGTCGATCCAGAGCGTGATCCGGTCACCGGCCGAAGCCGAGGCGGCCACCGGCATCTGCGCTTCGCCACTGCGGCCGTCGGCTTTCCAGACAACTCGCGCTTCGCCGGAATCCACTCCGGTCGCCTCGGAAACGCTCGCGATTTCGGCCTCGACGGTCGACCTCGTCGCATGTTCGGTGCGTACAGCCGCGGCGGTATCGGTATAGACGGTGGTGCCCAGCGCTCCAGCGATCGGGACCAGTAGCGCCACCGCCAGTACCGCGACGATCCGGAGGGCCTCTTCGAAGCGATCGCACGGGCGCATCAGCACGCTCGGATTGCTCGGTCGCAACGCCCAAGTCCGGGTGAGTGCTGCCCACGGTTCAGGCGCACTCGGCACGGACTCCATCGTCACTGCCGATGAGCGAATGCATCGCCTCGCGTCCGCGTGGGTTCCCACGTCGAGACCGCCCAGATCACCACCACGTTCAGTGCGATCAGCACAATCGACCACCACGGGTAGTACGGCAGCCACATGAAGTTGGCGAGCATCGACAGGGCCGCGAGTACTATCGCCCCGATCCGCGCCCATCGTGCACCGGTGAACAGTGTCGCACCCACCAACACCATCACGACGCCGAGGACCAGATGCAACCAACCCCATGCGGTGAAATCGAACTCGTACACGTAGTTCTGCCCCTGCACGAAGATGTCGTCCGTGGCCACCGCCGACAAGCCTTGGAAGAACTCCGCAATCCCGACGGCGACCAGCACTACCGCAGCGCCGAACGAGGCCCCTCCGGCGATCCGCTGTTCTCTGGACCGATTCTCGTAACCGGTCTCCACACTCTGGGCCATGGCTGTCCTTTCTCAGGAATGATCCGTAACACCGAGTGTTGTGGAGGACACATACCACCGACCAGGGCATTTCGTCACCTCACAGCCACGAACGCAACGAGCTTCCCTTCGTTGGCGACGTACAGCGGGTCCAGGCCGCGAGATGGTGGTTCCGGCCGGCCGGACAACGCGACCGCTCCAGTTCTTCGACCACCGCCACGGCGCCGGACAGACCGATGCCGAGGTCCAGCCGGTCGGCGTCGACCCCGAAGACCACCAATGCGTCCGGTAGCGCGCCCAGTGCACGCCCCAGTCGCACTGCCTCGGCGACACCGAAGGCATGCGAGCTGGTCGCCGACACCACGCCCTCCAGCATCTTCGCGTCGACGCGCTGGATCCGGCCAGGGTGAGCGATGGTGCGGGCGACAGAATCCACGACGATCGCCACATCCGCGCCACGCCACAGGTCCAGCAGCTGAGTCAGTTCGCCCGGGCACGTCGCCACGTCGACCCCGGCAGGTGGAGATCATCTATCGACGCGGCCACGGCGGGTCCCAGCCCGTCGTCGTGCCGAAAGCCGGTGCCGACGCCCACGACCACCGCCCGCCACATGGTCAGCGGCCAGTCACGTCGAGCACGAGAAAATGCGCCGCGCACGAGATACACGGGTCATAGTGCGGTCTCGACGATGCGGTGCAGGTTGCACGCCGGGTGGCAAGCTTCGACTTCCCCGTGGCCGATATCGGCTGCGAACTCGTCGCGGTCACCGATCCGGCGCACTACGCCATCGAGACCGGCGAGGTGCGGACAAGCGGTGGTCCGGCGTTCCCCGCGGCCGGATTCGCCAAGCATCTCAGCGAGCGGCAGGTCCGGCATTCCACGGCGCTGCATGCCACCCTCGACGGCCGGCAATACCTGACCGGGCAGCAGCGCATTGCCCGCCTTTTTCAATGCCAGGCCCTGCTCGACGAGGGCGCGCTCGGTGCGCGCGAGCGCGACCGCGTCCGGGAAGCCGAGGAAGTCGGGCAGGTGGAGCAGGAAAATATGCAGGCAGTGGCGGGCGATCCATTCGCCGCAATAGAGCAACCGCCGCAATGCGCGCAGCGGCGGATCCAGCTCGGCCCCGCATACCTGCTCGAGCACGTTGCACGCGCTGACCTGGTAGGCCACCGGGCAGATCCCGCAGATACGGGAGGTGCTGTCCGGCGGTTCGGTGAATGCCCGGCCGCGCAGCAGCGCCTCGAAGAATCGGGGCGGTTCGTAGATCCGGAGCTCGGCAGATTCCACGACGCCTTCGTGCACGACGATGGCCGGGAGCAGGGCGGTGCGGACCGCGGAGCGGCGGTGCGGGACGAAGGCGGTGGTGGCCGGCATTCCCAGTGCGAGGCGGGTTTCGATCGCGGGCCGATGATGGCGCACGTCCTCGGCGAGCCGCACCAAGGTCAAACCACTGGCCTGCATAGCGGTGGCGATGACCATGCCCGAGATAGGAATCATCACCTCGGCCCGAACCGCCAGGACCCCGAACACGGTGAGCGCGACCAGCACCGGAAGCGACCCGGCGGCGATCGCGATGGTGGCCAGGATCCGGGCGCGGGGCACGGCACGGCCTCGGCGCCCCGCGACCTGTCCGGCGATCAGCAGCATCACCGCGATCCAACCGACCATTCCCACAATGGCAGCGTGCGCGAACAGCAGCAACAACACCGCCCCGACCGCCGCCAGCTGCACAGCGGCCCGGATAGCCGCGGTCACCAGATCGCGGGTCAGGCCCAGCCGCTGATACGCCGCAGCGGCCACCGCGGCACCAACCAGCGGAACCGCGGCCGCCACCTGCCACCAGGTCATCGCTGCGGCGTTCACGAGCGATCACCAGCGGAGGTGCGGCGGCCGCGGTCGAGGGTGATCACCTGGCGGCAAGACGACGGATCTGGGCGGAGTCATGGCTGACCAGCACCACTGTTCCACCCGCGGTGGTGAATCCGGCCAGGGTGTGTTCGATCGCGGCTGCGGCGACCGGGTCCAGGGCGGCGGTGGGCTCATCGGCCAGCAGCACCTGCGGATCCATCGCCAATGCCCGGGCCAGACATACCCGGGCGGCCTCCCCTCCGGAGAGCCTGGCGGTGGCGCGGTCAGGGGCCGGACACGGCCATTGTGTGGGTGTCGTCGCCGATCATCGACAGCCCGCGCAGCACAGCGTCCAGGCCCGGTGCTTCGGGGGCGTCGAAGCGTTCGTCGTCGATATCGGCCTCGTGCACGATCTCGGCGATCCGCCACAGCACCGGGTCGGTGAGATCGTGGCGACACAGGATCGTTTCGAAGCTGCAGTCCCCACCGTGGTGGCCGAGTTCGACACCGCGCATATCGAACGGTGTCGCCTCCGCCGGCACGTCGGCCGGGTCGGAGACGAACACGAACTCCGCCTCCGGATCGATCTCACGGAGGATCAGCCAGGCGCAGGCGGCGCGGTCAATCCCGCGTACTCACCGTCAGCGCCGTCTTCGGACTCCTCGCCGGACTGGTCGGCCTGCCCTTGAACTGACCGCACCGCCTCCCCTACCCATCCGACACGTGACGACAGTGCGACCGTGCAGATATTGCAGCAACTCAACCGTGGACAGAGGCACGCCCGGAACAACCGGCGAAACTTGTACAACGTGCAGACTTTCGATTCCGGCTGAACGTCGCCCGGAATTCGCACCCGGCGAGAGGTCCTCTACATCGCCCGAGAGGTTATCGAACATGGCTATCACTACATCCAGCGAGAACCGGATTGCGTGCCGGCGTGGGCGATGACGAGATCCCTGTCTACCCACACCGGACCTGCACCCGCTTCGCGGAGTTCTGCCGTGCTCCAGAATGCCCCGAAACCAGTCAGCACCCCCGCCCCCAAAGATTGCCAAAGGTTAGCTTTCGCGACGATTCGTCGGCGTGTCGGATCGACGACACGTCGGAAGAACATGATCGGTGAGTTGCGCGCGGCCGTGCCGGTCACGGAAGCGGTTGACGCTCGGACCTCATTCCGGTAGACCACTGACGCAGTGGCCGATCCACTAATTTTGAGCGACGCACCATCGGCGCTGGTAGGGCATCTCTTTCCGACACCGACTGACCGCCCCGCGTGTGACCGTTTTTGTGACCGTTTTGAGCGTGGCGAGCCGGTATCCAAGCTGATCTCCAGTGATTACAGAGGCCCTCACCTGGCGTTCCAGGTGAGGGCCTCATCTCGAAAAGAGCTGCCAGAAGCTACTTTTCAATCACTGAACATCACTCACTCGAACTTGGCCTTGGCCTCGCGGCGGCGGCGGTGCAGGATCGGCTCGGTGTAGCCGTTGGGCTGCGTGGTGCCCTCCAGGATCAGTTCCTTCGCGGCCTGGAAGGCGACGCTCCCGGCGAAATCCGGGGCCATCGGCCGGTAGCCCGGGTCACCGGCGTTCTGGCGGTCCACCACCGGCGCCATCCGCTCCAGGCTGGCGATCACCTGGTCGGTGGTGACCACGCCGTGCCGCAGCCAGTTGGCCATCAGCTGGCTGGAGATCCGCAGTGTGGCGCGATCCTCCATGAGCGCGATATCGGAGATATCGGGGACCTTGGAGCAGCCCACGCCCTGATCGATCCAGCGCACCACGTAACCGAGGATCGACTGCGAGTTGTTGTCCAGCTCCTGCTGCTTGTCGGCGTCGCTCCAATTCGTATCGGCCGCCAGCGGGATCTCCAGGATCTCGTCGACACTCGCGCGGGCGCCGCCCTTGGCGATCTCGGCCTGCCGCTTGAACACGTCCACGAGGTGGTAATGGGTGGCGTGCAGGGTGGCCGCCGTCGGCGAGGGGACCCAGGCGGTGGTCGCGCCCGCCTTCGGATGCCCGATCTTCTGTTCGAGCATTCCGGCCATCAGGTCGGGCATGGCCCACATACCCTTGCCGATCTGCGCCTTGCCGGGCAAGCCCGCGGCGATACCCGTATCGACGTTCCAGTCCTCGTAGGCCAAGATCCAGCGCTGGGTCTTCATCTCGGCCTTGCGGATCATCGGACCCGCCAGCATCGAGGTGTGGATCTCGTCGCCGGTGCGGTCCAGGAAGCCGGTGTTGATGAACACCACCCGGTCGGCGGCGGCATCGATACATGCCTTCAGGTTCACCGTGGTGCGGCGTTCCTCGTCCATGATGCCGACCTTGAGGGTGTTGCGCGGCAGGTCCAGCACATCCTCGACGGCGGCGAACAGGTCGTTGGTGAACGCGACCTCGTCCGGGCCGTGCATCTTCGGCTTCACGATGTACACCGCGCCGGTGCGGCTGTTGGACAGCGCCACATCCGCGCGCAGCGAATGCTTGGCGACGAGGGAGGTGATGATGCCGTCCATGATGCCCTCGGGCACCTCGTTACCGTCCGCGTCCAGGATGGCGTCGCTGGTCATCAGATGCCCGACGTTGCGGACGAACAGCAGCGAGCGGCCGTGCAGCGCCAGCTCGGAACCGTCGAGCGCGGTGTAGACGCGGTCCGGGTTCATGGTGCGGGTGAAGGTTTTGCCGTTCTTGCTGACCTCTTCGGTGAGATCGCCCTTCATCAGGCCCAGCCAGTTGCGGTAGCACAGGGTTTTGTCGTCGGCGTCGACCGCGGCGACCGAATCCTCGAAGTCCATGATCGTGGTGACCGCGGATTCGATGACGACATCCTTGACACCGGCGGTGTCGGTGCTGCCGATGGGCGATTCGGGATCGATCTGGATCTCGATATGCAGACCGTTGTGCTTCAGCAGGATCGCGGTGGGCGCGGCCGGGTCACCGATATAGCCGACGAGCTGGCCGGCATCGGCGAGGCCGATCGTGGTGCCGTCCTCCAGCCCGACCTCGAGCTCCCCGTCGACGATCGTGTACGAGGTGGACCCGATATGCGAACCGGTGATCAGGGTGACGGCGTCGTCGAGGAAATTACGCGCCCATTCGATGACCTTGTCACCGCGCACCCTGTTGTAGCCGGTGCCCTTTTCCGCGCCGCCGGTCTCCGGGATGGCATCGGTGCCGTAGAGCGCGTCGTAGAGCGAACCCCAGCGCGCATTGGCGGCGTTGATGGCGAAGCGGGCATTGCTGACCGGGACGACCAGCTGCGGGCCGGCCGTGCTACTGATCTCGTCGTCGACGCCGGTGGTGCCGATCGTGAAATCCGCGGGTTCGGGGCGCAGGTAACCGATCTCGGTCAGGAACTGCTTATACACCGAGCGGTCGTAGTTCGCGCCCGGATGCTCGCTGTGCCAGGCGTCGAGTTTGCCCTGGATTTCGTCGCGTTCGGCCAGCAGGGCCCGGTTGCGCGGAGCGAATTCATTGATGATCCGCTCGGCGCCGGCCCAGAACGCGGCGGAATCGACGCCGGTGCCGGGCAACGCCTCGTTCTCGACGAAGTCGTGGAGAACGGTGGCAACCTCGAGCCCGCCGACCTTTTTCCGCTCTGTCATCTACTTGCCTCACTTCCGCGAATACCGGGTGGAAAGTCGATGGATATGTTACCGACCGGTAGTGCTGCTTCGGCCGCCGGGTGAGAGCGCGGGCGGGTGCCGCTGTCCGCCCCGGACTCTACTCCGTTGCCCACCGGCGCCCGGCACTTCGTAACGGCACCCGCGACACCGGGTCCGGACGAGTCCGGGCCACCCGCAGCGACGTGGATCAGCGGGCATCGCGTCGCTGCGGTAACCACCGCCGTCTCGACATCGGACGGCTGGTTATGCCCCCTCCCGACTGCCCTTGCCCTCGAACACATGGTGGGCTTGTTCATCACGAAGCTGCCCGTGCGGGTCCGGTCCGACCCGGGCCGTTCCGTAGCGGAGAGCGCCCCGTGGGCCGCCGGACGTCCGGAGAACATCCGTCGGTTCGTACGGCCACCGGCTCCGGCCGACATCGACCGGGCAACCTTCACGAACGGCCGGAAGCGCCGTCCCGGAAAAAATGGGCCGACAACCGCTACTGCCCTGTGCCACCATGTATTCCACCGGCCGCCACAGGGGCGGCCGACGATACTCGGAAGGGAGGAGTGGTCTTGTATCCCATCGCACCGGCGAACAGCACCCGGTCACGGCAGCGCACCGTAGCGCAGTGCCCGTCGATGCCGGCACTGCCGGTGGACGCCGAACAGTCGCGGCAGGCGAAACCCGCCGGCGATCGCTGGATCGACCGGCTCCTCCCGCAGCGTCGCTGACGCGTTCGCATTCTCCCCTGTTGAAGTCCGGGTCGTTCCCGGCTGTCGAAACCTGGTGATTCCCATGCCGATTCCTGCTGTCGCCGAACCGGTGGCACTCACGCCGGACAATTGGATACACAGTCGAGTGCTGGTGCTCAACGCCAGTTACGAGGCACTGGACCAGGTCACCGCCGACCGGGCGGTGGTGCTGCTGATCGGCGGAGTCGCCGAATCGGTCGTGATCCGCCGGCCGCATTTCCCGATCCGCTCCCGGCACACCGAGGTCCTGCTGCCCGAGACCATCCGGCTGGTGCGCTACCGGTACCTCGCCCACATCACCGTCCGGTCGCCGGGCAGCCGGGCCACCCACGCCGCGGTGTTGCGGCGCGACGGTAATCGGTGCGGGTACTGCGGCGACTGGGCGCCGACCGTCGACCACATCCGGCCGCGCAGCCGGGGTGGACCCAACACCTGGGAGAACCTGATCGCCTGCTGTGTGCCCTGCAACACCGGTAAGGCCGACCGCACCCCCGAAGAGGCGGGAATGCGGCTGCTGTGGGAACCCCGGGCACCGCAACCGCTGGCCCGTGAACAGCGGCGGGTGTGGAAGCACCTGGCCGCGACACCCTGAACCGATCCGCGAGAGGAGGGGATCGATATGACCGTCGAAGTGCTGGCAGATCTGCTGCCCATATCCGACAGCCACGGCTGGCATCGCGCCGCCTGCCGCGGCGACCCGAACCACGAGGCGTGGTTTCCGTATCCATCGCAGGACTTCGAGTACGCGCGTGCTGTCTGCGGCCGGTGCCCGATCCGGCCGGACTGCCGCGGCTTCGCCGAACGGACCGGCCAGTCCGGGGTGTGGGGCGGGCACGAATTCGACCGGGGAAAGATGATCCGCGAGTAGGGGTGCGATCCGAAGCGATGCCGGAGGTGGTGGACGAGTGCACCGCCTCCGGCTCGTAGGTCGCCATGATGTCGGTGATCTCATTGACAGTGCGGGCGGGGAGTGCGCTACGCGGTGCGGGCATCGGCCCGACGCGGGATCAGAGGTCGGCGCGGTCGAGGCGGGTGTCCGGCCGGTTCTGGTGGTCGTGCATCGCGTCGTGGGGTAGTGACTGCCGCGATACCCGCTGTCGGGGACGGTCGTTCGGGGGTCGGAATATCGAGCACCGGGCTCGGCTGCTGTGTGATCGCGGGACACTCTGCAGGGTTGGGGTCGGGGTCTTCCAGCAGGACGGGAATCGAGGTCTTGCGGTCGCAGTAGACCATCTGCAAAGAGGCGGGCTGTAATTTTGGAGACGCTCCGCGGCTCGAGGGTGGAGCCCTGTTGTGCCCGGTTCTTCACTCCTCCGCTCCTCCGCTTCGGTCCCCCGCTCCGTCGCTCCAGAACCGGGCGGGCCCCACCCCGGGGTAGCGAAAAGGGTCCGGAGGCGTAACGGGGTTGCGCTCCTTAGACTGGCTGGCCGTGGGTACCCATCGCAGCACCGGCTCTTCCCGGGAAATCAGCAAGGGGCCGGTGATCACCGCGGTGGTGGTCGTGGCCTTGCTAGCGGTCGTTGTCGGCTGGTGGCAGTTACGCCCGGATTCGGCGGAAGGCACCGCGGCCGGTGGCACCTGCGCGGAGGGGCAGGCCATCTTGGATGTCACCGTCGACCCGGAGATCGCCGACCCGGTCCGCACCATTGCGGCCCGCTACAACGAGACCCGGCCGGTGGTTCTGGATCATTGTGCGGAGGTGGTGGTCACCGAGCGGCCGGCCACGGATATGGTCGCCGCCTTCACCTCCGGTGCCACCTGGAATCCGGTACTCGGACCACGGCCGGCACTGTGGATCCCGGTGTCCAGCAGACAGGTCGAGTCGATGCGGGTGCCCGGTCTGGTCGAGGGTACTCCGCGTTCTATCGCGTCGAGCCCGATCGTGCTGGCCGTCCCCGAAGTGCTGCGCCACGCGCTCGCCGCCGCCCAGACCTCCTGGGCGGACCTGCCCCGGCTCCAACAGGGATCACTCGAGGCCATCGGCCTACCGGGGTGGAACGGTCTGCAGCTGGCCCTACCGCCGGGCGACACCACATTGGCGGTGGCCACCGCGGTCGCGGGCGCGATCTCCGGTACCGAACCGCTGACCGAGGAGGCGGCGACCGGCGGGCAGGCGGTCTCCGCGGTCTCCGCGCTGGCAGCCGCCGCACCGGAGCTCACGGACACCTCGGCGGCGATCACGGCATTGTCCGCGGACGCACCGGCCGAAGCCGCGATCCACGCGGTGCCGGTGACGCAGCGGCTGCTCGCGGCGAACCCCGGCGCCACGTCCTACCTACCGACCGGGGCGGCACCGGTGGCCGACTACCCGGCCACGCTGATGTCCGGGCCGTGGGTGGACAAGGCCGAGAACCTGATCGCCGGCCTGTTCGCCGAATACCTGCGCAAACCGGAACAGCAACGTGATCTGATCGCGGCCGGTTTCGCCGCCCCACCGGCCGCCCCGGTCGCCACCCCACCGCGGGTCGCGCTGGACCGGCTCCGCGCCGTTCTCGACAACCCGGTCCTCGGCGTGCACGCGACCGCCCTCGTGGATGTTTCGGCATCGATGGCGACCACCGACGGCGAGCAGAGCCGGCTGACCAATGCCGTCGGCGCCCTGGCCTCGACCGTCAACGTGATGCCCCCCGAATTCGGCCTGGGGATATGGACCTTCGGTGCAAATACCGGCGGCAGCCCGTACGACGTGGTCGTCGATACCGCGGCGCTCACCGACGAGCACCGCGGGACGCTCATGGGTTCATTGGGCGATATCGAGGCGGCGGCAGCGAATACCGACGAGTGCTACCCGGCGCTGCTCGCCGCCTACCGCACCGCGATCGAGAACTATGCCGCCGACCGCACCAATTCGATCCTGTTGGTCACCGACGGCCCGGAGGACAGTTCGGATATCACCGGCGAGGACCTCCTCACTCGCATCGAGGAGGCGGGAAACTCCGCCACCCCCATCCGAATCGACGTCATCGTCGTCGGCGGTGCGGGCTCCGATTCGCTGCGCATGCTCACCGAGCGCACCGGCGGCAGTTACCGGGCGCTGCCGAGCAGTAACGATCTCGCCTTCGGCACCGCGATGGTCGAGGCGCTCACCACGCCCTGAACACCGCTCATCCGAGCCGCCCGTCGCGGGCGTCCTGCCAGCGATAACGGGTGCGCGGGCGGCCGGCCCGGCCGTAGTCGGAGCGCCGGTCCACCACACCGTCCTCGGCGAGCCGCTCGAGATACCGCCACGCGGTGATCCGGGAAACACCGACCGACATGGCGACATCGGCAGCGGTGAGCCCGTCCGGCGCCGCGCGGACCGTGCGGGTGATCTCGTCGAGCGTTCCGGGCGCGACCCCCTTCGGTGTGCCCTGGTTCCGCGCCGGGGTGCGCAGCACCGCCAGGGCACGATCGATATCGGCCTGGGTCGCGGCGGACTCTCCGGTGAGCAGCGCCGTCCGGTATTCGCGGAAGCGTTCCAGCTTGTCCCGAAAAGCCGCGAAGGTGAACGGTTTCAGCAGATAGAGGACCACGCCGTGGGCGACGGCGGCATGCACCAGAGCCAGGTCACGGGCCGAGGTGATGGCAATGACGTCCGGCCGCGGCCGCTGCCCCACCAGGGTTGCCGCGACCTCGAGCCCGGTCATATCGGGCAGGCCTATATCCAGCAGCACCAGATCGACCGGTGTCTCCGTGGCCGCCGCGGCAGCCACCGTCCGCAGCGCATCCCGGCCGGTCCGCGCGATCCCGACGGCCCGGAAGCCGGTGATCCGATCGAGATAGGCCTGATGCGCTTCGGCGATGAACGGCTCGTCCTCGACGATCAGCACGCTGATCATGCCCCCGCCTTCCGTGGAATGCTCACCGTGACCGTACTTTCCGGCACGGTCGCGGTCGTGATGGCGCCACCGTGCCGGACCACCAGCCCGTGGACCAGTGCCAAGCCCAGTCCGTGATGCCGGCTCTTGGTGGAGTAGCCGCGTTCGGCGGCCCGCGGGAAACTTTCCGGGGACAGGCCCGGGCCGCTGTCGGCCACCCGCACCAGCAGCGTGCTCGCATCCGCGCGCACGGTCACCTCCACCCACGCGTCGGCGTCACCGGCCGCGGCGTCGATCGCATTGTCGATCAGATTACCCACCAGCGTCACCGCTTCCCGGCTGGACAGCGGGGCCACCGAATCGAGACCGGTCTCGGCGGTGACGGTGAGTTCGATATCGCGCTCGGCGGCCTCGTTCACCTTGCCGAGCAACAACGCCGCCAGCACCGGATCACCCACCTCGGCCAGGAGCCGATCGATGAGTGCCTGGGACAGCTCGAGTTCGGCGGTCGCGAATTCCACCGCCTCCCGGTAGCGGCCGAGTTCCACCATGGTGATCACCGTGTGCAGCCGGTTGGCCGATTCGTGCGCCTGTGCCCGCAGCGATTCCGCGAAACCGCGCACCGAATCGAGCTCGCCGAGAACCGTGCGCAACTCGGTGTGATCACGGATGGTGGTCACCGTGCCGTTCGCGCGGCGGCCCAGATCGACGATGTCCTGATTGACCAGCAGTACCCGGTCGGCGGTCACATGCGTTTCGTCCCGGACCGTCCTGGCCGGCCCGCGCAGCGAAACCGGCAGGTCGGACCTGGTTACCGGCCCGGGCGGCAGATCCAGCAGTCTGCGGGCCTCGTCGTTGACGACCTCGGCCTGTGCACCGGTCGGCCCGAAAACCAGCAACCCCTCGTGCATCGCGTGCAGGATGGCATCGTGGTGCTCGTACATGGCCCACAGCTGTGCGGGCGCCAGTCCCCGGGTCTGCCTGCGCAGCCTGCGATTCAGCAGAAGCGATCCGGTGGCCGCCACGAACAATCCCAGGGCTGCCACGCCGAGGACGATCGGCAGCTGTTCGGCGAATCGGTCGCCGATCGCGGCCCGGGTGACGCCGGCGGAGACCAGCGCGACCACCTGTCCGTCGTCGCGTACCGGTGTCACCGCGCGGATGGATGGCCCCAGACTCCCCGTATACGTTTCGGTGAACGTGGCACCGGCCAGCGCCCGATCGATGTTGCCGGTGAAGGGCCGGCCGATCCGCGCCGGATCGGTATGGGTGAAGCGGGTCCGGTCGGGAGCCATCACGACGATGAAATCCATCCCGGTGGCCCTGCGGATGCGTTCGGTCACCGGTTGCAGGAGCGCGGTCGGATCCGGCGACCCCACCGCCGCGGCGGTGGACGGCGCGGCCGCGACGGTCACGGCGGTATCGGTGACCTCCCGAGTGGCGGTGCGGTCGCTGTCGCGACGGGCGTCGAGCACCGCGTAACCCGACCAGAGTCCGGTGACCAGCGCCAACAACACCAATTGCAGGGCGAACACCTGTCGGGCGAGTGACCACCGGCCGGAACGCACCACTACCTCCACCTGAACGAAATGCACTAAACAGTGACGGAAGTCACGCGTTGGTCCACCATTCTCCATGGGCCGCGGTGGCCGAGTCCACCGCACCCGCTCACTACAACCGGGAGGAGATCAGGTCATGGACGACCGGACTCGCACGCGACGCGATCGCACCCACTGGCTCTATCTGGCGGTTATCGTCGCCGTGGTGGCCGGAATACTGGTCGGCTGGCTCGCGCCAGGAACCGGCCGGGCACTGGCACCACTGGGCACCATGTTCGTCGACCTGATCAAGATGATGATCGCGCCGGTGATCTTCTGCACGATCGTGCTCGGCATCGGTTCGGTACGCGCGGCCGCAACGGTCGGCAAGGTGGGCGGTTTGGCCATCGCGTACTTCCTGGTCATGTCGACGGTGGCCCTGGGCATCGGCCTGCTGGTCGGCAATCTGCTCGATCCGGGGACCGGGCTGGATATCGCCGGCTCGGCGGGTCAGGGCACGCAATACGCCGAACAGGCGCATTCCGCCGGTGGCACGGTGGAATTCCTGCACGGCATCATTCCCACCACCCTGGTCTCGTCGCTCACCGCGGGGAGCGTGCTCCAAGCTCTTTTCGTCGCATTGCTCGTGGGTTTCGCGGTACAGGCGATGGGCTCGTCCGGCGAGCCGATCCTGCGCGCGGTCACCCTGATCCAGAAGCTCGTCTTCCGGATCCTGGTGATGATCCTCTGGCTCGCCCCGATCGGAGCCTTCGGAGCGATCGCCAATGTGGTCGGCAGGACCGGTCTCGACGCCGTCGTCCAGTTGGGGACCCTGATGATCGCGTTCTACCTGACCTGCCTGCTGTTCGTCTTCGGTGTGCTCGGGGTGCTCGTCCGGCTGATCGCCCGGGTCTCGATCTTCAAACTGTGCCGCTATCTGGCGCGGGAGTATCTGCTCATCGTGGCCACCTCGTCCTCGGAATCGGCACTGCCGCGCCTGATCGCGAAGATGGAGCATCTGGGGGTGGAGCGCACCACCGTCGGTGTCGTCGTGCCCACCGGCTACTCGTTCAACCTGGACGGCACCGCCATCTACCTGACCATGGCGTCGATCTTCATCGCCGATGCGATGGGGCAGCCGCTGAGTCTGGGTGAGCAGCTGGGCCTGCTGCTGTTCATGATCGTGGCGTCCAAGGGCGCTGCCGGGGTTACCGGCGCCGGGCTGGCCACCCTGGCGGGCGGTCTCCAGAGCCACCGGCCGGAACTGCTCGACGGTATCGGTTTGATTGTCGGTATCGACCGGTTCATGTCCGAGGCGCGGGCGCTCACCAATTTCTCCGGCAATGCGGTGGCCACGGTGCTCGTGGGCACCTGGACCGGAACCATCGAACCTGCCCGCGTGCGTGACGTCCTGGATCGCAAACTGCCGTTCGACGAGCAGACGCTGGTGGACGAACACGAAAACGCACCGGCTCCGGCAACGGGGACCGAACCGAAGCCGCTCGTCCCGGCCTGACGCCGGGATCGCGCCCACCGAACCCGGCCGCTTCGGGAACCCCGCGTCCCTACCCGGGACGCGGGGTTCTGCCCATCAGTCGGTGTAGGCGTCCAGCGGCGGGCATGTGCAGACCAGATTGCGGTCGCCGAACGCGCCGTCGATCCGGCGCACCGCGGGCCACACCTTGGCCCGGGTATGCGCGACCCCGCGCGGATACACCGCGACCTCCCGGCTGTACGGATGCTCCCAGTCGGCGACCAGGCACGCCGCCGTATGCGGGGCATTGCGCAGCGGGCTGTCGTCCACCGGCCACTCCCCCGCGGCGACCCGATCGATCTCGCCACGGATGGCGATCATCGCGTCGGCGAACTCGTCGAGTTCGGCGAGATCCTCGCTCTCGGTGGGTTCCACCATGAGAGTGCCCGCCACCGGGAAACTCATGGTGGGCGCATGGAATCCGTAGTCGGCCAGCCGTTTGGCGACATCGTCGACGGTGACGCCGGTGCGTTTGGTGATCTCGCGCAGGTCCAGGATGCATTCGTGCGCGACCATATCGCCGGCACCGGTGTAGAGCACCGGATAGTACTCACCCAGCCGGCGGGCCAGATAGTTCGCCGACGCGATCGCGGTGAGGGTGGCGCGGCGTAGACCGTCTGCGCCCATCATCCGGATATATGCCCAGGTGATCGGCAGAATCGACGCTGACCCGTAGTTCGCTGCCGAGACGGCGTGCGAATCGGTGACCAGTGGATCCCCGGGCAGGTACGGCACCAGATGCGAGCGGACCGCGACCGGGCCGACCCCGGGGCCGCCGCCGCCGTGCGGAATGCAGAACGTCTTGTGCAGATTGAGGTGGCTGACATCACCGCCGAACCGGCCCGGCCGGGCCAGTCCGACCAGTGCGTTCAGGTTCGCACCGTCGACGTAGACCTGGCCGCCGGCGTCGTGGACCAGCGCGCACAGGTCGGCGATCTCGTGCTCGTATACGCCGTGCGTGGATGGATAGGTGATCATGATGCAGGCCAGCCGGTCGGCGTGGTCGGCGATTTTGGCGCGGAGATCATCGAGATCGACGTCACCGTTGGCCCGGCATTTCACCACCTCCACGCGCAGCCCGGCCATGGCCGCCGAGGCGGCGTTGGTGCCGTGGGCGCTGGACGGGATGAGGCAGGTATCGCGGCCGGTATCACCGCGGTCGAGGTGGTAGCGCCGGATGGCCAGCAGGCCCGCGTACTCGCCCTGGCTACCGGCGTTCGGCTGCAGGCTCACCGAGTCATATCCGGTGATCTCGGCCAGCCAGCGCTCCAGATCGTCGATCACGCGCCGCAGGCCGGGCGCATCGGTGACCGGCGCGTACGGGTGCAGCCGGGCGAAGCCGGGCCAGGTGATCGGCTCCATCTCCGCGGTGGCATTGAGTTTCATGGTGCAGGAGCCGAGCGGAATCATGCTGCGGTCCAGCGCGATGTCCTTGTCCGACAGTGCCCGCAGATAGCGCAGCATGGCGGTTTCGGTGTGATAGCGGGTGAACGCCGGATGGGTCAGGAACTCCGAGGTGCGATCGGCGATACCCGCGCCTACGGGTTCGGCGGGCGCAACGCCGAACGCGTCCAGGACCGCGGCGATATGGTCGCCGGTCGTCGCCTCATCACAGGCGACGGCAACGTGGTCGTCGTCCACCAGGCGCAGGTTGATCCCGCGTGCCGCGGCCTTGGCGACCACGCTTTCGGCATGCCCGGGCACCCGGACCAGGACGGTGTCGAAATATTTGTCGTGCACGAGCGCCTCCCCCAGCGCAGCCGCGAGCTGCTCGGCATGCCCGTGTACCCGCCGCGCGATGGCCCGCAACCCGTCGGCGCCGTGGTAGCAGGCATACATGCCGGCGACGATCGCGAGCAGCACCTGCGCGGTGCAGATATTGGAGGTGGCCTTCTCCCGGCGAATATGCTGCTCCCGGGTCTGCAATGCCAGCCGGTAGGCGGGCGCGCCGTCGGCGTCCTTGGACACCCCGACCAGGCGGCCGGGCAGCTGCCGGGCCTGGGCGGTGCGCACCGCGAGATAACCGGCGTGCGGGCCACCGAAGCCCATCGGCACACCGAACCGCTGGGTGGTACCGAAACAGATATCGACGCCCTGCTCCCCCGGCGGCGTGATCAACGTGAGGGCGAGCAGATCCGCGCCGGCGGCGACCAGCGCACCGCGCTCATGGGCCTGCGCGATGATGCCGGTCCAGTCCACCACGCGCCCGGACGCCCCCGGCACCTGCAGCAGTACACCGAAGAACTCGCCGTCGGGCAGACCGTCACCGGCCAGATCGGCCTCGACGATGTCGATACCGAGCGGTTCGGCGCGGGTGGTGAGCACGGTGCGGGTCTGGGGGAAGAGATCGCTGTCGACCACCAGGCGGGTTCCGCGGCCGCGGCCGACCCGGTGCATCAACGTCATCGCCTCGGCCGCCGCGGTGGCCTCGTCCAGCATCGACGCGTTCGCCACGTCCATACCGGTCAGGTCGGTGACCATGGTCTGGAAATTGAGCAGCGCCTCGAGCCGGCCCTGACTGATCTCGGGCTGGTAGGGCGTGTAGGCGGTGTACCAGGCCGGATTCTCCAGCAAGTTGCGTACCAGCACAGGCGGGGTCAGGGTGTCGTAGTAGCCGAGCCCGATCATCGAGGTGGCCACCGTATTGGTAGCCGCGAGCTCGGCCAGTTCGGCCAGCACCTCGTGCTCGCTTGCGGCCGGTGGCAGGCCCGCGAGCGGGTCGGTCTCTGCCGCAGGGGGGTAGGTGTCGAGGATTCCGGCGGGCAGCGCGGCCGCAGCGAGATCTTCGGCGGATGCTATACCGATCTCGGCGAGGATATGCGCGAACCCGGCGCCGTCGGGTCCGATATGCCGGTCTGCGAAGCTCTGGGTCACCACGACTCCCTGGTAGGGCGGCCGACCATACGGTCGGCACAGGGCCCTCCCCCTCTGTCGCGGCGCCTGAGAGCTTCGGCGGCGGGCCAGCGGACCGATCGCCTTTCACCTTGGGCGGGTGGCCCGGAGCCACCACTTTCCAGAGGCGCCGGCTCCCGTACGGTCCTGGTGCCTGAGAGATTGACGGGGAGGTGCTGCTCCTTCGGCGCCCGGATCCTCAGCGGATCCGGGGCTCTCCCGCACGGCTACGGCGCCTGGACATCTTAGCCCGGTGGCCGGACCGAGCGGGAACGCACCCGGGATGTGCTCTCGTCCGTGCCGGTGCCCGCGGCACCGGAACTCCGCGGAATGCGTTACCCGGTTTTGCGGGTCATACGTACTTTGCGCCGGTAGGATAACTCGTCCTCGGGCCGGTCGGTGGCCTCCTCCGCGCGTTCCGCGGGAAAAGCCGCGATCGCGCCGGTGAGCTCGCGCATCGCGCTGTTGACCGCGATACCGAATACGCCTTGCCCGCCCTGCAGTAAATCGACGACCTCTTCCGGCGAGGTGCACTCGTAGACCGAGGTGCCGTCGGAGAACAGGGTGATATTCGCCAGATCCTGTACGCCGCGGCTGCGCAGATGATCGACCGCGATCCGGATGTTCTGCAGCGAAATACCGGCGTCGAGCAGACGTTTCACGATTTTCAGGACCAGGATGTCCTTGAACGAATACAACCGCTGGCTACCCGACCCGGCCGCGCTGCGAATGGAAGGTTTGACCAGACCGGTCCGCGCCCAGTAGTCCAATTGCCGGTAGGTGATACCGGCGACCTGGCACGCCGTCGGAACCCGGTATCCGACCAGGTCGTCGGGGACCGAATCGTCGGGGAACAAACCGGGTTGTATTTCGTAGCGCCGAGGCGGGCCCACTTCCGACCGCATATCCCGCATATGCTCTGCCACTGAACTACTCCCTTGCTCCGCCGATCTGTGCCCATACCCGACGGCCCGGCGTCGAATACGAGGCTACTCTTCCCATTCTCTCGGCCGCAGAGGTGCCGATCCAAACGCGACGCGCGGTAACAGTCTCGACCTGTAGTTGAGGTCTAGAAAACAATCGGGAAACTCAACTGTCGGTCGCTTTGAAATCGTCCGGGGATACCGACTCGAGGAACTCCTTGAACTTTTCGACTTCGTCCTCGCGTTCGTCGGGCATCACCAGACCGGCTTCCTCGAGCACGGATTCCGCCGCATAGATCGGGCAACCGACGCGCAACGCGATGGCCACCGAATCGGAGGGGCGCGCCGAAATCCGCACCTCGTTCTCGAACACCAGATCCGCGTAGAAGGTGCCCTCCTTGAGATCCACGATATGAACCTCTTCGAGGGTGTGCCCCAGATCGGCGATCAAAATCTTGACCAGATCGTGGGTGAGCGGCCGGACCGGAGTAACACCCTCCTGCTCGAGCACTATCGCCGTGGCCTCCGCCTGCCCTATCCAGATGGGCAGATACCGCTCACCGTCGGCCTCCCGCAGCAGCAGGACGGGCTGATTCTGTGGCTGCTCGACCCGGATGCCGATCACGCGCATTTCGCTCATCGCACTGCCTCCCATACTCCCCGGCCGCCCGCCCTCGCCGATGCAGGGCTCGCCGTACCACGAGTCTAGGCGAATTCCGGGCGCTGCCGCGATGGCACACGGACACCGGAATCGGTGTGTTGCCACCGGCGTCGGCGCCGGCGATCCCGCCGCAGGTCAAGCCGATACCGCCGGTGTCGGTGGGTTCGGCACGGGCGATTCAGCCGCCCAGTGAGTTGCGCACCGAAGCCTTCACCAAGCTCGCGTGCAAGGTGAGCGACAGTGCGGCGAGTTCCCGCACGGTCTCCTCGGCGCGGGCGCGGGCGCCCGCATCGCGACTTTTCGCGATCGGTGCGGCGATCTGCGCGACCAGCGCCGCCTCCCGGTCCGCGGCGAGCTTGAACGCCCGCAGATGCCGGGCCTCCAAACCGAATTCGGCCATCGCCTTCGCCGTAGTGGCCAAGGTCACCGCATCGGCGTCGAAGAAACCGGCGGGGCCCGGAGTGATCAGATTCGCCCGGATCAGATCGGTGAGGAATTTCTCGTCGATACCGGCCTGCTCGAGCAGATCCTCGCGGGTCACCCGGATCTCGTGATCGAATTCGAGCTCGTCGGCGGTGATCCGGCCGGGCTGGACCGCCAACCGGCGCGGCGGCCGCGGTGTCGTCGCGCCCTCGTCCGCCATATCCTGCCCCGCATCCGGACGGGCGGTGCGCGCCCGCGCACGGGCCTCGCGCACCCCGAGCGTCGCGGCTCCGCTGTCGATTGCCTCGAGTTGTTCCTTGATCACCTTCAGCGGCAGGTACTGGTCACGCTGCGCGGTCAGCACGAACCGGAGCCGCTCGCAATCGGCCACCGAGAATCGGCGGTAACCCGAGGGGGTGCGTTCCGGGCGTATCAACCCCTCCGCTTCCAGGAAACGGATCTTGGAGATGGTGATATCCGGAAAATCCGGCCGCAGCAGATCGAGCACGGAGCCGATCGACATCCCTCCGTGCGCCCATTGCTGCGCCGCGCCTGTCATGACTTCGAGTCTTTCATGCCGAAGCGCCGATCACCCGGATCGGCGCACCGATCATCACTTGTTCACAAACTACCGGCCCCGGCGGCCGAACCGGCCTCCTGCGTCCGCGGACCGGTGAGGAACACCAGCCGGAACTTTCCGATCTGGACCTCGTCACCGTTCTGCAGTTCCGAGGAGTCCACGGGCTCCCGGTTGACGTAGGTGCCGTTCAGGCTGCCCACATCCACGACCTGGAAGGAATCCTCGTCCTGGCGGAACTCGGCGTGACGGCGGCTGACAGTGACATCGTCGAGGAAGATATCGCTGTCGGGATGGCGGCCGGCCGAAGTGGTCGGCTGATCCAGCAGGAACCGCGAACCCGCGTTCGGGCCGCGTTTGACCACCAGCAGTGCCGCTCCGACCGGAAGACCTTCGACACCCTGCACCGGCTGTTCGCCGGTCGGCTCGCCGGAGCGCGATGCGTCGACCTCGTTCAGGAAATCCGCGCGGAAGACCGACGTCGTCTCGGCCGCGGTCTCCCCGTAACCCGGGTCTTTGTTCTCGCTCACCGTTTCTCTCCTCCTCGAACCTCATAAACCATGCAGGCAGATGCCGCGGTGCGACGTGGCTCGGCGGCCCCGACTCCGGGCGGCACATCCGTTGGCATTGACCGTACCCTGCCGGGCCGTGCCCGTGCAGGTAGAACCGGGAAGGCTGGATCAGCCCCCGATAACTCCTTGATAACCTGCGGCATCGAGCAGTTCACCGAGACTCGAGTCCAGTGCGGAGGCACTGTCCACCTCGAGTTCGAACAACCACCCGCCACCGTAGGGATCGGTGTTCAGCGTTTCCGGCTTCGCCTCCAGTTCCTGGTTCACCGCAACGACTTTCGCGCTCAGGGGAGCGTAGATGTCGGAAACGCTCTTGGTCGATTCGACCTCGCCGATACCGTCCCCGGCGGCAACGGCGGCACCGGTTTCGGGCAACTGAACGAACACGACGTCACCGAGTTGCGACTGCGCGTAATCGGTGATTCCCACCCGGACCCGGGTGGGCTCGATCCGACGCACCCATTCGTGTTCGGTGGTGTAGCGCAGGTCCTCCGGAGCCGGATTCACGTGGTGTCCTTTCCTCGTGTCGTCGTGCACGATGCAGCAACTCTATGCGAGCCCGTCACCGTTTGCCGCGCCGGTATCCCGGGCGGGCTCACCGCCGGGACGGGCCGGGGATCGGGGCACCGTCCGCGCGACGGCGATCGCGCGCCCCAGGTACAACAGTCCCGTCCAGACGTAGACCGCGGTGCCCCAGATCAGCAGCGCCGAACCGAACGCCCAGCTGAACCCGTCACCCGGCCAGTCCATCTCACCGGCCAGCAGCCAGGGAAACGCGGACATGAGCGCGAAGGTGGCGGCCTTTCCCAGGTAGATGACCTCGGGGGGATCGAGGCCGCGACGGCGATAGATCGGCAGTGTGAGCATGAGTACCGCATCGCGGCCGATCAACAGGACCGCCACCCACCAGGGAATGATGTCCCGGGCTACGAACGCGGCCAGCGTGGTCACCAGGTACAGGCGATCGACGAACGGGTCGAGCAGGGCCCCCAGCCGGGAGGACTGGTCCAGCAGACGAGCGAGTTTGCCGTCCAGGAAGTCGGTGACCGGGCTCAGGATCAGCAGGACGAACGCCCAGCCGTCGGCATGCTGCACCAGGAGCAGCCAGAGGAAGAGCGGCACGCTGAGCAAGCGCAAGACACTCAGCACATTGGGGACGGTGAGCATCCGATCCGACAGCACCGCCGCGAGGGCACCACCGGATCGCCGGTCCGCGGCCGCGGGCTCGGTTCCGCCGGTTCCCGAATCACTCGTCACATGCCAGTGCTTACCGCACGACCCCTGCCGATGCCAGCACGACCCCCCGTACGGTCTGCGGAGAAGTAACGAGCATCGAATACTCGGCGCCGCCGGTATGAGTGAGAGAAAGATCATGTCGGTGCGGGCCGCCCTGTCCGGCTCGCCCGTCCGGTCCCACCCTCCGGCTCCGGCACGTCGCCGCCTTCCCGCCACCCAGCCGATGGGTGTACGGGTCCCGGCCGCAGCCGGTGGTCCCGCTCCCGGGTGGCGTACCGGGCCCGCGCCGTGATGCCGGGCACGGTCCGGGGCGCCCGTGGGTACGGTTATCCGGTGTCGAACAGTCGTATCCCCTTGCGCTCGTATATCCCCGCCGAGGACATGCTGGCCCGCGGCCGTGCGGTCCGCGACCGGGTGTCACGGACCGCGCGCGATCGCGCGATCCGTACCGAGGGGCGGCCGTCGATCGTCGAATTCGTCGAGGCCACCAACAAGGGCCGGCTCGAGCATCTGGTCCCGTTGCGGATCGGCCGGATGCTGGCGTCGCCGTTCGCGTTCTACCGGGGCGCGGCCGGTCTGATGGCCCTCGACCTCGCGGGCAGCCCCGATACCGGGTTCCACGCCCAGCTCTGCGGCGACGCACATGCGGGCAACTTCGGCCTGTACGGCACCTCGCGGGGCGAAATCGTCATGGATATCAACGATTTCGACGAAACTGTGCCGGGGCCGTGGGAATGGGACCTGGAGCGGCTGGCGGCGAGCTTGGTCCTGGCCGGGCGGGTCGGCGGTGCGGACGAGGACGAATGCCGTACCGCCGCGGCCGATGCCGCGCGCAGCTATCGGCGCACCGCCGCGGCGCTCGCGCAGCGGCCGTTCCTGACCTCGTGGTCGGCACTGGCCGACGAATCGATTCTGGATCGCGTCGAGGCCGACGATCTGCTCGACAATTTCAAGAAGGCCGCCAAGAAGGCGCGTAAGAACACCAGTGAGAAGGTCGTCCGCAAGTGGACACATATCGACGATCACGAAACGGGTATAGAAAGTCACCGCTTCGTCAGTGATCCGCCGATCCTCACCACCGTGGCACAGGAGGTGGAGGACGCGGCCATCGATGCGTTGGAACGTTACGGGTCGAGTCTGCGCGAATCCCGGCAGGGACTGCTGGGACGGTTCGCCGTCGCCGATATCGCGTTCCGGATCGTCGGCACCGGCAGCGTCGGGATGCACAGCTATGTCGCTCTGCTGCACGGGAATTCAGGTGAAGTACTGGTATTGCAGCTCAAGCAGGCCGCCCCTTCGGCCTTGGCGCCGGTACTCGGTATCGCCGCACCGAAACACGAAGGTAAGCGAATTGTCCAGGGCGCCAGGCTGGTTCAGACGGAGACCGATATCCTTCTCGGCTGGACCACCATGGATATTCCGCAGCCCGGCGGCGGCAGCCGGGAACTGCCGTTCATCGTCCGCCAGTTCCGCAATCTCAAGGGCGGAATAGCGCCCGAAGAACTCGAACCGCACGATCTCGACGATTACGGCCGGCTCGCCGGCGCCCTGCTGGCGCGCGCCCACGCCCGCTCCCTCGATCCCCGGTTGATCAGCGGCTACCTCGGCGAAGAAGCCGACTTCGACGGAGCCGTGGCCGATTTCGCGGTGCGCTACGCCGATCGCACGGAAGCCGATCACGAGGAACTCGCCGCCGCGGTTCGGGCCGGGAAACTTCCGGCGGAGGAGCCGGACCGGTAGTTTCGAAAGGTGCGCCGCGCTCGGCGCCGCAGGAGTCTCGGTTCGGACGCGAAGGGCGGTCACCATGCTCGTGCAGGTTCAGGACAGCACCGACAGTTTTGCCGAGCGGTCCCTGATCGATTGGCTCAGCGGCTGGGGCACGGTCGACAGTCCGCACGGAGTGGCGATTCTCAACTGCGATCTGCGGTACGACAACGAGACCCACCACTTCGATGCCGTGGTGTGGACGCCCACCAGCTGCGTTGTCATCGATGTGGCGGGCCTGCGCAGCGAACAGGGTGGCACTCTGCACGTTCCGCTCACCGGCAGGTCGACGCTCAACGGGGTCCGCGCGGACTTGGAAGCCGCCGACGATCGCTCGCTACTGGAACGGTCCCGCGAACACACCTTCGCGATGCAGAACTGGCTCGCCGCGCGTGGGCTGGGACAGCGCATGGTCCACGGCGTCGCGTTGATCGTGCCGTTCCAGCCGGTACCGGTCCAGATCGACCAGAAGGTGCAGGATCCGAGTTTCGATGTGATCGTCGGTAACGACCCCGAACGACTCCGGCACTATTTCGGTGTCCTCGCCGAACGCGAATCACACCGCTGGACCGCCAACGATGTGGCCGCCGCATTCCGCGGCCTGGGAATCCTGGCGTACCTACCCGCACCCCAGCCACTGATCGACGAGGGTTTCCTCGGCCCGATCGATGTCACACGGTGGCACGGCAGCCCGGCCCAGGCCGAGGCGGAGCAGTACGCCGAGGATCTGGCCGAATTGGAACGGCTCGCGGGAGCACGCCGATTCCGCGCACCCTGGTACAGCCCGTGGTTGCTGTATCCCAGAGAGCCCGGCGATATCGACTTCGGCCGGGCCGTCATGCGCGCGCTCTACGCGCTCGGCATTTTCGTCGCGGTCGCGTGGGTCCTGTGGTTCGTGATCACGGCCTTCGTGACCTACGGGCCCGGCTGAACCGCGGCAGATCGGTGAGCCGGCCGACGGCAGCGGGCGTATCGGCACGACCGGACCGAGCCGGCCGTACATCGCTGCGCCGAACCGTCGCAGCACGACGGATTACCTCGTGGCCGCCCGCGATGGATATGGTCGGCTCGTGAGCACCGCATCCGGCGCGCCGAACCAGTGTCCCGCGGATCGGCCTACCGGAGACGATCACCGCCCGGCCGAGAACCGCCTGGGGCCACCGGCGCACCTGCCCCCTGCCCGCCGGGGTCGACCGCCGGGCCCGCACCCGGTTACCGCCTCGACTCCACCGGCCGCCGGTCCCGTGACCACCGGAATCGTCGGGGCGACCGCGGGGGCGGTGGCGGCGGCGTTACCGTGGTCGTTCCCGCCCGGTGGCGGGGCCACCACCTTCGATCTGGCTGTCGGGTCACGCGTGGACCCACGGCTGGACCCACGGCCCTGGGTGGCCGAGGTCCTCGCGCTGGCGACCAACACCGGAGTCGTACTCGCCCTGCTCTGCGGCAGTGCCGTGTGGTTCGCCTGGCAACGCCGGTGGTGGGAGACGGCGACCATGGTCCTGGCGCCGGAGCTCGCGGTGGCTGTCAACACCTGGGCGCTGAAACCCTGGTGGGGGCGGCCGCTGCACGACTATCTCGCGTATCCGAGCGGCCACACCGTGCATCTCGTATCGGTGATCACGGCATTGGTCCTGCTGCTGCGCTCCGCGCGGGCCCGGGCGGTGATCGTCGCGATCGCCACGGCCGCTTGGTGTGCGGGTACGGTCGGCATGATCGCGCTCGATTACCACTACGCCACCGATATCATCGGCGGGGCAGCCGTAGGAATCTCGCTGACCATCGGCCTCTATTGGGTCTCGGTGTGGATCCGCCGCACTTTCGGGCCGCGCCCGCGCTGACCCCTACGCCACGGCACCGCACCATCCGGCTCATCCCTGCCCCGCGGCGCCCAGCGCGACAGCCGCGACCACACACATCCATCCGGACCACGGCCAAGCGTGACCCACGGGACATCCGGTCTCGAGCGACCGGATCCGGGCCCGCCCGTAGTGGTCGAGACCGTACGCACCGATCGGTGCAATGGTCGACGTACACATCGGAGACGGGCCCGGCTGCCCGCAGGGCCGGCGCCCCGCTATTGCCGTTCGTAGACGCTGGCGTCGTCCAGCATGGCGGCGTCCAGCATCGATTCCGGCACACCGAGTGCTTCCACCAGAGTGAGGGCATCCGGGCGGAGGCGGTCGACCAGTTCGTTCATCCCGCGCCGGACGGCCTTCGCCCGTTCCACCGAGATGAAACGGTGCATGATGAACCAGGCCGAGTTCTCCTCCAGCACGGAGTACACGTAGAGATCGCAGACGGTTTCGGCGAGCGCACGAGCCTGCTCGTCCTCGATATCGGCGATCCCCTCGATGAACGCCTCGAGTACCAGCCGGTCGATATGGGCGGATCCGGCGGCGAGGATATGGTCCTGCGCGTTGTTGAATGCCTCGAAGGGCCCGGTTTCCTCGGCCCGGGCGCGTAGCCGGTGGGCGGCGGTGCGGGTGAGATAGTCCTCGCGGTCGGCGAACAGCGCCAACTGAGTGGCGCGTTTACCGAGATCGCCCTCGTCGACGGTTTCGCCGCCACGGTCGCGCAGGGTCTGGATCAGCTGGCGTACGCCGGAACGTTTGCGCACCACATCACCGGCCATGGTCGCGGCGAAACGGACCCAGCCGAGAGCATCCAGGTCGCGCACCTCGTCGGCGTAGGCGGTGAGAATTTCCTTGGCGACCAGCTGGGTGAGCACCACATTGTCGCCCTCGAAGGTGGTGAACACATCGGTATCGGCCTTCAGGGTGACCAGGCGGTTCTCGGTGAGATAGCCGGCACCGCCGCAGGCCTCCCGGCATTCCTGGATGGCGCGGGTCGCATGCCGGGTCTGCGCCACCTTCAGCCCCGCGGCCCGTTTCTCGAGGGCGCGCTGCGAATGCGGGTCGATATCCTGGCCGGTCTGCACCAGATGCATCCGGCGGACCAGATCGTTCTGCGCGAAGGCCAGCGCGTAGGAGCGGGCCAGCAGCGGTAGCAGCCGGCGCTGATGCATCCGGTAGTCCAGCAGCAGGGTTTCGCCGCCGTCGTCGGGGTTGCCGAACTGGCGGCGTTTCAGTGCGTAGCGCAGCGCGATACTCAAGGCGACCCGGGCACCGGCGGCCGCGGCGCCACCGACACTCACCCGGCCGCGCACCAAGGTGCCGAGAGTGGTGAAGAAACGGCGGCTGGGGTTGTCGATATCGGAGCTGTAGGTGCCGTCCGGGGCAACCTCGCCGTAGCGGTTGAGCAGATTCTCCCGCGGTATCCGCACCTGGTCGAAAACGATCCGGCCGTTGTCCACCCCCGGAAGGCCGCCTTTGCGGCCGCAGTCGGAGGTGGTGACACCGGGCAGATCGTTGCCCTGTTCGTCCCGGATCGGGACCAGCAGGCAGTGCACCCCGTGTTCACCCGCCGGTGTCCGCAGCTGCGCGAACACCGCTGCCATCCGGGCGTGTTCGGCGGCACCGCCGATATAGTCCTTGCGCGCCGAGGGGGTGGGGGTGTGGATCACGAACTCTTCGGTGGCCGGATCGTAGGTGGCGGTGGTTTCCAGATTCGCGACATCGCTGCCATGCCCGGATTCGGTCATCGCGAAACAACCGAGCAGGTCCAGCGTGATCAGGCGCCGGATGTATTCGGTATGCCGTTCGGTGCCCAGATTCTCCACGGCACCGCCGAACAGACCCCACTGCACACCCGATTTCACCCAGAGTGAGAGGTCGGCGTAGGCGAGCATCTCCAATCCGACCACGGCGGCGCCGGGTTCACTTGTGCCGCCGTGCTCGCGCCGGAACCCGCGATCGGCGAGGCCGAGTTTCGCTATCTCGCGCATCTGGTCCAGTACCCGGGCGCGGGCTGCGGGGACGTCCAGACCGGGGTCACCGGCGAATCGCCCGTCCGCGAGCTGGGTGCGGGCTTCTTCCCGGACTTCGCTCCACGGCCCGTCCAGTGCCTGCCGTAACTGTTGTGCTGTCGCAGTGCTGCCGGTGCTCATGCCTTCGACCCTAACGGCCGTGGTGGGGCGGAGCCCGGCGACAAACCGCACAGGGTCGCGGTGTCGGCGGGCGTACATGGTTGCGCGATGAGCGGGTATGCCCGGAACGCAGGGCCGGGCCGGCCGGAGTGCGCACCGCGGCCGGTGTGATGCGCGGAACGTATCGGCGTGGGGTGCGTAACGCAGGTCCGGCGCCGGCCGACGGCATAGGTGAAACCTCGCCTATCTGGGCAAACGCGTCTCTATTTCCATTTGAAACCTGGAATAAACCGACACGTAACGAAGATCACATTCATCCGACCTATTTTCCGGTGGATAAGAGCCCCCTTCGGCCACTACCTTCGCGGCTATGGCTGCGCAAGGATTCCTGGAAGGAGCGACCTCCCCACCACAGATCTCTCCGGACCCGTCGGGTTACGCCGAACATCGGCGCACTCCCCTGCGTTTGCCTGTGATCACCGGTGCCATCAAGAAACTGGTCGCCGACCGCCCCGCCACCGCCGATACGATCGTCTCCGCACCCGCCCCGCTGCAGCCGATCGACCTCACCGACGAAGCCACAGTGGCCGAGGTGATGGATCTGGCCATCCGGATGGGCGAAGTGGTGCTGGCCTCCGGCTCCGCCGTCACCGATACCGAGACCACGGTGCGCTTCATCGTCGCCACCTACGGCCTGTCGGAGTGCGATGTCGAGGTCACCTACAACGCCATCCGTATCTCGGTGCATCGCGGCCGGCGGCTGCCGCCGGCCAGCTCCATGCGGGTGGTGCAGTACCGCTCGCTGGACTTCACCCGGCTCGCGGCAGTGGACCGGCTCACCCGCCGGATCCGTCGCGAGATCGTGCCGCCGCACGAGGCACGTGCGGCCCTGGACGCCATCACCTCGGCACCGCATCCCTACAAGCGGTGGACGGCAACCTTCGGCTGGTCACTGATGGCCGCGGCGATCTCACTGCTGCTCGGCGGCGGCGTTCTCGTCGTCGCACTGAGCTTCATCACCACCGCCTTGATCGACCGGACCAACCGCGCACTCAATCGGTACGGGCTGCCGTTCTTCTTCCAGCATCTGGTGGGCGGTGCCATTGCGGCCACACCGGCGGTGGCGCTCGCCGCCGTCGCCGAACCGCTGGGTATCTCGGTGAGTCCGACGCTGATCATCGCGGCCGGGATCACTGTGCTGCTCAGTGGGCTGAGCCTGGTGGGTTCGGTGCAGGACGCGATCACCGGGGCGCCGATCACCGCGGGCGCACGGATGCTCGAACTGCTGATGATGACGGGTGGAATCATCGCCGGTATCGCGCTCACTCTGCGGGTCGGCGAGGCGTTCGACGCGACGGTGCCCCTGGACATCGGCCCGAGCCATGCGCTGACCAATCTGCCGGTACAGGTCCTGGCCGGAGCCACCGCGGCACTGGCGTTCTGCCTCGCCTGCTACGCGGAGAAACGGGCACTGGCCGCGGCCGCCGGGGGCGGGGCCATGGGCACCATCTGCTACCTGCTGGTGATGGCGGCCGGATTCGGTCCGGTGTTCGCCGCAGGTGCGGCGGCCGTGGTGATCGGTATGGTCGGTGGTCTGCTCGCCCGGCGGGCACTGACGCCGCCGCTGGTCGTAGCGCTGGCCGGGATCACCCCGTTGCTGCCGGGCCTCAGCATCTACCGCGGCCTGTACGGCATGCTCAACGACGAGATCACCCGCGGCGCGGACCAACTACTGGCCGCGTTCGGTGTCGGCTGCGCGCTGGCCGGCGGGGTAACGCTCGGTGAATGGTTCGACCGGACCGTGCGCCGCCCGCCGATCCTGCGCAAGTTCGGCGCCCTGCGGCGCCCGGTGGTCACGCGCAAGCGGTTGCCTTCGGTGAACCTGGCCAAACGCCTGTACTCGGTGAACCTCGGCAAGCGGCGGGCCGCGCCGTTGGGTCGCACGCACGGCCCGGTGCTGGGCGCCGCGCCCGCCGCGGTGATGGCTTCACCGGATATGCCGGTGGGATTCCCGGTCGCGGGACAACTGCCGCGGGCACCCATCCCGGTCGCCGCGCAGACCCCGCGGCCCACCACACCACGGGCTCCGCGGCCCACCGCACCGTATCCGGCGGTGCCGTCCGGGCGCGGCCGGTCCACGGTATCCGGTGTGGATCACCACGTCTGGACCCGCGATCTGGATCCGGCGCCGTTGAGTTCGGCCGTATCGGCGCAGTCGCCGGCCTCGGCCGCCGATACCGCGGGAACGGCCGCGGCGCCGGAGATGCGTGAGATGCCGGTACTACCCGCGGATCTGCTGTCGCTGCCCACCGCCGCACTGGGCATGGCCGAGGATATGCTGCCCACCGCGGCGATACCGTTCACCGCGCCCGAGCCGGTCGGCGTCGGCGCCGCCCCCGAGCCGGTGGGCGTGGGGGCCGGCGAATCCGGCCCGGTGCCGACCGAGCCGCTACCGGCGTCCCGGCGTTCCGACGCCGGCTGACGGACATCCCCACAGGTGATGCGCGCCCGGTATCGTCGGGTTGCCGGCTGTCGGCGGCGTGGTGATATGCCACGCCGCCGCCGGCCGCGTGATGGTGCGGCGATCGGCCGCCGTGTTCGCAGGAAGGGTTCGTTGTATGCCGGAGACCACCGAGACCGCCGACCCGGCCGCCCCCTTTTCCACGCGCATCCGGGAGGCCACCGCGCGCGAACACGAGGAAGCGGAGAATTCCACCTTCATCACCGAGATGCTCGCCGGAGTACTCGGCATCGAGTCCTACCGCCGCTACACCGCGCAGCTCTGGTTCATCTACCGGGCGCTGGAGGAGCACACCGCCGCCCTCGCCGACGACCCGGTGGCGGGCCCGTTCATCAAACCGGAACTCGCGCGTACGGCGGAGCTGGAACGCGATCTGGCGCATCTGGCCGGGCCCGGCTGGCGCGAACAGCTGGACCCGCTCCCCGCGACCGCCGCCTACGCCGCGCGGATCGAGGAATGCGCCCGCACCTGGCCGGGTGGCTATATCGCGCACCACTACACGCGGTATCTGGGCGATCTGTCCGGCGGGCAGGTGATCCGCGGGCATGCCGAAAAGCTCTGGGATCTGCCGCATCGCGGGGATGGCGTGCGCTTCTACGTTTTCGACGGCATCGGTAATCCGGCGGCGTTCAAACGGGAATACCGCGCCCTGCTCGACCGTATCGGCGCCGACGAGCTCGAACAGCGCCGCATTCTGGACGAGGGGAAACAGGCCTTCGTCTTGAATCGGGCGGTGTTCACCGAACTGGCGGGCGAATTCGCGGCCCGGCGTCCCGGCTGAACCCCGGTCGGCCATCCCGCGGGTCTGATAAGTTTCCCGCCGGTAACTACCGTGAGCGAAGGGTGAACCGTGTCCGAAACCTCCCCCGGTGACCGGGTATCCGGCGAATATCCGGTGATCGTCGTCGGCGCCGGACTGGCCGGGCTCGTCGCCACCTACGAACTGACCCGGGCCGGGCATCGTGTGCTCGTCGTCGACCAGGAGAACCGCAACAACCTGGGCGGGCAGGCCTTCTGGTCGCTCGGCGGGCTGTTCTTCGTCGACAGCCCCGAACAGCGACGGCTCGGAATCCACGACTCCTACGAACTCGCGCTGCAGGACTGGCTGGGTTCGGCCGGGTTCGACCGGGACGACGAGGACCACTGGGCCCGGCAGTGGGCGCAGGCCTACGTGCAGTTCGCGGCCACCGAGAAACGCGACTACCTCTACGACCTCGGGCTGCGGGTCACGCCGCTGGTGGGCTGGGCCGAACGCGGTGGAGCCCTCGCCGACGGCCACGGCAATTCGGTGCCGCGATTCCATATCTCCTGGGGCACGGGCCCCGGGGTGCTCGAAGTCTTCCTGAACCCCGTCCTGGAAGCGGAACGCAACGGTTTGGTGCGGTTCGCGTTCCGGCACCGAGTCGACGACCTGCTGGTCGACGACGGTGCGGTCACCGGAATCCGCGGCAGTGTGCTGGAACCCACGGAGCTGCCCCGTGGCGTCGCCACCTCGCGCACGGTGGTGGACGATTTCGAATTCCGGGCCGGCGCGGTCGTCGTCACCACCGGCGGTATCGGTCACAATCACGACCTCATCCGGCGCAACTGGCCGGCCGACCGGCTGGGCCCCGCGCCCCGCACCATGATCTCCGGGGTGCCCGCACATGTGGACGGCCGGATGCTCGGTATCGCCGAATCCGCCGGCGCCGCCCTGGTGAACCGGGACCGCATGTGGCATTACACCGAGGGCATCAACAACTGGGATCCGATCTGGCCCGACCATGCGATCCGGATCATTCCCGGTCCGTCGTCGCTGTGGTTCGACGCGAACGGTAAACGGCTGCCGGCACCGTGTTTCCCCGGTTTCGATACCAACACCACGATGAAGGCCATTCTGTCGACCGGTCACGACTATTCGTGGTTCGTGCTGACCCAGGCGATCATCGAGAAGGAGTTCGCGCTCTCGGGATCGGAGCAGAACCCCGATATCACCAGCAAAGACCGGCTCACCACCGTACGCAGCAGGTTCACCAAGGGCGCCCCGGCTCCCGTCGAGGCATTCAAGGAACACGGCGCCGATTTCGTGGTCGCCGATACCCTCCGCGAACTGGTGGACGGTATGAACGCAATCGCCCGCGGCCCGCAGCTCGACTGTGCGGATATGGAACGCCAGATCGTCGCACGCGACCGGGAGATCACCAACAAGTTCACCAAGGACGCCCAGGTGAGCGCGATCCACAACGCGCGCAGCTACTTCGGCGACAAGACCGCTCGCGTCGCGAAACCGCACCGGATCCTCGACCCGGCGGCGGGCCCACTCATCGCGGTCCGGCTCAATGTTCTCACCCGCAAAACCCTCGGCGGCCTGCAAACCGATCTGGACTCCCGGGTGATGCGCTCCGACGGCACGCCCTTCCCCGGGCTGTACGCCGCGGGTGAGGTCGCCGGATTCGGCGGCGGTGGCCTGCACGGCTATAACGCGCTGGAAGGGACGTTCCTGGGCGGATGCATCTTCTCCGGCCGCGCCGCGGGCCGTGCGCTCGCGCGGTCCCTGACAAAATCCTGACCAGGCTGTCACCTCGGACGATTACGGCCCGGGGCCTCGTCATATCGTCGAGCTGCCGTCAATTCCGCGTAGGCCTCATCGAAGAGCTCCCAGCCGTCGAGCGGACCGGCTGAGCGTACTTCGGCCGGCCATCCGCGCCGAACGGCCACGTCGAGGAGCGCCCGGACCGCGCCGGGCTCGTGGTTACCGGGCCTCATTCGCGGGAGAGCAGCCGGCCCGCTTCGGCCGCCAGCGCACCCAGTTGCCGCGCCTGGCGGCCGGTGTCGACGACGGGTCGGCCTGCGCCTATCCGGGTGGCCAGTGACAGCGCGGCCACCGCGACGCCGCGACGCCGGACGGGTACTGCCACGCAGCCGATTCCGGTGACCGCTTCCTCGTTGTCCACCGCGACCCCCTGGCGGCTGCGGATCCGGGCCAGTTCCCGGTGCAGTTCCAGCCGGTCACCGATCGTGCGGGCAGTGAGCCGGGGAAGCTGTTCGCGCAGCGATGTTTCCACGACACCGGGATCCAGGCCGGCCAGCAGCGCTTTACCGAGCGCGGTGCTGTGTGCCGGCAGCCGGCCGCCGACCCGGGTGGGGACCGTGGCGCTGTTGCGGCCACCGGTTTTGTCCAGGTACACCACGTCGCGACCGTCCAGGACACCGAGATGTCCCACCGAGGCGGTCCGCTGGCACAGTTCGTGCAGTAGCGGGCCGATCACTGCGCGCAGTTCGTTGTGCCCGGCGGCCAGCCCGCCCAGTTCCAGGGTGCGCAGGCCCAGGCGGTAGCCGCCGGGCGAATGCGCGAGCCAGCGCAACCGGATCATCTGGTCCAGGATGCGGTGCACCGTGGACCGGGGCAGACCGGTGCGCTCCACCAGGTCCTGCAGGGTGAGCACCGGTGTGGCGGGCGCGAACGCGTCCAGGATCGATGTCATCCGCTCGATCATCGATACCGGTGGAGCCGGCCGGACCGGCTGTTGCCCGCCCTGCCACGACCCGCCCGGTTCCGGGTCGGCCAGTACCTCGACCGTCAAGACTTACCTCCATCGTGCAGCCCGGCCAGCTTATGCGTAGCGAACCGGACGCTATCGACGATGCCCCGTTCCGGCGGTGTGCAAACCCTCACAGCACATTATCCCGGCATGAAAGGCGCATCGAACACGCTGCACAGCCACCGGCCGTCGACGAGTTCCATCACGGTGGACACCGAGAGTTCCCGTGATGTCTCGGCGGCACCGGGTTCGGCGTTGAGGGTGGTGAGCTGCACTTCGACCTCGGCACGGGTGTCGCCGGCGCTCATCGTCGCCGTGCAGGTGGCCTCCTGGACCCGGGACCGCTCGGGGTCGGCGGAGATGAGGACCCGGGCCATCGGCAGGACGGTTTCAGCCTGGCTCTTCCATTGTCCGGTGGCACCGGCCTGCACTTGCTGTTCCCAGCCCGCCGGGTCCGCGTAGTCGTATGTGCCGACCAATGTCGTGTACGCGCAGGCGGCCTGTTCGGCGGCGGCTGTCGCATTCGCGGGCGGTGCCGGTGGACCATCGGAGCCGGCGGTGCCGGTGCGCGATATCCCGGTGAGCCAGGCGGCCGTGCCGAATACCGCCAGGGCGAGGGCAGCGGCGAGCGCTGTCAGTACCCGCCGGCGGCCGCGCGGCGACCGGCCCGGTGGAGGCGGCGCGGACGGTGCGACCGGCGGCACGGGCAAGGTGGCCGGCATGGTGACCGCGGGTTCGGTGAGCGCCCGGCGAGCGGCCAGAGCCAGTTCACCGCAGCTCGGGAAACGCTCGTAGGGGTTCTTCGCCATGGCCTTGGCGATCACCCCGTCGAAACTGCGGGGCACCCGCGGATCGGCCTCCGACGGCCGCGGTACCGGGGCATTGAGGTGGGCGTTGATCAACGCGCCGGTGGTGGTGGCCGGATACGGTAACCGGCCGGTCAGCAGGTAGTACAGCGTGCAGCCCAGCGAGTACACATCGGCGCGGCGGTCGATATCGGGGCGCATCTCGAAGTATTCGGGCGCGGCGTAGTGGAAACTCGCGTACAGCTCGCCGGTGCGGGTGAGCCCGTCGGAACGGTCGAGTGCCTTGGCGATACCGAAATCGGAGAGGTACACCCGCTGGTGCTCGCCCCAGGCCAGCAGGATGTTCGCGGGTTTCACATCGCGGTGCAGGACCCCGGCGGTATGCGCGTGGTCGAGGGCGCGCGCGGTTTCCTCGGTGATCCGTACCGCGTGGTCGGGGCGGACGGGACCGTCATGCAGGACCGCCGCGACATCGGTGCCCTCGATGTACTGCATCGCCATCCAGAGGCGATTCTGTTCTTCCCCGCGGGCATATACGGCGACGATATTCGGGTGGGCGAACCGCGCCACGGTATCGGCCTCGCGCAGGAACCGGGCCCGGACCTCCCGCTCGTCCCCGGCCATCGGGTTCAGCAATTTCAGGGCGACCGGACGCGGCAGGTCACGGTCGCGGGCCAGATAGACCTGGCCCATCCCGCCCGTTCCCAGAAGCCGTTCGATGCGGTAACCGGCGAATACCGTGCCCGGTTCGAGTGCGCCGGTCACAGACCCGGCCAGCCGTAGGACTGCCGTCCCGGGGCCGGCCCGGCCCGGCCCGCCGCAGGTTCCGCGGGCACCGCCGTCTCCCGGGCCGGCTGCCGGTGTTCGCGCCGGAAGGTCTCCATATCCATCCACCGGATCTGCTGGACCAGTTCCTCGAGCTGATCGGCGGGCAGGAAACCGGCCTTCGAGTAGACCAGCATCCCCTCGCGGAACGCCATGATCCACGGGTAGCGGTCGACCTGCCCCGCCGCTGCCAGCGCGGGTTCGGCCTCGGCCTCGACCGTGGCGTGCACGATATCGCGATGCGTTTCGGCGGAGGCCTCGTAGACCGGTGCGAACCGGGTGCACCAACCACACCAGGTCGCCCAGAAATCCACCAGCACAATATGGTTGGTGGCCACGACCGTCTGGAAGTTCTGCTGGGTCAGTGGCGTCGTCGGCATCTGTCGTCCTCCCGGCGGCCCGAGCCGACCGCCCCGCGTGCGTATCACCTCGTCCGGAAATCCTCCCACGGACGGGCAGCGACCGCCCGGCGAAAAAGGGACTGCCGGACAGCCGTTGCCGGGCAGCCTACGCGGCCCGAGCAGCGCGGGGACGGCCGGTGCGCGGGCGCGCGAAAGTGCCCCGCCCGGCCGCGGCCCCGGACCCGAACGATAACGTGTTCTCATGAGCGAAGACGAGGCCGGGAACGCACTCCCCAGCGCGGAGCATCACGAAGGCGGATTCCGGCCGATGTCGGAGCTGATGAATCAGGTCCGATCGGTGGATACCAGCCGCGGCGGACCGCACTACGGCGATTTCGTCGAACAGGTCCGGACGCTCATGGACCGGGCGCGGCTGGCGGTACCGCCCGACGATCTGGTGCAGGAAGCGGCCGGCATCCTGGAGAAACTCAACGACCGGCTCGGCGCCCACGTCCACGAGGAATGGGACGCGCCCGGCTGGACCCGGTTCGATCTGCCGTCCCGGGGCAATGTGACCCTGCCGCCCTACCGGGTGGATCGCGCGAAACCGGACGGCGTGCAGGCCCGGATCACCTACCGCACCTTCCACCTGGGCGGAAACGCGGCGGCGCACGGCGGATACGTCTCGCTGGGCTTCGACGATCTGATGGGTCTGGCCGGTTCGCTGTATTCCGGGTCGGTCACCCGGACGGCCTCGCTCACCGTCGATTACCGGGCGATCACACCGCTGAACAAGGAACTGCAGCTGCGTGCCTGGGGCGAACGCCGGGAGGGCCGCAAGGTGTGGATCAAGGCCACCCTGCACGACGGTGACCTGCTCTGCGCCGAAGCCCACGGCCTGTTCATCGTGCTGAAACCCGGCCAGCCCTGAAACTCGAGCGTGAACAGGGCAGCCGCCACACCTTCTCGGCCGGACCCCGGAGACGCTCTCGGCAAGTGGCCTGAGACGAGTACACGCCATCGGGAGGAGGTCCGCCGAAGTGAACGCCGACCTACCCGCCGACCTGTACGACGTCGCTGCCGACACGGCCGTCCGCACCGGGGCGACGACCGGGCAGTGAGTGCCGGTACGGCTCACACTGCCCGGGCGCTCGGTTACTTACGGCTACCGCCCGGGTAGTGCTCGGCGAGGTACGGGGCGAACGCTTCGTCGACCCGGTCGGCCGTGAGACCGAAATCGGCCAGTGAGTACTTGTGGGCGGGTCGTGCCGCGCCCGAGGTGGATTCGCTGTGCAGGCCGGCCATCTCCGAGCGTGCTGCTTCGGTGAATTCGATCCCGAAGTGGTCGTAGACCCGCTCGACGGTGGCGATCGGATCGGTGACGAAATCCTCGTAGTACACATCGCAGAATTGCGCCGCGGGATACTTCGCGCGATCGGCGAGGAAGGTCCGTGCGCCGCGGGACCACAGCTCCAGCTGCGCCTCCCCTACCACCGGCCCGCGGAACTTCTCCGACCAGCCGTCGGTGGCCTGTTCGTTCAGACTGCATACCGAGGCCACAATGGTGCGTGGCTGCCGATGCATCTGGATGATCAGTGCGTCGGGGTAGACGGCGAGCAGGGCGTCGAGCGCGAACAGGTGGCTCGGGTTCTTCAGCACCCACCGGCGATCCGGATCGTTGAGCCCGATCAGCTGCAGGTTGCGGCGGTGGCGTTCGTAGGCGGATGTCCAGTCCTGGTCGCGTAGCCATTCGGAGTAGCGCGGCAGGTAGGCCAGGCATTCGTAGGAGATCGACATCGCCGACTGCCGCAGCAGCTGCCAGCATTCCTCCACCTGGTCGGCCGAGATATGGTGCACGCCCATGAACTCCGGATGCTCCACATGATGTTTCTCGTAGGCCGCCTGGAGCCGCTGGAACACCGGGTTCTGTTCCCACGTCTCCCGCGGAGGTCGCGGCTGCGGCATCTCCGTCAGCCACATCTCCAGGCCCTGATGGCCGGGGTCGGCGGTGAGCAGCCGGTGCACAGCGGTCGTGCCCGAGCGCGGTAGCCCGGTGACGAAGATCGGGCGGTCGACGGGTACCTCGGCATGCTGCGGATACTGTTTCCAGCCGGCTTCGCTCAACGCCCGGGCGATGAGCGCGCCGCGCAGGAATGCCCGGTTGACCTTGTTGCCGAACGGGGTGAGTTCGGCGTCGCGTTCGAACGATTCCAGCAGCACCGACAGTCCGGTGCGGTAATCGTCGGCGCCGAAATCGTCCAGGCCGATCACCTTGGTGGCGGAGGCGTGCAGATCGTCGATCGTGCCGACGTCTTCCCTGCCGATCATTTCTGTTTTCTCCTCAGTGGTGGAATTCGCCGCAGTTCACATCGAGACAGGTCCCGGTGATCGCCCGGGACATCTCGGAGGCGAAGAAGATGACGGCATCGGCGATTTCGTCGGGTTCGGGCAGCCTGCGCAGATCGATATCGGCGGCCGTCTCGGTGTAGACCTCCTCGGCCGTGACCCCGCGTTCCTTCGCCAGATAGCCGAAATACCATTTCAGCGTGTCGGCCCAGATCCAGCCCGGCGCCACCGAATTCACCCGGATACCCCGGGGTCCCAGTTCGGTGGCCAGGCTCTGCGCCAGCGCCAGCAGCGTGGTCTTGGCCATCTTGTACGGACCGTAGGGTTGCCGGGAATGGCGCAGGACGGCCGAGTTGATCATCACCACCGACCCGTTGCGTTCGGCGAGCGCCGGTGCGAACAGGCGGGTCAGGCGTAGCGCGGCGAAGACGTTGGTTTCGAAACTGGCGCGCAGATCGTCGATCGCCACATCGGCGAGGTCGGCCATCGGCGGCATGGCGAACGCATTGTTCACCAGGGCGTCGACCCGCCCGAACTCCTCCTGGGTGGCGTGCACGAGTTCCTGCGCCGCCGCGTCGTCGGTGATATCGGTGGGCACCACCAGTGCGCGACCGCCCAGTTCCTCGATTTCGGCCGCGACTTTGCGTAACCGTTTCTCGGTACGCGAGGCGAGTACGACCTTCGCGCCGGCCTTCGCACTCTGCACCGCGATGGCCTGGCCGAGCCCGGGGCCGATCCCCGAAACGACCACCACTTTGTCCCGCAACAGCATCAGCCCAGCATCCTTTCCGCCACCGCGGCCTGCCGGCCGGCGATACGCGCCATCCAGTCCTGCGGGGTGATCCGGGATTCCTGGTAGTAGGGCAGCCGGTCCGGCAGTTCGTCGAAGGACACCAGTTCCACCGTCGGACCGTCCTCGGGCTTCAGTTCCCGGGACAGGCGCTGCCAGCGGAACTGCACGTAGGCACGTTCGTGGCCGGTGCGTTCGATCCAGTTGACCAGGCCGGGGTCGCGTTCGCTGATCACCAGGCGGATCATGCCGTCCGGGTCCGTCTTCGCCTGGTCGGCGTTGAGGCTGGTCTGGTGGTTGATGTAGTCCAGCGACAGGTACCACATACTGCCGAGCTGGAAGCCCTGGTAGGGGGCATCGGATTTCGGCACGGTCAGGATCATGACCTGATCGCCGGTGAGTTCGTAGTGTCCGACCGAGGAGAACTGCGTGGACAGCCCGCCGGGGGTGCGCCGCGGTTCGGTCATGGTGTTGACCGGCAGGTTCAGATAGAACCACTCCGGGAAGGCCAGGAAGGTCTTCAGCCGGGAGACCAGCATCTTGCCGGCGACTTCGTACCGTTTGGCCATCAGATCGGTGGTGACCGCCGGTGGGGCCGTGCCCGCGGTGTCGACCCGGCGGATCCGGACGGTACCGGCCTTCTCGTTCGCCCAGTCGCCGTAGACCTCACGTACCGCGAGCATGGTCGAATCGGCGGCGAGCTGGATATGGTTGCGGCCGCCCGTGCCGGGTCCCAGTGTCAGTTCGTAGGTACCGTCGGCCGCGATATCGATGGAGCGGTCGTCGAAGGCAGTTTCCCCACCGGGTACCTCCGACGGCGAGTAGTTGCCGTTGAGCACCTGGAAGCTCAGGTCGCGGGTGGTGCCGCGGGTTCCGGTGACCACGTATTCCGCGTCGGAACGCAGATTGGCGTGCCAATAGAGGGTGTCCGGGTTGTCCAGACCCATCTTCGTGTAGGGACCGGTGGAGGTCACGAAGAACGGGTAGTCCCGTTCGAAGGCCCACGACATCTGGATGGCGGCGCGGATACTGGCGCCCAGGTAGTCGTAGCCCTCAGCCAGATCCTGTTCGGTGCGGATATGGGGGGCGCCCTTGATGATTTCCTCGGCGGCGGCGATCGCGTCCGCGAACGGCTGAGTGAGCACGATACTCCCGGTGTTCCATATATGTACCACCCTGGTACATTCTGATATCGAAAAGATTAGAACCTGTTCTAGGAGTGGTCAATGGCAACGGGCTCGGCGGAGGTGCGCGAGGTGGGTCGGCGGTCCGCGCCCACCCAACGTGTGATCCAGGTGATCGACTACCTCACCGCACGGCGGGGCCGGCGGGCCGGACTGTCGGAAATAGCGCGCGACCTGGACCTGGCCAAACCCACCTGCCTGGGCATCCTCACCGAACTCACCGCCGCCGGTTACCTCACCCGTGACCCACGCACCCGCGACTACGGCCCGGGCCCCGCGCTCATCGCCGCGGGCCGGGTCGCCCAGGACAGTTTCGCCATCGCCGGCCTGGCCCACCCGGAGCTGGAACGCCTCAGTGCCGAATACGGCACCACCTGCACCGCTTCGGCCGTGGTCGGCGAACGGATCAGCGTCCTGGACAGTGCGGGACCGGCCATGGTGCGGGTCGGGGCGACCTATCGTTTCGCACCACCGGTCGGCCTGATGTACGTGCTGTGGGATACCGATGCCGCCTTCGACGCCTGGCTGGCAACCCCGCCGACGGTCCCCCTGAACCAGGACGAGACCCGGCTGCGCCGCCTCGTCGAGGAATGCCAGGAGCGCGGCTACCTGGTGGAGAGCATGACCGGCGCGGGCCGGCAGTTGTATTCCATGCTGGCCGGGGTCGGTGGTCACGAAATGCCCGATGAGCTGCGCACCGCCGTCGCGGAACTGGTGACCACACTCGGCGAGCGGGTGTACCTGGGTGCCGATCTGCGGCCGCGTAAGGAGCATCCGGTGAGCCTGCTGGCCGCGCCGACCTTCGACACCGACGGCCGCCAGCAACTGGTGCTCACCATGTACGTGGGTACCTCGATCACCGGCGCCGAGATCGCCCGCCGCGGCAGCGCGCTGGTCGCCGCGGCCGATGCGGTCACCGCGGCGGCGGGCGGGCACCGGCCGCCACACCATTGACCGATCATAGAAACGTGTTCTAGTTTTTAAGCGTGAGCCAGCACACGAAGTCGGCGGCGGGCACCTACGAGCTCTCGCATCAGGCCGCACTCGAGGCCGAATCGGTCCACATCCTGCGGGAGGTGGCCGCAACATTCGAACGACCGGTTCTCCTGTTCTCCGGCGGCAAGGATTCGGTGGTGATGCTGCACCTGGCCACCAAAGCGTTCTGGCCGGCGCCGGTACCGTTCCCGATCCTGCATATCGATACCGGGCACAACTTCGACGAGGTGATCACCTACCGCGACCAGGCCGTCGCGAAGTACGGGTTACGCCTGCTCGTGGGCCGGGTCCAGGACGATATCGACGCCGGGCGGGTCACCGAGGACACCAGCCCCCGAGGCAGCCGCAACCGGCTGCAGACCACGACGCTGTTGCGCAGTGTGCGCGAAGGCCGGTTCGACGCCGTATTCGGCGGCGCCCGCCGCGACGAAGAGAAGGCCCGCGCGAAAGAACGGGTGTTCAGTTTCCGCGACGAGTACGGCCAATGGGATCCGCGCCGGCAGCGCCCGGAACTGTGGAATCTGTACAACGGCAAACACCGTCCGGGCGAACATATCCGGGTCTTCCCGCTGTCCAACTGGACCGAGCTCGATATCTGGAGCTATATCGCGGCCGAAGGTATCGACCTGCCGCCGCTGTACTACGCCCACCGCCGGCCGGTGGTCCAGCGCGACGGGATGCTGCTGGCCCACACCCGGTTCCTGACCCTGCTCGACGGTGAGGAACCGCAGGAGGCACTGGTCCGGTTCCGCACCGTGGGTGATGCCACCTGCACCGGCTGCGTGGAATCCACTGCGGCCACACCGGCCGAGGTGGTTGCCGAGGTGGCGGCCGCCCGGGTCACCGAACGCGGCGCCACCCGCGCCGACGACCGGATCTCCGAGGCCGGTATGGAAGACCGTAAACGAGAGGGTTACTTCTGATGGGCTCCCTGCTGCGCCTGGCCACAGCGGGCAGTGTCGACGACGGGAAATCGACCCTCATCGGCCGGCTGCTGTTCGATTCCAAAACCCTGTTCACCGATCAGCTCGACGCGGTGGAACGCACCAGCCGCGATCGCGGCGAGGACCTTCCGAACCTGGCATTGCTCACCGACGGGTTACGCGCGGAACGGGAACAGGGCATCACCATCGATGTCGCACACCGCTATTTCGCCACCCCGCGCCGTAAATTCATCATCGCCGACACCCCGGGGCATGTGCAGTACACCCGCAACATGGTGACCGGCGCTTCGACCGCCGATCTGGCGCTGATCCTGGTGGATGCCCGCCACGGCGTGGTGGAACAGACCCGCCGGCATGCCTTCCTGGCCTCACTGCTCGGTGTACCGCATCTCGTGCTGTGTGTGAACAAGATGGACCTGGTGGACTGGTCGGCCC
Source organism: Nocardia carnea NBRC 14403 (assembly GCF_000308515.1). GTDB lineage: Bacteria > Actinomycetota > Actinomycetes > Mycobacteriales > Mycobacteriaceae > Nocardia > Nocardia carnea. The sequence continues at coordinate 35,188 of NZ_BAFV01000029.1, read as the reverse complement.
AGCGGTTCACCGAGATCCGGGAGGAATTCGCGGGTTTCGCGTCCCGGCTCAATATCGCCGATCTGACCTTCATCCCGATGTCGGCGCTGCACGGCGACAATATCGTGCACCGCAGCGCCACCATGGACTGGTACGAGGGCACGCCGCTACTGCACCACCTCGAAGAGGTGCATATCGCCTCCGACCGCAACCTCATCGACGCCCGATTGCCGGTGCAGTATGTGATTCGCAGCCACACACCGGATTTCCGCGGGTATGCGGGAACGATCGCCAGCGGCGTCTGGTCGCCCGGTGACGAGATCACCGTTCTGCCGTCGGGGCTCTCCACCACGGTGACCGGAATCTGGGGCCCGGGCGGCGCCCCGCTCACCGAGGCGTTCCCGCCGCAGGCGGTGACCGTCGCGCTGGCCGATCAGCTCGATATCGGCCGCGGGGATATGCTGTGTCGCCCGGCCAACCGGCCGCAGACCAGCCGCGATCTGGACACGATGGTCTGCTGGTTCAGCGACGAGGCCGAACTGCGGCCCGGCGCCTCGTACACGGTGCGGCACACCACCCGCAGCGTCGCGGCGGAGATCCGTTCCCTGGACTACCGGCTCGATGTGAACACGCTGCACCGCGACGAGAACGCGAATGCCTTGGCGCTCAATCAGATCGGTCGCGTCCAGTTGCGCACCCGGCAGGCGCTGCAGTTCGACCCGTATCGCCGTAACCGCACCACCGGCAGCTTCCTGCTGATCGACGACACCACCGGCGATACCGTCGGCGCCGGTATGATCACCGGGCCCAGCCTGCCCGCCTCCCGGGTGGTGTGGCATTCGAGCGCGGTCGGCCGCGCCGAACGTCCGACGCGTGGTCGCACGGTCTGGCTCACCGGACTGTCCGGTTCCGGGAAATCGTCGGTGGCGGTGGAACTCGAACGCCGCTTGGTGGCGGCGGGGCGGCCGGCGTTCCTGCTCGACGGCGACAATCTGCGGCACGGTCTCAACTCCGATCTGGGATTCTCGGCCGCGGACCGGACGGAGAACATCCGCCGTGTGGGTGAGGTCGCGCGGCTGTTCGCCGAGTCGGGGACGGTCGCCATCGTCTCGCTCATCAGTCCCTACCGAGCCGACCGTGAACGGGCCCGGGCGGTGCACGACGCCGCCGGTATCCCGTTCCTGGAGGTCTTCGTGGACACCCCGCTAGATATCTGCGAGGCCCGCGATCCCAAAGGCTTGTACGCCAAGGCCAGGACCGGGGAAATCCGCGGGTTCACCGGTATCGACGATCCCTACGAACCGCCCGCGACCCCGGCACTGGTGCTCCGGCCGGAGGACGGTGACCCCGCCGCGATGGCCACCGCGATCCTCGCATTGCTGGCCAGGGACGACGACGCCTGAGAGACACAGCCGGCCCAGCACAGAAACCCACGGCACCACGCCGGTCGCGGGGTGACGGTGATACTGGATTCGGGCGAGCGTACGGCCCGGTTCGGAACCACGACCTCCGGCCATATTTGATACTCTGGCCGCAACTTGTACCGAAAGGGTGGTTATGCGGTCTACTCTGCTGTCCCGGCGTGACCTGGAGTTCCTGCTCTACGAATGGCTCGATGTCGAGAGCCTCACCCGGCGGGCCCGGTATGCCGAGCATTCGCGGGAGACCTTCGATGCCGTCCTCGACCTGAGCGAGCAGCTGGCCACGAAATATTTCGCCACCCACAACAAGCTGAACGACACCCGCGAACCCACCTTCGACGGTGACAAGGTCACCCTCATCCCCGAGGTCGAGCAGGCGCTGGCCGCGTTCGCCGAGGCCGGGATGGTCGGCGCGACCATGGACGCCGAACTCGGTGGTGCGCAGCTTCCCGCCGCGGTCGCGCAGGCAGGTTTCGCCTGGTTCCACGCCGCCAACCCGGGTACCAGCGCCTATCCCCTGCTCACCATCGGCAACGCCAACCTGCTCGCCGCCCACGCCGACCCAGGCCTGGTACGGCGGTTCGTACTACCGATGATCGACGGCCGGTTCTTCGGCACGATGTGCTTGTCGGAACCGCAGGCCGGATCCTCGCTCGCCGATATCGTCACTCGTGCCGAGCCTCGTGACGACGGCGTTTACCGGTTGTTCGGCACCAAGATGTGGATCTCGGGCGGCGATCACGAACTCGGCGACAATATCGTGCACCTGGTGCTGGCGAAGATCCCCGGCGGCCCGGCGGGCACCAAGGGAATCTCACTGTTCGTGGTACCGCGGTTCCTGGTGCACGAGGACGGCTCGCTCGGCGAGCGCAACGATGTGGCACTGGCCGGGCTGAACCACAAAATGGGATTCCGTGGCACCGTCAACACGGTCCTCAACTTCGGCGAGGGCCGCTGGACACCGCAGGGCGGGGCGGGTGCGATCGGCTATCTGGTCGGCGAACCGCACCAGGGCCTGAAATATATGTTCCACATGATGAACGAGGCGCGCAGTGGGGTCGGTCTTGTCGCGGCCGCTCTCGGCTACACCGGCTACCTCGAATCCCTCGAGTACGCCCGGGCCCGCCCCCAGGGCCGTACCAAGGGTGCCGCCGATCCGGCCGCCCCACAGCGCCCGATCATCGAACACGCCGATGTGAAACGGATGCTGCTGGCGCAGAAGAGTTACGCCGAGGGCGGGCTGGCCCTGGTGCTGTACTGCGCCCGGCTGATCGACGAACAGCACACGGCCGAATCCGACGAGGAACGCCGCGCCCGCACGCTGCTGCTGGATATCCTCACCCCGATCGCCAAGAGCTGGCCCTCGCAGTGGTGCCTGACCGCCAACGATCTCGCCATCCAGGTTCTCGGCGGGTACGGCTACACCCGCGAATACAACGTCGAACAGCACTACCGCGATAACCGCCTCAACCCCATCCACGAGGGCACACACGGCATCCAGGGCCTGGACCTGCTGGGCCGCAAGGTCACCCAGCAGGGCGGGGCGAGCCTGCGGGAACTCGACGGCCGCATCCGGGCCACCCTGGCGGCCGCACAGGAACTCGGCGGTGAGCCCGCCGAACTCGCCGGCCGGCTGGAGAAATCCTGGACCCGCCTGATCGCGGTCACCGGCAGTCTGTTCGCCACCGGGGATATCGAGGCCGCCCTGGCCAACAGCTCGGTCTATCTGGAAGCCTTCGGCCACCACGTGGTGGCGTGGATCTGGCTGGACCAGATGCTCGCGACCCACGGCCGCACCGGCGATTTCTACGACGGCAAACGGCACGCGGCCCGCTATTTCTTCCGCCACGAACTCCCCCGCACCGGACCTCAGCTGGATCTGCTGGCCGATCTGGACACCACCACTGTCGATATGGCCGAGAGCTGGTTCTGAGAAAACCGGGCGACAGGCGCCTCCGGGTGCCGATAGGTTCGGTGGGATGACCTGGATCGCACCCCATATCGACCGGATCGAGACCGAACCCACCGGCCCGGAACGACCGATGCTGCAATCCTGGCTGGACTTCCACCGGCAGACCCTGCTCGCCAAATGCTCCGGCCTCGGTACCGCGCAGCTGAAACAGTGCGCGGTACCGCCTTCGGCGCTGTCGTTGCACGGTTTGGTACGCCATATGTCCGAGGTGGAGCGCGGCTGGTTGCGGATCACCGCGGCCGGACAGCGGCTCGAGTACCTCTACTGCACCGAAACGGACCCGAACGGCGACTTCGACAATATCGGCACCGCCGATCCCGCCGCCGATTTCACCGTGTACCGGCGGGAGACAGAGCTGGCGGACGCAGCGGTGGCCGAACTCCCGCTCGACCACCGCTGCCGCCATCCCGCCGGCACCGAGTACAGCCTCCGCTGGGTGTATCTGCATCTCATCGAGGAATACGCCCGGCACAACGGTCACGCGGATCTACTGCGCGAGCAGATCGACGGCCGTACCGGAGAATGAGCGCCGGCGCCCCGGCTCAGTGCGTCCGGTCGCCACCACGAAGGACCGCACAGCCGGCTCAGCTGCGCTCGGTCGTCCCGGCTGCCCGGACCACCGCCGCCACAGCGGCCGCTGACGCGGAATCGGCTCGAGCACAGGACCATCCGATCCGGCCTGCCCGCCGATACTCCAGATAGGCGATCGTATGCCCGGCGACGGGATGCCCGGACAGGCTCAGCACCTCGATCGGCCGGCCCGCCTGCCCGAGTGCCGACACCACGGCGGATACCTGGTCTTTCTCCTCATGGGTGCTCCGGTGTGGCCGGCCGTCGACCACGAGCCCCACGGTGAGCACCGCAGACTCCGCCGGACCGGTCACGCGCAGATCCTTCAACTGCACCTCCGGTGGTTCGGGCGTATCCAGATAGGTCGCGTCGAACAGCGCACGCAGTTCGGCCGCACTGATTTCCGCCCCGGAACCGTCGGTGTGGCGCTGCACCTGCCGGGCGAAATCGATCTGCAACCGCCGGGGCAGGTCCAGACCGTGTTCGGCCTCGAGCAGATAGGCGATTCCCCCCTTTCCGGACTGCGAATTCACCCGGACCACAGCGTCGTAACCACGCCCGATATCGGCCGGGTCGATCGGCAGGTAAGGCACCCGCCATTCGATCTCGCGTTCGGGGCGGGCCGTGCGCGCGGCGCGTTCCCGATGCTCGGCGAAGCCCTTCTTGATGGCGTCCTGGTGGGTACCGGAGAAGGCCGTATGCACCAAATCACCGACATAGGGGTGCCGCGGGTGGACCGGCAGGCGGGTGCAGTATTCGACGGTGCGCCGGATCTCGTCGATATCGGAGAAATCGATCATCGGGTCCACCCCCTGGGCATGCAGATTCAGGGCGAGGGTGGCGATATCGACGTTGCCGGTGCGTTCGCCGTTGCCGAATACGCAGCCCTCCACCCGTTGCGCACCCGCCAGGACCGCGAGTTCGGCGCAGGCCACCCCGGTGCCGCGGTCGTTGTGCGGATGCACCGACAGGACCACGCTGTCGCGGCGGGCCAGGTTGCGGTGCATGTATTCGATCTGGTCGGCGTACACGTTGGGGGTCGCGATCTCCACCGTGGCCGGCAGATTCAGCGTGACCGGGCGCTGAGGGTTCGCCTGCCACAGGTCGGTGACGCTGTCACAAATATCCAGGACATAGCCGGGTTCGGTCTGGTTGAACACCTCCGGGGAGAACTGGAAGCGCACCCGTGGCAGGTCACCGGCGAGTTCGAGAACATCGCGGGCGCCGACCAGAATCAGTTCGCGCACCTCGCGAGAATCCTTTCCCAGCACGGTATCCCGCCACACCGGGGCGGTCGCGGTGTACAGGTGGATCACGACCTCGTTGGCCAGCCCGCGTACCGATTCGACCGTGCGTGCGATCAGATCCCGCCGGGCCGGGGTGAACACCACCACGGTGACGTCCGGCGGCGCGATACCGGTATCGGCCAGTAGCCGCACGAAATCGAAATCGTCCTGCGAGGCAGACGGATAGCCGACCTCGATCTCCTTGTACCCCATGGCGACCAGGAGCGTGAAGAACCGGCGTTTGCGGTCGGGATCCATCGGTTCGGCCAAGGCCTGGTTACCGTCGCGCAGATCCACCGGCACCCACAGCGGAGCCTGCCGGATGCGGGCACTCGGCCAGTGCCGCTCCTGTTCCGGAATCTGCACACGATCGTGGATATCGCGGTACCGGTGCGACGGCATCTGTGAGCGACGCTGCCGGAACCAGTCCGGCGCGGTCTCGGGGATCGCACCGGCGGGGGTATCGATGGCGGGGTATGTCTGCGTGGTCATGGGGATCTCCCCGACCCTTTCTGTTCGTTCGGCCGCACGGAAACGGTGATCGGCCGACGACAAGACCCCACGGCGGGGTGGCCGATCGTTCAGGCCCCGCCGTGGCGGCCGAGGAGAAGCTGCTGCGACATATGGCAGACTGTACACAACTCCTCAGACAAGTAGCGAGGTTCGGATGGTTACCCAGGTGCGACGCCACCCCTTGGCCGAGCAAGCAGCCGATCTACTGCTCGCGCGTATCCGCGCCGGCGAATGGCCGCTCGGACACAAACTTCCCGGCGAGACGACGCTCGCCGCTCAGCTCGGCGTGGGCCGTTCGACACTGCGCGAGGCCGTACGTGCCCTCGCCGGCAAGGGCGTCCTCGCCAGCCGGCAGGGCGCGGGCGTCTTCGTGACGGCACTGGATATCCCCGAGGACTGGGATACCGTGCTGCGCCGGGCCACCATCGCCGCGGTTCTCGAAGCCCGGATCGCCATCGAGGCCGAGGCCGCCGCATTGGCCGCCGAGCGGCGCACTCCGGCCGATCTACGGGCCATCCGGCGGACACTGTCGGTCCGGGCCACCCAGAGCCGGACGATCACCGACCTCGTCGATGCCGATACGGCGTTCCACCGCGCCGTGATCGTCGCCGCCCACAACGACATCCTGACCCAGCTCTTCGATACCTTTCTCCCCCGTTCCCGCGCCGCGATGATCGATATGCTGCAACTGCGCCCGATGCCCGCCCCGGACGAGGATCACGCCGCACACGAACGGCTGGCCGAGGCGATCGCCGCCCGCGACCCCAAGGCAGCAGCCACATACAGCCGCGCGCATCTCCACACCATCAAGGAAGCCTTTGCGTAAGCGCGCCCCCGGCCGCCATCGTGGTGATCGCCGATCGGTCGAACCCGCCGGCTCCGGCGTCGAGCAACGCCGGGCGGCCACGCCTGGCAGCGGAGGCTCCACCCCGTTCCGCACCCGGCCGCACAGCATGAGCGAGGCGCCCCGGAGCCACCGGCCATGCCTCACCCAGAGCCCCTCCCCGGACCCGAAGGAAGAACAGTGCGCACAACCGTTCTGGAGCTGACCGACGTCACCTTCCGGCGCGACGGTAATCCGATCATCGACGGTATTTCGCTGACCGTCCGCGCGGGTGAACACTGGGCCCTGCTCGGCCCGAACGGGGCGGGTAAGAGCACCCTGCTCGGTTTCTGTGGCGCGCTCACCCATCCCACCGGCGGCACGGTGCGCATCCTCGGGGAGCAACTCGGACGGGTGGAACTGCAGAAACTGCGACGCTCCATCGGGCATGTGAATCCGCGCCACCCGCTGCGGTCGCCGCTGACAGTGCGGGAGGTCGTGCTCACCGGACTCACCGGCACGGTCGACATCCCGATGCGCTGGACAGCGGGCCGGGCCGATATCGATGCTGCGACCGATGCGCTCGAGGCGGTCGGCATGGCCGCCAAGGCCGAACGGACCTGGCCCACACTCTCCCAGGGCGAGCGGGGCCGTACCCTGATCGCCCGCGCGCTGATCACCGCACCACGACTGCTACTGCTCGACGAGCCGACGACCGGCCTCGATGTGGCAGCGCGCGAACAACTGCTGCATACCGTCGACACCCTGGACCGGACATTGCCCGGCCTCGCGTCCGTCCTGGTGACCCACCATCTGGAGGAACTTCCGACGAGCACCTCTCATGCGTTGCTGATCGCCGCGGGGCGTACGGTCGCCGCGGGGGTGGCGGACGAAACCATCACCACGGCAAATATTTCCGCCGCATTCGACCATCCCGTCCTCGTCGACCGCCGGGGCGGCCGCTGGTCCGCCCGATCCCCGCTGACCCTGCCGGTGGCCTGAGGCCTACACTCGGAGCCCGGTGCCCGCCGGAATCCCCCTTTAGATACACGAGACATTATGTGTATCGTAATTGGGGTGACCACAGCCAGCCGCACCTCCCGACCGCCCGGCCGCCCCGCCTCGGCCACCCGCGAAGAAGTCGTCGCCCTCGCCCGGCAGGCCTTCCTGGCGGGCGAACGCGTCGATGTCCAGGCGATCGCCGCCCAGCTCAAATTGAGCCGCGCCTCGATCTACCGCTGGTTCGGCTCCCGCGACGGTGTCCTGGGCGCGGTCCTGTCCGGGGAGTTCGAATCACTCATCGAACGTGCGGACGCCCGGCGCAAGGATACGGCCGCCCGCCGCATCCTGACGGTGCTCGACCGGGTCAACCGCTGGATGGCCGGTAACGAACCGTTCCGGCGTTATTTCGAGAACGAACCCCTGGCCGGGCTCCGCATCCTGACCTCCAGCGACGGCCCGGTCCAGCCGCGCGTCCTGACCGCGGTGGAAAAACTCATCACCCGCGCCGAGGAACAGGACGGATACGCACCGCAGCTGGAACGCCCCCTGCTCGCCTACTCCCTGGTGCGGCTGGGCGAGGCATTCCTGTACCACGACAACGTGACCGGTCTGCGCGGCGACGTCGACCGGCTGCACCAGGTGCAGGCCGCGCTGCTGGGTATCGATCTGCCGCAGGAATAGGCCGGGCAGTCGTGAATGCCGACAACGTACGCGCGGACGCCGCGGGGATCGTACTCGCCGCCGGCGCCGGACGCCGGTTCGGCGGGCCGAAGGCGGAGGTGCGGTTCGCCGGGGAGCGGCTGGTGGACCGCGCAGTCGGGTTGCTACGTGACGGCGGTTGCGCGCGGGTGGTGGTGGTATCAGGTGCGGTGGCGTTGCAGGTCGAGGGTGCCACGGTGGTGCACAACCACGACTGGGCCACCGGCATGAGCTCGTCGCTGACGGCTGGGTTGCGTGCGGTCCACGAAAGTGCGGCGGTGGTGGTGCCGGTCGATACGCCCTGGCTGGGGTCCGGTGCCGTGCGCAGGCTTCTCGACAGCGGTGCACGCCTCGCTGTAGCGACCTACGGCGAACGCACCGGGCACCCAGTACTCCTGGGGTCCGAATATTTCCCGGCGATCACGGCCACCGCAGTCGGCGATATCGGCGCACGCACTTTCTTGGCTGCCAATCGGGAACTGGTTCAATACGTTCCGTGCGACGACACCGGCTCACCCGATGATGTCGACACTCCCCAGGACCTGATCCGCTGATCCCCGGACCACTCCGCCGCGACGGACACGTGAATCGGCCGGGTAGTGGCCGACAGCGACCGCGCCGAACCACCGTGCCGGTGCGCGACGATCTCCGCACCGATGGCGACTGCCGTCTCCTCGGGCGTACGGCCACCCAATTCGAGTCCGATCGGGGAATGCAACCGGGCGAGTCCGGCCGTGGTGACGCCGGCCTCGCGCAGCCGGGCCCGGCGTTCGGTATCGGCCCGGCGCGACCCCATCGCGCCCACATACGCAACCGGGAGCCGGAGCGCTTCGACCAGTACCGGGATATCGAACTTCGGGTCGTGGGTGAGCACGCACAGCACGGTCCGCGAATCCACCTCGGTGGTGCGCAGATAGCGGTCCGGCCATTCGGTGACCACGTCGTCGACGTCCGGGTACCCGGCACGGTCGGCGAAAACCGGCCGGGCCTCGCAGAGGGTGATGTGATATCCCAGCAGCCGCCCCACCCGGGCGAGCGCGCCGGCGAACACATTCGCGCCGAAGACGATCAACCGTGGCGGTGCGGCGAAGGATTCGACGAATACCTCCCGGGCCGCGGGCCCGCATCCGATCGTCCGTATTCCACAGGAGCCCTGGAGCACCATGGCGCGGGCGAGGTCCACCGTCGAATCCGGCGGGTCGCCCGCTGATCCGATCGCCGAATCCGGCGTGACGGCTACCGTCTCGCCGGTCACGAGATCGCGGACCAGCGCCGCGGAACCGGGTGCGTGCCACGCCGCGTCCAGCACCGGCCGCTCGGCCGCGGTGACCCGCTGGACGTAAACCTCGAGTTCACCGCCGCAGGTGAGGCCCACGGCGAACGCGTCGGAATCGCTGTAACCGAAGCTCTGCCGGGCAGGTACTCCCGAGGCCAGCACCGCGATACACAGGTCGTAGACGGCGCCCTCGACACATCCTCCGGACAGGCTGCCGCGGACCGATCCGGCGGCGTCCACCGCCATACTCGCCCCGAGCGGTAGCGGTGCGCTTCCACGGATATCCACCACTGTCGCCAGGGCGTACTCGACCCCCTCGGCATGCCACCCGGCAAGCTGTGCGGCCAATTCGCGCATACGCCACCTCCTCACCGCAGCGGTAGCCGGAAACCTCGGACCACATGCGAGAATACCACTTTCCTAAATCGACATTGCAATTCTTGCAATCGACATATTCTATATTGACACTGCAGAGAGGCCGATGCTAAACAAGTGCTCAGCACCGGTGTGCCGAACCCCGCAACACCGGCCCGCCGACCGGACCGGGCCGGCCGGATCGGGTACCGCACAGCGGTTCCGGGCGCCCGCACACCGGCACCCGGGATATCCCGCGAACGGAGGAACGCACCGGATGGGTCGAAACAGGCTGTTCCGCAGCGCCACACCCCCTACCCCGACGCGACGGAGCCGACCATGAGCACAACCGAGAAAACAACAGCCGTCGGCGCACGTGTCCCCCGGATCGAGGATCTGCGCCTGCTCACCGGCGCCGGGACCTTTGTCGACGACATCACCCGCCCCGGCATGGTCCACGCCAATTTCGTGCGCAGCCCGCTGCCCAGAGCCCGGATCACGGCGATCGACATCACCGAGGCCGCCGCGCTCGACGGCGTCGTGGCCGTCTACACGGCCGCCGAACTGAACCCGCTGGTCACCGAGATCTCCTACGCCCTGGACACTCCGGGCTTCCCCGAGGTGCCCCGGCCGCCACTGGCCGAGGGCGAGGTGCGTTTCGTCGGCGACCCGGTCGTCATGGTGGTCGCGACCGACCGCTATATCGCCGAGGACGCCGCCGAACTGGTCGTCGTCGACTACGACCCACTCGAACCCGTGGTCGACTACGAAACCGCCGGTACCGCCACCGAACTCGTCCACGCCGAACATCCGGGCAACTCCGCGGGCGGTCTGGCCGGGCGGGCCCCCGCCGATCTCGCCCCGGTCTTCGACGCGGCCCCGCATGTGGTACGCCAGACCGTGCACCAGCAGGCCTACGCTCCGGTCCCGCTGGAAACGCGCGGCATCGTCGCGGAATGGACCGCGCCCACCGGCGAAATGACCATCTGGACCTCCACTCAGTCGCCACACGAAGTACGCGGCTTCTGTTCCCGGCTGCTCGGTGTCGACGAACACCGGGTCCGGGTGATCGTGCGCGATACCGGTGGCGGATTCGGGCAGAAAGTGGCGCCGCAGCGGGAAGACACCTGCGTGATGCTGGCCGCCCGCACCCTGCGGTATGCGGTGAAATGGATCGAGGACCGGCAGGAGAACCTGATGGCCGCCGGGGCCGCCCGCCACGAACACGGCGAGGTCGCCATGGCCTTCGACGACGACGGCCGCATCCTGGCCGCCACCATCGAGCATGTGCAGAACGTGGGCGCCTACCCGATCCCCTCGCCGCTCACCTCCTCGATCGCGGTCGGGATGCTGTTCCCCGGCCCGTACCGGATTCCGGAAGCCGGATTCAGCACCGCCTCGTACTATTCGAACACCGTGGGCCGGGTCGCCTACCGTGGCCCGTGGCAGTTCGAATCGGTATCCCGCGAGCTGCTGCTGGATACGGCCGCCCGCCGGCTCGGCCTGGACCCGGTGGAACTGCGGCGGCGGAATATGCTCAGCCACAAGGAGATGCCGGTCGCCAACCCGAACGGTATGCCCTACTCCGATGCCTCGCCGCTGGAAACCTTCGAACAGGCGCTGCAGATCCTCGATTACGACGCCTTCCGTGCCGAACAGGCCCGGGCCCGCGCCGAAGGCCGCTATCTGGGCGTCGGAACCTGCACCTATGTGGAACCCACCACCGGCAGCACCCCGTTCCTGAGCACCGAGGGCGCGACCATCCGGATCTCGGCCACCGGCAAGGTGAACGTCTATCTCTCGGGCGGCTCGGCGGGTAACAGCCTGGAGACCACCGCGATCCAGCTCACCGCCGACGCGCTCGGCGTGGATATCGCCGATGTGCAGACGGTCCAGGGCGATACCGCGGTGGCCCCGCAGGGTGGCGGCACGAACGGCAGCCGGTCCGGTTCCATGGCCGCCGGCGCCATCGCGCAGACGGCGGCGGTACTGCGCGAACGAATCATCGCCATCGCGGCACATCAGCTCGGCGCCGCGGTCGAGGATGTGGAGTTCGCACACGGCCGCGCGGGAGTCGCGGGGACCGAGAAATCACTGTCGCTGGCCGAGATCGCGCAGATCGCGTACTTCCAGACCGAACTCCTCCCGGAGGGTGTCGTCCCCGGGCTCGAGGCCACCGGCCGCCACCGCGCCGATCAGATGATGATCTGGGCCAATGCCTCCCACGTCTGCACCTGTGAGGTCGATATCGACACCGGTGCGGTGAAACTGCTGCGGTTCGTCGTCAGCGAGGACGTCGGACCGATGATCAATCCGAATGTGGTGGAGGGCCAGATCTACGGCGGCACCGTGCAGGGTATCGGCGGCGCGCTCTACGAGCACCTCGCCTACGACGACGACGGGAACCCGGTCGCCACCACCTTCCTGGACTATCTGCTGCCCACCGCAGCCGAGGTCCCGGTGATCGAACTCGGCCATGTGGAGACTCCGAGCTCCGGGCCGGGCGGGTTCAAAGGTGTCGGCGAGGGCGGCGCGATCGGCTCGACCCCCGCGGTCCTCAATGCCGTCGCCGACGCGCTGGCGCCGTTCGGCGTACAGATCGACCGGCTCCCCCTCTCCCCGGCCCGGATCGTGGCCATGATCGACGAAGCCCGCGCGAACGGGAACACGGAGGTGACAGCATGAAACCCGCGGCCTTCGACTATCACGCCCCCGCCACCGCGGACGAGGCAGTGGCCCTGCTGGCGGATCTCGGCGACGAAGCCAAGATCATCGCCGGCGGGCAGAGCCTGGTGCCGATGCTGGCACTGCGGCTCGCCGTCTTCGACCATCTGGTCGACCTGCGCCGCCTGGACGAACTCCGCGGTATCGAAACCCGCGGCGATTCGGTATGGATCGGCGCCGGCACCACGCACGCCGCGGTGGGCCGGTCCGCGGAGATCCGCCGCGATCTACCGCTACTGCACCGGGCGACCCCACTGATCGGCCATTTCCAGATCCGCAATCGCGGCACCCTCGGTGGTGCGATCGCCCACGCCGACGCCGCCGGCGAATATCCGGTCGTGGCGCTGACACTCGATGCGCGGATGCACACCCTGTCGCCGCGCGGGACCCGCGATATCGCGGCGGCGGACTACTTCACCGGAATGTGGAGTACCGCCATGGAACCCGACGAACTGCTCACCGGGATCACCTTCCCGGCGTGGCGGGGACGTACCGGTTTCGCGATCGAGGAATTCGCCCGCCGGGCCGGTGATTTCGCCATGGCCGGCGCGACGATCGCGGTCCGGCTGGATGCGGACTCCCGGATCGAGCAGGTCGCGCTGGGGCTGTTCGGCCTGGCACCGACCCCGATGCGGGCCACCACCACCGAATCCGAAGTGCTCGGGCGCCCGGCAGCCGATATCGATCCGGCGGAGGTCGGGCGGGCGGCCACCGCGGCACTGAACGCTGTACCCGCCGATATCCACGGATCCGCCGAATACCGGCGCCGGATCGGGGCGGTCATGGTCGCGCGGGCCTGGACCCGCGCGGTAGAGGAGGCGAGCAATGACTGATATCGAGATCTCGGTGGTGGTCAACGGGGTCCGGCGCCGGGACCGGATCCCGCCCCGGCGCACCCTGGCCGACTACCTGCGCGAAACCTGCGGACTCACCGGCACCCACCTCGGCTGCGAGCACGGTGTCTGCGGTGCCTGTTCGGTCCTGCTCGACGGGGCGGCGGTGCGCGCCTGTCTGGTGTTCGCGGTCCAGGCCGACGGCGCCGAGGTGACCACGATCGAAGGCCTGGCCGAACCGGACGGCCGGCTCTCCCCGGTGCAGCAGGCGTTCCGCGATCATCACGGCCTGCAGTGCGGCTTCTGCACACCGGGATTCGTCGTCTCCGCCACCGCCTTCCTCGCGGAGAACCCCGATCCCGATGACGACGAGATCCGCGAGGCACTGTCCGGGAACATCTGCCGGTGCACCGGCTATCAGAGCATCATCCGGGCCGTCCGGGACGCCGCCACCACGATCGACGCCGAAACCCCCGCGACACCGCAGGCCTGAACCGGCCCACCGAAGCCAAGGACCGCGTATGAAACTCGAGAACACTTTCCGGATCCCCGTTCCCGCCGACGACGCCTGGCCCGTTCTGCTCGACCTCGAGCGGCTCGCGCCCTGCGTTCCGGGTGCCACCCTCACCTCCCGGGACGGCGACGACTTCCACGGCAAGATCAAGGTGAAACTCGGGCCGGTGGGACTCACCTACAACGGTGTCATCAAAATCCTGTCCCAGGACGCGGACGCCAAAATCGCGGTCCTCGAGGGCGGCGGCCGCGAAACCCGCGGTAACGGCACCGCGAAAGCGGTGATCACCTGCCGCCTGGTCGAATCGGGCAGGGTCACCGATGTTTTCGTCGACACCGATCTGGCGATCACCGGTAAACCCGCCCAGTTCGGCCGGGGCGCCCTGGCCGATGTGGCGGGCACGCTGATCGGCACCTTCGCCGACAACCTCGCCGCGGAGATCACCTCGTCGGCGGGCGAAGTCACCGACGAGGCACTCGGCGCGGCAAGCAGCTCCGCCTCCGCTGAGGCCACCGGGTCCGTGACCGCCGCGCCCACCGAAGTCGCCGACACCGAACTCGGCGGGGCGACAGGATCCACGCCTGGCACCATGTCCGCCCCTGTCGGGTCGGCATCGAGGCCCCAACCGGCTGCGCCGACGCGTATCGCCGCGCGACCCGCCGCCGAGCCCATCGACCTGATGGCGGCGGCCGGCTTGTCCGCCAACCGCCAACTCCTGCTCGCGCTGGGTGCGGCAGCACTGGTGATCCTGTTCCTGCTCACCCGAAAACGCTGCAACCTCGCCGAATAGCCTCCGCCTCTCGAGCCGCGCGGTCTGTATCCGAACCTCACCGCGGGGCGGCGTGGGCAGTGCCGAACTTCCCGGCTGCTGCGGCCGCACCCCGGCGTGGCACCGACACACCGCACGGATGCGACCTGCGTCGGCGTCGCCGAGAACAGCGTCGACCAGGGTGACGCCCACGATGTCGGGCGAATCGCTCGCCACCTACTCGGGTTCGAGGCACCCCGGCCAGATGGATTCTCCCGTGGGGTCCCACGCTGCCCCACGGGGCGGGCATGGCACGACGCCTTCCGCTCCCCGCTCGTTGCCTAGCTCGATTGCTTCGCGTCCGTCCGCGCCGCCCGCCGGTCCCAGGGCTCCAGGCCACCCTGGTGCAGCGCGGAAGGCGCGCGGGCAGCCGGCATGGACCTCAGCCCAGCGGCCCAGTTCCAGCGGCTCCTCGCCCCGACGGGCCAGATCGTCGACGAGCACCCGGTAGCCCATGGCATCGGCCGCAGTCATGTCCAGGTGCACTCGCCCGGTCGCATATACGCGGATCTCCCGGGGCGGGACGCCGTGCGCGTCGATGCGGCAATATGTACGTTTGTCCATGGACAGACGTACATATTACGGAGGGACCGGTCATGGCACTGGTAATGCTCGGGCTGGCGATCGTCGCCGAAATCGTGGGGACCAGCCTGCTCAAGGCCACCGAAGGCTTCACCAAGCTCTGGCCGACCGTCGCGTCGCTGGCCGCGTACACCGTCGCCTTCGTTCTCCTGGCCCAGGCCATCGCACGCGGAATGCAGGTCGGTTTCGCGTATGCGGTGTGGTCGGGCCTGGGCACGACGTTGATCGTCATCGTCGGCGCATTGTTCCTGGGCGAATCGCTCGGCCCCGCCAAAATCGCCGGGGTGGCGCTGGTGGTCGCCGGTGTGGTGACCCTCAACCTGGCGGGCGCGCATTGACACCGCGGGACCCGCATCGCCGTCGGCGCATCCTCGACGCCACCCGCGCACTGATCCCCCGTCACGGAATCGCGGGAATCACCCATCGCCTGGTGGCGGCCGAAGCCGGAGTTCCGGTCGGCTCGACGACCTATTACTTCGCCGACCTGGCCGATCTCACCGCGGCAGCGCTCGCCGAAACCACCGCGGCCACCCGCGACGCCCTGACAGAGTGGGCCGAGGAACTGGCCGGCACCGCCGACCTCCCCGCAACCCTGTCCGCGCTCACCGCGCATTGTCTCGACCACCCCGAGCAGATGCTCACCGTGAACGAGCTCTATCTCGCCGCGACCCGCCATCCCGGACTACGCCCGCTGGCCCGGGTCTGGTTCGACGGACTCGTCGATATCCTCACCCCCCATATCGGCACCACCGCAGCCCGAGCGACCGCAATGTATCTCGACGGGGTGCTGCTGCACGCCCTCTCCAGCGATTCCGTGGTCGACGCGACCACACTCACCGCCCCCCTGGCCGCCCTCGCCACCCTCGGAGAAGACCCGTCGGCCGGCTGACCGGGACGCAGCGCGTCCGTGACGTCCGGAGACCACGAACACCGCCTCCGATCCGTCGATGGCGATACCACGCCTGAGCGCCCGCGGGGAGTCCGTTCCCTGCGCCGGAACAGTGCGGCGATTCGCCATGAGCCCGGCCCGCGGAGGTCCGGAGGAGCCGGCGGTAGCTCCGGCTCTGCTGGATCCTGGTGCTCCGACCGCGGGCCCCGGCGGCGGCGGTCCGCAGCGGACAGACCCGGTGAGCGAGCGGGACGGGCGGCGATTCGACGCCGCCGATAGACCCGCGACGGCCCCGGGGAAGACGGGAAGCGACCCGGCCGCGCGAAACACGGCCGGGTCACCCCGTACGGTCAGCCTTCCAGGATCGCCTGCATCTC
This sequence comes from Nocardia carnea NBRC 14403, assembly GCF_000308515.1. Classification (GTDB taxonomy): domain Bacteria; phylum Actinomycetota; class Actinomycetes; order Mycobacteriales; family Mycobacteriaceae; genus Nocardia; species Nocardia carnea. The sequence continues at coordinate 18,566 of NZ_BAFV01000029.1, read as the reverse complement.
CGCGATCTCGGCCTGCTGGGCGTCGATGATCTGCTGGGCCACGGTCCGGGCCTGCGGATCGCCGCCCTCGGCCAGCTCGGTCTGCGCCATCTGGACCGCGCCTTCGTGGTGGTCGATCATCATGGTCAGCCACATCCGGTCGAATTCCGCGCCGTGGGCTGCCTCGAGTTCGGCCATCTGCTCATCGGTCATCATGCCCGGCATACCGTCGTGATGGGCGCCGGAATGGCCGGTGCCCTCGGGTACCGGGGCGCCCCACGCCTGCAGCCACCCCGTCATCGCGGTGATCTCGGGGTCCTGCGCCTGCTGGATGCGGGCAGCCAGGTCGATCACGCGGGGGTCGGTCGAATGCGTGGGCACCAGCGCCGCCATCTCCACAGCTTGCCGATGATGCGGGATCATCTCCTGCGCGAACCGGATATCGGCCTCGTTGTGCTCACCGTCCACCGGCGCAGTGCCCGACGGGCTCGCGGATTCCGATGTCGTCATCGCTCCACTCGTCGCCGGTGTACCCGATTCGCCGGTGTCGTCGCCGCAGGCGGTGAGCACCGCGGCCGAGGCGAGGAGGGCGATTGCGGTGGCGGTCAGCGGCTTTCTGTTCATGAGTTCGTTCTCCCTGAGTGTCGGTTGTCGTGACTGGCACAACAGCGCCGCGACCCGGATCACCGGGTCCGGCGGGCGTCGGTCACAGCCGCAACACACCCAGGGCGGCCAAACGTCGGGAGAGCGGTGGCGGGGGTCGCGCCCAGACGAGCGGGACGGCCGGGATCACCGCAGCGGGGGTATGTCCGGTCACTCCGCAGGCGACGACGAACAATGCCAGCACGATTCCGGCCAATGCGGTCAGCACGGCCATGCACAGATGCAGCAGGTCGTGACCCGCACCGTGATCGCCGGGACTGTCGTGCCCGGGCTCCGGCGCGAGCACCGCCGCCGTCGTACAGCAGTGCGCCGGATCGGACTGTGCACCGACCGGCGGACCGGCTTCCGGTTCGACAGACCGGAGCAGCTCATGCTGTGTAGAAGCGGCAGCGGGCTCGCCGGCGGGGAGGTGATGCATGCCCAGCAGGGCCACTGCCAAGAAGAGCGGCAGCAACCACCGAACGAATGTTCCCGCGGCGCCGGAGTGCACGAACCCGAATCTAGCAACCACTCCGAACGCGGCCGGCACGGGCAGTACCGTGACCTGAAACGGTGGGACCGGTCAGGCGCCCATGATGGCGTTCATGATCGTGCCCGCACTGGTGGCGACCGCACCGCCCATCATGGCGCCGGCGATCTGTTTCGGCGCCGTGAGCGCGCCGCCGTTCCATTTCTCCCAGGCGAACTTGCCGCCGCCGAACATGATCGCGGTGACGCCGGAGAGCAGGACGAACCAGGTCAGATACCTGGTCATCTGGGTGATCTTGTCCGACAGTGGCGGCGCCTCGGGGGTCGGATTGCCGACTTGGGCCAGTGTCGTATAGCTGTCGTGCAGGGCGGGAAGGCCGTCGTGCAGTGCGGTGAGGATCATGCTCATTCTGGTCGTGCCCCTCTCGGATGCCGGTGTATCCGGTGGCGGACGAATGCCGTTTCCGTAAAGCCGAACCCGATCGGTTATTGAAGCGCAATCGCGGCCTCCATGGGGAGAGACTCGCCGATTTCTTCTGGTCAGCGCCGTAAATCGCGGCGTGTCGCCGATGCGACACGCGGGGAGGGCTCCGGGACAGCACTCGATCGGCATCCGATTCGCCCCGGTGGTCGCGCAGGGTCACCGAAGCGTTGCGGTTCCACGACAGCTGCGTCACAGGCTCCGCGCGGCGGCCGACGCAACACCCGGAGCCGGGCCCGTCACGGCGAACGGTGCCGCGGTCGCACGGAGTAGCCCGTGGTCGCACGCAGTAGCCGGCGGACCGTGCGGTCGACTGTCCAGATCAGGAGGCCGGCGCCACGGATACCCCGAACAGCTCCATCAGTTCGGCGAAGGTCTGCGCGGAGGCCACCTGCCGGTCGGGCAGTTCGATCTCGTACTTCTTCTCGACCAGCACGATGATCGACAACACGGTGAGCGAATCCAGCCCCAGTTCGGCCGGGGTCGCCTGGGGTTCGATGGTGTCGAATTCCAGATCGCAGTGGGTACGCAGGAATTCGGCGATATAGTCGCGGATCGGCATATCGGACATGGCGACTGGCCTTCCCCGGCGCATGGAACCGGTCGAGAGAGGTGGACAGTGGTCGTCGCGGTCACCGACCCGTACCAGGATATCGCACCGAGACGACGACCAACGGATCCGCTCTACTGCGAATGGTTTTCGTCCGCCGGCTGCCGCCGGGTTCCCGGACCGGGAACCGTACGCCGCCTCACCAGGTGAGTACCGGTTTGATCACCGAACCCGCATGCTGGGCGGCCAGCGCCGTCTCGATTTCGGTGTGGGGGAATCGGGTCACCAGCCGGTCCACCGGCAACTCGCCCTTGCCGTACAAGTCGAGCAGGTGCGGGATGAAGGTGGCCGGGTCCGCATCGCCTTCGAGACAGCCGCGGATCGTTTTGCCCTGCAGCACCATATCGCGCACATCGATCGGCGGCACACCGGCACCGAGACCCACCGCGACCACCGTTGCCCCGGTCGTGAGAGCCGCGAACGCATCGGCGAGCACGGCGGGAATCCCGGTGGTGTCCAACGCATGGGTGGACCCGCCGCCGGTGATCTCCCGAACCGTTTCCGCGGTACCCGCGCCGGCCGGGTCCAGGACGATATCTGCGCCCAGTCCCGTGGCCAGCTCGCGCCGCGCCGCGGAGGTTTCCACCACGACGGTCCGCACACCGGCAACGGTGCGGGCGGCGAGCAGTGCCGCCGAACCGACCGCTCCCCCACCGTAGATCGCGAGCCAGGCCCCGGGTTCCGGCCGCAGGGCGTTGAGTACCGCGCCCGCGCCGGTCTGGAATCCGCAACCGAAGGAGGCCACGACGGCCGGATCGGCCGCCGGGTCGACGACGACGGTGTTGTCCGCGGTGGCTATTGCGTACCCGGCGAAACTGGATTGCCCGAAGAAACCGTCCCGTACCGGGGCACCGTCGACGGTGACGCGCGGTGATCTGTCGGCGCGGCGGCCGAAATGGTTGAGCGCGGTGGAGTGCCGGCAGTAGGCGGGGCGGCCGGCCATGCAGTTCGGGCAGGCGCCGCAGTGCCGGAATGTGAGAACCACATGGTCGCCGGGCGCCACCGAGGTCACCGACGCACCGACCGCGGCCACGACTCCGGCGCCCTCGTGTCCCAGCAGCACCGGCCGATCGGGTTTGCCCAGCACCCGGTTGACCAGGTCGGTATGGCAGATCCCCGAGGCGAGGATGCGCACCAGGATCTCGTCGTCACGGGGATCGTCGAGATCGACCGCTTCCGCGGTGAACGGTGCGGACGGATCCCGGGACAGGAGCGCCGTGGTCCGCATCGCTACGCCCGTTCCAGCAGGAAGTAGAAGTATTCGCCGCCGGCCAGGACGAGTTCCGGGCGGCCGTTCATGATGCCCATCAGAGTGGTGTCGTCGAGCCATTTGAAATGGTCGAAAACGGCGCGGCCGTCGTAGACCATGGTGGCGGTCACCTCACCGCGGAATTCGATATTCCACAGGGTGGCCTCGCCGCCGCCGAGTTCCACATTGGAGAACAGCGTGCCGTCTTCGGCCCGGCAGATCAGCGGCTTCGCATCGTCGAGCGCATGGAAGGTTTTGCCGTACCAGCGGCTCTTGGGCAATGCCCGGCACAGTGGATGGCCGGTCTGGAAGGCGTCACCGCGCCATTCGCCGAGAATGTCCTCGGCGCGCGCGGGCCGCAGCCGCCCCCAGAGATCGTCGAGTTCGGCGACCGACACGCCCTCGGTCTGCTCCCGCAACTGCTGCCACCGTGGCGTGTCCGCACTCATATCTGTCCCATCGACCGGTTCGGCGAACCATCTGGTTCGGCAACGACCTTAGTTCCGAACCAGATGGTTCGGCAAGCTACGATTCCCGGTATGCGTGCGGCAGGCCAGGCGACCCGGGAGCGGATCCTCGCGGCGGCCAAAGCGGAGTTCGCCGAATACGGCACCGCCGGTGCGCGGATCAATCGGATCGCCGCGGCCGCGCAGGCCAGCAAGGATCGCCTCTACGCCTACTTCCCGGGTAAATCGGAACTGTACGCCGCGGTCACCGAACAATGGACCGCGCAGACCACCACCGAAACCGCTCTGCGCGCCGACGATCTCCCCGGCTACGTGGGCCGGCTGTTCGACCATTTCCGTGCCCACCCGGAGAACGCGCGATTACAGGCATGGGCGGAGCTGGAACCGGCCGACGAGCGGATCGCACAGGTACTGCGCCGCACACTCGACCCCAAGCTGGCCGAGATCAGACGTGGACAGCGCGCGGGATCGGTCACCACCGATATCGCGGCGCCGACCCTGTTACGCATGCTCACCGAACTGGCCCGGAGTACCGCGGTCCACAGCGGCCAGGGGCCGGCCCGCCGGGTCGCCGAGCAGCGCGCCGCCGTCGTACTGGCTGCGCGGCGGCTGGTCGAACCTGCGGCCTGAGCCCGCCGCGACGTCAGGCCGGGCCGGTCGGCGCGTCACCGTAGACCACCAGCCAGATCGAGCGGCCCAGGGTCCGCGCCAGTTCCGCATCGGAGATGCCGGTACGCACCGCGAACGCCGTGCTGATGGACCGCTCCACCATGGCCGCCAGTACCAGCGCCGTCGCGGCCGGATCCAGTTCAGGCGCCACCCGGCCGGCGGCCCGGTCGGCCTCGAGGCGATGGCGTACCAGCTCGACGAAACCGGCGACCCGGCCGCGCCAATAGGCGCCGACATCGCGATCATAGGAGGCGAGTTCACTCAGGGCGAGCAGCAGATACCGGTGCCGGCGGAAGCCCGCGATCATGGCGCTCATCGCGTTGCGCACACCCGCTTCACGGTCGGTGTGTTCCGCGCTCCACCAGCGCTCGGCGGCGGCGAACAGATCGCTGGTCGCCAATTCCGCCATCCGGATGAGCAATCGGCTCTTGTCCGGGAAGTAGCGATAGAAGGTGGACCGCGCCACCTCGGCGGTCGCGGCGATCTTCTGTACCGCGATCTCGGTGTACGGAGTGCCGTCGGCGAGCAGATCCTCGACCGCGCGCAGGACCCGCTGCTCGAATTCGGCCCGGCGATCGTCATCCGGTTTCCGGGCGGGCCGCCGGGCCCGGGTCAGCGAGGGCATCCGGGGACCGCCGTATCGCTCGGCCACGGGCGTGGATATCCGCTCACAAGGTCCATGGGCCCATTGTGCCCGTCGGCCGGGCTCGGATCACCGTTGCCGGCTCTCTACTTCTGCGGAAAACTGTGCGGGACAGTGCGGCCCGGATGGTTGACAATGCCGCCACCGCACCGCACCATCAATCGGACATAGTGTCCGAGACTCGATGACCGAGGCGGTTCGTATGACTGACTCCCCCGCCGCGGTCGAACAAGCCGATGTCGTGGTCGTGGGTGCCCGCTGTGCAGGTTCCGCCACCGCGGCCACGCTGGCCCGGGCCGGACGCCGGGTCGTCGTCCTGGACAGCGCCCGTTTTCCGTCGGACACGCTGTCCACCCATCTGTTGTGGCCGGCCGCGGTCGCCGAACTGTCCCGGCTGGGTGCGCTCGACGCGGTCTCCGAACTCGGCGCTCCCGCACTCACCCATGCCTTCGCGGCAGGCTCCGGGTATACCATCGCGACACCGTTTCCCGAGGTGGGCGGTATCGACTACACGCTGTGTGTCCGCCGGACCGGCCTCGATCACGCACTCGTCCGCACAGCCACCGATGCGGGGGCCGAGGTACGGCAGCGCTGCCGGGTGACCGAACTGGTCTGGGACGGTGCGCGGTGCATCGGCGTCCACTACACCGGACCCGAGGAACGCACCGTCGAACTCCGTGCCGCGTTGGTGGTCGGGGCGGACGGCCGGCGCAGTACCGTCGCGCGACTGGCGGGCGTGGAAACACCGTACGAGGCCGACCCCAGCGGCCGCGACTGCTATTTCGCCTACTGGCGCGACAACTCCACCGAATGGCGCTCGACCGCCGCGCAATGGCGGGTGGGAGCCGATCTCGGCACGGCTTTCCCCTGCGACGACGGCCTGCTGCTCTGTCTGGTCCAGCCGCCCGCCGCCCCCGGCCGGCTCCGTCCCGGCGATGCCGAACGGCGCTACGCCGCGGCCCTGGACCGGATCCCGCCGCTGCGTGAACGTCTGCGCGGCTGCGAACGGGTCGGGCGGGTGCGGTCGGCCACCGGAATCGTTTCCTATTTCCGGCGGTCGAGCGGGCCCGGGTGGGCCTTACCCGGCGACTCCGGGCATTTCAAGGATCCGGTGACCGCCCAGGGGATTCGCGACGCTCTGCACTACGGCCGTCTGCTGGCCGAGGAAGTGGCCCCAGTGCTCGACGATCCCGTGCGACTGGACCACACGGTCGCCGCGTGGGAACAACGCCGCGTTCGCGAATGCCGGGAGATCTACCACTGGACCAACCGGCTCGCCCGCGGTACGGCGATGAGTCCGCTGGAGGTCGAACTGTATCGCGCCGCGACCACCGACCCGGATCTGGCGGCCGTCACCACCGGAATCTTCTCCCGCACCAGACGTCCCGCCGAGCTCTACACACCGGCCCGGATGGCCCGGCTCACGGCCGGCGCCCTGTGGCGGCACCGTCGCGCCCCCGGGCCGGTGTTCCGCGATATCGCGCACGAGGCCGCTTCCACCGCCCGCGAATTCCGTACGTCGCGCACCACGCTGCGCGGCGCCCCACCCGTCACCGGAATCTCAACCGTTTGACCAGGAGAGCACCATGTCGGATCAGCTGCCGAAGAAGTCAGCATCGATCGACCGCCGCACCGCGCTACGCGGCGCATTCGCCGGCGCGGCGATACTCGCCGCCGGACAGGCGACCGCCACCGCGGCCCCGGCCCGGCACCGAACCCCCGGCCTACGCACCGGTGGTAAGGAGGTCGCGATCTTCGGCGGTGGAATGGCGGGTTTATCGGCCGCCCACGAACTCGCCGAACGCGGTTTCCGGGTGACCGTCTACGAACCGTCCTATCTGGGCGGGAAGGCGCGCAGTATGGGAGTTCCCGGCACCGGCACCGGCGGACGCGCCGATCTGCCCGGTGAGCACGGGTTCCGGTTCTTCCCGGGCTGCTACCGGAACATTCCCGACACCATGCGCCGGATCCCGTTCCCCGGCAATCCGAACGGTGTCCTGGACAACTTGATCCGCGTCGAGGGCACCGTGGCCGGTTTCCGCGACCGGCCACCGATCGTGGCGCCGGTGGAGATCGCCGGATTCGATCAGCTCACACCGCAGAACCTGCAGAACAGCATCGTCAGCGCATTCGGCTTCATCCCGGAACTGCCGCCGCACGAACTGGCCTTCTTCGGCAAGCAGATGCTCATGTGGTTCACCTCGAGTACCGAACGGCGGTTCGGGCAATGGGAATACCTGACCTGGGAACAGATCATGCAGGCCGACGGCAAATCCGCAGCCTACCGGGCGTATCTGGTCAACGCGCTGACCCGCATCACGGTGGCCGCCAAACCGCATCTGAGTTCGGCGCGCACCATCGGCACCATCGGCGAAGCACTGGTACTCGCCGGGAGCGGGATGATCCCGGAGTTCTCCGGTGGTGTGGACCGAATCCTGAACCGGCCCACGAACGCGGCGTGGATCGACCCGTGGGTGGCCTATCTACAGTCGCGCGGCGTGCAATTCGTCATGGGACAGCGGGCGAGCCGGCTGTCCTGTGCGGGCGGCCGGATCGACTCGGTCACCGTCACCGACGCACAAGGCACCGCGACCTCCGCGGTCGCGGATCACTACATCTGCGCCATGCCGGTGGAGAGAACAGTGCCGTTGCTGAACGACCAGGTCCTCTCGGCCGATCCGCACCTGGCCGGGATGCGGGAACTGCTCACCGATTGGATGGTCGGGATCCAGTTCTATCTGCGCCGCCCCACCGAGATCCCGGAGGGCCATATCGCCGCCCTGGGTTCACCGTGGGCACTCACGGCGCTGCGCCAGGCACCGATGTGGGTCGGCGATTTCGCCGGCCAGTACGGCGACGGGTCGGTACAGGAATGTTTCTCGGTGGATATCTCCGATTGGGATACCCCGGGGATCCTGTACCGGCGGCCCGCCAAACAGTGCACCGCCGCGGAGATCGCGGCCGAAGTCTGGGCCCAGCTGAAGGTATGGCTGAACGCCGGGACCGGCTGGCTGCGCGACGAGGATATTCATTCCTGGCATCTGGATCCGGGAATCAGCTGGTCCGGCGGCACCACTCATAACGAGACACCGCTGCTGGTCAACACCGTGGGCTCCTACGATCATCGGCCGCACGCGCATTGCGCCATTCCGAATCTGTTCTTCGGCGGCGACCATGTGCGCAGTCATATCGACCTGGCAACCATGGAGAGCGCCAACGAATCCGGCCGTAATGCCGCGAACGCCATTATCGACGCCGCCGACGACTCCACCCCGCATGCCCCGGTGTTTCCGCTGGTCGCGCTACCGGCGTTCGAGGCGGCCAAGAAGCTCGACGCCGACCGGTTCCGGGCGGGACTCCCGCACATACTGGATATCTGACAGCCGGTCGGCGAACTCGCCGGGTACTCGAACCACGGCGTGTCTGCGTCGATTCGACCGAAAGCATTGTCCGTCGTATCCGGTTCTTCGAGAATGGGTTCCGGGCCGAAATCCGGCCGCTGGGGACCGGCCGGCGGCACCACGCCGGCAGAACATGTGGGGAAATATCATGAGAATCAAGCACATCGCCGCGACCGCGCTGATCTCCATCGGCGCTCTCGGTGCGGCCGCGGGCACCGCGCACGCCGATCCGCAGGCCGCCGCCGAGGTCGCCGTGCGCGGCACCGAGCAGGGGGTCGGGTATGTCGTCGCACCGAACGAGGCGGGGACGGCACTCGTCACGACGCTGGACACCGGCAGTTTCCGGCTCGCCGCGGGCGGAGCCGCGGTACTACTGGCCGATGCGGCGGGGCACACGCTGACCACCCTGCCGCTCGGGGTTTCCGCTGCCGGCACGACCGCACCGTTGGCGGCCGCGGTCTCCGCGGACGGCCGGACGCTGACGCTCACCCCGGAGGCCGCCACACCGGCGGGTGAACATATCGCCCAGCTGGTTGCCGATCCGGGCACCGAAGCACGCAAGATGCACAATGCCGGGATCGGTGCGCTGATCGGCGGTGGAATCGGTGCGGTACTCGGCTTCTTCCTCGGCGGTGTGGGTGCCTTGATCACCATCCCGATCGGCGCGGGTATCGGCGCGCTGATCGGTTATTCCACTCCGTGATACCGGTTCTCGGCCGTGCACTGCCGGATGGGGCAGCGCACGGCCGGGGCCGTTCCCCGTCGTAGTGACGCCGATTCTGTTGGCGCCGAGCGGATATCGTCCCGGCCGCTGCCTGTGCATCGCCGCTGTGCGGAGCCGTTTCTGTCGGACCCCCGCAGTAAAATCATGCAGGTAGGACACAGTCGGAGATGAGTCGCGATCGGCCGACCGATCACGGCGGATAGTCTCCGGCGCAACGGAACCGGGGGTTCTGTGATGAGTGAATTCGGACAACAACGACTGCTGCCGCCGCGTCAGCACGGCACCTCGTGGCGGGAATCGGAGTATCGGACCATCGTGTCGGAACTCCGGGCCGGCAAGGACCTGACCGGGATAGCCGATGATCTCGGCCGCACACCGTCGGCCGTTCGGGCCGCGCTACGCAATTTCATACCCCCGCGGGAAAGGGTCCGCGCCGCCGATCGCGCCGGCTGGATCCGGGATCGGCTGGCCGCCGAACCGGAATGGGACTGGTGGGCGACAGTGGTCGACAATCACCGCCACGGCCCGTCCGCGCTGTGGCTCACCGAACACGAGCATCTCACCCGTCAGGCGTGGCGCGAGCGCACGCCGATGCCGGTGCTCGCGCAGCGGCTCGGCACCGCGGAGATCGAGGTGGCCGGATTCCTGCGGGCGCTGGGGTTGGCCGAGAGCCTGGCCGAGGTGGCCGACCGGCTCGGCGCCACCCCGGGGCAGGCGTTGGCCAAACGGGTGAACGCGGCCCGGGACCAGGATCTTTCCGGTGGCTGGGTCTTGGTTGTCGACGGTGCGGCGGGCACTGTACAGCATCGCAGCGCGCCGATTCGGCGGCATGTTTCGGTGCACGAGAGCCGGGCCGCCGCCGAGGACGGTCGCGATCGGGTGCTCTACCGGCACCGCCGGAATGCCGGTGCCGGTTCCGCGCCGGTGTGGTGGACCATCGCCCACCGCGGTGTCGGTGATACGGCCGGCCGGACCTACTGCGGGGTGTACAACCCCCAGGCGGCCCCCAGCGGTGTCCGTGCCGATGCCCTAGAGGTCGGCGATCGCCTCCGTATCGCCGGATCCGACGGTCGACCGGTGGATGCGATCGTCGAATCGCTGACCCGGCGCGGTGAGGTGGTGCTCGCCGATCTCGGTCCGGTCGGCGATTCCCGGGTCCACCAGGTGATCGAGTTCGAGGCCGGTGAACGAGTGGAGGTTCTCGGCCGCGAGGCGTAGCCGCCGCGGCGCCGGGCCGCTACCGGCCGGATCCGGAGCGGCCCGGCATGAGGGCGCCGGCACCCACGATCGCCACCGTCATCACCAGCACAGCCACGAAAACCAGGTGCACCCCTTCGGCCAGTGCCTCGGGTGCGGGGACGGCGGCATCACCGATCCGCGAGTTGACCAGCGCACCGAATACGGCCACCCCCACCGCGCTGCCGATGGATCTGGCGAACATATTCGCCGAGGTCACCACGCCGCGTTCGTGCCAGGAGGTGGCGGTCTGCGCGGCAATCAGGGTGGGGCTGGCCACCAGGCCCATCCCGAGACCGATGAGGAAACAGGTGGCCGCGATCTGCCCGATCGACGATTCGGTGTCGATGAACAGTGTCGCGGATGCTCCGATCGTGGCGATTATCCCGCCGAGGACGGCGGTGAACCGGAAACCGATCCGTAGATACACCCGGCCGGATTGGGAGGCCGAAATCGGCCATCCGAGAGTGAGCGCGCCTACCGTCAGGCCGCCGACGAGTGCACTGGCGCCGAGTACGCCCTGGGTGAAGGTCGGGACGTAGGAGGTGAGACCGAGCAGCAGCGCCCCGACCAGCAGTGAGATCACCGAACTGGCCACCACCACCCGCCGGGTGAACAGCCACAGCGGCAGAATCGGATTCGCCGCCCGGCGTTCCACGAGAACGAACGCCACCAGGGCGGCCGCGCCGCCGGCGAAGATCCCGATTCCGGCCGGCGAATCCCACGCCCAGGACCGGCCGCCTTCGAGCAGGCCGAGGATTATCGCTCCCGCCCCGGTGGTCAGCAGTATCGCGCCGGAATAGTCGAGACGAGTCCGCTGCCGCGGTACGGTCTCGGTGAAATGGCGGGACAGCATCCAGGCCGCCCAGGCCGACAGCGGAATATTGATCAGAAATATCCACCGCCAGCCGAGGTGATCGGCGAATACCCCGCCCAGCAGGGGGCCGGCCACCGAGGACAAGGCCCAGACTCCGGCGATATACCCCTGTGCCTTCGCGCGTTCGGCCAGGGTGTAGATATCGCCGGCGATGGTCATGGTCATCGGCTGGATGGCGCCCGCGCCGATGCCCTGGATACCCCGGAACACGATGAGCCACATCATATTCCCGGCAAGGCCACAGAGCAGCGAGCCGAGGGCGAATACCGCGATACCGAACAGGATCACCGGTTTGCGGCCCACCATATCCGCGACCTTGCCGTAGATCGGCACGGTGACCGCCTGGGCCAGCAGATAGATCGAGAACAGCCACGGGAACTGTGCGAAACCGCCGAGGCTTGCGGTGATGGAGAGGACCGCGGTCGCGATAATCGTCGAATCGAGTGCGATCAGGCCGGTGGCCAGCATCAGTGAGCCCAGTATCGCGCCACGGTCGGATCGAAGCCCTACGCCGGCCTTTGCGGTATCCGCCACCACCGGCGCACCCCTTTCCTCGGACAACAGACCGGCCAACACGGCCGTTCGGTAACGCTATTCCCGGAACCGCCCGTCGACCGTCCGGATTTCCACATAGTGGGAGAGCGATTGCCCACAACACCGGCGGCAACCGGCTTGTGCCGATCCGCAACAGTCGTCCCATGGTCTCTGTGAGGCCACACAGAGACCCTGTGCCGCACCGTAACCCGCGGCTAGCATCCGCGTAATGACGACTTCGGCAACTGCCCCGGGCAGTCTCGTCCGCCACCGGATGCTGTGGTGCGTGCTCACCGCTGCCGTACTCGGCGCCGGCGCCTGCGGGACCGCGGAGGTCACGGATCCGGCCGCGGTGTGGGATCCGTGCGACCTGCCGGCCGGCCTCCTCACCGAGGCCGGGTTCCCGGCCGGATCGCAGCGGCGGGATGTCGCCGCCGAGCCGGGCTGGGCCGGGTGCGGCTGGAGCAGCGGCGAGGCCGCGGTCCGGGTGCTGTTCACCACCACCGGGTCACCGGAGAGTGTGGGCGGCGCCGGGGCCCGCCGCACGGAGATCAGCGTGGCGGACCGGACCGGGCAGCGAGTGCAACCCGCCGATACCGCGGCGACCTGCACGGTTGCCCTGCCTACCGAGGGCGGCGGGCTGATCCGGGTCCGGCTGGACAGTGCCGGCCCCGGAACCGGCGCGGAAATCTGCGGCCGGGCGGAGCGGGTGACAAGCGTCCTTGCGCCCGCCCTACCGGCCTGATCAGCGGGTTTAGACCATAGTGCATACCACTGTGACCAGTCACAATGCGATGGGCGCGCCCCTTTACGGTCGTCCAGTCCAGATCGCAAAGCGGTACCCGGTTCGACATCCGCTCGTTACTGTGTAGCCGCAGTCTCACCGTCCGGGGGTAGAAGGAGTCAGCATGACCGTCGACACGACCAGAACCAAGCTGACGCTATCCGGGCAACCCATGTCCGCCCCGCTGCAGGATGTCCGCAAACTGTCCCGCCGGATGGTGGGTCATTTCGTGGAGAACGTGGTGCCGTGCGGGACCCTGCCCGGCGACGCGATCTACGGCGATGTCACCACCATCACCCGCACCTGTCTGGAGCTGGCCGTCAGCATGCTCGACGGCCAGGACATCCCGGAGAAGACCCGAAGACTGGAGAACGCCGCCGCCGGCTGGGCACGGGAAGGGGTGCCGATCGACACCATCCACCACGCCGTCCACGAAGGGTTCCGGCTGGGTCTGGACCTCGTGGTGTCGCAGGCGACGGTGACCGACTATTCCGCCCTGGTCGACGGCGCCAAACTCGTCGTCGAAATGCTCGACAAGATGACGGTCTGTATCTCGATGGCCTACGTGCGGGAACTGCGCTCGGTGGTCAACGAACACCATACGGCGGTGCATACGCTCACCTCGGCGCTACTGGGCGGGCACAGTACGTCGACCATGGCCCGCGAATGCGGTATCGAGATCGCCCCCGCGTATATCGTGCTGGCCGTGGCGATTCCGGCCCATCCCGACGAATCCATTCCCGCGCTCGACGGGAAAGTGGTGGCCCGCCGCAAACTGCGCCGGGTGCAGGCGGAACTGGCAACCCGCTGCACCGACGCGGCGTTGTCGCTGCTGAGCGTGGACGGTGGCACCGTCCTGCTGCCGGCCGAAACTCTGGGCGCCGAGGAGCTCGACGAATTGATCCCGCAACTGTCGCGGGCGGCGCAGGTCCCGATCAGTGCCGCCATGGTGGAAACGCCCACCGCGGATATCCCCGCGGCCGCCGACCAGGCCCATGAGCTGCTGGATATGGTGCAGCGGCTCGAATGCGTTCCCGGGCTCTACCGGTTCGACGATATGGCACTGGAGTACCAGCTCACCCGCCCCGGGCCGGGCCGGGAATATCTCGGTTCGCTGCTCGAGCCGCTCGACGACCACCCGGAGTTGCTGGAGACGCTGCAGCGCCATATCTCCAACAATCTCAACCGCCAGCGCACAGCCCGGCTCATGCATATTCACACCAACACCATCGATTACCGGCTCAAACGGGTCGCGCAACTGACCGGTTTCGACCCGACCCAGCCGTCGGGCCTGTGGTATCTGCGTTCCGCGCTCGTCGCGCGCAGTTATCGGGCGAGGTGAGCACATCAGGCCGAGGCCTGGCCGCTACGCACCTGCGCCACATAGGCTCGGGACACCGCGGCAGTCAGCGTATCGAGCACATCCACCACAAACGATCCGTCGACACCGCCGGACGCCGCGTCCGAACGTCGCAGTAATGGCGAATCACGCAGTCCCAGCCCGCTTTTGACCCCTTCGTGCAGAGCATGCTGGATCACCTCGAGCGGGACCTCCTCGCGGGCCCAGCGCGCGGCCGCCACCTCGAGCCGGGCCAGCACCTGCCGGCCCGAGGGATCGGAATCGTCGAGCAGCGCCAGCGCCAGGCCCAACCCCACCCGGAACGCCGTGCCGAAATCCGCGACCGGCCGCGGCGCGCTCGCGGCACCCGTGCTACGCACGGACCAGATCCGCAGCAGCTCGGTGAGTTCCGGCACTTCGAAGACTTCGGCGGAGTCCTCCGGTTCGGGGTCGTACTGTCCACTCGTGCACATCCGTGCTCCCTCCGCCAGCGACCGACTACCGATATGGACAAACGTATAGTTATTCATGGTTCTGTGAACGACCCAACGCCGAGACTTCGGTCCACCTCGGAATACAGTCGGCCAAAGATAGTGAAACGTCCCATCAACAGATATCCGGACGTCGTGGTAACGCCCACCCCGGCCGGGTTTCGGTGGCCGCCCTCCCGGCGCCGCGCGCCGCGGCGCGCTCCCCGGTTATGGTGCGGCAGTGGATACCGGTGATCTGATAGACCGCAGCAGTTCCATCGCGGAGCGGCTCACGACGACCCAGGCGGCCCCGCCGTCCTGGTTGGTACTGGCGACCGCGGTGGTAGCCCTGATTCTCGTCGGCTACGGGCCGCTGTGGCGGGTGACCCGCAATGTTGTCACCATTGCGCACGAGGGCGGGCACGCATTGGTCGCACTACTGAGCGGCCGGCGGCTCAACGCGATCACCCTGCATTCCGATACCTCCGGACTCACCGTTTCCAGCGGAAAACCCTATGGATTCGGCATGATCCTGACCGCGCTCGCCGGTTATCCGGCGCCACCGCTGGTCGGACTGGGGTTCGCCGCCCTACTCGGCGCCGGGCGGATCACCCTGATGCTGTGGATCGCCATCGCCGCCCTGGCCATCATGCTGGTGATGATCCGCAACGTGTACGGCGTGGTATCCGTACTGACCACGGGGGCCTTGGTTTTCGGGGTGTCCTGGTTCGGTTCCGATGCGCTGCAAGCCGGTTTCGCCTACCTGGCGACGTGGCTGCTGCTGCTCGCCGGCAGCCGTCCGGTGCTGGAATTACAGCGCACCCGGTCGCGGATGCGCGACGGCACCACCGACGCCGACCAACTGGCCCGGCTCACCCGGTTGCCCGGCCTGCTGTGGGTAGGAGTGTTCCTCGCGATCGCCCTCGGCTCGCTGGTAGCCGGCGCCGGGCTCCTGCTGTCGGCCACGGCCGGGATCTGCCTGCCGCTTCCCGGCAGCGCCGACTGCCCGGCCGGCTGACTCGCGGCCCGGGTTATCCGGCGGTCTCGGCCTCGGCGAGCTCCTTCTTCCATACCCGGAAGCCTTCCTCGGTGCGGCCGCGCCGCCAGTATCCGGAGATCGATGCGAACTCGGCGGAGACACCGCGCTCCCGGCGGATATAGCGGCGCAGGTTGTGCATCACCGCCTGCGCCTCGCCGTGGATGAACACCTGCGGCTGCCCCGGCAGCCACGCCGCGCCGCGCACCGCGGCGATCAGCGGAGCGTTGTCCCCGGCCCGGTCGTCGCCGACCTCGTGGGCTGCACCGCCACGATGCACCCAGGTGATATCGACCAGCGCCTTGGACGGTAGCGCGATCTCGTCGGACGCATCGGCGACCTCGACGAAAACCTTCGCGGGAGCATCCTCGGGCAGAGCTTCCACCGCCGCCGAGATCGCGGGTAACGCGGCTTCGTCACCGGCCAGCAGATGCCAATCGGCGTCCGCACGCGGCGCGTAGGCCCCGGACGGACCGAAGAAGGTGATCTGCTCACCGGGCCGGACGGTCGCCGCCCACGGTCCGGCGATCCCCTCGTCACCGTGTACCACGAAATCGATGGCGATCTCGCGGGCCGCGGTATCCACCGAGCGGACGGTGTAGGTGCGCATCACCTCGCCGTCGGGCCGGTCGAACAGCAGCTTCACATAGGCGTCGGTGAATTCGTTCGCGGTGAAATCGTCGAATCCGGGATCGCCCAGATGTACGCGGACGAGATGGGCGCTGAGCTGCTCGGTCCGGGCCACGGTCATGGTCGTGCGTTTCCTGGCCATCCGGCCTCCTCACTAATTAGGTATACCTAAGCAACGTACCAGCCCCGTCGGAGTCACTGTGTAGCGTCCATCTCGTCCGGACCGAAATATGAGGCAATAACGCCTTTTTGGGTTAATCTCTCACCAACATCCGGACAGAGGCACCACCATGACCGCGGCTACCGTCATCCGACCGCTGGCTCCCAGCGAGCAGATCTTCGCGTTCAGCGGGGTTTTCGTCGGATACTGCGCGCGCGTATCCGGCCGGGTGGACATCTCCGCCCTGGCCGCCGCGTACGAGGCACTGGTCACCGCCCACCCCATGCTCGGCGCCCAGCTCGTACCCAGTGAACCGTTCGGGCATACGCTGGTCACCTCCGGTCCGCCCGAGATCGTGCTCACCGTGGCGGACGGCGATCCGGAACTCCTGCTCACCGGGGCCTTGCCCGACCAGCGGCGCGCCCTCGGTTCGGCCCACGTGGTGCGATCGGCGACCGGCGCGAGCGTCACCCTGCTCGTCCACCACAGTATCGCCGACGCGACACATGCGCTGCACCTCTACGAACGACTGTGGCAGTGCTACTCGACCGCCGTCACCGGCCGGGCCCCGGAACTCCCACCCGCCCGGCAGCCGCAACCGGTCGAAGATCTGCTCGCCGCCCGCGGGATCAGCCGCCGCCCCCTCCCCGGCCGGGCGGGACCTCCCCGCAGCGAACCGCCGCTCCCCCCGCCCGACGCGCTCGCCGCGAACGATCACGAATACCCGCCACTGGTCACCACCCGGTGCCGGCTGAGCCGGGAGCACACCGGCGCTCTGGTAGCCCACGGGCACCGCACCGGGGTGACGGTGCACAGCCTGGTGGCCGCGGCCCTGCTGCTCACCGAAGCCGAGGCCCGCCGGCTTCCGGTGACCGGCCTGCAGTGTTCGTATTCGGTGGATCTGCGGCGCCGGGTCCGGCCGGCGATCGGGCCGGCCGAGGGCACCAACGTCCTGGGCTTCGCGGGTTACCGCCCCGCGCCCGGCGGGGCGCAGACGCTCACCTCGCTCGCGCACGGGGTCGTCGGCGCATTGCGTGCGGGTCTCGCCACCGGCTACGTCCAGCAGACTCCGTTGCAGCTGCCCGACACCCTGGCGGCACCGCCGGCAAATCCGTTCGACACGGTGATGACCACGAATTGGGGCCGATTACCCGGACTGTCCGGGCCTGCGGTCCGGATCGACGATTTCCGTACCACCATGATCGCCAAACCCGACCCCACCGGCCGCCGGCCCCCGCAGCCCGGCGGCGGAACCAGTATCGTCACCACCTACGACGACCGGCTCAGTATCGAGATCCACCACCCACCGGAATTCACCCCGGTCCAGCGTCCACGCATCGAACGCCTGCGTACACTGCTCACCCGGCTCTGAGCCGGGTATCCGCTCCCCTTCGCGGCGCGATCAGACTCCCTGTAGCGAAGCCAGCTCCAGCACGGTGATATCCGATGGGGCCGCGACCCGGACCGGCGGCCCCCAGGCCCCTGCGCCGCGGGTGACGTACAGCGCCGTCGCACCGTACAGTTCCAACCCCGCCACGGTCGGGTTGGCCAAGCGCGCGATCAGGTTACCCGGCCACAACTGCCCGCCGTGGGTATGGCCGGACAATTGCAGGTCCACGCCGTATCGCACCGAATCGTGCACCACGATCGGCTGGTGGGCGAGCAGGACGCAGGCCCGTTCGCTGTCCCGGCCGTCCAGTGCCGCCGCGAAATCGGGGCCGCGGCCGATGAGGCTGCCCGCGGGATCGTCGACCCCGGCGAGATCGAAATCGGGCAGGCTGACCCGCTCGTTGAGCAGAACCTGCATCCCGAGTTCCCGGACCCGGTCCAGCCAGACGTCGGCATCGGAGTAGTACTCGTGGTTGCCCGGAACGAAGTAGGTGCCGAATCGGGCGCTGAGCCCGGCCAGCGGTTCGGTTTCCGCGCGCAGATCCGCGACGCTGCCGTCGGCGAGGTCGCCCACCAGGGCGATGAGGTCGGGGCGGGTGTCGTTCACCGTACGGACGACCCGTTCGCAGAACCCGCGGCCGAGCGCGGGGCCGAGATGTAGATCGCTGACCAGCGCGATCCGCAGGCCGTGTGCCTGGGCGGGAAGTTTGGCCAGCGGTACGGTGACCCGTCGCACCATCGGCCCGTCGAGCACCCC